>JAOPTR010000006.1:0-56959 GCA_051531935.1 Hyphomicrobiales bacterium
CGGCGGTCAACGCGTCAAACAAGGTCACTGCTTGATTGTTCAGTATTTGAGGTATAGGTTTATTTACTTGGCCAGTTAAATAAATTTTCTTAGATAGGTATTTTGTAACCTTTACAGATAGTTGCGGGTTTTCAATATATTTAGCCAATGCCGTACTTAATGAGGCCTGTATTGCAAATATTGACTGACCAGCGACATGAAAACGGCCAACATATGGGTAGAAAATAAAGCCCTTATTATCTACATCAAAGCCGCTCACGGGAATGACAGATTCTTTGGTACCTAAATTTAAAAGCTCTGGATGTTCCCAAACAATAACCCTTAGTACATCACCAGCACCAACTTTATAGACGTAACTTGATACTTGCTGCTCTAATTTAGTGTTTCGGTGCGGGGCGCCACTTCGTTTAAGTTTACGCTTCGTATTTGTAGATGTAATTTTATGAAATTCGATTTGTTCAAGTGTAATTGATGGGTTCTCTTCAGAGGTTTTTTTATCGGCCTCTGATAAAAACACTTCGCCGCCTGGTACCAAGGCACAAGAACTTAGAAATAAAGCAGAAAATAAAACCGCAGGGAACCAAAATTTACGCATCACAAAACCAGACTCAGTTACAAAACTCAATATTCATTAACTATAGTAAATTGCAAATAAAGTCGAATCAAATGAATCTGTTGTTAAATATTTTCCACAAATGCGGTTGTGATTTGACTATTGGATAATTCTAATTCCTCAATCACTGTGAAGTGGTTTTTTGCTTCATGATATTCAATTATAGTATCGGCGCCTAACCCTGTCCAAATATTGGCGATAAACTCACTTTGTCTGATAAATTCTTTACGCTCACTTGTGCCAACAATGCAAGTTAATTTAGCGCCAATTATAGGGCAAAGCAAGGCGGGGCTTTCGTCTGCAGTTTGTTTGCGGTCAAGCTTTAAGACTTGGTTTAACTCAGTTTTTAAAAGAGGGCGCAAATCATGTACACCGCTAATGGTCGTTACTTTTTTTATGCGGCTTTGTACATCTATTGCCAATGGAGAATTTTGGCAAATCATACGGCACACCAGTTGCCCACCCGCGCTATGGCCCGCTAAATAAATATCGCCCCTCACAAAGTTCGCGGCTGTTTCAATCGCCCGTGCAATTTGTATGGTAATTTCAGAAACACTCACATCTGGGGCTAGGTCGTAACTTGGTATGGCAATGGCATAACCGTTGTCTAGTGCACCTTTGGCAAGGTGCGACCAGTAGCTTTTGTCAAACCGCAGCCAATATCCGCCATGTACAAAAACTGCCAATCCCTTGGGCTTGCATGTAGGCATAAAAATATCAAATTTCTCACGTGGACCTTTGCCATAGGCAACATCAATTTCCACCCTGCCATCTTTTTGCATTTGAAGACGAAAATTAGCAGCTTGGCTCTGCCATTTGCTAACAATTTCATCTACATTGGGTACATATTTTCGGTTATTATAAGCGTCATCCCAATCTGATATTTGGCTCATTTGGCGTCCTCTGGGTAAAATATGTTTGCTGCTAATTAAATTAAACACTTTGACTTTAGTTGCAATTGTATTATTTAAGTATTAACGTTAATTCACATACTAATATTTGAGGATGAAATTATGAGCGAAGAAAAGCAAGTCGCAGGCATGTTGCAAATGGGTTATGGCACTTGGAATCGCCCTGGTGAAGAAGCTTATCAAGGCACCTTATGGGCGTTAGAAGCAGGGTGTCGGCACATTGATGGCGCTCAAGGGTATGATAATGAAGAAGAGGTGGGTCGCGCAATTAAAGACAGTGGCTTGTCTCGCAGTGAAGTGCATATCACCACAAAAGTGAAACCCGAGAATTTTGCACCAGGTGCAGTGCTTAGCTCAACTCAAGAAAGCCTCGATAAACTTGGCATGGGCCCCGTTGACATGTTGCTTTTACATTATCCATCTATTGGCGGCGAATATCCGATGGAAGAATATATGAGCCAATTTGCCGAATGTTTAGATAGCGGCATGACAAAAACAATAGGTCTGTCTAACTTCACAATTCCATTACTCGATCAGGCTGTTGCATTGCTAGGCGATCGTCAAGTGATGACCAATCAAGTTGAATCGCATGTATATATGCAAAATGATGCGATTGTAGATCATTGCAAATCATTAGGTATTTCCATCACAGCTTTCTCTCCACTGGCACGTGGTGCAGTTGTGGGTGATGAAGTGCTGATAGAAATTGGCAAAAATCATGGCGGTGCGACGGCTGCACAAATTTCATTGGCGTATCTTATGAGCCAAGGCCAAATTGTTATCCCGTCTTCAGGCAAAAAACAACGTATTATCGAGAATTTCGAAGCTCGTAAAATAGAACTTAGTGCATCCGAAATTACTCTATGCCGCAACCTCGAAAAAGGTTTGCGTCTGGTAAATGGTTCTTGGTGTCCAGAATGGGATGCTTATTCTAGAGCTTAATATTTTTATCTAACAATAAAATAAAAAAGCAGCGGCCAAGTGATTGGTCGCTGCTTTTATTTGTGTCGGTTTTAGCCAGATTATTGGTTTCGAGGCTTCCAATCATCAGGTAATTTACCACCAATGATGAGGCTTAAAATGTCATCACGTGTCACTTCATCAATTTTAAAGCTGCCCACGTCTTTACCATTTTTCATCACCATCACGCGGTCACACAGGTCGAATACGTCGGCCATGTCATGCGAGATGAGGAAAATACCAATGCCTTCAGATTTCAGCTTGATGGTTAGATCTTTCACCATAGCGGTTTCAGACGGCCCCAAAGCCGCAGTAGGCTCATCCATAACCAATGTTTTAGCATTGAAATAAATAGCACGGCCAATGGCAACAACTTGGCGTTGCCCGCCCGACATAGAGCTTACTGGCGCGGTAATGTTGGTGAAGTTAGGGTTCAAGCTTTTCATCGCTTTACGCGTTTCAAGCTCCATTTGGGCATCGTCCAAAACGCCAAATGCATTGGTAAGCTCGCGCCCTAAAAACAAGTTAGCAGATGCATCTAATGTACCTGCTAAAGCCAATGTTTGGTAAATGGTTTCAATGCCACATGCACGGCTGTCGCGTGGGCTTTTCATCACCACTTTTTTGCCGTTGACAATAATTTCACCTTCATCAACTGTTTCAGCGCCCGAAAGCATTTTCATCAATGTCGATTTGCCAGCACCATTATGGCCAAGCACACCCACCACTTCACCGGGGTAGAGGTTGATAGATACATCTTCAACCGCATGCACACCACCAAAGCGTTTGCTAATATTCTTCATCTCGATAAGAGGTGTTCCAGAATTTGTCATAATTTTTTCCTCTTATTTTTTACTGGCTTGGTAAGCGGTATCAAACCACACAGCAGCAATCAGCACTAAGCCCATAACCACCATACGTTCACCACTACCTGCACCCAAAAGTACCATAGCATTTTCGATAGATTGCATAATCACCGCACCAAGTATAGCACCAGGAATTGAACCCTCGCCACCCGCTAAGGACGTGCCGCCAATAATGGCTGCAGCAATCACCAACAATTCAGTTGTGTCGCCCATTGAGTTGGTGCCAGCGTTTAATCTAGCGGTTGTGATCACCGCTGCAATCGCACATAAAACACCCATGATGATGAAAATCCACATGGTAACTTTTTTAACATTAATGCCAGAAAGTTCTGCAGCTTCGGGGTTAGCGCCAATGGCATAAACATAGCGGCCAAATTTGGTAATTCGCGAAATTAAGGTCATTATAATGACCACAACAATTAAAATAAGCACAGGTACAGGAATGCCACGGCCAATTTCTGAGCGAGGCCTATTATAGCTATTCATGATGTATACAAAGCCAACTATCACTAAAGTGATGATTAGGAACATGGCCATTTGCAACCAAACAGGTTTTGTCGGAAAACCATGTTTTACACGTGATGCGTGGCTGCGCCACATGCTATAGGCAACAATTAATACGGCTGCAATGCCCAATACTAGGCTCCATGTTTCACCAATTGAACCATCTATGCCACCACCTAAAAGTTGGTAGGTTTTATTCATAGGTGCTACGGTTCGGCCATCGGTTACTAAAAATGCACCGCCCCTAAAGGCCAACATGCCGCCAAGTGTTACCACAAAGGCAGGAATGCCGCGATAAGCTGTAAACCAGCCTTGGAACATACCAATTAATACACCTAATGACATGCCACATACAATTGTTAAAGGCCAATTCCAGCCTGCTTCAATGGGAAAAATATCAACCTGAAGCCAAGCGATAACCATGCCAATAACGCCCATGACAGAACCAACCGAAAGGTCGATATGTCGCGCTACAATGACCAGCACCATGCCTGTTGCCATAATACCCACAACTGAGGATTGTACAGCTAAATTATAAAGATTTCGAGCCGACAGGAAAATGCCGTCCGTGGCTATATTTAAGCCGAGCCAAATGACGGCTAGTACCACAATCATGCCAAGCATGCGCGTGTCGATTTCGGAAGCGCGGATGATGCGCACCAACGCGCTATCCTGCTTTGTTTTATTTACATCAATATTTGTCATTTTGTTCACTTGTTAAATATGAGGTCAGACTTATAAAAATATAAGTCTGACCATTTTGGTTTCAGTTAAAATAACTGAATTTTAAGCTTATTTACAAGCAGCAACATCAGCATTAGCGTTTGCACAAGCAACGTCTTTAGCAATGTGACCAGCTTCAATAACAATGTTGAAGTTAGCTTTTGTAATAGGCACAGGAGCTACAAAGATAGCATCCATTTCAACGCCATTTTTACCACCAGACCATTTAGCAGAGCCAGAAACAGCTTCACCTTTGGCTAGAGATACAGCAATTTGACCAGCTTGTTTACCAAGTACACGAACGTCTTTCCAAACTGAAACAGTTTGTAGGCCACGTGCAACACGGTTAAGCGCAGCATGGTCACCATCTTGACCAGAAACAGGAATACCTTCAATGCCTTGAGCTGTAAGAGCAGCCACAACACCACCAGCAGTACCGTCGTTAGACGCTACAACAGCATCAACTTTATTGTCGTTAGCTGTTAGGATTTGTTCCATGTTGTTTTGTGCATTTTCAGGCTTCCAACCATCTGTATATTGCTCACCAACAACTTTAATGTCGCCAGAATCAATAGCAGCTTGAAGAATTTCTAGTTGACCACCATGTAGGAAATCAGCATTCGGATCAGTAGGCGAACCTTTGATGAATACATAGTTACCTTTAGGTTGTGCAGCAAAAACAGCACGCGCTTGCATACGACCCACTTCAACATTATCAAATGTTAGGTAGAAAACGTCTTTAGCTTCGATAAGACGGTCATAACCCAAAACAGGAATGCCTTCAGCTTGTGCAGCTAAAACAGCAGGCATTACAGCTTCTGTGTCCATCGCAAGAACGATGATAGCATTTGCACCCTTAGTGATAAGGCTTTCAATGTCAGCAAGTTGCTTTTCTGGTGAACCACCGGCATCAGCAGAAATATAGTCTGCATCAGCGCCAAGGCCTTCAATGATAGCTTTTTCGTCTGTTTTCCAGCGTTCTTCTTGGAAATTAGACCAAGATACACCAACTTTAAGATCAGCAGCAACTGCAGCAACAGTCGCAGAAACTGACATTGCTACACCAAGTGCAGCAGTGATAAGAAGTTTTTTAACACTCATTTTTATTCTCCCATTTTGTAACCATTACTGGTTACTTGTTTTGCCCTAGATGGGCCTCCCATTACCAAACTAACTATTGTAATAATTTGGCTGTATTTGACGGCGACCATAAAGTCACTGCCGAATTTTGTCTATGTATAGTTGCAAATTGGTTGGCCTTTACTTCAATCCAATTACTTTTTGTACTGTCAGGCCATGTGATGCGGACTTGCGCTTTTTGCGCAATTCCAATTCCAAAATGATGCGGCGCCATCATTGCGCTCGCATGTCCCCCTCCCAAGGTTATTTCTTTAAATTGAACTTTAGCACTAGTTTTCACTTCAATCCATCCACCAATAGCATTTTTGTTGTAATTGGTATGGTTCATGGTTAACTCAAGCCAGTTGCCTGTGGGCAAACTGCGCTGTTTTTGGCTTTGCGCTACGTCATCATGCCCCGATATAATGTTATTATTGTTTTTGCCCAAATTTCGCCAAATGCCAACACCAGGTGCGGCTTCTCGGTTCACTTCGTAAATGTCCAAAAGACCATCTAAATTAAGATCAACCACCAATGCACCACGCGAACGTCCTGTGCTTAAAAGTCCCGCTTGGCCAGCAGCTTCAAAAAAACTGCCGTCAGGTTTACCAAGTAATAAGTTATTGGGGTCATCAAGTGCAAAATCTTGCATTTGTTCAACATTGCCCTTGGCGATAAAAAGATCAATATCACTGTCATTATTTAAATCTGCAAATTGCGCATGCCAACCTGTGGATGGCAATACCGAACTTTCATCCCATGGTCGATGCGCGGTGATACCGAGCTTAAATGCTTGATCTTTATAGATCGGCTTGTTGTTTTCAATCTGGCTCAGGCGTAATTTATTATCACCCATAGAGGTCAGGAAATAATCTGGATACCCATCACCGTTCACATCATGTGATGCAATGCCCATGCCCCAAATGTTAAGTTTTTTGAACCCGTCTTTTTTGGTATATTCCAAAGCTTCTGAATTTGCAGGCAAGCGCCACAGTTGTTCGCGGCCATTTTTATTATATTGTCTGTCGTTACTTACCCGTAATGATGCCGATGAACTTCTATTCCAATCGGTGAATAATAAAGATAATGTGCAATATGCCTTTAAGTTTTGAGGTTTGCCAAAACCATTGTCATTTTGGTTTGGCCGAAATAATTTATTGTCACTGCAAGTGCCCCAAGGCGTGCCTTCTGCTTTTTGATCGACATAGTTACCAATGGCTATGGTTGGCCATTTTTGTTCACCGCCGTCTTTATTGTCTTCCCATGTGGCGCTAAAACTTGTCGACCACTCATCACCACCATCAAAATTCCACGCTTCATTGGCGCGCTCAAACTGGCAATTTCCAAGCCCTCTAAACAATATGTTTTCGCCGTGCCGCAAGGTCATTAAATCAACAATGCCGTCACTATCAATGTCGATTGGGTATGTGCCAATCACTTTGTTAATTTGTAAATTGGCGTGTTTAGACTTTGCAAATATAAGCGCACCACCCCTTTGGGATTGGTTTATATATAAGCCTGCTTGGGTTTCGCCACCCGCAAGATAGAGGTCAGGGTAATGGTCGTCATTACAATCAAATGCGGCAGCGCCGCCCCCAACATAATATTCCCACCCACCATTATAAGGCGTATCAATGGTCGAAATATGGTCATCAGTTAAAAAAGAGGGAATGACAATTACACCTTCTTGATCAATTTTAGGAGTCACATTTTCCGCCACGGCGGGTGCCGTAGTCAAAAAAAGTGATCCTAAAATTAACAATAAACGCAAAAGCATTCCCTTCAATATTGATTATACGAATCTATTCACTAGGTTTTCGTACCATTCTTGTTTGCCCGAACGTGGTTCTGGGTTAATTTGTTTGTCCTCTGCAATATCAGCTAAAGCATCTAGTGACAACTCACCAGCCAAGATTTTCTTGCCCAAATCATTGTCCCAACCAGCATAACGATCATCAATAGATGATTGCATTGTGCCATCTTCTAGCATTGCAGCAGCATTTATTAATGCCCGTGCGCAAACATCCATGCCACCAATATGGCCGTGGAATAAATCAGCAGAGTCAAGTGATTGACGTCTAACTTTGGCGTCAAAGTTAATGCCGCCCGATCCAAGACCACCATGTTTAAGAATGGCATACATAGCTAATGTCGTGTCTGGCACATTGTTCGGGAATTGGTCTGTATCCCAACCCGATTGCATGTCACCACGGTTCATATCAATAGAACCAAGCATACCATTAATACCTGCATAAGTGATTTCATGCTCAAAGCTATGGCCTGCCAAAGTGGCATGGTTGGCTTCAAGGTTTAGTTTCACTTCATTTTCAAGGCCATGCTGTTGCAAGAATGCATGTACGCTTTGTGCGTCATAGTCATATTGATGCTTAGTTGGTTCTTGTGGTTTTGGCTCAATTAAAATCGCGCCTTTAAAGCCAATTTTATGCTTATGTTCAACAACCATGTTCAAGAAACGGCCCATTTGAGCATTTTCTTTTTTCCAATCGGTGTTTAACAGAGTTTCATAACCTTCACGGCCACCCCAAAGTACATAGTTTTCGCCACCCAATTTTTGGGTTAGGTTAAACACTTGGCGTACCTGAGCTGCACAATAAGTCATTACATCAGGGTCTGGGTTAGATGCCGCACCAGACATATAACGACGATGGCTAAACATATTAGCCGTACCCCAAAGCAATTTAACGCCAGTTTCTTCTTGTTTGGCTAATAGCTTATCACCAAGATAATCAAGGTTCTTCATGGTTTCAGCAAGTGTTGCACCTTCAGGAGATACATCACGGTCATGGAAGCAATAATATGGCGTGCCTAATTTTTCAAAAAATTCAAACGCAACTTCAAGCTTTAATTCAGCTTCAGCCATTTCGTCGCCACCTGCCATCCAAGGGCGCATAAGTGTTTGGCCACCAAAAGGGTCGCTGCCAGGCCATGAGAATGTGTGCCAATAAGCAGCGGCAAAACGCAAATGTTCTGCCATTGTTTTGCCCATTACAACTTGGTCTGGGTTGTAATATTTAAAAGCTAGGTCATTTGTACTGTCCTTGCCTTCATATTTAATTTTGCCAATGCCTTCAAAAAATTCAGCCATTTTGCATCTCCATTTTAGGGTTGTTTATTAATGTCTATTTCGCAAATTCAGGTTTTAACAATGTATATAATCTTCTGTAACGCTCTAACCGTGTTTGGTAATATTCGCGTGTATCATCATTGGGTGTCACTACATTTTTAACAGGTGGCGCTGTGCAAATATCAGCAGCGTTTTCACCAGTTACAGCAAGGCGCGCAAGGCGGGCGCCGCCATAAGCAGGGCCAACCTCACCACCTTCGTGATAGGTCAGGGAATAACCTAGCACATCAGAGAGCATTTGCCCCCAAAACTCAGAGCGTGATCCGCCACCAATGACTGAAACTTGCTCAATAGAAGCGCCAGCACTAAGCATGCTGTCCAAACCATCGGCAAAACAGAATGATACACCCTCAAGTACAGCGCGGCCTAAAGCAGCGCGGTCGGTATCTGGTGTCATGCCAAAAAATACACCCATGGCATTGGGGTCGTTATGTGGTGTGCGTTCACCGCTTAAATAAGGTAAGAAAATTAGCTTGCTGTCATCATTACGTTCACTGGCTTCAATTTCGGCAATTAGCTCACCTTCATTTTCAGCGCCTGTAAGCTTTGTCACCCATGTTAGGCAACTTGCAGCGTTTAACATCACACTCATTTGATGCCATACATTAGGTATCGCATGGCAGAATGAATGCACAGCCGCATCGGGGTTTGGCGAATATTTATCATTGCATAAAAAGATAACACCCGATGTACCAAGTGATAAAAAGGCACGGCCTGCTTCCACAACGCCAATACCAATGGCACCACCAGCATTATCGCCTGCACCACCTGCCAACACAACGCCTTTTGGCATGCCAAATTTTACAGCCAATTCATCGGTTAAAATACCTGCAGGGTCAGAACCTTCAACCAAGCGTGGCATTTGTTGTTTGGTTAAACCAGTTGCGGTTAATAGTTTTTCAGACCAATCGCGCGCGCCAGTGTCTAGCCATAATGTACCTGCGGCATCAGACATTTCGGCGATATATTCGCCAGTTAGCAAATAACGCACATAATCTTTTGGCAATAAAACCATTGCCACTTTTTCAAAAATTTCGGGTTCATTTTTCTTAACCCACAATAATTTAGGAGCCGTAAAACCAGGGAAAGCAATGTTGCCAGATATAGCACGTAAATTAGGCTCTAATTCTTCAAGCTCTGTGCATTCAGCGGCACTACGTCCGTCATTCCATAAAATGGCAGGGCGTAACACTTGGCCATCGGCATCAAGTAAAGTCGCGCCATGCATTTGTCCTGCAAGGCCCATGGCTTTTACTTTGGCCATTTCGGCAGGGTGGCTTTTGGCAAGTTGTTCTAAAGTGTCGCAAGTTGCGGCCCACCAATCGGCAGGGGCTTGCTCAGACCACATGGCATGCGGGCGGCTTACTTCTAGAGCCGAGTCAGCCTGTGCCACAATGTTTTGGTCTTCATCCACCAAAACAGTTTTAATGCCAGACGTGCCAATATCTAATCCCAAATACATGATATTTCCCTGTTGCTATTTTTTTGACGTATTTTTGATGTGTTTTACCTCAAAAGTCAAATCAAAACTAGAATCAATGCATTTTATAAACAAGGCCTGTGTATATCCATTAACGACTTGCTATGCTTACTAATGTTGCAATTAAATATTTACAGAAAGATGAATAAATGTCATTATATCATTTAGTAAAATATTATTTTAATGAGGTGTTTTTTGTCAAAAGTCTGGGCAAAACAGTCAGATATAGTGCGTGAGGCGGGGGTTAGCCTTGCCACGGTCGATCGTGTGCTAAATGGCCGTAGTGGTGTGAATGTGCAAACCGCCAAAAAGGTTTGGGAAGCCATTGATCGCTTGCAAGGGCAAGATTTAAAAACCCAAAAAGCCGGCCATAAGCCACTTAAACTGGATGTTGTGCTGCCCGATGGTAATGGCAGCTTTTTAAATCTATTGGCCGAACGCATCGCAGTGCTTGGTGAAACGTTATTAAGAGATGGCATCACCGTGCGTTTGCACCGCGTGGCAAGTTTCTCACCACAAAAGTTGGCCGAAAACCTACGCGAAATTGGCAACAAACCCACCGATGGTGTGGCGGTTATGCCATTGGAAGACCCTTTTGTGCGCGAGGCGGTTAATCATATTTGTGATCAAGGTGTTCCCGTGGTCACATTGGTTTCTAGCCTTTCTACACAACGAACCATTGGCCATGTTGGGCCTAACAATCGCGCAGCGGGTCGCACTGCGGCCAATTTGGTGGCGTTAAATTTACAAGGTAAACAAGGCACAGTTGGCCTGTTTAAAGGTAGCCATAGTTTAATTTATTCTGACCATCAAGAACGTGAACTTGGTTTTGTCAGTGCGTTGCGTGAATATGCACCAAACTTAAAAGTTTCAAGCCATTGGGAAATTCAGAACGATTATGATGAAGCCTATAAACATACATGCGAACTAATTTCTGCCGATAAAGAGCTGGTGGCAATCTATAGCGTAGGCAGTGGCCTTAGAGGTATTGGCCAAGCGTTGGTCGATTGCAAAAAACAACATGAAATTATTTGCGTCGGGCATGATCTAACCGATTATTCTCGTGAGCTATTGTTAAATGGCACGGTCAATGCGCTCATCGACCAAGATGTGGCGCAAGAAGCACAAAATGCTCTGCAATTGCTAATTTCTCAACATAGAGGTGGCGATAATCAACGCCGACCTGTAGATATAAAAACAGACATTTATTTGCGAGATAATTTACCTTGAGAAGTGGGGACATATAGTGGCGGTCACAATAGTTGAAAGCGATTTTGGAACATCAACAGATGGCAAAAACGTAAAATATTTCACATTAAATAACGGCACATGCCAAATTGGCCTCTGTGCATATGGCGCCACCATTAGTAGCGTAAAATATGCCGATAAAGATGGAAATATAGACGAAATTAACTTCGGCTTTGATGACATAGCCAGTTATGAAGCGCATACTTCTAGCATGGGCGTCACCGTTGGCCGTTATGCCAACCGCATTAAAAATGCTCAATTTATATTAAATGATGAAGTGGTGAAACTAGATGTCACCAATGCCGCAGGCCACAGCGCGCATGGCGGTTTTAAAGGCTTTGGCAAACAAGTTTTCGATGCGAAAATCGTTGACATTGCCCAAGGGCAGGGCGTTAAATTTACCTATATAAGTGCCGATGGTGAATGCGGTTATCCAGGAGAATTAACCTTGTCAGTCACCTATAGCCTCAGTGACGGTGGCACATTGCGGTATGAATATGACGCGATCTCCACCAAAGATACTTATGTCAATATCACCAATCATGCCTATTTCAACTTAGATGGCATCAAACCTGTCGGCACAAATGTTGCCGAACATGAAATCCAACTGAATAGCGGCTTTATCACGCCCTTAGATGCCGATAGTGTTTGCACAGGCGAGATTAGAGCGGTGGATGAAACCGCATTCGATTTGCGAAAACTTACCCGCATTGGCAACGGCCTCGAAAACCCCACAGAACTTATGAAAGCCGCCAATGGTGGGTATGATATTAGTTATATTTTAGGTGCAGATGATGGGGCGATGAAACAAGGTGCCTATGTGCGTAGCGCCAAATCTGGCCGTGCCATGAAAGTCAATACCACACAGCCTTGTTTGCAATTCTATACCAATGCAAACCTACGTGAAACTAAATTACGCGATGGAAAAATAGTCGATAAAGCCGCAGGCTTTTGCCTCGAAGCGCAAGATTATCCCAATGGCCCTAATATAGCCCATTTCCCAACCCAACCACTGCGAGCGGGTGAAGCGTATCATCAAGTGATCGAATATAAATTTATCACCGAGGTATAACTAAATGCCAAAGCTCATTCTCATACCAGGATTGATTTCAGACCCACAAATTTGGCAATTTATAGTCAAACCATTGGCCGATTACAGTCCAATCATCGCCAATGTAAGCCAAATGACAAGCATCGAACAGATAGCCCGCAAAATACTGGCCGAAAATACAGGTAAGCTATTTGTTGCAGGTCATTCAATGGGCGGCATCATCGCGGTCGAAATGTATCGCCAAGCTCCAGAGAGAATCGAGAAATTGGCGCTACTAAATAGCAGCATGTTACTCAAAATGGAAGGCGAAGCGGCTTACCGCCAAGGCCTAATAGATCAAGTGAATGAAAACGGTGTCGAAATATTAATCGGTAACTGGCTACCACGTTTGGTGCACCCAAGCCGTCATGATGATTTAGAATTTATGTCACTCATCAATGCCAGCATTATGAGTTCAACCGCCAAGCAACACGAAACCCAGAATAATGCGTTGCTGAACAGACCAGATGGCTATGCCACCATCCCCAATATCAATTGCCCAACCTTGGTTCTGGCAGGCCAACAAGATAAACTATGTCGTGCCGATGAAAACATAAAAATCGCTCACCAAATCAAAAACTCAACTTTAGTTATCATAGAACAGTGCGCACATTTCTCACCATTGGAACACCCAAAGCAAGTCAGCGCGGCGCTTAATAAATGGCTTCTAAACGAGTAAAATTCTGTCCAACCAGCTATCCATCAATCGCCCACTCTCTAATTAATTTACCCATTCCATCGGCCATTTTCTGCCCGGCGGCATTGTCGCCTGCTGCGCGGATAACAACATTTAAGCCTATTGTCGCGCCTAATAAGGCTTCGGTCATAGCTTCAACGTCAAAATCATCGGCAACAGCTTGATTTTGTTTGATGGCGGTTAAAGCATTGTTAAGCCCGCTCCGTACAATGCCATAAAACCGTTCAATTCGTTTGTTCACTTCTGTATTAGTCGATGAAAATTCAATCGCTGTATTTAGCAAAAAACAACCTTGGCTCGATATTTCGATAAAAATTGGCGGGCTTGGTCGCATTTCAAACCATTTTGCTAAATTTTCTAATTTTCCATCGGTCATTTTGGGGGCAGCGTGGGTTTCAAAAGTATCTAAATAAGCATCTAACGCGGTTAGAAACAAAGACATTTTGCCACCGTAACTGGTTTGTAAGCTAAAACGGGTGATCCCAGTTTCTTGCTCTAATTGTCTTGTGCCTAACTGGTTATACCCATATTGCCAAAATAAAGTTAACGCAGCTTTGATGGCGTTTTCGGGGGTGATTTTCTTTTCACGAGACATTAATTTAAACTCCGACTTGACAATTCTATCCACATGGATATATTCGATTAAATCCATGTGGATAGTTTAATCGAATTTCCCCTCGATTCAAGTTTAATATTAAAAATTATAAAGGAAAAATTATGTCATTTACGACTGCATTAGTTATGTTTGCATTTATAACTCTCATAATGGTTGGCATTGAAATTATGTTCACTTACGTCACGCTCGGCTTCAAATTTGGCTTTTCAGCAAATCGTGCCTCGGTAGAAAAATCGCCATTGGCAAAAAGAATTTCCAATGCCTATAAAAATCAGGTTGAATCAGCTGCTTATGGCGTGCCTGTGTTAGCAGCCGCTGCCATTTTGGGCTTACAAGGCAATGGGGTGGAAATAGCCGCTATGGTATTTGTGGTGGGTCGCGCAGCTTTTGCCATTCTCTATTACACAGGCATTTCATTTGTGCGCGTGCCTGCTTTTGTTATGGGTACAGGGTCTATTTTCTATATCATTTACCATCTTTTGATGGGTGCAATGTAATTTCCAATAGTGAAATAGGCAAGGGGCCAATTAGGCTCACTTAAACGCCTCAAAAATAGCACCGATGCGGGCTGTGTTTTTCAACTCCATCGGTGCCAATAACCATATATTCAGTTCAAATGCAATCTCATGCGATAGCCGCATTAAATGTTGGTTTTCATCGGCTATTACCGAGGGTAAAAACCCCACACCCATGCCTTGTTCGACTGCCTTTAGCATCATTAATGGGGTGGATATCCGTGCCGATATTGGCGCGCTGATATTATGCTTCTTCATCCATTTGTTGGATAATGACGCACAATCCTGCCCATTATAATTCATCCAAACAAGCTGGTTTAAATCTTGTGGCGCACCGCATTCCTCAAATGTTTGACGGTTTATATAGGGTGAAAACTCAAACTTCCCGACAATTCTACCATATAAATATTCTTCAGGGCTATTGGTCAGCCGCAAGGCAACTTCAGCTTCACGTCTGGAAAGCAATTTTACCTGCGCGTCTGTTTCTATGTTCAACTCAATATTGGGATATTTCTGGGTGAATTTCGCAAATATAGACATATGCTGCCATGCCAGTATGTCAACAGTCGTCAATGTAATTTTGCCATCCAGTTTATTATCAACCCCTGCTATGTCACGCTCCAACAGCATTAGTCTGTCATTAATTTCAAGTGCCGTGTGTAGGAGCTTCTCGCCTTCAATGGTGAGTGAAAGCCGGTCGCCGTCACGCTTTATTAATTGCGTGCCATAATGTGTTTCCAAATTACGTATTTTTCGGGCGATGGTGGTGTGAGTGGTTTTTAGAAGCCTAGCGGCAGCACTAAATGTACCTGTTTTATCTATGGCAATAATTGGTTCTAAATCTTGCATGCTGAATATCTATACACATTCATTGTTAAAATTTAACTATTGGCGAACTATATTGCACAAGGTATAAATGCGCAAATTATTTTTTGGAGATTATTATGAATGAATATTTTGCCATTAGCGGCATGAGCCTTTTGGTCGTTACCTCAGTTTTGGTTCAACATATCAACACAGTCTGGCTTAATGGCGCATCGTTTGTGCTAACCGATAGGTCAAAACACTTAGGTAGTGAGGGGTTAACGGGGCGCAGTGCGCGCGCGTTGCAAAATAATATCGAATCCGCAGTTATGTTTATTCCTTTGGCATTTATCGTCATCGCTTTGGGCGCCTCTACGGAAACAACAATCCTCGTTTCACAGGTTTATCTTGGGGCGCGTATTGGCTTTAGTTTCAGCTATTGGCTAAAACAAAGTTTCATGCGCTCATCTTTTTGGGTGGTTAGTATGTTATGCATTGGCTTTATGGCTTTTTCTGCCCTCAATGCGTAAATAATCAGTCTTTAAATTTTTAATATGCCCCCAATGCTGAACATTGGGGGCATTTGATTATTCATAAGCAATCGCCTGTCTTACGGTTGTTCTTGTGGCTTTGCCAGCAGGTATGCGGCTCGCAATATAACCAAAAGCCAATGTAACCACTAGGGTAATCAAAAACCCTTCAAGGCTAAATACATATTCAAGCGGGGTATCTTCACCCAATATCAATTCCCCAAAAAACGTAGCGGCAAAATTGCTCAATGGCTGCGCGATGATGAGGCCAAGCAATACGCTTATACCACTCACAATAAACCCTTCGGTTACAAATAAACTAATCACCTGTTTGGGCGTCGCACCAATGGCGCGTAATACACCAATTTCACGCGTGCGCTCCATCACATTTATACCCATTGCCGATGCCATGCCAAGCGATGATACCGACAAAACCAGAAGTGATAAAAACAAAATCACCATTAAAATTATGTTTAGGTGATCAAATAAAATCTTTGTCCATTCAATTTGTGAAACAGTATACATCACATCAATTTCATTGGCCTCAATCACCTGCTCAACATGTTGTTTGGCGACAATTACATTATCATAATCACGGCTATTTAGGCTCATCATTAATATATTCACCTGTTCAGTCGGGTTGGCAATGGCGTTATATTTAGCTTGGTCGATGTATATTTTTTTTTCATCAAACTCGCGTACAATGCCCATTAATTTGGCATCAATTTGTCGGCCATTTAAGTTCAACTTGTAACGATTGCCGACAATAGCGGGTTTAAGTTCCAGCGCAGCTTGTTGGTTAGCAACAAATTCAAATTGTTCAGAATTGCTCAGCCATGTCCCGTTAATTAAATCATGCTTATTTAATTGGTTGTCAAATGGCGATGCGACCATCAAAACACTGGCGGTTTTACTGCCGTCTTTACGGTCAATTTTACCACGCACCCCCACCCATGTATCTATGCTTTTAATGGCGGCTATATCGGCAAATGGTGCAATGGCAACATCACGGTCGGTATTTTTTGCCAATACCACACGTATGTCAAATTGCATGGCAGCTACATTATTATCCAAAAATGTTTTCAGACTTTCGCGGGCATTAAAGCCTGTTAGAAATATGGCCGCTCCGAGCGCCATGGTTGCTACGGTTACCATCATGCGGGTTTTACGCCGCGCAACATTACGAACCGAAAGTGATAAGCTGCTAGATCCAAAACCAAATGCATTCTGAGCGCTGGTTTGGCTATCCGCATCAATGCCATAGTCACCCAAAGCATCATTTATCGAAATATGTATTCCCTTTCGTAATGAAGCTAGCGAAAATATAAACGGCATAACCAACCCCAACACAATTAAAATAACCGCAATAAAAATTGGTAGTTGAGTGGTCAAAATATCAAAATTTATCATGCTAGCGATAAAACTAGAGAAAGCTTTACCAGTGGCAATGGCCAACGGCACACCAATGACAATAGAAACAATAGATATTGCCAAAATGTAAAAGGCATAATTCATAAATATATGCCCACGCGTGCCACCCATGGCCTTCATAATGCCAATTTGCCTAATTTCTTGGGTGAATACACTATTCATCAACTGGCTAATCAGCACCATCGAAATCACAAAAGACAAAAACCCGATCATCACATTAATATAAAGAATGGTGTTCAATTGGAACTGGTGCGGATGCTCATCAAATTGCGGAATTTTATATGATTTCACATTAATATTCTGACCGTTTAAAACCGCGCTAATCTTAGTATATTCTGCTTCAACATCACTTTTTGTTTGCACATTTTTAAACCGTATTATCATCCGTTGGCGTGCTGGCTTGCCCGATAAACGCGTATAATTTTGCATATCAGTATAAGCATATATAACCGCATCCTGTGTCGATGGCGCTTGGCCAGGGTCAAATATAACCGACGAAACATCACTGGTAACTAATTTGCCTTTAGATTGAATGCGCGCCACACTGCCAACATTAAGCTCAGATAAAGACACATCATTTTGCTTTATCAGTTGGCTGCCATTACGTTCAATGGCAAGGCTGCCCAATTTAGGTGGGAACTCCCCCGCAAAAGGGTTGAATTTAGCCAATGACATTTGGGTAAAATCTTCAACTCCAAAAACTATAATGGGCAACCAAGCATTGGGTCTAATTTCAACACGCAGCATGCTTTTGTCTCTAAATTCTATTGTCTCAACTGCAGGCATGTTTAGTAATTGTTCAATGTCCAATTCATCAAAATCCATCGATTCAATAATTAAATGTGGTGGGTTGGTATTTTTAAAATTCTGGTTTAAGTCATTGGTCAGAATGTAAACCGAAGTTAGCAATGTGCCAACACCCCATAAACCAATGGTCAGCGCAAATATTGCCAATAAAGTGGCGCGCCACCTCATCATCATATCGCGGATAGATTTTCTAATGATAATCGGCATTATGCCACCTCACTTTGACTGATAATTTTACCGTCCTGCAAGCGGATCACTTGGTCATATGCAGTGCCTGTAATGTCCTCATGAGTCACCACAATTACGGTTGTTCCTGCTTTTACTAAATCGGCAAATATCTTCTTCACAGATTGCGCGGTTTCACTGTCTAAATTTCCCGTTGGTTCATCAGCTACCAATATGTCGGGTTTGTTGGCCAATGCCCGTGCAATGGCGGCACGTTGTTGCTCCCCGCCCGAAAGCGCCGAAGGAAATTTATCAGCATGAGATAATATGCCCACTTGGTCAAGCAACATAGACACACGTTTTTGGCGCTGCTTTTTAGGAATTACGTTCACAAATTCCATTGCCAAAAGTAGGTTTTCCTTAATGGTTAAAGTTGGAATGAGCTGAAAGAATTGAAATATAATGCCAATATTTTTTCCGCGCCATGCTGCCAGGCTACTTTCGCCAAATTCATGAATTTGGGTATTGTCTACCTTAAGCTCACCCTCACTTGGGTGGTCAATGCCCGTGATTAAATTTAACATTGTAGATTTACCACTGCCCGATTTACCAATAATCGCCACATATTGACCTTTTTGAATGTCAATATTCACTTTATCAAGCGCGGTGAATGTTCGCCCGCCTTGTTCAAACTTTTTACTTACATTATCCAGTTTTACGATGTTCATATTTATTCCTATATTAAATAATACTATATAGTATAGTAATTGTTTCAAAAAAATGAGGCAAAATACCCCATAGATACCACTTCAAAATTCAGTCTATTTATGAGCTTTTATATATTCCTCTCTAAATTCATCTATCCAACGCACCAATACATCCACGGTCATTACATATTGTTTCACAATCATGCGTGCCGCAAAAGTGGCATTGGCTTGGTCTTCTTTGGAATGCGGTATTAACCATGCCTGCATGGCCTTAATTTCCGCGGTATAGGTATCAATCAGCTGCAATGCAGGCTCAAATTCCATGCCTTCAAGGCTGTAGACCACACTGTTAATGTCAAAGTAAAAAGGCGCAATATGGCTTGCAAAATGGCTCATCAATTCGTCAAACCGTGCTTTGCCAATGGCGCTCACCCGATATAAAGTTTTCTCAGGTGCCTCTCCATCACGCTTTAGCTCGCCCGCCAAGCAATTTTGCTCATAAAGGCGTTTGCAGCTTTTATAAATGGCAGGCGTGCTTAATTTAACCAATCTAGTGACGTTGTTATGCTCAACATATTGGGCCAAAGCATAGGCGTTCATCGGTTGTTTGGTTAAAATTCCAAGCACCACCATGTCAATAATAGATTGTTTTTTACGGCTATTTTTTGTGTTCATACTATACCATATAGTATAATATTTGTTATTATGCAAGGCCGTTGTCAAAACAGATAATATTATAATTAACGCTAGACCCTCATTAGTTCGTTATGCTAAGTGGAAGTTAACGTTAATTCAAAAGTATAAGTTTGCTCTATGGAATATCTTTCAAACCCTATTTTTTATCTGCTTGCTGTGCCGGCAATATTCATTACAGGCATGGGTAAAGGCGGCTTTGGTGGCGGTTTAGGGGTTATTTCAGTGCCACTTATCGCCTTGTTAATGCCTGTAAGCACAGCGGCCGCCATTATGTTACCCATTTTAGTGGTTATGGATATGCTGGGCATTTGGGCGTTCCGCAATAAATGGAATAAGGAAATCCTATTCATTCTCATTCCTGCAGCTTTTATCGGCATTCTGCTTGGTTCTTTTAGCTTTGGGTTTTTGCATGAAGCTTGGGTTCGGCTTATCACAGGCAGCATTGCCGTTATATTTTCGGCAAAGTTTTTCATCGAAAAAATTAAAATCATGCGCGGTGTCGATTTAGTGCCCGAAAAACCAATGGGCGCAAAGTCTGGCTATTTTTGGGGCGCGGTTGCAGGTTTTACAAGCTTTGTTGCCCATGCAGGTGGCCCCCCTGTCGATGCATATTTGCTCAGCCAAAGGTTCGAAAAAACTCTATACCAAGCAACAACCGTGTTTTTCTTTACATTTGTAAACGCGGTGAAGCTCATCCCTTATACAATGCTTGGCCAATTCGATACGCAGAATCTTATGGTTTCTGCGGTGTTATTGCCATTGGCACCTATCGGCATGTGGATAGGTATTAAAATGCACTATAGCGTTTCACCCAAACATTTCTATACAATCTGCTATAGCTTTTTATTCGTCACAGGCCTTAAACTCATCTCAGATTGGGTTTTCTACCTGCTCGAAGCTGCATAATTTACAGTGTTTAAGCTAAGGCTTATCAAGCCGTTTCAGTTTCAAGCACAGCATCCGCTTGTTTATGTGGTGTGCGCCAGTCGCGGCCATAGCGCATCCATTTAAAGAAATTATGGATATCATCCATACAACATATAATCACAGGCACTAATATCAGTACCAGTATGGTGGCAATCAACAAGCCAAAGACCATAGTGATTGCTAATGGTAAAAGGAATTGGGCCTGTAAGCTTTTCTCAAATAGTAACGGTGTTAAACCCGCAATCGTTGTGAGTGATGTCAAAATAACCGCTCTTAGCCTGTCACATGCTCCATATATAGCGGCGTTATACATATCCATATCATCTTCAAGATGCTCCTCAACACGTGCGACAAGAATAATGGAATCGTTAACCAATATACCCGCCAGACCCAACAAACCAAATAAGCTGAGCGCTGATAAATCATAACCCATAACCATATGGCCGATCACCGCCCCCACAAACCCAAACGGGATGATGAACATAACCGCGAATGGCCGTAAATAAGAGCCAAATACCCATGCCAAAATTATGTAAATAAGCGCCAAAGCAATGCCAATACCCAGTTGCAAATCTGCCACGGCTTGGGCTTGGTCAGCACCTTGCCCGCCAACGGCCGATTCAATGCCATAACGCGCCAATATAGATGGTAATATTTCACGCTGAATTAGCGCCCGCGCAGTGTCACCTGTTATCACCGCTTCATCAACATCGGCGGTAATGGTCACACTGGTGCGGCCATCAAATTTACGTATCGAGCGACGGCCTTTTTGCTCAGAAATATTAGCAATTTCCTCAAGCGGTAAATAAAAACCTTGTGGGGTTTTTACCCTAAAATTATAAAGATTAGCCATTGATTGCTCAACATTCTCACCTTTAATGATAATTGGCACGTCACCAATTGAAGTGGCAATTGTTTTTACAGTCGTGCCTTGGAATATATCGCGCAATTGGCGGTTGATGTCGTTGCTGCTAAAGCCAAGCATTTTGCCTTTGGCATTCAGTTCAATCAATATTTCACGCTTTCCTTCAGGGAAATCGTCATCCGCTGCAGTTACGCCTGGTATGTTTAAGATCGCGGCTTGCAAATCTTCAGATGATTTTTTGAGTATTTCCAAATTAGGGCCAGAAAGCCTTATATTCACGTCAGTGCTCTCACTGTCAGCACTTCTATTGCCTTGTATCACCAAACGGTCAATTGTTGGTAATTTAGGGCTTAGTTCAATCCATTTATCAATAATGGTTTGTGTGCGAATTGTGCGGTCTTCCGAGCGGGTGAGCTGCGCTTCAACCCAAGCCTGCGGGTCGGCTTCGCCACCAATGCGCACATATATCATCTCAATTAATTTTTCATTCTCTGGGCTTAGTTTTTGTTCGGCTTGGTACAGCGCTTGCTTCACTTTGTCTATGTCTTGGCGAATAACCTCAGCGTTCGTTCCTGCAGCGAAACGAATGCGCGAAACAATGCGTTCACTTTCAGTTGTCGGAAAGAAATCAAATGCCAAACGGTTAGATGTAACATATCCTGCTGCGGTTAATAAGACGGCAAAAGACGCGGTTAAAACCACCCAGCGCCACCTTACGGATAGTGCCACAACAGGCAAAAACAGCTTATACTTAAAAAATTCAAATCCAGTGTTAAAACCACGTCTGAACATGTTTGGCTTGTTTATGTTGTTTTTCACATAACGTAAATGCCCAGGTAGAATGAAAAAACACTCTACCAATGATGCCACCAATACCGAGATCACAACGATGGGGAATACAATTAATATCTGCCCCAACGAGCCATCAATAATGGTCAGCGGAATGAAAGCCGCAATGGTGGTTATGGCAGCAGCCAATACAGGCTTAAACATTTTCTTGGCCGATTGCTCAGCCGCTTCGGTGGCAGTTAAACCTTTTGCCATCAATGTTTCGGCCTCTTCGGCCACCACAATGGCGTCATCTACAATAATGCCAAGCATCATCAGTAAAGCAAACATCGAGATCATATTTATTGAATTGCCAAATAAATACATAATAATCATGGTTGCCAAAATAGCCACAGGCACACCTGCGGCCACCCAAAATGCCATGCGCACATTAAGGAAGATGAATAAAAATATCACCACCAAAACCATACCAGATAAGCCATTGTCAATCAGCAGGCTAATGCGTTCTTGCACATATTTGCCATCGGTTTGGAATAATTCCACATTCAGATTTTCAGGAAATACGTGCAATCCAGTGGCAAGATAAGTCTCCAGTTGGCCAATAATTTTAACTGTGTCAGCGCTGATGCTTCGTTTCACAAGCAACATTATCGCAGGCATGCCATTAATCTCACCAACGGTTTGGGTTGGGTTGAATTCTGTGGCAATGTTAGCAATGTCTTTCAAGTAAAGCTGGCTGTTATTTTGGCTGTTCAGCACTTCAATGTTGGATAATGAACTAATGTCATTATCTCCACCTATTGTGCGCAATTTCTTCTCAATAGAAGCCTGTAAGTCACCGGCAGAATTACTGCTTAAATTATTATTTATTTTTCCAGAAATATCAGAGAGTGACAAATTAAGCCGCTCCAATTTAATCGGGTCAATTTCCAAATTTATTTGTTGGTTTCGAACGCCTTGAAAATCAATTTTTTCAATGCCCGCACGCAATAACCCATCACGCACTTTTAGCGCATAAAGAATAAGGCTTTTTTCACTTATATCTCCATATACAGCCAGTTTTGCTACGGTTTCCGAAAACACACTTTTGCTGACAGTGGGGGTGCTGGCTTCGGCAGGTAAATTGCCAATATTTCCAACTAAACTTTCCACTTGGTTTAGCATTTCAGTTAAGTTTGCCGCAGGTTTAAACTGCACACGTATGGTCGCACGGCCTTCGGCAGAATTGCTGAAGATAAATTGAATATTATCGAGCTGTTTTATCTGCGGTTCAATCAGGCTCACTATTGATGTTTCAACATCTTCGGCGCTCGCGCCTGCCCAAGCCACACTTACAGTGAGCGATTTACGCTCCGTATCGGGCATTAATTGGGTATTGAGCTTTAATAATGCCGCCCCACCAATTATCATGATAAGGAACATCAATAGATTTGCCGCGGTTTTATGGCGCACAAAAAAGCTAATCAAACCGCCATTATATTGTTTCATCATTTAAGCGTCTCCATCACTTTATTTAGCGTCTGCCGCCACCACCACCGCCACCAAATACATTAGCCGCACCACGGCGGCCAAATCGGCGGTTGCCATCGGCATCACCTGCCTCGGCGTTTTCTTTTAATTTTTTAAGAGCTTCGGCTTGTTTTCGGGCAGATTCTTCACTAGTAATCACCAAAACACCTTTGCCAGCGAGTGATAAACGGGTTTTCAAAATACTGTCACCTGCCATAAGCGGAGTCTCACCATTCTCAATATTAGCAATGATAATCTGATCACCGTCATAACCAAGTATAGTTACCTTCACAGCCTCTAAACGCCGTTCATTTTCTTTTAATTCGGCCTGTTTTGCCTTGGCTTTATTGGCACGTTGAGGCCTGTCAGCCGCACTTTTTGCTGTCTCAGCTTTGTCAGTCTCTTCTTTTTGAGAATTATCTTCTACTTTTTCAACCGCAACTTCTGTCGCAACTTGTTTGGCTTGTGCCTGCTTCGGCCTGTTAGCGCCATCTTGTCCACCTGCTTTAAGCCGCGCTTCACGTCTGGCTTTGCGTTTCGCCTGTCGTTCAGCATCTGTAGCTGTCGATGCTGTAGCCGTGGTTTTGGTCGTGGCATTTGGCGTGGCATCTGCGTCCGCTTTTGGTTCATCCACAGCGCCGCGCGCCACCACATAAACCACGTCATTATCATAAATCACATAATCAGGAATTCTAATCACATTGCCATAGGTTTGGTCAGGTATCAGCACTTGTACAAATGCGCCAATGCGTAAAGCTTCTACAGCTTCGACATTCACAATAGATGCGTATAAATCAATCCCGCCCGAGGCCGCTACAATTTCAGAATTCACACGATTAATCACCGCATTAAATGTTTTTTCTATTTGCCCAATTTTCCAAACAGCTTTAATCTCGCGGCCAATAATTGTGCCGTCCTGCGCGATGATGCGCCCATATTGCCCGTCTGATAAGGTAAATTTAACATCAATGCGCTGTTGGTCAAGCAGTGTGGCAATGGCAGTATTGGCGTTTAGATGCTGTCCCGCTTCAATAGAGGCATTATGTATATACGCATCAAATGGCGCGTAAATTTTGGTGCCTTCAAGGTCTTGCATGGCCTTGTCGACAGCCCATTTCTGCACTTCGGTCGATGCCAATAATTGAAGTTTTTGATTTTTCAAATTATCAAATGAAGCCGACATCGAGTCCAAAGATTGCTTTTGCTGAATTAAAGCTTGGTTCTTATCATCCAAAGCCTGTTTAGAAATAATGCCCGATTTTTGTAATTTTATCGAACCCTGATAATCAATTTCGGCATTCTTATATAATTCAAGGGTACTGTTATAATTAATCTGGGTCGATGCCACTTGGTTATCAATGTCTGTGGCCTTAAAATCAATATCCTGTAAATTGGCTTTGGCTGTCATTAAATTACCACGATAATTAAAATCATCTATCTCAAGCAATAATTCGCCTTGCTTTACAATGGCACCATTTTTAAAATTCTCAGAAATAAAGCTCACACGCCCGCTTACAGTTGCGCTTAGTGGCAATTGTTTCGCACTAACAATTTGCCCAAAATTCTCAATCATTGGGGTTACATCTTCAAATTTCACCAATAAAGTATCCACGGTTGCGGCTTGTTCTTTGCTGGCTTTGCGGGCGACACGCGGTTGATTGTCATTCAAAAAACCATAATAAGTCAGGGCGCCATAGCCAATTGCGGCCATCAACCCTAAACTAATGATTAAACGAAAAAAGAAAGCGGAGTTGCTATTATTATTAAATTGTTTGAGCATAATATTTTACATTTTAATTATTTATTTTTTTGTTATTCTACTTAGATGATAATTTAAGGTTTATTACAAATCTATATTTGTAGCAAATTGTATCAGTTTAAAATATTTGAGGGATTTTATGAAATACATATTGGCAATAGATCAAGGCACAACCTCAAGTCGGGCGATATTATTCGATAAAAATATGCAGATTACCGCCAGTGCAGGTGAGGAATTTACCCAGCATTTCCCCCATTCAGGTTGGGTAGAACATGTCCCAGATGATATCTATTCATCGGTAATTAATAGCTGCCATGCCGCCATAAAAAAAGCATCCATCACCGCACAAGATATTGTGGCACTGGGCATTACCAACCAACGCGAAACCACACTTATCTGGAATAAAAATACAGGAAAACCCATACATAACGCCATTGTTTGGCAGGATAGGCGTACAGCCGCGCTTTGCACAAAGCTAAAATCCGAAGGCCATGAGCCAATGATTACCCAAAAAACAGGCCTGTTGTTAGACCCGTATTTTTCGGCCACAAAAATAAACTACCTGCTTAATCACGTCGAAGGCGCAAAACAACAAGCCCAAAATGGCGAACTGTTATTTGGCACCGTAGACAGCTATCTAATTTGGCAACTAACAGGCGGCAAAGTTCATCTAACCGATGCCACAAATGCCGCCCGCACCATGTTATATGACATTCAAAAAGGCCAATGGGATGCGGAAATCTGCAATCTGCTCGAAATTCCAATGAATATGCTGCCACAAGTTAAAGATTGCGCGGCTGATTTTGGCACTACAGATAAAAGCATTTTCGGTGCCGAAATTCCTATTTATGGGGTGGCAGGCGATCAACATGCTGCCACAATAGGCCAAGCGTGTTTTGAGCGCGGCATGCTAAAATCGACCTATGGCACAGGATGTTTTGCAGTGCTTAATACAGGCGCGGATCTGGTGCGCTCCAAAAATCGTTTGCTATCAACAATTGCTTATCAGCTCGATGGTAAGGTAACTTATGCGCTTGAGGGTAGTATTTTTAATGCAGGCACAGCCGTACAATGGCTGCGTGATGGTCTGCAACTCATTAGCCAAGCGGCAGATACTCAACAACTTGCCGCTGCTGCCAGTCTAGATGAACAAGTTTACATGGTGCCCGCTTTTACAGGCCTCGGTGCGCCATATTGGGATGCCGAATGTAGAGGCGCCATTTTTGGCATCACCCGCAATACAGGCCGTGCCGAGTTTGCCCGCGCCGCATTACAAAGTGTCGCTTTTCAAACCCGAGATTTGCTAGAAGCGATGCGCGCAGATTGTGGCGATCAAGATATAGAACCCATTTTGCGGGTCGATGGCGGCATGGCCACCTCAGATTGGACGATAGAATTTTTGGCCAATATTCTCAATGCACCTGTCGACCGCCCAAAAATCACGGAAACCACAGCTTTGGGCGTGGCGTGGCTTGCAGGCATGTATGCAGGTTTTTACCCACAACAAGCCGAATTTGCAAAAAATTGGCAATTGCAAAAACGTTTTGAAGCCAGTATGAGCCAACAAGAATGCGATAAGCTATATGCGGGCTGGCAAGATGCCGTGCGCCGCACTCTCACTTCTTATTAAAGTAAAATTAGCCTTTCAGCTTATCCATACAGGCAGCTATTGATGCCGTCTGTATGTCCTCATAATGGGCAAAACTATCCATCACTTTGCTTTCTAAAGCGTCTTCAAACATAGGTTGGTTGGCATCGGCCACAAATGTCTGCGCGGCTTTGTCCCCAAGGTTGGATTGAAAAATACCCGCAGCACTTACTGGCAAGAAATCTTCATAAACAATGGGGTCAAAACGTATCAGATCCATCTCAATTAAATTATCCAATTTGACTTCGGCTATCTGTTGGGCAAGTTTGCCTTTTTCAGTTAAGGAGTAAGCAAAATAAGCCAGATTCTGCTGCCGAATTTCTGTCCAATCGTCAGGAAAATCAGCAAAATGTTCGGCCAAAGCCAGCATATATTCTGCGGCATTCGAGCCATTGGCATTGGGCGTTATTTGTGCTCGAGTTTTCGCTAATAAATCATCATACAATTTGTGCCCTTGGCGGGTTAAAGCCACGCCGCGCTGTTCAATTTCACCAAATCTAGCAGTATGTGTGCCTAAAATTTGCATGTTTTCGGTTTGCAGCTCTTTATCATCACCCTCAAGGTCTAACGACATGCTAAAATTCACTTGTTCTTCAAGGGCTTTAAAGCTTGTTTGGCGCAATAATATTGGGCAGACCCGTTGTGGCGGGCCTTCAATCACAGCTTTGGGGTCTATACCGCGCTCTGGCATTAATTTTTGTACGCTGTCAATGTCCAAGGTTCTAGGCGTTAAATGGTTTATATGCGGGCCTTTAAACGACACGATGTCAGCGATCAAACGATGCGCTGCCAATAAACGATTGTATAAATCCAAGCTCACGCGAGCTTCGGCATGCCATCTAAAAGTTTCCAAAATTTCTGTCACAAATTGGTTGCTGTCTACTTCGTTTAAACCACCATTTTGTTCGGCTTTTTCTACAAGTATAATTGCAGTGTCAGTAAAAATATGGCGTTTTGAGATCACATCTTTTGCTTCATCCCTAAGCTTTACGTCATCAATTAAATCAAGGCGTAATAAAGAGGTAAAAACCCTAAATGGGTTGTAGGCCAATGCTGCCTTTGAAATAGGTCTAAAAGCTGTAGAGTGAACTGGAATTCCCGCCACACTCAAATCATAATAACCAACAGGAAACATACCCATAATCGCAAATATGCGGCGCATCATTGCCAATTCTTTGGCCGAACCAAGGCGTATCGCGCCATGTCGCTCTTCGGATATGCGCTCCAAGCCGTTGGTTATTGTCAGTTCTTCGTTTAAGTCTTTATCCTGCGCCAATTTTACAGCATTCAGACCTTTTACAAGGTCTATTAAAGTGCCATATGCAGGCACCTCGCGGCGGTACATGGTCGACATGGCACTAGAAAATTTTTCACGAATTTGGTCAGCATTAGATGCGGTTTGTTGAGACATTTTGCCCTCATAATATTCTACAAACAATTTTGTAAATTTATCTCATATTAATTTGACACGGATTGCAATTTAAATATTTATTTACTCACCTAGATTTTTATTTTATGCGACCTTAGACGAATGTTCTAAATCACCGTTTGGATTGCGTCTCTTGCCACCAATCATGTAGTTTCATGCCCCAATATGTCGCCTGTGCTGCATAAGGGCCCGCCATGCCGCCATTCCATTGCAGGCTAAATTTCTCAAATAATTTATAACGGTCAGATTGCTTGGTTATGGCCTCGGCGATAATGCGCCCACCAATGGGGGCGGTGTTCATACCATGGCCGCCAAATGCAGTGCAGCTCCAAACATTCGGCTGTACTTGCCCAATATAAGGCATACGGTGGCGGGCATAAGCCATAAGTCCTGTCCATGCCATGTCAATTTTTACATGTTTTAAAGCAGGGTAAACGCTCAACATATCGGCTTTCATTAAGTCGGCTAAGCGTTTGGGTTCAGAGGTTTTGGCGGTTATGCGCCCGCCCCACAAAAGGCGGTCATCATCAACAATGCGGTAATAGTCAGATGCCATACGGTCATCAATAATGGCGGCTTGGGTTTTCACCAAAGGCGCCACGCGTTCACCAAGTTTTTCGGTGGTAATTACATAAGTCGCTATCGGTAAAATAGACTTGCTAACTTTGCCATAAACTTGCCCCGAATATCCGCCGCCACACAAGACAACATGTTCAGCTTTCACAATGCCATTTGGTGTGTAAATGCTTTTCGTCGTTCCTTCAAGCTGCATGCGGGTCACTTCAGTATCTTCAAAAATATGCCCACCTTGTTGCGAAATTAATTGAGCAACGCCCAAACAATAATTCAAGGGGTGAAAGTGAAAAGCATTTTTATCCATACTGCCCTGATAATATCGCTGGCTAGTGCTATATTTAGTCATTTTCTCACGGTCTACATAATCCAAGGGGTAATTATATTTTTCAAGCATGTCGTCGCAATGGCTTTTCACAGCATGGCTGTCATCGTATCGGATAAGCGATAAAATACCTGATGTCTTCGCCACACCACTTAGCTGATTATTGTCAATATTTTGGCGCACCATTTCCACGCCCTCAAGCGACAGTTCAAACATTTTTTGCGCGCCAGATAACCCCAATTTCTGCTCTATATAATTCTGCCCTCTGGCAAAACCTGGGAATACAATCCCGCCATTGCGGCCAGATGCACCCCATGCAATTTTATGAGCTTCAAGCAACACCACTTTTTTACCCATTTTTAGCAACTCTTGGGCGCAGCTTAAGCCAGCTAATCCGCCACCGATAATGCATATATCGGTCTCAATAGTGCCGTTTAGTGGTTTGTGGTTTGGGGCGGCAATGGCCGTTTGGCTATAATAGGTATCAGGGTAAATCATACTTGATTTTGCGCATATTTTTTTGCAAACTACAATCAAAATATAAGTTGAATGCGCTGAAAATTACGAGGTTACCGAGTGGCAATTAAAATAGACAATAAGGCAATGAGGCATTTATGGCTTAAAAGCACGGGTCTTGGCGCCACACCCAATGGTAATTTAAACCTATTGCAAATGATAAAAGATTTGGGTTTTGTGCAAATTGATACCATTCAAAATGTCACCCGCGCCCATCACCATATACTATGGTCGCGCAATCAAAATTACCGCGAACCCATGTTCGATGAATTGTTAGCAACCCGACAAGATATTTTCGAACATTTCACCCATGATGCCAGCGTATTGCCGACAGATTTTTATCCCATGTGGCGACGGCAGTTTAAACGTCATAAAGTGAGGATGGACGGTTCAAAATATTATAACAATAAAATGGGGCCTCAAGGCCGCGCCGATATTAAAGCGCGGATAGATGCCGAGGGTGCATTGTCCACCCATGCTTTTGATACCAAAATAAAAGGCAAAAAACAAATGTGGGATCGCCCACCACATAAAGTGGCGCTTGATTATATGTGGTATGCGGGTGAGCTTTCCACCTCGCATCGTGTTAATTTCCGTAAATATTACGACATCACCGACAAGGTTATTCCACCGCATATCCTGTCGCAGGATATTGCCGATCAAACGCAAATCGAATGGTTGTGTGAGCAAGCATTATCAAGGCTTTCTGTTGCCACCCACAAAGAAATAAAAGAATTTTGGGAAGCGGCAACCATTAAAGAGGTGAGGGCATGGGCAGATGAAAATCCGCTTATACCGATAGAATGGCAACGTCATGATGGCACGTGGGCCCAAGCATTTGCCCCTCAAAATATTGAAGTTAGATTAAACGAACTAACCAAACCATCATCGCGTATGCGCATCGTCAACCCGTTCGATCCCGCTATACGGGACAGAAACCGCCTTAAGAGCATTTTTGGTTTAGAGTATAAGATCGAAATTTTTGTTCCTGCCGCCAAAAGAAAATGGGGCTATTATGTCTACCCATTACTAGAGGGCGATAAATTTGTCGGGCGTATTGAACTAAAAGCCGATCGTAAAAAAGGCCTATTGAGCATTGTAAATTTCTGGCAAGAAGATGGCGTTAAATGGAATGAAAAACGCCACGACAAGTTAAAATCTGAATTAGATAGATTTGCAAAATATGTGGGTTTGGTTGTCGAATGAAAATTATTCTAATGCGCCATGGGCGGCCGATCATTCATTTGGAATCAATGCGCGCAGAGCTTAAAACACCTGCTGAAACAGGCCAAGTGATTAGAGATTATAAATTTGGCGCGTTAGATCCAAATCAAACACCACCTGAAAATTCAATAAATATCGCAAAAAGTAGTCAACAGATTTTCAGCAGTGATTTGCCCCGTGCCGTGGGCAGTGTCAATATGCTTGGCGTTTCAACAGGTATGGTTGAAAATGAATGCTTTCGTGAATCTGACCATCCGTATTTTAACTGGCAAAAACCAAAGCTAAAATTCTTCACATGGTGTATTTTATTTCGGCTTATGTGGTTCTTTGGTTTTTCCAAAAATGGTGAAAGCATTAAAATTGGCCGCAAACGCGCGCAAATCTCAGCCGCAATACTCAGCAAGGCAGCGCAAAATCACGATGCCCCCATGTTGCTCGGCCATGGCATCATCAATCGCTTAATTATGTCCGAACTAAAAAAACAAGGTTGGCGCAAAACCGAAGCAAATGGTCACGATTACTGGTCGTATATTGTGCTGGAAAAAAACTAAATTACATGCGCTTCATGCTGGTGGTTGCTGCTGCATAATTCGCAACCTTTGCTCCATTCGCTGTCACCATCTTCATAATGTTCAAGCTTCCAAACGGGTGATCTGTGTTTAATCTGTTCAATCACATATCTGCTGGCCTTAAAAGCTTCATCACGATGCGGCGAACCCACGGCAATCACAATGCTAACGCCGCCAATGTCTAACTTACCCTTGCCATGTACCACATAAAAATCTAGCTCTTCACCCCATTTTGCTTGGGCTTCTTGGCAAATCTCAATGAAACTTTGTTTGGCTAAAGGCTCAAACACATCATAGCTAATGCCCAATACTTTTTTACCCAAATTATGGTTACGCACCGTGCCAACAAATAAGTTTTCAGCACCGTTTCGCACATGTTCGGCCTGTCCTGTGACATAAGCAAGGCCAGCCATAGCATCAAGTGGTTTTTGCTGCACATCCCACACATCAACAAATATATTACCTTTACTAAATTGGCTCATATCAACCTCCCGATACTGGTGGCAAAATTGTAATCAGGCTATCAGCAGTTAGCGCGGTATTTTCTTCAAGCACCTGAGTTTCAGTGGCAAAGCGCGAGCTTTCTACCAAGCCCGCAATGTCAAAGCTCGCGGTAAAATCAGCAAGAGCAGTTGTTAAAGGCGCACGCAAGTCACTCACTATGGCAGGCTCATTTAGTTCCAATTTAATGTGCCGCCCAAATTGCCTAAAAGCGCCAAATGTTTGTATGGTAATTTGCATATCTAAAATCCACCTCGGGGCAGCATTGGGTAAATAGATACCAGTTCACCTGCCCGATTTTTATGTTGTGTTTCTTCAAAAACTGCCCAGCAATTTGCGGCAAGTAATGGCTTTATTTTAAAGCTTTCTTGGCCTTGTAATATGTTCACCTCAAGCACACCCAATTTAATGTCGGCAAAGGCTTTGTTAAACATTTTAAAACCATGGGGCTTGTCAGTCTCTATTGCTAATCTAGCCTTAACCGCTTGCTCAATTGGCAGGTTTTGCATGGCATCTATTAGAAAACTGACAAAAAACCTAAACGCAACACTGGTCGAAATCGGGTTACCAGGTAGCCCAAAATAATGAGTTTGTTGTTGCTCAAATTTTGCATATAAAACGGGTTTTCCCGGCCTAATTTTACATTTATGGAACTTAATTTCAGCCCCTAAATTTGCCAAACTTTCTGGTATAAAATCATGGCGTCCCATCGAAACTGCACCCGTGGATATTATAATGTCATAATTACCGACCAGGCTTTTCAGGCAAGTTTCATAATCATCAACTTCGTCATGTATTGTGCCTGCATAACTGGCAGGATACCCCATCTCGCGCAACGTCGACAACAGGTGAGGGCCATTGCTATTACGTATTTGGCCAGATTTCAGCTCTTGTTGCGGGTTGTCTATAATTTCCTTGCCTGTACCAATAATCGCAATGGTGGGCTTTCTAAATACTGAAACTTCAGCAACCCCAATGGTGGCTAGGGCCGATATATGCGCAGGGTTTATAATCTCATTGGCTTTTATCACCAAATCATCGGGCATAAAATCCTGCCCCGCTTGGCGAATGTGGCTGCCCAACACAATATTTTTATTTTCAATTTTAATGCGGGTCGGGCGGCCATCTACATCGGCAGCTAATATTTGCACATCTTCAATTTTTATAACCGTATCATAACCAGAAGGTATGCCGGCACCTGTCATAATTTCCCAAGCGCCAGCCGCACCTGTCACAATCATATCGCCGGCGAAACTAGAGCCGACAACATTCATTTCATGTAGGCTCTCACCAAGCTCTGCATAACGCACAGCAAAACCATCCATGGCGCTATTGTCAAAGGGCGATACCATGCTGTGGCAATAAACATCTTGTGCTGTCACAAAACCCAAACTGTCTGCAATGGGCAGGCTTATCGTGCCAAGCTTGGTCACTTGCGCCAACATAATGTCTAAGGCTTGGTCGTGGCTAAGCATTAATGAATGTCCTTATTTTGCACATGGGCAATGGCGTGCGGCAGTAATTCTTTCAGCACTTCAATGCCATCTTTCACTGCACCCGTGCTACCGGCCAAACAAACAATCAGCGTGTCTTTAATCACATAAGCCGATGAACGTGAAATCCAAGTCGATAAAACATGGTCAGCGGCCGATGAACGTAATAATTCACCAATGCCCACCACTTCATAATCAGCAATGGATGAAATCACATCAGGGGTGATGTCGCGAGGGGCTAACCCTGTGCCACCAGTGGTGAATATCAAATCCACCTTACCAATCAGGCCACCAATGTGGGTTTTTAGTTGCTCCTCGTCATCGGGTAATATTTTATAATCACCAATAGTCCCACCCAAAAACTCAACTTTTTCCATTAATATCTTACCCGAGCGGTCTTCATATTCGCCTCTGCTCGCACGGTCACTCATCGTCACAATGGCAGCATTAATTCCCTCCATCGGGCGAGCGGATTGAGTCGGTAACAGCTCTTGCAATTTCTCAGGAATGCCATCAGGGTGAACCCAGAGGCCTTTTTTACCACCCTTTTTAATCAGCAATCTCACATCACTAATGCTCAAAGCAGGTTCTAGAGGCTTGGTTAAATCATATAGGGTCAATAAAGCCGCATTCACAGCAGCCAATGCTTCCATTTCAACACCTGTTTTGGCCGTTGTCGATACAATCGCATAAGCGCATACACTTAATGTTTCAGGTTCTAATTCCAAATAAATCGCCACATGATCAAGCAATAATGGGTGGCACATCGGTATCTGTTGCCAACAATTTTTTGCCCCCTGAACGCCGGCAATCTCGGCCAATTTCAATACGTCACCTTTGGGTAATTTTTCGTCTCTAATGGCGGCAAAACCAATTTCCCGCACATATATGCGGCCCATTGTTATCGCTTGGCGAAATGTCGGGGCTTTGCGGGTAATGTCCGCCATATGGTATTTGCTATCCGCAAAAAAACTAGTTATGTCAGCCAAATCAGCCTCCTATTGTCGATAAATTAGCAGTAAATCCTGTGTCGCCCAAAGCCAAAAAATGCGATGAGGCCTTGAATGACAATTGTTTTTGGATCAGTGCTTTTAATTCTTCTTGTTGATTTTCATTCTGTAATAAATGTCGCAAACTTGTGCCTTGGTTGCCAAATAAACAAAGTCGCAAATCGCCTGTCGCGGTGATGCGCAAACGGTTACAACCCGTGCAAAAATCTTTCGAATATGGTGCAATAAAACCGATGCTGCCCCTATAATCATCATGGCTAAGCTCAACAGCAGGGCCCGCATCATCTTCTCGTTGTTGCTTTTTCCAACCTTGTGCCAGGAGTCGATTTTGCAATGTTTCGGCAGCGATATGATACTGATTAAAATAGTCCAAGTTATCACCAGTTTGCATCAATTCAATATATCGAATGCTAATCGGCTTGTCTTTTACCAAGGCCATAAATTGCAGCAATTGATCATCATTCATGCCTTTTAGCAATACGGCATTCACTTTAACTTGTTCAAAACCAACCTCTAAAGCGCGCTCAATACCCGCCATTATTTCGGGCAATCTATCATGACCTGTTAACTTAGCAAATCGTACTTGGTCTAATGTGTCAATACTCACATTCAAGGCATTTATACCCGCAGCATGCCACTTCTCAATATTCTGCTCTAATTTGTAACCATTGGTCGTCACGGCTAGTTTTTTTATGGCTTTATGGGTAGATATAGCTTGCACAATTTCGGTGAAATCTTTGCGCAAAGTTGGTTCGCCGCCCGTAAGACGTATTTTATGAGTGCCTAAATCAGCAAAGGCACGAACCAAATTCTCAATCTCATGCAAGGCTAAAAACGCCTTTTTTGCCGTACATTTATAACCATTTGGCAGGCAATAATCACAAGAAAAATTGCAAACATCAGTGATCGAAATCCTAAGATATGGAAATTGTCGGCCAAAATTATCAGCCAGTTTTGGCGCAGGCGCGTTTAAGGCTGCGTTGTCAAACCGCGTCACCTCATGGCTTACCGAATTGTCGATAAGTGTATGCTTCATTACACACTCCTTTCCAAATACGGGAGACCATGGCGTTTCCAACATGACCCCGGTCTAAAAACCATATTTAACCAGTAAACTTAGGTTGGCAGACTTCAGAGTTATATAATTTTAGTTATAATCTATCCGCGACGTGCGTCAATATAAATTGGCACGCCCAGCCATCGGCTCAGCGTATGAAGCAGCTATTATATATGTTAATTAAATTAAGGTCGCGGCTAAATCATCATAGAATTGTCTAGTGCATATTGCACTTCTTCTTCTTTTAGGTCCTTAAAGAACTTGATGGCATAGCCAAAGTCACGGGTGGTTACAATCGTACCCGAAACCGATACACCATTTAAATCAAGTCCAATGGTTTCACCCTTACGTTCCAAAATATACGATTGAGCAGGTCTAAAAATAGCACCACCTTGAGAAATCTCATTTATAATGCCCTCAAGTTTGGCAGATGTATCCAAAAACACCATTTTGCTGATGAAAGAACAATCATGTCGATCATATTTACGTATAAATTTATTGTTAGTAGGGGCGGGCTTTTTTCTAAATTTGCTCGGTATAAAACTAGATAATTGCATAATTATCTCCCCTCTGGGTTAAACATGTCATTGATGCTTTGTTGGTCATTGCTATCAATTTTATCATGGTCTTGGAAAGGCGGTGCCATGGGCGCTGTATCAAAATCGCCCACTGCCATTTGAAATTCATCCAGTTCAGCTTCCATAGGTGCTTCTGGCTGCGCTTCGCCACTCATTTCGCCATAATTATCAACAATGCGGTCAAATAAATCCCGAATAGAATGCGGTTGCGTTGGCTCTGTTTCAGGCGATGCAAACATTTGGCTCATAGATTTAAGCTGCATCACATCATCTGTACTCAATTGGTTCACTTTAATCAAATTATCCAACTGGTTTACAATTTGCGTCAGCTCGTTGTCACCTTGTACAGGCGCAGCTTGCTGTTGTTGGTTGGCAAAATTCTGGTCTAGCAATTGGCGTAAATGGTCAATTTGTTCATTATGGTTGCGGCCCCAACGGCTCAAATTATTGTTCATGCTTCCCATGTTTTGGTCAACACGTGCATCAATTTTGCGCACTTCATCAGCAATATTGGCTTTTAGCGAATGGTTGGCATGGTTTAATTCTTCAAGCTTCACTTCTAGGCGATTGTCCATATTCTGCATATGATATGCCGTGGCTTCTTGTGCCGAAAACGCATCTGCTGTCTTGTCCAATAAATGCGAAAATTCTTTTTGCTGCGTGCTAATATTGGCAACCTGCAGCGCAAAATTAGAAAGCTCATCTTGGTCTCTCACACGTTGGTCAGCAAGTCCTTGTATAGATCCTGTCAGTGTCTCTAACTGGTCCTTAACCTTCTGGTTGGCTTCAATAGAATATTTAGCCACGCGGTATAATAAACGCAATTCACGATGGTCCAAAAGGCTCGTAGCATCCGCGCCAGAATGGCTAGCTGTTGCGCGGTTGGCATTAACATTGGCAGCTTGTTTGGCCTGCTCATCAATGGTGCTATCTTCGTCCAATTGTGCAGCGCCTGCGAGCCAGTTTTCAAAATGCATTTTCAACAAGTCACCATGTTTAGCCGCAAAACGTGACATAAGCCCAAGTGTTAACGAGGTGATGAGGCCAAATAATGAAGATGAGAAACCTGTTGCCATACCGACAAGTGGTTTTTGCAAATTGGTCATAAGTTTTTGAATCACCGCAATGCCTGCACCGCTCGATAAATCCAACCCACCAATAATTTCACCAACCGATGCCAATGTACCCATCAGGCCAACAAAAGTACCAATCAAACCCATAAATACCAAAAGCCCAGTGATGTATTGCATCAAAGATTTTTGCTCAAACAAACGGCCATCCACGCCATCAACCAATGTTTGCATGGTCGAAGGTGTGATGCGTAAACGGTTGCTACGTGCCATTTGCTCATAAATCATTTGGTAAGCTTGGCCTAAAATTTCAGGCTTTTTAAATAGAATGGGTGGTTTTTCACAACGGTGATACTTCCAAAAAGGGTCAAGCGCAATGCCGGATTCAGTCGCCAAAATATCCGAGTGAAATTCTTGTAGCGATTCAAAGGCTACAATTTCATTGGGCATTTTGCGGGTGTTCACATAAAGCAATATAACGCCAAAAATAAAACCACCAATAATGCTCATGTTTAGGAAGACATTGGATTCCACAGCCGAAATCACAAATTCAATCTGCCAAATGGTCATCATAATTAAGAATGCAAGTATGCCAAGCATTCTGTATATTTGCATCCGCATTTCTTTTTTCATTTGGCGTCTCTCTTCACTTGCACTTATGCTTAATAAATAACTTAATTTACACGTTAAGTTCTAAAATTTTGGTTACAATTTATGGCTTTATATAAATTTTTAATATTCCAGCCAGTTTCTCATCATCAACTTCTTTAACTTTTATAGATATGTTGCTAGGTTCTATTTCTAATTTCAGCAATTCATTGCGCGCTGCCATGGCACGATAAAATGCCAAACGACGTCTTTCACCCATCGAGCTTTGGTTTAAATTCACATAAGAGCGAATTTCAATTTTGCCCTGCTGTTGTACAATTTTCTTACTCGATAAAAATTCGCGAATTTCTTTAGCTGAGTTTTCATCAATCGTTACAGAATTACTGTCAAATATAAGGGTCAATATGGCATTTGCACTCTGCACAATGTTGGCTTTAAAATCTCTAGCTGTGTCATCGGTGGCAATGGCAATTTGTTTACTTTCATCAACTTCTTGGCTCACCACTTTCTGGCCATTTAACTCTTTTTCTGTTTTACGGTCTTGGCGCAGCTCATTGGCTAGTTTTATCGCAATCTTGCCGTCCAATTTTTCTTGCAATGCGGCTTGCATTTTTTGGCTTTCAAGCTTGTCGGCTTGGGCTTTGGCAGTCACTTTGGCTTTAATGGTTTCTTGTTTGGCGGCTTCAGCTTTGGCTTTTTCAGCTTCCGCTTTAGCCTTTTCAGTTTCCGCTTTGGCTTTTTGAACTTCCGTTTTTGTTTTGGCAGCTTCGGCTTCGGCTTTGGCTTTTTCGGCCTCTGCATTGGCTTTCTCGGCTTCTGCATTGGCTTTGGCGGCAGCGGCTTGTGCGGTTTCTAGTTTTAACTGCTCGGCCTTAATGTCATTTACAAGTTTTTCAGTCTTGGCTAAAGAAGCTTCGTTTTCAAGCTGTTCAATTTTAACCATTGCTTGGGCTGTTTGTTGTTCAGCTTTTGCCTGTTCAGCTTTGGCAATTGCCGCTGCAGCTTTGGCCTTGGCTTCATTTGCTAGGGCTAAAATATTGTCAGGGTCTTCATGCTTCTCAGGCTCTTCGCCGCTTCGGTTCGCTGGCTCGTTATCTAGCTCGGCTTTTTCAAAATATTGCTTGGTAACTTCCGATTTTTCATCGGATGTGCCAGCGGATGCTTTAATTTGCTGGGCAATTACAAAAATAACCACGCCCAAAATAATCAGCAAAAAAGTCACGACCATAACGATCGTAGACAATGCGTCTACAAATCCAGGCCAATGATTTTCTGCTTCTTCTTGCCGACGTGCCATACTGTTACTTGCTTACTCTAATGTTGTTGTTAAAAATCTCTAGCTTGCTTGTTCTTTTGTATTTGGCATTTGCCCGGTTTTAATGGCATGCATTACAATGTCTTTGGGGCCGTCCAGTTTTACCCGCCCGTCTTCCATCCAAATAATACGGTCAACCAAACCCAGTATAGGTGCGCGATGGGTCGCCACAATCAGCGTATTGTCGCCTATAAAACTTGGTAGGTTTCTCACCACAACGCTCTCTAATTGGTTGTCCAAGGCCGATGTCGGTTCGTCCAACAAATAAACTTTAGGTTGTCTCAATAGGCATTTTGCCAAGGCAACAGATTGCTTTTGCCCGCCAGATAAACGGTCGCCATTGGCGCCAACACTCATGCTATAGCCATCACTTTGTTTCGATACAAAATCATGTATCCCTGTCATTTGCACGATACGCGCAAATAACTCATCGTCAATTTTATCAACCCCATTACAAATGTTTTTATAAAGAGTGTCGTTAAACAGATCGTAATTTTGGCTCATATAAATGAGGCTCTTGCGCATGTCAGATGGTGAATATTGGCGAATGTCATGGCCATCAAGCATAATACGGCCTTGGTCAGCTTCATAATAACGCACTGCCATGCGCATTAATGTGCTTTTACCGCAGCCCACTCTGCCAACAATACCCACTTTTTCACCATGTTTAATCTTAATGTTTAAACCTTCTAAAACATTGCCATCATCTGGGTTATAAGCAAAATTCACATTGGTAAAGTCTATATCACCTGTTATGTGGTTGTTATGAATGCGGCTTAAATCACCCGCTAACTCAAGCGGAGCGTTGAATATTTTTTCAATAGTGGCCGATGTATTGCGGTAATGATACGCCTTCACAATCAAGCCAAATAAAGCACTCATCGGTGCCATTGCACGGCCAACTAATAATGATGACGCTGCTAAACCACCAATGGTGATTAAGTTACCCTGCAACTGATAAACGCCAATAATTAATGTGAATACAATCACCACTTGACTAATGACCACAGATGCTTGGCTAGAAAAAAAGCTATATTTACGTTCTTCATGGCCTGCGAATGCAGCGTTATCAATCAATCGTTCCCAAACGCTTAAGCGTTTGTCTTCAATTGCTGTGGCTTTTATATTCTCAAATAAGTCGATGGTTTCGATGATGTGACTAGATTTTTCTTGGGCAAATTGTGTGGCCTTTGCAGCTTTTTTTCGGCTGAGCAAATAAGCAAAAACATGAATGATAAATATAAGCGCAACGCCAATAATAGGCGCAATTATTACAGCATTACCCAGATGGAAAAGGATAAGCAAGATAACGGCAAAAAATGGCAAATCAACAATTATACTGACTAAAATTTGTGGCACCAATTGACTGATATTATCAAATTCTGAGGTCGAGTGGGACAGCCCGCCCGCATTTTCAGGCACATCTTTAAATTTCAGGCGCGATAAATGCTTAAATAATTTAGCCTGTAACTTTACGCTGGTTGCCAAACCAATGGCATCGGTTAGGTTTTGGCGTAATAATTTCATGCATAGGTCAATGGCCATGGCAATCAAAACACCTATTGATAATACCCACAAAGTTTCAAAGGCCAAATGCGGAATGATACGGTCGTAAATCGACATAATGAACAGTGGAAGCGCCACGAGCATAAGGTTGCTCACAATGGCAGCAAACACCATCTGTATCAATAATTTCTTGTGTTCACTAAATATACTGCCCAATACAGCGCCAAAAACATTGTAACTCTCAGCCGCAGTTTTTGGCTGTTTGGTTTTTTTAGTGTTTTTCTGTTTAATTTCGTCGGATGGCCGTAAAGTGATAATATGGCCTTCGCATTTTTTAGCAAATTCCTTAATTTTCACCTTTTCAATGGTTGAACCATCGGTAATTTGAAAATATTTTTTATCCAATTTTGCCGTTAAAATAATGCAGGTATTATTTTCTAAAATCACTAAACATGGGTAATCACTTGGCTTTAATTTAGTCGGCTTTATGCTGACAATCTCTGAATTAATGCGCAATTCATCTGCAAGCGTAGAAAGGTTTTCAGGGGTTAAATCAAATGTTTGGTAAGCTTTATCTTCAAATCGAACCGCATCAAATTGAATGTCATTCCATTCTCGTGCCAGAAGCCTAAAGCCATATTCAACGCTGATATTTTGGCACTGAATATAAGTATCTGATGTGGAATGTTGCTGTCTAATGGGCTTAATCGCACCAATAGCGCGTGACGCACCATTAGGCGCCTCATTTTGATTCGCAATTTTCCCCTCAATAGACTCCATGGTCCACACCTATTTTACTCTGTTTAAAGCGCACATATCATTGAAAAAATATTTATTTATTAAATCAAATAGTTAGCTAAAATTTACAAATTAATTTACTTCTTATTAATTACAAATATATATAAATGATTAACATTAACACTTTCTAAATGGCGACTTATTAGAAGGTCTAATTGTGCAGATTTATACCCAGTTTATGAATGGATTAGATCAGATTAAGCAAAAGGGTTAGAATGACAGCAATTCATCTTAATGCTCTGAATAGAGCGCCTCAAACCAAGTCTATAGCGCGTAGGTCTCAGGCCACATTACTTATAATCATCGTTATTGCAGTGGTGGCATTCGTATTTTGGGCAGCAACTTCAAGCGTCAACACGGTTACGCGTGGCGCAGGTAAAGTTATCTCAGCGCTTGATGATCAGATTGTACAGCATTTAGAAGGCGGTATCATTACTGATATATTGGTAAAAGAAGGTGGCGAGGTTAAAGCTGGCGATCCATTATTTGTCATCGAAAATAGTTTCTCTAAGGCCGAACATCGCAAAATCAATATAGATTTAGATGCCAAACATATTTCCTCATTACGGTTTTTAGCCGAATCTAATGGCGAAGCGAATTTAAACCTGCCCATCGCCGTGATGGAAGCTTCACCCGAATTTTCGCAAAATGAAATGCAATTATTCGAGAGCCGATTGCAAAATCTAAAAGAACAAGTGGCCATTTTTAACGACCGCAAAACGCAGGCTTTGTTAGATTTAGAGGAAGCCAGAAATAAATTATTAAACCTAAATGCCGAAAAAAAACTAGTCGATAGACAAGTCCAGATTTTTACAAATTTATTCAAAAAAGGCGCGACGTCAGAACGTGAATTGTTAGATGTGCAATCAACCTCGCAGCGCTTGGTCACACGTATTGATGAATTAAAACATCAAATTCCGAACCTAAAATCAACATTGTCAGAATCCGAGCGTACAAAAAACGAAATTTCATTGCGCTTTCAAGCCGATGCCCAACAAGAATATCTAGATATACAACTAGAAATGACCAAATTGAGAGCCGTACTGACCGCCACACAAGACAGAACCAACAGAAGCTCAGTATTAGCTCCCATAGACGGTGTGATTAACAAATTATTTGTCACAACTTTAGGCGGTGTGGTACGTGGCGGGCAGGATTTATTGCAAATTGTCCCTGCCGATGAATCAATAGCAATCGAGGTTGAATTATCACCGAAAGACCGCGCCGAAATCAGAGCAGGATTACCCGCAGTGATTAAAATTTCTGCCTATGATTATTCCACATATGGCGGCTTAGAAGGCGAAATTACCGACATTTCAGCCGATGCGCTAACCAATGAAAAAGGCGAAACCTTCTTCCGCGTTAGGCTCGAAGCCAAAACCATAGATTTTGGTGAAGGCAAACCTGTTGTGCCGGGCATGTTGGCCGATATCGACATCCTAACAGGTCAAAAAACCATATTAGAATATCTGCTCAAGCCCATTAATAAAATTCGCGAAAATGCGTTAAAACAATAGCTTATTTGCTATTGTTTTCATCATCTTGTTTTTTCTGGCGCTTAATGTTCATTTCATTAAACAAGCCATAAGCAGCGGCATATATTAAACCCATGCTCGAAAAACCTCTGAAAAATGCTGCAGGGTCGCCATCAGATGCGCCCAATGCAACACTGAAAATCAACCCAATCAATAGATAGTGCAAAATTCGTCCCAGTTGCGGCATGTGGACAATCGGGTTGCCAATTGCCGATTGGCCTTCTTGTTCAAAAATCTGATATTTATCTTCAAACAAAAATTTGGCGTTGATCGCTTGATATGTTGGCATAAAGCAAAGATAGATGAGAAACAAAAATATAGCCCGAGGTTCGGACATCACATTAAACAATACGCCCGCCAACATAAGTGCTAAAACCACAGCAGATATAACGACATTGGCTTTGGTAAAAAGTAGCTTTTTAAAGCGGGTGCTAAATGGTGTCAACTTATTGTCCTTAAATCGGTTTTGATGAATTAAACGTGATCTCAATTTATTATCTCGTGATGATGTTTTAGGCTATATCTCAAGAAAAATAATTGGATAGAACATAATGGATTTTTATTTAACTGCAACCGCTATTTTACTGTTGGTTTTATTAAGTTTTGCCAATGGCGCGAATGACGTTTCAAAATCCATCGCCACTTTGGCGGGGGCAGGTGTCGCTTCCATGTCTACAGCGGTTAATTGGGGCGTGTTTTGGACATTGCTAGGCGCGCTTTCAGGCATATTTTGGGGTGGTGCCATTGTTAAAAATCTCAGCCAAAGCTTTTATGCATCCCATACCGAAATGAATTTAAGCATCGCATTAGCGGTCGCCATTGCACCCATAATTTGGGTATTTTTATCCACCTATGCAAAACTTCCTGTATCCACCACCCATAGTTTGGTTGGGGCATTTATCGGCACAGGCTTGTTTGCCTATGGTGTCGATGGCATTGTCTGGCAAAAAGTGGGCGTTAAAATCGTTTTGCCGCTTTTGATCAGTCCTTTTGCATCTATTATTTTGGCCATTATAGGGTTTAAATTTATCCGTAATATGACTGCCAAATTGCCAAACGGCCAATATTCCCTACTGAGTTATAATTTTAAACTAAACGAAGATTTTTTGCATTGGTTCACTTCAGGCCTACTTACATTTGCCCGTGGGCTAAATGATACACCCAAACTCATCGCTGTTATTTTGCCCGTGGTTATGCTTAGGCCAGAGCAATTGGGTGCCATGTATTATGTCATTGGCGCTGTGTCGATGACAGCGGGCGCTTGGCTTATCGGCAAGCGCATTACCAAAGTATTGGCCGAAAAAGTCACAAAGATGGATCATCATCAAGGCTTTGCTGCCAATCTCATTTCATCATTTTTAGTCATTGGGGCAAGCCGCTTCGGGTTGCCTGTTTCAACCACCCATGTTTCGACCTCGGCCATTATTGGGGTCGGAATTGCAGGCAAAAGTAAGCTCGATTTAAAAATCATCATGTCCATGCTCGGCGCGTGGATTATCACAGTGCCAGGGGCGGGGCTTATCGCAGGCGCGGTATATTATATAATATGCTTGTTTTAAAACTGTCACACATTATATGTAAATATAAGATATAGGAGAATTATATGTCAAAAATTCACGAAGACGTCAAAGAATATTATGGTGAAACACTTAAAACTAATGATGATTTGCTCACCGCGGCTTGTTGCCCAACAGATGCAATGCCCGCTTATTTGCGGCCACTAGTCGCCAATGTGCATGATGAGATTGTGAGTAAATTTTACGGCTGCGGTTCTCCCATCCCTCCTATGCTAAATGGCCTCACAGTGTTAGATCTAGGCTCAGGCAGTGGGCAAGATTGTTATGTGCTTAGCCAATTAGTAGGCCAAAAAGGCCATGTCATTGGTGTCGATATGACCGATCAACAATTAGATGTGGCGCGTAAATATATCGGTTATCACACCGAAAAATTTGGCTATTCAACACCCAATATCGAATTTGTGAAACATTTTATCGAGGACTTATCTTCAATTGCTGATGCAAGTGTCGACCTCGTGGTTTCAAATTGCGTGATTAACCTCGCGCCCGAAAAAGAAAAAGTATTTGCCGAGATTTATCGGATTTTGAAACAAGGCGGCGAGCTCTATTTTGCCGATGTTTTTGCAGATCGTCGTTTAGGTGCCGATTTAAAAGCAGACCCCGTAATTGTAGGCGAATGTTTGGGCGGCGCACTTTATACCGAAGATTATCGTCGTCAAATGGCATCCCTCGGCTTCAATATGTCCTACACGGTGAGTAACAGCGTATTACCTGTCGATAATGAAGCGCTAAAACCGAAACTATCTCACATCAACTTCACCTCGCAAACTGTGCGGGCGTTTAAAATAGATGCAGAAGATAGAGAAGAAAATTACGGCCATAAGGCCAAATACAATGGCTCAATTGCCGAAGCTGCCGATTTATTCACGCTCGATCAAAATAACAGCTTTGCCACAGGCGAATGGGTCGATGTTTCGGGTAATGTAGCAAATATTTTAAATCAAAGCCGCTATCAAGCTGCGTTTGATGTTAAAGGCGATTTTGAAAATCATCATGGTGGCTTTAATGTTGCAAAAACCAAAGCTAGCGCTTCATGTTGTGCGCCTGCCGAGAAGGCAAGCACTGGCTGTTGCTAGTGCCATAATTTAGTTTTATGCTATTTTATTCTTAGTTTTATGAACTTTTAATCAGAGTGTTCAGGATGTGCAAAATTGCACTCCTGCTAATGCTCAGTCAATGCGGTCCGATACCTAGAAAAGCGATCAATCGCCCTCGCCAGGTTCTTCTGAAAGCATAGCCAGTTTGCCAGCTTTGCCATCAAATTCTTCGGCATCATCCATTTGTTCTTTTTTCATGGTGATGTTAGGCCAAATGTCTGCAAATTTGGTATTAATCTCTAACCAATTTTCCATGTCAGGTTCTGTGTCAGGTCTAATGGCATCAGCAGGGCATTCAGGTTCGCAAACACCGCAATCAATACATTCGTCTGGGTGAATCACCAAAAAGTTTTCACCTTCGTAAAAACAATCAACAGGGCAAACTTCAACACAATCAGTGAATTTACATTTTATGCAATTTTCAGTAACTACATAAGTCATTTCAATCTCCAATATGCTCGATAATGCCCTGCGAAAACACTATTTACATTTATTTTTGTGAATTATTTTAATTAACATTAAATTCACATAGAATACATAAAGCTACATTACTTATTTTAGGCTTTTGAGCAATAAGAATCAGCCTATTTGTTCTAAAAAAACACGTGTGGCTTAATAATTTGATAAATAGCAATGTTTCAACGCCAAATGCAAGGGTTTATACACATTCTAATCTAGTGAGGCTAATTGCTAAAAGTCTAATGCGCTCAATCTAAATTGGTCAGTTTCGCGGCGTTGTTTTTTGGTCGGTCGGCCCGTGCCTTTTTCGCGTATAAATGGCGCGGCTAAGAAATCAGGGTCATTTTCATCTTGTTTCGATTCTGGTTCAGGGCTTTGGTCGTCATAAAGCAGGCATGCCTCTTTGTAGGGGCGGCGCGTTGTATTAATGCCCAATATCTCAATCACCATAATGCGGCTGTTCAAATCAAAGGTCAGTATGTCAGCAATTCTTAGTTTATAACTGGCCTTCGATATTTTCTCACCATTCACCCGAATGCGCTTGCTATTGACAAGTTTAGTTGCCATTGCGCGGCTCTTTATAAACCGCGAATGGAACAACCATTTGTCAATTCGTTGCGCTTCAATAGGTAGCTGCGCATCAGTAGATGGTTTTTCAGCCATTAAGCATTGTCTTTAAGGGCTAACAAAGCTGCAAATGGGCTGTTTTCTGGTGCTATTGTTGGCTTTGGTTTTTTAGCGGCCACATTTGGTTTTTTGTTGTTTTGTTTCTTGTCAAATTTACGCTTATTATCATGGCGTTTGCTGTCACTACGCTTGTTTTCACCACGTTTTTGACGATTGTTTCTAGTCGGTGCGTTTGCACGTTTGCGCGCAGGAAACCAAACCTCGACATGCGTCACAGCATTTTCAGTAATGGCATCAGTTTCGTCAGCTTTCGCAGGTTCAACAGCAACAGCCGCTTCATCAAGATCGCTTTTTTCAATCTCAATTTTGCTCATCTGATAACCAATGGTGCTCAAAATGTTCGAAAACTCATCACCCGAACAACCCACAAGCGACATCATATTTGGCGTCACTGTAAAGCCACCAGTTGTATGTGTGCCCAGTGGGCGCGCTTCGCCAACAGGTTCTAAAACGCTAGGTGTTTCAGCTTCTTGTGCGGCAGCGTCAAGGCTTGTCGGTTCTGCTGCAGGTTTCACAGCGGCTTTTGGCTTCCAATATAACACTTCACGTATTAAATCTGCCAAACGTTCAAGCATATCAATGCGCACAGCTCTGGTTACACATTTTCTAAACCCTGCTGTTTGGTAATAATTGTTGGGCATTTTAGCATCTAAAGCTACAGATGTAAGGCCTTGGCCAGGGTGCGGCGGTATATCTAGTGGGCTATTATTGGCTTTTGCAGTTTGCAATGCGGCTAATAACATCAGTAATTTTGTTGGTGCAGGTTTTAAAAGCTGCGGAATAAAAATATGGTAGGCGCCAAATCTAACACCAAAGCGTCGCAATTGTTTGCGGGCGTCTTGGTCTAGGGCTTTAATTTCCTCAGTCACTTCATCACGTACCAAAATGCCGTAATTTTCAACAAGTTGAAAAGCCACACCGCGCGCGATGCCAGTTACATTTTCTGGGTTGTTCAGTTTAATAAGGCTCGATAATTGTTTGTCAATCTCAGCTTTCAGCCAAGCTTTCACATGGTCACCAAGGCGCTTTTCATCAGCCGATACAATATATTCATTGCTTATAATGCTGGTATAAGGGCTTAAAATTGTATCGCCTGCTTCAACACGCGCAATGGCATGTTCATTCCAGCATATTTTGCCATGGTCATCTAAATTTAAGCACGAAGGTTGTTCAGTGATAATTTGGTCAACACGGCGGCTGACTTCAGCCGCAACTTGTTTTTGAGATGCCGCGCGCAAGGCTTTTTCTTGCGCCTGATCTTCAGTTTCACCAATTTCAAATCCTAGGCCAACTACGTGTCCTACAAATTCGTCTTCTACCTTAACTTCTCCTGCCGTCGAAACGTCAGCCATAATGTCTTCCTTTTCACGAAGTCTACTCATAAGTAGGCTTGTTCTCTTGTCTACAAATCGTTGCGTCAAACGCTCGTGTAAAGCGTCCGACAATCGGTTTTCTATCTCGCGGGTTACATGTCGCCAATGTCCAACATCTAGAACCCAGTTGGGTCGATTGGCAATAAATGTCCATGTTCTGATATGTGCGATGCGGTTTGATAAGGCATCAATATCCCCGTCAACATTATCAGAATAGCTGACCTGTTTTGCAAACCAATCCGTGTCAATATAACCATTTTCCATCAAATTGCGATAAATATGTGACACTAAAGTTGCATGTTCCGCCAAAATCAGCTTTCTGAAGTCAGGAATCGATGCAACTTCCCATAAAATCTTGTTGGCGGCACCACCTCGCGCATATTGCATAACATCTTCATCTTTAGTTAAATACTCTAAAGTTGCTTGGTCTATTGCTGTATCTGTGCGCACAAGCCCCTGCGTTTCAGATGGGCGATTGAGCGAAATAATCAAATTATGGATGGTGCTAAAATCAAGTTGGTTGCTGCGCCAATGCAAATGAGTGATGGGTTCAAATTCATGTTTTTCAATGGCATGAACGCTATCTTCATCTAAATATTTAACCAAAGACGTGATGCCAAATGTACCATCATTTTTAAAGCGACCTGCACGGCCTGCAACTTGTGCAAGCTCACTATTGTTTAAATGCCGGGTGCGTTTGCCGTCAAATTTTCGAGTGGCAGCAAATGCCACATGGTCAATGTCTAAGTTAAGCCCCATGCCAATGGCGTCGGTGGCGACAATATAATCAACCTCACCATTTTGGTACAAGGCAATTTGGGCATTTCGCGTGCGGGGGCTTAATGCCCCTAATACCACAGCAGCTCCACCCTTTTGGCGGCGAATCAATTCTGCTATCTCATAAACGCGGTCGGCACTAAATGCTACAATTGCTGTTTTGCGCGGCAAACGAGATAATTTCTTCTGTCCTGCATAGCTGAGGCTAGAAAGCCGTGGCCGCGTTTCAAATGTTACGTCAGGTAACAATCGGCCAATAATATCACGCATGGTTTCTGCGCCCAAAAACATGGTTTGTTTGTTGCCACGGTAATTGAGCAAGCGGTTGGTGAATATATAACCCCGGTGCGGGTCGGCACTAAGTTGAATTTCGTCAATCGCCATAAAATCAACCCGCAAATCACGTGGCATGGCCTCAACTGTACAAATAAAATAATTGGGGTTTTTAGGAATGATTTTTTCTTCGCCAGTGATCAGCGCAATTTGTTCTGGGCCTTTTAACTTCACCACGCGGTCATAAACTTCGCGGGCCAACAGCCGTAAAGGCAAGCCTATCATGCCTGTTGTATGTTCCAGCATGCGGCTAATGGCTAAATGGGTTTTTCCGGTATTTGTCGGGCCCAGTATTGCAGTTACATTTTGGCTATGGCCTACAATGTCATGCTTATCGCTACCAATATTTTCTAACCTTTGGTCAAAATCTTGGCTCGATGTTTTGGATTTTGTAATGCGCATAGGTTTCGGTGTTTCTATTGATTCTGACCATCAATATATAAGTAGTTTGTGACGGTTTTGCAACCAGATGCCAAACATTTAGTCATAAAATTTATTAACCTTTCAAGCACATAAGTTAAATTTCGGAACGAGGTAGGAACAGACCGTGTCCGAATCACTGACAAGTTAATGTTGCCTATATGTTCTATACTATATGTTGTTCTCACACAATGTTTGTTAACCTATTGTCCACTAAACCAAGGGTCTAGACCAATTTTTGGATCCAATTTGATCAAATAACTTAATAAATATAGTTAATTTTTGCTGCCACACTCTCTCATAACTAGCTATTTTATATGGATAAAGTCACTATTTGGAACGATGGTAGAACATAGCATGACCGAATCACTAATATCCAAGTGTTGGCGGTTTGTTCTGACACAAGATATAGAATTTAAGCCCTGTAGGCATGCGCAAACGCAAGACGCATGTGCAAGACGCATATGTCCACACCCGCTAAATGGCACAGTTTCATGTCTATCATCTATATAATTAGGGTAGTTTGTGCTGAAACCTATCTCACTTGGCCGAGATTTTCTTCCCGCCAACATCAATGGTGTCAGTCTTAATGCTGAATGTGCCAAACTTAGTGGGAATTTCAACTTTAACAGGAATTAAGACGCCCGCTTTTTCAATGGGTATCAACCAAACTTTGGCAGATGCAAAATTGTCGATAATGGTTTTATCGGCTTTGCCTTTTCTATGCCCTGCAATGGGCGTGTAGCTCACTTTACAAGCAATGGCGTTAGGATAAATCTTATCCGTATTTTTAACAGCACTCATGGTTAGCTTATAACGGGTTACGCCATCAAAAATAGGTTGCACACGGCTACATTGTTGTTGGGCGTTTGGTTTGTACTTTTTATTAAAGGGTAGTAACATCGCACCTAAAGGGTCAACTACATTGCGCAAATGTTTGGCATATACTGGCACACTGTCTTTAAATTTTCCATATGGCGGTGTGGCGTGCACAGTGGCACGGCTGTTATTTGGATAAGTCACCACCACTTTGCGTTTTAACCGCTTGTTCGAATATGCAGTCATATATTCTGTCGAGTTGACTTTATGCCCATTATATTGGCCACGGGCGCGGGTCTCGATGGTAAACCGCATCAAACGGTCAAGGCCGCCAGTGGTAAATGCACGTATGGATATGGCATAACTGTTGCTTTTAAGCCGCGCCGCCAAACCAACTGATCCAAGTTTAAAACCTGCTATGTTTAGGCTGTAATTGGCGTTCACGTTTACTTTGCCAGCCGCGAGCGATTGCGTAGGCAACGCTATAATAGAAAATACGGCAATTAATTTAAGTGAATTTTTAAAGCTTGGCATACGCATAACATGTCCTCAGAACCAAAATAATTGTCCAAAACATAGATGATTATGGTTAATTTTGCGTATAGTGGTGTAAGATAGAGGCGCTTTCACATGTGAATAAGCATTTGCGGTTTATATTTTCTGGTTATAATCCTCATTCCAAATACAGTTTATCTTGACCTTGCCAATATATCAGATTATATGAACCCAACTAAAAATTTGTAATATTACATATGTGCCAAGTTTTATACCCTTTTGGGGGCTAACACATATTAAATGAGGAGAAGCCAAATGGCTCGTCGTTGTGAATTATCTGGTAAAGGCGTACAAACAGGCAATAATGTTAGCCATGCGAAAAACCGCAGCCGTCGTCGTTTCTTGCCAAACCTTTGTAATGTTAGCTTGCTAAGCGATACACTGGGCGAAAGCGTATCTTTGCGTATTTCAGCTCATGCGCTTCGCAGTGTAGAACATGTTGGTGGCCTAGATGCTTACCTTATCAAAGCTAAAAACGTTGGTCTTTCAGCTCGTGCATTGCGCATTAAGAAACGCTTGCAAAAAGTTGTAGATGCTGCTGCTTAATTTTGGCAATTGCTAATTGATTTTAAAAAAGCCACTCTCAATAGAGAGTGGCTTTTTTTATGCCTAATCTATTTGCAAACTGAGCGGTTATTCACCAAAGCAAATTGTAACAATAAGTTACGTTGTAAAAAGTGGAAATTATCATCAGATATAATGGTCAAAATGGTTTCGCCATTGCTAGCTTTGTGTACGGCAATGCCTTCCATATTATCAACCGATAGGCTCCAGCCAGATTCTATCAATTTATAACCATCAACCAAAGCGTTTGGCTTTATGTCTCTGCCGCAGATTTGCCTAATGCGCATCGTTGCACCCGAAAATAACGCAATAGAACGTTCCAAAACCACAATATCGCCATTTGGCAAATAACTCACATCAGTAATGTCAAAATCAGCATAGCGTTTAAGGTTAAATGTATGGTTGATTTTTCCATTCACCAACCAAGCGGTATGGTTGCCGTTTTTATCTAATTTTTTTTCAGCGATCGCCAACAACCAGCCTCTATATTTGTGGCTTTTAGGCAATATAGTCACGCTTTCCAAACCTTTATTGCGGCCAATTTTTTTGGCGTCAATAATTGTGCCCCATTTCATGGCTTTTGCGGTTAAATTATTACCTAATTTATAGCGCATCAATGCTTGGTTGCGTTCGGTGGAAACAATCACATCGCTTAAACTGCCACTGCGCTTGGTTAAACCTTCGCTGTCAATTTCCCAACTTTTAAAACGCTGGCCATTGGCGTTTAACAAGGGCGACATTTCGGCGTTGGAAATATTATTAAGTGCGCCGTTTTTATAACGAATTGTTGCCTTAAACCAGTGCCCACGGTCAGATATAGCCAACAGGCGCTTGCCATCACTAGACAATTCAATACCCGATAGACCACCAAACTTTTTATAGTCAGATTTCATGACCAATCCGCCGCGCCAATATAAATTATCAAATCTATTTTTAAAAACCGCTTTATTAGAAATAGGCAGCAGCGTAGATTCAACCTTTATTGGCTCAGCAACCACAATGCTAACCGTCAATAAACTTGCCAGCATGGCTGTAAAAGTCAATTTCATAAAAGGGGCAGTTTTCATATTATTTTTTTCGCTTTGTATCCGCGGCAAACAGTTCGGCCAATTGGTTGGTAATCGCACCACCTAATTCTTCGGCGTCATTAATGGTAATGGCGCGTTCATAATAGCGTGTTACGTCATGTCCAATACCAATCGCAAGCAATTCAACAGATGATCGTGTTTCAATATATTCAATGGTGTCGCGTAAATGCTTTTCCAAATAATTTCCAATATTTGCGCTTAATGTGCTGTCATCAACAGGTGCGCCATCAGAGATTACCATCAAAATGCGGCGATGTTCAGGCCGCGCCAAAAGTCTGTTATGCGCCCATGTGAGCGCTTCACCGTCAATATTTTCTTTCAACAAGCCTTCGCGCATCATCAGGCCTAAATTATTTTTCGAGCGCCTATAAGGCGTGTCTGCGCGTTTATATATAATGTGGCGCAAATCATTCAAACGGCCAGGGTATTTAGGTTTACCCTCATCCATCCAATTTTCACGAGATTGTCCACCCTTCCAAGCGCGGGTGGTAAAGCCCAAAATCTCCACTTTAACTTTGCAACGCTCCAATGTGCGTGCCAATACATCACCACAAATGGCAGCAATGGTAATGGGGCGTCCGCGCATAGAACCAGAATTATCAATCAGCAAAGTCACAATCGTGTCTTTAAATTCAGTGTCTTTTTCTTGCTTAAAGGAAAGTGGCAATAAGGGGTCAGCAATCACGCGGGCAAGTTTGGCCGCATCAAGCAGGCCTTCCTCAAGGTCAAATTCCCAACTTCTATTTTGCTGCGCCAAAAGCAGGCGCATTAATTTGTTGGCAAGGCGTGATACAGCACCTTGTAAATGGGTCATTTGCCCGTCTAAATGCTCACGCAATTTTGCCAATTCAAAATCATCGCATATGTCTTGGGCATGAATCACTTCATCATATTCAGTTGTAAAGGCTGTGTAGGGCGCTTTTTCAGGGTCAAAGGCTTCGCTATTTGGGTCAGTTTCGCTGTTTTCTCCCTCAGTGCTTTCTTCGCCTTCGGTTTCTTCAAGGTCGCCTACTTTGTCCGAATCTTCGTCCATCATCTGGTCAGAATCATCGTCCGCATCGCCTTTTAACTCTTCATCACTGGCTTCTTCACCTTCAGCTGCTTCTTGTTCGGCTTCTTCCATGCCTGCTTCAGCTTCGCCTTCGGCTGCAGCATCGTCATTGCTGCCTTCGTCTTGTGGGTTTTCTAAATCAGCTAAATCATCACCCATGTCAAAGGCGCGCAAAAGATCATAAAGGTCTTTGGCAAATTCAAATTGGTCATCTTTATTTTCGGCAATATTGTCGAGCAGATCACCCGCTTTTTCGCTAAAATATTCACGCCAAAGGTTTAAATTCTCAGCGTATTTTTTAGGAGGCGCAAGGCCGGCAATTTTTTCACGCAGCAATAAGGCCAAAGCAATGTCCATTGGCGCTTCTTCAGTATTGTCAGGTTTTTTAATGCCGCGTTTGGCAAGTTTCTGGGCAAAATCAGCGTTTAAATTACGTGCCATACCCTTCATTTGCGACGCTCCAATAGAGGCGATGCGGGCTTGCTCAGCCATGTTAAACACAGCTTTCGCTTCTGGCGCAGGCGGTGTTAATTTGCTATGCAAATCTTCACTATGTAAGGCGTGGGTCAAAGCCAACATGTCGGCACTACCCCGTATAAGTGTCACTTCTTCTTTTTTAGAAATAAAACTAGGGTCTGGCAATCGTGCCTTTTGGCCGCTGACGCTTGGGCGGTCAACGCCATAAATTACTGCCAATTCGTCATCTTCCGAAATGGCACGCATGGTGAGGGATAGCGCTTTTTTAAAAGGCGCTACCTTTTCGGCACGTTTTTTATGTTTGTAGCTTTCCGACATTTATATAAAGCCTAACTTAATGCCACATGAGCTGTAGATTCTGGCAATTCTTGGTCAAAAACACGTTGGTAAAATTCAGCCACTAAGCCGCGTTCCAACTCGTCACATTTATTTAAAAATGTCACGCGGAATGAGAATGCCATGTCGTTAAATATTTGCATATTTTCCGCCCATGTAATCACACTACGTGGGCTCATCACAGTCGATAAATCACCGTTGATAAATGCTTGGCGTGTTAGGTCTGCTACGCGTACCATATTGCTAATTATTTCCAGTCCGCCCTCGCTTTCTGCAAGTGGTTTCACTTTGGCAGCAACAATGGCAGCTTCATCATCATGTGGCAGATAGTTCAACACCGCAACAATGTTCCATCTGTCCATTTGGCCTTGGTTAATTTGTTGTGTGCCATGGTAAAGGCCAGATGTATCACCCAAACCAATGGTATTGGCGGTGGCAAATAATCTAAAGCTTTCATGGGGTGCAATCACGCGGCTTTGGTCAAGCAATGTTAACTTACCATGAGCTTCCAAAATACGCTGAATCACAAACATAACGTCGGCACGGCCAGCATCATATTCATCAAATACCAAAGCTGTATTGCTTTGCAATGCGTATGGCAAAATACCTTCTTTAAATTCGGTCACTTGTTTGCCATCTTTTAACACAATGGCATCTTTACCCACCAAATCAATACGGCTAATGTGGCTGTCCAAATTAACCCGAATACACGGCCAGTTTAGGCGGCTTGCCACTTGCTCAATATGGGTGGACTTACCTGTACCATGATAACCTTGAATCATCACGCGGCGGTTATAAGCAAAGCCTGCCAAAATTGCTAAAGTGATTTCACGGTTAAATAAATAGTCGGGATCAGCTTCAGGAACATGCTCAGATGTTTGTGAGAATGCCGGCACTTCTAAGTCAGAATCAATGCCAAAAGCTTCACGTACCGAGATTGTGGTATCAGGTGTCGGTGCAGTCATATTATTTCCAATTTAATTGATATTTATACGTAATCTACAGATTTTAAATGGTTATAAGCCGATATAATTTCAGCCAAAATGGCCTCGCTCTGCTTATCGCCCCTGTTAAGGTCAGGATGATGTCGCTTAGCAAGCATTTTAAATTGCTTTTTAATTTCTTCTGGCTTGGAACTTTCATCAAGGCCAAGCTTTGCCAATGCTTTGCGTTCTGCATTGCGCAATTGCTTGCGAGGTCGGCCCGAGGCACCAATCGGCACATCACCACCAAAAAACTCAAACGGGTCTTTTAGGCGGTTACGGCCATTGAGGCCGTTATCTAGTGTGGCTTCTTGCGCCGCATTAACACCAGCAGCGCCGCCTGTGCCACGTTTCCATGTTGGGCGATGGCCTGTGCGTGCTTCGGAAATATATTGCTTCACTTCGGCGTCTTTCATTTCTTTAAAGAAATTAAAGCCCTTATTATACTCGCGCACATGGGTTAAACAAAAATTGTAATATTGGTTTGGCTCATTGCCACCTTTTGGCGCTTTATGTTCACCAGCTTTTTCACATTGCGGATGGTCGCAAGGCAGTTGGTGCTTTTTGCGTGTCAGGTCATCTTTAGGCTTCACCCGTAAGCTCGAAAAAAAGTCGTTATTGTCGCTCAAGTCACTATCCAATGTTGAATTTAAGAGTCAAATCTTTATAAATCTTTTGAGGCAATATTATTAACCCATTGCAAGTGATTTTGGAAGGGATTATATAGACATTATGAAAAATATTATTGAACAAAAGTTAATTTCTGCGCTTTCGCCGGAATTTTTAGAAGTTATTGACGATTCTGCATCACATGCAGGGCATAGCGGTGCACGCCCAGGTGGCAATACCCACTTTAATGTTAAAATTAAAGCCCAAGCACTAGATGGCAAAAGCCGCGTCATGCAACATAAAATGATTATGGCCGAACTAAAAGCAGAATTTGCATCTACATTGCATGCTTTGAGTATTGTTGTGGTTAGGTGATTTTGAAATCTCCGCTGTGGTAACTGGTGTTGACTGTTTTTGTGAAGTTGCGGCTGGGTGATGCCGTTGTTTATGCTCTGGAAGCTTGCTTTATTACGTTCGGCTTCGCCTCTCTAGTAGTACTGGCGTGCGTTCGCTCCGCTCTCT
>JAOPTR010000006.1:56967-88281 GCA_051531935.1 Hyphomicrobiales bacterium
CGTCCTAACGGACGGCCTCAGTCGGCAAGTTCGCCGAAGAGACGGCTCAGCTCTTTTACCCACGCCAAAGCCAAATTTAAACTCTCATATCCATACAACCTGCCATTCGGTGAGCGCGAAAGATGACGTTCGAAGCCGCGGCCTGCTAACGCGCGGTGGCTAGCGTCGGGAGCGTTAGTGACCAGAGCGCACGCAAGTGCTAACAGGGAGTGGAACGACCGTATAAATGGAGTACCCGAGTATCGGCAGGAGTGCGACCCAGTATTTAAGGCACAAAAACAGTTAGCGCGCTTGTTACCGCTCTGGAAGTCTCATCTTTTCGTTCGGCTTTGCCTCTCTTTAGCCCCTGCGGGCGCTTAACTCCGTTAAGCTTGCTCGTCCTAACGGACGGCCTCAGTCGGCAAGTTCGCCNNTCGCCAAAGAGATGGCTCAGCTTTTTTGTCCATGTTGGGGTCATTAATGTTTGGGTACCTGAGTAAATGCAGGAGCGTCACCCAGTATCGGCGGTACGAAGACAGTTAGCGCGCTTGTTGCCGCTGGAGTACCTGAGTGAAGGCAGGAGCGAGACCCAGTATTAGCGTCACAAAAACAGTTGGCGGTTGTTACCGCTCTGGAAGTCTCATCTTTTCGTTCGGCTTTGCCTCTCTTTAGCCCTGCGGGCGCTTAACTCCGTTAAGCTTGCTCGTCCTAACGGACGGCCTCAGTCGGCAAGTTCGCCCAAGAGATGGCTCAATTTTTTTGCCCATGTGGGGTCATTAATGGTTGGGTGCCTGAGTAATTGCAGGAGCCTAACCCAGTATCAGCAGTACGATGACAGTTTACGTGCTTGTTACTGCTGTAGGGACTAGAGCTTAGTCACACGTATCGAGGTCAGGCGGTTGGCGTCTTTTCTTAGGATTTCAAATCTGAATCCATAAAAGCTGAATGCTTGGCCAATGTTGGGAATAATCTGTGCTTCATTAATAATCAAGCCCGCGATGCTAATCGCGTCATGTTGCGGCATTTCCCAATCCATGGCGCGGTTTAAGTCGCGTACCGATACATGGCCATCCACATTCACGCTGCCATTAGGTTGCGGGCGCATGCCTTTTAGGCCTTGATCATGCTCGTCAACAATGTCGCCAACAATTTCTTCCAAAATATCTTCTAAAGTTATCAAACCTTGAGTTTCACCATATTCATCCACCACCAATGCAAAATGGCTTTTGCGCTTTAAAAAATTGTTCAATTGGTCCTGTAAGCTAGTGGTTTCTGGCACATACCAAATAGGCGTTAATAGGCTTTCTAAATCATCCTCATTGGTTTCTTTATTGGCTTTTTGTTTGGCGTTAATTGCCCACAACAAGTCTTTCGTATGTAAAATCCCAATAAAATTGTCAGGTTCACCGCGGTATAATGGCACGCGGGTATAACTATTATTCAATATTTGAGTGGCAATTTCTGTCGCGCCCAAAGCAATGTCCAAAGAAAATATGTTGGTACGATGTATCATCACATCTTCAATACCCATCTGCTTCAAATCCAATATACCGCCCAACATGTCACGGTCATTTTTAACCATCACGCCTTCTTCATGCTGTAAATCAATATTGCCTCTTATTTCAGCATCAGCCGCGTCTTCATCCAATTCTTTAGGTTTTCTCGCGCCAAATATCCATAAAAATGAGCTAACTATAGCACGGATAATTAGCACCAATGGTGTTAGTAAAAACACAATCACACGCATAATCGGTGCCACAAACAAAGCTAGTTTTTCAGGATTCTGCAGGGCATAAGTTTTAGGCAATACTTCAGCAAAAATTAAAATCAAAAAAGTCATGATTAAAGTCGCATAAACCACACCTGTAGCACCAAATATGGTGATGAAAAAACTGGTGGCAATGGCCGATGCCAAAATATTCACAAGGTTATTGCCTAGTAATATAGCGCCCAATAATTTTTCAGAATTCTCAAGTAATTTGCCCACAATATCAGCGCGTTTACTTTGTTTTTTCTGCATTTGTTTGATGCGGGCTTTCGATGCGGCAGTAAGTGCAGTTTCCGAACCCGAAAAAAATGCCGAAATCAAAATCAACACAAAGATCGCGCCAATGGCGATTAAACTATCAAAATTCTCAGTTATAAATTCAGTCATTTAAGGTTTTTGCTTTTTAAAAAGTTCAACACTAATTTTTGGTCTACATTTTTTTCGACAAAAGACTGCCCAACACCATTTGTCAAAATAAATGTCATTTCACCTTGTTCAGTCTTTTTGTCTTGCAACATAAAGCCAAGCATATTTTTGGCAGTTGGCAAGGGCTGCAAGCCTTCAAAACTTAAATCTTTTGGCAATTCAATTTCAGTCATATGAGCTTTAATTTGGTCAATATCAGCGCCATTGTTAAAGCCCAAAAAGGCCGAAAATTCAAATGCCAAAGCCATGCCAATGGCCACGCCTTCACCATGGATAAGGCGGTCAGAATATTGAGTATGAGCTTCGAGTGCATGGCCAAATGTATGGCCTAAATTCAACAAAGCGCGCAAGCCATGTTCTTTTTCATCTTGGCTAACAATATCAGCCTTAGATTGGCAAGATTTCACAACCGCATATTGGCGGGCAGTTTTATCACCCTCAATAAGTTTTTTGCCATTTTCAACTAACCATTTATAAAATTCGGCGTCGTTGATAAGCGCATATTTAAATATTTCAGCATATCCCGCGCGTATATGTCGGTCAGATAAAGTGTCTAAAATATCAATATCGGCCAATACTAATTTAGGCTGATGAAAAGCCCCAAGTAGGTTTTTACCCTGCGGTGAATTTACCCCAGTTTTCCCCCCAACGCTCGAGTCCACTTGCGCCAAAATAGAAGTTGGAATTTGCACAAAATCAACGCCACGGCGCAATACAGAAGCCGCAAATCCGCCCAAATCACCCATCACGCCACCACCTAAAATGGTGATAACATCATTGCGCTCAACGCCAAAAGCAATTAATTTTTCAAGCAATTCAGAAAGCATTTGCATGCTTTTACTTTTCTCACCAGCGGGTAATATAATCGCGTCACATTCAATGCCTTCATTGGCAAAACTAGCTTGCAAATCAGCCAAATGATGTTGCGCCACATTCTCATCGGTCACAATAATTGTAAATGGGCGTTTTAATAATGGCTTTATAAGCTCGCCAGCGGTTTCTATCAGCCGTCCACCAACCAAAATGTCATACGATCTTTCATCGCCAAGCTCAACGGTAATTTTTTGAATATTTTCAAGAGGCATATGCCACCATTTCTTTTAGCAATTTATCAATCATCACATTATGCGGCGCATCAATTGTATCAATGGTAACATCAGCCTGCGCATAAATCGGGTAACGTTCGTCAATCAATTTTTGCATCACTTCTTTTGGGTTGTCGACTTGCAGCAATGGCCGCGTTTGCCGCAATGCAATGCGATCCATCAAAAGCTCCAAATCACCACGCAACCAAATTGAAATGCCTTTTTCTTTGATATTGTTACGGGTGGCTTCGCGCATATAAGCGCCGCCGCCCGTGGCTAAAATCTGCGGCCCACTGTCCAACAATCGAGAAATCACTTTTTCTTCGCCGTCTCTAAATTTATCTTCGCCAAATGTGGCAAAAAACTCAGGCACATCCATGCCTGCTGCGGCTTCAATTTCATGGTCAGCATCTTTAAATGGCAGGTCTAAATGTTTAGCTAGTCGCCGTCCTAAAGTTGTTTTTCCCGCACCCATAAGGCCTATCAAAACGATAGACTGCTTGCCCAAATAATCACGAATGATTTTTGTGCTATTTTCTGCGAACATAATTTGCCCAAACTAGTGTCTAATAGAGGCGAGTATGACGCCTCAAATGTGTAAATCAATTGCTCTTATTATGGGCATTGTCATGCAAATCTGCAAGTAAATCTTGTTGTTTATGCGAATTAAAGTTACAATTAACGTATAATTTTAAGTGAAAGTAACCAACATGTTCGGCCCGTTAAAATATATTTTCTATATGTTGATTTTGGCGGGTTTAACCTATCTGGCACTCTACATCCTCCCATCATTTTTTACGGCTGATCAAATCCAAATTAAACAAGAAATCACATTACCAAAACCGCAATTGGTTCAAAACCCCACAAAAGATGCCGCCAATGAGTGAATATGTTGAAAGTTTTTTAGAAATGATTGCCGCTGAGCGTGGTGCTGCCGAAAACACACTTATTTCCTATCGCACCGATCTCACTCAGTTTTTTAATTTCCTGCCGCAAGGCATATTAATCAGCAAAATTAATGTCGATCACATTCGCGGTTTTCTAGCATATCAAGTGGCGGCAGGTGCCGAAGTCTCCACGCAAGCGCGCCGTTTGTCAGCACTCAAACAGTTTTTTAAATTCCTGCATCAGGAAAAACATATAGGCAATAACCCTGCCGATATTATTGATAGCCCCAAAAAACCACGTCCCTTACCAAAAATCATGTCGATAGACGAAGTGAATCAACTGTTATTCGCGGCTAAAAACAATGCAGAAAACCAAGAGCAATCACCTGCCAAACTGCAAAAACATCGGCGTTTTTACTGCCTGTTAGAAATTTTATACGCAACAGGTTTGCGGGTGAGTGAACTTGTCGGTTTGCGCCTAGGACAGGTGCGGTTAGATGAAGGCATGCTGTTCATAAAAGGCAAAGGCGGGCGCGAGCGGTTGGTGCCATTGGGCTATGCTGCATTGGATATTCTGCAAGACTATTTGGCCTATCTAGCCACCCAAGCCATTGAAATTAATAAAGCCTCTGACTATATATTTATTTCACGTGGCGCATTGGGGCATATGACGCGCCAAGGTTTCGCAAAGGAATTAAAGCTTTTGGCACAAAAAATTGGTTTAGATGCAGCTAAGATATCACCGCATATATTACGCCATGCTTTTGCCTCGCATTTACTGGCAAACGGTGCCGATTTACGTGCCGTTCAACAAATGCTCGGCCATGCAGACATCTCAACCACCCAAATTTATACACATATTCTGGATGAGCGGCTCAAGAATTTGGTGTTTGACCATCATCCACTTGCACAAGGTTCCTAAGGTTGTTAAAAGAATGCAAGGGGTGGTATCTATGCGCCATATTTTAAGGAATTTTGAATGACAACCTATCTTGAATTCGAAAAATCAATTGCAGATTTAGACGGAAAGATCGCTGAATTAAAAGCGCTTGCCGCAGCAGATGGTTCAATGTCAATTGAAGATGAAGTGCTCAGATTGCAAGAAAAATCCGACGCTGCATTAGCCACTACCTATGCAAATTTAGATGCATGGCAAAAAACTCAAGTTTCCCGCCATCCAGACCGCCCACATTTTTCTAACTTGGCAAATTATATTTTCGATGATTTCACCCCATTAGCTGGTGATCGTAATTTCGCTGAAGATTACGCCATTGTTGGTGGCGCGGCACGTTTCAATGGCCGTCCCGTAATGGTAATCGGTCACGAAACTGGCCATGATACCGAAACTAGGCTTAAACATAATTTCGGCATGGCACGTCCAGAAGGCTATCGTAAAGCCCAAAGATTAATGAAAATGGCTGACAAATTCAATATGCCTGTCATCAGCCTCATCAATACGATGGGCGCCTATCCTGGCATTGGTGCCGAGGCACGTGGCCAAGCCGAAGCCATTGCACGTAGTACCGAGGTTTGCTTGCAAATTGGTGTGCCATCTTTAGCCATTATCGTTGGCGAAGGCCAATCTGGTGGTGCCATCGGCATTGCTGCAGCCAATAAAGTTATGATGCTAGAAAACAGCATTTATTCAGTGATTAGCCCCGAGGGTGCGGCTTCAATTTTATGGCGCGATGCAAAACGCGCTAAAGACGCTGCCTTAAATATGAAAATCACCGCAAAAGATTTAGAAGCTTTTGGCGTGATCGAAGAAATTATCGCCGAACCAATGGGCGGCGCGCATCGTGACCCGCAACAAGCTATGGATAATATTTCTGTTTCCATTGCCAAACAATTGTCTAAATTCGAAGGTATGTCTAAAGCCGAGGTTCTGGCACATAGGCAAGATCGTTTCTTAGCCATTGGTCGGGAATTATAGGTAATTCGTTGATAACCCATCACGTTATTGTGAGTTTTAATGTTTTGCAAATAGAGTCAAAACTTTGTTAAATATTTTGGATTATAGTTTCTAAATAGTTAACTCATTTATTGTAGGTATTGAATTGCGGGTTTCAAATTTTTTCAAAATCGCCTTGGTAATTTCAACGGTGTTTTTTCTATCTGGCTGTAAATGGTTTACAGATAGCGAAGCGTGGAAAAAACCACTACCTCCTTATTTAGTTCGTGCCATTAAAGATAAAGGCTTCAAAGTCGGTGCGCATATTCTCGCGCGTTTATATAAAGAAGAAAATCGCTTCGAAGTTTGGATGGAAAAAGATGGCCGCTTCCAATTTTTCAAAAGCTATGGCATTTGCAGTTGGTCTGGTGAGCTAGGGCCAAAGCTTAAAGAGGGCGACCGCCAAGCACCCGAAGGCTTTTACGTTGTTACCCCGGCACAAATGAACCCGCGGTCAAAATTTTATCTATCATTCAACTTGGGCTACCCAAATTTTTATGACCGCGCCCATGGTCGTACTGGCAGTCAATTAATGGTGCATGGCGAATGCTCATCTCGTGGTTGCTACGCACTCACAAACCCTAATATCGAAGAAGTATATCTGCTTGCGCGCGATGCGTTTAAAAACGGCCAACGTCGTTTTCATGTTCATGCGTTCCCGTTCAGGCTTAATGGTTTTAACTTCTTCCGACATAAAGACAATAAATGGCTCGATTTTTGGAAAAACCTTGAAGAAGGTGATAAATTATTCAAAAAAACAGGCTTGCCGCCTAAAATGATTGTGGCGAATAAACGCTATGTATTTTCGGCTGCCGATACCCAAATTGCGCAACCAAATCTGTTTGGGCCCAAAACCACAGCACCTGTTGCACCTGAACCCAAAAAACCGTTCCAAGTGCCGCCATTACCACCTGCTGGTCTGTGGCAAATATATACAAACCGTCCACTGGATATGCTTGTATTTGATACAGCTCCTGCGGCCAACACAGTGCAAACTGCGCCGACAACTCAGCCAAACCCTATATTGCGTAACAATAATCCGTCATCTTCACTTAGTAATATAGGTGATGGCACAAGCCCGGTTTTAGATGACAATAAATTCGATGCGCTGAAATTTAAAATTACCAATTAGACCATTTTTTGATCAATGAAATAGTGTGCAGTCTCTATAGCGCTGGTTTTCACATCACGAAAATTCATGTCCAAATCGCGCTTTGCGGCAGTGTTGTCTAATTCGCGCTTCACACCCAAATCTTGGCTGACAGATCGAATGTCACCATCAAAGATAGCCAATAACTTAATCAACCAGTTTGGCGCACGACGGGTGATTATTTTGCGTTCTGGAAATTCTGCAGCCAACGCATCAACAAGTTCGCAATACCAAACAAAGCGATTGGCAGCGATATACCGTTTGCCAAATGTTACATCATTGGCAATGGCATTCACGTGCATTTTAGCCACATCGCGTACGTCTACATAAGCAAAACCCAAATGGGGCACAGCAGGGTCGGTGCGGCATAAAATACGTTTAATAATACTTGTCGAGGCACCAATCACATCATCCAATGGCGTACCCACCACCATGCTTGGGTTAATGACAGTCAGATCAATATTTACAATTTTTTGCTCAACAAAATCCCATGCCGCGCGCTCGGCAAATGTCTTAGATTTCGAGTAAGGCGTTGCATGTTTGGGGTTGATGTCATTCCAATCCCGTTCGTCCAGTTTTGGGCGCTTATCCAATTTATTATGGTGCATAATTGCGGCAACTGATGATGTTAATATCACCCGCTTAATGCCCGCTTCATGCGCAGCTTTCAAGGCGCGCAAAGTCCCCTCAACCGCAGGCTTAATTAAGTCGTTCTCATCTTTTGGTTGGGTGGCGGGCGCGGGTGATGCGGTGTGTAACAATATATCCATGCCTTGCATGGCGTCTTGCCAACCTTCGTCTTTTTGCAAGTCTAAAGCGACAAATTCAAGTTTCTCATCAAGATTAATTGCGTCGCTAGTATAATTGGCAAGGGTAGCTTTCACATCTTTGCCGCGCGATAACTGCCGAACCGAGGCCCGCACATCATATCCAGCTTCAAGCAATTGCAAAATTATATGTTTGGCAATATAGCCAGTTGCGCCCGTTACAAAAGCTTTTTTATGATGTTCTTCAGACATATAAGTTTATCCATGCTCAAGTAAAATGGGTATAATAATTTCTTCTTCATCCCATAAGTGGCGGGTGATTATTTTTTCTAGCGCGCGGCTGCCTTTTGCCACTTGGGCGATCATATCGCGGTCAACTGGCTTTTGCGCCATCATATCAACCAAGGCCAATTGAGTATCTTGCAAAGCTTGGTCAAGTATCTTGTGGTCGCCGTCCAACAGATTAATCGCATGCTCCATATTAGGGTATAGCTGAATGAATTGTGGGAAATAATTATGGTCTTCAATTTCGTGGTGATGGTGCAGATGGGAGATAACTTGATTGCCCATTTGTTGTAATTTCCTGGCGTTAATCTCATCTTGAATTTCACTGGGTGGAGTATCAAGCAACGATTCAAAACCATCTGCAAGCTGGTTTGTGCCTTGTAGCAAATTACGGTGAATGTTTAGCCAAAACCCCGCCATACCTTGGTAGCGCCTGTGCTTTGGCCAGTCTTCTCGTGTGCTTTCAAGTAAGGTTTTCTTAATTGTAGGTGAAAGCCCGTCACGTTTTTTGACATGATTTTCAGGGTTTTTATATTTAAAATGTGCCATGGCTTACGCTTTCTCATTCTTACGTTTTTTTGCGCGATGGGCAGCCGCTTTGGCTCTGTTTCCACAAATACTCATCGTACACCACGCACGTTTATGGTTTTTACTGGTATCAAGAAACCAAAGCCCGCAAGTTTTGCCATGGCAATTTTTCACCATTGTCATATTGGCTTCACATAATAAATCACCCATCGCATTGGCGATTGGTAACAGTAAATCTTCAGCCCTTAACCAACGATGTTCCTGGCGCCATTCTATGTTTGGCAATCCAATTTGTCGATAGCTTTGTTCTGTTGCCAATATGGCATTTAGAGTGTCTAACTGACTTAAATCTATGGTCTTTATCGGTTTGCGAGCGTTCTCAATAATCAATATCCGAAACCAATCGCGTAATTTCCGTGCCTTGTCAGCAGCATCATTTAGTGATTTTTCAGAATATTTCTTTTTTAAAATATTTGCGTCATCCATTGAAATCATGTTGGATTTTTGCAGCCAATCCACAAGGTCTTGGCCATTTTCAATCCACTCTATGTGCTTTCCCCAAGGCGCAGCAACGCTGTTCAAAAAATCCAAAGCTGCGTTGTCAGCAATAAAAAATGGTTCAGGCCGTGATGTATGAAGCAATGCAAAATTCCAAATGATGTTGTTTCATATTCATAACCATTAAAAAGATGTTTGACAAGTTATTATGTAGCGTGATAGATGTTCAGCTATAGTAACCATTATAAATGCATTTCAACAGTTACTAAATAAAGGAAATTAATATGACGAAAATACTATTCATTAAGGGGTCACCGCGCGACGAAGATTCAAAATCAAACAAATTGGCCGAAATTTACATCAATAAATTAAAAGCAGAGCAACCTGGAGTGTCTGTAGAAATTATAGATTTGTGGCAGGAAGAATTACCCGAATTTGATGGCGACAAATCTGCTGCAAAAATGACATTTTTTGGTGTTGGAGAAATGAATCCTCAAACCCAAACTGCATGGCATCAAGTGGTTAAAATTACCCAAAAATTCATAGATGCCGATCATTATGTGATTTCGGCTCCCATGTGGAATGGTGGTATTCCTTACAAATTGAAGCAATATATCGACATTATCACCCAACCGGGTTTGCTTTTTGGCTTCACACCCGAAGACGGCTATACGGGTTTACTACAAAACAAAAAGGCGAGTGTTTTTTACACAAGTGGCGTTTTTGCACCAGATGTTGAAGCCAAATATGGCAGTGATTTTCATTCTACATATCTAAACTGGTGGTTGAATATGATTGGCGTCAATTCAGTTGAATCTGTGCGTTTTCAGCCATCATTACTCACTGCAGATGCAGAGGCAGATTTTAAAGTGGCAGCCGTGCAAGCTCAAACATTGAATTGATAACCTTCAATACCATCGCTGTTCCCTCAATCATCTTCATGATGGTTGGGGTTAGCCTTTAAAGCCATCTGTTTCTAAAAATTCTAGTTCGGCCTTGGTGCTTTCGCGGCCTAAAACTTGGTTGCGATGTGGAAATCGCCCATAGGCTTTTATCAGATCATAATGAATGACAGCAAACGGGCTATTGTCAAATAATTCTAAAGCTTTTTCTTGAACTGCTAAGTTTTCACTATGCATGTATGGCATATAGACAAACATGCGTAAGCCTTTGTCAATTTGATCATCTAGATTGGCATCAACCATTAGCTTTGACAGCGTAAAAGCTTGCTCATCATAAGCAAAAGCAAGGCCAGAACCGCGGTTTAAATTCCGTCTAAACTGGTCAAGGCATATAATAATACCAAGTATTTTTAACCCATTTTTAGAATTTTCAAAATGGTTGGGCAGATCTACGGTTTCCAAAAAAGCCAAATCAGCGGTGAATTTTTCACGCATATCATTGTCAAAATCATCAGATTTTTTAAACCAAAATTCAGCTCCTGCTTCACGCCAGAATTCTATGGCGCGGGTGCTTATATCTGTAATGTTTCCCATAATCATTCCTTTTAGCTATTGTTGGCGACAAAGTTAAGAGCTTGTTCGGATAATTCCTGCCATTGGTCAGAATGTTCAAAAGGCACCTGCACCCAAGCTTTCATGGCGCGGCCATTGCCTGCAGGGTCAAATAGATGAGCGCCCTCTAGTGCCAAAGCTTGCGCATGGGCGGGGTTGTCCAATTTAAAAACCATTTCATTTTGGAAAAAGCTCACAAACGCTTTATTGCCAATTTTATAGCATAACTTACCAAACATTTGGCTTTTCACACTATTATCAATTTGCTGGCAAATATTATGAAATTGGTTTTCGGCTTCACCCATTCTGGCTCCTAAATTTTAAATTTACCTTTGCAAATTTTTTCATATAAATCGGCATCAATTGGCTCCAATTTGTCAGAATCAGGATTTGCGAAATAAATAGGGTCGTCAATTTTACTTGGGTCAAAACCCTCTTCAACCAGATCTACTTTTCTTTGCTTAAAGGTACCCGTTTTTTCAATTTCTTCCTGAATACGGATGAAAAGAGGGCGGGCATAACTTGGCAAATGTTGTTTGGCGTGTGCGTTAAACCCTTCAAAATCAAAGCCTTCTTCAATGTCTAATGCCACCATGCAGGCGCGGCCATCACATTTTGGCACATAAACACCATATACATTGGCTTCGGCAATATTTGGAAAAGCCGAAAGTGCTTCTGCAACTTCACTGGTGGCTACATTTTCGCCTTTCCAGCGGAATGTATCGCCAATACGGTCAACAAAATAATGATAACCTTTAGCGTCCTTGCGAATTAAATCGCCGGTTCTAAACCAAGCATCGCCTTTTTCATAAACATCCGTCAGGATTTTCTTGGAAGTGGCTTTTTTATCAGCATAACCATCAAATCTATTGGTTGGGGATGAGCCATCGTTGATAATTTTTGAAATAAGCTCACCAACTTCATCGGCATCAGCTTCGATGCACAATCCATTTGCACCACGAATTTCAGTGTCTGTTTTCACATCATATCTAACAATAGAAAGATTGAGTAAGCTTTTTGCCCATACAGGTACGCGGCCGATAGATCCAAATTTGTCATCAAGATTAAATAAAGGCGCGTTGCCTTCGGATGCGCCATACCATTCTAATATATGAGGAATTTGAAAGCGGGTTTTGAATTCTTCCCAAACATCTGGGCGCAAACCGTTGCCACAGGCCAAACGTAATTTATGTTTCGTTTCATTTGGGTTATGTGGTGCGTGGGTTAAAAAGCGGCATAATTCGCCAATATATTGAAATATTGTAGCTTCATATTTAACGCAATCATCCCAAAATTCAGAAACTGAGAAACGTTTTTTAATGATGGCTTGGCCACCAACGTTAAGCACCGATCCAACCGCTAAAATACCACCGTTAGAATGGAACAGTGGTAAAGTTATATAAACTCTATCTTCTGGTGTTGTGTTCATGATGGCGGTGAAACCACGGCTGATGGACTGCGCTCTAAAATGAGTGATTTTAGCGGCTTTTGGCAGGCCTGTGGTGCCACTTGTGTAAATAAAAACACAGGGGTCATCAATGGTAAGGGCAGGGCGGTCAACTTTGGCGACGCTATCTTTGCTAAAGCCCGCTATAGCTGCATTTAGGTTCATATCACTATCGGCTGAAATTGGCGCATCCTGATCGAATGACCAAATCTTAATATCCTCGGATAAAAACTCTTTTGCCGATTCAAAATTAGAAGCCAGTTCAGGGTCAACAATAATGTGTTTTGCACCAACAATATTGATGCAATGCGCCAATCCCATGCCTGTTAGGCTGGTGTTGAGCAGGGCAGCGGTGCCACCAGAACGTGAAATACCGAGCCAAGTGGATACATATTCAGGGCAGTTATTCATTAAAACAGCAACACAATCGCCTTTTTTGATGTCGATATCGAATGACCAGCGGGTGAATTGGTTTGATAAATCTATGAATTGACCATATGTCATTTCACGATCTTCAAAAAACATGGCGGTTTTATTGCGGTTTGCATTGGCGATAAGCTCCCATCTATCGGCTAGGATAGTGGTCGGATCGTCAATAATTGGTTTTAAGGTTTTCTTGATTCTCAAGAAGCCTTTTAGATATGTAATTTCACTTTTTATGGTTTTTAATAAACCCATAACATTTCCCTCACGTCAACCATTTCTGCGGGTCTAAGCCCATTTAGCCTAGCCTAACATGGAAAAAACTGATAATGAAATGATTAAATTAAATTTTAACTTTGGAAGATGTATTGATGGTCGAAAGTCTAGATATTAAAGCTGATTTTGTGATAAATGCCGAAGGCCTATTGTGCCCGATGCCGGTTTTGAAATTGGCTAAAAAGGCCAGCCAAGTTGAAACGGGTGTGGTGATTGAATTGCGTGCGACAGACCCGATGGCGCCGATTGACAGCGAGCATTTTTGTGGGCAAAAGGGTTATGATTTTTTAGGCAAAAAGGCAGAAAAAATTGACGGAATAACCGTGTTTTTGATGAAAATAAGGGTCAAAAAGTAGCAAAAAACGTTTAAAAATCGCTATTTTGGGGCCATTTTCGCGATATTTTCGGTGTTTTTTGGCGTGAAACCTACGATAATGTCATCATGTTTCACGAAAACTGGGCGTTTAATCAAAGTTGTATTTTCGGAAATTAGCGCTAAAAACTGTTCATCTGTTGAGCTGTTTTTTTGCTCATCCGATAAATTACGCCAAGATGTTGAACGGCGGTTGACCAATATTTTATCCCCGATTTGGGAAAGCCATAATTTTAAATTTTCGGCATCTGGCGCTGGGTTGCGAATGTCTAGAAATTCAAAGGCAATATTTTCGGCCTCGAGCCATTTAACGGCTTTTTTGCAAGTGTCGCAATTTTTCAATCCGTAGACTTTTAACATGTTATTTCCCTTTAAAATTAATTGACGCGCCCAATAGGCTTAATGGGTTATCCTCGATAGCTGTAATGTCGGCTTGGTCGCTGCGGATTTGCCCCATGAAAGCACGGTAAAGGCCTTGAATTTTGCCTATATTTAACCCCTTGCCAATGATGACCAATTCGCTTTTGCCCGAAAAATCAACATCTAAGGGTTTTGCAGGAAATAGCAAATGTTGAACGGCATGAATGGCGAAGGTTTTGGTTGGGTTATCTGTAAAACTAACCACGCCTTTAATACGTAATATTTGATCGCCATATTCGGAACGTAATATATCTAAAAAGTTCCATAATTGTTGTTGGTCATAAGCGCCATCTTGCGCGAAACTTAGTGAGTTTATTTCTTCATGCGCGTGCTGACCATGCTGATGATGATGACCACTAGAATGATGACGACGATGATGAGAATTTTTGTCATATTGAGAATCCAAAATTAGATTTGCGATGTTTATATTTGCTTTTTCGTGTATCGGTACTGTTGAATATTTGTTTATGTCATCAATGATATTCGGTAGATCGGCTGCTTCGGGTAAATCGGTTTTGCTGATGATGATTTGATCGGCCATGCCAATTTGATTTTGTGCTTCATCGTGATTTTTAAGTGTGCTGATTATATTTGTGGCATCGGCAATGGTGATGATTTGACTTAAAGTGAAGCGCAAGTTTAAATAGGGGTGGCTTAAAAATGCCCCAATAATCGGCCCTGGGGCGGCAATGCCAGTGGTTTCGATGATGATGTGATTGATAGGTTTAATGCGCTTATTATCAATATCTTTTAATATTTTTTCGAAAGTTGAAACTAAGTCGCCACGTATGGAGCAGCAAATGCAGCCACTTTGCATGAGCAGCATGTCGTTTTCGGTATTTTCGACCATGAGATGATCTAACCCTACATCGCCGAACTCATTAATGATCACCATGGTTTGGCCAAAGCGTTCATCTTGCAAGATTTCATTTAAAATAGTGGTTTTACCCGCGCCTAAAAAGCCTGTTAAGACGGTGATTTTAATGTCATCTGGTTTTGTTGGCGTTTTGTTGGTCATTTATGCCCGTTTTTCTTTTAGTAAACTGCCTATTATGAGTGCGCCAATAACCACAACTACACCAATGGCTTGCACGCCAGATAGAGTTTCATTAAACAACCAAATGGCCAAGGCAATAGTGACAATTGGCTCGATATTGGCAGCGAAGCTTATGGTTGCGGGTTCGAGATTTTTGGCAACGATAGTGAAAATAGAATAGCCAGTAACATAACATAATACAATGCCAGCAAAATTAATGAGGCTGGTTGTATTGAACGCCGCGGGCATTGGCAATTGATTGTAATAAACCAGCGCGCCAATAATGGCTGCTGTGATGAGCATGGCATTGAAATGCACACTATAAAGTAAGGCCGCGGGGCTGATCTCTTTGACCAAAATACTCATACATATGAGCTGAATGACCGATGTGATAGCAGCGATGAACGCCAATGTGATGCCGATGGGGTTTAGATTGTTAAATTGAGGCCCAACCACCATGATGAGGCCTAAAAATGCTATGATAAAAATGATGATTTTTGGCAATGTCGGGCGGCCACCAAATATGAAAGGTACAACCATGAGCGTGATGATGGGCGACGTGAAAAATATGATAACCGCTAGGCTTAGTGGTATGAAGGTGAACGACATCATATATGATACATTTAATATAGCCGTCGCGCAGGATTGTAATATTAGCAGCCAAAAATGCTTGCGGCTGAAATTAAAGTGCTGGCGGGCAAAAATGAATATGAAAGGTGTGGCGATGGCCACTAAAATAATATAGCGATATAAAACGGCATAGGCAGGAGAAAGCCCTGCCTCTTCGGCCATAATGGCAAAAGGCGCTATGAATGAGAAGACGGTTGAGGCCGTGAGGCTCATCAAAATCCAAAATGGTTTGTTTGATGTGGTCATAATGATTTGTTCTATTTTAAATTATTGAATTATTGAATTATTGAATTATTGAATTATTGAATTATTTTTTCTTTTTTCGAGGGGCGCATGAAATAGGGCGCATGTCGAAAGGCTGCTTATATGCTTGCCTTTGGGCATTATATATAGTGGCTTTGGTATTGTGGCGGTTGTTTTTAAGTTCGTCGAAGCCAAAATCTAACAAGATTTTGACTTGTTTATTACGAGAGCTTACATTTTTACCGCCCATCATTATGGCAGCGATTTTATGCCCACCACGTTTGGCTGTGGCGACTAAATTATAGCCCGAAGAACAAACAAAACCAGTTTTCATGCCGTCCGCGCCCTTATAATCGCGTAGCAATCCATTGCGATTGCGGTATTTCTTACCGCCAATTTCTAGATATTTCATGCTGAAGAACCGAGAAAATTGAGGAAACTCGAGCAGAACAGCGCGTGTTAGTTTTGCTAAATCCCGCGCGGTGGTGACTTGGTCGCGTTTGAACAGGCCATGGGGGGTTGAAAAATGTGTGCGCGTCATACCCAAAGAGCGGGCGGTATTGTTCATCATATTGAGAAAGTTGGCCTCGGAGCCGCCAAGTTTTTCGGCAATGCCGACCGCGATGTCATTGGTAGAGCGGATAAATAGGGCTTGTAGTGCTTTTTCGAATGTGATGGAGCGGCCTGTGCCAATGCCCAATTTGCTAGGTGGTTGGCTGGCAGCATATTTTGATAATTTAATTTTTGTTTTGAGGCTGATATCGCCACGCTCGGTGATGGCGATAAAGGCTAAATAACCTGTCATAATTTTGGTGAGTGATGCGGGATACCATTTTTGGTCAATATCAGTACCTGCCAAAACGCGACCTGATTTTACATCGAATACAATTTGTGGCTTTGCCTGTGCTTGGAAACCAATACATAGCGCAGTGCAAATGATTATATATTTTGCAAATTTTAACATGATTTCCATTACCCTCTAATTACCAAATAAAAGTATTAGAGTGAAAATTAGAATATGCAATAGACATTTTGGACTTTTTCGCTTTTACTGCTAAGCTTTGGCCACGAGACGTATTGTGGGCGGGGAATATGAAAGAAAAAAGATCGTTGCGGCGGTATATCAACCAATTTTTAGCAGCGTGCCAATATTCCACTCAGGGGATAGTTCATGTTTATAAGCATGAAGCGAGTTTTAGGCGCAATGTGTTTTTTTTGGGTTTAAGCTTATTACTTACTTATTATTTTCAGCCTGGGTTTTTATATGGTTGGCTTATTAATTGTGCGTTTTTAGCCGCTTTGGCTTTAGAATGTGTAAACACAGCCATTGAACTGATTGTTGACCAATTGGGCATTGAAAACAAAGCGATGGGCGCGGCAAAAGATTGCGGCAGCGCTGCTGTGGCGATTATGCTACTTGCTGGCTTGTTTATGTGGTTGCATTATATGTATTTGGTTTATTTTGGATGATTGAGCAAATAGCATAAAAAAAGCGGCTCAAAAGCCGCTTATTTATTTACCGAACATATGCTTACCAAATGAATGGTACCTCTGGCCAGACTCGAACTGGCACGTCCGAAGGACAGCAGATTTTGAATCTACCGTGTCTACCAATTCCACCACAGAGGCATTAAGCGGCATACACGTCGATAATGTCGCGATCATAGCTAAAACTTCTGGTGCGTCAAGCCAACTATTTTAAAAAACCGACTTTCACCCAACTATTTTATAAAATTGAGTTGATTATATAAGCTTGCACCGCCTATAAGTGCGCAACGATAGTATTGGAAATATAATGATTAAAGCACTCTATGATTGGACAATGCGCCTAGGCCAGAGCAAATATGGTATATGGGGCTTAGTATTGGTGGCTTTTGCTGAAAGTAGCTTTTTTCCGATTCCGCCAGATATCTTGCTGATACCTATGGTATTATCTTTACGCACCAAAGCTTTTTACTTTGCTTTTGTGGCAACCGCTGCCTCGGTTGTGGGCGGGGCATTTGGTTATTTAATTGGCTCGGCAGGATTTGAAACCATTGGGCAGCCATTATTGGCGTTTTATCATTATGAAAGCCAATTTGAAACTTTTAAGCAAACATTTAACGAATGGGGTGCTTGGTCGGTATTTGTAACGGGCGTGACGCCTTTCCCTTACAAAGTGATTACCATCACATCGGGTGTGACGGGGTTAGATTTTACCACCTTTATGCTTACTAGTGTTCTTGCCCGTGGCGCGCGGTTCTTTTTAGTGGCAGGATTGCTATATTATTTTGGTGAGCCGATACGGAATTTCATTGAAAAACGCTTGGGAATTTTATTTGTGGTTTTTTGCGTATTGCTAATTGGCTCATTTGTACTCATCAAATATTTATAGGCCATATTGTTGCCTTAAACTGGTGTACATATAAGCAAAAACGGAAAATAAAATGACACTGAATTATAAAACCGCATTGGGCTTGAGCTTAGCTTTGGCACTAACGGCCATTGGCACAGCCTTTTATTATGAATTTGTATTGAATTACCAGCCCTGCGTGATGTGTTATGAAGAGCGCTTGCCTTATTATGCGCTGATTGTTTTAACTGGTTTTGGCTTGTTAAGCACCGCAATGATACGCAAATATTTGCTTATTGGTTTGTCGATTTTGATGTTTTTAGCGAGCCTTTATGGCGCTTACCACGCAGGTGTTGAGTGGGGATTTTGGCCTGGCCCAGAAAGTTGCACAGGCTCTGACTTAAATATATCGGCAGATATAGATTTGTTGGCCATGGTACAAGATGTGAAAATTGTACCATGTGATGTGGCTAACTGGAGATTATTTGGCATTAGCTTTGCCGGTTATAATGCCTTAACCGCTATGTTGATTGCGGCTATATGTGGTTTTGCAGCTTTAAAAGGCAAAGAAAAAGCCTAATCTAGCAAGTGTTTTACCAAGAAATCACGCATTAAATCTATACCATCGGGCGCAATGCCATGGCCGACGCCTTGGCTTGTGTGGGTGGTGATATTAAAACCGTTATTGCTGAAATGCTTTTGTGCTTCGGCTAAGAAGGAATGGGGCACGACATCATCTTGATTGCCATGAACCAATAGAAGAGGTGGTTTTGATTTGGTTTCTTTTGCCAACTCATCGACGCCAACAAGTGCGCCAGAAAAGCCAACCACTGCGCCTAAAGCATCGGCACGGCGAGGGGCGACATAGAGTGACATCATGGTGCCTTGTGAAAAACCAACCAGTGCAATGTCTTTATCGCCAATGCCATATTTGGTTTTTTGGGCATCAATGAAAGCATTTAAATGCGGGGCGGCCATTATGGCGCCTTGGAACTTTTCATCATATGACAATGTGCTTAAAGGGAACCATTCGAACCCCGATGGGCTGCCTGGAGTTTGGAATGGGGCATTGGGGCTGACAAATGCTGTGTTGGGCAGGGATTTATAAATGCCCTCGGTTAGGGAGATTAAATCATTGCCATTGGAGCCATAGCCGTGCAAAAATATAACCAATTTATTGATTTGCTCTTTTGGTTCCAGACGTGGACCATCAATGGTGATTATATTTTGTGACATTTTGAGTATCCTGAATTGAATTATAATTATGACGAAACTTAAACCTAAATTACGATTCGCACCAAGCCCAAATGGTTATATGCATTTAGGGCATGCTTATTCGGCATTGTTGAACGTGGAAATTGCCAAAGCGTCTGGTGGTGAATTTATAATTAGGATGGAAGATATTGATGAATTACGCTGCACGGAAGAATATCAGGCAGCATGTTTGAAAAACTTGGCCCAAATAGGTGTGGTGTCTGAAGCGCAGATTTTATACCAAAGCCAACGGCAAATGGCTTACGATGCGGCACTGAGAAAGCTAAGCGAGCTTGGGTTGGTTTACCCCTGTTTGGCAACAAGAGGTGATATAAAGCGACATTATAAAAATGTGAAGCCACAATATGACCCAGATGGTGCGTTGATTTACCCTGATTTATACAAAAACTTAAGTCTAACAGAGCAGAATGCAATATTGCGCGGAAATGAGCCCTTTACGTTACGTTTTAATGCGGAAGCTGCGGTGGAATTAACCCGAAAAATGCAAATAAATTTAGATTTTTTGGAAATTGATTTGACGCAAAACAATCTAACAAGAAAACAGTTTGACCCACTGGTTTGGGGGGATGTGGTTTTGGCGCGAAAAGATATTGGGACGAGCTATCATCTTAGTGTTGTGGTGGATGATGCCATGCAAAATGTAACACATATAGTGCGCGGTATGGACTTATTTAAAGCCACATATATTCACCGCATTTTACAGATAGTTTTGAATTTTCCTGAAGTGGTTTATTTTCATCATAAATTGATATTAGACGAAAGTTTACACAAATTGGCGAAAAGCCAAAAAAGCCACCCCATACGTGAAATTACCAACCAGACTAATGGCATAGACCTTATTTTGGATTTACTTGAAGTGGAGAATATGCGAAAATTAGCCAACAGAATTGTGGTGATTATGTGCAAAAAAAATGACAACAAATGACAACAAATGACAAAAAACAAGAAAAATAATTTAGATTTAATGGATGCCAACAAATTGCGCGAGCTGATTTATGAAGAGCGGCGCTTTTATGGCATGATTGTGCATGAAATTCGGACGCAAGTTGGTATTGTGAATAATCTAAGTGAAATGCTGATGGATGAAGGGCTTGAAAAATCACATAATTTTTATAAGAAGGCCTTGAAGCAAACATCTGAACGCATTGTGCATTTATCGCAAAGTTTTTTGGAAATTGACCAATTTAGAAAAAATGAAACAAACCTAAAAATTGAAGCTGTTGAGCTTTCGCAATTTATGGAAATATTTGTGATGCCATATAGCCATATGGCCGCCAATAAAGGCCTATTGCTTAAACTAATGGTCGAAGAAACCTGCCCAAAATATATTGAAACAGATGTGGTGAGGTTGGGGCAGATATTATCTAACCTGATTGAAAATGCCATTAAATATACTGAGCAAGGCCAAGTGCAGATTCATGTTTATTATGATGCGGAAGCACAAATACCGTTGGTATTTGATGTGATTGACACAGGCATTGGTTTGGGCTTTGACGATGAAGCAGCGCGGGCGAAAATATTTAGTGAATATGCGCGGCTGGACAATGCGCTTGACCAAAAAGGCGTGGGCCTTGGTTTGTGGATTATCCGCACTTTGGCGCAAAATATGGGCGGGAATATTAATGCCGAAATAAACCACCCGCAAAATGTTGACGGTGGTTCGTGCTTTAGACTGCGGTTGCCATTGATTGTGGATAAAAATTCTAGCAAATCAATAGAAACTCACCCGACTGTGCCATTTGAATTGGCGCCACAAAAAGAAGTGGCGGTGGTTGAAGAGGCTCCTGTACACACTCAAGTGGAGGGGCGGATATTATTGGTTGAAGACAATCGTTTGAACCAACATATCATCACCACTATGTTGAGCGGTGCGGGTTTTGAGTTTGATGTGGCATCATCTATTGCTGAAGCTAGGCCTTTAATTGGGTTGCGAGAATATGTTTTGATACTACTTGATTTAAACTTGCCTGATGGCCGTGGCGAGGATTTGGTTGTTGAATTTGAGGATGAAAACTTGATTGCGTTGACTGCTGATGGTGGTGAAGGTTTAGCAGAGCGTTTAATTGACAGTGGATTTAAGGCATTTATTCAAAAACCGATTGTGACTAAAGACTTTTTTAATACGATATATGGCATATTAGCGCTGAATGACCCTGATTGATGAGGGTGCTGCACATTGCTTGAAAAAGTAGTGGTTAAATATGCCGAGGTTGATTAATGAAGCGCAAATTTCGTAAAATATATGTTGGCCTTATGGGGCGCAGCGACAAAGCGAAATCTTACCGTAAAGCCATGCTTGCTTTTGCCATTAGGTTGTTAAGTGCGGCGTTTATTTATTTTTCTCATGTTATATTGGCGCGGTGGCTTGGCACGCGTGAATTTGGTATTTACACCTATGTTTGGACGTGGGTGGTGATATTGGGCAGTATATCGACTTTAGGTTTTTCGATGGTGATGGTGAAAAATTTACCATCCTATTTAAAGCATGGAAAAATTGGCGAATATTTGGGTCTGATGTTTTTAGGCCGTATGTTTAGTTTTTTGCTTGCTATTTTATTTGCAGGGTTAGGCATTTTGGGTGTTTACCTGTGGGGAGATGTTGCGACAAATGTATATGCCATCCCGCTTGTTTTGGGTTTGGTATGTGTGCCATTATTTGCTTTGGTGGATGTGCAAGAGGGTATTTGCCGCGCCAATAACTGGATATATTTGGGATTGATACCTAATTATTTATTGCGGCCGATATTTGTTTTGTTGGTTTCGGCTTTGTTTATATATTTATATGGCGAAATTGATGCCCAAGCCGTTATGTTGGGTTGCATTGTCGGGGCGTTTGTAACTGCGGTTGTGCAGTTGATTTTGGTGCAAAAAAGTATCGCCAGAGCTGCGCCCAAGCAAGAACGTATTTACCATTGGAAGCCTTGGATTGGTTTGGCATTACCTTTATTACTAACTGATAGTTTTATGCTTGTGATGGCCAATACCGACATTGTGGTTTTGGAATATTTTATGCAACCAGAAGATATTGCGGTTTATTATGCTGCGGTGAAAACAACCCTTTTGGTGACGTTTATTTATTTTGCAGTGGTTTTGGCATCAAGCAACCAATTTGCTGAACATTTTCATGACCAAGAAAAAGAAAAATTGACCAAAGCCGTGAACCAAAGTGTGGTGATGACCTTTATGCCTTCTTTATTGGCATCGGTGGGCATTATGGCGGTTGGATATTGGTTTCTGTTGGCTTATGGCGAAGATTTTACCCGCGGTTATCCTGTGATTGTGATTTTAAGTTTGGGTGCGATTTTGCGCGCTGCAACTGGCCCGACAGAATGGATGATGACCATGATGGGGCAAGAAAAAACTGTGTTATGGGCGACAGGCAGTGCCGCCCTTAGTAACATCGTTTTGAATATTATTTTGATACCCGTATGGGGGCTTGAAGGTGCTGCGTCTGCAACCGCGTTGACCATGGCGGGTAGTTCGATTTTTCTATTCACAAAAGTGAAGAAAAAATTGGGCATTCCGATAAAATTTGCCGGTATATTTTAGGTTCTGATGATGTTTTCGAGTGGTGCGGTTTTTTCGCTGTTGGGAAAAATACTCGCAACTGCGGCTTCGGATATATATAGATGTTCGAGCAATACGGCTTTAAATACGCTGCGCACATCCATACTTGGGAAAAGATCGCGCTCTTCATACAATGAAGAAGGCTTGAGGCTAGGCCAATCGGCAATGATTTGACCGCCATTTATGGCGCCACCTGCCAAAAGCAAGGCTGAGCCAGTGCCATGATCGGTGCCACCAGAACCATTTTCGGCCACGGTGCGCCCAAATTCACTACAGCCAATGATGACTGTTTTTTGCCATTTTTCGCCAAGGTTTTCTTTAAGCGATAAAATAGCGGTTTGTAGATTTTTAAGATTATTGGACATGCGGCCACTTTTGGTGCCTTGGCTTGCATGGGTATCCCATCCGCCCAATTCTAAGGCGGCTATGTTGGGGCTGTTTTCATCATCAGACGCAAGAAATTTGGCGGTTTGTTGGGTGATGGCGGCTATGTTGCGCGGGGCTTTTTTACTGGTGTTCATTTGGTCGCTCATCATTTCTATTTTGAGCGCTTGTTCTAGATTTTTAAGCAATGTGGGGCTGTTGGATAGCATTTCGAGCAGTAACTCTGCTTCGTGGCGCTGTTCATTAAGGCTATTTGGATACCAATTGTCGGCTGTGGCTTGGCCTTGAAGAATGAGCGGAATGATGCGGTCTATCGCGATGGCTTTATGTTGGGTATCACTTGCGATGAGGCGATTGAGCCAACCTGTTGGCTCACTGGCATTTACAGTGCCATTTTCTAACATTTTTTGCCCATCGAAATGCGAGCGCGAGCGATAAGGCGATGCGATGGCATGGGCAAATAGTAATTCTTTGGCTTTATACAGCTCATTTAATTTGCCCATTGCGGGATTGAAGCCAAATAGACCATCAATTTTATGCAGAGTTTCGGCGGCTATACCCAAAGTGGGGCGTTGTTTGTAATAATGTGGGTCACCATATGGCACAACCACATTAAGGCCATCCCAAGCGCCACGCAATATAACCCAAATTAAGATGTTATCTGATTTGGTTTTGACCATTTTGACTTGGGTGGCAAAATTATATTGTGATGCCAGCAGACCACCACCTAGAACTGCAGCGCCTGTTATCGCTGTGCCTTTGACAAATGTTCTACGGCTGATTGGTTTATTGAAAGTCATATGAAAACCGCCTATCTGAATTGCATTTGTTGTGACAAGAATAACATGGTGAGTTTGCTGCCATTGGCTTTGGTTTTTCGCATGGCTAATAGAGTGTGGTCATCAATATGATTGCCCAAAGAGGTAATGATGACTTGTCGAATGTTTTGCTTATTGGCTTTTGAGAGGCGTTTAGCATATTGCCAGCGTTGTATGAATGATGAAGGGCTGTTCCAAAATTTATCGCGATCTGGCCAACCTGCGGGGGAGGTGGCATAATAGGGTTGCTGACCCATATTTTTGAGGATGTTGACAAGTTTTTTTGGTTCTAGTTCGGGTAACATGACGCAACGAGAAATAGAAATGAGCCATTCATTTGGTGTGCGAAACCGCAAGCTTGTGGGCTGCCAACAAGCTTTGTGCTTGATGAGGATTTCATATAATGGCTTAAGTTCGCCACCCGTTTTAATGAAGCTTTTTTGCAATTCTGTGACAAGTTTTTTGGTTAGTTTTGAATCTTGATCGCCTGCAAAATGATGTGCTAGTTTTTGAGAAATGAATTTAGCCGTATTTTTATGCGTTCCAAGGAATGCAAGCGCAGCTTTTGCTTGTTCAACTCCATTGGGGGGATAGGTTTTGCCAAGAAATTCTTGTGCTTTATTTTGGTGGGCATTGGGGGAAAATTTAAACCCGAAATTTTTGCGCACATCATACCCCCAACCTGTGAGCATGTGGGCAAGGGCGATGACATCATCTTGGCCATAGCCGCCATCTACGCTCAATGTGTGAAGTTCTAATATCTCGCGGGCTAGATTTTCGTTTAAACCCTTTTTGCGCTTTTGGCCTTTTTTGCTTTCGGGGCCAATGGATTTGAAATTATCTAGGAAAATCTGCATGGCGGGATGTTGGGTGCTTGCCAATAAAAGATCTGAAAAATTACCCATGAGATTATGGCGGATTGCTTCGTTTTCGAAACAGCCCGCTAACGCCCGCACTTGTTGTTTTTGCGCTGAGACGGCGAAGTGGTTTTGCCAAAAATAAACCAAGCGTTCATTAAAGCTAAATGGAGTTTCAACAGCTTCTTTATGCCGTGCAGCAACCGCTTGAACATAGTATTTTTGTGCTTTTTGGCGCGCAGCTTTGCGGATTTTTTGTTTTTGGGCTTTGTCTTTTGTTTGCTCGACTTGGCTTTGAACCTCGCCCATAAAAATGAGGATGTCTACGGTGCTAGGCAGTGTTGCAATGGGCTGCGGTGAGCGTTGGTAATTGTTTAATTGATCTTGTAGATATTGCTTGATGCCCATCTCGCGTGCAAATTCCAATTCGTTCGGCAAAGCGCCAAGACCGAAGCGGTGGCATGCAATTTGGGCGTGGTTAAAAGTCACAATATTCCTTGCCTTGATTATCTAAGCTGAATATTGGACTTGAATTATGGTCTTTATATGATGTGCGATGATTAGCCAATTGAGATTTGATCGCCTTTGGAAATTTGACCACCTGCAACCACCATGGCGTAAACTCCCATAAACATATGGTCGTAATGTTGTTTAAGCAATTTATTAAGATCGGTATCACGCGCGGCAGTTGTTGGGTTAACATCGACAGCGGGACAGCGTACGATTTTTTTAAATATTTTAAGTTTCGCATCACCAATTTGCAGTGTTTTTTCGAGCGAATTTAGCTCTTCAAAAGCGTCTAGATCGCCATCTATATGAAGATTGCCACGAAAACGGATGGGGTCGATCGAGAGGCCTGTATCTTTTTCGAACTTGCGGATTGAATTTAAGTTGATGATGGAAATACATTTATCACGTACATCTGAGAAAGAATGATCTTCGGCAGTGAGAAGCTTGGCCTCGCCCTTTAAATCGCCATCGAAATAATCATTGATGAAAAATTCTATATCGCGCACACCTGAAGAGCTATCTAATGCGCCCTCGGCCATGACGACACCATCTTTTTTTATGGTAAGATATTGATCGTCATAATCGTACAATGTTTCCAAACTCGCGGCTTTGGCAATTTTAGCCAAAACAATGAATTTGCCCTTGCTTGTATGTTTAGGGTCGTAAATATCGAACCCGCTATCGCCATTTTCGAAACTATATTGACGATCGCCTTGGATGGTTTTGCCAACTTCGAGTGTGGTCTGTGCTAATGTTTGGGCGCTAAAACCTTTGATTGGATAATTTTGAATGCTATCTAAATGTAATTTCATTGGTTCTGCCCCTTAAAAAATGATTATTAATGATTATGTTATTATAGAAGTTAATCATAATGAAGAGTAAATTAAAGCGAACAGTTGAATTTTTTTGATGTTTTGCTAGGCTTTGCATTATATTTTTGTGTAGACGCATTTTAAATGCCTTAGGGGTTTGAATTGCGGGCTGGAAAGGAAGCAAAAATGAATTTAGAACGTTATACTGACCGTGCGAAAGGCTTTATACAAGCCGCGCAGACCATTGCGATACGTGATGGACATCAGAAGTTTTTACCCGAACATATTTTAAAAGCCTTGTTAGATGACAAAGAAGGTTTTGCTACAAAGCTGATTGACAAAGCTGGTGGTGATGCCAAAGGTGCCTATGTTGCCAATGAAACCGCACTAAGCCGCGTGCCAAAAGTGACAGGCAGTGGCGCTGGACAGCTTTATATGGATGCTAGCTTGGTGAAGTTTACCGATAATGCCGAACGAGTGGCGCAAAAATCGGGCGATAGTTTTGTGACTGTTGAAACCCTATTGTTAGGTTTACTGCTGACATTAGACAGCGATGCCGGAAAAGCCCTAAAAAACGCCAATGTGCGCGCAGACGCTTTGAATGAAGTGATTAATGAATTGCGCAAAGGCCGCAGTGCCGACAGTGCATCTGCCGAAGAAAACTATGAAGCGTTGGAAAAATATGCGCGTGACCTAACCCAAGCTGCCCGAGATGGACAACTTGACCCTGTGATTGGGCGCGATGAAGAAATTAGGCGCACGATACAAGTGTTAAGCCGCCGTACGAAAAATAACCCGATTTTAATTGGTGAACCTGGCGTGGGTAAAACTGCGATTGCCGAAGGCATGGCTGTGCGTATCATCAACGGTGATGTGCCTGAAAGCCTGCGCACCAAACGCTTATTGTCTTTAGACATGGGCGCATTGATTGCAGGTGCTAAATATAGAGGTGAATTTGAAGAGCGCTTAAAAGCTGTGTTGAACGATGTGACATCGGCCGCAGGTGAGATTATTCTGTTTATTGATGAAATGCACACTTTGGTAGGTGCGGGCAAGACTGATGGTGCGATGGATGCATCTAACTTGTTGAAACCTGCATTGGCGCGCGGTGAATTGCACTGTATTGGCGCAACGACCCTTGATGAATATCGTAAATATATTGAAAAAGATGCGGCTTTGGCGCGCCGGTTCCAACCTGTGACGATTGATGAACCTACGGTTGCGGATACAATCTCTATTTTGCGCGGATTAAAAGACAAATATGAGCTGCATCACGGCATTAGAATTGCTGACCGTGCTTTGGTGAGTGCCGCTACATTATCGCACCGTTATATAAGTGACAGATTTTTGCCTGACAAAGCCATTGACCTGATGGACGAAGCCGCCAGCCGTTTGCGTATGCAGGCTGAAAGCAAGCCTGAAGAATTGGACGAGCTTGACCGCAAGGTGATTCAGCTGAAAATTGAACGTGAAGCTTTGTTGAAAGAAACTGATGATGCCTCTATCGACAGGCTAGCAAACCTTGAGAAGGAGCTTGCATCGCTTGAAGACGATAGCGCTGCCTTAACCCAAAAATGGATGCATGAAAAAGAAGGCTTACAAGCGGTTAAAAACCTGCAGGAAGAGCTTGAAACTGCGCGCATGCAGCTTGAGATTGCGCAACGTAATTCGGATTTGGAAGAAGCCTCGAAACTTGCTTATTCATTGATACCATCATTAGAAGCTAAGCTTGCCGCCCATGTTGAAGCCCAGAAAAATGCGGATGCTGATGTGGAACGCTTGGTTGAAGAAGTGGTGACGGAAGAGCATATCGCGCATATTGTATCGCGTTGGACTGGAATACCTGTCGACAAGATGTTATCTGGCGAGCGAGACAAGTTACTGAAAATGGAAGATGCTTTGGGTGCAAGAGTGATTGGCCAAGCCGATGCTGTGACTGCGGTTTCGACCGCTGTGCGCCGTGCGCGGGCTGGACTTAATGACCCGAACAAGCCGATTGGTAGCTTTTTATTCCTCGGCCCTACGGGTGTGGGTAAGACTGAACTTGTGAAAGCTTTGGCTGAATTTATGTTTGACGATGACAGCGCGATTTGCCGTTTGGATATGTCTGAATATATGGAAAAGCATTCGGTTGCGCGGCTTGTGGGCGCGCCCCCAGGTTATGTGGGCTATGAAGAAGGCGGAGCTTTGACAGAAGCTGTGCGCCGTAAGCCATATCAGGTGATATTATTTGATGAAGTTGAAAAGGCACATCCTGACGTGTTTAACATCTTGCTACAAGTGCTTGATGATGGCCGTTTGACCGACGGGCAGGGGCGTGTAGTTGACTTTAAAAACACCATTATTATTTTGACATCTAATTTAGGGTCTGAATATCTATTGGCTGCGGATGATGATGCCGAATTGATTGAAGCTAAAGTTTTGGACGTGGCGCGCAGTCACTTTAGGCCAGAATTTATCAACCGATTGGATGAAATGCTTGTTTTCCATAGGCTTGAAAAAGAGCATATGGGCGCGATTGTGGAAATTCAACTAAGGCGGCTTGGTGCATTACTTGCTGACCGTAAGATTGAGCTGACATTAAGCGACGAAGCCAAGGCTTATTTGGCTGACAAAGGCTATGACCCTGCTTATGGCGCGCGACCGTTAAAGCGTGCTGTGCAGAAATACATTCAGAACCCATTATCTGATTTGATATTGGGTGGCGAGGTATTTGATGGCCAAGCGGTATTTGTTGATGTTGCCGATGATGAGTTGACGTTTGGCAACCCACTTTTGAACTAAACGCATTGGCTATATAAATACACATATATATGAAGATAGAGAAAGGCGGCTTTGGCTGCCTTTCTTTTTGGGTGTATGCCGGACGTTTTAATTAGCGTTTGGCGATTTTTTCTAGGGCGCTGGTTTTATTGAGCTGGTTGGTAATGCGGGCTTTCTCTTTCTTAAACTTAGAAAGTTGGCTGCCTGATAGTTTGCCTGTAGCTGCCACAAAGTTTCCGCGGCCGATATAGTTCATCGGGTTGACTTTTTTGCCGTTTTTGCGCACTTCGAAATGCAAGTGATTGCCTGTTGCCGTGCCTGTTGAACCTACATAGCCAATGATTTGGCCTTTTTTAACATTACGGCCTTTTTTCATACCTTTTGCAAAGCGGGTCATATGCATGTAGCCACTATTATAGCCATTGCGGTGATCGATTTGTACATAACGACCTGCACCGCCATACCAACGGGCAATGGTAACTTGGCCAGAGGCTGCGGCATAAATAGGCGTGCCACGTGGGGCTGCGAAATCGGTACCTGAATGCATTTTCCAACGGCGATAAACGGGATGACGACGCATGCCAAACTTACTGGTCATTCTGGCGCCTGGAACTGGGGCTGTCATAAAGCCGCTGCTGCTGCCACTGCTTGAAGTAGCGTTGATGCTTTTGCCGTTGCCATCATAGAATTGGCTGCCATAACGGTAATATGTATAAACCTTACCATTGGCTTTGAAATTAACATAAAGCAGTTTGCCCAGCTTTTGCAATTTGCCTGATGAGCTTTCGGTTTGGTCGTAGAATACTTCTAATACATCGCCGCTTTTAACTTTTTTGGATTTTGCTGCTTGGTTATAAACACTGATTAACCGAGATTGTACGTCTCTTGGGACGCCTTGTGCGGCGACTGTCTTTTTAAACGAGCCTTTAACCCATGACCGTGCGCGGTAATAAGCATGGCGTGAAGTGCCAGATGTACCTGAGCTGGCTTTGGTTTGATTGTCTTTTGCAATGCTAGCTATTTTTTGAGATAGGGTTGCTGTGGCTTTATTGGTGAGTGCCTTTGGTGGGGCAGGTGTGAATTTAGGGGCTTTGAGTGGTTTGCCTGGGCGCATTGTAATGGTTGATAGATTATTTGCCGGCAGGTCAATCACCAATGAATTATTGGGCGCATAGCTTACTGAAATGCGGTCTTTTAGGATGGCATCTGGCTTGGTGGCACGATAGCCCAATGGTAGAATGAGCTTAATGGGGTGAATGCTGCTGTTGTTTTTGCGTCTGTCTAATTTTAGGGTAAGAGGCTGGCCAACATCTAGGGCATTTACGCGCACATGAGGTTTAAGTTTATTGATGATAGCCGCTGCTTCGCTGCTTGTAGCGCCGTTTTGCTTAAGGATTTTAAGCAGGGTATCGCCTTTTTTGACCTTGATATTTACATCTACAATTTTAAACGGGCCGATTGGGTCGTCAATGGATGTTAAGGATTTACTTGTCGTTGGTGCTATTTTGGCTTGAGGCTTATTGAGGTTAAGCGATGCGAGTTGCACTTTTGACAGAGATTTTTGCGACAACTTTGACTGAGGCGCAGCTGTTAGGCTTCTATTGTTATTGGCTTTGGCTTCTAGGTTTTTGTCTAACGAAACTGTGTTTCTGCTCGCTAGTGTAATATTGTCGGCAACTTGGGGCTTTACAACAATGGGAGTGGTTTTGCGGACAAGCTTGGTTAGCGGTGTTTTTGCATATGTAGAGTCGCGCTTAGCAGAACGATTAACTTTTTGTGTTTGTGCCAGTGAAGCACTACCAGTTTTGGCCACGGTTTTTGAAGGTGGTTTAGTGACCGTGATTGGTTGTATATATGTAGAGGGTTGGCTTATGAAAAGGCTCGCGCTTTTATTCATACTTGTGGTCAAACCCCAGAACGCGCCAGCTAGAAACAGTATGCTAATGCCGCCTGTGGTAATTGTAGACCACATCCACTTGGAATTTGTGTTGATTGTTTCGCTGTATAGCGCCATTTAAAAGCCTTTTGCGTGTTTGAAAACACATTACCTGATTATAGTAAATGAGGAGTTAAATGAAAGCCACTAAAATGTCCACACTATATTAAGACCGTTATATACGGAAATGTGCCTATAATAAGGCGGGGATGGGCAAAGCAGAACTTACATTCTCATTAGCGCGGAACTCATATTCATATAAGTGCTGTTTTATGGTGAGAAATTACAGTTTTTTTAAAGCAATTAAAAAATCGTTTAGAGGCTGTTTTATACATTTTTTTTAAAATTGTTTATAACTATGATAAGGTTGATTT
>JAOPTR010000007.1:0-569746 GCA_051531935.1 Hyphomicrobiales bacterium
TAAACCCAGCCACAGGCGCATCGCATGATTTTTTCAATGTAATGTGTGGCGGCTCATCTGTTGGTAGATCTATAATCACACAGCCATCGGGCAACCCAGCCACACTTTTATTTTGTGAGTTTAATGGGTTTTGCATTGCGCCTTTAGGCTTGTTTTGTTGATCAATGTAAGATTCATCGGTTATATCGACAAACGGACAGTTAACAACGCTGACCGCATCATTACTTGCGGCAAAACTGAACGTCATATTAATCGTTGAACTTCCACCCGCTGCCATCAGCTCAGCACCCGGCAATTCGCAAAGGCCAATATTGGCATTCGCATCAATGCATGTCCATGGCTCGTTTGATGTAATATTTGTCATCGGTCCTTGAATGGTGGCTGATCCTGTTGGATATGCCCCAAAGCCATCCAAAACAGAAACAGTACTACCTGCAGGTAGGTTAGAGCCTGTTACCGTGATGGCACAATTTAGAGTATACGGGTCAGGCGCGGTTACAGGGGCAATTGGTTCACAGGTTTTAGATACATTTAAATTGGGTGTCCATTGGGTGCTGACGCAATTGCCGTCGATTGCAGTTGGGTCTTTATCAACATCGGAACGATAGTTAGCGCCAACACAATTTTGCGCGGTGAACGGACCATCGGTATTGGTGGTTTCGACAAATACTTGCACATCAATAAGCTCAGTACCAGTTGTGCTAAACGCTGTTCCGTTAATTTCGCAACTCTGAGTGCCAGTACAGACAAAATTACCGCCTGTTGCCGGTGCCATAGAAATAAGCTGACCATTGGTATTGCCAGTATTAACACTTGGCGTATCAGTTACCGTGATAATGCCTGTAAATGGTGCAGGTGTCGCTGTTACCGCAATTTGACAATCCCAAAGATGACCATTAACGCCTTGATGTGTACCAGTTTCAATGGCGCTACAAGTTTTCACAATTGATGTTTCCGAAGGTGGTGGTGGAGGCGTGTTTACCACTGGTAAATCAATAACCACACAACCCGCAGGTAAGAAGCTTGATTTTTGTGTGAAAGGGTTTGACTGCTGAGCTGATTTTGAACCGTCGCCGCCCAAATTAATATTGCCTTCAAAAGCACAGTTTATAGCCGAGCCATTGCCTTGAGGATCAATCAATAAATTCATTGAAATGGTTGAGCTGCCATAAACACCATTACTGTCAAACAAATCTTGTGATGGCAGTGAACATTGAGTTGTATTAACGCCATTTGAAACTGGCAAGTCATTACATACCCAATTGTCAACTGAAGTGATATCAGCCATCGCGTTTTGTAAAGTGCCAGTTGTACTTGGCATTGTGGCAAACATGTCGGTAAAACTAATTGTGCCTGTAGGCAAGTTTAGGCCTGTTACAGTGATGTCACATTGTAGCGCGACAAGGCCATTATCAGTTAACACAGCTTCGTTACATGCTTTTGTGACTGAATAAGATGATTGCCAATCTGAATTTACACAATTACCTACAGTACTCACACCATCGGCGCCTTCACTGGCGGTGTAAATGCCGTTTACGCAGTTTTGCAATGTATTTGTGCCATCATTTGGAGCAAAAACTTGCACATTGATAAGTTCTGGGCCTGTTGTATTGAAAACATCACCCTCGATTGTACATATAGGAGCAACCCCCGTGCAGATAAAATTGCCACGTGTGGCAGGCGACATTGAGGTGACCTGACCATTTGTGCTGGGTGTATCAATAATAGTCAGCGTACCAGCAAAAGGTGCAGGCGTTGCGTTGACGGTGATTTGACAATTCCAGAATTGACCTTGAATACCCTGATGTTCACCTGGAACCAGTGGTTCGCAGGTTTTGTTGATGTTAGTGTTTTCTAATTCGGGAGTGATGGTTGTGGGAATTACGGCTGTTACACAATTCCCATTAATGGTGATCGGGGCGGAACCATCAGCAGGGTCGTATGAGCCAGTTACACAATTTTCCAAAAATTCTGCTGTATCACTTGGTGGCAAATAAATGTTCACGGATATGATCTCAACCCCAGAATAAACGAAGGATGAACCAGAAAATACGCATGTCATTGTGTTCGTATCACAGTTGGAATTTAACTGAGAACTTAACAGAAAAATAGACGTCGGTGTTCCTGATTGAAGTGTAAGAAGGTCTGAAATTGTTAGTGCGCCAGCAAAAGCACCAGTTGTTGGGAATGCAACGCTGATTTGGCAATTCCAAACAGAGGAATAAATACTTGATACGGGTTCGGCACAGGTTTTTTCAATGCTCACTGCATTCGTATCCAGCACCCCGACAACACCATCATCAACATAACCTGGTAATGGCAATTCAACACAATTAGTGGGTATGGCGTCAGATTTTGTTGGTGCAAAATCTGGCAAGGAGGAGCCTGCAATACGCGAAGACCCTTGAAAAATATAGGGGCAATTTATAACGCTTGGAGGGTTATTCCACACTGTAAATTGAAATGTCATATTTATATTTGAGGTGCCAGCAGCAATCAATTCGACATAAGGTAACTCACAAACTGAAACATGACCGCCAGTACCTGCAATGGGGAAACCACTATAGACGGCATCATATGTGCAATTCCAATTTTCATTGGATGATATATTTGTTGCCGATGCCATCGTGCCTTGTACAACAGCAGATGTACTTTGTGAAGACGAGCTAAAAAAATCGTAGAGTTTAAAATTTCCAGTTGCGATTAAGTTATGAGTCGTTATTGCGATGTTACAATTCATCGTCATCACACCGCTTATATCGCCAGTGATGGGTAGGCAGGTCTTACTAACCTCAACACCTGAAGCATCAGCGAATGCGTTTTGTGAAAATGTTACAGTCGCAAAAACGACCAAAAGTGCTGCTATAAGGTTTTTCATTGATAATCCCCCTCCGAGATAGTCAAATAAATATAAGCGTATGGACTGTGCTTTAATTATCGCAAACAATATTAAGACAAGCACTTCAAAACATACAGATTTTCTATGCTATATGATTTTACATGAATGCAAACTGAATAGCCTGTTCATGTCTAGTTCAGATTAAAACCACTTAATTCTTATATAAAACACACAAAATGAATATTTATTTTCATATAAACTGAAAGTATTACAGTTATAAACACTTGGTGCCGAGCGAAAGCCCGTTTATTAGACGGGCTTTAATGACTCTTTGAGTGAAGGCGTACCTATAGAAGCCAAAATGACTTTATATTTTCTCATGCTCTTCTTTTGGTGGGAAGCCAATGTTTATTTTAATTTTAACACAGCCCACAATCGGTAATGGCGGTAAACCATTTTTGCAAGTTTTTGGTTGTGGTTTTGGATGAGATTCGGCCACTGGTTTCTTCTTAATTGCTAAACAGCCTTCACCTTTTGAAAATTTTGTGCCTTTAACACAGCCACAACTGGTTTTGTTTTTGCGGTACATTTTATTGTATCTACAGGCGCAAGAATTACCCTTTTTAACCGTTGTCGATTTTTGGCAGTTCAAAATTGGCCGCGGCATTGCTGGTAAATCTACAATAGCGCATGATGGTTCGGCTTGTTCTGAGGTGGCAATTCCAAGAGCAGACAATAACACCTCGTTAATTTCGCCATCAACATCAAGCCCAAGACGTTCCTGCAATTGGCGGACACCTTCACGAGTTTTAACGCCAGGTTGCCCATCGGCAGGCCCGCCATCAATACCCAGCTTTTTCATAGTGTCTTGTACTATAAAGGCGCGCTCATAAACACTGTTACCAATACCGACATAACCACAATTTTTGAATGCCCCGCCTTTGAGAAACCCTCGAATGGTCGCTGACACTTTAATGTCGCTCGATTGGCCAGGTTCTAATTCAATATCGCTCGAGCAGGAAGTGCTTTCGCCTTTGGTTTTTGAACATTTCCAGTTTTCACCCTGCATTCTAACATTACGAGGTTTTAGTTTGCCTGAAACATCAGAAACGACAGTTAGACCAGAGTAGCGAGCATCACCAACATTGCTTAGATTTAAATTGAAATCACAACCATATGTCTGCGCAGCTCTGTTAACAGTACAAGGCCCAGTCGATGTTTTAACCAATTCTAAAATAGCTTTTTTGCCGCTATCATTGTCATTGGCCGCAATTTGCGGCAACTGCATCACTTGAATGGGCACACATATCTCGATAGCGCCAGAGGCATTTGTGCCCGCTTCACCAATTTTAACACAATTTTTAAGACCATCTAGGTTTTCACCAGCGGGCACAACTGCGCTCCAGTTAATGCTGGAACTGCCGCCTGATGCGATGAGCTGATCTGATGTAATGATACATTGGCTCGTATAAACCATGCCGAGACCGCTACATAACCAAGGCTCTAAGCTAGAGATACCAAGTGACCCTGCATAATTGGTCAGGCTAGATGTGTTCGATGAAACAGTGTCGAATAAGCCTAATACTTGGCCTGCAACCAGATTTTGACCAGACACATTAAGAATACAATTCACACTTCTATCGGGTAATAACATGGGGTCACAAGTCTTGGTGACGGTTAATGTTGGCTCAATCGGTGCCGTTGGCGGCGTGTAATTTTCTGTCTCACAATAAGGCATAATTTGTGTGACCTGTGCACCAGAGGCAGAAACAGCCTGACCTGATGCACAATTGCGCCATGACATTGGGTCATTAGAAGGAATTGTCATCACCACGCTAATATCTGCGCTATCTGTAGCAAGGAATGTAGGCCCTGCAAATGTACAGCTTTCAGAAACCGAAGTGGCGCTTGAATTGCCATTATTTGTACAAGACCATTGTGAATTTGGCCCTGTGATCGAGGTTATTTGCCCGAGTTGATTGCCACTCAGCTGAGTAGCAACATCGTTAATCACCAATGTGCCATTAAAATCATTTAAGGTTGTGACGTTAATATTACAATGCAGCTCAGGCCCAACGGGGCCTTCGATAAATGACTGACAAGTTTTAATAAGGTTGATTTCTGGTTGTTCGTCTATGACAGCTAACTCGAAATTTGCGCAAGAAGGGCCAGCAACAACCACGCCATCCAATTCGGCAGACGCACAATTTTCATCAGCCGTTACATCGTGGAACCAAATTTCGGCATTAATTGTAGAAGTACCTAAATTATGCGGATAATCATTGCCAGATATTGTGCAATTAGGCGCTTGACCAGATGTAAATGGTGGTTGATCACATTGCCACGGATCAGTTGAACCAAGTTGATGCATAACCGAATGTGCGCTTTCAAAGCTAGTGCCCATATCTAGTTGTTCACTCACACTCAGATTGCCTGTAAATGGTGTGCCATCTGTTGTAACTGTGATTTCACAATTAAATACAATTGGGTTTAGCAAACCATTGACGAATTCTGTGCAAGTTTTCTGAATGTCAAAAACAGTAGTGCTAGGCGTTGATGTAAAATCGTCTTCAACCCAACATGCTTGGTTGTTGCTTGTATCGGTTTCGATATCGCCAAGGGTTGGGCGGCTCATGCCGACATCGGCACAGTTTTTAGATTGCACGCTAGGGTCTAATATCGCAGGCCATAAGATTTGCACAGGCATAACAGCACCGGCGATTGGCACAGTGTAATAGCAATCCCAACTGCCAGAAGCTTGGCTACATGTCCAAGGGGCAGGGGCAACGGGCGCACCAAATGAGGCTACACCAGTTTGTGTTACAACAGGGTCATGCACCACAATGGTATCACCTGGCAATAAAGTGCCTTGCGGCTTGTCAATTGTCACCACAAAACCATGTGGAGGCAATGGCGTACTGCCACCTAGGTCAGAAAATTCTATGCCAGATTTCCACTCTTTAGTGATGGATAGATCAATCGGGGTTGGGTCAGGGTCGGTAACGGGCGGTGTAAAATCATCTTCTACCCAGCATGCTTGATTGTTGCTTGTATCGGTTTCGATATCACCGAGGGTTGGGCGGCTCATGCCGACATCGGCACAGTTTTTAGATTGCACGCTAGGGTCTAATATCGCAGGCCATAAGATTTGCACAGGCATAACAGCGCCGGAGGTTGGCACAGTGTAATAGCAATCCCAACTGCCAGAAGCTTGGCTACATGTCCAAGGGGCAGGGGCAACGGGCGCACCAAATGAGGCTACACCAGTTTGTGTTACAACAGGGTCATGCACCACAATGGTATCACCTGGCAATAAAGTGCCTTGCGGCTTGTCAATTGTTACCACAAAACCATGTGGAGGCAATGGCGTACTGCCACCTAGGTCAGAAAATTCTATGCCAGATTTCCACTCTTTGGTGATGGATAGATCAATCGGAGTTGGGTCGGTGTTCGTGTCGCCAGTTGGCTCACAAATCAAATCATCTGGGATGGTAAGCTCAATATTACCTTCGCAACATAAATCCACACCAATGCCGATACCTGCACCCATTTGAGTAGCTGATGAAGATAATAAAATACTTTGCCCTGGGGTTGCACCTGAGACGCTATATTCCAACATATTTAATTGATTTTGGCTGACAATAACCCCTTCTGTTTTAGAGGTTAGCTCGATAATATCAGGAGTGAAACTACCTGATTGATTGTTTTCAAGCGTGATTAAATAATTGCCTGTGGTGGCATCACACTGAATTTTTTCGGGTTTCACGTCTAGTGCTTTGCAACTACCTTCACAGGTTTCGCCATCCATGCACATGTCGTTAAAATAACCCGCAAAACCGCCTTCGTCGCTTTGAACAATCCGCTCACGGCGCGTTACGCCAGTTGGAGTGACAACTTCATAAGTTAGAATTGGCACCAAATCAAAACAACCACTGCTTGGTAAATTGCTTGAGTCCAAATCAAAACTGTAATTCCCCCCAGTGATTGTCGAGTTGCTAATTGTCAGAACCGAGCCATTTGCTTGACGGATTTCTAGTATGACATTCACATTCTTTGCGGATAGCCCTTGCGGAACTTGGACTTCAAAACTACCTTTAATCGTGGTGGTTTTATGTGCGCCACAAGTTGGGTATAGTGGTTCAGGTGTGATGCTAGATTGAGGCTCTTCTGGCACCTCACATGTTGCACAGGTATCATCTAAATAAGCATAAGACACATGGCCACCATGGCCGCAATCACCTGCTGCAAAATACACCACAACTTCTTTGCCAGTGTAACCTGTTAGGTCGAACTGAGCACATGTCCACGGAATGTAACGATGATTTTCATCATTGGGTGATGTATGGGCTCTAAAATTATAGCCACTTGCAGGTTCGAGTACTCGATCAATAATTGTTCCTGTTAAGGGGTCAACCGCAATGGCTTCGAACCTTGGTTCGGCACCTGTATAGCCTGTTGTTACATCATGGGCTTTAAACATTAAGGCCGAAAATCTGAATTTATAAATTTCTTTGCCCGCTTCAACAATAAAGCGTTTTGCCACACCTTCAGAAACATAGCCGGACGAAGAAGTTAAATTATTTCCACCTAACCGAATAGATTGTCCACCTTCCACAACTTTTGGAATGATGCCGCCGACATTATAATCGTTTCCTGCGCTTTCGAGCATATGGCAGGATTTACCATAGGTATTTTCACTCGTGCATGATGATACAGGCGCAACAGTGCCTTTGGGGCCTAATGAGGTGAGCCAACCAATATTCACTTTGCCAACGAATGGTGTCCAATCGGCCAAGCCTGCTTCAAAACCTTTGTTGGAGCATTGATTAACCAGAGTGGTGGTATCATATATCTGTTGCAAAACAGGGTTTGGTAAAGAAGCACTAAAAGCTGGTGTTAAGCCAGTTAGAATGATTAAACTTGCTGAAAAAACCTGAGAAATTTTATGAATAATTTTTTTCATCAATTCGCCACTCCTACACAAATTTCGGTCGGCATTTCAAATTCTACCGATGCCTTACAGCATGAATACGGCATGCCTAATTTTTTCTGAACGCCATCATATGCACAAAGGTCGAGTTTTGTTGCACCGCCAAGGTAGCCCAGTAAATCAACTGTAATCTCGCCCGGATAAGGCTCACTTTTTGGCAAACCCAAAACTGAATCATTAGGATCGGAAATTTTAACCATGTCCAAGCTGCCACCTGATTGATCGGTGAGGTTTACGGTTAAAACATAGCCGCCACTATTTGAATTACACATTAATTTTGATTCAACTTTCACACAGTCGGGCTCTGGCAAAACTGGCGGAATTGGGGGTAATTCAGGGAAAGGTGTTAGCAAATCATCAAGTGGTTTATCAGGAACATCGCCTAAGCTAGAACCGCCACCATTGTTGCCACCAGCAGAGAGCTTGCCACTGCGGCAACCCAAAACCTCGACATCACCAACATGCCCGGCCACTAGGTCTGTCGTTAACGCGCCATCATAATCTTGCATATAGCTAAACCAAGGTGGTGAGTTTAGATGGGCTTGCATGCCGATGGGGCTTGCCTGTACGCCATCTACCGCCAAGCGACCACCCGCAATTAATCGTTCGAATAAGTTTATGTCTTTTCGTAAATTTTCGCCAGTAACCCACAAGGTTTCACCGCAGGCACGCCAATTAAACTCGCCCTTATTGTCATATCCAGGGCCGATGGCGACACCACCAAGGCCATTGTTCAGATTTTCATAAAACCCGATTGCTAATATTTGTGGTTCTTCAACCCAAATAGATAAAGTTTCAGGCTTATCTTCTGGGTATTCTAATACAAACTTTAGGGTTTCAGCTTTAATCGGTACTGCCATTTTTTTATAATTAAAATCGCCAATTTGGTCGCCACGTTGTGCCAATATCATTTCGCCATGTTTAGAAAAAACAATGTCAGAAATTTCAAACTGTGGATGCTTCTCACTGAGCGTAAGCTCCCACCGTGCATCGGGTAAAAACTCACCCGTTTTTTTATTTATACCGACTGACCAAATTGCAGGGCCATCAGCAACGCTATAATATAGGCGCGAATGATGAACCGCTAGCCCCCAAATACGGCGTTCAGCGGCTGCAAAATTCCAACTTTCTGGGTTTTCGACTTCAAATGTGGGGTCACTTAAATTAATCTTCTGCTCAACATCAAACTCAACTTCGAACATTTTATTTAACGCGCGCGCTTCTACACCATGGTCGAATTGCTGAAGATCATTGCCCTTGGCATCAATCCGATGGATCATTCCGGTTTCTCTATCAGAAACAAATAATTGTTTATGTTGGCTATCATAGGCTAAATTACCCAAAGATGTTCCTGAATTGGCTCTGCCGTTTAATTCGACATTGGCAAAAATTTCAATTTGGCCTGTTTTTCCGTCGATTTTATATATTGTACCTGGGCCAGAAACATCATATCCGCCCCATTGGCCGCTCATCCAAACTGCGTCTTCACTGCCACTGAGCAATCTATCTGGCACAAGATCGTTGTTTTTGTCGCTGCCAATGATTTGCAATCCAAACACTGAGCTTGCAGATAAATACAGGTTTGGAAATTCGGCATCATCAATGGCGATGCCGAACACTTGCCCCACATCACGTGCTAAAATTTCATCAAAAACGGGAGTGCCGAGTTCATTTCCGTTAAAGGTATGGCCAATTTTATTAGGTAAAATCAAGGTTGCCGACGCGCCATCCAAATCAATGAATTTATAAAAATCATCCGAATATACGCGCTGTTTTTCTTTGTCGGTTGTGGGGCGCCCTAAAAATGGTTTGATTTCTTTGTGGCCTGAAAACCCAGTGGTAACCACTGTTCCAGAGCTTAATAAAGATTTTTGAGCTCTTTGGGAAATAACTTGAGAAAATACGCCTTCCAAATTCTCAATATCTTGTGCAGTGATTGTCTGCTCTACAGCATTTACCGATAGAGGGCAGAGCATTAAAGATATCCATAAGACCCACGTAATTTTCATAAATTCATCCCAAAAAAACTTAGAAATAACAGTTTGAATCAACAGCGTAATGTACTTATTTGACATAATAAAGAACTATTTTTTCTCATATTGAACTAAAGTTCAGCGCGTGTATAGAGAAATTGTTCACCTTAAGGTTGTGTATTTGAAGGCAAAAAAAGACGGTACATAAAAATGCACCGTCTATAATAGTTTCTCTAGATACCAATCAAAAGGGAGGAGATTGGTTTTTGTTAGGAACAAAGAGGGAGGGAAGTTCCTATAGATCCTAGAGTGACCTGTTGACTTATATATAGAGATTTAATTTTGAGTTTAAAGAGTTGGTACTGATTATAAGCCATGCACTAATTGCATAGCAGCCTGACTATGGCTGCTTTTTAAACTGGTTAAATATTTTTGTGAACCCAATTAGCGATATGGTTTGTGAAATGATTTTACCATTTAGCGACTTGGCTTGAAGTGTAAATTGATTGCCGTTTTTAAAGGCATTTATTATGTTTTTGTTGAGTTTAAATGGCGCTAAGCAGGATGTCTTAACTACGGTATTTGATGTCGCTAAATCGACATGGCATGAGCGGACTGCCAAGTTAAACTTTTTCATACGATCGGGTGTTAAAATTAAACCTGTGGATAGTAGGATATTTAACGGCGTGGTGATGATGGCAATTGCCGTGGCAGGTTTTTGCTTTGAAATTTTCAAAAACTCAATGGAGATTTGAAATGGAAGCGCAGAATTGGCCGCGGGTAAATATTCCATTTTACATTTTGGGGCAGTTTGCGCATTCTGAGCGCTGCAAAAAAGCGCCCAATTATTAGCGGTTGAAATATGCTCTTGTCTAGGGGCAGCTTTTGCTTTTGTTTCAATTCTTATGGGTTTTGCAATTTCGATGAGCAACGGCTGCGCGTTGGCAATGCTAAATATACACATAAGTATGATCGGTATTGTAAATTGGGGATATCTCATATGCGAATAACTTTATTTTTGGCTTTGAATGGCACCAAACGCTGCACCAAATCCACTTACAGAAAAAGGAATGTTGATTTTTCGTTGTGCGCCATCGGTAAAGCTAAATTCAGCTTTTTTGGCGCTGCTTAATGTTGATATTTGCTCACCAGATAATTCGGCATTAGCAAAGCAGCCGCCATTTGAACAGTGAAAATAACTGGCTTTAAGCAATGGGTTTTCATTTACACTAAGCGAGATGGGTTGGCGTAAATAAACGCCACTGGGCAATTGAAAAATAATTTTAAAAATGGAAGATTTAGGCAATTTACCGATGGCAATTTGTGCCAAAACTTGACTAGCCTCGGATTTGTTTGGTGTTGCAATGCTTATGATTTGTAACATTTCACATATATTTACGGCATCGGCGTTTTCTTGTGGCGTCACCAAATTGCACCTCACCGCCCAGTCTGCATATTTAGCGGTTGTGCTGCTTGGTGGCTCTACAGCAAAGCTTGGCAAGCTGGTTGATAATATGTACAGGCAGATAACGAACAGAGAACTAGGTTTTGTCATTTCGACACTTTCTTAGGGAATATTGCCATTAACACAGCATTAGTAGCGAATTTTAAAGCCACCGAATAATTGTTTGGTACCTGCTTTTGTTGTGGGGCCATCTTTTAAAGCGTTACTAAATGCCAAAGAAACCGTAAATTTGGGCCCGATACGGTAGTCTAACCCGACACCCGCACTTAAAAAATGAGCGCTTGTGCTGTTCATTGTATTGTAAGCCATGCCCGTATCAATAAAGCCCCACAATGAGAGCCTATCATTTAACCTATGCCCTTCACCACTAGCTGTTACGGGTGGCCAGACGAGTTCGTTTTTAAACGTAAAACCTTTGTCGCCAAGGAATTCACCTGATTGATATCCACGCACCCCACTGACACCTCCCAGAGTGAATTTTTCAATGCCAGGTAAGGATTTGTTGCTCCACTGCGCTGACAATTTGCTGCGCCATTTAAAGTTTGCGGGCAGAGTGATTGTGTGGTTTATTTTGCCGACAGCGTATATATAGCGAGATGATGCGGTGGGATTGTTTGACATGGCCGCAAAAGCAGCATTGCTGTTATTTGTGGTTAGGCCACCAGGGCTAGCGACCACTCTCAAATCAAAATCACCTTGGCTTATGTCGCATTCGCGGCAACGGCTGCGTGCATGCCCAAAACCAATGGGAGTGTTAAACGAGCCGCGCACACCAGCCATAAATTGCATAATGTCGATGGACTTGCTATTTACAGTTTTGCCGCCAAAATCTGTGTTACTAATTTGGTGTTTATAATCTATTGCGCCAAATATTTCGGAGCGCACAGTGGCCACTAATGGCAACGGAATTGCGTATTCACCATAGGTTTGCAAGCTGGTATATTCTTGTGAGAAGGGTGAACCTTTACTATATGATTGGGCAAAGCCTGCTTGTAAATTAATTTTATGGCGTGTGCCATCTGCATATTCTATAGGTGCAAAATAATTGGCAGCATGTGATAAATAACCATCTTTTTTTTGTAGCCCAAACATGCGTAGGCTTTTATAAACATTAGGGCTTGCAGTATATTGATAACTAAATTGATGGTCAATTGAAGGGATGTTTGCTACATCAAAACCCACATAGAAACGGTGCGGGCTTGCGCCATTTGAGCCACTATTTGTATAGCCAGTCCAGACGCTCCAAGGTTTTTGTTCTTTTGAACGTAATATTAGATTTGTTGTGCCGGTTGTTCCACCAGGTTCAAATGTGGCTTCTAAATTACGATATGGGTTTAGGTTGAGCCAATTTAAATCTTCAATCAAAACATCGCTATCAATTTCTTGGTTTGGCTGTACATGCACATTATTTAATATGCGGCTGTCGGTTGTCCAGACATTGCCAATTGTTGACCTGCTGCCAATCACATAAGGGGTATATTCTACCCGTAATTTGCCATTTGATATTTCTTGTGGTGGAATGACAACCGAAACGAACGGTCGGTCTATAGATCTGAAATATTCAGTTATGGCTCTGCGAACTTGTGCCATGAGTTTGAAGGATAGTGGTTGCTGTAAATACGGTTTAAGCTTTGTAGCTAATGCGCCTGTTTGGTTTAACTCATCAGACCCAGTTTTTATGATGCTTATTTCGGTTAAATTAACCCCTAATGAATTGCCATCACCTTGGGAATTTAGTGAACCGCTTTTATAGTCATATTTTTGCTCGCCATGGATAAGTGGTGCGTGGGTAATTTTAGCCAGATCGACTGCATTTGATGAGCTGCTCATCAATATAATTAAAACCGCAATGAAGGTGAATATTGCGGGATTATTAAATTTAGAGATTATAAATTTGTTCATTTATTGGCTCGGCTTCAATTTAGGTTTAGTTGTGGGCTATTAATGTCTTCACAATCGAAAATACTCTTAATGCATATGACGGGAATAGGTTGAGGCGGCAAATATGGGTCTTTGTCTTGTGCTGATAATCTGCCGGGATTAATGACCAACTGCCCTTGCGCGATATTTATGGCATAACCAACACTTGAGGCTGCATCGGCATTAATCAAGCCTGTTACATAAGTGCCTGCATTTACATGGCCTGATAGATTTGGATCGCTTGAAAGAGCATATGATCGGCTGTCGCCATCGACCATACCTGCCACATCAAAGCCAGTGAGGGTTTGGATTGCGCCATTATAATCTACAATGGTATCTTGACCCGTAATGGTTAAAACTGGCTGATCGCTGAATATGAATAAATTGCCCAATTGCGAGATAGTTGCAGGTAAGTTGGCGTCATAGGCGCGATTGTATAGGTTATTGCCTGCCATGCCGCCTTTAAGCGTGTCGTTCCAATTTTTGGAATAAACATAATAGCGGCCACTGGTTGTAAGAGGTGCTGTTAGCGTTGATTGATTTAAAATGCTGCGCCCTGCCACCAATACAATGTCGCCAGAACCACCATTTGTGATGACCTCTGAAGCGTTTAAAACGTAATCAAATTTAGAGCGCAAGGTAAGGTTGTTATGGGTATTGTAAGAAATACTGCCAATCAGAGATAAATTTGTATCGGTTGCATTGATAACCACTTCGCCACCCTGTAATGCATTTATAATGACATCGGTAGCGAATGTACTATTGCCCTTTGAGGCTAAGTCTGCCGTGCCAGAATGAAGCACTTGTTGGTCAAAACCACTGGCTTTGATGTGTAAAGAGGCGTCGGAAATTGCACTCGTACTTGTAGTTTGATGGCCAACCCAGGCCACTGAGGAATTATCTACCAGTGAAAATTCATTCGATGCTGTGATGTCGATATTACCCTTGCGCGTGCCAGTGGCATTATGAGTGGCATCACCATGACCAATTTGGGCATAGGCATCGCCATGGCTGCCGCCGCTAATTTCGACCACACCCGAAATAATGGTTATGTTGCCTTCTTGGTCACTATTTGATTCAAAACCACCATGCCCAATTTGGCCATATGTATATTTTGCAGCGCCCGCTTCTATGTAAACAGCTTCAGTTGTGATGCCGATATTGCCCTTATATGTGCCTTTAGAACTTGCACCACCATGGCCAATTTGTGAGGTGCCTGTTTTAGCTGCAGCACTTAAATCACCATATAATTCGGTGCGGCCAAGCAGCTTAATGTCTATGTTGCCTGTCACAGTGTTGCTCGGGCTGGAGCCATTAAAAGCCAAACCACCATGCCCCACTTGGGCATAAACGCCTTCATTATCATATGCCGCTAATATTAAATCATCTGCTGATCTTATACTAATGTTGCCCGACAACTCGCCGCTATAAGCAGCGCCGCCGTGCCCAATTTGGGAATAACTGCCAACTGTAATGCCTGTTTCCAGTTCAACATCATTTACAGCGTATACATTAATGTCGCCACTGGCATCTTGGCTTGAGGTTTCAAAGCCAAGCTGTGCAAACGCGAAATTAGCCACCAAACCACCATAAATATATAAATCATTGGTAAAGACATTGGTTTCACCATCGCTAGAGCCAACTTTAACATCATTAGTAACAGGGCTTAAAGTGATGCGGTTTTGGAAAACAGAGTTAAATAATATATCATCGCCTAGGCCAATAATGGCATCATTACTGCCAAAAATATTTTGGTTTTGTAAGGTCGCAAGATTGTCAATTTTGAATTGTGCGGCATTAAATGCCGTCGTGCCATCCCAACCTGCCACAAGGTTTATATTGCCTGTGCCTGCAAATTGAATTGAATCCAGTATGGCAATGTCTAACCCCGCCATAATCGTTAAATCACTATTGGGGGTGCTTGTGGTTAAGCCTTTGAGGAAATAAATATCACCAAGAGCGCTTGAGGCTTTGAATATGGTTTCGCCAGTTATGTTCACTGCGTCATAATATTGCTCATTAATCGTGGACACGCTGCCACCATTTACCTGAGTTACATTTGCAATCGCATCTATATAAGAAAGCGAGGTCGCGCTGCCAACAGGCATAGCAAAAACCAAAGCGCCAGTTGTATCGACCGATAAACCAAAGCCACCATCTAACGTACCGTTAAATGTAATATCGCCACCACTTGCCGAAGTTAAGGTGGTTTCTGCCGTTAAAGTCACTGCATGATTATAAGTTTGAGTGCCTGTGTTTGCAATGTTGGCAGTGTTAATAATGATGCCATCAGGTGCTGAAAAAGTTAAATTACCACTACTTAATATTTCTTGGTTGATTAAAATTTGATGACCTGCATCAGCAGTGATGCTCACATTTGTATTGATGGCCTCATTGAAAGTAATGTCATTACTTGCCAGAATGGTTATATCGGCACCTGCTCCATTTATAACGCTTGCGTCGATAAATAAATCACCCGCAAAACCAGCATTATTGATATTAGTTAAGCTGTCGGGGCCAGTGTTTAGGATGGTTACATTTGTTGGGTCAAGCAACCAACTACCGACATTGCCATTGGATGCTAAAGTATTGACATGTGCGCTACTGCCCACGCCTAAATGGGCTTTACCTGAAGTTTCGACCACACCACCATTGCCGCCTTGGCTACCACCACGGGCAAAAATCAGCCCATCAAAAATGGTGGTATCATCGGACCATGCGATGACGGTGCCACCATTGCCAACGTCGTTGGTTGCATCGGCAGTTAAGCTAGAACTATTATCAATATATAATGAGAGGACATTTTCGACTTCATCTTGGGCTAAATTATGACCGCCTTGATATTCGCCGCCCACACGAATGCGGCCACCATTTGCGCCAGACGCGTCGAGCGTTGCACTGTTGAGCGAAATTTTGGTGGCGCCGCCAATGTCAATATTACCACCGTTATCCGTAGTGCTGCTTGCATCTAATAAGCCCGAGATATTTACCAGATTGGCATTGATGAAAATTTCACCACCCGATGTTTTTGTGCTGCCTTGTTGGGTGCGCTTGGCTTTGACTTGTTTAGAAACTCTAACCTTGCCCGCACCTGCGGTTAATAATATGCGGCCAGAGCTTTTATGTACGCCCGTTGCGTTTATCGAGCCATTATGATTACCTGCCAACGCGTATATACTGCCGCCATTGGCGCGTAATTCGACGTTTGCAGCCTCAATCAATCCTTTTTCTTCGATCAAGCTATGTGCATCACCAATTTTTACGACAAATTTGCCATCGTTTGTTGCAAAATCACGCATTAAGATTTCTCGCCCTGCGGCCAAACCAACAACGCCATCATTTGCAATTAGCACGCCTTCATTAATAATGGTTTGGGCAAAAAATGCCACATCACCACTTAATGATTCAACCCTTCCGCGGTTAACAATAGATGCATTTGAATTGCCGATAAATATATTGTCGCCGCCATTAATAAAATCGTTATTGCTAATATCTAAAGTCGAGGCAATAAAGCTGCCACCTGTTTGAACAATGCCTTGCTCGCCAATAATAATGCCATTGTCATTTATTAAATAAACCGAACCACTCGCGCTTAACCTGCCGTTAATGGCAGAAATAGAATTACCCGTTACGCGGTTGAGCGTTGCTCCAGTGCCATTGTTAAAATGCACAGAATTGCTTGTGCCGATAGAAAATTGATCCCAATTGATAATGGAATGGCTTGTGGTTTGGGTGACTAATAATTGATCGTTTGTGGGTTGGCCAATTTGCGCATCGCCAGCCATCACTTGCCCGTTTTCAGGTAAAGAGGAGTTGTCGGCATAAACCACGATTGTGCTTGAAAAGATAAGCGCTGCAGAACAGATGCAAGCAAACATTGTTTGATGCACCCTGCGATATTGTCCCCAAATATTTAGCATTTGCCACTTTCCATTATAAATTTTCTGCGCCCATTAGGCGTAGAACGAAATATCTAGATTTAGCTATGAGGTCTATTGTTTTTAAAAACAAATAAGAAAATCGTCTCGTTACAATTGGTTACAATTTTGTTGTAATTGTGAATAAAAACGGTAAAAACCACGATTTTATTTGCAATATTGACTGTTTATTTCGCTTATTTTGATCGAAATTAAGGCTTCAAATTTGAACGAAAGTAAACTTTTCTTCGGCTTATTTTCAAATTCCATTGACATTTAATCAGTGAAAACCTATATATCCTCATGTTGAGAATATTAACTTTCACCAATGAGAGACATAGAAACATGAAAAAATATCTTTCCCTTACTGCAATTGCGCTCACAACTTTTTTGACCACTGGCTCGGCAGTTGCCGATACAAAAATTGGTTCGATTTTTGACTTAACAGGTGGGCTTAATATTTATGGCATTCAACAGAATAATGCTTTTAAGCTGGCTGTTGAAGACGTGAATAATAAAGGTGGCGTACTTGGTGAGCCATTAAGTGTGGTGAGTTACGATGCCCAATCTGAATTGAATAAATATATTCAATATGCCAACACATCGGTATTGCGTGACGGCATTAAGGCCATGTTTGCAGGTTTAACCAGTTCATCTCGTGAAGCCATCAGACCTATTTTTCGTCGTGCTAATTTGCCATATTTTTATTCTTCATTATATGAAGGCGGCGCCTGCGATAAACAAACTTTTGTAACAGGCTCTTCGGCTTCACAGCAATTATTGCCATTGGTTAAATGGGCGATTGAAAAATACGGTCCTAAAATTTACATCATGGCACCAGATTATAATTTTGGAACAATTTCAGCGCATTGGATTCACGAATATGCCAGTGAATTTGGTGGCGAAGTGGTTGGTGAAGATTTCTTATCGTTGGCTATGACCGATTATGCGCCAACCATTGCTAAAATTCAAAAATCAAAACCTGATTTTATTGTGGCTTTACCTGTGGGTGCAAACCAAACAGGCTTTTTGGAGCAATTTGCCGCTGCGGGTCTTAAAGACCAAATGGGCATTGTTTCATCAAATTATGGTGCAGGCAATCAGCAAGTGGTTGTATCTCCAAAAGCGGGCCAAGGCCTAATAGCCAGCCAAGGCTACTTTATGCCCGTTGCAGGCGAAGCTAACGCCAAATTTGTAAAATTATGGACTGAAAAATATGGTGACGATACGCCCATTGTTGCAGGCGCTGTAGATGTTTGGAACTCGGTGCATATTTGGGCAAAAGCGGTTGAACTTGCTGGCAGTACCGATGCGGATAAAGTAATTGCAGCCCTAGAAAGCGGCATTAGTTTTGATGCGCCAAACGGCCATGTGACACTTGAAGGAGGTTCACATCATTTACGTCAAAATATATACATAGCACAGGGTGACGACAATCATGGTTTTGACATTGTTGAAACCTTCACCGATGTTGAACCAAGTTTTGAGAATAAAATGTGTAACTTAATTGACAATCCAAATATAGTTGATCATTTTACACCTGAATCTTAATTATACCTAGGGGATGACAGTGGAACTTGACTATTTGGCGACGGTTTTATTGTCATCTTTATCTAGTGCCTCAATTTTGCTCATTGCCACGCTCGGTTTAGGCGTGGTTTTTGGCCTTATGGGGGTAATTAATTTAGCCCATGGCGAGTTTTTAATGATGGGCGCTTATACCTCATTAACCGCCACGCAAATGGGCGTGCCTTATATTTTATCCATTCCGCTTGCGGTCATTGTTACCATGTTGTTTGGCGGCTTGGTCGAATGGGTTATTATACGGCGGTTATATGGCCGCATTTTTGATACCATGCTCGCCACATGGGGGCTGAGCATGGTTATGTATCAATCGGCAGTGCTGATTTTTGGCACGGCATCACCTGGCATTGGCATGCCATCAATTAACTTTAAAATTGGCGATTATAGCCTTGCTGTTTATCCCATTGCGATGATTGCGGTGGTGACTATTTTGTTTTTATCGGTTTATTTTTTAATGACCAAAACCACCTATGGCATGCAAGCCCGTGCAGCCATTCAATTGCCAAAAATGGCCGAAGCCATCGGCATTAACGCGGCAAAAACCAACATGCTTACCTTTGCCATTGGCTGCGGGCTGGCGGGTTTCGCGGGGGCTATATTATTGCCAATTGTACCTGCCACACCATCTATGGGGTTTACCTATTCTATCAAAGGGTTTTTAGGTGTTGTGGCTGCTGGGCCGATGGCATTGACGGGTTCTGGTTTGACCATTATGGGGCTGGGCGGCGGCGCATCTATCATTGCAAGTTTTTGGGCATCGGTAGTGGGTGATGTTATGTTTTTTGTGGCGGTTGCGGTTATTTTATGGCGGTATCCATTGGGTGTTTCGGCAAAATGGCGAGGTAAAATATGAACAATAGATTATATAAAAAATCTAGTCTTATATTGCCACTTATCGCCACAATGTTAGCATTGATATTTGCCCCTTATTTGGATATTTACTTCGCCTTCATTGCAACATCTTGGCTAATTTTTGGCCTATTGGGAATGAGCTTAGACATTGTCTGGGGGCGTGGTGGTTTTTTAAGCCTTGGGCAAACGGTTGCTTATGGTTTGGGTGGTTGTTTTGGCAGCGTTTTAGCCATTAATATGGCTGCGTATTTTAGCCATTCGCTATTTTTTGCGTTATTGGCAGGGGCATTGGGTGGCGCAATGGCAGCGGCTTTATTGGGAGTTATTATATTTTACGCCCGTATGGGTGCGCTGCAAAGCACGGTATTGTCTTACACATTCACGCTGTTGTTATGGACAGTGAGCCAAACATTTAAAGTAAAAATTGGCAATGCGGTGATTGGCGGTGATAATGGCCTGTCTAACATTCCAGGATTTATTGTTGGCTTTGGCGAAAATGCCGAAACATTGACCCCAAACCAAACATTTGCAGTTGTGGCATTGATATGTTCGATTGTTTATTTTGTGAGCCGTTATTTATTAAACAGTCATTTTGGGCGCATTATAGATTGCATACGAATTGATGTACAAAAAACCGAATTGCTTGGTTATGATGTGAGAAAATATCAGCTATTAAACTTTGTCTACGCTGGTGGGGTTGCGGGTATTGCAGGCGCAATGTTTGGCCTTTGGGCAAATTATTTAAACCCCTCAATATTTTCGGTTCAGGAAGCCATGTTGGTGCCGATATTTGTGTTGGTCGGTGGTTTGGGTACGTTAAGTGGCGCGTTTGTTGGGGCGTTGTTAATTGGTGGCTTGTCATTTTGGTTAGGAAGCGGCACCGTTGGCGGGCAAACCACGCTGATATTGGGCGGCGTTTTAATCATATTGGTTATGTATTTGAAAAACGGCATTTTAGGTAGTTTAGATACGCTTTATAAATATTTTTTACCAAATTACCAAAACAGCATTGAGCAGGCGCTTGAAGTTAAAATAGACAAAAATTTGGTCAAAACATTATTTAGTAATACGGTCAGTCCCACATTCAGAATTGAAAACTTACTAAAGAAATTTGGCGGTGTAACCCCTGTCAATAATGTGAGCTATCAATTTAAATCTGGCAGACCATATGCGTTAATTGGGCCCAATGGCGCAGGTAAAACCAGTTTGCTCAAAACATCCATTGGCCTTTATATTCCAGATGGTGGCGAGGTTTTTTTGGCCAAGCAGAACATCAGTAAAAAACCAATTTTTGACCGCATTCGAATGGGTATGGGCGTTAAAAACCAAAAACCGCAATTATTTGGTGAGCTTTCCATTGAACAGAACTTGTGGATGGCTGGCTATGGTAAAACTCGTGATGATCTATATGCCCAAAAAACCAGTAAAGATATATGCAAAATGCTAGGTTTTGAAGCCATTGCAAGCATAGCAGCAGATAAACTATCGCACGGCCAGAAACAATGGTTAGACATTGGTTTGCTGTTGTGCCTTGCTCCTGATGTGATGTTTTTTGACGAACCTGCTGCAGGCATGACGGCAAAAGAAACAGAACAATTGGCGCATCTTATTGGCCTTTTGGCGCGCCATAGTATTGTGATCGTTGTTGAACATAATATGGATTTTGTGGCCAGTTTAGATGCGCAGGTAATTATGCTGCATCAAGGCAGTATATATGCCGAAGGTGCGCTTGAAACACTGCGTCAAAACGAACACATTCTAGATTTATATTTAGGTAGGAGAGGGGCATGAATAACACTCCAGACTTAATACTAAATATAAGCAACGCAACAGGTGGTTATGAGCAAAGTGACGTTATTAAAGGCATATCACTTACAGTAAAAAGGACTGAAATTGTGGCTTTGCTTGGCCGTAACGGTGCTGGTAAATCCACCCTCATGCGGTATATTATGGCACAATTGCCACTTGCTTCGGGGCAGGTGGAAATAATGGGGCAAAAGGCACCACAAAACACCGCGCAAAGAGTGCATGTGGGGCTTGGTTATGTGCCGCAAGGGCGGTTTATTTTTCCGCGTCTTACGGTAAAAGAGAATATTGCGGTGGCTGCAGCGACCCATAAACATAATGCCACCCAGGCTTTTGAACAAGCAGTAGACGATTTTCCGATATTGGCGCCTAAAGCCAATAATCTTGGTGGGAGCTTATCGGGTGGGCAGCAGCAAATTTTGGCGTTGGCCAGAGCCTTAGCAACCAAGCCACAAGTTTTGCTACTTGATGAACCCACAGAAGGTGTGCAGCCTTCTATCATTGATGAAATGATAGAAATTTTACAACGCATCAATACCCAACGCGGCATTGCCATGCTGATTGCTGAACAGAATTTAGACTTTTGTTTAGCGTTAGCTAGTCGGGCCTATATTTTAGGTAATGGTAAATTGAAGGCTGAATTAAGCAGTGCCGATTTAAAAGCAGATGAGCAATTGCAAAAGCAACATCTGGGTATTTAAATAAATATGAATTGTTATTGGTTGCTTGTGTAGCTCAATTAATTTTAAGTGTAATTGGTTTAATGTTTAATGTTTAATTTATTCTTGTTGTCCTAAGAATATCGCGAGTTGGTCTCTATACTATTCTTAATTGCTAATCAAATAAAATCCGTCATTTTAACTATAGAAACCCGTAATTTGTATAATTACCTGTGATTTTCGGCGATTTCTTCGACATGTCTTATATCATAAAGTATAATAAATAATTAACTATAATTTTTGTTGTCTTTATTTAAGCAACATTAGAGATATATCTATTTTAGGGGAACTTAACATGCCGCCAATCACCACAAATTCAATTCTCGGAACGCCCAATGATGACATCTTAGCTGATGAAGTGGGTGATGATCTGATCCGAGGTTATGCGGGTGACGACATCATTATTGGGCTAGATGGCAGCAATGATATTGATGCAGGTGCAGGAAATGACATTGTATTTGGTGGCATTGGTGATGATTTAATCGTAAGTGGCTCTGGTGATGATGCGGTTTTTGGCAGTGATGGCAATGACCAAATTGAAGGCAATTCTGGCGCTGATTCACTTCATGGTGATGCGGGTGCGGATGTCATTCGTGGCGGTGGTGATGATGATTTTATCGCAGGTGGTGATGGGGCAGATCATTTGCGTGGTGAAGAAGGCGCTGACGAGATTTATGGTGATAATAATAACGACATTATTTTTGGCGGAAAAGGTGATGATGACCTTTATGGTGGCGCAGGCGTAGATATAATTTACGGCAATGACGATGCTGATCTTATTAGAGGTGATGATGGGGATGATTATTTATCTGGCGACGCTGGCAATGATGACATTAGAGGCGGCGCGGGCAATGACCTGATAAGAGGTGGTGATGGAGATGATGCCGCTTATGGTGATGAAGGTGATGACATTATTTATGGCAATGATGGCGCCGATAGGCTGCATGGCGGTGCTGGCAACGACCGCGTGCGTGGCGGCGCAGGAAATGACTATATTCGTGGTAATGATGGTGCCGATGATTTGCGCGGTGACGCAGGAGATGACGTTATCAAGGGAGATGATGGCGAGGATAATATAAGCGGCGGATCTGGTAACGACCTTATATATGGTGATGGCGACAATGATCGTTTGAGCGGTGGTGCAGGTGATGACCGCATGCGCGGTGGCGAGGGAAATGACTATATTCGAGGCAATGAAGGTAATGACGATCTGCGCGGCGAAGATGGTGATGATGTTATTAAAGGTGATGAAGGCCAAGATAATATAAGCGGTGGTTCAGGTAACGACCTAATATATGGCGGTGCAGATGATGACCGTTTGAGCGGTGGATCTGGTGATGACCGTTTGCGCGGCGGCGATGGTGAAGACTATATTCGCGGTAACGATGGTGATGATGGCTTGCGTGGGAATGCAGGCGATGATGTGTTGAAAGGTGATGCAGGGGAAGATAATCTAAGTGGTGGCTCGGGTGACGACCAAATTTATGGCGGTGCTGACAATGATCACTTAACAGGTGGTGCTGGCGATGATCGGCTCAGTGGGGGTGATGGTGACGACAAATTTACCTATATATTAGTTGATAATATATCTGCAGCTGATGTCCACATTGGTGGGGCAGATGTTGATGCGCTAATTTTATCTTTAACCAGTGCCGAATGGGCAAATGTAGACATTCAAGCTGATATTCATGCCTTTGAAAGCTACCTTGCTGCGAATATAGACTCAAGCACTGGCGAAATTAATGGCTCTAGCTATCATTTTTCTCAATTTGGCCTGACGGTGTCTAGCATCGAAAAAATGAAATTGCTTGTCGATGGCATAGTTACGAATCCCAACCAAACAAATGCCGCCCCTAATGCTGCGCCTGTTAATGGCTCTGCTGTTGAAAATGGTGGTCAAGTGACAATTACTGCGCAATTTACAGACCCAGACGATGATACCCATAGTTTCACAATAGATAGCGCGGGCACGTTGGGCGTGGTTGTAGATAATGGCGACGGTACTTTTGCTTACAACCCGAATGGAGCTTTTGAAAGCTTGGCTGCAGGCGAAACAACAACTGATACATTTTCTTATACCGTTTATGATGCCCATGGCGGTGCGGATACCGCCACTGTCACCATGGCAATTACTGGCACAAATGATGCGCCAACCATAGGCATTATTTCGGCTGCACAATCATCAGGTGATGCGCCATTTGTTTTAAGCGCAACGATTACTGATGTTGACGCTTCGGATGTGCATGTGGTCTCAATAGATACAACAGGCACATTAGGCACAATTACCAATAATGGTGATGGCACATTTAGTTATGATCAAGATGGTGTATTTTCGAGCTTAGCACCAGGTCAAGTGGCAACCGATACGTTCAGCTACACAGTAGATGACGGCCATGGCGGAACCAATACCCAAACAGCAAATATTGCCATCACTGGCGCACTGCCTGAAGAACCATCGTTAGAGTTTCTAGGCCCACTAGTGCAAGAGGGAGGAGAATTCTTAGTTAATACTCGTAATGAAGGCGGGCAGGCATTTCCAACAATCACGGGGTTAGATGGTGGCGGCTTTGTTGTCACCTGGTCGACAGACAACCCAATTGATGACGGCCATAGCAATGCTATAAAAGCGCAAATGTACGATGAGGCAGGCAATGCCCTTGGTGATGAATTTTTAGTGAATACTCAATTCAGTGGCCCGCAGGTCATTCCAGATATTGCTAGTTTAGTTGGGGGTGGTTTTGTCATCACATGGCAAGGACCCGATCCATATGATCATACGGTTCAGGCGGCTGCCAAAGCACAAATATTTGATAGCACAGGCAATGCTGTGGGCTCGGAATTTGGGTTTAATGACGAGAATGTCTTTTATCAATTTTCTCCAAAAGTTGGAGGCTTGGTTGATGGAGGTTTTGTTATCACTTGGATTGTTGATCATTCAATTGATGATGGCAGTGACTATGCCATTAAAGCTCAGGTGTTTAATGCTTCTGGTGGGCTTGTTGGCGATGAATTCTTGGTCAACAGCCAACATGCAGGTCGCCAAAATGAGCAAGCCATCACTGGGCTAGAAGGCGGTGGCTTTGTCATCAGCTGGACAACGCCAGAAACCAATAATGATGGAAGTATTTCAGCGGTCAAAGCGCAAGTTTATGATGCAGTTGGTGAGCAAATTGGGGGTGAATTCCTTATCAATACCCAGAATTCTGGAATTCAAAGACAATCAACAATAACGAGCTTGGATGATGGTGGATTTGTCGTGTCGTGGATGACAATCACTAGCAATGATGAGGGTAGCAGCTATGCTATTAAAGCGCAGATATATGATGCTTTGGCTGCGCCTGTGGGGAATGAATTTTTAGTGAATAGTCAGCCTTCGAGTGGTCATTATAGCCCGATAATTACTAGTCTTGATAATGGCGGCTTTGTCATTATATGGCAATCTAATGATGAAGGTGACAAAACGATAAAAGCGCAAGAGTATAACGGATTGGGTGATGCCGTCGGCGAAGAATTACTAGTTGCCGATGGAATTGTTTTATCTACCAACAATGCCCATGTCGCTAATTTATCTGGCGATGGTTTTGTGGTTGCTTGGCATGATAAAGAAACAATTGATAGTTTTTGGATAAAAGCCCAAATATATCGTGCGAGTGAGGACGGTAACTTTATTGATGGCGAGACATCTAATTTTGGCATCATTGCCGAATTACACCCAAACCATGCAGCAGATACGCTTGGTGACGTGACTATTTCGGGCGTGCCGAGCGCAGCTACATTTAGCCAAGGAACCAATAATGGAGATGGCACATGGACATTGTCTCAAGACCAACTAAAAGGGCTGCAAGTTACTTTTGAGAGTAATTATAGTGGTGATTTTGATCTTGGAATTAGTGTAACTTCTACCGATGAAAATGGTATTGAAACAACACGCACTATAGCGGTTTCAACGGTTGTAACCGATGTCGATCACGCGCCAGAATTTGCCGATGAAACCACATTAGAAGTTACAATAAATGAAGGCACAACAGCTGTTGCCACGGCTGAAGCTGTGGATTTAGATGGTGATGCGATTAGTTATTCATTAAGTGGTGATGATGCATTGCTGTTTAATGTGGATGCCAATGGCGTGGTAACATTTAATAATGCGCCTAACCATAGCATCCCAGCTGATGTGGGTGCAGATAATATATACAATCTTAACTTGGTCGCTACAGATAGTGGCAATTTAAGCACGACTAAAAATATTGTGGTGACAGTTGCTGAATTTGCTGAACCGTCTTTAGAATTAGTAGGTCTGAATTTACAATCTGGCACAGAGTTTTTGGTCAATAGCGGGCATGTGAGTGCGCAATATGATCCATCAATATCGGGTTTAGACGGAGGCGGTTTTATTGCCACATGGACAACCGATAACTTTACCGATGACAACAGTGCTCAGGCAGTAAAAGCTCAGATGTTTGATGCCGAAGGCGGCCTTGTTGGCACTGAATTCTTGGTGAATAGCCAGCACACGGCTTCCCAATATGACCCCATCGTTACTGGCCTGGATGGTGGTGGTTTTATCATCACTTGGCGCACAAATAATTACGATGATGATGGCAATAAATTTGCGATAAAAGCTCAGCTATTTGATGCGGCGGGAGACCCTGTCGCAGGCGAATTTTTGGTCAATAGCTTGCATTATAGTTATCAATTTACCCCTGTTGCGACAGGTCTTGATGGTGGCGGTTTTGTCATTACATGGCAAACGGCAAGTGCGGGTGATGATGGGCATGGCCCTGCGATTAAAGCGCAAATATATGATGCTGCAGGCAACACTGTTGGCAGTGAGTTTTTGGTTAATTCTGAACATGCTGGCAACCAATTAGAACCCACAATTTCTGGCTTAGTTGGCGGCGGTTTTGTTATTGTTTGGACCACTCGGAATGGCAGTCAAGATAATGACGGTTGGGCAATTAAAGCGCAATTATATGATGCAGCGGGCGACCTCGTTGATGGTGAGTTTTTGGTCAACAGCCAACATATTGATAACCAACATGTACCTACAGTTTCTAGCCTAGATAATGGTGGTTTTGTCATCGCTTGGCAAACTGAAAACGAACTTGACGATACGCACGGAGCAGCGGTTAAAGCACAGATATATGACGGATCTGCTGCGCCAGTTGGCCTTGAATTTCTAGTGAATAGTCAAGTTTTTAGCCATCAGGTTACGCCGTCAATTACAGGGCTTTCTGATGGTAGTTTTGTTGTTGTGTGGACAACGGGCGATGCAAATGCTGATGGCAGTGGTTCTGCCATTAAAGCCCAATTGTATGATGAAACAGGCAGTGCAATTGGCGACGAATTTTTGGTGAATGACGGGCATGCTGGTGAGCAATATGAACCGATAGTTGCGGCTCTTGATGACGGCAGTTTTGTTGTTACATGGACTACGCATAATTCGCTTGATGATGGCAGCGGCTCGGCCGTTAAAGCCAAAATATTTAAGTTGGAAAATGGTCATAGTTTTGCCGATGGTGAAATTGCTAACTTTAATATTCTTACCGCACTCCACCCGAACCATTTGAGTGATACGCTTGGTGATGTAACTATTTCGGGTGTGCCGAACGAGGCGACTTTTAGCCAAGGCACAAATAATGGGGATGGTACGTGGACAATCAGCCAAGCGCAATTAACAGGCTTGCAAATTACATTTGATGGCGATTATAGCGGCAGCTTTAATTTTGGCCTAACAGTTACCTCTACGGACGGTAATGGCGTAGAAAGTACAACAAATATTTTGGTTCCAGTGGCAGTGGTCGATGTCGCTCATCTGCCAGAGTTTACTGCAGATACAGCCTTGGCTATAAACGTAAATGAAGGCCAAACAGCGGTAACCACATTAACCGCTACAGATTTAGATGGCGAAGTTTTAGATTATACACTTACAGGTGCTGACCATGCATTATTTGAGGTAAATGCCAATGGTGTAATTACATTTGCCGACATACCAGATTTTGACACACCATTAGATGTTGGTGGCGATAATGTTTATAACATAACGCTAAATGCTGCTGACGCTAATGACACTGCTGTGCGTGATGTTGTGATTACGGTTGATGATTTTGACGAGCCAACATTAGAATTTCTAAGTTTCGGAACGCCGACAAGCGACGAATTTTTAGTGAATAGTCAGCATATAGATTATCAATATTCACCAACAATGGTCGGTTTGAATGCTGGCGGATTTGTTATTATTTGGGTAACTAGTGATGGCGCCGCTGACGGCAGCGGTTCTGCACTTAAAGCGCAGATGTATGACATGGCTGGTGTGGCAAGTGGTGGAGAATTTTTAGTCAATAGCGAATCAGATTCTAGCCAATCTGAGCCCTCAGTTGCCGCTTTAACTAGTGGCGGTTTTGTGATTTCGTGGAGCACAGCAGATATAAATGCAGACGGAAGTGGCTCTGCAATAAAAACCCAAATATATGATGCTTCTGGCAATCCAGTTGGCAACGAAACATTAGTGAATACTGAGCATGAAAATTTTCAAAATTCACCAGCAATCGCAGGCCTAATAGATGGTGGCTTTGTTATTTCGTGGACTACAACCGATGTGAACGGGGATGGCAGCGGATCTTCAATAAAAGCTCAGATGTATAACGCTACAGGTGGGTTAGTGGGCAGTGAATTTTTGGTCAATAGTCAACACACCGCTGCGCAATACTTGCCTTCAATTACTGGTTTGGATAATGGCGGGTTCGTCATCACTTGGCGTACGGACAATACCAATGATGACGGTAGTGGCTCAGCAATTAAAGCTCAGATATACGATGCACTTGGCGGCTCCATTGGTGGCGAACTTCTTATCAATAGCCAATTTACGAGTGTTCAGCAATTCCCAACAATTGTGGGTTTAAATGGTGGTGGTTTTGTTATTACATGGCACACTAATAATACCAATGATGATGGCAGTGGTTCAGCGATTAAAGCGCAAATTTTCAATGATACTGGCGGTAAAGTTGGTGTTGAATTTTTGATAAATAGTCAGCTTGCTGGCAATCAGCTTTTGCCTGAAGTGGCAAGCTTAAGTAATGGTGGTTTTGTTGTCACATGGTATACGACGAGTGTAGATGGTGATGGAAATAGTGGCGCGGTAAAGGCACAGATATTTGATGAAAGCGGTCTTGCTGTTGGTGAAGAACTTCTGCTCAATAACCTGCATTTTGGCGATCAATTTGGCCCTATAGTCACCGGCTTAATAGATGGAGGTTTTTCAACGAGTTGGCAGACTTCGAACACAAATGATGACGGCAGTGGCTCGGCTATTAAAGCCCGAATATATCACCCAACTGACAAAGCTCATTATTATGATAACGAGATTTCTGACTTTAATATCATCGCCCAACTTCATCCTAGCCATTTAAGCGATACACTTGGTGATGTAACCATTTCGGGTGTGCCGAGCGAGGCGACTTTTAACCAAGGCACAAATAATGGGGATGGCACGTGGACAATCAGCCAAGCACAATTAACTGGCTTGCAAATTACCTTCGATGGCGATTATAGCGGTAACCTCAATTTTGGCCTCAGTGTTACATCTACTGACAGCATTGGTGGCGAAACCACAACAAATATAATTGTGCCAGTGGTTGTGAGTGATATTGCTCACGCACCAGAATTTACGGATGACACGGTTTTAAATCTAAATGTTTCGGAGGGCCATGCAGCCGTAACCACTTTGGCTGCAAGTGATTTAGATGGTGATCTACTTAATTACACACTCTCAGGTGATGATGGCAATCTATTTGATGTAGACGCTAACGGTGTGATTACATTTACTGATGCGCCCGATTTTGAAACGCCTTTAGATATGGGTGCGGATAATATTTATAACATCACACTAAATGCTGCAGATGCCACAAGCACAGCTTCACGCGATGTAGTGATAAATGTTGGTGATATTGATGAGCCATCTATCTCGATTTCAAACAGTTTCCATGCAACTGGCGGTGAATTTTTGGTGAATAGCCAACATTTTAGCAATCAATTTCAACCCGCGATTACAACCCTAGAGGATGGTGGTTTTGTTATCACATGGCATACAACAAATTCAGGTGATGATGGTAGTGGATTTGCCGTTAAAGCGCAAATGTATGATGCGGATGGCGGCGCAATTGGGGGAGAGTTTTTGGTCAATAGTGAACATGATTTTTCACAACGCGGGCAAGCAGTTTCTGGCCTAAAAGGCGGCGGGTTTGTTATTTCTTGGTATACTGAAAACGTAGCTGATGACGGTAGTGGTGCAGCAATTAAAGCCCAAATATATGATGTTTCAGGTGGCGTTGTTGGTGGCGAGTTTTTGGTCAACACCTTACATTTGAGCGATCAATATTTACCAACAATAGCACCTTTAAATGATGGCGGATTTGTCATCACGTGGCGCACAAATGGCGGGGAAGATGGAAGCGGCACTGCGATTAAAGCCCAGATTCATAACGCGTCTGGCGGCATTGTCATAAGCGAGTTTTTAGTGAATAGTCAACATCATGATCACCAATTTGAACCAGTGGTTGCAAGTTTAACTAATGGCGGATTTGTCATCACGTGGCAAACTGCAAGTGCGCTTGAAGACGGCAGTGGTGCCGCGATAAAAGCTCAAATGTACGATGCCACAGGCAGTGCAATTGGGGGTGAGTTTTTGATCAATAGTGAACACGCAAATAGTCAATTCTCCCCCACCATTACGGGTTTAAATAATGGTGGTTTTGTCATTACATGGTTTACGACTAATAGCGGTGATGATGGCAGTCATGGTGCAATTAAAGCGCAGATTTATAACGCTTCTGGCGCCCCAATTGGTGGGGAGTTTTTGGTTAACTCTGAATATGAAAATCATCAGTATGAGCCATCAATTACCGGTTTAAGTGATGGGGGTTTCGTTATCACATGGTACACTCAAAACTTTAGTGATGATGGAAATGGAACGGCGATAAAGGCCCGAATTTACGATGCCACAGGCGCAGCAATGGGCGAAGAGTTCTTGGTCAACAGCCAGCATTTGACCAATCAATATGAACCGAGAATTACAGCTTTAGAGGATGGTGGTTTTGTCATCACTTGGTATTCTTTTTATTCTGGTGATGACGGTAGTGGCAGTTCAGTAAAAGCTCAAATGTACCAATCAAGCGCAGAAGGTCATTATAATGATGGCGAATCATATGTCTTTAATATCAATACACAACTTCACCCCGATGGTTTGGCCGATACACTTGGTGATGTAACTATTTCGGGCGTGCCAGTAGAGATTACATTTAGCCACGGTATTAATAATGGTGATGGAACATGGACAGTTGAACAAAGCCAGTTAGAGGGTTTGCAAATAACTTTTGCAGGGGGTTTTAACGGAGCGTTAGAGCTTGAATTGTCTGTCACCTCAACAGATATAAGTGCTGCGCAAACCACAAGCACTATCTTTGTACCAATTTCGGTTGGAAATTCTATTATGGGCACGGCGAGTGCAGATGTTGTGATGGCGACATCGGGCATTGACCATGTTCAGCTTGGTGAGGGTGTTGATCAATTTGTAGAAACGGGCTTTATGGGCGATTATACATTTGCTGTGGTGGGTGATAATTTGCAACTCACCCATGTAACTGATGGCGCCACAAATACCGACTTGCTAAATTCCGTCGAAATTTTGGAATTCACGAATACTGTCGGTACGATTGATGTTGCTAATTTACATGTAAATGGACATATAGCCGATATGACAAGTGCTGAATATGATTTTTGGCTAAGCCACAATTTCGATTATGATACGTCACTGGTTTAAAAAATGAATTTGTATTGGTAGGTAAAATATCGAAATCATCTGGCGGATCGCTAGTTAGTGACCCGCCTGTGATGCCAATGTTTGGCTTATACCATGGCAACATTTTTAAGAAACTCAGTGATCTCTATTTTAAGATTCCAAATGCTTTTGAACCTCGGTAAACCGATGGAAAATCTCTAACGCTTGCGCCATTGAACCAATTTCATCGGCACGCTCTAGATGCAGAATGGTTGCCGCCAAATCACCATTGCATATTGCTTTTTATCCAGTTATCGAACTCATTAATTCGACTTTTGCATCATCATTGCCAAATTACTCGAAGCTTGTATTGGGCAATAAATAAAATTCAGTTTGCACACCGTCTTCATCAGTAAATTTAGCGCGTCTTTGTTCCAATTTTCGATGCGAGAATCTAATTGTTTGGCATATGCGATTAATTCACGCTCCTGCGTTGTGCCAATTAAATCGCGTATGACAAAGCTTGCTGTAAACGCCATTTTAATTAGGTAATTTTTGGAAAATTGCAATTTAAAGTTAAATACTTCCCATTTTTGTACGCGTAATTTGATTTGAAATTGAATTCATAATTGTAGTAATTGCAAAGATGAAAAGGGGTGTGTTTATTGCTATATGTCAATTGTTTCTATTGTCGTTGGTAAATAGAAGTAGTTATTCAGTAATTATCAACAATAGGCATCTAATTATTAGAAACGCGGTTGCAAGTTTAATTAACTTATTGTTAACTTAAGATTATACTTTTTGCTAACAAACAGAAGAAATCACCATGAACAAGCACCACATATTCAATAACCAGAAATCTAATCTTAATAAAAGCAAGAAAGCCAAAAACTATTTTATAGTTGGCACGTTGGCCACTTTACTTGCGGCGTGTGGTCAAAAGGCCCAAACACCTGACGAGATTTTATACGATAAATTAATAGATTTGGCGACAAATGCAAACATTACAGTGACTGATGGCAATGCCACTGTTGTACTGAGTGATGCTGGCGGCACTGTGGTGATTGCTGACGGCGACAATGTTGTGACAGGTGGTAAAGGTGCGGATAAAGTAACCACTGGTTCTGGTAAAGATGTGGTGGATACTGGTGCTGGTGATGATGTTATTATCACTGGTGATGGTGTGGATATTGTGCGTGCAGGCGCAGGTGCAGATAATGTAAATACGGGCGCTGGTAAAGATGTGATTGTGGTGATTGGCATCAATGAGAACGGCAATGCGTATACTCAATCCGCTATTGATAATGCGGCTACAAATGTCGATTTATCTTCGCTGATCACGTTGGCTGATATTAATAATTTTGGTGTTGTTGGTGCGGTTTCAGATGTGGTTGCGGGTGATGTAATTGATGGTGACGCAGGTGGCGCAACATTAATTGTTTATGGCGAAGTGGACATGACGGGTGTTGACCTGTCGAATATCTCGGTCATTGAAGTTCATTCAAAACTTATTCTAACGGTTGAGCAGCTAAAAGGCTTGGTAGCAAGTGGTAAGTTCGAAGAAATTATTGGTGATGATACATCTACCATTGTGATTCAAAATGAAGCGAATGACCCTGATGCCAAGGTCGATCTTTCGGGTTTTGACATTAAAAATGTTAAAAAACTAGAGCTTGGTGATAATATTGAAGTTAAAATTGACCAAGATAATATTGACGGTTTGGAAGAAATTCAAGGCAATTCAGGCGCGCAAATCACCGTCGAAAAAGAAGCTGGTAGCACGAAACAAGAAGTTGACCTAGCCAGCCTGAAATTTTCTGGAATTGATAAATTAGAATTGGGCGATAATGTAAAAGCGACACTTAGTAAAGATAACTTAGACGGTCTTAAAGAAATTGGCTCGCAAAATTCAACTGATAAAATTGAAATTAAGCTAGAAGCCAAAGATGGTGAAGATGATTTAAGCCTCGCTGATATTAAGCTTGAAAATGTAGAAAAATTGGAACTTGGTAAAGACGTAAAAGTAACGCTTAATCAAGGTAATATTGACGCTCTAAAAGAAGTTGCTGCCGAATCTGCCACTGATGATGTGGAGATAAAGCTCGAAAAAACGGACGGCGAATCTGAAATGGATTTAACAGGCTTGGACATTAAAGATGTCGATAAGCTTGAAGTTGGTGGTGGCGTTGAAGTTACGGTTGATAAAACCGTATTGGACGGCCTTGGCGCGATTGGCAAAGAAACTTCCGATGAGGATTTCTCATTAAAAGTAGCGCAAGATTCAGATGCTGCAGGTGATGTTGACCTTTCAGAATTAGAAATTTCTGGAGTTGATAAACTTGTTGTTGAAGATGACGTTGTTGTGGTTATCGAGCAGGATTTGGTTGATGAGCTTGAAGAAGTGTCTGGCGATGGCGCCGTACAATCTGACACCGAAGGTGAAACTCTAGATCTAGGTGATGGCGGTAGCATTCAAGTTGCGACAGTTTCTTCTGGTGGCGTGACGACCTATACAAATGTGGCCTCTGTCATAGAAAATAGTACGGTAGTTGATTATGGCACTCTTAATGGCGTGGATCCTTCAGTAATCTTTACGATCTCTGGAACTGATGCAGGGTCGTTTGAATTTGTTGATGGTGTGCTTAATTTCAAATCGGCTCCAGACTTTGAAACCAATAACGACTATGTTTATAATATTGCTTTAAATGAAGATGGGGGAGCCATAACTCCACCTCACAATATCATTATCAGCGTAACTGATATCAACGAAGCGCCAGTGCTTGCCTCGACAACGCTGGAAACTCTTAGTGTTGAGGAAAACGCAAGCGCAACGGCTCTCGCGACAGTTGTTGCAACGGATGATGATGGTGACGCTATAGTCTACAGTCTCTCTGGCGTAGATGCGGCTTTCTTTACCATTGATGCTGCAACCGCAGCGGTCAGCTTTATTGGAGGTCAAGATTATGAAGACCCTGCTGATGATGGCGGTGACCATGTTTATAGTGTATCTGTAGTTGCCACCGATGCGGAGGGTGCGTCAGATTCGCGTGATATAGAAATTACTGTTACAGATGTTAATGAAGCGCCAGAATTTGCGTCTTCGAGTGCAGCAACATTTATTGTGAATGAAAATCAATCAGCTGTGGGCACAGTGGCTGCAGTTGATCCAGAAAGTGATACACTAACTTATTCATTAACGGGTGATGATGCCACAAAATTTGATATTGATGCAGCGGGAGTTATTACCTTTGTTACCGCGCCAGATTTTGAACAACCGGACGATGTTGGCACAAATGGTGTCTATAATTTAACCGTGCAAGTGGATGATAGCGAAGGTCATACCGTTGATCGTGATGTTACAATTGCCACGCTCAATATAAATGAAGCTCCAGTGCTTGCATCCACAACATTAGAACAACTTGATGTTGCTGAAAATGCAGGTGCTACCGCATTAACGGCAGTTCTTGCTGCAGATGCTGATGCAGGTGATGCCGTGGTTTACAGCCTTTCAGGTGCCGATGCAGCTTTCTTTACCATTGATGCTGCAACCGCAGCCGTTAGTTTTATTGGCGGTCAAGATTTCGAAACGCCAGTTGATGATGGTGGCGACAATGTATTCAATGCCACAATTGTAGCTACAGACAATGGCGGCCTTACGCACACACGTGATATTGAAGTGACGGTAACCGATGAGAATGAAGCCCCAGAGCTTACTTCTGTAACCGACGAAAAGGTGAATGTTGCTGAAAATGCAGGCTCAACCGCACTTGCAACCGTTGTTGCAACAGATGTTGATGCAGGCGATAACATTGCCTACACCTTAACAGGTGATGATGCTTCTTTCTTTACCATTGATGCCGCAACTGCAGCAGTAAGCTTTAATGGCAACCAAAACTTTGAAGCCGCAGCCGATAATGATAGCGACAACGTTTATAGCGTTTCCGTAGTTGCCACCGATGATGATGGCCTCACACATTCACGTAATATAGAGGTGACAGTCACCGACATTAACGAAGCCCCAGAATTTGCCGCCGACACAGCTTTGGAAATAGACTTAGATGAAGGCGAAGATACTGTTGCAACGGAAACGGCAATAGATGTTGATGCCAGTGATAACATTACCTATAGCCTAACAGGTGCAGATTTTGCATTATTTAGCGTGAGCGCAGCGGGCGTTATTAGCTTTGTTGATACGCCAGATTTTGAAACTGCTGCCGATGCTGGTGCTGATAATGTGTATGATTTAAACATTGTGGCGACAGATGTGGACGGTCTATCAGATACGCGCCCCGTCATTGTTACAATTATAGATATTAACGAAGCACCAACATTTTCTGCTGATGAGATACTAAGCAAAACAGTAAGCCATTATCAAACAGGCACTGCCACTGTGGCAACTGTTACTGCTACCGATCAGGATGCTGGCGATAGCGTTGCCTATACACTGGGTGGTGTGGATGCTGCTTTGTTTGATATTAGTGCAAATGGCGAAATTACATTTAAAACAGGCCAATCATTCGATAGCCCTACTGATGCTGGTGGCGACAATGTTTACAACATAACCGCAACTGCAACAGATGATGATAGCGCTACGGACACAAGAGATATTGCCATTACGGTTACAGATGAAAACACAGCGCCAGAATTTAATGGCTCTTTACCATCTGACGTAAGTGTAAATGAAAATAGCACGGCAGTTGGCACATTTGCCGCCACAGATTTTGACCCAGGCGATACAATTACTTATAGTTTGCTTGGTGACGATGCAGGCTTGTTCGGTATCACCTCAGCTGGTGAAGTTACTTTTAATAATGCGCCAGATTATGAAACTGATGTTGATACCTATAACATTATCGTCAATGCATCTGATGGCACTTTAGCTGTGCAACATGCCCTCGAAATTACACTGGATAACGTTGCCGAAACACCAATAGTTTATGTATCTGCTTATGCTGGTTTGCCAGGTGGCGCCCAAGAATTAAGCGATAATGGTGAATATCAAACAGCCAGTGCTGCTCTTGATAATGGCAATTCTATTGTTACATTTTCAAGTTGGAATAACGACACTGAGCAAGACCATATTTATGCTCAATTGTTAGATGATAATGGCGATAAAATTAACGGTGCGATAACTGTAACCGATGATAACAACCCAGATAATGACCATCTAAGGTCTGAAGTTACATCACTTTCAAATGGTGGTTTTGTAGTTATTTGGTCCAAATCAGATAATGGCGCAGGCAGCTATCATGCCCGCGTTTACAATGCTGATGGTACGGAAAATGGCTCCGAAATAGATATTCTAGCAACGGATCTTGAGAGTAGTGCCAACCCGTATGTTGAAGAATTGCCAGACGGCAATTTAATCTTCGTAATGAATAAGCAGACCACTGATGCAAATAGCAATGATGTCAGCTCAATTGTTGCGAAAACCTATAATCTTTCAACCAATTCATTAGGCGCAGAATTTGTGCTGCCAAACGATACCTATAACGATAACAATCAAGCCTATGAAGGTATAGAAGATTTGTTCGTCGCAGATAATGGTCAAATTATTGTAATTTTTGGTAGTGATAATAAAGCAAGTAGCCAAGCGCTTTCCGTTACAAACGGCGTGATTTCGGCAGATGGCGATCGGGTAAACCTTTCAGAAGGGCCAGAAAATAATGGCCAATGGATTAAAGCCGTTCAACTTGATAATGGCAATATTGTTGCCTCTTGGTTGGTTAAACTAGATGATGCCGAAAATGAAATTCACTACCGTATTTTTGCGGCAGACCGCACACCAATTAGCGATGTGCTAAATCTCGACACCGCAAATGATGCCTTTATTTTGGGTCCACAAATTACGGCCATTGATGGTGGTGGTTTTGCGATTGTTGCGGTTACCGAAGCCATCGGTACTGGTGGCAAATTATTGCAAATTCAAGAGTTTTTGGCCGACGGCACTCCCGTTGGTAATAGCGTGACTATCAATTCAGATAAATCAGGCTCTGATGCTACGCTATACCCAACATCTTTAAGCATTCTAGATGGCAACAAATTGTTGGTTTCTTGGTTTGGACAAACAGGCGATAACCATCACGAAGGTAATTATCAGGTTATAGATTTCCATGATGATTCAAGCTATGTTCATCTGTTTGGCGCCAATGCCATTTCGCCATTCCCTATGGATGCAATGTCTACACAGCCAGATGATGAAACGTTAGAAATGACACTATCAGATGTGCCGCTTGGAGTTAGCTTCTTCAATCCGAATAATGGCACAAGTTCACCAATCGGTACATATGTAGATGACGGCAATGGCACAACCCAAACCGTGACAATTGCGGGTACGGATATTACCGATTTACATATATTCAATCCTACAGGCGATGCTACTTTCACCATTGCCGTATCTGTTGAAGCAACAGATAGCCATGGCGGTACAGCCACTAAAAACTTCAACCTGAATTTTGATGTAACTGACTTTGGTTCAGCACCTATCATCACGATGGATGAAATCCAAAATGCGGTAGAGAATAATGTATTGGTTGCAGAAATTGTCTTCACAGACGTAGATTCAGCCGATACTCATACGTTTGAAATTTTGGGTGATGATGCTGATCTGTTTGAAGTTGTTGGCGGTAATATAGTGTTTAAAACCGCTCAAGATACCGACACCATGAATGACCATCATTTCAGAATTACCTTAAAAGTAACAGATATTAAGGGCAATTCAGACCTGCTAGAAATAGAAGTTCGCCTTGCCGACATGGAAGAAGCGCCTGCGATAGATGATACTAACCTTAACTTCAGTGTTGAAGAAGGATCTACTGGTGATATTGCAACAATAGAAATTAACGGCAATGATGGCGGTGTTCGCTTTAAGTTAAGTGGCACAGATGCACATTTGTTTACCATTGATAGATATGATGGCGAATTAAAATTCGCTGTACGTCCAGATTATGACAACCCAATGGATGCTGGCGCTGACAATGTTTATGACTTAAATGTTATCGCTGTTAAAGAAGACACAGGCTTATTCTCGGAAGAAGCGGTGCAGGTGACAGTTACAGAAAACGCTAGTGAAGCCGCTATAGCAGCACCCGTTTTAACAGTTCCTCATTTTGAACTTGTTGATGGCCGTTATGTAGATGACGCCAATTATGCAACCGATCAAGGCTATGTGGCTAATGATCCGTTGGTTTTCGAAGAAGGCGGCAAGCTTACAACCTTAAGTGATGGCCGCATTGTTATTGTTTGGACAGAAGAAGATGTTGCCGATGGCAGCCAAACAGAACCTGATACAGTTTACTTTAAAGTGCTAGCACCAGATGGTTTAACTGAGATTGTTGGCAGAACCTTAGTCAGCACCGCATCAGGCAATCACCAACTTTCCCCTGCTGTTGTTGCAGGCACAAGTGGTGATTTCCATGTGTCATTCCATGTTGGTAACAATGATGATAGTGAGATTATGGTATCTCATGTTGCAGTATCGGGTGATGTATACACGCCAGGCGCCTTGCTTGCGCTTTCCGATGTACCAAGTGCAGATGTCACCCAAATTGATGAATTTGAAAGCAATCTAGGCCTGCTTTCAAATGGCAACTATGTAGTGACATATCAAACAGATCACGAGAAATTATTTGTAAATATTGTGGACTCAAGCACTGGTGTGATTACCAACATAGATGTGACAAACGCTTTTGATTCTGAATCTGACTTAGCAGGTGAAAGCTTACCATCTATAGCTGTTATGGCTGATGGTTCGGGCTTTGTAGTGGCATGGAGCCGCCGTTATGAAAATGGTGAAAATGATAGAACCAAACAAATTGTCACTCAAAAATTTGATAATCTTGGCAATTCAATAACAGGTGCCAATGAGCTTGGTAATACTGATAATGAGAATGCAGATGTCTCTATAACAGCATTGAGCGGCAGCACCTATGTAGTGACATGGGCAACACGCTTTGAAGATAGCGATGGCGAGCATGAAATTGTTCTGGCACAAATATATGATAGCTCAGGTCAAGTTGGTAATTCCTTCACGGTAAGCGATACCAACGACAGGTCTTTTGACCCAGAAGTTACAAAATTATTTGGCCCAGATGCTGGCTTCCTCATTGTATGGAATGACAGCGGCGCAATGCGTGGCCAACAATTCGCTGATGACGGCACAAAAATTGGCGGAAACTTTGTAATTGCAAGACAACCAGAAGATGATGGCGTTCAGCAAATCGAAGTGACAGGCCTTGCTGATGGCGGTTTTGTTATTACATGGCAAGATAAGTTGAATAGTGATAACCTTAATAACACTAATGGCGGTGAAGACGGCAATGTTGCCTATCAAGTTTATAAATTTGATGCAACACCGACACTATTCCATCATGATTGGCAGTATTTGCCAAACTCTGTAAGCGTTGATGTTGATGATGCAAGCGTAGATTATTATGAAGTGGCCATTTTGGGCGCTCCGAATGATTTAGAATTTGATGTCCGCAATCAAAATAACCATGATGGACATGCCCATAAAGATCACCAAACTGGTGACACTTGGATATTTGATACGAGTGATATGGAGAACCTGTCATTCAGAGTGAATAATAACTTTGAAGGCCAAGTGAGCCTTACATACATCGTGACCGCTATTGGCCATGACGGCAGCTCAGTATCATCTTCATCCATTGTCTTAAATTACGACATTAAAAATATTAATAATGAACCACATTATCATGATGAACTTGGCCGTAATAATTTAGAAATTTTCGAGGGCGAAGAAATCTTGATGACTGAAGTTGATGGTGATTTAGTGCCAATCAGCAGACAAGGTTATGACCATGATGGTGATGGTTTTAACATCACAATTGATCAAACTATTAAAGATGGACATTTATTTGCTTTCGGATCAGATGGCGAAATACTATTTAAAGCGGCTCCAGATTTTGAAAATAGCCAAGCTGAAAACCAAGACGAACCTGAAATCTATAAATTCACCTTGGTGATTACAGATGAACATGGCGCTGAAAACAGAACTGAATATGAAGTAAGAGTTAAAGATCGTGACGATGATACATTGGTTGGCGCTACCATTGAAGGCACGCCACCAACAGCTCATGATGGTTTTTTTGTTTCCCTTAATTTAAACTTAGGTGCAATCGAAGCGGGTACTCATGTTAATGAAGTTGTGATTTATAATACCGATGGTTTTGAATTCTTCTCTGGTACCGAATTCTATAGCACAGCATATCCAATTGGTGATGGAAGTTGGATTGTACCTGCTGCCGACTTATCGACATTAAAAGTAAAGTCTATCAATAACGCTGTTGGAAATCATGATTTTGTGTTTGCAGTTAGTACGTTGAGTGATTCTGGAGTTGATGGCGCCACACATATAAAACAAACTGTAACCGTTGAATTCCAAAACTGGGATCTTTCACCAAATTTCGAAAATTTTGGTACAGAATTCCATGTGAATCCGAACGATACATTTGTCGCCAACAAAAAAGTATTTGATGCCGATGGTGATAGCTTAACCTATACATTAACAGGCACAGATGCCGCTTTGTTTGAATATGATGAAGCAACGGGTGACATTAACTTCAAATCTGGCTCGATACCCGATAGCTCAAACGAGGGTGATGTTTATTCGGTTGTGCTTACAGCAACAGACGGTGATAGCAACACACTAGATGCAGTAATTAACCTTGATATAACCGTGGATACACAACCAGCTAGTTTAGCATCGACATATTTAGTTAATCCAAACCATTATGTAGACCTTTCGACGAAGCAACTTACATTTGATGAAGCTGACAACCAACAACAACGTGAGCACACTATCATATACACCGGTAGCGATTCAGGGCTGCTCATTTGGAAACAAGACGATAGTGTTTTTGCCCAAAGCTATGATTCATCTGCTCTTAATACAACAGGTAGCCCTGTAGCGCTTCTTGAAAATGTGGGTGAGCCAACGGCAGCATCAACAGGGGTTGGCAATGTAATTATGGCATGGCATGAACATGACGGTAACGAGAATGGTATTTTTGCCGCTTACGTTACACAAGGTTCTGGCGGATCAGAAATAGGCACTAAAATTCGTATAAATACAGATATTTCAGGTGATTCCAGAAATGTTGAGATCGAAGTTTTACAAAGTAATACTGGTGCTGCTTTCATTTGGACAGAAGGCGATGGGCTGAATAATGATATTTATGCGCGTATTGTATTTGGCAACGTGAATGGCCCTGAAAACCTGACAGGCAATGTATTTAAAGTCAATTCTCACACAGCAGGTGTGCAAACTGATTATAAAGTAACTGCCCTAGAGGATGATTCAATCATCGTTACATGGACGTCTTATGGCGCTCAAGATGGTAGTGGTGCTGGCGTTTATATGCAGAAATTCAAAACCAATGAAGCGGGCGATACCATTGCACTGCTCAACGGTGGTGATGATGTGCAGATTAACGACCGCACATTAGGTGACCAAGATGATGCTGATGTAACAGTATTGCAGAATGGTAATTTTGTTGTGACATGGCATGACACAGCAAATTGGGGTGATGTGAAAGCCAAGTTGTTTACTCCTGATGGCACAGCCATTGACCTTACATATGGCGAAGGCTCTGAGCCAGAATATTTTTTAACTGCTTCAGATGGACCAAGTCATATAGGGCAAAGTAAACCAACTGTTTTGGGTCTCAATAACGGTGATTTTATCATTGTTTGGAAACAAAACTGGCATAATGATGATACTGATACAGATTATGAAGGTATCGTTGGGCAGCGCTTTAACTCTTTTGGCTCTAAGGCTGGCGACCAATTTATTATTGATCAATATGAGAGAGATGATGATATCAACCAATGGTACGGAGATATTCAACTTTCTGAAGCACCAGAGCAAGGTTATGTTAACTTCAGCGTTAGTTGGCGTTTAAACAGCCGTGAAGATGGGCAAGATGAAATATCTCATATCTATAGCAAAATTTTTGCTCAATCCCCAATTGTTAAAATCGAAGCTGATGAAACTATAAAAGTTCCTATGCAAACCGACATACCAGATGGTTATGGTGCCTCAATCGCAATTTCAGGGTTAGATGCCAGTATATCTGTATATGTAACGCATGATGATGGTTCGCCTGCAACACTTCTTTCACCCGTAAGTGGTGATTATACATTGACTAAAGAAGAGTATCAGCATTTAGAGTTGGTTTCGGCACCAAGCGTTTCAAGTTTAAGTGAGGCTGTTGTCAGCGTTACGGTGACTGCGCCAAATGGAGAAACTGCACTAACATCAGACATCTTTATTCTTACTGTTGGTGAATTTTCAACGGTTGATGCAAATCATGAGTTCATTGATCAACTTAACCAAACTGATTTTGTGACGGGAACCGATCAAATTGATACCTTCATCATTGATGGGGTTTCAAGCGATTATTCCTTTATTTACTTTGGTGCAGATCTGAGTGTGGTAAACAGTGCTGGAACGAGCCTTGATTTATTACACGGTATAGAAAAAATTGCATTTACCGATGATACATTCACCTTAGAAGAGCTAGATATTTTGGCTCCAGTTAATAGTCAACAAAGTAGCCAAGTATTGGAGGGTGATATTCTAGATGCTGTTTTGGGTTTAATGGATTATGATCCTTTGGGCTTGCTATAATCATCAGAGTATAAAACAATAAAAAAGGGCTTATGAATTTCATAGGCCCTTTTTATTTGCTTAACTTGCTATATATCCAACGATGGCAGCAGCGCAGAGAATACAGCCTATCGCCACTGAATGTCTAAATTTTAACTCGCGCTTTTGGTGGAAATTCTTCACACCTGTAACCATAGGCTTGATGAGATTTTCTTTAAAGAAAATATAATAAATGGCAATGGCGATCAAATGAAACGCTATTATCGCCAAAACCAAATTTGCACCAATAGGGTGATAATTGGTGGCATTACTTACAAGATTGTCCGAGCCATACTGCGCCAAAGGGCCTTCTAAAAAACTTTCTTCATCAAATAAAAACAAACCGCTTAACACTTGCATAATTAAAATACCCAACATGGCAATAACCGAAAGCGCAGCAATTGGGCTATGGCCGTAACTTTGCTTATATGTTTTTGAGTCTGCGAGCGATTTTATATAGGTGATTATGGCCGAAGGGCCTTTGACGAAATTTACAAATTTAGCAGTATGACTGCCAAACACACCCCACAAAATTCGAAATATAAGCAAGCCAACAATGGCATACCCTGACATAAAATGAACATCCAAATTATCGAAAAGTTCGATGGAAATAAAAGATATCAGTATCAGAATTACCAATAACCAATGGAAAACCCGAATATACCCATCCCAAACCTTAGTTTTGTGGTTGTCATTGTTTTGCATTTTCACTACCAATCTCAATCAAGTATAGTTTATATTTGAAATAATTATAAATTGTAATGTAATTTCATTTGTGTTTTTATGCAAATAACAAGAGGGAGAGATTATGAAAAATATATTCTTAGGCATTATGTTAGCCATATTCACGACATTTTCCATTGCGCATGCAGATGATTTGTCAGAACGAAAAGCTGCCATGAAATCAATCAACGGCTATATGAAAATATTACGCGGTCAAAAAAATGATTTTTCGGGCGAGACTGTTGCCAAACAAGGCGAAAACCTCATTATTGCCATGCAAAAAACACAAAAATTATTTGTCGAAAAAGGCACTGGTGAAACCACGGCTTTGGATACAATCTGGAGCAATCCTGAAGGTTTCTCTAAAGCACTTATGAACAGCATTGCAGCTGCCGAAAACCTTAAAAAATCAGGTGAAGCAGATGATGCAGCCATGTTTGGCGATGCATTTAACCAACTCGCGCAAAGCTGTGGTGGTTGCCATAGAAACTTCCGTGCGAAACGCTAAACTCGGTCGAGTTAGTGATTAAAAATTAAGGCTGGCACATTTGTTTGTGCCGGCCTTTAATTTTTGCCAACCCCAAATTTTATTAGTCATTAATTTTGCCCATTAAGTTTCGCATAGGCTTCTAATTTAAGCGACACTCGGCTTAACAAGAAATGCAAAACCATCGAGAATAGCGCCAAAGCAACCAGAGCCGCAAATAGTAGATCAGTTTTAACCCTGCCATTGGCCAATAGCATAAGATATCCCAAGCCGTTGGATGAGCCAACCCATTCGCCAATAACTGCACCAATGGGTGCATATACGGCCGCTAACTTTAAGCCAGAACCCAAAGCAGGCAAAGCCGCAGGAATGCGAATATGCCGCATGATTTGCCATTTAGTGGCGCCTAAAACCTGCGCCATGTCCAACATGCCGCGTGGTGTGCGCGACAATCCATCATGAAAAGCTGATGTGATTGGGAAAAATATAATCAACACGGTCATTACAATTTTAGAGCCAATCCCATAACCAAACCATAAGGTCAATAAAGGCGCTAGCGCGAAAACAGGCACGGCTTGGGAGAATACCAAAATGGGCAAAAATAAACGTTTAAATAGGCTGCTACTGGCAAGGCTAAGAGCAGTAATGATACCAAATAAGCTGCCAATCAATAAACCAATAATCACCTCGGTAGCTGTCACCAGAGCGTGCTCTGCAATCAATGCGCGGCTTGTATAGGCGGTTTTGGCGACGGCAAAAGGCGAAGGCAATATAAAGCGAGGCACATTGGTTAACCAAACGGTAATCTGCCAAATGACAATGCCCAAAATCACTGCACCCAAAACATCACGTTTTTTCATGATTTGCCTCTTAAATTTTCAAATAATGCCGCCTGGCAAGCAATTGTTTCAGGCGCATTTACGGCTCTAATGGTTGATGTTGTTGGCGTTTGCCAAATTGCGGCTTGTTTCGCCGATAATATAACAATCTGGTCGCCCAGACGGCTTGCCTCGGCAGGGTCATGGGTTACCAAAAGCACGGTTTTGTGACGCAGCATTTGGAATGCTAATTCCTGCATGTCAGCTCGTGTATGAGCATCTAAAGCCGAAAATGGCTCATCCAATAAAATAACAGGTCTGTCTTCCATCAAAGCACGGCCAAGCGCCACTCGTTGGCGCATCCCACCAGACAGTTCCTGCGGGAATTTAGTTTTATGGGCGCTTAATCCTAATTTTTCAATCAGCGCATCTGCATTTTCATATTGTATTTCCTCACCGCGTATCCGCGCGCCTAAGCAGATATTATCTAGCACATTTAACCATGGCAACAATAAGTCTGTTTGTGCCATATAGCTCACTCGGTTGGTTAGTGGCAAGCCGTCACTCGCACCTATTTCACCGCTAAAATCACCACCAGTTTCTAAGTTCAATATTAATCTTAAAATTGTCGATTTTCCAACCCCCGATGCACCTAATAAACATGTCCATTTCGCGGATGGAATATCCATAGCAATATTTTCAAATAATGGCTTATTTTCAAAATAATAATTGCCCTTAAGTTGTATCGAGGGTGCATTTGTCATTTGTTTTTTGGCTTTCCGCGCATGCCCATAGACCAAAAATCTGCTTCTAATTCGCTGGCCTTGGTAAAATGGTTTTGTAATTTTTTCCAACGTGGAGATGTGGTTGGGTTAGCACCGATGCGCCGCTCAACCGCAGCGTCAATCATCGTGCCTAATGTTGCGCACATGCTCTGGTAGTCATCACTAGAATATTCGTCAATCCACTGCCGATAAGGTGTAGTTTTTGATGCGGTTGCAGCTAATCTCAGTCCAATTTCGCCATAACCAAATGCACATGGGGCGAGCGCTGCGAGCAAATCCAAAAAATCGCCAGAAAGCCCCGCATCCATAACATATCGTGTGTAGGCAATGTTTTCATTTTCTTCGGCCGCTTCAAATAACTGGGCTTCGCTAATGCCTTCTTCCGAGCATATTCCGACATGCAGTGCCATTTCTTCATTAACCAAAGCGTTTACAGTGCCTGCGCAAACTTTCATTTCGTCCAATGTATCGGCTTTCACGACTGCCAACGCCCATGCGCGGGAATAATGCACTAAATATACATAATCCTGAATCAAGTAATGAATAAAAGCTTGGCGTGGCAAGCTGCCATCACCCAAGCCAATTACAAATTCGTGGCAAGTATATGCCTGCCACGAATTTGCAGCACCTTCGCGCCAAAGCGCAAAACTGCTGCCATAATTTGGCGCTATCATTTAGCAGCCGTTATATTCGCGGTTACATCAATGGTAATGTCTTCCACTTTGTTGAGGCTTTTAATCAGGCCAGCGTCAAATAGGAATTTTTCAAAATTGGTATAACGCCCTTGATCCATTGCAGTTGGGCGCAATGCAAAACGTGGCAGAGTGTCTGCCCAAGCAAGTTTGTTTAGCTCATCTTGTAGTTCGGTAGATGTGGCAGAAAATATTTCCCAACTTTTCACAGGATGATTGACCATATATTGAACAGCCTTTTCGGTAGCCGCCAGGAAACGTTTAATTTTGTCGATATCCATATTTTCTGGGTTGGCAACATAAATAAGTTCGTCATAAGCAGGCAAACCTTCTTCTTCAACATAAAAACAACGGCCTTTAATGCCTTCAATCTTCATTTGGTTAAGCTCAAAGTTACGATAAGCACCAATCACTGCATCCACTTGGCCAGACATAAGCGAAGGCGAAAGTGAATAATTTACGTTTACCAACGTCACATCTTCCATAGAAAGACCGTGTTTTTTAAGCATGATGCCTAATGTAGCTTCCTCCACACCACCTACAGAAAAGCCAACGGTTTTTCCTTTTAAGTCGGCTATAGATTTAATGGGGCCATCTTCTAATGCAAGTAAGCAATTTAGCGGTGTTGCCACCAATGTGCCAACACGTTTAAGCGGCAGGCCTTCGTGAATTTGTAAGTGTAATGCAGGTTGATAAGATACCGCCAATTCGGCTTTGCCCGCGGCCACTAATTTTGGCGGGTCGGCAGGGTCGGCAGGGGCAACAATCTCTACTTCTAAATTTTGCTCAGCAAAATAACCATTTTCTTGCGCGATGATAATCGGCCCATGGTCGGGGTTGATGAACCAATCTAGTAATAACGTCATTTTATCAGCCGCATAAGTTGGGCTTGCTAATAATAGGGCTGCGATGACAGCGGTGAATTTTAGTTTTCTCATGTTTTACCTTTCGGGGTAAGTTTAGATTGTGTGAGGGTGGATTTAATGGGTGTAACTTGTTGCGATTAATGAAATTTCGCCATCCCAGTAATTTTGTAAATGCCGTGCCGCTTGCCAAGCACGCAAACCAGAGTGGCAGCATAAAACAGCACGTTGGTTGGTCTGTGGTAAGGGTTGTTTTTGTTCGAACTGGCTTATATTATGGCGCAAGGCATTTGGTTTTATGGCTTTGGGTGCTTCATCTAAGCCGCGTAATTCAACTATAAAATCATCTTTTAGGAGTGATGTTTCCGAAATAAATCGTAAGATATTTTGTTCAGGCTCAGGCGCTTGGTCAAACCGAAAACCACCAAAACGATAGTTTTTCAAGTCTAAACTCACCAGCTGCCCTAATGGAGAGGGAGTAATACCAACAATATGAGCGATTGCCATCTGCGCTTGCATGGCGCCGATTGTGCCGACCACACTGCCCAAAATACCAGATGTTGCACAGGTTGCAGCGCGGCTTGGTAAATCTGGAAATACCGCGCGTAATGAGGGTTTTTCACCACAAAAACCACCAACATAACCCGAAAACTCCAAAGCTGATGCTGAAATAAGCGGTCTATTTTGTGCCATACATTCATCCGATAAAATATAGCTCACCGCAAAACTATCAGCGCAGTCTAAAATAATATCGGCCTGCTTCACCAATTCAGCCACATTGGAGGGGTTGAGCGTGCTGACCACTGGGCATAACTTACAGTCAGCATTTAATTTACTTAATGCCAATACCGCCATTTGAGCTTTTGAAAACCCAACTTGGTCCTCGCGATATAATGTTTGCCGATGCAAATTAGATAGCGATATAACATCATGGTCGACAATGGTAATTTCCCCAATGCCTGCCCCAACAAGATATTGCAGAGCAGGGCAAGCCAAGCCGCCTGCGCCAACCACCAAAATATGTGCATCAACAAGGCGATTTTGGCCTTCTGTCCCAAATTCAGATAGTATTTCTTGTCTGGCATAGCGGCTCATAACTGGCTCCTCGTGATGGCTAGCCATTCATTCACTTTGTTCTCAGGCTGGGCATCTAGCGTGATATTGGTCACGGCTGCCACAATGTCAGCGCCCGCTTCAAACGCGCCTTTTACTCGTTCTGGCGTCATGCCTCCAATGGCGATAAGCGGTATGTCACCAATTTGTTTTTTCCACGTAGTTAGTTTTTCAACACCTTGCTGGCGCCATTTCATTTTTTTCAAAATCGTAGGATATACTGGCCCCAATGCGATGTGGTGCGGCTCGAATGAAAGCGCATATTCTAACTCATCTTGGTCATGTGTGCTTAGGCCAAAGTTAAGGCCTGCGCGTTTAATGGCGCTCATGTCGGCATCGTGTAAATCTTCTTGGCCAAGGTGAATGAAATCACATTTTTCTTCAATAGCCATCTGCCAATAATCATTAACAATTAAGGTGCAATCAGCAGCTTTGCATAACTGTTTTGCAAGTCTTATTTCTTGACGTAATTCCACTTCGGGCAAGTTTTTTATACGCAATTGTACAAGCTTAATGCCCAAAGGTAGGAGGCGGCTAAGCCAATCCGTATTATCAAAAATGGGATAGAATGGGTCTAATTTTATGTTTGAATTCATGTTAAAAAAGCCTTTCCAATAATGGGAGTTGATGGGCTCGCCATATCGCGTTTTTCCATCGGGTCAGCATCATGTGCCCATTGGCCTGCCTCTATTGCCAAGGCAAAGGCCTTGGCCATCTGCACGGGGTTGCCAGCCTTGGCAACGGCTGTGTTGAGTAATATGGCATCAAATCCCATTTCGATGGCTTGTGCTGCCTGTGACGGCAAACCAAGCCCTGCATCTATCACCAACGGAATGTGCGGAAAATGTGCGCGCATAGCCCGCAAGCCAAATAGATTGTTAAGCCCTTGGCCAGAGCCAATTGGCGCACCCCACGGCATTAAAACCTCGCAACCCGCTTGCAGCAATTTGTCGGCCACAACCAAGTCTTCAGTGCAATAAGGAAAAACTTGAAATCCGTCTTCAGTTAAAATTCGAGCCGCTTCTACCAGTCCAAATACATCTGGGTGCAACAGGTCTTCCTCGCCAATCACTTCGAGTTTAATCCACTTGGTGCCAAAAACTTCGCGTGCCATATGTGCTGTGGTCACGGCCTCTTTGACGGTATGACAACCCGCTGTATTGGGCAATATATGCACGCCCAAATCTTTTATCATGCGCCAGAAATCTTGTCCCTCAAGGCTTTTGCCACTCTCGCGCCTTAGCGATACGGTTGCCACGGCTGCGCCACTTTTCCTAAATGCATCAGCCAAAATTGTGGGCGATGGATATTGTGCTGTGCCGAGCATAAGCCCGTTTTTTAACTCTGTGCCGTAAAATTCTTTCATGCTCAACCTCCTTGCATCGGTGCTAGAATTTCAATTTGGTCGCCATTTTTGAGGGAGGCATTTTTGCGCAATGTCTCTGGTATAAAGTCACCATTCAACGCGGTTGCTACCACGGCATCGCCATAATTTAGCTCGATTAGTAAATCAAATATGGTATCGGATTTCACGACGTTATTTGCGCCATTAATTTGAATGTTCATTCTCAATCTCCAAATTTGAATTGTTAAAAATATGATTGGCAACCATGCCCGCAAGTGCAGGTGCACATAAAAAACCATGGCGGTACAGACCATTAACGCTGATGATATTCCCAGTACGGCTTATGTGAGGCAGATTATCGGGAAAAGCAGGGCGGCTATCGACACCATTTTCTAAAATTTCGGCCTCGCCAAAAGCGGGGTTTAAAGCGTAAGCAGCGCTTAATAATTCTAGCATCGAACGGGCGGTTACATGGCTGCGGGCGCTGCTTTCAATCATTGTGGCACCGAGCATATATATGCCCTCGCCACGCGGCACTATATATATCGGAATGCGCGGGTGTAGCAGGCGTATCGGGCGCGATAAACTAACATTTGGACAAGAAATAATTAGCATTTCACCTTTGACACCCCGCAATTCAGGTAGGCTTTGTTTAGCAGCCAAACCGCGACAATCTATGGTCAGATTGTGCTTTGCAAGCTGTTGAGGGTTTGCGTCTTGTTGGATAATTTGAACCCCATCAGTGATCAGGCCATCTCGCAAATTTGTCAGAACTTGGCGAGGGGCAAGGTGGGCTTCGTCTTTAAAGAATAAGCCTTTTTGAAATCGCCCTGTTAAATCTGGTTCAAGGGCGGAGATTTCATTTCCGTTCAGGCTTTCATAATGGTCAGTACGGCGCGAAAATTGTGTTAAATCGGCATGATCTCGGGCTAGTGAAACTACTAAAGTTCCTTTTTTGGTGACATTTTTTGTATGTTTTTGCCACCAATTTGCCGCTAAATGACCCATTTCTACAATTTTTGGTTCGGCGGTTTCGCCTTCACAATAAGGGGCCAACATGCCACCTGCCCACCATGAGCACGCGTGTTTACCAATGCCATCACCGCGCTCAAATATGGCTATTTCGGCACCGCTATCGAATAATTCACGAGCCACGCAAAGCCCGACAACGCCCGCGCCAATAATGTTGATTTTTGGCTGCATTAGCACATGCTCCACATATTATGAAAATGATGTACAGGGCCATGCCCAGAGCCTATTTTCAGCTGATCGGATGCTAAAATAGCCTGCTGCAAATAGGCATGGGCATCGCGCACTGAGGTTGGTAAATCAAAGCCTTTTGCAAGCATTGCGGCAATGGCAGCAGAATATGTGCAGCCAGTGCCATGGGTGTTCTGAGTGTCTATGCGCGTTGCATTGAGTTGTAGGTTTAACCCATCTATACTGACCAAAAGATCGGTGCAAACGCCACCTTTACCATGCCCACCTTTTAACAAAACTGCCTTTGCGCCATATGATAATAAGGTTGCGGCTTGTTGTTGCATTTCTTCTATATTTTGCGCTTCGGCTTGTTGTAATATCACCGCCGCCTCGGGTAAATTGGGGGTGATGAGCGCGCTCATGGGAAATAGCTTTTCGAGCATGGTCTCAATCGCCGCATCTTGTAACAATTTGTCGCCAGATTTGGCAATCATCACGGGATCAAGCACAATGGGTATGTCAATATTGAGTAGGCTATTTGCCACTTTTTCTATGATTTTAGGCGAAAACAACATGCCAATTTTTATGGCGTTGACATCTAAATCAGCCAACACAGTGTCAATCTGTGTGGCGACAATATCTGCAGGCACTTCATGCACCGCGTTCACCACGCAGGTATTTTGAGCAGTCACTGCAGTTATGACACTCGCCCCATAAACCTGCAAAGCTGAAAAAGTTTTTAGATCGGCCTGAATGCCAGCGCCGCCGCCACTATCCGAGCCGGCAATTGTCAACGCAATAGGTTGTTTATTGGGAAATATGCTGTCGCTCATCAATTCGTCCTCATAAAAATGTGGACGTTAAAAAGCGAAAAAACAAAGAGAAAGGCGCACGAAATAGAAAAAATAAGCGCCTAAATACCCGTTCCCTACGCTGGAATTGTCCAGATCAGGTTCGACGGGTCAGTGTAAACACTTCTCAGGCCAATGGCCCCCCCGACGGATTAAAACAGCGATATCACCGATGTCAAAACATGTCAATTGGGCGGGCAACGTTTTTTTATTCGCTAAACGGCAAATGAGTTTAAGGTCTTTTGAATCTCAACCATTATATCATTTGGTAAAAGCGGCATATTTGCCACGGCAAAATTTTCTTCGGCTTGCTTGGCCGTTTTAAAGCCTGGTACGGGTAGGGTTTGAGGTGAATAAGCCAATATCCAACTTAAGCTACCTTGCGCGACACTGCGCCCATCATGGGTGAGCAGTTGTTTTAGACCATCCAACATTTTTAAATATTCTGGGCTTGGTTGGCCATTTTTAAAAAATCGTAACCAGTCAAATGCTTGGGCACGCACATCATTATTGGGTAGTTTTTCGCCGCCAGTATATTTGCCAGATAATAACCCCATTGCCAGTGGCAACCTGCAAATTGACACTAAGTTTTTTTCAGTGGCTAACTTTATCATTTCGGTCGCGGGGGTGAAAATATTGAGGTCATTTTCCACCGCACCAAAATTGGGGCGGTCAATAAATTTGGCAATGCTTTGGGCATTATCATCGCTCCAACCATAGGCAGCAATCTTCTTTTCATGCACCAATTCGTCAAGTGCATCAAAAATTTCAATCGCGTCATTTGTATCATAGCCATTTAGGTGCAAAAATACCAAATCTAGCGTATCACGCTTCAGGCGCCTGCGGCTGCCTTCTATATTCTCACGAATGGCAGTTGGTGAAACATCTGGCTCACCCGCAATTTTTTTAATATCATCAATCGGATAGCCAAATTTGGTGACAATAATAGCATCGTCATGCTTTGAAATTTCTTCGCCAATGAGTGTTTCGCTATGCCCCGCACCATATCCAGAGGCGGTATCAAAAAACCGAGCGCCCATTTCGTAGGCGCGGTTTAGGCCAGCGCGAGAATCGCCATCATTTACATTTCCGTAAGATGTAGAGGGGCCGTCATTGTTTTTTGTGCCGCCAATTGCCCAACAACCCATGCCAATTCTTGGCACACTCACATCATTCCATAACTTAATTGTTTGCATAATTTAACTCCTTTAATAAATTAAAAATCACCAATGCCGCCACTGTTTTTATCAGTGTTATCATGTTTAATTTCACCCTGCTCAATGCCCATTAATTGGTTCACACAACGTAAAACAGGTTTACTACCAATTTGCTCTGCAGTAATCGCAACAGGTGAGCTAATGCGGAATGTTTTGCATTCATTGGGCAATAAATTGACCATCATATCATCCACTTCGGCATCGGCATGAATGCGATCAACAAATAAACATAAATCTCGTATGAAGCTTTTGGCGGTAATGGTCACTAAATAGCTATCATCTTCGCGCACAACATCAACGTCATACTTTGCTTCTGGCAAATCTAGCTCAACATCTTCATTGAAAAAGTAAAAAGCTATGCTGTCGTGCATTGTGGCGATAATAAATTCTTCTCGTGCGTTGTCTGGTGTCATCACATTTTCAGGAATCGCAAATTCATCCACCTCTAAACGGTCGACACATAGCCGCCAATGTTCGAATTCGGCAAGCACTTCGCCGTTAAAATTCATACGTTTCATGTTAATGGGTGCGCGCCAAAATAACGTGCGGTCATTCACTGCTACCACCGATAGGCCGTCATCTCCATTTTCATTCTTGCGTGGTTGGATGGTCAGTAAATGCGGTTTGTAAACATCGCGCATTGCGTACCATAAAGGTTTTTTGCGGCCATAACCGTCAATTGCTGCCCATGAGGTTACAGGCCAACAATCGTTAAGTTGCCAAATAATACTGCCCATACATCTACCGCGATGGCTGCGGTAATGTTCAATACCAAATTTAAGCGCACGAGCTTGGTTTAATTGGGTGATATAATGCCAATCATCCATGTTTTTGGGGTCATTATTAGGCGCAGGCAAATGCCCTGCTAAACCTCTAATTAATTTATCATTGCCAATGGTTGCCTTTTGGTGATGCCACACCCCAGATGAAACGGGCGTTAATGGCTCATCATGCACACTTTGGCTTAAAGTAGACCAAGTTGGAGGTGCTTGCCATCCAAATTCCGATGCAAATCTCGGGATGTTATTGGCATAATTTTCATAGCCAACTTCGTTCCAAACATCCCATTCATGGTTACAACCATGGTCGGGATTATTGGGGTGAATATCCATGCTGCCCGAATAAGGGCTACTTGCCCAATAAGGGCGCGCAGGGTCAATTTCGGCAATCACTTTGGGCAATAAATCTTGATAATAACCATTACCCCAAGTTTGGCCTTTAAGTGGCTCTTTCCATCCCCAATCAAAATAACCCCAAATATTCTCGTTGCTGCCATTCCACATAATAAGTGATGGATGCGGCATTAAACGCTCTACATTTTCACGGGCTTCGGCTTCAATTTCGGCAGGTAGGTCGCCATCTTCAGGGTAGGCGGCGCAGGCAAATAGAAAATCTTGCCAAACCAACATGCCTGTTTCGTTGCAGGTTTCATAAAACTCTTCAGTCTCATAAATGCCTCCACCCCAAACGCGCAGTAAGTTCATATTGGCATCTTTGGCTTGTTGAATACGCGCTTCATACCTCTCGCGGGTTATACGTGGTAAAAAGCAGTCATCAGGTATCCAATTCGCGCCCATAATAAATATCGGCACATCGTTGATGATGAAGGTAAAGGCTGTGCCAATTTCATCTTTACTTGTGTCGAGCCGTAGTGAACGAAAACCGATTTTGCGCTGCCAATTATCCAAAATAGATTTCTTGATGCTAATATCGAGATGCAATTTATAAAGAGGCTGCCCACCTAAATTATGTGGCCACCAAACTTTAGGGCCTTCAACTTCAAGCGCCAAAACAGCTTTGGTTTTTCCTGCTTTAATAATAGCCTTAACTTGCTTGCCTGCTACATTTGCATTTAGCGAAATGTCATCATCAGAAACACCATCACGCTCAATTTCAACAAGCATTTTAACCTGTCCAATACTGCCGTTCAGAGTCACCTCTGGCCTCACAGATCTTATGCGTGCGCCTGACCATGTTTCAATATAGCAAGGTCTGAAAATACCCGATGTGGCCATGCTTGGCCCCCAATCCCAGCCAAAATCACACGCCATTTTGCGCATATAATTAAATGGCCCAGGGTAATTATTAGGGCGTTGTTCATATTGCTTCTCAAGCTCTATGCCCACTTTGCGTGGTGACCGAAAAACAACTTTAAGTTCATTCTCTCCATCCTGTAAAATACCACCAACATCAAACCGATAAGTGCGGTTCATATTGGCAGTTTCGCCAATCAATTTGCCATTCAGTTCAATTTTAGCAATGGTGTCTAAACCTTCAAATACGAGGTCTGATCTGTTTGTTTCGCCGGAGGAATGATTAAATTTTAGCTCATATGTCCAATCTTGCCAACCCACCCAATCTTGTCGCACCTCATTAAGGTCGATATAAGGGTCGGCCAGAATGTGAGCTGCCAATAAATCTAAATGCACATTGCTCGGAATGGCAGCAGGAATATATGTTGGAAGTGGAGGCCTGCCTTTTGAAGTGTCAGTTTTTGGTGTGCTGCAAGCAAGCTGCCACCCATCGTTAAGTGTTTGAATTTTTATGGACATGAAAATACTTTTAAAATAGATTATCGTTAACTTATAATCTAGTATAGCCATGCCAAATCGGCAATGGTTTTGAGGTGCAAAATGAAAAATATTTTATGTTATGGCGATAGTAATACATGGGGCGCATCTGTAGAAGGCCACGCAGAAGGAAGATATCCGCATGATGTAAGGTGGACAGGCGCACTTCAAATTAATCTAGGCACTGGGTATAATGTAATCGCCGAAGGCTTAGGCGGTCGAACCACTGTGAGTGATGACCCGATTGAAGGAAGCTACCGAAATGGGCGCGCCCCTTGGCAAGCTATTCTGCACAGCCATCGCCCGTTAACTTGGGTGGTCATCATGTTAGGTACGAATGATTTGAAGTTTCGTTTTGGCAAAACCGCCCGCGAAATTGCTTTGGGTGTTGGTGTTCTGGTTGATGATGTGTTACGAGAAAATATTGGCTGTAATGGCGAAGCTCCGCAAATATTAACTATCTGCCCACCACCTATTATTGAGCAAAGCGATAAGCCAATTGCTATTTTAAAAGGCGGCGAAGCAAAATCCATTGCCATGCCAAAATATTATGAGCAAGTGGCGAATGACAAAAACATTCATTTTTTAAATGCTGGTCTTTACATCCAATCTAGCATGGTCGATGGTGCGCATTGGGCAGCAAGCCAACATAAAATATTGGCGACGCAAGTGGCAAAAATCATCAACGATAAATAATACTATCTTTACCAAACCATTCACTACGCAAAACTCCGTATTTTACGGAATCATAATAGCGGCCTTCATGATATCGCACTTTACGCAAGCAGGCTTCTTGTTGCAAACCTATAGCTGTTGCACAAGCCATCATTCTTGGGTTGCCAGACCATGAAGTTAGGCCAACCCGCTCTATTTCTAGCTCATTAAAAAGGTGGGTAATCCAATATATAAGTGCATGACGACCTAACCCCTTGCTCCAATATCTGGAATTATATATCGCAATGCCAACCTCAAGCCATCGGGTATTTTCGTCTTCCCAATAATAGCTTACGCTGCCTATGGCTTGGCCTTTATATTCAATCACCAAGGCATTTTCCCCCATGGTGAGGCGCTTAAAAAACTTGGCGGCAAATTCACTTAAAGTGGGGCGTTTATATGAAAGATAGGGGGCGTTAAATTTTGTCCACTTTTCATCACTAAACATAAGCTCATAAAAGGGTTTTAATTCAGATTTTGTGGCTTTGCGCAATTTTAGGGCATGCTCGTTATTCATCTAAATTCCTTAAATTGCGACCTATAATGCAGCGGGCTTGTGCCCAGTAAACGCCTAAAATGGTGACGTAAAGTTTCGGGCGTTACAAAGCCTGTTGCTTCGGCAATTTGGCTTACCGATGCATCGGATGCTTCGAGCATTTCTTTGACTTTAAATAACCGTTCTTTCACCAACCATGCTTTAGGCGTTTCACCAGTCACTTGTTTAAATTTTCGCAAAAACGAACGTTCGGACATAACTGCATGGTTGGCCATCTGCGCAACAGGCCAGTCATTTTCCAATTCCATACGCACTTTATCTAACAATTCCGCAATATCGCCTGATTGATCTTTAGGGGTTAATGGTTGTGGAATATATTGTTTCTGCCCCCCTTCACGGTGTGCAGGTAGCACGAGGCGTTGCGCCACTTGATTGGCTATTTTTGCGCCAAAATCTTGCCTGATAATATGTAAACATAAATCCAACCCTGCGGCCGATCCTGCTGAGGTGAGAATTTGCCCCTCATCAATATATAAAATATCAGGGTCTATATTTAAATTGGGGAATTTGCTTTGTAACGTGATTGCGTTTTTCCAGTGAGTGGTAACTTTTTTACCATTTAAAATGCCCATTTCTTCATCTAATTTTGCCAAAACAAACACACCACTGCAAATGGTGGCAATGCGCGCACCATTTTTATAGGCAATTAATAATGCATCCTTAAAGTCTTGGGGAACTGGCTTGTCCATACCGCTCCAACCAGGAATGATGATGATGTCAGATTTTTTAATTTTCTCAAAATTATATTCGGCATCAATGGTAATATTGCCCCGTGCTTTGAGAGGCGTTGGCTCAACTGCAATAATTTGGCAATCATACCAATGCTCAAATTCAGGCCGCTCCAAATTAAAGGCTTCGGTCGCAATGCCAAACTCAAACATTGCCAACTGGTTATAGGCAATGATGGTCACAAGTGGTGGTTTTTTATATTTTGTCATATTGGCGATAGTTTAACGCATATTGTCATTTACGCCAATTTAAAAATTAAATCGCGCGGTTTATATTGTGAATATCAAACAGGAGATAAAGTATGACAAATAATGTAACCGAAGTAAAAGCCGCATCACCAGCAGACGCCCTTAAGCATTTTGAAGATAGTTTCAGCTTTGAAACTGATTGTTGGGATGTGCATGATGCGCTAAGTAAAGGCGCCGACAATTTTATATTGTTAGATGTCAGAGGCCCAGAAATGTTTGCCAAAGGCCATGTACCTGGTGCCATAAACCTTCCTGTTGGTAAAATAATTACCAGCAAATTAAAACAATGGCCAGATGATATGCTAATTGTCACATATTGTGCTGGCCCACATTGTAATGGTGCTGCCAAAGGTGCTGCGCGTCTTGCCAAACTCGCCAGACCGTGTAAAATTATGGCAGGCGGCATAACAGGTTGGATCGACGAGGGGTTTGACCTAGAAACAAGTGACTAGAACCATGATGAAGATTAGACATTTCGCGCAAAAAGACGTGGCGCAGTTGCTCAAAATGATGGAGCAACTGGCCATTTTTGAAGGTTATATTGATGATTTTAAAGTTACCGAGCAATATTTAGAAAAACACGGTTTGGGTGATAGGCCACAATTCTACGTTTTAGTGGCCGAGCATAATGGCAAATTAGTCGGATATGCTTGTTACTATCTAATTCCATTTACCTATCATTTGAAACCCAAAATGATCTTAAAAGAATTATTCATCAAAGACATTGCGCGTGGCTTGGGTTTGGGTGGAAAATTGTTCGAGGCCTTAAAGTCGGAAGCATCAAAACATAAATGCGCGCTTATCGAATGGACGGTTCTGCCCGAAAATGAGCCTGCCCAGAAGTTTTACACCACCCATGGTGGTAGACACGATTCTAAATGGCAAATCTGGTCTACTAGCCTGCTGCAAATTTAAAAACGGATAGTCAGTCAGTATCAACCAGTCCACCAGTCCAGCCATAGGACCAATCACCAAGTGGTTCTAACATAGAAAATAACTCTTGCCCCTGCGTAGTGAGGGCATAGCCATCTGCTGCTTTTTCAACCAAATTTGTAGCGCGTAATTCTTTAAGCCGTGTATTTAATAATGTAGGTGATAAATTATCACATCTGGCCTGTAGCTCACGAAATGTACAGTTTTGCGCACTTAAATTCCAAATAATGCCCATTGTCCATCGTCTACCCATTAAGTCAAATAGCACCATAATGGGCTGGCCAGTTTTAGAACCTCTCACGGGTGTGCCGCGCTTGGGCAAATTCGTGTTTTTAATTTTATCTGTCATTTTTACTTGCACTATCGCTACTAATTATGTAGCAATGTACGTGCTACTAAAAATGTAGCATAGTGAGAGTTGCGAAACAAATCAACAGGCGAAGCATGAAAAACATCATATTATGGAGTTTACTAGCGTTCATATGGGGCACGTCTTACCTAGCCATTAAACTTGCAGTAGAGGATATTAGCCCTCTTAATCTGGTGGCGGCGCGCATGTTTATTGGCAGTCTGGTTTTATTGTTAATACTACGTTTAAAGTCATTATCTTTACCAACTGACATTAATTCATGGGTGGTTTTGGCAGTGAGTGGCATGTTTGGTAGTGTCATTCCGTTTTTCCTCATCAGCTCTGGGGAACAACATGTTGATAGCGGATTAGCTGCGCTTTTGATGGGCATTGCGCCAGTGGTCACAATATTGCTAGCCCCGTTAGCTCATAAACAAGATAAGCTAACCAAAAACTCAATTATAGGCATATTTTTAGGTGTTGCTGGCCTTGTCGCATTAATGGGCCCTTCGGCTTTGCAAGGTTTTGGAACGCACATATTAGGGCAAATTTCCATATTATCAGCCGCACTTTGTTATGCTTTCACCACTTTATTTGTACGTAAATATGCAAAATTGCCCGCACTGGTTATGGGCGCTGGTTCCACGTTAATTGGCGCCGTCTTTATCGTCATTATTGCATTGTTATTCGACACGCCATTTGCAGCGTTAAACCAAGCCTCTTCTTCTTGGTTGGCCGTGATTTATCTGGGTATCTTCCCAACGGCCATCGCCACTTGGATATATTTTTACCTTGTGCCAAAATTGGGTTCTGCACGCATGTCGCAAATTAATTTCGCCGTGCCATTGGTTGGTAGTGTGTTGGGTGTGTTATTTCTCAACGAGGCATTCGGTCTCAATGCTGCCATTGCATTATTGTTGATAATGGCAGCGGTTTATTTTGTATCCAAAAAACAATAATAAACTAAGCGGAGCAAGAACCACCACCCAAAACACAAAATTTAGCGCAATGTTGATGGTTTAATTTCACTGCACCATCTTTAAAATTACCCTCGTTGGCTTTGAGGCTTTTCTCTAAGCTATCGCCCATTTCAAAGCTTTGATCATAGGCAATTAATGTGCATGGCAATACCTGAAATTTCTCAGAGCCTTTACGATGCACAACCATGCGGCTGGTCGCGCACATCATATCCATTGGGTCGAGGCTTAATATATCCCAACAATCGGTGGTAATTTCGGGCACATCAACCCGCTCATCCATTTCTGGAAAAATAATTAACTCGGCACCACTATTGGCATCAATATTATAATTACGCTTTTTAATTAAATTCGCAAAGGCAGCGCGGGCATCTTGCTCATCCTCATTCCAAATAGAGCGCGAGGCGATGTTTAGTTTAAAACCATGTTTGCTAAGCCAATCGACACCTTCTAATGCCTTAGTAAAATTACCTAAGCCGCGTTCTTTATCATGATATTCAGCGCTGTGATGGTCTAGCGAAATGCGCAATGTAAGCTGATCGCCATATTGGGCGTGTAGTCGCAATAATTCTTGTTTCACTTTTGGGCGCTGCAGAGGTTGAGTGGCGTTGGTTAAAACCAACGCAGATAAACCTTGTTTCAGCACCAGTTCAAGCATATCGCACATTTGAGGGTTCATAAACGGCTCACCACCAGTGAATGCAATTTCTCTTGTGCCTAATTTTTGTTGTTCAATTTCGGCCAAAAGCTTTGCTAGTTCATCACTGGTGAAATATTGCAAATCATCATTTGTCGGACTCGATAAAATGTAGCAATGCTCACATGTAATGTTGCATAATGTGCCCGTGTTAACCCATAAAGTGTCTAGCTTTTTTAGGGGAACAATAGCGCGGTCGTCACCTTTAGCCGTTTTATCGGGGTCGATGAATTTTAAGGCCTCTAGGGGCGTAATTTCTTTTTCATAAGCTAACATGTTTTCAACATAGTAAGTTGGTGGAAAATTTCCATATAAAAATGTAAATATCACTTTTATTTGTTTGCGACTTTATTCAATTTCTTGTTGCTCGGCTTTGTTATTAATATAATCCGAAACACCATGTTTGGTTTTTGCCCAATAAAATGGATCTCGCAGATAATCCACAATGGCTAACCACGCAGCGAGCGAAATAAGTAACCAATAAATTGGTGCGGTCAATAAGCAGAAAAACAGGTTTTTCCGCTTCAATTGCGCAATGGCTTGGTAATTGCAAAATAATGCCGCTCCATACCCTATAACCATCGCAAGCAAGCTAAAGCCGAAAATGAACATACTAATTGTAGAGTTGAAAATAACCGATAGATCAAATGTGAAATATAAAATAAATGGCAATAATAAAATGATGGGGTGCAATAGCGATGAGAAAACCAACCCACACAATAAAGCCAGTAACCCCATAAACCTAAAGAATCCAAGTTTTTTGTATAGCTTTGTAGGGTGGCGGGTGTGCACAATAATGGTTTGCATCCAACCTTTTAGCCACCTGACGCGTTGTTTTAGCCACGGAAATAATTTGTGGTTAGCCTCCTCAAGCGTGGTTGAGTTTAGTGTGGCCGCGCGGTAACCAAAAAGCGCCAAACGAATGCCCAAATCGGCATCCTCGGTAACATTATAAGCATCCCACCCGCCGAGTTCACGTAAAATATCTGTTTTAAAATGATTGGATGTGCCGCCCAAAGGCAGTGGAATTTTTAACTTTGCTAATGCCGGTAGAAAATGGTTAAACTGCGTGGCATATTCAATTGAAAATTGTTTAGCTAACCAGTTTTCATTCCAATTTTCATACGCTAAGCGCGCTTGCACACAAGCCAAATCGGCGCCTTCACGCCTAAATTTGGCAAGGGATTTTAATAATTGGTCGGGCTCTGGTTGGTCTTCGGCATCATATATCGTTACATACTCACCACGTACAAATGGCAATGCAAAATTCATCGCTTTGGGTTTTGTTTTGGGCTTGCTGTCCGAAATAATGATAAATTCAAAATACTCGGGCAAGTTTAAATTCTTCACGGCCTCAATGGTTTCGGCGTCATCATCTTCTAGCAATATTTTTATATCTAGCTTTGACTGAGGATAATTTAACTTCATCAGGCTTTTTGTCAGCCGACCAATGACATTGGCCTCCTTATAAACTGGCACCAAAATAGAATAAATGGGCAATTCCGCGTAGGGTAACGACAAATAATCGTTTGCAAATCCCTGGTCTGCAAGAGGTGAAAATATGCTGTAAAGCTTGAGTGACGAGGCGAATAAGAAAATACATGAAAGGCCAAAGCTAACACTATAAAAAGCATCCAGCCCATAAATTAAAAAGCCCGTGACGAGCGAAAATAGACATAAGCATATAAGTAATTTTTGAATAAAATACATACCAAATTTTGCCGTCATATCTCGATTTTTATCTGCCAGTAAATTAGCTGCTTGATCGTCTAACTGAGCCTTGTTTTTATCAATGAAGATGGTGCGAAAATCACGCGCAGTTACAAATTTTGGATGTGAAAAATCGTCATCAATATTTTCGCTAAACCCATATTGTTCGTGGGTTTCTCTAATTTCAGAAACACGGTTTAAGCCATCATAATTATCAATTAAATTATAACCGTTATCGGCTGATAATTTATGTTCAATTTTATAATTTTGAGCGGAAATATTATCAGAAACTTGCAATTCTCCACCTTTAGAAATGGCAATGGCTTGCTGAATTTGCAAATGGGAAATTTGGCCGCTTTTATAAAGAAATTCCTTAATATCCTGCCCATATAATTTTGCAGTTTCTTCGGCTTTTATATATTCTGTCGGGGTGATGAGCCTGCGCGCAAACAATATTTCTTTGAACTTAGGAGCAAAAGGATTAGGCTTATTTTCATATCGCGACATAAATTCTCTATCATTAGAGGCATCGCAATAATATACTTTAGTAGCAAACACTGAAAACCAACCCTAGGAAGCAGAGTGGCTAACTTGCAACCCCTAGCTGTAAGCATTGAAAATTTAATTATGAAAATTAGTTCAAATCGAATATAAAGAAATAACCAAACCGATAAGTAAGCTATGCAAAATTTCATAAAAATATTTATAATTATCAGCGCTTTGATTTGCAGTATGAGCCCAGCATTTGCGAATGGCCATGCCAAAATAAAAGCTTCAGTTATTGGTTATGGGCATTATATCAAACCAAATTTGCAACCTTTACCCAACCGTACTTATAGAATTTTGGTTGGCAAGGACTATCCGCCATTTAATTTTAAAAATGCCAATGGCAAATTAACTGGATTTAATATTGATATCGCGCGTGCCTTGTGTTTGGAGCTGAATTTAGCCTGTCAAATTATTGCCAAAAATTGGAAGGCCATTAAATTCGATCTAGAAAATGATAAGGTGGATTTTGCGGTGGCTTCTATGTCTATCTCTCAACAAAATTTAAACCAATTTGAGCTGACGCAAAAATATTACGACACGCCCGCCAGATTTTTGATCAGACAAAATAACCAATTTGATGCCAAAAACCTAAGAGGTTTACGTCATAAAAACATAGCCGTTGTATCGGGCACAGGGCATGAAGCCTATATTTTAGAATATTTCCCCGAAGCCAATATTAAGAGTTTTGGAAATTTAAACTTAGCTTTAGCAAGCTTGGTCGATGGAAAAGTAATGACCGTATTTACCGATGCACTGACCAGCCGAAATTGGCTCATTGGTGAGCGTAGCCAAAATTGTTGTAAATTCGCCAATGGCGATTTTTATGAAGCAAGGTTTTTTGGGCAGGGCGCTGCGATGGCATTGCCTAAAGGCAGTCTAAATATGCGCGATTGGCTAGACAAAGGGCTTGCCAACCTATGGGCATCAGGCCGTTATGAAGAGATTTTTAACAGTTATTTTGGCCATTAAACCTTTTTATTTTTTCGTAAATGGGAATTTAAGAATCCATAATAAGCTATATGTTGGTTTATCTACGCTTTCCTTAAGGCCTATATTAATGTCCCTATCCGCATCAAAATTGGCAATATAACTGCTGAACACCCGATCCCAAATAGACAATGAAAACCCGTAATTACTATCGGTTTCAACGCGTATATCGCTATGGTGAATGCGGTGCATATTTGGGGTTACAATTAATAACTGTAAAACCTTATCAAGATTTTTGGGAATGCGAATATTGCTATGATTAAACAAAGCACCCGATGATAAAATAATCTCAAACAGTATAACGTCTATATAAGTAGGGCCAATCAACAAAATAAACATCATTTTATAAAACATACTGAACATAATTTCAAGCGGGTGAAAACGAACCGCGGTCGAAACATCCATCTGGGCATCACTATGATGCACCTTATGTAAGCGCCATAGTAATGGCCATTTATGAGACAAAACATGTTGCCAATAAATTGCCATATCCAGCAGAAGAATTGCAGATATGAGTGCAAAGAAATCATTAAAATGTAACCAATTAAACAGGCCGATGCCTTGCTCTTCGGCAAATATTGCCACACCTGCCGCTACAAATGGAAACGCAACCCGCATTAGCAAAACGCTTAAAAAGGAAACGCCAAAATTTGTGGCCCAACGCGCCAAAAAATGTTGACGGTTTTTGTAAATAGGCAGTAGGAATTCAGCCACGGACAAAATAGCCACAAGGCCAATGAAAATATATAATCGGTTGTCTTCTAAGGTCATAAAGTCACTATAATTCGCGTTAGACAAAAAGAAAATCAAATATTAGTGATTGCTAATGTTTTTATGCAGACCCGCATATAACAATGCCCCGCCAAACATAAAAATAGCACCCACTTTAAAGGCTGTCGCAATACCAAATTGTTCGGCGATATAGCCAATAAGCATCAGCCCAACAAGCCCGCCTAGTCTTTCCATAAGTGAAATGAGGGACAATAATGTAGAGCGTTTGTCGTCGGGTATATTATCGTGAAATAAGCTAGCATAGGGTGAATTTGTAGCCCCAACAAACACAGTAAGGACTATAAGAAAAATGGCAAAAAATATTATATGGCCGCTAAATGAAATTGAAAATAATGCACAACTGGCAAAAAATGTCAGCCATGCCAAAGCTCTGGCCATGTTTCCACCAAACACTTTGATAGCAGGCTTAGCAAGCATTGAGCCGATGGCCTGTGCCGCAAAAAAGCTGAATGTTAATAAGCCGATGATCGAGGTGATGTAATTTTCATTTAGCATTGGGGTGGTAAATGGCACCCAAAATGACTGGAAGGTATAAAATGCCAGTGCGGTGCAACTTGCACCGATCAGCATGGTAGATATTATGCGGTTTCTAAAACCATATTCGGTTGCACCACTTACAATTGCTCCCAAATTTGAAAACCCGTTTTTAATCGCTGATTTATTGAATTTATGGGTGGTTTCTATGATGAAAAAATGAGTATAGAACAGCACAATAATGCCCAAAACAAAGCTGAATATAAGCGGAAATTCATATTTTCCAATTCCAAAATCTAATAAGCTCAACCCAAAAAAATCGGCAATTACGCCACTTAAAACAGAAGAAATAGCCAGCCCGCAGGCACTCGCAAATTGATTTTTTGCCAATACAGGTTGGGTGCTAAATTCTGGTGCGAGCCGCTTGAATTTTTCGACAAACCAAGCCGACAACGTACCTGACATCAGAGCCATGCGTGCGCCCATAAAAACCAGGCTCAACATGGTTGGCCAATAACCGTCAAATAATATGAGCGTCAAAATGGATAGTAGAAAAGCGACAACAGATAACATAAACACAGGTTTGCGGCCAATGCCATCAGCAAGGCCGCCAAGCGGAAGCTCTAAAACTAGCCCCGTACCAGAGAATACCGCCAAAAGAATAGAAATATCGAAGAGACCAAACCCACGTTGTTGCAACAATAAAATTATCACAACCGAAAAAAAGCCAACACTCGCTGCATCTATAAACCGATGAACCCGAAAAATACGCGAATGGCGTTGCGCTTCTGATGATAGGTCGCCAATCTTATAGTCAGTCCTCACCATTATGCTCCACAACAGGTGTTGCAGCCATGCGTTTGGGCAATATCAGTAAAATAATGCCAGCCACAAAAACAATAACCCCGCCCAATTGCCATGCAGTGCTTATGCTATATTTTTCGGCAATATAGCCGATGCCTAACATGCTAAAAAGACCGCCAATGAGTGCCATGAGTGACCGCAAAGACAATAAGGTAGAGCGCTTATTATCGGGAATATAGTCATGAAATATGGCTTCACCAGGTGGGCCTTGTGCGCCCCATGTTAAATTTAAAAATAACAACCCAATAACAAATAAATAAATATTAAATGCCAAAGAAAGCAAAATAAGAAACCCGCCCGAAAGGATGATTAAAAAAGCCAATGCCCGTGCATTCTGCCCTTTAAACAAGTTTACAACCAACGGAGCCAAGCTAGAGCCAAACGCAATGGAGAAAAAATAAACCGAGGTGATGAGGCCAATGATAGACACTGCATATTTGCTTTCAATCATTGGTTTTGCTTGGGGTATCCAAAAGGTTTCGAGCGCAAAAAGCGCCAATGACACCAACCCCACAGACATAAGTAAAATAGAAATTATTTGATGACCAACCGCATAATGGAGGGATTGTTTTAATATGAGCGGCACACTTGCAAAGCCGTTTTTTATGGCCTGCATGTTTAATTTTTGTTGGTCTTCTTTGATGAATAATATGGTAAAAATTAGCATGGTTAAAGCCACAATTAAGTTGCCAAACAATGCCGCATCATAAATCCCATAACCATAGTCAACAATTTTAGGCCCAAAATAATCGGCAATAAACCCACCCATAATGGCGCCGAGTGCTAAGCCAAAAGACCCTGAAAATTGAATTTTAGCCAAAATGGGCACAGTGCCAAAATCAGGGGCAATTTTGTTAAATGTCTCAATATACCAAGCATCTAATGAACCAGATGAAAGCGCACGGCCAAACCCATAGAGTGCATAACTTGCAACAGCCGCTTCAAATGACCGAAAATAAAGCAAAACCAATAATGCGGCTAAATCGGCAAAAACACCCAAAATGTAAACAGGTTTGCGGCCAATGCCATCGGCCAAACCGCCAAGCGGTAGCTCAAATATCAATGCGGTGCCAGAATAGGTGGCGGTAATCAGCGCAATGTCATATAAATTAAAGCCGCGCTCCTGCAATAATAAAACCAATACGACCAATGTAATGCCAAACCCACCCCAACTTAAAAATTGCTGAAACTGATATATGCGCACATGTTTTTGTGCTGCCTCAGGTAGTTGCTTGAATTTGTAATTAGTCTTCATCAGTGGCCTTATTATAGATGTTTTCTGGCGCAGTTTCAGCCATGCGTTTGGGTAAAATAAGTAAGATTAGCCCCGCAATAATGGTCAAAGTGCCGCCCAGTTGCCACGCGGTGCTGATGCTATATTTTTCGGCAACAAAGCCTAAGCCTAACATGCCAACAAGGCCGCCCAATTGCCGTAATACCGATTGTAAAGATAACAATGTCGAGCGTTTTTCATTTGGCACATAGTCATGAAACAAGCTTTGTTCGGGCGCGCCTTGCGCACCAAGCACAGCATTAAGAATAAATAACATTGCAACAAATATATAGATATCGGTTGTGAAGGCCAATGCAATATATAAAGTACCAGATAATATGATGATAAAAGCCAATGCTTTAGCGTTATGACCCTTAAAGAAATTAACAATAGGCTCGGCAAAGGTTGCGCCAATTGCCATGGAGAAAAAATAGACAGCGGCAATGATACCAATAAATGACACAGCATATTGGCTGTCAATCAAAGGCTTGGCATAAGGAACCCAAAAAATCTCGAGCGCGAATAAGGCCGCACTCGCCAACCCAATGGACAACAGCAAAATAGAAATTACATGATGGCGTGATGCGTAATGGAATGAATCTCGAACGATAAGAGGCACATTTTCAAACCCGCTCATTATGGCTTGTTTGTTTAAAGCGCGTCTGTCTTCTTGAATAAAAAACACTGTATACCCAGCCACAAAGACCAGCACAAGTAAGTTGCTTATTAACGCCACGTCAAATTTTCCGAAACCATATGTCATTAATGTGGGGCCTAAAAAATCCACCAATAAACCACCCGAAACCGCGCCAACCCCAAGGCCAGTTGCGGCTGCAAATTGGGCTTTGGCCAAAATAGGCACAGTGCCAAACCGTGGAGCTAATTTGTTGAAAGTCTCAATAAACCAAGCATCCAAAGTGCCAGACATTAAGGCTCTGCCAATGCCATATAAAATGTGCGCAATGATGGCCGCACTGAACGAATAGAAAAGCAACAACACCACTAAACTTAAAATTTCGGCAAAAATCGACATCATAAATACCGGCTTGCGGCCAATGCCATCGGCCAATCCACCAAGTGGTAATTCTAATAATAATGTCGCGGCTGAAAAAGCGGCAGTTGCTAAGGCGATGTCAAATAAGTTAAACCCGCGGTCTTGCAATAGTAAAACCATAATCGACATACCAATGCCTAACGCACCCCATGCAAAAAATTGATGAATCTGAAATATACGCACATGCTTTTGTGCTGCATTTGGCAAGTCTTTAAGTTTATATTTTACTTGCTTTTCCATGTAGAATCGATGCTTTATTGACGAATTGTTTCATCACCATAATCTCATCTAAAACCATAGCAAGGTAATTCATATGCGCGTTCGAAAATCCGTAAGGTTACTTATTTTAAATGATAAAAATGAGACACTTTTAAGCCGCTATGAGGGCTTAGATATATACGAACCAGGTTTTGAACGCTTGGCAAGCCATTGGGAAACCATTGGTGGCGGCATAGATGAAGGTGAAACTCTGCTTCAAGCCGCAATGCGAGAAGCTTACGAGGAATCGGGCTTAACAGCGGATGATGTAGATGTTGGGTCGGTAATTTGGCAAGGCCAAAATGATGTTATTTATAATGGCAAACACCGCACAGCACACCACACATATATGTTGGCACGCCTAAAGCGCGAAATTGCTGCTGATGAGCTTGTGCCGCAAGGCTTAACAGATGAAGAAATGGGTTTCATGGTTGGTTTTAAATGGTGGTCAGCAGCAGAGCTAAAAACCACCACCGAAAACATCATCCCACCAATGTTGCGCATTGAGCTGCCCAAAATTATTAGTGGCGACATTCCAACGTCACCAATTACATTAGACATGGCTTTTGGAAACGGATCTATTCCGCTGGCATAACCTGTGCTTCAGTATTGGCCTTTGCTTTTGGCTTAATACCCGCCAGATTATTAATCCATGCTTGGCCTTTAAGCTCTACAAACTTATAAGTAAATGCCGAGAAACCTAATGTGATGGCAAGATATGCCAAGGCCAATAAGTCATTATAAAATACATTGCCAAAATCAATCATAAATTTAGGGTCGCCCATAATAATTATTTCAGATTTTAAACTCACTTTAAATATTTTTTCAAACACGATGACAACCGACATTATAATCTGGACAATAAAGAAATGTGTCAGATAAATTGAATAGCTCCATCTGCCTAAAGCTTTAAACGGGCTGGCTTTCAACAAATTCGATATAAAACCGCCTTCAAAGGCAAAAACAAATATAGCAAAACCAAAAATAACGGGCGCCAACATATTCACGGGACTATGGGCTTTAACAGCAATTAAATAACCCATTAAACTCAATGCCAAAACTTCAAACAAGTTAGCATAGGCAAGCCTTTTTTGTCCATTTTGGCTAAGTTTCATATAGATGCCATAAATAATAGAGCCACTAAAAAAGCCCATAAGACAGCGGTAAAAGCCCCAATCATGCCCCCAATTAATATAATTTCCATTGTCTTTGCTGATAAATATAAGCAATGCAGCGCTACAACCAACAATAACAACACAAGCAACATACCAATATTTACGCAAAGTCACGGCCATTATGGCAAATACCAAATAGGTGTAAAATTCGGTGCTGATGCTCCAACTTGGCAAATTCCAAGTGGTGGTATCATGGATACCAAGGCTTTGTAGCAAGAATAAATTGGTGAAAATAGATTCAAATGATGTGCGATGGTCAAAGATAGCACGCGGTGAATCAATGCCAGCTTTTGTCGCGACAAGCAACATCACTTCGTAACCAATGAGCAAAATGAGCATGAAAACGTGCAAAGGCAATAAACGAGCAACACGCCGTGTCATAAAATGCGTTATGCCGCTTAGCTTATCAATGCGGTGAAAATAACTATGAGTGATTACAAAGCCCGAAAGCACAAAGAAAAAATCCACACCCAAAAAAGCACCATGGATAAACTCGCTACCATTAAAATGGTAAAGTGCAGGCAAATAATAAAGGGTGATGAAAAGTGCGGCGACACCGCGCCAACTATCTAGGGCTAAAAAACGCATAAAAACTCACTTTATAAATATATTGCTTTCACAATAATCTAAAGGGGTGTTTTTTCAGTTAAATGAAATGGTTAACGCTACGACACTTTGTCTAATCGACTAAAGATATAGCTATTGGTCTAGATGGGTTTGATTTTACTGGCAATAAGGCTCACCGCTTCTTTTAGGCCAATTTTATGCACGGTCACATCTTTAGGAAAAGCACTTAACAGCCTTGTTGGCATGCGTTTATCCAACATCACAAATACGCCCTTGTCGTCAGTGCGCCTTATTAGCCGCCCAAAAGCTTGTTTTAGTTTAAATCTTGTCATCATATCGGCATATTGGTTGCCGCCAAATTCGGCCTTGCGCGCACGTTCCAAAATAGATGGCCGCAACCATGGCACACGATCATAAACCAGCAACCGTAAACTATCGCCAGGCACATCCACACCATCGCGCACGGCATCAGTACCCAATAAACAACTGTTTGTTTGTTCGCGGAACATGTCAATCAATGTGCCAATGTCTAATGGGTCAACATGTTGCGCATAAAGATGAATGTTGTTTTCACTCATCGGTAATATTAATTTATTATAGGTTTGGCGTAAGCGTGATATGGCGGTAAACAACCCAAGCCCACCACCACCAGAGGCCAAAAATAAACTTTGCATAGCCGCAGCCACTTGGTCGGGGTTGTCGCGGTTAATGTCTTGAATGATAATAATGTCAGTATTTTTGGCATAATCAAATGGTGAATCGCAGGAAAAACGATAAGCAGGCACAGGCAAATGGCTCGCACCTGTACGGCTTTCGGCACTTCGCCAATCCATCGAATTGCCTAATATTCCTTCACTCGAAGGCAGATTATCAATGCCCACGACATTTTCAAGCTCAATTAAATTATCCATTGCCGTCATATCATCAACATGGTCACGTAAAGTGGCCGAGGTAATCAAAACGCCATCGGTTTCAGCTAAGATATATTTCGCCAACGGCTTGCTAGGGTCGATATAATGACGATACATACCAACATCAAAATCTTTGCCAAACCGACGGTGGATATGAAACCAATCGACAAAATCGGGGTGTAATTTGCCAACCACCTCAATCACTTTTGAGCTCACTTCGAGTTGTTTTAACATCTCAATCCACATTGGCAATTGCATAATAGAACGTCGTTCAATGCCCGATATTGCAGCTTCTAATTTGGCTTTTTGTGCGGGCTCTAATGTTTCGGCATCATCAACCAATTTGCGCGAAAGCCTGTTGCACAAGGCTTTAAGCGGCATAACAATATTGGTCAATGCGTCGCGTAAAGTATCTGCTGCTTCCAAAACACCATCAAGCACTGGGTAGCAATCAACTTCTAAATCATAAGCATGTTGGGATTTGGTGCGGGCGTAAACTTGTTGTCGTAAAATGCTTAGAAATGCCTCGGCAGGCCCTTGGGCAATGTTCTCCGAAAGCCGTGCATTCCACTTTGGAGCTGGCAATTTCATGGCATTATGCAAAACTTCCGATAGTGCTTCCATCGCGCTGTCGTCATCGTAAATTAATTCTTCTAGCCGCGCTTTTAGCCCACGAGTTCGCCCGCCAGATGAACCCGTTTCTGCCCCGCGCAACCAACGGCGCAGTTCGGCCATTTCAAGCCCTGTTAAATGCGCAGCAAAACAACTATCAGCGGCATCAAATAGATGATGTCCCTCATCAAATACCAAGCGGGGGCGCTGCGGATCTACCTCTTCGCCATCCACTTGTACCAATTCTGGTTTTGAGCCATTATGTTGGCGCATAAAACCATCATAGGCCAAATTATGCATCACCAAAGCATGGTTGCTAATCACCAATTCGGCACGGTTTGCACGGCGCTTGCTTTTTTCGATATAACATTTACCAAAATGTGGGCATGCACCATGAATACATTCGCCGCGGGTATCGGTTAAGCTAACACTCAAACGGTTTGCACCATCTTGGGCGCGGTGGGTTAAAAGCGGCAATAACCAACTTGGCAAATCACCACCAACCATGTCGCCATCTAACGTATTCATGCCCCAGCGGGCTAGCAAACCTGCCACCACAGCCTGTGCGCCTTTTTGGTGAATGGCTTTGCCCGCCCATTCCTCAAAATTCAACAAACACATATAATTTTCACGGCCTTTACGAATAACGGTCGAGGCCTGTTTGGCTTGTAAACTGGGGTATATATTCACCAATTGCTGGTCGATTTGGCGTTGCAACGCTTTGGTATATGTTGATATTTGCACGCGGCCATCATTTTTGCGCGCCCATGCCAATGCAGGGGCTAAATAACCAAAAGTTTTACCAATGCCAGTACCTGCTTCGCCCAATACAATATGCGGATGTTGGTCAGATGCGCGGGCGTCAAAAGCTTTGCTGGCTTCGGCGGCATATTTCTGCTGCCCTTCGCGAATTTCGGCGCCTTTGCCAGTAAACCTAGCCAATAAATCCTGCGCTTCTTTGGCCGAAACTTCTAAACTGCCTGCGGGGGGGCGAGGTGCAAATTCTTCCCAATTGGGTAACCTAGCCCATATATTAATTCCCGTGCTGTCATGCGCGACTTCTGGCTTGTCAAAAATCTCAACACCCATATGGCCCAATATGGGCGCGCCCCAAACCCAGCCTGCCAAATGCATGGCTTGCGCCAATTGGCGTGCTTGGCGTGGCTCGTTAATGCCAGATTTATTAATCTGTTGGGGTGAGCAACGGTTCAACAATATATCGACAACTTCGTGCAAGCGGGTGGCTTGCTCCTCAAGGCTATCGGGCTTTTCATCTTTTTGTTTGTTAAAGCCAAGCGCATCCAAAATACCGCCAATGGACGGCCGCACAAAGGTCGTGGGATGGATGAATGCAAACAGTTCCAATACATCAAAATGTTGCACATTAATCGCTTGGGTGAATAATGAATTGCCATTTCTATCGGTAAACCGTGCCAAACGATCAATGGTAAATACACTATGCACAACCAAATGTGGGCGTGTTTTAAGCCGCATAAGGGCGTCAAAGGCGCTTAGGCTCTCAATGGTGCCATCTTCGTCAATCAATAAAGCTTTAATGCCGTCATTCAGCATTATGGGGCAGGATTTTAGGCCTTGCTCTTTCGCTTGTGATGAATTTTCGTGAGGCGAATTTTGGGTCAAAATTGATTCTTTGTTTATCTTTTGTTCCGAGTAAACTATACTTAAACCTATGACAAGCAAACTTAAAAATATAAAATACACGGATAATGCAGCCAAAACCAATATTTGATTGACCTTTCGCCCATTTTTTCATAAGTTTTGTCGCCTAATATGAGGTAAATTTCTAATCCTAAGGAGAAGTTCATGTCTGATTTACAGCAAGAGCTTAAAAATGTAGCTGGAGACAGCAAAGCGTGGCCATTTTTAGAGGCAAAAAACCTCATAAAGCGCCTAGATAAACTAGGATCAGACAAATCTAAGCCAGTTGTTTTTCAAACTGGTTATGGCCCATCAGGCCTACCACATATTGGTACATTTGGCGAAGTTGCGCGTACAACCATGGTGCGCCATGCATTTGAGCTGCTTACAGGCCGCCCAACACGCCTCATTTGTTTTTCAGATGATATGGATGGCTTTCGTAAAGTGCCAACTAATTTGCCAAATCAAGAAATGCTAGCAACACAATTGGGCTTGCCGCTCACTATGGTCAAAGACCCGTTTGGCACTAATAAAAGCTTTGCCGAACATAATAACAACCGCTTGCAAGAATTTTTAGATGGTTTTGGCTTTGATTATGAGTTTATGAGCGCCACAGATTGTTATAAATCGGGCATGATGGATGAAACATTATTGCTCATGCTCGAAAAATTCGATGACATTATGGCAATTATTCTGCCGACATTGGGTGAAGAAAGACGCGCGACATACAGCCCGTTTTTACCCATTTGCCCGCGCACTGGCATTGTATTGCAAGTACCCGTTGTGTCTAAAGATTTAGAAAAAGGCACAATTACCTATAAAGACGAAGAAACCGCCGAATTGGTTACCGTGCCTGTCACTGGTGGCGCTTGTAAAATGCAATGGAAAGCCGATTGGGCAATGCGTTGGTCAGCTTTGGGTGTCGATTACGAAATGGCCGGCAAAGATTTGAGCGAAAGCGTTATTCTTTCATCACGCATCGTGCGGGCATTGGGCAAAACCCCACCTGTTGGTTTTTCTTATGAGCTGTTTTTGGATGAAGAAGGCAAAAAAATCTCCAAATCAAAAGGCAATGGCCTGACGATGGAAGATTGGTTGCGCTACGCAACGCCTGAAAGCCTGTCATATTATATGTATCAAAGCCCACGTAAGGCTAAAAAATTACATTTTGATGTAATTCCAAAAGCTGTGGATGAATATATTACTTTCTTGGATAAATATGAAGACCAAGCGCCCAAGGATAAATTATCGAATGCCGCGCATCATGTGCATAACGGCAATCTACCAAAAGAAAACATGCCAATTAGCTTTGCGCTTTTACTCAACCTTGTGAGTGTTGCCAATGTTGATGATAAAGCCACTTTATGGGGCTTTATTCGCAATTATGTGAAACCAATTAATGGGGTTGAGGCTAGTGCCGATGCCTATCCATTGCTTGATACGCTGATTAGTTATGCTCTTACCTATTATGAAGATTTTGTAAAACCAACAAAAAGCTTTCGCGCCCCAACAGACCAAGAACGCGCTGCTTTGATAGACCTTGCAGCACGTATGGGCAAAATGGATGATGATTTAAGTGGATCAGACATTATGACCGAAGTATTTGCTGTCGGCAAAGAGCATGGGTTTGAGAATTTGCGTGATTGGTTTAAAGCTCTATATGAAATATTGCTCGGCCAAAGCCAAGGCCCACGCTTTGGTGGTTTTGCCGCTCTTTACGGCATTAAAGCCACAAAAGCACTTATAGAAAAAGCCTTATCTGGCGCAGATATGAGCTAAATTAGCAGAAGAGATTGATATGCCACATTGTATTATCGAATATTCTAATAATTTAGAAAAATCACTAGAGTCATCGAAATTAGTTTCGGTGGTTCATCAAGCCGCTGCAGAATCTAATTTATTTGATCTTGAAGACATCCGCAGCCGCGCACTTGGTTTTGATGACTATCAACTCCGAGTCGATAAAAATAGCTTCATTCATGTGACTTTGCGTATTATGATTGGCCGCAGTGAAGCACAGAAAAACCACCTTTCCTGTATTGTTATATCTGCACTCGAAAAATTGGCGTTAACTTCAGTAGTTTTGTCTGTCGAAATTTGCGATATAGACAAATCCACTTATGCCAAAGTGACGATTTAGTCATAAATACTTAATCATAAGAATAATAACCTAAATATATCTTCAAAGCTTAATTGAATATTGTATTTCGCGTTATAATTTGCAAATAATAGCGCCTAAAGGTGCAAAATTTATTTATAAATGGGGATACATATATTGTCTGGTTTCTGGGGTATAATATTGTTTATTGGTGTTTGGGTCGCAGGCTACTTTTCTTGGAAAAGCCATAAAAACACACAAGAACTAAAGCATGAACTATCTAGCTTAAAAACTGACATTGATAGCATTTCTAAAAATGTAGACAAAGTTATTGTTGCAACCCGTAGCCCGCAACCCCAAAGGCCTAAAGAAGCTGATAAGCCTCCTGAGCAAGACAATGTTAAACAGGCACAAAGCCAACCATCAGAGGTCAATGCCAAGCTTCACGTTGCCAATGAGGACATTGTCGTTCCTGAGCAAGAGAAAACTCCTAAGGTTAATGTTAGTGATAATAAGTCTGATGACATCAAAAATCTACGTAAATCACTTGCCGTGTTAGCTGCAGAAACACCTTTGCAAAAGGAATTGCCAGAAAAAGAAACTCCAGAAGCTGAGCCGAAGAAAACAGCAAGAAATGCCACAAGTTGGGCGTATAAAAACTTTGATGGCCCTATCGTAAGACAACCAAAAGAACAGGCCAAACCAAAAGGCAATGTTTGGAAGAAATACAGCAATTTAGAATTTGATCTAGGTGCAAAATTACCTGTTTGGTTAGGCAGTATCGCGCTGATCGTGGCTGGCTTCTTCTTCGTTAAATATTCTGTCGAAAACAATTTAGTACCGCCATATATTCGCCTCATCATTTTGTCGATACTTGGTGTGGTTATGGTTGCTGGTGCCGAATATATTCACAAACGGCCAAATTTTGCCAACGGTAGGCGTATTTCGCAAGCCTTGGTGGGTGTCGGTTTAGCTATCATTTATGGCGTGTTGTTTGCCGCTAGCCAAATTTGGCAATATCTACCTGTGCCACTGGCTATGGTAGGTATGGTTTTAACCACATTATTAACCCTTTATATGTCGATACGTTATGGCATTGGTGTGGCTTATCTGGCGCTCATCACAGCTTATTTAACTCCAATATTAATGAATGTGCGCGAAAGCTCAACTCTATTCCTGTTCGCCTATATTTTGGGTATTTTTGCCGCCATGGCCTTTGTTGCCAAATTACAAAAATGGTGGAATATGTTGTTTATCCTGCTCATCGGCAATTTTGCATGGGTTGGTTATTGGTACTATTTTGTGGCCGAGCCAAACGAAGCCATATGGGTTAATATCTTCTTGGTGGCACAAAGTGCGTTAATCGTTTGGAGCGGTAAACCACTTCTTTCACAGGCTAAAAATGCCACTGAAATAGAGAAAATCAATTCTGCATCACAAGGTTTTTTGGGCAAAACAATAAACTTCATCGCTCATATTGGCGGGCTAGTCTTTATGGCTCAGATTATGCACTTTTCCAGTTTCTCAATGGCAGATTGGGCGATTTTATATTTAATCATCACCGCATCAATCACCCTCGCAAAATTTGACGAAGAAAATTATATTTACCTACCATTTGCTGCAGCAGTCTTAGGCGGCTTTATGTTTGCATCGGTGCAGAGTTTAAGCGCACTCAACATAAGCATGCTTATGCTTGTCGCAACTTTCTTGTTGGCCGGGTTTGGTTATTATCAAGTTCAAAAAAGTCCAAAAGCAAGAATTTGGGCTTTTTTAAGCACTCTAACTTCATTGGTATATTTTGTAATCTATTATCTACATGTCGGCATCGAAATTATGGGTATGTTTGCCATGTCAGAACAGCTACCAAGTGGCATCATTGCAGCCATTTCCGTGGCGGCAAGTGGGGCTTTCGCTTGGGGTTATATAAATATACGCAATAAAACTGATATTGCTTCACATAATAATATACTGGCAAACTACGCCGCAACATCGACAGCCTTTTTAGCCCTTGCCATTGCTATATTTATTGATAAAAGCGCATGGCCAATCGCCTTTGGCATTCAGATGATTGCGCTGAGTTACATCGACTCGCAGCTTAAAAACAAAATCATTCGCATACTAACCATCAACCTCGCCACTCTTATATTGTTGTTATTATTGCCAAACTTAATAGATGTATTTGACTATATGTTAGAGCTAACATTCGGTTGGGGCATAATGCCAAACCATCGTTGGAATATTGAATTTCTAACATCCCCATTATTATATATGGGCTTGCCGACCATTTGCTTTGCCGCTTCGGCATACCTTATGCGCCAGCATTTAGACAATATCACCGTTAAAATAATGGAAACAATTGCGCTAACTTTGGTTACATTGACAGGATATTTGGTCATTCGTTACCTGTTTAATGGCAACGATCATGTTTACAACTTTAACCAATCACTGGCTGAGCGCGGTGTCATCACTAGCTTTATATTCAGCATGGGTCTTATCAGTTTTGCGTTGGCAAAATATACTGGCCGTCAGGGTTACATCACCCGTGGTTGGCTAAACATTGCCATTGGGTTTGGCCGTATCATTATATTTGATTTGTTATTGAAAAATCCATTATTGGCAGTCATTCCTATCGAAGGCGTTACTATTTTCAATGCGCTTATATTTGCTTATGCGTTGCCAATCATTTGGGTATTCGCCGCCGAATATATTTTGCCAAAGGATAGTTTTACCAAACAAATTAAGTTCTTAAAAATAGCCGCCTCATTATTGTTTTTTGCGTTTATCAATCTAAACATTCGTTTCGCGTTTCATGATCTTATTGTCTATTGGATCGACACAAGCGTTGCCGAGCTTTATGTATATTCTATCGTCTGGTTATTGTTTGGCATATTGCTCTTGGTTTTGGCAATTTGGAAGCAGCAAAAAATCTTGCGTTATGCGTCACAAATTGTGGTTATGCTCACGGTCACTAAAGTGTTTTTATTCGATGCCGCAAATCTAGAGGGTCTATATCGCATTGCATCATTTGCCATATTAGGTGTATGTTTAATTGGCATTAGTTCTGTATATTCCAAATATATTTTGATAGATGAAAAAGCCGAAAACCCAACTGAAGATGAATCAGACGATGCACCAAGTGACGAGCCAAACACTAAAGATATGGCAGATAATGTGGAAACCTGATGGCAAATGCCAATATGTTTAAAAATTTTGGCCATCGTCAAATTTTGACCATTGCCATACCTGTCATTTTGTCCAACATCACCACACCATTGGTTGGTTTGGCCGATATGGCGGTGATTGGCCGCGCGGTTTTACCACCAGATATTAGCGGAGCTGCAGCCACTGGCGCAGTGGCCTTTGGTGGTATGATTTTTGGGCTTATATTTGGCTCTCTAGGTTTTTTCCGCATGGGCACATCGGGCTTTAGCGCCCAAGCCACAGGCGCAAATAACAATACCGAATTGGCTGCTATTTTCTTGCGGGTAATCTTGGTTGGTTTTATACTGGGCTTAATCATCATCCTCCTGCGCCAACCCGTTATTGACGGCATATTTTATTGGAGCGATGCCAGTGCCGATGTGCAGCGTTTAAGTGGCGAATATTACCGCACCCGCGCCATAGCCTCGCCTTTCACCCTGATGAATTATGTAATTTTAGGTTGGTTGATGGGGCAAGGGCGCGCCAAATTAGGACTTGTTGTTCAACTGGTGCTAAACCTCAGTAATATCCTACTAAATTTCTATTTTGTATTTTCGCTTAACATGGCGGTAGAAGGGGTAGCATGGGCAAGCGCATTGGCCGAGCTTATTGCTTTTTGTTTTGCTTGTTTCATCATCATGCTCATATACAAACCAAAATTCTTCAAAATTCCCAAAGCAGAGTTTTTAGATCGCGCTAAATTATTACGTATGTTTAGCGTCAATCGCGATATTCTCATCCGCTCTTTGGCATTGCTGATAAGCCTCACATGGTTCACCATGCAAAGTGGTAATATGGGCGATGTTTTATTGGCTTCCAATGCAATCTTGCTGCAATTTCTCGGGCTTTTTGCCTATATTTTAGATGGTTTTGCCACTTCAACTGAAGTATTTGTTGGTCAATCTATCGGAGCCAAAAACAATAAAATTTTCAACCGAGCATTTGGCCTGTCATTAGGGTGGGCATTCGCTATGGCGGCATTCCTAGCTGCGCTCACATTGTTATTTGGTGGGTATCTGATAGATTTCATGAGCCAAGATGAGCAAGTGAGAATAGCAGCGCGTGCCTATCTCATATGGCCTGCCATTGCAGTGGTTATTGGCGCATGGTGCTACACAGTTGATGGTGTTTTTTTGGGCGCCACACGCGGTGCCGATATGCGCAATATGATGCTCATCAGCCTCGTCGTCTATTTTGTTTCATGGTATATTTTGGTATCTTTGTTTGACAATCATGGCCATTGGGCGGCCTATGCCATTATGCTGTTCTCACGCGGAGCCACCTTGCACAGCCGCATGCCACGGCTTAAACGTGAAACATTTAGTCTTTAATTAAATAAGGCAATGATATTTTCAAGCGGGCGGGCAATCGCCGCTTTGTTATCTTTCACCACAATTGGCCGTTCTAACAAAATTGGGTTGGCTGCAATGGCGGCAATTAGCTTGTCTTCATTTTCTACACCTTTAAGGCCAAGCTCTTTAAATATTTTTTCACCCTTACGCACCACGTCTTTGGCATCTAAATTCAACGCCTCTAACAAGCTGCTAATTTGTGTTTCATTAAGGCCGTCAAGATAAGTGATAATTTTAAAATCTACACCGCTGTCTTCAAGATATTGAAGTGCAGCGCGAGATTTACTGCATCTAGGGTTGTGATATATGGTAACGCTCATATTATATTTCCTTCTCTGCCCAAAAATCGGCTCGGCTGCCAATGGCTTGTTCAACAGTGTCAAAACCATCACGTTTTAAACCATCAATTATGCCTTGGCGTAACTCATCAATAATACCTGTTCCGGTATAAATCAAACAACTGTAGAGCTGAACTAATGTCGCACCCGCGCAAATTTTAGCGTAAGCGCTGGCTCCATCATAAATGCCACCCGCACCAATCAGCGGAATTTTACCTTCTGTCGCTTGGTAAAAACGTGCCAACATATGGGTCGAAAATTCAAATAACGGTTTGCCAGATAGCCCGCCTGCTTCATTTTCATGATCATGGCCTTTTATAAAATCGCGCCTAATGGTGGTATTAGAAACAATCACACCATCTAATTTCGATGCCGAAACGATGGCGGCTATGTCGGTAATGTCCTCATCGGTTAAATCAGGCGCAATTTTTAAAATCAACGGAATATTTTTGTCCATTTTTGCGGCCATATCTGCACGCTTGGCACAAATTCTATCGACTAATTGTTGTAGGCTTTCTTTGGATTGTAAAGCCCTCAAACCAGGTGTGTTGGGGCTGGAAATATTAGCTACAAAATAATCAGCAACATTGTAAAAGGTTTCAATACCCAATTCGTAATCGGCAATAAAATCGTCACTGTCTTTATTGGCGCCAATGTTAATGCCAATTTGCCCTGCTTTTTTGTTCATCCGTACATTACGCATACGGCTAAGCACAGCGGCGTGGCCTTCATTATTAAAGCCCATACGGTTTATCACACCCATATGTTCTGGCACTCTATATATACGCGGCTTTGGGTTACCTGCCTGTGGGCGTGGTGTCACACTGCCAATTTCGGCAAATCCAAAACCAGTTTTTATAATTTCATTGGGAACTTCGGCATTTTTATCAAACCCTGCGGCAATGCCAATTGGGTTGCTGAAATCTAAACCAAATACATTTTGGCCGAGGCCATCATTATTTAAGCGGCCGTTGGGCGCAAGACCCATTTTCAGCGCCACAATGGCTGCTTTATGGGCTTGTTCAGGCTCTAGTTTAAATAGAGCGGGCTTAATATATTTGAAAATGTCGAGCATAGAATAATCCTTCTATGCTCTTTTAGGAATTTTACTGCTTATTGGCTAGTGTTATTTATAGTCAGCGTCATGTTGGCGGTTTTGCGACGGGTTATATTTCAAATATAAATATAACGGCACACCAATAATGGCAAATAAAAGCGCAAAACCAGCGAAGGCAAATATGCCAGAAATAATGCCAATAAACATAACAAGTGCGCTTACAAATACATTAATAAATATTCCAAGAATATCAATACCACATAAAATAGCGGCCAAGAAAACATCAAGCACCACAAATAGAATGACATCAACAAACAGGCCAATAACATTGCCGATCGAAAAATTGAAATCCATCATGCTTAAAAGTAAAATTGCACCCAAAGCAACAATCGAAATTTTGGTTACACTGTTCATATTGTTAAATTTTTCTAACATCATTAAGTCCTTCGCTTATGGCTTGTCATGTAGTGCGCGTTTAATTTTATCTTCGCGTTTCTTTTCGCCCATGCGCATAAATAACCAAACTGGTATAACCACCACAGCACCAGTGATCACATAAGAAAGAACTTTCTCAACACTATTAAAACTAATGTTTATAATGTGGGCAATGCTTTCGATAAACCATTCAAAAATACCAACTGGGGTAATGTGCAAGATTTTAAGCACAAACCCAACGAGTAGTGACATTAAAATTAGTTTAATAATCATTTTAATCGGCTGATGGCCAAAAAAGTCATTCATTTTCTTCTCCAAGATCAATATTGTTTAATATATAGGTATTTGAGCCAAAAATTCAAGTGTAGGAAGCTTTGCCTAAAAATTCATCAAAAAAATTGAACTAATAAATATTGCCTTTTTTATAAGCGTACATATAATCCGTATATAATTTAAATGGAGAAAATCATGTTTAACTGGCTGCCCGACGCATTTTTAGATGCAGTGATATTGTTTATTTTTGCCGAGGCATTATTGTGCATTTCGCCTGGCCCTGCGGTATTGCTTACCATTTCTCAATCTATGAAGCGTGGTTTTGCCACAGGCATGTGGGGTAGTTTGGGTATTTTAACCGCCAACACCGTCTATTTTGTGCTTTCGGCCATTGGTGTGGGCGCATTGCTCATTGCTTCTGTTACATTATTCTCCATTGTTAAATATATTGGCGCTGCCTATCTTATTTTTATGGGCATTCAAATGTTCATTCCTTTGGTTAAATCATGGGTGAGTAAAGATAAATCTGCCGATGATGGCCTTGGCGAAATGCTCGCAAAAGAGCCGCCTGTCTCTGGTGGTTCAGCATTTACCAAAGGTTTTGTCATTCAGGCATCAAACCCTAAAAATCTTGTATTTTTTGTGGCGTTTTTGCCGCAATTTGTCATTCCCGAACTGGGCTCAGAAATTTCACTCACCTTGCAATTCTCAGTTTTGGCTGTGGTGTCTATTATCATCGAGTTTTTTGTTCTAATTGCTTATATTGGTTTAAGTGTAAAACTTGCAAAATGGGTAAAGGCCAAGGTAATGCTTTGGATAGATGGTGCAGCAGGTGTATTCTTAATGATAATTGGGGTCGGCCTTGCCACGATGAGGAAGTTTTCTGCCGCAAGTTAAACCCAGTTTTTATTTGTATTTTATGCAGAATCGCTGCATAAAATAGCATGATAAAAAACCCGAACCATATCCGCCGTTTGCCCGACATCACCATAAACCGCATCGCGGCAGGTGAGGTGATTGAACGCCCTGCAAGCGCGGTCAAAGAATTGGTCGAAAACGCATTAGATGCAGGCGCAACCCACATTGATGTAACGCTTATTGATGGCGGAAAACAGCTTATTCAGGTGGTGGATGATGGCTTCGGCATGTCTGCCGATGATTTGATGCTCGCCATTGAGCGCCATGCCACCAGTAAATTGCCCGATGATGAATTACTCACCATTGATCATTTTGGTTTCAGGGGCGAGGCGTTGCCATCTATTGGTGCGGTAAGCCAAATGTCCATAAGCTCGCGGCAGCAAGGCGCTGATACTGGCCATGTGGTCAGCCTAATGGGTGGCGAAATTGCCCCCGTAATGCCAACCGCTTGCAACAAAGGCACCACAATACGCGTCGAGAAAATATTTTTTGCCACACCCGCAAGGCTTAAATTTATGAAGTCCGAACGTGCCGAAAACATGGCAGTTATGGATGTGATGAAACGCTTTGCAATGGCGCATCCTTATGTTGGATTTACCGTGCAAACTGGCGCAGGAAAACCAGTTAGATATATTGCTGAGCAAGGCAGCCCCGAGCTTGCGCTTAAAAAACGTTTGGGCGCTATTATGGGCGCAGAATTTCGTGACAATGCACTTTGGATAGATGCAACACGTGGCGCTAATGATGAACATAGATCAGAAATTAACTTAGCAGGCTATGCTGCTTTGCCGACGCTTAACCGCGGCAATGCGCAAATGCAATATATGTTTGTTAATGGCCGCCCAGTAAAAGACAAAACCCTTATTGGCGCGATAAAAGCCGCTTATATGGATTTTCTACCACGCGATCGCCACCCATTATTGGCATTGTTCCTCACTGTACCACCTGCATTTGTCGATGTGAACGTGCATCCCGCAAAATCCGAAGTGCGCTTTCAAGACGCGGGCTATGTGCGCGGGCTTATCATCGGTGCCATTAAACAAGCCATTACCGAGGCAGGGCACAGAGCCGCAAATAGCTTAGGTGAGGGTGCAGTGGCAATGTTCACCCAAGAGCAAATGAGCCAACAACAAAATCAAACAAATAACAATCGTTTCGAAGGTGAAACAAACAATTCTTATACAGCATTTGATACCCCTCCTGATGTGCCGCGCGGTGGGTTTGATAAATATAAAAGTTATAGCCAAAGGCAATCGCAAGATTTGCAAGGTGGCGGCGCACCAACCCATGTTTATGCACCAACATTAAGCCAAGATATCGACACGCCATCGGCAGATGCCCGCGCCCATATAACCGAGCTGAACCAAGAAATTGAAGCATTGCCATTGGGCGCTGCTCGCGCTCAGGTGCATGAAAATTACATCATTGCTCAAAGCAAAACGGGTATGATTATTATAGATCAGCATGCCGCGCATGAACGCATTGTATATGAGCGCATGAAAAACATGTTTCATGATGCGCAAATGGAACGTCAAATATTGCTGATCCCTGAAATTGTTGAGCTTACCAGTCAGGAATATGCGCTTATTATATCTGCACAAGAAGAGTTAGAAAAATTCGGTCTACTACTCGAAAGCTTTGGCAATGACAGTGTGATCGTACGCGAAATTCCTGCAATATTAAGCCGAACGAGTGTTGAGAAATTGGTCAAAGATATTATTGATGACTTAATCGAGCTTGGCCAAGAACTGAAAATTAAAGAAAAAATAGACCATATACTCGCCACCATGGCATGCCATGGCAGTGTGCGTTCGGGCAGGCGTTTAAATGCAGATGAGATGAACCAATTGTTACGCGACATGGAATCCACACCGCATAGTGGCCAATGCAATCATGGACGGCCGACTTATGTAGAATTGAAATTACACGATATAGAAAAACTATTTGAGCGAAGATAAAATGATGTTACCAAATAATCTAGTTGATTTTTACCCCGAGATTGAACCGTTTGACACCTTTATGTTAGAGGTTGGCAACGGCCATCAAATCTACGTGGAGCGTTGTGGTAACCCCAATGGCCAACCGGTTATTTTTCTGCACGGTGGCCCAGGTGGCGGTTGTGGCGAAAATGATCGTCGGTTTTTCGATCCAGAAATCTATCATATTATATTGTTTGACCAACGCGGTTGTGGCCGCTCATTGCCCCATGGCAGTTTAACGCATAATGATACGGCCGCATTGGTTGCCGATATCGAGGCCATACGTACCAAATTGAATGTTAATAAATGGCATGTATTTGGCGGTTCATGGGGCTCAACCTTGTCGCTTATATATGCCCAAACTCACCCTGATCGTACTTTAAGCCTTGCATTGCGCGGTATATTCTTAGCCCGCCCGCAAAATGCGCATTGGTTGTTTGGTGGTGGTGGCGCATCTGAAATATTTCCCGACCATTGGCAAGCCTACACCCAAATATTAAGCCAATATACCGATGAAATTAGCATAACAGCTGCTTACAAAGTGATGGTTGGTGATGATAAAAAGGCGGCCATGGCCGTTGCTAAAGCATGGACCTTGTGGGAACTTAGCACCTGCACTTTATTGCCAAACCCCGAATTTTTAGAAGAAGCCGAAGACGAAGCTTTGTGTTGGACATTAGCCCGCCACGAAAGTCATTATATGGTCAATAATTGCTTCATCACACCCACGCAGATTATAGATGATTGCAAAAAAATTAAGCACATTCCCACCATTATCGTACATGGGCGCTATGATGTGGTTTGTACAATGGAAAACGCCCACACATTGATGAAGCAGCTAGGCAATGCCGAACTGGTGATAAGCCAAACCGCAGGTCATGCGTCTGCTGAGCCAGAAACTCGCCATCATCTCATTAAAGCTATGCAAAAACTGGCAGGGTTAAACTAAACCTGCCATAAGTTTGAAATTTTGAACAGCAGCGCCAGAAGCCCCTTTGCCTAAATTGTCAAATTGTGCGGTCAAAATCACCTGTCCCGCTTCGTTGCCGTCATATACCCGAACCATAACATCGTCGCTAATAGCTGTTTTGTTGGCCTCAATAAAAGCAGCGGTATCATCTTGAGCGACAACCTGCACTAAATTTGAATTTATATAGGTCTTAGTAAGCAGATCTCGAACCGTTTTCGCGTTCTGCCCCGCATCTAAATGCAGCGGAATGGTGATAATCATACCTTGTGCAAAGCTGCCCACACTTGGGGTGAAAATAGGGGCGTTGTTCAGGCCACAGAATTCTTTAATCTCAGGCACATGCTTGTGCATATTGCCCAACGAATATTGTCTAAATGTATTTTGCGCAAAACCATCATCAGCAGCATCTTCAAATTGAGAAATCATGCCCTTACCGCCACCAGTATAGCCAGACACGCCAAAAATACTTATACTTTCATCGGCCGATATAGTGTTATTTCTCACCAATGGCGCCAATAATAAAATTGCACCTGTCGAAAAACAACCTGGGTTTGCCACGCGCTTGCTTTGCTTAATTTTAGCGGCTTGCTCAGCGCTTAGTTCTGGCAGGCCAAAAGCCCAATCGGGGTTAATTCTATGTGCGGTACTGGCGTCAATAATTCTCACGTCAGGGTTGGTAATTAGTGAAACGGCTTCCCGTGCTGCATCATCGGGCAGGCATAAAAATACAAATTCAGCAGCATTAATTGCAGCGGCTCTCTTGTCAGTATTTTTGCGGTCAGCATCGGCTAGTTCAAACAATTCAACCTCAGCAATATTCGCCAATTTGTCTTTAATTTGTAGGGCAGTCGTGCCTGTTTGTCCGTCTATGTAAACCTGAACCATAAGAGCCATCTTTCATCGCCATTCATTATGCCCCATCTATATTATTTATCGGGCATAATTGCAACCTATGCTAGGTTGATAATTATTGGCATTAACCTTTTAGCTGACAGTAAATGTCAGTAGCTTGGGTTATGTTGGCGGTAGAGGAGATATAAATGAAAAAAGTAGATTTTAAGAAAACTATGAAGGCTTATTACAGCCCCAAAGCCAAAAAATATGAAATCATCACCATTCCAAAAATGAATTTTCTGATGATTGATGGCAAAGGCAAGCCAGGTGAATCGCAAGCCTATATGGATTCTTTGGCGGCACTTTACCCCGTGGCCTATAAAACCAAATTTCTTGCCAAAGCTCAAGATAAAGATTATGTCGTTCCGCCGCTTCAGGCTTTGTGGTGGGCAGATGATATGAGCGATTTCGTATCAGGTAATATGGATAATTGGCAATGGACACTAATGATTATGCAGCCTGATTGGGTGACCGAAGATTTGGTCGAAGAAGCCGTACAAATGGCGGCGCAAAAAAACAAACCAAAATTATTGGATAATCTACGTTTCGAAACATATGACGAAGGATTAGTTGCGCAATATTTACACATTGGGTCATATGCTGATGAAGCGCCAATTTTAAAATATATGCACCAAGAATATATTCCTGAGCAAGGCTATAAAATGCCAGATTTGAATGCGAAAGTTACCAAACATCACGAGATTTATCTGTCAGACCCTCGTCGTGTCGCACCCGAAAAGCTCAAAACTATTCTACGTCAGCCAATTGTAAAAGCTGGGTAGTTTTCTCGAATATATATTGCGGCTTATATTCTTCAAGTTCAGCGCGTTCGCCAAAACCCCATAATACACCCGCTTTATCAAGCTTGTTATTGGTGGCGGCACGCATATCGTAAAGCCTATCACCCACCATAATACTATTTTTGGGTGCTTTACCTATCTCTAGTAAATTAGCGAGCTGTTGGCTTTTCGATGTGCCGTCATTCGCGCCAGATACAAATTCAAAATAATCAAAGAGACCGTGCATTTTTAAAATACGGATGGCAAAATCTTGACGTTTTGAAGTGCAGACACCAATGCGAATGTTTGGGTTGTCATATAATTCTTTAAGAATATCAGCTATGCCGTCATAAACCACATTTTCTTGGAAGCCAGTTTCACTATAACATCCGCGATAGCTCACCATCAGCTTTTCACACAAAGCTTTGTCACCATTGGCTAAAATACTCATCGTTTGGTCAAGTGGTGGGCCAATATATTTTGCAAGGTCAGCAGTTTTTTGTGGAGGGAGATTATAAGCTTTAAGCGCGTAATTAATGCTATTTACAAATCCTAATTCGGGGTTAGTTAATGTCCCATCTAGGTCGAAAATAATCATTTCATAGCTCATAATTAGCCTTTATACCTTGCAATTAAAATTTGTGTATCGCCATATTTGCGTTCATCTATAATGTCAAAACAATCTGGCATTTCAATTTCGGCACGTTTGGTTTCTTCCAATACCACAATGGAATTGGGTTTCAACCAGCCATGGATGTGCAAAGATGCTAACGCTTTTTCGCCCAAACCTTTGTTGTAAGGCGGGTCAGCAAATACCAAATCAAACTTTGGTGATCGTTTAGAACGCGGGCCAATGTCTGTCGCATCTTGGCGTGAGATTTTGCTCTTGCCATTCAGCCCCAAAGCCATGGTATTTTCGCGTATTAACCCGCGGGATGCGGCAGCATCATCTACAAATAAACACCATACTGCCCCGCGCGACAAAGCTTCTATGCCCAGTGCGCCCGTGCCTGCGAACAAGTCAGCAATATACGCGCCTTCAAGCTTTAAGCCTTCAATGCCATGTGCTAAAATATTAAACAGGCTTTCACGCACGCGGTCAGATGTTGGCCGCACTTCGTCACCTTTGGGTGTAAAAAGGTTTTTGCCTTTTAAACTGCCGCCAACAATTCGCATAAATTACCTATCTGTCACGATCGTGGTTACCACGGCGTGGTGCGCCAGAACGGTTGCCCGCAGGCTTGCCGCCACGTGCGCGTTCACGGTGTCCAGTGCCCGATTTACCAGGTTTACCCTTGTTATAACCAGCAGATTTGCCACCATATGAACGGCTACCTTCGTCACTGCGGCCTTGGCCTGAACCAGATCTGCTCGGACCAGAGCGATATTCACTACGCTCTGTGCTGCGGCCATCATTACGTTTGCCACGTGTTGGCGCTTCACCATCACGACGAGGGCGGCGGTCACCACCACCATTTTCATCACGATTGCGATCACGGTTGTAAGATGGGCGTTCATTGTTGCGACCTGGGCGTTTCGCATCACCATATGATGGACGTTTGTCACCATCACGGTTATCGCGGCCACCTCTGTCATCACGGCCACCACGGTCGTCACGTTTAAAATCTCTTTTTTCGTCGCGTCTGTCGCCACGGTCATTACCAAATGAACGGCCGCCACGGGCATCGCGTCTTTCGCCACCATCACGGTTGTCACGGCGGTTAGGTCTGTCGCCTCTGTCTTCGCGGCCACCACTTCTGTCATCGTCTCTAGCGCCACGGGTTGCGCGGCTTTCTGTGCGGTAACCAACTTGGTCTTGTGGGCGCAATTCAGCGTCATAACCTTCGTCAATTTCGTCGTAAGCATCGCCCAATTGGTCTTTTAGCATTTGGGTCGAAATTGGTTCAACCGTACCACGCTCCATATTATCCAATTTAAACGGGCCATATGAAAGGCGGATAAGGCGGTTCACTTGTAAACCTAAAGCGCCCAATACTTCTTTAATTTCGCGGTTTTTACCTTCTTTAAGGCTAATGCTAATCCAGCAATTGTCGCCAGTTTGGCGCTCTAGAGTGGCTAAAATGCTGCCATATCTAATGCCATCAACTGTAATGCCACCTTTAAGTGAGTCAAGTTTCGCTTGGCTAATTTTACCATATGCACGCGCACGATATTTACGCACCCAACCTGTTGTTGGCATTTCCAAATAACGCGCTAATGAGCCGTTATTCGTGATGAGCAACAGGCCTTCGGTATTAATGTCCAACCGACCGACCGATACGACTCTTGGTAAACCTTCTGTACGCAAACGAGAGAATACAGTAGGGCGGCCTTCAGGGTCACCATGTGATGTCACCAAGCCAGATGGCTTGTAATATTTCCATAAACGTGTGGCTTCTGGCGCTTTAATCAGCTTGCCATCCACTTTAATAATGTCTTTTTCAGATACTTTAACAGCAGGTGTTGTAAGTAGGCGACCGTTTACAGATACGCGTTGGTCTTCAATCCATCTTTCGGCATCGCGGCGCGAACATAGGCCAGCGCGTGCCATAACTTTAGCAATACGGTCAAATTTTATAGGCTTTGGCTTTGGTGTCGAGCCATGCATATCAAGGCTTTTATTCTTATCATCAAATTTTTTGTCGCCGAACTTCTTGTCGCCGAATTTTTTATCACCGAACTTTTTGTCGCCAAATTTTTTATCTTTAAATGAAGGTTTTTTATCGTCGTAGGACATGTCGCTATACCATCTGTTGAGCATGTGGCTATATAGATATCGCATCTTATAACAACCACTGGGTTAAATAATTTTTCCCCTTGTAACAGAGCTTGACCCACAGGGAAAGAGATTTTATAAATTTATGATGAATCATAAAAGCCATATGCAAATCGCCCTAGATGAAGCCAAAGCCGCAGAACAACGTGGCGAAGTACCGATCGGCGCAGTCATTACAGATAAAAGTGGGAATATAATTGCCAAAGCAGGCAACGAAACCCGCGCGCAAAATGACCCAACAGCCCATGCCGAAATTTTGGCCATAAGGCGCGCTTGCACCATTTTGGGCGTGGAGCGTTTGGCCGGCTATAATCTTTATGTCACGTTGGAGCCGTGCAACATGTGCGCCACCGCCATAAGTTTTGCCCGCATTGGCAAGCTATATTATGCTGCCGAAGATGCCAAAGGTGGCGCTGTTGATAACGGCACCCGCTTCTATCACAGTAAAACCTGCCATCATGCACCCGAAGTTATTGGCGGCATAGAAGAGGTGAAAGCAGGTGAATTACTCTCCAGTTTTTTCAAAATAAAACGTTTGTAAAAAAATCAGCGGTAATTTCATCATTGGCAATAAAGCTCTCAATAGATAAGCCGCTAAGCGCAATATTTTGCGACATCATAAAGCGTGTCTGCATTGATATCAGGCTGAGTGTCACATCATTTTTTTGGTAAACCAGCGGTATGATGACGCTCCCCAAACGGGGTGTTTGATGATCGTTAAATAAATCCTGATCTGCTTTACTTAGCTTGCTAATATAATCATCAATTTGTTTTTGCGTGTAAATTCCATCTGCCAAGGCTTGGCTTGCCATATGGGTTGCAATTTCAGCCCAGTTTTTAATATAGGGTCTTAACCGCGGGTTATTTAAAATTAAATCAAGTAGGTTCATTTGGCTGTTTTGCAGGGCTTCAATTTCTTCCTTTGTTAAATCCATAAGCCACACGAATAACTTCTTAGAGGCTGCATTTGATTTCACAATATTCCATTTTTCATCAAGCACGATTGTCGGGTAGGGCATTTGGCTTTCGAGCACAAAATCTATAGCATGCCATATATATTCATGGTTTTCAGGGCTGACAATTTCTGTATATTGTGGCGCAAAACCAGCACTTAATAATAATTGGTTGGTATTTTGCAGGTCAAGTTTTAAGGCCTTGGCTATTTTAAGAATTGTTTTAACACTCGCCTTCGCACGCGCAGTTTCTATAAAACTTATATGGCGTTGCGAAATATCGGCCTCAAGCGCCAAGCTAAGTTGGCTAAAGCGCTGCCCCTTTCGCATTTGCTTTAGCAAATCTCCAAACTTAACAACCATATAAATATAACCTCAAAGGTAATTGTTTTAATAACTTAATATTCTATAATTGGTCATACATCAAGTTGAGGAACAAAAATGTTAAAGAAAATACTTTACGCAAATGCCATATTTTGCCTAGCAAATACCACAGCTTTGTTATTAGCGCCCCAAATAGTGGCAGATTTTTTACTGTCGGCAGAGTTTGCTTTTTTTGGGTTTTCGGCATCAACAACTTTGCAATTTCTAGGAATTGGCCTGTTTTCATTTGCTGCTTTTGTCTCTATAATTGCAACAAAATTGCCACAATTTATCACTTATGTTAAATTTATCATTATTGCCGATGGGGCTTGGGTGGTTTCAACTTTACTGCTTTTCGTTTTTGCCAACAAGGCATTCAGCTCTTCGGGTATTATGTTTTTTTCTGTAGTGGCTATTGTGGTTGCCGTCTTTGGCTTGTTGCAAATTAAGCATTCCAAAAATGGCGTTTAGTAAATGGTTTTACCTGCAAGTTATCGAGAGTTAGATATTTTACTTCCCCAACGTTTGGCGGTCGAAAAAGTATGGACGAGCGTATCCGATAAAACAAAACAAACGCTGATTTTGCCCGATGGCCGTGCAGACCTAATTTTAAAATTCACGCTCGATGATGCCGACCAACCATATGACATCATTCCTGTTATTGCAGGGCCATCGGCCAATTGGTGGCTTTCGCCGGCAGTGGCACGCACTGGTTTTGTTGGCTTACGGTTTAAGCCAGGTTTTGGGGGATATTTTTTGGGCGTATCTTTGACCGAAATCGCAGGTAGGGCTTATAGTGGTGATGAGGCCTTGGCTCTCGCGCCACAACTAAAACCTCTTTGCACGCCAGCGCAAAATATCGCTGCTTTGGTCACGCGGCTCAAAGTTTTTTATGATGGTTATACCCACCCCAAAATATCCAAATCCCTATTGGCTGTGATTGACGATATGCACCTAAGTGGTGGCCGTAGTGCGGTTAACATTCTAGCGCGTAATAACGGCATTACTGAGCGTAGTTTACACCGTTTGTTTAAGAAATATGTAGGTCTCTCTCCAAAAATATTTGCCTCTGTATTGCGTTTTCATCGGGCGTTGCGGTTGCTGACGCGCAATGGTTTAACCATCAGCCAAACCGCCCTAGAAGCAGGTTATAGCGATCAAGCGCATATGACGCGTGATTTTAAACGCCATGGTGGTTTTACACCCAATAATATTCCCAATGAGCTGGTTTTGGCTGGTTTGCCGCTAAACTAAGAATGTCCGATTTATTCAAGAATAATAAAATATCGCTGCTATGTTAAAGCCACAACATAAGGAGCAAGAAATGAAATTTGGATATTCAATTATATATGTAGCCGATGTGGTGAAAACCATAGAATTTTACGAAACCGCTTTTGGCTTAAAACGTAAATTCATCCACGAGAGCCATACTTATGCCGAGCTTGATACGGGCGAGACAACATTAGCATTCGCAGCTCATGAAGCTGCCGAACTAAACGATTTAGCCATCGCCCCCAACCGCAAAGATGGCATTGCCGCAGGCTTCGAAACCTGTTTGGTGACACAAAATGTGCAACAGGCATATGACCATGCTGTTGAAAATGGGGCAAACCCAATTTCAGCTCCCGCTCAAAAACCATGGATGCAAACCGTCAGTTATGTAAGAGATTTAAACGGCTGTTTAGTCGAAATTTGCTCACCAATAGAAGCTTGAATGATGTGTGAATTTGAGACCAAAGACCTGTTAAAGATTGTCGAAAATTGTTTCGGCATTCTTTGTGAAGAAGTTGAGTTAACATCAAAATATATGTTTGGCGGTGCTTTATGTTACACGTTTGGCAGGCCATTTATATCCATCACCAGTTTTGGCATCGCAGTGAAGTTGCCAACCGACAGGCTTGCCGAACTGCTTACCATTAAAGGCGCACGTCATTTGCAATTAAGCCCAACCTCAGCGCCCAATAAAAACTATATATTGGTGCCAATAGACTGGCATGAAGATTTTGAAAAATTGCTCCCCATATTTATGGAAGCATCAGTCCATTGTCGCACCTTAAAATTGCCAAAGAAGCGCAACAAAAAGGCTTAGTTATTGGCTCTCACTTTACGAGCTTTTGAGCGCGAAATTCCTAAACGGCTTTCGCGCCAAATAATCAAAATACCTGCGGTAATCACCACGGCCGCGCCAATTAACATTATCGTAGTTGGCACTTCATCAAATATAAAATAGCCAACAATTAATGCCAATAGCATAGACATATAATCAAAGGGCGCAATCACCGCTGTGGGTGCAAACCTGTAGGAGCTGGTCAATAGAATTTGCCCTAAACCACCTGCCAGACCAGCTAATATCAGCAGGCTCGCTTCATAGAAGCTCGGCACTATCCAACCGAATGGTATGGTGAGTAACGAGAGTGTCGCCGAGGTGATGGTGAAATAAAATACAATGGTTACAGTTTTCTCGGTCGCAACCAACTTGCGGGTAAAAATCTGTGCTAATGCTGCACATGCAGCACTGCCAAGCACCACCAAAGCGCCTAATGTTTCAGTGCCAGCAAACCCGTTTTGTGAAACTTCGGCTAACCGTGGCGAAAGAATAATCAACACGCCAATAAGCCCCAAAATTACCGTGCTAATCCTAAATGCGCGTATTTTTTCGCCCAATAATATAGCGGCAAACACAACCGCCAAAACAGGTGATGCAAAGCCAATGGCTGTGGCTTCGGGCAGTGGTAATAATCCAAGGCCAGTAAAACCTAACCCCATGGCCAAAGTACCAATTAAGCCACGCCGAATATGTTGCAAAGGGTTTGCGGTTCTTAACCCTGTTTTTATTTCGTGGGTAGACCATAACCATATAAAAATAACTGGCAACGCAAAAAATGATCTAAAAAATACCGCTTCACCCGCAGGGATATTGGCAGATGTGGCTTTAATCAAACTTGCCATCACCATAAATGTCGTAACGGCCGCAATTTTTAACAATATTCCGCGTATGGGTTGCATATAAAGCCCGAAAATAGATTGTGAGATAAGGTTAATCTAATATAGAATTCAACCCGTTACAAATCAAATTGTTTGATGGGTTTTATCATTGCGCTTGCAGGAATTTCAAACACAGCATGTATCTATTCGTCTTCTATAACCCACTCATATTGCAATTCTTCTCTAAACGCAAATTTCGTAATATGTGAATCAAACACCCCATGCACGGCTTTGCAAGCTTCTATATTCTCTACTTTTGCAGTTACAGTCAGTATGTCATCCTTGGCAGTAAACACCGCGTTGCCCATCGGAAAAGCAGTTAAGCCTTCGGCAGTTTTAGCGTCATGATCTACGGTAAAGGTAGACTCAACCTTATGCGCAAAATGCTTGCATAGTTGAGCCACATATTTATGGGCAGATTTGGTAGCAATTTTTGTGTAAGTTGTTGGCATTTAAATTCCTCGTTTAAATTTCAGCTATAGTAAAAAACATGCTTTTTACCGTTAAGTTGGTTAATCGTAACCTGCATGTCGTAAATCATCTCTATTTTGGCTTCGGTCATCATATTATCTACGCTATCCTGCGCGATTATTTTACCATTTTTAAGCGCGATAAAATGGTCGCTATAATAAGCCGCAAAATTAATGTCATGGATTACCAAAATGATAGTTTTGCCCATGTCATCCGCAATACTGCGCAGGCTTTTCATAATGTTACGTGCATGCTTCATGTCTAGGTTATTGAGCGGTTCATCAAGCATAATATAGTCAGTATCTTGTGCCAAAATCATCGCAATAAATGCCCGCTGTTGTTGGCCGCCCGATAATTGGTCAATGTAATTCTTGCGAATGTCATCCATTTCCATCAGTTCAAGCATTTTATTTATATAAGCTTGGTCATCATCACTTGGCCTGCCTTTATGGTGCGGAAACCGCCCAAACATCACCAATTGCTCTACAGTCAAACGAGCACTAATCGGGTTGCTCTGCATTAAAATGCTAATTTTTTTAGCCAATTCATCACTGGGCGTTTTGCTTATGTCCAAATCATCAAAGGCCACGCTGCCACTATCAAGCGGCAACAGCCGCGCCATCAACGAAAGCAAGGTCGATTTACCTGCACCATTAGGGCCAATAATAGATGTAATACCACCTTTAGGTAGGGTAAAACCAACTTCATCCAAAATTAGCTTGCCACCAAGTTTTTTCGATATGTCTTGAACATTAATCATTTTTTATGTGCCTTCAACAACATCCAAATAAAGGTAATGCCACCCAAACATTCAATAACAATGCTCAAGGTGCCTTTTAGGTTAATCAGTTTTTCAAAAATAAATTGGCCGCCGACCAGTGTGCAAATGGCAATAAGGCAGGTGACAATCAATAAGTTGGTATGATTTTGATTTCTAACCAGTAAATATGCCATGTTAGCCACCAACAAACCAAAAAATGTAATCGGCCCCACCAATGCGGTCGATACCGATACAAGCACCGCAATAATCGCCAATACACCAAACACTGTTGGCTTATAATTCACCCCCAATGCAATGGCTTTTTCGCGGCCTAATGCCACAATATCTAGTTTATGCCGCAATAAAAATGTGGGTATAAGGCAACAGGCAATCACTACGGCTGCTATGTTCAACAGCTTACTTTCAATGGCGTTAAAAGACGAAAACAACACCCCCTGCAAAACAGCAAATGTATTGGGGTCTAACAATCTAAACATGAAATCATTGAGACTACGGAAAAAGATACCCAATATAATGCCAGTTAACGCCAACAGAAAAATCGACCGATTGGCTTTTAAAAATAGCCATTGAAATAGCAGTAAAAACACAACGGTCATCACGCCCATATTGAATAAAAATTTACCAACAGTATCCAGATTTATAAAATCAGTGGCGCCAAAAACAAACAATATAGTTGTTTGAATGAACACATATAAGGCATCAAACCCCATAATGGCAGGGGTGATAATGCGGTTATGAGTGATGGAGTGAAACAATACGGTAGAAGTGCCAATGGCGATGGCGATGAGCGCCAATGCCATTATTTTACGACCCCTAAAATTTAATACAAAGCTCCAACTACCTTTGGCGTCATAGGTCATAAATAAAATAGTAAATAACACTAATAATAAGCTAAGAGCGATGATGATGCTTTTGTCGGTTTTAAACCAGTTTTTGCTAAACATGGGCATCCTTCCTGAGCAGAAGGTAAATAAATGCCAAAGCACCAATCACGCCAATAATGGTAGCAACAGGTATCTCATATGGGTAAATGAGGCTGCGCCCAAATATATCGCAAATCAATGTAAAGCAAGCGCCACTATAGGCAATTACAGGTAAGGCATGGCGTAAATTATCGCCCATATATCGGTTGACTATATTCGGAATAATCAGGCCGATAAATGGTATCATACCAACAGTGGCAACAATAATCGCCGTCACCATAGAAATGATAATCAAACCAATTGTCACAATGGTGCGGTAGTTCAAGCCCAAATTCATCGCAATATTTTCACCCATGCCAACAATGGTTAGTTGGTCTGCAATAAAATAAGCACCCAAGCATAAAACAAAAGTCAGCCATAACATTTCGTATCGGCCACGCAAAATACCCGAAAAATCACCACTGGTCCATATAGATAGAAATTGTATCATATCGGCCTCATAAGCAATAAACCCAGCGATCGCCCCAATAACACCGCCCAACATAATACCCACCAAAGGCACCAATAATGGGGTGCTCACTGGCAGGCGTTTTAAAATACGCAAAAATAACCACGATCCAACAAGCGAGAATGCTGTTGCGATCCACATTTTGGTCATTAAACTAGATGTTGGTAATAAGATAGATGCCACCAATATGCCCAAAGCAGCGCTATCCATTGTGCCTGCGGTGGTTGGCTCAACAAATTTATTATGGGCAATCATTTGCATAATCATACCCACAATCGCCAAGGCGCTACCCGTCAAAATAACGGCAAAGCTGCGGGGCAGGCGGCTTGCGAGTAAAATCAATTCTTGGTCACCTTCATTGGCTAAATAGCCCATAAGGTTAAACTCGCCAACGCCTACAAATAGACTGACGATAAATAAAATAAATAAAAATAACAGCGCGAAAATATATTTCGTAATCATGGCGTCTTAAACATCTTGTGGGGAGTGTGGGTGGCAAGCCCTACAAGGCTTGCCACCTACATATTCTTATTTGCTGTAAGCAGCCGTTAGTTCATTAACTGTAGCTTGCATGGCTTGTATGCCGTTGCCGCTAATATACCAAGTTGCAGAATTTACATAAATAACCTGGCCTTTTTGCCAAGCCGTTGTTTTGGCAATCAGCTCATTGTCCAATGTAGCTTTAGCGCTGCCTTCTTGGCCAATAGCGGCACTACGGTCAACAACAATCAACCAATCAGGGTTGGCTTTAAGCACAAATTCATGAGTGATGGCTTCACCATGTGTTACGGCTTCAACATCTTGAATGGCAGGAATAACGCCTAAATCGTCATGCACCCAACCAAAACGAGAACCAGGGCCAAAAGCCGAAATTTTAGGGCCGTTGGTCATAATAATCAAGGCATTGCCTTTGCTTTTAACAATGTCACGTAGTGTGGTTGCAGAAGCTTCAAGCTTAGCTACCAAAACTTCACCTTCAGTTGTTTTGCCAACCAATTTTGCAGTTTGCTTAAAGGCATCAATGCTTGCCTGCATAAAGTTTTCCCAAGGGCTGGTTAAATCAATAGCAGGGGCAAATTCATTCAATTGGTCAAGATATCTTGCGCTACGTGTTGCCACAATTACCATGTCAGGCTCAATAGCATTGATAGCTTCAAAATCGGGTTCAAAAAATGTACCAACTTTAACAGCATCACTTGCGGCTACATGGTCAAGATAATCAACATATAGGCCATTCAAAATACCAGCGGGCTTAACGCCAACGGCATCCAAATTATCAATAACAGCAACGTCAAGTGCTACAATCTTTTGGGGTATTTGCTTAATCATCACATCGCCTTTGGCGGTGGTGATGCTAATTTCTTCGGCAAGGGCAGGGGTAATATGGGCAGCCCAAAGCGCAACAAGCGCAACTAGGCTAGCTTTTAAAAAGTTCTTTTTCATGATAACACTCAGAATTAGTTTCAAGAGCGTGGGGGTGAGGGTAATTTATTACAATTGCAAATCGTTGTCAATCGCACAATCTTTTGCTTCACTGAAATATATCTGTGTTAGTGTAAATAAAAAGGTGAAACCAAAATGACCATAAAAGCCAGTTGCCATTGCGGTAATGTTAAGTTTGAAATAAATACAAAACCAGATTTTTTGATAAGTTGTAATTGCAGCATTTGCAGTAAATTATCAACTTTATGGACACATGCAGCCGAGCAAGATGTGGTTTTTAGCAATGATGATGACGCAACTTTAAGCTATGTAATTGGCGAAGGTTCTTTGTCATTTCACACCTGCAAAAACTGCGGTTGTACAACCCATTGGTGGAGTGTCAAACGCGGTAAAGGTGCCCGTATGGCGGTAAATTTAGGTCTGCTCTCTCCAGATGAGCTTAAAAGCCACCGCATTCGTCATTTTGATGGTGCAGATAAATGGGAATTCTTAGATTAGCCTCTAAGATTCATTTGTTCTTCAATTTTACGCTTTAAATCGTCAGTCATAGGCTTCGTGACTTCTAAAATTTCTAACGCTTTATTAAAATCCATCACCTTAAATTGGTCGATAGGCGCATTGATGTAAATATTAGGCGCACTGCGTTCTAATTGCCCTGCCATAATGGTGTTTTGCATTAATTGGTTAGATGCAAATAACACCTCACGGCTATTCGGTATCACCACTTCGCTTTCAGCGCGGGCTTTCTCGATGGCGCGTGCTTTGGATGATATCTTCAGTTTGGGGCGGTTTGTGCGTACTTTTAAAGGGCGGCCATTTACATTAATGGCAATGCTAAAATTACATTCGTCAATAATTTCGGTGTAAGGCACAGGGTTGGCATAAGCACCATCAATATAAATATCGCCATTTATAACCACAGGTCTAAACACGGCAGGTATCGCCATGCTCGCTGCCACGGCTAATTTTAGATCACCATCGGTAATTACAGTTTCGCTGCCTTCGTAAAAGTTTGTCGTCATCACTTTTAGAGGTATTTTTAAATCCGAAAAATCATCAACCACTTGGTCGGGCATCAATATATCCAACAAAGTCAAGCCATTGATTAATGCAGGTTGAAAGGGGTTCAGCAAATCAACAATTTCACTGGCTGATGATGAGAATATTTGCCGTGCAATTTTGCCCGTATTTTTTAGCTTTTCATCAACAAAATCTAACAGGTCTTGGCTGTCCATGCCCGATGCATGGCAAGCGCCAATCACAGCACCAATCGAAGTGCCAGATATAACATCCACCTCAAGCCCAAGGTCTTCCAAAGCTTTTACAGCCCACACATGGGCAAAACCGCGCGCGCCACCGCCACCAAGTGCCAAGCCAATTTTTAACGGTGGGTTTGTCATTCATCTAACCTTTATTTGTAGCTTCACGCGATATGGCTTTATGTCCTATATCACGACGGTAAAAACCATCAGTCCAATCTATTTTGTCTATCGCAGCATAGGCCAACTTTGCCGCCTCTGTCACGTTGTTTGCTTGTGCCACGATATTCAATACACGGCCACCATTGGCCAAAACTTGTCCATCAACCTTGGTAGTGCCAGCATGGAAAATATGAATATTGTCTGCCGCAGCGGCTACATCCAAATTGTTAATCTCTGTGCCTTTTTCATAACCAAGAGGATAGCCTTTAGCGGCCATTACAACGCATAGAGCCGCATCATCGGACCATTCCATGACCAATTCTTCTAACCTATCTTCGGCCGTAGCCAACAAAAACTCCAACATGTCAGATTTCAGCAAGGTGGCGATAATTTGCATTTCAGGGTCGCCAAACCGGGCGTTATATTCAATCAGTTTAGGGCCTGTTTCAGTGATCATCAAACCAGCAAATAGCACACCTTCAAATGGTGTTTTGCGTTTCACCATGGCGTTGGCAGTGGGGGTGATAATTTCGTCCATCACACGTTGCTGCATAGCTGCATCAAAAATCGGTGCAGGGCTATAAGCACCCATACCACCAGTGTTTAAGCCAACATCACCTTCACCAACGGCTTTATGATCTTGGGCGCCAATCATTGGCGCGGTGTTGCTGCCGTTCACCAAGGCAAAAAAGCTAGCCTCTTCACCGACCATAAATTCTTCAATCACCACTTCGGCACCTGCCGCGCCAAACATACCGCCAAATATATCGTCAATGGCGGCGTGGGCTTCATCCATGGTTTCGGCAATAATCACACCTTTACCTGCGCTTAGGCCATCGGCCTTTACCACTATTGGTGCGCCCATTTCGCTGGCGAAACGTTTGGCGCCTTCTGCTTCGGTAAAACGCTCATAGGCTGCGGTTGGAATATCAAATTCGCGGCATAAGTCTTTCATAAAACCTTTGCTGCCTTCAATTTGTGCGGCATCAGCATTGGGGCCAAAGCACAATATGTCGGCGGCTCTTATACTGTCTACCAAACCGTCTACCAATGGGTTTTCGGGGCCAATGACCACAAAATCAATGTCTTTGTCATAGCAAAATTCAACAATTTCGGTATGCTTTTCTACATCCAAAATCACGGCCTCGGCTACATTATCTGTGCCGCCATTACCAGGTGAAACGTATAATTTGGCTAAATTGGCCGATTTTGCAATGCCAAAACAAAGTGCATGCTCACGCCCACCAGAACCCAAAACCAAGACGTTTAACTTTTTAGCCATGTTGCACCTTAATAATTTTCATTTCAATAAATCTAGCCTATCTTTATCAGCAATGTCTGCTAAATTAAACCCCAATATTGTTGAATCAGGACATTTATGAGCGAGTCAAAAAGCAACGTTTTGGAATTGTCGGTTTCGGAAATTTCTCAAACCCTTAAACGCATGGTTGAAGACAATTTTTCCTATGTCCGCATCAGGGGTGAAATTTCGGGTTATCGGGGGCCGCATTCCAGCGGTCATGCTTATTTTTCGCTCAAAGATGAGAAAGCCCGTATGGATGCCGTGGTATGGCGCGGTGTGATGAGTAAATTACGCTTCAAGCCCGAGGAAGGCATGGAGGTTATCGCGGTTGGCAAGCTTTCCACTTTCCCAGGTTCATCGCGTTATCAAATTATCATCGAGCGGTTAGAACCTGCGGGTGTTGGTGCGCTCATGGCCTTGCTCGAGGAGCGTAAGAAAAAACTTGCAGCCGAAGGTTTGTTTGCAGCAGAACGTAAAAAACCGCTGCCCTATTTACCCAAAGTTATTGGCGTTATCACCTCGCCAACAGGCGCTGTCATTCGTGATATTATGCACCGCATTAACGATCGCTTCCCCTGCCATGTCATTATTTGGCCAGCGCGGGTACAAGGCGAAACGTGCGCAGCAGAAGTCAGCGCGGCTATTGATGGCTTTAACAATTTAAGCCCAGATGCCAGCCAGAACCCCGATAATATGCCCAAACCCGATTTAATCATAGTCGCCCGTGGTGGTGGTTCACTAGAGGATTTGTGGGGTTTTAACGAAGAAGTTGTGGTGCGTGCAGCTAGTAACAGCAACATCCCACTTATTTCCGCCATTGGTCACGAAACCGATACAACTCTAATAGATTATGTATCCGACCGCCGCGCGCCAACTCCAACAGGTGCGGCCGAAATGGCCGTGCTGATTAAACGCGAACTCACTTTGATGATTGATGACCGTGGCCAGCGGTTAAAAGTAGGTATGCACCGCATGTTAGAATATCGTGGGCAAAAACTAATTGCCGCCAAACGTGGCTTGCCAAAATTAAATGATTTGCTCATGCAGCCACGCCAAAAACTCGATCACGCAATTTTGCGTTTGCAAGGCGCATTAAAAGCCGGCACAGCAAGTAAACGCAGCCAGTTTGAGCGGCTAGCAGGGCGCATTTCACCCAATGCCTTATTGCAAAATATGCGCAATAAACAAAACAATATCGAGCAATATTCAGCAAGGCTAAAACAATCTATTGGCAACGGTGTAAAGCAAAAAACTGTTGCCCTAGAAAATGTCGGAAAATTGCTCAACAGTTTTTCTTACAAAGGCGTGCTTAGTCGCGGCTTTGCATTGGTGATGGACGAAAAAGGCAAAAGCCTGAAATCTATCAAACAAGCTAAGCCCGGCACAGCAATTAACATTCGCTTGGCCGATGGCGACTTTGGCGCCACTGTTGGCGATACAGCCGAAACACTTGACATACAGCCCAAAAAGCCTAAAAAACAATCCAAGCCTAAAGCCAAACCAACCAATACAGGTGGGGCACAAGGCAACTTGTTTGATTAGCGAGAATATATGTTCGGATTAAGCGACCAAAAAATCGCCAAAATACATTATGATACCCCTGACTATATAATTGTCGAGGCGGGCGATCATGTAATTTGTGCGGTGACAAAAAAACAAATCTTGATAGATGATTTGAAATATTGGAGCGTGGAACGCCAAGAAGCTTATATCGACGGCGAAGCTATGTTAAAACGCGAACTCGAATTTAACTCAGGAGACTAATATGTTTGGAATTGGTAAAGATAAACCCGCTGAATTGCGTTACCTCGCGGCAGACTATATTATTCTTAAAAAAGGCAACTATGTTTTATGCGCAGTTACAGGGGCACAAATAGACCTTGGCAGCCTTAATTATTGGAATGTCGACCGCCAAGAAGCCTATAAAAATGGTGCAGCGTCATTACAACGCGAAATCGAAGTTTCAGCGAAATAATAACCAATTATTCACATGCCGAAATATTCTTCAAGCTCCAATCCATCACTGGCAAAACCTGCTTTGTCGGATGATAAAATTTCAGTTTCGGCAATTGCCATTTTTTCCCATTTTTGCATTGCTGTGTGCTTGAGCAATTGGTTGCAATAAGCTCTGGCAGCGGGTGATAGCTTAATGTTATAAGTTCTAAAACGCGCGGCAACAGGCGTAAAAAAGCAATCCACAATGCCATATTCGCCAAACAAATATTCACCATTTTGGGCGTACTCACTCCAAATCGCGTCAATATGGGCAATCTCAGCTTGGGTTTCTGGCGTTGGGTTTAGCTTGCGTCTTCCGCCAATATTCATTGGCATTTGGCCTCTCAAATGTGCAAACCCTGCGTGCATTTCGGCCGTAATCGCCCGCGCAATTGCCCGCTGTTTAACATCTTGCGGCCAGCCTTTTCCATCTAAATATACTTCCGATATATATTCGCAAATTGCCATTGTGTCCCAAATTTTTAGGCCATCATCTAACAATACTGGCACTTTGGCAGCGGTAGATATTGCCAGTAATCTCTCGCGCATTCCATCGTCATGTAACGACACAACTTGCTGTTCAAACTCCATGCCAAATGCAGTCAGTAAAAGCCAAGGTCGCAACGACCAAGATGAATAGTTTTGATTTCCAATAATAAGTTTCATAGCATTCCCAATCAATTTAACAAATTGAATATTATCATAATTTGGATACAGAAAAATGCTCAAAAGCGCCAATTATCGTCAATAAATTGACTATTTACGCTTAAATACCATAGCAGCTAACCACCCACAGAATAGGGCAAATAACACAGCCAAAATACCATGTAGCCATGGGTAATTATGGGCAAATTGGGTGAGCTGGTTGCTAAACCCAAATTTCCGCATGGTAATAGGCGAATGCTCTTCAAATATCATCATGCCGTCACGGAATAAATAAGCACTCACTTCATATTCTCCCACATCCACATTGGCAGGAAAATCTACATTGGCACGAAATAAGCCATTGCCAACAAATTTAACGCCATTGGGCTGATCAATATAAAGCTTCTCTTCTTTTTTAAGCCTCACGACTGTGTTGCGAAAATCAAGCCAAGCCTTTGGGTCTGGCAGTCTTTGTCGCGAAAGGTCAGGGTTAAAGAACAGAAAATTAGTACCAAGACTATATTTACCCAATGTTGGCTTGTCCGAAATATCCTCAAGCGGGCGGCTACTCAGTACAGAGTAGTAAGATGGCATTTCAGTATATTCTTCACGAAAGTAATTAATCCACATACCAACTTTATGGGCTTTTTTATGCAATGCCATCGGTTTGTTTGGGCCGCGCACAGTAATTACAATGTCATGTTTTTCAGGGTCGTAATCAAAAGCTTCGGTAAAGGTGCCAAAAAGTAAAAGGTTAGCACCCGTAAAAGTAGAGTTTATGTCGATACGACGTTTCGAAAGGTCGGTTACCAAATCAGCTTGTGCAGTGGTGCTTATGGCAAACGCAGCCACAACCATCAGGAATGTTTTATATAATATTTTCATCATTCCTCCTAATGGGTTGCATAATTAAGTGGTAAAAGTTGGAATAATTCTTCTGGTTGTACCACAAGGTCAAAGCCTAGTTTCAAACAGACCAACATCACCATGCCCGCTAGCAATGCACGTAATAATTCGGGCTTTAATTTTTGGCTAAACCGCACGCCAAATTGTGCGCCAATCACGCCACCGAACAGCGAGATTGTTGCCAATACAACATCGACTGTTTGGTTTTGCCCCGAGTGTAAAATGGTCACCAATGCGGTCACAAAAATAATTTGGAATAAGGATGTACCGACCACAACATTGGTGGGCATTTTTAAAATATAAATCATGGCAGGCACCATAATAAAACCACCACCAACACCCATAATAGACGCAAGAACACCTACAAATAAGCCAATAATAAGCGGCGGAATGGCACTGATATATAAATGCGAAGCCCGAAACCGCATTTTAAAGGGCAATTTATGCACCCAATTATGCGACCCTGCACGGTGCGAAGGTGGCGAAGTACCTTTGTGGGCACGGTAAATAGCTCGTAAGCTTTCCACCAACATCAGCATGCCGATAATGCCCAAAAACACCACATATGAAATGGTAATCAGTAAATCAACTTGCCCTAAACTTTTAAGCCAGTTAAATAACGCAACGCCTAAAAACGAGCCAAATACACCGCCAACAAGCAACACCATACCCATTTTAATGTCGACTGTTTTGCGCCTAAAATGCGCCATAACGCCCGATAAAGATGAAGCCACAATTTGGTTTGCGCCCGTAGCAACTGCCACAGCAGGTGGAATGCCTGTAAAAATAAGTAAAGGCGTAAGTAAAAAACCGCCACCAACTCCAAACAGGCCAGATAGAAAACCAATGCCGCCGCCAATCGCGAGAAGCAAGAAAATATTAACGCTAATTTCTGCAATAGGCAGATAAATATGCATAATATTCCCTTTGTTCGCGTTGGTTTTGTTTGAAATTCATTTAGCACTTATTTTTACTGTGAAACAAGGTCAAATTCAAATAATCGTGGTTTTTTAAGTTTTGATTGATGTTGTCATTCAAATGGATAACCTGTCTTTGGATAAAATTATTTAAATTTATTGGGGTAAATTCTAGGTGTTATAACGAAAAGATGCGATGCGGCATTATGCCCACAAAAGTGCGCTGCAAAACAACTAGCCCTTTGTAAATGCTTGTCGTTTGGCAAGTTATATTAGTTGAACTAAAGTATAATATAAAAATGTAGTATTTGGCTATTACCAAAAATATTCATTTATGCCGTACCCTGTGTTGCGTTAACCTTGAGGGAGGGAAGAATGTCTAAGAAAATTTTAATGTTAGTCGGTGATTATACCGAAGATTATGAAGTAATGGTTCCGTTTCAAGCTCTATTGGCGCTTGGCTATATTGTAGATGCTGTTTGCCCAGATAAAGTTGCAGGTGATACAATTCGCACCGCGATACATGATTTTGAGGGTGACCAAACTTATAGCGAAAAACCCGGCCATAACTTTGCGCTTAACGCAAGCTTTGCCGATGTAAATGCAAGTGATTATGATGGCTTGTTCATTCCAGGTGGTCGTGGTGCCGAATATCTGCGCCTTAATGAAGACTTGCTCAACATCGTACGTAGTTTTAACGATGATAAAAAACCAATTGCATCTGTTTGTCATGGCGCACAAATTTTAGTGGCAGCCAATATGATTGACGGCAAAAACATTTCTGCCTATCCTGCATGCGCACCTGAAGTGTGTATGGTTGGCGCTAAATATGCCGAAATTGGTATGGATGAAGCCATAACTGATGGACATATTGTTTCATCTCCAGCATGGCCTGCTCACCCTGCTACCATTGCTCAATTTATCAAGCTTCTAGGGGCAGAAATTAAAATTTAAGGAAAATACTATGTGTTACATTTACGCTTCGACCGACCCAGAATTATTCACGCCAGTTACCAAATCGGTGAGGCTGTCAGGCGTTGTTTCAAGCGTACGGCTGGAAAAAATGTTTTGGGCATCGCTCGAAAAAATAGCCTCTGAGCAAAATCTAACACTACCTAAATTTTTATCTGAACTTTATGACGAAATAGTCGAAATACGTGGATCGGTTACTAACTTTTCCTCGCAACTTCGGGTTATCGTTGTGCAATATAATAACAAGCAAGAGCAACTTGAGCAGTCAGTCAAAAAATCGGCTTAATTGCACTAGAATTATTTAAATAGGGGCAGATTTTTATCTGCCCCTATTTTTTAATTGTAGAATTTTTCGTCGGTTTTAGCCATTTTAGTCAGGCCTTTAGTGGGCTTGAATCTATCGCCATAATCTTTTGCAAAACTTTTCATGCGCTTTACAAAATCTTTAGAACCAACCATGTCGATATAAGACAATGGACCACCAGTAAATGGTGCAAAACCAAAGCCTAAAATACCACCAACATCAGCTTCACGTACATCAGTCAGTACATTTTCTTCAAAACATCTAGCGGTTTCAAGCGCTTGAATAGACAAGAAACGCTGTCCCAAAATTTTCATATCAACCTCAGAGGGGTCAAGATGTTTGTCTTGCAAATCCAGCAAACCTTGCCAGATATGTTTTCTGCCTTTTTCCGGATAATCAAACAGGCCTTTGCCATTTTTACGGCCGTGGCGTCCTTGGTTCATCACAATTTCTTCAAGCATACGGTCAATTGGGCCTTCAACATATTTATCGCCCAATGCAGCTTTGCCAGCCGCCGCAATTTTGTAAGAAACATCCAAGCCAACTTCATCAGCCAATACCAATGGGCCAACAGGCATGCCTGCGGCCTTACCAGCATTTTCAATCATAATTGGTGGCACGCCTTCTTCAAGCATATGCAACGCTTCGGCAACATAAGTGCCCACCACGCGAGATGTATAGAAACCCCGCGAATCATTAACAACAATCGGCGTTTTCTTAATCGCAGCCACATAATCCAAAGCACGTGCAATGGCTTCATCACCTGTTTTATCGCCTTTGATAATCTCAACCAACATCATTTTATCTACAGGAGAGAAGAAATGAATGCCGACAAATTTCTCGGCATCTTTACTGGCTTTCGCAAGCTCAGTAATTGGCAATGTCGAGGTGTTAGAGCCGTAAATTGTACCTTCTGGCATCACAGCTTCACACTGTTTTACCACTTCGGCTTTAATTTTAGGGTCTTCAAATACCGCTTCAATAACCAAGTCAATATCTTTCAATTGCTCATAATTATCGGCAGGGATGATATGTTCTAATATGCCATCACGTTTTGCAGCAGGCATACGGCCTTTAGATACAAGTTTCGATAGTATTTTGGCGCTATAGTCTTTGCCTTTTTCGGCAGCTTCCATGTTGCGGTCAATCAAAACCACATCAATGCCCGCTTTGGCAGTTACAAATGCAATGCCCGCGCCCATTAAGCCCGCGCCAATCACAGCAATTTTCTTGATGCTAGATTTTGCAACCCCTTCAGGGCGGCGCAAACCTTTATTCAGCTCTTGCATAGATACGAAAATAGAACGTGTCATATGCTTAGCTTCGGTGGTGCGTAAAAGCTGCGTAAAGTAACGCGCTTCAATGCGCAAGCCCGTGTCGATATCCACCATGAGGCCTTCGTAAACGCATTTCATAATGTTGCGCGCGCCAGGGTAATTATCATAAGTAGATTTACGATATAAAGCGTTGGCAGGTGGGAAAACCATCATGCCGCCTTTAGAGTAAACTTGACCACCTGGAATGCGGAAACCTTTTTGATCCCACGGTGCAGGCAATACTTTGCGTTCAAATATACGCTTTTTAGCAGTTGCCACCAATTCATCAGCAGGAACTATTTCGTGCAAAATGCCAACTTTAAGTGCTGCTTTGGCGTTTAACAAACGTCCAGTCAACATCATTTGCAAAGCTTCTTGCGCGCCAATTAGGCGTGGTAGGCGTTGTGTGCCACCGCCGCCAGGTAAAATACCAATGCGCACTTCTGGCAAACCAAATTTAGCACTGTCATTAGCTGCTGCAATGCGATAATGCGATGCTAAAGCAATCTCAAATCCACCGCCCAAAGTTGTGCCTGTCATGGCACAAACCACTGGTTTTCCGCATGTTTCTAAATCTCGCAACATGTATGAAAACTTGCTCGCAAGTTCCATTTGTTTTGCCACATCAGGGCCACTATGCATAATTTGGTCAAACATATTAATGTCCGCACCTGCACAGAATGTATCTTTGCCAGATGTAATAATCGCACCCAAAACCTTGTCATTGGTTTTAAGCTCAGCAACAATGTTCATCAGGTCAGTAAAACCTTCTTCACTCATCACATTCATGCTTTTGTCAGCACGGTCCCAAACAATAATGGCAATGCCGTCTGAATCTATTTCAAAGGTAAAATCGTTAAGTTTCATGTTTATTTCTCCCCTTAAACGCGTTCAATAATGGTTGCAGTGCCCATACCAGCACCAATACATAATGTAATCAATGCGGTGTTTAAATCGCGTCTTTCCATTTCGTCAATCACTGTGCCAACAAGCATAGCGCCTGTTGCACCTAGTGGATGCCCCATCGCAATCGCGCCACCATTTACATTCACTTTGTCGTGCGATATGCCCAATTGGTCAACCGCATGTAATACAACAGAAGCAAAAGCTTCATTAATTTCAAATAGGTCAATATCAGCAGCCGTCATGCCTGCTTTTTTAAGTGCTTTTTCAGATACGATGGAAGGGCCCGTAAGCATAATGCAAGGCTCCGTGCCAATATTAGCAAAAGTACGAATTTTAGCACGTGGCTTAAGTCCCGCTCTTTTACCCGCTTCTTTTGTGCCCATTAAAATAGCCGCCGCGCCATCCACAATGCCTGAGCTGTTGCCCGCATGATGTATATGGTTGATACGTTCAATCTCAGGGTAACGTTGTGTTGCCACAGCATTAAAGCCGCCCATTTCACCTGGTTGTACAAATGATGGGTTTAAGCCGCCAAGCGATTCCAAACTGGCATCGGGGCGCATATGCTCATCTGTGTCTAAAATTGTTAAGCCGTTAATATCAACAACAGGTGCAATTGCATTTTTAAAATAGCCATTGTCCCAAGCGTGTTTTGCACGTTTTTGGCTTTCCACTGCCAATGCGTCACAATCTTCACGGCTATAACCGTATTTTGTGGCAATTAAATCAGCGCTAATACCCTGTGGTACAAAATAAGATGGCAAAGCAATTGAAGGGTCAATCGGCCATGCACCACCCGAAGCAAAAATGCCCAAACGGCTCATGGCTTCTACACCACCACCAATAGTCATATCGTGCATGCCAGACATAACTTGTGCAGCGGCAAAATTCATCGCATCCAACCCAGAGGCACAAAAACGGTTAATCTGAACACCACTAACACTTTCAGCATAAGCTGCCGATAAAACAGATGCCCGTGCAATGTCGCCGCCAGCTTCACCCACAGGGTCAACACAACCAAATACAACATCGTCAACTAAACCCGTATCTAATTCGTTGCGGTCACGTATAGAGCGCAAAACAGTTGCGCCCAATTCAAGTGCTGTCACTTCATGTAAGCTGCCATCTTTTTTCCCACGTCCGCGCGGGGTTCTAACATGGTCGTAAATATAACATTCAGTCATTTTAATTCCCTTTTTCTATGTCTAATTCTATATATATTCTAATGGCATCGCGTTAATTACATCAGCACCTGACATAATTTTAACTTGGTAACCTTTGGCTTCAGGTAAATGCTTGTTGGCATAAAATTTTGCCAATAGGATTTTAGATTTGTAAAAATCTTTGTCGATAGTTCCCGTATCGGCATTGTCTGCCAATTTTTCTTGTGCGACAAGCGCCATTTTGGCCCAAATATGCCCAAATGTCACTGTGCCCATAAGGTGCATAAAGTCATGTGCCGCAGCCACAGCATTGTCTGGGTTCTTCTGCCCATGTTCCATCAGATATCCCAATGCGCCTTGTAAAGCTTCAGCCGCTTTTTGCAATGAAGCGATGATGTCGGCTAGTTCTTCATTTTCTTGGTTGGCTAAAATAAACCCGCCAATATCTTGTAAATAAGCCATAACTGTTTGGCCATGTTTAGCAGGTAATTTGCGCGAGATCAGGTCTAATGCCTGAATGTCATTGGTACCTTCGTAAAGCATGGCAATGCGGCTATCGCGCACAAATTGTTCCATACCATGTTCTTGAATATATCCATGCCCACCAAATATTTGTTGTGCAATCACCGCATTGTCAAAACCTTTGTCAGTTAAAAAGCCTTTTACAACTGGGGTCAGTAAATTAACACGGTCTTTTGCGGCTGTTTGGGTTTTTTCGTCATCACCTTTATGGATAATGTCTGTCAAAACCGAAACCTCACCAATCAACGCACGTGCCGCTTCATTAAAACAACGCATGCTCATAAGTTGAGCTTTAATATTAGCATGGTGAATAATGCGGTCGGCCGCTTCACCAGTATCCTTTTGGCCAGTTGCAGCTTTGCCTTGGCGGCGATCCAACGCATATTCACGCGCATTTTGAAAAGCCACTTCACTCTGTGCTAAACCTTGAACACCCACGCCCAAACGCGCTTCATTCATCATGATAAACATGTTTTTAAGGCCACTGCCTTTTTCGCCAATCAAATAGCCTTTTGAACCATCGAAATTCATCACACAAGTTGAGTTGCCGTGTATGCCCATTTTTTCTTCAATCGAACCAACGCTCACATTGTTAGGTGCGCCTACGACGCCCTCATCATTCACTTCAAACTTAGGCACAAGAAATAATGATAGACCTTTCACGCCATCAGGCAGGCCTTCCGTGCGTGCCAATACCAAATGAATGATGTTTTTAGACATGTCATGGTCACCCGCCGAAATAAATATTTTCTGGCCTGTAATGTCAAAACTACCATCAGCATTTTCAGAAGATTTTGTGCGGATAAGCCCTAAATCGGTACCACAATGTGGTTCAGTCAGGTTCATCGTGCCAGTCCACTCGCAAGTGATCATTTTTGGCAGATATTTAGCTTTTAGCTCTTGTGATGCACAGGTATTTATGGCTGCATATGCACCCATTGTAAGGCCGTAATACATCGAGAAACCCATATTGGCCGAGTTTAAATATTCGCTCAATATGTTGCCCAATGTAAGTGGTAAGCCTTGCCCGCCAAATTCAGGGTCACAAACCAAACTTGTCCAACCACCATCTCTTAAGGCATCAAATGCCTCGATAAAACCATCAGGTGTTGTCACTGTGCCATTGGCATGTGTGCAACCCTGCTTGTCACCAGTAATGTTAAGTGGCGCCACAACCTCGGTCATTAGTTTGCCAAATTCACCGCCAATTGCACTCACCGTATCACGGTCAATATCGTTAAAAATATCGCCATATTTTCCACTATCAATTTTAAGTAAATCAAATAGTACAAATAGTGAATCTTCTAGTGGGGCATTGTAAATAGGCATATTTTCTCCGCATTGGTTGGTTTATATGAGTCTAAGTTAGGCTTCGCTCAAAAGTTCGGTAATTTTTGCTGTGCTTTGTTTGCCGTCAATCACGCCATCAACTTCATCACATAGTTTTGTAAGTTCGGATATGGCTTTTTCAATTTCAGATTTTTGAATCACAAGCTTGGCAATTTGTTCTCTGAATTTAACAGAGGTAATTTTCATTTGTGTTTCTTGGCCATCTCTAATGTCGTATAGGTCAAGCATTTCTTTAATTTCATCTAAAGAAAAACCAACATTCTTACCTTGGACAATGAGGGCTAACCTAGCTTTATCACGTTTAGAATATAAACGTCTTGAGCCAACACGCTGCGGTTCAATTAGTTTTTTTGTTTCGTAAAATCGTAAAGCTCGTGAGGTTAAACCAAATTTGGCACTTAACTCAGAAATGGTAAAAGTTTCTTGTAGGGTCTGTGTCATCATAGATATCTTTATTCTAGTTAAAATTTCAGACCGTTTCTTATCTTACGTTAACGTAAGCGTCAAGTCTGTAAAGGCAAAAAACAAGTTATGTGCATTTATTTGCAGTTTTTGTTAATTTTTATTCACTATTTTTAACAAAGTATAAATCGTTAACCAATTATTTACCATAATTTGAAACTTTTAGGGTGCAAAGCCGTCTTTGTATATTGAGTCGAAATGCTCATTTGAAAAGTCGGAAATCGGATATAATGACCTACTGGATTGGTAATTAGACATGACATCACCCAAAGCTTGGAGCGTTAAAGGCGTAGATGCCAAGACCCGTCAAATGGTTAAGGATCAGGCTAAAGAATCTGGTGTTACCATGGGCGAATGGCTTTCAGACGCAGTGAATATGGCGGTGATGGAAGAATTTGACGCCCAACAATACCAAACAGAACAGCATCAACCCGAAGAATATGAAGAACAACAAATGACAGGAACTGGCGGTTATGGCCAAATGTTTTCAAACCTTGTCAGAGAATATCCAAACGCAAGACCCGATGTTAAAAACACCAATAATACCCAACAAAATACTAATAATAATGCATACCAGAGCGCTGATAACATGAGAAATTCAAGAGTTAGAACCAAAGCAACACGCAATCAAACAGCTTTTAATCGCCCCGCAGCAAGTTATGCACCGCGACCTGAAGAACATATCACCAATGGTTTCAATGTTATTGAAAATGCCTTAACCGACATTGTCGATCACATCGAGCTTGCTGATGGGCATAACAGCTCGGCTTTAAGAGATATGCAGGCACAAATAGCAGAGCTTAATGAGCGCACGCTTAATCAACCAGAACCAGAAGTATATTCATTCCATAATGAATTTAACGATATGGAAGGCCGGTTGGCAAATTTGGCCGATAGAATTGACGAGCTGAATGACAATTCAAGCCTCGAAGAGCCAATGGTTCAAGAAGCTGACAATCAAGATAAATTCATGCAAAATACAATGTTGTCACGCTTTGATGAATTATTCGTCAAACTTGACAATATAAGCCATCAACAAACCAATTACACTGACGGTGTGCAAAATCTAGAACAAGGCGTACAAGGCCAACTGGATAAAATGTCAGCCACAGTTGAACAGTCACAAACAAATTCAGGCGCCCATGGTCAAGATATTGACGTGATGGAGCAAAAACTTGTAGATTTAAGCAATCGTCTAGAAGTGAGCCTAGAAGATACTGGCGTTGACCCACAAATTGCTGAGCTAGAAGAGCAAATTGGCGGCCTGAGCCAAAAACTTTCAGACTTATTATCTGCGCCAAAACCAGAATATTCTCCAGTGCCCACTAAACCCGTGCAAAGTGCCGAAACATCTGCCGAAATCACCGAATTGCGTGAAAGCATTCATGCCATTAACGAACGGCTCGGAAAAACTGAAGATCGCCTAGGTGGCATAGACCGCCTCGAAGATAACATGACAAAGCTAATCGAGTCTGTTGTAGACATCCGCGCGAACAGCCATCAGGTGGCACAAGATGCTGCGAATGCAGCGGTAAGTGCGTTTAGTAAATCTCAAGACGATGCAATTGTTGATGTTGTGGATTTACAAGAAGCCGAAGATATTGATGCCTTAATTGCAGCAAAATTCCAAGAAATTTCTTCAAAGAATGATGATGCCGAAAAAATACAAATTTCAGGCTTTAAGACTGTTGAAACATCACTAGAAAAAATCATGAACCGCTTGTCGCAGGTCGAAGATGCACAAAATGCTGCGCATGCCGCTCCACCACCCGAGCGACCCCATGAGGAGTTGCATGGTGAACAGGATTTTATCCAACCTGGGGCCGACACGAAAGCGGAACAGCCTCAGGATATCACCGCCGAGATCAGCAAGACAACCACAATAGCAGCCAAACCAGCGCCGCTGGCACAAGCCGTTATTTCAGAACCACCGGTGGAACTGGCACTGCCAACACAAGCGCCCATAGCGCCAGTGATGAGCAATACCGCGACCGCTCCTACAGAGATAGTGGCCAGAGAGACGGTGGTCATAGAGACGGCGGCTATAGAACCGATACCAGAGATAGCCACAGAAACGATTCAAGAAGCGCTCATTCCAGAACTGACAACCGCCATTCTGGAAACAAACGACCAAGTTGGTTCAGAGACAGCTGAAGAACGCCCCGTTGCACAACCTAGTTCAAGTACCGATTTCATTGCTGCAGCACGCCGCGCAGCTCAGCAATCCTACGAAACCGAAAAAGGCAGCGATGAAGAAGTCAGTAAAACCACATCTTTATTTGGAAAAATCAAAAAAGCTGCCAAAAAAGGTAAAAACCTAACTGAAACGGCAACAGAAAAATTATCAGAATTACCCACACAACTAGACGAAGCTCTCGATTTAGGGTTGCTCGAAACTTCTGAACCTGAAGTTGCCGAGGAAAAAGTTGAAGAAAAAACTGAGAAAAAAGCTAAGAAAAAGTTCTCGCTACCAAAACTTGGTTTTAAGAAAAAAGCCAAGGAATTAGAGGATGAACCACAGTCTGATTTCTATACAAGTGAATTGCCAACAGATATTTTTGAAGAAGATTTTTTCAAAACACCTGACGATTCTGCCTCAACAGGCATGCCAATGTCCGAAGGCAACGAGTTAAGCCTCGAAGCCAAAGATGATGGTACATTTAGTGATAAAGTGAGCCGCAAAGGCGCAGCCCCTGTGGTTATTGCTTTATTTCTAGTCACAGTCCTAATTTCTGGTGTGAGCTGGTATTCACTGAGAGGCACCTCACCAACCCCTGCTGCCAAATTGGCTCAAAACGGCAATAACCAAGTTATGTCGCCCGCCGATGCCGCAACTCTAGAAACTGCTGCGCGTAAAACAGCCATTATGAACAGAATGGAAACCAATACACAAGGCGCAGCCAATCAGGCAACCAAACAAAACAATGCCGCACGCGCTATTTTGGATAGTGCAAAAAGTGGCCTCACAACTCAAATGAATGGAACGTCAAAAACTGATACCTTCTCACCAGAAGAATTTGAAGGTTTTAATAACAGTGGAAGCGTTGCCCATCAGCCAACAGTAAAACAAATTGAAGCTTTGAAAAATGATGATGTACTGGTCACAAACTCAATTCCAGGTCTAAGCACAAAACCATATACAACAAGCTTGTTGGGTAATAATAGTAAATTCTCAAAGGTAAAAGATGCCAGCCGTATGGGTAGTTCTTCGCTCAGCAAGTCACCATCGCTCGCAAAACCTTTGCCGCAAATCAAGCAAACTCCTAAATTGCCAGAAGTTAAATCTGGCGTTGCGCAGGCATCGTTGGAATTACCAACCAGAATTGGGCCAAAATTATTACGCCAGAATGCACAAATGGGTCAAGCTGCCGAACAATTCGAAGTCGCCAACCGTTATGCACTTGGATATGGCGTCGACATTGATCTCGCAAAATCTTTCGATTGGTTTATGAAAGCCGCTGGTAACAAGCTCGCTGTCGCTCAATTTAGTGTGGGTATGATGCGTGAGCATGGCAAAGGCACGAGCCGCAACTTGTCTTTAGCACGTGAATATTATCAACGTGCTGCCGAACAAGGCAACTTAATGTCAATCTATCGTTTAGCGATGATGAATGCAGCACCGCAAAACCCAACCACTAAGCCAGATTTTAAAGTGGCGCTAAGATGGTTTAACATGGCTGCAAATGCAGGCCTTGTTGATGCCCAATATAATTTGGCTGTGTTGTACGAAAAAGGCCATGGCACAGATGTAGATTTGGTGGAAACCTATAAATGGTATTCAATCGCTGCCCAAAAAGGTGATGTGCAAGCTCAAAAACGCGCAAAAGTCATCAAGCTAGAATTGTCAGCTTCGCAAATTGTAAAAGCACAAGCTGCAGTTAAAGCATGGTCGGTTATTAAATTGCCAGAAAATGCAAATTCTGCACCAAAATTAGCTTATCTTAAAAACGAAGTGCAAGATGGTGATGCAAAATTAAGCCAAAGCAAACATGTGAGAAGCGGCGCTTTGGCCAATGATGTGATTGCTGATAAAAAGTCAATTAAAGACACCCAAACAATGCTCGAAACATTGGGTTGGAATGTCGGCGGCATTGACGGCGTTATGGGTTCAAAAACCCGCAAAGCCATTAAAGAATTTCAAACCCGCCATAATCTCATCATCACTGGTGAGGTCAATGACGAATTGTTGGCAAACCTAGAAGCCGCAACGCTTTAAACAAAAAAGTATTAAAAATAAAGCCGCTCAACATCCATGCTGAGCGGCTTTATTTGTGTAATAATCCAACCATCCCTAAAAACCTGTTGCTTGTCGCCTTGCTTAATATATAAGCTATGTTTATCCAAATGGTGGCAAATCAATTCCAAAGCCACTCACTGTGAAAACAGCAATACCCAGACATCCTCTGGATATGAAAACGATTGGAGAGGTGGCCGAGTGGTCGAAGGCGCACGCTTGGAAAGCGTGTAGGCGGTTCTCCCGTCTCGTGGGTTCGAATCCCATCCTCTCCTCCATTCCTTTATCCAATAACGTCTAGTAAAATCCACATAATCATGATATATAGTCATTAGAAGCCAATTTGGAGTCTAATGCTGTGCAGTACCGTCTTGCTATATCCGTCTCTTTTGGGGGCATATATGGGGGCATTTTTAGGACTTCCCAATAGAAGACTGGAAATATGCCCCCATGCCGTTAACTGATATTAAGTGCAAAAATGCAAAACCTACTGATAAAACACAGAAATTGTTTGACGGCGGGGGGGCTGTATTTAGAAATTAGTCCAAAAGGAAATAAGTATTGGCGCTTAAAATATCGTTATTCTGGCAGAGAAAAACGCCTATCTTTTGGCGTATATCCCCTAGTGTCTCTAAAAGATGCCAGAAACATGCGCGACAAAGCCAAACGGCAATTGGCAGATAATATAGATCCATCATTCATTAAGAAGCAAGCCAAACGCGAAATATTTATTAAAACCGAGAACCAATTCGAAATAATAGCCCGTGAATGGCATGGGACTAAAAAAGAGGTTTGGAGCGCTCGCCATGGGAAAACTGTCTTGACGCGGCTAAAAGCGGATATTTTCCCCCATTTGGGCGACGTACCTATCAATGAAATCAAAGCACCAGATTTATTAGCTGTTCTCAGAAAAATTGAAGAACGTGGTGCATTGGACATTGCAAAGCGAGCACGGCAAACATGTGGTCAGATATTTAGATATGCTGTTGCCACAGGCAGGGCAGACAGTGACATATCTTTTGCGCTTAAGGATACTTTAAAATCTGCCAAGAAAAACCATTATACCTCATTGAATGAAAGTGAATTTCCTGAGTTTTTAAGCAAGCTAAAAGATTATGATGGGTTCACCCAAACTAAATTGGCAATTAAATTCACTATCCTTACATTCACCCGCACTGGAGAGGTGAGGGGCGCTTTATGGGATGAAATTAACTTAGATAAGAAAGAATGGCGAATTCCTGCTAAACGGATGAAAATGAAACAAATTCACATTGTACCTTTGTCAGAACAGATGATTGAATTGTTATGCAAATTAAAACAGCTCGCTGGTGATAATAAATACATATTTCCTAGTCATTCTAGTTCAGTCAAACCAATGAGTGAAAATACTATGCTTTATGCGGTTTATCGGATGGGCTATCATTCACGAACCACAGTTCACGGTTTCAGATCCACCGCTTCCACGATACTCAATGAGCAGGGCTTTCGTTCGGATGTAATAGAACGTCAACTAGCGCATGGCGAGCAGAACGCAATTAGAGCAGCATATAACCACGCGCAATATTTGCCTGAGCGTCGCCAAATGATGCAACATTGGGCGGATTATATTGATCGCACTGAAATTGGTTTCAATAACGTAATTGAAGGTAAGTTTGGCGGATGACAATATATTCTAAACGGCCAATATATTTTCCAGAGATTCTATTTCATACTATTGAGGCTAATCTTTTAGACAAAGAAGATTATCTGAATGATCTGATAAATGGGAATGAAAATGGTGTACTTGATTCAGCCATATCATTTAATCGAGATAAAGCATCATATCTTCGAAATTTGATTACCGATGATCTGGTTTTAAAAGGTTTTCAAAAGTTAAATTGCGATAAACTTCCGTGCCTAAACAAAATCGTTCACGTCTATCATGAAAGAATTTATAAATTAAGGGTTGTTCAACATCGAAAATTTTCGCAGGCCAAACTATATTGCCAATGATATTTTTGAAAAAGTTATTCTGGCTATATCGAATCTTACGGGAGAGCTGAAATCTTTTAAATCATTAGCCATTACGGGGAATTTTACGGAGCAAGAAACCAAACAAAACAATTTCAAATTAGTTATAATAGCTACGCTAAGCTTTCAGATGGCGAACAAATAAACTCAGTTGCAAACATTGGCAGTGCAGAATTTAATGTAAATGATTTTTCCCCAAACCAACAATTTGAAATAATGCAAACTCTAATGACAAGGCGGTAACTACTGATTTCTCAGAGACCACGAAATTAAGTTCCCAATTAGATATGGAGACGCTGACAATCACATGTTTGTAAACTAGACGGTTATTCGCGACTTGGAGAATAAAAATGTAAATAGAAACACCTCCAATGTTGGTGTCTTGACCGAGCCACCGAACCTCAGGTTCTACTGATATATTTATCGATTATTTCCGTCGTAATGAAGTCTGCACCACTTCTCGTCAAATGACCATGGTCATAAACCATTAGCATATCGTCAACCCATGCCTTGCAATACAACAGACTGTTATTAGAGAAGCACAATTTATCAATCAAGTTAATAAATACAAAACTATCTGCGTTTTTAAGTAACAAAGACTCATTGGATTTCATTACATCTTTATCTAATGATATGTCGTAAATAAACATTTGCTTTTTGGTAAGGTGGCGAATAGCTATAGCTTCGGGCAATGACGGTCGCCACTGAGGCCATGGCCCTAATAAAATTACTTTGCCAACTCCAAAAGAAATCAACTTCTCACTTATTGTTTTCCAATCCACTTTCTCATGGTTACCCTGTTGCACCAGTATTACATACTTAGGTTTTATCTTTTTTATTTTTTGCACAGCCAGTTTGTTGGAATATATACAACCTTCAAATAACATTCTGGATCTTACGCTGTAGCCCCGTTCTATAATGGTGTCACCTATTGATATTGGGCAACCAGAAGCGGTGACTTGATGTATATTATAGTAATAATATTTCCCTCTAATTGCATCAGACAACGCTCCTGCATGAGAGTCTCCCCAAATAAATATATCGTGTAAATCATTGTTGTTTTCAAAACAATATTCTGAAAGGACATATTCACCCGTTTGAATCCATCTAGCCTCCGTGTTGCACAGTTCCCAATATTTTCCCAAACTAGTTTCTTTTGCATATGTTTGGTAGTAATTAATAAATATTCCTCTTTCAGTATTGTTAACATATCGCAATGAACTGTTAGCTATATCAGTTATGAAAACTAAACTCCCCACCAGACCAACTGCCAATGCCATATACGCAGGTTTACACTTCAAATATGATACAATATGATCAAAATCATTTCTAAAATTTATACGTTCTATATATTTGTTGCTTAAAAACCCTAGTAATATTGACAATGCAATACCCGGATATATAAACATCTCATTTAGCAAGAAGTAGTGAATAGAAACTACAAGAGGCCAGTGCCATAAATATATGGAGTAAGACCATGTTCCCAATTTCTGGAACACTACATTACTTGTCAGAAGACTATCGTTACGTCGGGCTTGGATTATAAGAAACGAACCAATAACAGGAAATATTGCAATATAACCAGGCCAAGGGTTCTCTTCTGAAACTAAGAAGAAAGAGCCTACAATTAAAGCAAAGCCTAGCCACTCTATGAATTTACTCCTTTTATCCAGCCAAGAAAAAGAATAAAAATAAGCAACACCACCTATCATCATTTCCCATGCTCTGGCAGGTAACAGATAATAAGCGGAACTAGGCCATTTGTAGGTGGCGACAACGCAAAATATAAAACCCAGTATAGTTCCAGCTAGTATTGTTGTTTTCAGCACTTCTAATGAAGCAAACTTTCGAATCGCAACAAGTATTATAGGATAAATCATATAAAACTGCCATTCAACTGATAATGACCAAGTATGTAATAACCATTTTTCATGCGACACAGCATCAAAGTACCCTGCTTCACTCCAATATTTCACATTCGATAAAAAGCCCATACTGCTTCCAACATGCTTGCCTAAGGCTTTAAAGTTGTAAGGAGTGAGATAAAACCAACCGAATACAATAAGTACTATACACAGCACGGAAAGTGCGGGGATAATTCTATTTGCACGAGCTATATAAAAATTTAAAATAGAAAATTTTTTTTGCTCAAACCTCCTAAATATGATCCCAGTCATTAGAAAACCAGATATAACAAAAAATATGTCTACACCTACAAAACCCCCTGGCATCCAAGAAGGGTTGAAATGGAACAACACTACAGCTATTACTGCAATAGCCCTTAGGCCGTTAATATCTTTTCTAAATTGCATGGCACCACAAAACGTCAACTAATAAAGTATAATTGTTGTATAAGACAAGGCGAGACAAGACAAGACAGATTCTAATAATTATTTTTAATAGAATAAAATATTTGTAATATGCCGTGATGACGATTAAAATCGAGTTGTGCAGACATGCACTTGGGTTATTCCAACTCGGCTAGCTATATTGCTTTCAGATCCCTTACCATTACAAGTACCTTTAAGCCAATATCTATTTTGGGTAGGTTTGATGTTGGGGGCAGAAATGGGGGCATATGATTCATTAGCTTATATTAAAACCGTTAAAAACCAATCAATTAAATGCTAAGTGTGGAGGTCATCCTCCCTCCAGTTTTTCTTTACCTATAAAATACCTATAAAATACCAATAAAAACAATAACTTATAAATTGTCATTTTTAACTTACCCTAGCAATTCCCCTAGCAAAAACTTAGAATTATCCCCTAGCATTTTTAATAGTGAGGAGAATCTCCCATCATTAATTTGGTAAATATATTCTACTTATCGTTTTTGATTAGTTTAGCTAAAATTAAAACAGCCCTAAATGCCTCTCAGATTCCACCACAGAATCCCTAGCCTTTTCCAGAATCCCACCTACCAGATCATCTCAAATGACTCCCCATGACTCTTAAAACGCATCCTAGAGTCGGTCTGTAGTTACCCACTGGAAAGTGTATTTAGGAAGATTCAATCCGTTTGACATCTGATTAATTGTCTGGTGTGATTGCAGCTATAGAGCCCTTACAGGGCTTTAATTTGAATATCATTATTATAAAACAAAACTATCAGCTTATGGAATAACTCTTCATTTAGCGCAGGGTGAAACTGTGTCTTGATCTTAGGGTGGGCTTGAGCTGTGTCTTAGGGTGGATTGAGAAATGAAAAAAGCGAAGTTAAGGGTTTATTTAAGGGCTTTCAGGAGGTTTGGTATAGGGATATATACAAGACCGTTGGAGATATGTATTTTTGAATTAACACACCATCGCAGCAGATCTTCTAAATGGGAATTTAAAGCATCAAAATGTGAACGGCTGTTTGACTATGTATTTTATTTAAATCTCCATAAAACAGAAATTGTCTTCTACTTTTTTCATTTGGAAGATTGGTTTAAAAAGCCACATGACTATGCAGATCAATTAGAGAGGTAGTTGCAATGGAAATGTGCATAAATAACAAACATTGGCTTATCATCAAAAGGGGATTTTATCAGCTTGTTCTGGCAACTAAGAATAATTCTGAGTTCCACTATATTGAATGGAATCCTGATGAGGGCTTTATATTGAAACTCGGGGGTAATTGGTGGTTATTGATATATTCAAAGCACAGGGCGGTTGCTATTTGTTTGTAGTAAGCATCTAAAGACATGCCGTGTTCTTCTTCGATGTTTTTAGGCACATACTGCTCTTGGGCGATAGGCCACAGCTACTTGTAAATCGTCAACCCCAAAGTTTCCGTGCGACTTTGGCTATGTAGTAGAATATACTTGCTACAACCAAATGAGAGAAAACAGTGGCTGGGACATATCGACCCCACACCTGTTCAAGATATAAAGGCCTGACATAATATTGATAGTAAGTATTAATTAGTGTTACAATAACAGTAATTAGGATCACATGTACGTATGACCGAGCAAATAGACCAAGTATAACCGTCAATAAAGTTACTGGGGTAAGCAGCGAGATCACTAGTATTATTATCGTCCAGCCAAATACCATAAACCTCACCTCAAAGTAAATTACCTACTACCCAATACAATATAAAACACCATTGATTAAGTAGTTATTAAAGCAGCTCTCCCATGTTGAACCTCTTCTTCCAATTCGGCTCGCACCGTGCGGATCTTATGTGTCCCCTTAAAGTCAAATATGGAGGTTATTATTGGTATTCATCGTCTGTATTTATTGCATTATTTCAATTTTACAGAATCATGAAAGAGTGTATAAAGAAAAAGCTCACGGAAGAAAACTAACGTAATTTTCGTTGGAGCTACCAATGCCCCAAGCTATACACTGATCTCCGAGAGTGGCCTCTATAAGCTCCTCTTAAGATCCACCAAGTCCGAAGCCAAGCCTTTCCAAGATTGGATCACCAAGGAAGTCATCCCAACCATCCGCAAGACAGGCCAATATGATCTTAAGGTGAACAGCAGCAGGGACACTATGCCAATGCCTAAGAGTTTTGCGGAGGCTCTCAGGGGTAATAAATATGGGTCAAAAATCTGAGTAAGTATCATATAGAATGATTGCGCGAGGGTAGGCGATTTAAGTTATATGAATGCGACAGATTCATTAAAGGTAAAATTTTGCCATTAAAGGTCTGCAATTATTCGGATAGCTATAATAACACCTATATGCCAAAATTTCGTTAAGTCAGTTGCAAAACGACATTGACTTTGTAATGAGTAAGATTGAATCGTTAACGTCAAACCATAGCGCATATACAAATTATGGGTGATGTAAAAAGGCTGTGCGGATTGCAACCACTAGTCCTCTAGAACTAGAACCAATTCGCGCAGTTCGAATTTATTGCGCCTAAAGTCTAAACGAATTATCTCGAGATAAATGCTATTCCTTCTTAGCGAGCTAAGATTGAACGGGGTTCTAATTGAATAATGATTTGGAAATTGTGTATCAGCTTTTGAGCAGTCTCAATTCTAATCAAATTGACAAAGTTGCTCACCTAATATCTGACGACATTGTTATTATTGACCCATTTGTTAAAAAACCCACATACGAGAGCTATAGAAAACACATTTCAATTATGGTGCAACACATGGAAGCCGAGCTTCTTGGGTTGAATCAGGTAGGAAATATATTCTATGCAAAAATCACATTTCATATATTAGACAACTCATTTTGCTATTCTTCAAAATTTAATGCGGAATGGGCGTTCACAATAGAAGGTGAACTTTTGGTGAAATCCGAAATTGTATTCGAAGCGTCTAAATCTGATTTAACTTATATTCAAAAAATAGTTAGTATTTTTAGCTGAACTTACACCTCGTTCTTCTACGTATTATTTGTGTAAAATAACCCTAAGTATAATAGACGTAACCTGATGCAACTTTATTGTTAGGCAAGCTGAGCTAAGTCTAAATGTTGTTGGGGAAGACGTGTGGATCAAAATATAGAGATTATAAAGCAAATTTTTGCTTGCGGACATACCGCACCTGGCCTAAGAGCGATGTCAAAACATTTTGCGGCCGACTTTTCATATAAGAGTGTCCACAGAGGGGTTCTAAATTTTGAAGAATATTGTCAAAATTTTGCCTTAGTGAGTTCTTACTGTGAAATTGAAATTGATCATATTGAAGTTACAGACAATTGCTATGAGGCGATATTAAATATAAATATCATACATAGCGACACTCGGAGTGTTTCAAGAATGTCCGCGAAATCAATTTTCTATTTCGAAGATGCAATAATCCAATATATAGTTTCGAAATATTCTCCCAACGCAATGCAATTAGCATATATTCTAAGAAATATTTTTTCATTTAGTAAAGCTGGCTGAGTCTGTTCTGGTGCCGCAATGGCAAGTTTAGAGTGCAGACTTTCAATAACATATTAAAGCCCCATTAAAATGCGGATAGTGTGTTAAATCTATTTACACACAACACCGTTTTAATGGGGCTCTTTTGTATCTTTTTGGCAGTAGCTTATTAAGCTGCAGCGACTTTTGCTAAAAACTCATTAATCGAACCATCAAGCAGCTCAATTTGCTCATCCATTTGTAATGAAGCTGTGCTCACTTCCGTCACAGAGTTATTTGTCTGGCTAACCGAGTTCGAGATGTTAGACACATTAACCGTCATTTCCTGGGTTCCTGCCGATGCCTGAGCAATGTTTTCGCTAATTTCAATAGTCGCACTATTCTGCTCGACAACTGATGCGCTAATGGCATTTGTATACTCATTCACATCGCTCATAATGGTGGTAATTCCTTGAATGCCTTCAACCGCTTGTTGGGTCGATGACTGTATCTCCGAAATCTGTTCTGAAATTTGCTCTGTAGCCTTAGCGGTTTGGCTCGCTAGAGATTTAACTTCTGATGCCACAACTGCAAACCCTTTGCCCGCATCACCCGCACGTGCTGCTTCGATAGTGGCGTTTAAAGCCAATAGGTTTGTTTGCTCCGCAATGTCTTTAATCAAATTAACAACATCGCCAATAGCGTGGCTTTTTTCAGCAAGACTTACCACTTTTTCATTGGTGGTTTCAGTCATGTCCGAAGCTTTTTTAACAATAACATTAGTCTGCTCTACCTGCCTCGTAATTTCCGAAATAGATGATGATAATTCCTCAGCCGCTACCGCAACTGTGCCAACATTAGTAGACGCTTCTTCCGATGCACCAGAAGCAGATTCCGCTTGCTTGGCAGTCGCATTCGAAATGGCCGACAAAGTTGTCGCTGTGGTTTTCATATCAGAGCTATTTTTAGATACATTCTTCAATCCATCAGTGACAGAATTGTGGAATTTTTCAATCAAAGTGGCAATATAAGTCTGGCGTTCTGCTTCACCTTTGTTGGCTTCATTTTTATCAGCCTCAAGTTTTTTGGCAACGAGCGCATTGTCTTTAAATACCAATACGGCATTTGCCATATCGCCAATTTCATCCTTGCGGTCAGTGTCTTCTATTTCTGTTTTAAGTTGTCCTGCCGAAAGCAATGTCATAGCACTCGTAAGGCGTGTTATCGGGTTGGTGATAGAGCGGGATAAAAATGTCGCCGCAAAGCCAACCAATGCCAAAATTGCCAATACAACTAAAATCATATAATTTCGTGCACTCGCGAGTGGGGCAAAAACCTCATCCAAACTTTCAACCGCAACCAATGTCCAAGTTGTCCCGTGAAATTCAAGGTCGATAACAGACATAATCGAATGGCTACCATGGTAAATTTCATCATGGCTAGTATGAACCATTGTGCCGCTAGATTCTGCTAAAATAGGCGCTTCAATTTTGGTTTCAAGAATTTTAAAATCTTCATTTAATTCAGAATCACTACGCATCAAACCATCTTGGCCAATGATGAAAGTTTCGCCCGTATGACCAAGTTGGCCGTTAGATTTCATAATGTTATTTATGTTTGCTATCGGCATTTGATAAGCAATTACACCTAAGCGCTCCCCCGTAAGTGAAAATACAGGTTCAGCAATAAAGCTCGCTGCTGCACCATGGCTAGGTGAATATGGTTTGAAATCATCAAACACCTGCTGGCCCGCTTGGAGTTTCAATGCAGCCTGAAACACTGTGCCAAGGCCAGTGTCTTTATATTTGCCGTTCGCCAAATTAGTGGCATAGTCCAGTTCTTTAAAGACAGTGTATATAAGGTCACCATCTAAATTGAATAGAAAAATGTCATAATAACCGCGGGCGTATAAAAAGTCCCGCATACGCGGGTGATATTTCTTATGGGCATCATTATAAGCAGTGTCACCAGTTGCAAAATCTAGTTTTTCTTTTTCACCCAATTTATGGCTATTGTTGGTGATGTAAGATTGTTGTAGTTTTTGGGTTTGGTTGTTTTTTAAATCTGCCCATGCGCTGTCAAATTCAACCAATGCTTGCTGCACTTCGGTATTAATGGCCTTTTGATGAAGGTCGTTTTCAATTTCGCCCAAATAAGCCGATAAAGTAGTTTTTTGGTTGCTAAGTACAATTTCTACACGATTATCAACAGCCGATGTAATGTTGCTGTTAATTTCTTGATATCCTAAAAACCCAGCGCTTAACGCTGTAATTGTGGCAGCTGCGATTATTGCAGCAGGAAGCTTAAAAGTAATTTTTGAAAGTCTATTTTGTGTCCGCACTTCGATGTCCATTCTTGGTTGTTCCCCATTGGTATTTTTTGAAGATACGTTAACCATGTCAATGTTTACGAAAACCTAACGTAAAGGTTCAAACTGACAATCTTTGATCTAGATCAATAAAAAAATAGGATATATACTAAAGTTGTAATCAGTATGATCTAATTAATAGATCAATCGGTTGTTTACCCCCATTTAATTGACGTAGGGGCAGCACGACAATTAGGTTTTTTTTGCATGATATTTCTAAATATATGTTGAGTATTCATCATATTTTTACCAGTTGGTCAGTTTATTTCTAAAGTATTTGAGCGTCCGTTTAGTATTAAAAAATCGCTTTAAAATATAAGTTTAATCATTAAATCTCCAAATTGTCATATATCTGTAACAATATTTGACCAAAAGGTAAGTCAATGTTAGGCTCTTTCCAAGTTACGCTAAATAACGGGCTCAATATTTAAAATTAACCTAAAAATAGGTGCGAATATTTGAGTAAAGGGAATGGGTTTAATTTAACTGCTTACACATAAAAGCAAATTTTAAACCAAATAATAAAAATAATAATAAGAGGGAGATTATTTATGAAAAAACTATTTTTGTCAGGCGTCGCTATGATGGCGCTGACGGGTTCTGCATTTGCTGCTTGCCCGGCTGTTACGGTAAGTGATAGCCAAGGTGTTGCTGCAGGTGCTTTTCCGCAGCAATATGAGCTAGCCGAATTTCAGGCCGCCGCAAATTGCACACTCGAATTTTCTGGCAACCCAATGGCGGCCGATTTAAATGGCTTCATTAAAGGCAACGGTCCGTTACCTGCGGTAGCCGATCGCCTTCCTTCTGAACCTTTGGTTGTAGCGCCATATGATGCCATCGGTAATTATGGCGGCACATTTGATATGCTATCAAATGCCACTGAATCTGGCACGTCTGATGGCTTGTCTGTACGCCATGTAAATTTAGTGCGTTATTCTGATGATCTGCAAACCATTGTACCAAACGTAGCCAAAAGCTGGGCATGGAACGATGACTTCACACAACTTACATTCAAATTACGCGCAGGCCATAAATGGTCAGATGGCGCGGACTTCACTGCAGAAGATGTGAAATTCTGGTATGATAACTTGCAGTTGGACGAAAATGTAATCGCTAAAACTAAAGATTATGTACTGGTAAACGGCGAACGTATGGAAATTGTGGTTGTAGATGCCCAAACTGTACAGTTCAATTTGCCAGCACCAAAACCAGGTTTGCTTTCACATTTTGCTAACCATTATGCACAAGGTTTCCAACCTAAGCATTTCCTAGGTAAGTTCCATCCTGCTATCAACGCCAATGCAGATGCCAATGCCAAAGCCATTGGTTTTGAAAATGGCTACGAAGTCGTGAAAGCCTATTATGGCTCTTCAGATTGGATGGACACTCCAACACCAATGTTGGCTCATCCCGATAAAGTAGCCGGCATGCCTGCAAATGCGGCGCCAACACTCGAAAGCCATATCGTGGTTTCCGAATCAACTGAAGGCCGCCACATGGTTGCCAACCCGTATTTCTTCCAAGTGGATACAGCGGGTCATCAATTGCCATATATTAATGAGCAAGATGAGTTGTTTGTAAGTGAAAACGAAGTGCGTGTGCTTAAACTAATTAACTCAGAAGTTGATTATAAATCACAAGCATTACAATTGGATTCAGCACCTCTATTGCTAGAAAATCAAGAAAAAGGCAATTATACGCTTGATCTGAAGCCAGAAATTGCTTTGGCAACATTTGCCTTTAACATGACTTCTGAAGACATGGCAAAACGCGAAGTGTTTGGTAACCTTAAGTTCCGCCAAGCTATGTCTGTTGCGATTAATCGCGATGAGATTAACGAAGTGGCTTATTTTGGCCTTGGTAAACCTCAGCAATATATTGCTTTCTCACCAACACCTTCATTTGTAAGCGAAGAGCTAGAGCAGCATTATGCACAGCATGATGTCGAAATGGCTAAAACGCTACTCGATGAAGCAGGTGTGGTCGATAAAGATGGCGACGGCATGCGTGATTTGCCAAATGGCGACCCATTAGTGCTTAATCTGCAAGTGGCAACACAAGGTATTTCTATTAAATTGGTAGAACTTGTGTCTCAATCTTGGAAAGATGTTGGCGTTAATAATACGGTGAAAGAAGTGACGACCGATGAATATCGTTCTGCACAATCTAGCAACCAACTTGATGTGACTATGTATTCAAAAAGCCAACCTTTGGCTGTTGTTCTGGGCGTGTCCGAATTATTCATTCCGCCATATGACAACTATTTCAACCTACGTACCAACATGCTTTGGGGCGAATGGGTCGAAAGCAATGGTGCAACTGGTGTTGAACCACCTGCATATGTGAAGTCTATGATTAATGACATTGGTGCATTCCAATCAGCTATTGTTGGTACGGATGAATCAAACGCATTGGGCGAAAAACTTGTAAGAGATATGGCAGAAAATCTATTATTCATCGGTACGGTTAAAGCCGTAGCGCCGATTTATCATAGTAATGATCTGAAAAACTTCCCTGAGTTTAAAACTCAGTCATATGCTTATTACAGAACATATCCATACCGTCCATCACAATGGTTTATTGCTCAATAGCTAATAATCTATTTCATATAAATCAATCGCGAGTCTTTATAAGACTCGCGATTTTCCCCATTTTTACCGGCCTATCTAAATGGCAGGTTTTAGGACGTTAAGTGTTTCAGTTTATAAGATTTGTTGCCATTAGAGCCTGCTTAGCAGTGCTTACATTGGTGCTTGTATCCTTTGTTGTATTCTCCCTTATGGAGCTTGTACCAGGCGATTGCGCCGAGCGTTATGTCGCTTTTAAAAGTTCCCAAGGTGCGGTTATTACCGAGGCCGATATTCAAGTCGAACGTGTGAGGTTAGGCTTAGATAAGCCGTATATTCAACGTTGGGGTACATGGATATTAAATGCCTTCCGTGGCGAATTTGGCAATAGTTGTATTTTACGTCTGAATATAAATGACTTATTAGGACAAAAATTTTGGCTCAGCCTTGGCCTTTGTTTGTCAGCTTTATTATTGGCATATGCTATTGCTATTCCTGTTGGCATTCTAGCCGCCACATCAAAAAATGCGTTCTTAAACAATAGCCTGCGTTTGGTAAGCTATTTAGGTTTGGCATTGCCAAACTTCCTTTTGGCATTAATGATAATGTTATTCTCAACCGTTTTTTATGGCGATAGTCTCACAGGTTTATTCTCTAAAGAATTTCGCGATGCACCTTGGTCGTATGATCGACTGATGGATTTCTTCGGCCATGCGTGGTTACCCATATTCATATTAGGTTGGTCAGCAACCGCTTTTGCCATTCAAACCGTGCGGGCCTTAATGTCCGATGAAATTGGCAAATTATATGTAACCGCTGCTGCAGCGCGTGGTGTTTCGGGTGGTAAATTAATGATGCGCTATCCAGCACGTCATGCGTTAAGCCCTATTGTTAACTCACTAGGGTTCGATCTTAACCGCATATTTAACGAGCTGCCCATTGTGGCGCTCATCCTCAGCCTTACCGAGGCAGGCAGTCTTCTCATCGAGGCCTTGGCAAGGTCTAATGATCAACAATTAGCAGGTGCTATTATCTTCATGCTCACCGCCTCCATCGTCGCCATAAACTTTGTGACCGACATTGTCTTAGCTCTAACCGATCCGCGCGTTAGACGCGGCATAATGGGGTGATGGATATGAGTGAAACAAGTATATCAACCAAAGACCAAAAACTAAAAGAAGCTTATTTTACCGCATCTCAAGGCCAATTAATTTGGCAACGGTACAAAAAAAATAAGTCGGCACTTATTGGCGCATGGGTATTAATAATTCTGGTGCTGTCAGGTATTTTTGCACCGTTTTTAACCCCTTATGATGCCACCATTTCGGGGCGTGATAAAGAATATCTAAATGGCGCGCCGCAAGTGCCAAGTTTCTGCGATGATAATGGCTGCTCATTAAGACCATTTATCTATAGTTATGAGCGCACCCGCTCTATCAAAACCAATTTTCGTTGGGTTACCGAAATCAATACCGATATCGAATCCCGTCGCTACGTAGAATTTTTTGTCGAAGGGGTTAGTTATACTTATCTCAAATTCGATATTAACCTACCAGGCGACGCGCTCGATTTCACCATTCCTGGCCTTACATTCAATACCCATTTATTTGGCGTTACCAAAGGCCAAATTCACATTTTTGGTACCGATAGCACAGGTAAAGATATTTACTCCCGTACCCTAACCGCCATCAATACCAGTATGGCTGTTGGCACCATTGGCGTGTTTATTGCCTTTGTTATGGCGTTGTGCATTGGCGGTGTAGCAGGTTATTATGGCGGGTGGATAGACAGCAGCCTGCAAATGATTACCGACACAGTGCGTACCATTCCAAGCATTCCACTATTTATGGCATTGGCGGCTTTCATCCCGCCCGAGTGGAGTGCCGAGGCGCGATTTTTCTTCATATCTATGGTTCTGGGGCTTATCAATTGGCCAACCTTGGCAAGGCGGGTGCGTACACATTTACTCACCGAACGCAGCCAAGAATATGTGCTAGCAGCTCAGCTTAGTGGCGCATCAGGCGCACATGTCATCCGTAAGCATTTATTACCAAGCTTCACGTCTTATATCATTGTCGATTTGGTCATTTCATTCCCCTATATGGTGCTGTCTGAAACCGCTCTAAGCTTTATCGGCCTTGGCCTCAAAGACCCTGTAAATTCATTAGGTGTTATGCTGCAAAATGTAACAAGTGCCGATGTTCTACTTAATTATCAATGGTATTTTATTCCTGTTATTTTCTTCATTGCATTGGTTTTGGCCTTTGTATTTGTTGGCGATGGCCTGCGTGATGCTGCCGATCCATATGGGAGCAGCAATAAATGACCCAATTAATAGATGTGCAAAATCTCACACTACAATTTAAAACCGATGAAGGTCTCATTACAGCGGTAGATGATGTTTCATTCTCCATCGCCCCGGGCGAAGTCTTAGGCTTGGTTGGCGAAAGCGGCAGCGGCAAATCCGTCACCGCAAAATCGCTGATGAAACTAAACCCCGGCAATGCAGTTTATAGCGATGAAACTAAAGTAAACCTTCATTTAGAAGGTCAAGATCCCATTGATATTATGCAGCTAAATTCTGCAAGGGATATGAAAGTCGCTCGTGGTGGCGCCATTTCAATGATTTTCCAAGAACCAATGGCAAGCTTTGCTCCCGCCCTCACAATTGGCGATCAAATGGTTGAGCAATTGCTCATTCATACCGATTATAATAAAGCCAGAGCCAAAAAACATTCTATCGAAATGTTAGATCGCGTCGGTATTTCCGATGCCGATAAACGCTTTGATCAATTTGCGTTCGAGCTTTCGGGTGGCATGCGCCAACGCGCTATGATCGCTATGGCACTATCTACGCGCCCAAAACTACTAATTGCCGATGAGCCAACAACCGCGCTCGATGTCACTATCCAATTGCAAGTGATTGATCTGATGAAAGATTTGGTCAAAGAATTTGGCATGGGTATATTATTCATCACCCATGATTTGGGCGTTATTGCCCAAACAGCCGATAATGTTGCGGTTATGTATCTCGGTAAAATAATCGAGAAGGGCAGCGTACGCGATGTATTGCGCAACCCAAGCCATCCTTACACGCAAGGCCTTATTGATGCCCTTCCAAGGTTAGATAATCTCGATGCGCCGCTAAAAGCCATCTCGGGTGACATTCCATCCCCGCTAGAACGCCCCAAAGGCTGTGTATTCCACACCAGATGCCCCAAAGATATGCCAAGCGCATGCCAAAGCAAAGTGCCAAGCTTTATTGACCTAGAGCCAAGCCACACAGCCGCATGTCATTTGTTAGACAAAGAGGCCACATCATGAGCCAAGATCATAAAAAAATACCACTCATTAAGACCACAGGCCTCTCCGTTCATTACCCATTGCGCAACAATAAGCTATTTGGCAAGCCGCCGGTGGTGCGCGCTGTCGAGGGCATAGATATAGAAATAGCCGAAGGCAGTTTCTTCGGTTTGGTGGGCGAAAGTGGCAGTGGTAAAACCACGTTAGGCCGCGCCTTACTAAAAGCCGCCCCCATCACTCATGGCACAATTGAATATAATGACGATGAAGCGAATTATAATATTGCTGATATCAGCAAGGCCGATCTAAAACAATATCGCAAACGCGCACAGCTTATATTTCAAGATCCATATGCAGCGCTCAGCCCGCGCATGACGGTGCGCGATATCATTGCCGAGCCATTAGAAGTGATGGGCATCACCAAAACGCGCGAGGAAACCGATGCCCGCGTGCGCGAGATTGCCGCCAAATGCCGCCTTAGTTTAGAGCATTTACGTCGTTTCCCTCATGCCTTTTCAGGTGGTCAAAGACAACGCATATCCATCGCCCGCGCTTTGGTATCAAACCCAAAATTTGTTGTGGCTGATGAAAGTGTTGCTGCTTTGGATGTTTCCATTCAAGCCGATGTGCTGAATTTGCTCAAAGACATTCAATCCGAAATGGGCGTGGCGTTCTTGTTTATCAGTCACGATCTAAGTGTGGTGGCACATGTGTGCGATCATGTTGCTGTTATGTATTTAGGCCGCATTGTCGAGAGCGCACCCACACGCGAGCTTTTTGCAAATCCGCGCCATCCTTATACCCGCGCATTGCTCAGCGCCATTCCGTCGCTCGATCCTGATGACAGGGGCAAAGCCCAAAAGCTAGATGGAGAAATTCCATCGCCAACCAACCCACCTTCTGGCTGTAAATTTCATACAAGATGCCCAAACGCACAGGATAAATGCAAAAGTGACGAGCCGAAATTAGAAACCCAAGGCGAACACGGTGTTTCTTGCCATTTCTGGCAGGATTTAATGCCCGATGCCTAATGGCTAAGCGTTCCGTCTGGAGTCACCGCAAAATCCGAAAGCCTACGGTTCGCGTAGCGCAACCGATGGTTCAATAATTTCTGTGTCATAGCCAGTAATATTGCACTTGCATCCGCATCATTGGCTAAATTCACCATTTCGTTCGGGTCGTTTGCTAAGTCAAATAGCAAAGGCGGCAGCCCACCGTTAAAGTGTACAAGCTTATAATCATCATCCCGAATGATAGATAGGTTGGCATCATGTAAACTCAGCCCCAATTGCTGTTGCCAAGGTGTTGCTTTTGCAGGTTCGCCAAAGTCTAGTTCGGTATAAATATGAGTGCGCCAGTTTTCAGGCTTATCACCATGCAAAAACGCCATCAAACAATGCCCGTCAAAGCTGTTGGGTTGGGTTAAACGATCTCCCAAGCCCGCCCAGCGCATCATCGTTGGCATCAGGTCAATGCTTTCTGAAAATTTGTTTATAGATGTGCCATGACATTCCGCATGGTTGGGGTCGCGTATAATCAATGGCACATGAGTGGCCGCTTCATAAATAGTGTGTTTGCCCCATTGGTGGTGATCTCCCAACATTTCGCCATGGTCAGCCGTTAATACAATCAGAGTGTCATCATATTCACCAGTGGCTTTTAAATGTTCAATAATCCGTCCTATATGGTGGTCAACTTCAGTCACCATTCCCATATAAACCGAGCGCGCTGTCGCAATTACATGCTCATCTTGTGCGTTGCAATTTTCAGGCAATCCAATGTCACCGTCAAAGAATGTTTTATGTTTGATAATCTCTAAATATATCGCCAAATAAGGATGCACAGCATATTCATCAGCCAAATCATCATGTTTTATTGGCGCGGGAATCTCCGCATTCTTATACATTCTATTGTAAGGTTCAGGGGCCACCAAAGGCGGGTGAGGGCGCAAATATGTAACATGTGCAAACCAACCTTCTCCTTTGCGCACGCTCAATTCTTTTATCACTTCATCTGTTAAAAAAGCGGTGTCACTGTCTGCGGCTTTGTAAAATGTGGGGTCGTCTAGTTGTGGCTCTACACCTTCTGGCGTCTGCGGAATAAAAAACTCTTCATAACACGGAATGTCATATCCCTTAGCTTTAAGTGATGCCCGCCACGGGTAACTACTTTCAGAGCGCATTTCTAATTTTTCAACCCAACCAGGCATCAACGCTTCATAATCACGTAAAGCAGGGTCGTCTTTGTGCAAAACCGTTGGGTCGCCACTGGTGTCGGTATAGCCAAACAACATTGGCTCATAGCCTGCTTTACGCATTTCGCGTGCTAGGTTTGGGGTGTCATAAGCCAATGGCGCGCCATTGCGCACACTGCCATGGTTAAACGCATATTGCGCGGTTAAAATAGATGCCCGCGCTGGCCCACAAGGGTTCACAACCGAATAATGCTTTTCAAAGCTCACCGCATCATCGCGTAAAGCGCGTATGTTGGGCATGGCAACTTTTTTTTCCAATGCCCCAGATACACAATCAGCTCGTAATTGATCAATAATGATAAAAAGAATATTTTGTTTATTTGCCATCATTTCACCTATGTAATGATATTAAAAATCGCCTCAGCTAATTTAGTATGTTCCGCGCTGGCCCAATGAATGCCATCAACTTTAGATGTCTTAATATGAGCACCTGCATCCAGATAATGCACACCCGCTTCCGTGGCAAAATGCGCATAATTAACGGCTAATTCATGCGACATGGCTTCGGCCTTATCAAAAATTTCCATCGGCTGGTCGCATTCATCCAATATTGGGGGCGGGCAGATCATCAAAATTTGTGGCGTTTTACCACCCGTTCCCACTTCAACACCATTGGCCTTCACGTCGTCAATAAGCACTTTAGCGCCCAGAGCAATTTCCCGTGCATTTTTGCCAAATCGGTTTTTTAAATCATTTGTTCCCAACATAATAATCACCCAGTCGAGTGGCTTATGGCTGTGCAGAATAGCTTGCAATGGCATGCGGCCATTTTTCCAATCACCTTCAATCGGGTCGTTGCTCACTGTGGTGCGGCCATTTAACCCTTCTTCAATTATCCGATAATCCGTACTGCCCAAAAGCCCTTGCAAAACACTCGTCCATCTCACACCTAGCGGATAACGACCGTCATCATGCCCCTCAACCGATGCGCCCCAAGTGTTGCTATCGCCATAACATAATATATTTTGCATTTCATTCCCTTAATTTGTCAATTCAATCACATGCGTGGCTATCATTAACTCTTCGTTGGTTTTCATAGCCCATAACTCAACTCGGCTGTTTGCCGCGCTAATGCGCATGGCACCTTCGTTGCCCATATTTGTATCATTTGCAGCGCAATTCAGTTCAGCCCCAAGCCACGATAATTTATCGCAAATTTTAGCCCGTATTAAACTCGAATTTTCACCAATGCCACCGGTAAATATGACCGCGTCAACACCATCCATGCTTGCCATAAAACGCCCAATCTGCTCGTTAATGTTATAGCAAAAAGCATCAACCGCAAGCTTAGCATTCTCATTGTCCGATGCCGATAATTCAGCCATATCATTGGTCATGCCAGATATACCCAATAAACCAGATTCATTATAAAGAATATGCTTCAGCTCGCCAATGCTCATGCCCTCATTTTCAAGCAGATGAAAAATCACCCCAGGGTCTATACTGCCTGAACGCTTGCCCATAATTGCACCGTCCAAAGCCGTAAAGCCCATGCTTGTCACAAAGGATTTGCCGTTTTTAATGCCGCACAAACTCACCCCATTGCCCATATGTGCCACAATCACATTTTTATATTTTCCAGTAATCTGACTGTTTATATATTCGTAAGATAAACCATGAAATCCATACCGCTTTATGCCCATTTCGCGGATATTTTCAGGCAATGGCATCAGTTGTGAAAATGGGTTTAAAGTCTGGTGAAACCCTGTGTCAAAACAACCAATTTGCGGCAAGTGCGGCATGGTTTCAAATAGGTAGTCAACCGCAGCCAGATTATGTGGTTGGTGGTTAGGTGCTAATTTTGTAAGTTTGCGCAACTGTTCTAAATTCTCAGCATTTAGGCTGACAGGTTGTGTAAACTCAGTACCACCATGCACAATTCTGTGCCCAACCGCGGCAAAGTCATCAAAGCCCAATGCCGCAATTCTGGCCAATATTAGCTTCACACAGTCCTGATGCGTAAAACCCACAGGCAATGTTTCATTGGCAATTCGAGCACCCAATTCATCATTAATTTTCAGGCGGGCAGCTTGGTTTTTTTCACCCACATTAGACACCGCAAAACTCAATCGTTTCGCTGGCGAACCAACCGCATCAAATAAAGCCGCTTTCACGCTAGATGAACCCGCATTGATTACTAAAATCAAGCTCATGCGCCAAACGCAACATTGCCGCGCTCCAAATAAGCATAATATAATTGCGCCAATGCCGCACTGCATAACCTTGCATGCAAACCATCCGCACGACTGGTTAAAATAAGCGGCACTTTTGCCCCAATCGCAATCCCTGCTGATTCCGCCCGCGCTAAATATTCAAGCTGCTTATACAGCATATTACCTGTTTCCAAATCAGGCGTTAGCAATATGTCAGGGTCACCCGCCACAGGCGAAACAATGCCCTTAATGTCAGCGGCTTTGCGCGATATTGCATTGTCAAACGCCAATGGTCCATCCACAATACCGCCTATAATTTGTTTACGGTCAACCATTTTGCACAAAGCCGCAGCATCAATGGTCGATGGAATATTGGGGTTCACACTTTCAACAGCGCTTAATATCGCCACTTTCGGCAAATCAATGCCCAAAGCATGTGCCAAACTAATGGCGTTTTGCAATATATCAGCCTTGGTTTTTAAATCAGGTTCAATGTTAATGGCCGCGTCAGTGATGAATAAAAACTTATGATAATTCGGCGCATCAATTACAAATGTATGGCTTAAACGGCGTTCAGTTCTAATGCCATTGGTGCGGTGCAATACAGGTTTTAAAAATTCGTCAGTGTGTATAGCGCCTTTCATAATGCTTTTGGCAGTGCCTTCGCGCACAAGTTCAACGGCTTTTGCAGCAGCGGCATGGCTGTGCGGCACGTCAATAATCTCAAAGCCTTTTATGTCCTCGTTCAACTCTTCGGCAACGGCTTCAATTTTGTCCTTAGGGCCAATTAATATTGGGTTTAATAGCTCAGCTTTGGCCGCTTCTAATGCCCCATCAAGTGAATGCACATCAACAGGGTGCACAATGGCGGTGCGTCTTGGGCGCAGGCCTTTGGCTCTTTCTAATATCGCTTCATATCTATTGGCCAGTGGCCGCGCGTCATGTCGCATGTCTTTTCCGTTCAATTGTTGTCTGTTAAGTTTGGCAAATTTCCGCAATGTCGGCAAGCAGTTTATCAGCAAAATTTGCTTTTATTCTGCGGCAAAACAGCCTATGACTTTAGATGAAAATTCAGAGGGAATATCATGACAGCATCAATTACAGTTAAAGATTTTGGCACATTAGAAAACGGTCAAAAAATTCAACATTTCACCTTAGATAATGGCAATGGCTGTCAAGTAGGCATTAGCGAATATGGCGCCATCATTACGAGCGTGCAATTCCCCGATAAAAACGGAAAAAGTGAAGAAGTCAGTTTTGGTTTTGATAATTTACCCGACTATGTAAATAGCCAAGGTTCATTTGGCATCACCGTTGGCCGTTATGCCAACCGCATCGCAGGCGCACAATTTGAGTTAAATGGCAAAATCTATAAATTGGCAGCCAATGAAGGTGAAAACCAATTGCATGGTGGCGATGATGGTTTTGGATTCCAGCCATTTAAAGGCACACAAATCAAAACCGATAACGGCGTTGCTATTAAGCTAGAACGCCTAAGTCCCGATGGCGAGGCAGGCTATCCAGGCGATCTTATGGTTGCGGTTATTTATGCCTTAAGTGCCGGTAACATTCTAACCATCAAATATGAAGCCACAGCCAATCAAGACACTTATGTGATGATGACCAATCACGCTTATTTCAACCTAGATGGCTTAGCAGATGAAGGCAAAACTTCGGTTCTAGATCATGAGGTGACTTTGCACGGTAGTTTCATCGTGCCGATTGATGCCCAATCTATCCCCACTGGTGAACTTCGCCCTGTCGATAATACGCCGTTCGATTTGCGCCAACCAACCCTCATCCGCAAAGGCACCGAAAACCCCGATGCCGAAATGCGCCAAGTCAATAATGGCTATGACATTAGTTATGTAATCGGCGCAGATGATGGCAAAATGAAAACCCACGCCTATGTAAGGGCAGCTCATTCTGGTCGTGCCTTAAAAGTGGTTAGTACGCAGCCATGCGTTCAATTTTATTCAGCGGTTAATTTGGGCAAAACCCAACTTCAAAATGGTAAAATAGTCAATAAATATGCAGGTTTTTGTCTAGAGCCACAAGGCTATACAAATGGCCCAAATATCGCTCATTTTCCCACCAATCCATTGCGCGTTGGCGAAATTTATTCGCAGGTGATTGAATATCATTTCATAACCGAATAGCTCATCTTTATTTTAAAATAAGTTTTCTAAATTTCGATTCAACGCTTGACTCATGTTGACAATCCAAGTTAGAACAAAAAGAGAACACGAAGCTAAAATAAGAAAAATAAAGAGTCAAATCATGCGTTTAGAAGAGCCAAAAAACACCATAAATCAATTGCTTTGCGTCGGCAATCACGAGCTTTTTGGTGGCTTTTCAACTTATTTTGTGCTTATGCAATTATTGCACAATGAGCAACAGACCATTTGGTTAAAGGGTAAAAATGATAGTGATTATCTATACCCAAATGCCGTTGCAAATTTGGGCATAAATTTACAAAACATCACTTTCATCACCTATCAAAAACAACAACAAGCCTTGTGGATTATGGAAGAAGCTTTGCGCTCAGGTGCTGTTGGCACTGTGGTGGCCGAAGGCGTAAAGCAACCTAATTTATTACAAAGCAGACGGCTTAATTTAGCCGCCGAAAAAGGTCACGCAAAATCTTTTATGTTATTGCAAGGCGCATCACAAAACACCAATAGCGCCATGACACGTTGGCAAATCGGCACATCTACTGGCCTGCAAAATCAATATCAAGTTAAACTTTTAAGAAGCCGCCAAAAAGGCTTCATTTCGGGAGAGGGCAATTGGATTATGGACATTGAAAATGAAAAATTTTATATCGATACATCTCCCGCATTTGGAGCTCAACAAATTAGCGCATGAATGTACAAATATATGGGCCGAACAAGCCTGTGTGGTTGCCACTAAAATTGGCAATAAAGACATCATCATTGATGCCAATAAATTTGCGATACAGCATAATATTGCGGCAGGGCAAAGCCTCACAAAGGCTTTGGCATGTTTCGATGGCCTAACTGTATATCAGCATAATGCCGAGCAACAGCAGGTCACACTTAAAAAAATCGCTCGATATTGCCTCAAATATACCCCTAAAATAATGCTCGATGGGCAGCAGAATTTGTGGCTAGATGCCACGGGCTGCGCACATTTATGGGGCGGCGAACAAGCCATGCTGCAACAGATTATATACGATTTCGAAGCCATGGGTTTTGAAACAAAATTAGCCATGGCAAGCAATATGCGCGCCGCCACAGCACTCGCGCATAAAGCCCCCCTTACAACATATATCCACCATCACAATAAACCAGATGAACGGGCGAGCATACTCAATTTACCAATAGAATATTTAGATATTGATGGCGCTCTGGTGGCGCAATTACAGCGGCTTGGCCTGCGGATAATTAATGATTTATTGCCGCTTAAATCAGCAGCCTTGGTTAAACGGTTTGGCCAAGGCTTATTGCAAAATCTAAACCAAGCCCTCGGGCATGAGGCACAAGCCTTTAACCCCTATAAATTCAGTCAAATTTATCAGGTTGAAACCCCATTTTCCGAGCCAGTTATGCTCACTGACTATTTGGAGTTAGAGCTTAAAACATTGCTCACTAAATTAGTAAAAATATTAGCCGCAGAAGATAAAGCACCACGTCACTTAACATTGACAATTTTCAAGCCAGACCATAGCCAACAACATATTGAAATCGGCACCGCACGGCCAGATTTAGAAACAAAAAACCTACTCAAATTATTCTCACTGCATTTAGATGATTTGGTTGCCGAGTTTGGCATTGATAAAATGCAATTAACCGCCAATTCAGTCGAGGATTATATACCCAAAAATAACGACTACCTAACCGATAGAAAAATCGAAACCACCCCACTTAGTCATTTGTTCGACCATATCGGCAACCGCATCGGGTTCGATAACATCATCAATTATTTACCCGCCCAAAGCCACATTCCCGAGCGCGCTTATCAACGGTTTAAACATGGCAATGATAAAAGCGATAAAACATGGGCAACAACCAATATAAAACGCCCCATGCGCTTGCTCATTCAACCGTTTATCTTGTTTGATTTCAGCTTCGATGGCTTTGATTATCAAGGTGAAAAACAGTATATAGTCAGCAAAGCAGGGCCAGAACGCATTTCACCCGAATGGTGGTGGGATGACCCTTTGTGGCAGGATGGCACGCGTGATTATTGGTGGCTGCTAAGCCAAACGGGTCGACAATTTTGGGTATTCGTTACGGCAAAGAAACGTTATTTTTTACATGGTCTTTCTTAAAGGCTCACCATCATGAAATATTATGCAGAATTACAAATAATATCGGCCTTTAGTTTTCTAGAAGGCGCCAGCCAAGCCGATGAATTGGTGGCGCAAGCCTGCAAACTTAAGCATGATGCCGTCTCAATTGCCGATCGCAATACACTGGCAGGTGTGGTGCGCATGCACGCCGCCATAAATCACTATAAAAAAACCAAAACCTCAACCGATAAAGACATTAAACTTCTGGTAGGCGCACGGCTCGATTTGATAGATGGCCAAAGCTTACTTTGTTACCCCACCGACCGCGCAGCCTACGGGCGCCTATCGCGGCTCATTTCATTAGGTCGCCGCCGCGCCGAAAAAGGCCATTGCAAAATCAGCCTCAAAGATGTGATAGATTATAGCGAGGGGCAGATTTTCATTTACCTGCCGCCCCATATCATCCCATATGATTTTAAAACCCAACTGACAATTTGTAAAAAACATTTCCCGCAATTTTACACGGCACTCACCCATTCATACCGCAGTGATGATGCCAACCGATTGCAAAAAATTGCCGATATATGTGAAAATTTGCAAATAGAGATTGTCGCCACTAACAACGTGCTCATGCACCATAAATCTCGCAAACCGATGGCCGATATCCTCACCTGCATGAGGGAAAAAATAACCATTGAGCAAATTGGCACAAAGGCTTTAATGAATGGCGAGCAATGCCTAAAATCATCAGACTTGATGTATAAGATATTCAACAATTTTCCCAACGCGCTAAAAAATGTCCAAAAAATTGCCAATGAAATCAAATTTAACCTCGATCAATTGGGTTATGATTACCCTAAAGAGGTTTCACCCAATGGCCGCACCGCACATGATGAGTTAATTTATTTAGTCAACCATGCCGCAAAACGAATTTACCCCCGCGGCATGACAGATAAAGTTGCCGCATTGGTACAACACGAATTTGAAATCATTAAATTAAAAGACATCGCGGCCTATTTTTTAACAGTATTCGACATTGTACGTTTTGCCCGAAGCCAAGATATACTGTGCCAAGGCCGTGGTTCAGCCGCCAATAGTGCCATTTGTTACATTCTAGGCATCACCGCTGTCCCGCCCGAAAATAGCGAAATGCTGTTCGAGCGCTTCATATCAGTAGATCGCGATGAACCACCAGATATAGATGTTGATTTCGAGCATGAAAGGCGCGAAGAGGTCATCCAATATGTCTATCAAAAATATGGCCGCGACCGTGCTGGTATTACCGCCACAGTCACACATTTTCGCTTTAAAGGCGCCATGCGCGAGGTCAGTAAAGCCATGGGTATGTCCGATGATATGATAGACCGTTTAACCGCGCAAAAATTCCATTGGACAAATGAACGTTTAAGCGATGAAGAGTTGAAGCAAGCAGGCTTCAACCCCAAAGACATGCGCCTGCGCCAAGTGGTCGATTTGGCGCATGAACTTAATGGTTTTCCTAGGCATTTAGGCCAACATGTTGGGGGTTTTGTCATCACAGCAGGGCGGTTAGATGAGCTAGTGCCAATCGAAAACGCACGTATGGAAGACAGAAGCATCATCGAATGGGATAAGAATGATATTGATGAATTGGGCATTCTAAAAGTAGATATTTTGGCTCTCGGCATGCTCACCTGCATCCGCAAAGCATTGCACCTCATCCATAGTCATTATGGCAAAAAATACACATTGGCGACTGTTCCTAAAGATGACCCTGTGACTTATGATATGCTCTGCAAAGGCGATAGTGTCGGGGTGTTTCAAGTCGAAAGCCGCGCCCAAATGGCGTTTTTACCACGCATGCAACCTCGTAATTTTTACGATCTGGTAATCGAGGTCGCCATCGTTCGCCCAGGGCCCATCCAAGGCGGCATGGTGCATCCATATATCCAAAGGCGCGACAGGCAACGCGAGGATAAAAATTATAAAGTCAAATATCCATCAAAGGAATTAGAAGAGGTGCTAAAACGCACATTAGGCGTGCCGCTTTTTCAGGAACAAGCTATGAAAATGGCCGAGGTGGCCGCAGGTTTTACCCCATCTGAGGCCGATCAATTGCGACGTTCAATGGCCACTTTCAAACATGCTGGCACCATTTCATCCCACAAAGGCAAGTTTCTTGCAGGTATGAAAGAACGCGGATATGAAGACGACTTTGCCGAACGTTGTTTCAAACAAATCGAAGGCTTTGGCGAATACGGCTTCCCCGAAAGTCATGCTGCTAGTTTCGCCATCTTGGTCTATATCAGCGCGTGGATCAAATGCCACTATCCCGATATTTTCGCTTGTGCTATTTTAAATTCTCAGCCAATGGGCTTTTACGCTCCTGCGCAACTCGTAAGCGATGCGCGCAATCATATGGTCGAAGTGCGCCCGCCCGATGTTAATTATTCAATGTGGGACAATAGCCTAGAAGCGTTACGCCATAAAAAAATCACCAAATATGCCCATATAGATTATGCCTTGCGCATTGGCCTCAGGCAAATAAAAGGTATTAAAAAAACAGATGCAGAATGGCTTGTGGCCGCCCGTAATAATGGTTATGTCGAACCCAAAGACATTTGGCGACGCGCTAATATTTTGCCCAAAGCGTTAGAAAAACTCGCCAATGCCGATGCTTTTGGCTCTATGAATCTAAAACGCCGCGATGTAATTTGGCAATTAAAAGGCATAAAGGGGTTAGAGCCATTACCGCTTTTTGCAGCATGTGATGAAGATGATGATGGCATCGAGAGCTTAGATGATTTGCAACATTTGCCCGATATGACAGCAGGACAACATGTTGTCGAAGATTATGCATCATATGGTCTGTCACTTAAAAGTCACCCGATGAAAATCCTGCGGCCATTAACAGGCGGCGAAAAACACGATACTCTGCTAGAGCGCAGTTTGGTAAAATCCATCACCGTTACAGGTATTGTGATGGCGCGCCAACGCCCAGGTACGGCCAAAGGCGTGTGCTTTATAACGCTAGAAGATGAAACAGGCACCGCCAACATCATCACATGGCCAAAAGTGTTCGAAAAATATAAACGCGAAGTGTTTTTCTCGCGGCTTATGCGGGTTAAAGGCGTGTTAGAACGCAAAGGCATTGTCGCGCATATCATAGCCTATGAGATAGAAGATTTATCGCATTTGCTAGACTATATGCGTTTGCCCCACTTCCCCGATCAAAAACAACTCACAGATGGTCAGGTGCAAGGCACAACCCCACACCATCCACGCCAATATCACCGGCGGCTATTCCCATCCAGAGATTTTCACTAGATTAGCCATCTATATAATTGCGCCAATTGTGCTGCTCTTTAAAGCCCAACATATCTTTTATTTTACGGTTAGAAAATAAAGCTTCAAACTCGCCTAGTTCTTGAGTTACAGGTACGTTCGGGTAAAAACGTTTAAGCAAATCGGCCGTTGGCAAAATAGCCCCCGTTGTGTCATTGCCCGCGTTAAACACTTGGTAGCCAAGCCCATCTGTTTTGCAGCAAAGGTCAGCAATTTGCCCCAAATCCCGCGCATCAATATAACTAAATGCATTGCGGCGGCGCACTTCTGGGTTGGCAAAATAATCAGGGAATAATGTTTCATATTCATGCGGTTCAATCACGTTACCAATGCGCAAGCAATAAATGTCATTGCCAAAACGGCGTTGGAAAGACCGCGCTGTTTTTTCATTCACCACTTTAGATAAGCCATAGCTATCCATCGGGTCAACGTCATAATCTTCTAATTGCGGCAAACTACCAGGGTCAACTTCACCGTCAGAGAAACAAACGCCATAAGTGGTTTCAGATGAAGCGATCACGATTTTAGGAATGCCCAATTTGCAAGCCGCTTCAATTACATTATAAGTGCCAATTGCATTGATCCGAAAACACTCATTATCCGAATTAATCAAAATCCGCGCCACAGCCGCAAAATGCACAACAGCATCAAACTTTGGCACGCCAGTACCAGGTTCCAACTCTTCAAAGCCACCATAGCCGCTTAAAATGTTAAACATTTGGCCAGAATCTGTAATGTCAGCAATCATATCATGTACATCAGGGTGGTTAAGCGGTGTCATATCTAAATTCACCACTTTATGGCCTTGTGCAACAAGGTATGCAATGGCGTGTCTGCCCGCTTTGCCGGCTCCGCCTGTAAATAAAATTCTCATAAAAACCTCCTGAATGAATATTTGAATTAACGTTAACTAACATGTCAGAGCGGTGCGGTAAATATAATTTTCATCTGTTCAGTTTGGCGACAGCTATTGGCGGTAAACATATTTAGCGCCACAAAAGGAATGATGATGAAAAAACCAATTAAATATATAGCCATTGTTTTCGGTATTTTCCTTGCGAGTTCAGCCAATGCTGCGGTTGAGCTGCAAACAGATGCAGATAAAAACCTGGTATTAGATTATTTGCAAAATGTAATGGCTGCTAAAAACCCAAAAATTGTAGATCAATATATGGCAGAGAATATCATTCAGCATGGGCCACGCGCTGCCGACGGCTTAAAGGGGATGAAAAAATACCTAAAATCTCAACCGGGTGGCAAAACACCGATGAAAATAGAGCCATTCCGCATTTTAAAAGAAGATGATTTAATAATTGTCGAAACAAATTTATTTAACGCCAACCGCGACCAGCATTATATGCACATGTTCCGAGTTGAAAATAATAAAATCATCGAATATTGGGAAGGTGAGGCGAGTATAAGACCCGATAAGCCCAATCAATTCAAAGGTCCAAATAAAATCAGTGACCTAGACAAAACACAACAGAATAAACTGCTAGCCATAGATTTTATAAACGATGTCTATGTCGAAGAAAATGCCGAAAAAGCAATTGATTATGTTGCCGCTAATTTTTTACAACATGACACCAGAAAAAACTCAGGCGCCCAAGGAGTTGTAGATTATATAAATAAACAGAAAAAAAGGAAAATGGGTTTTCGCTATGTAACCATGCATCATGTGATTGCCGAAGGTAATTTTGTGATGATTTTGGGTGAAGCGAAACTAGCCAAAGCTAAATTCTCAGTCTTCGATATTTACCGAATTGAAGATGGTAAAATAGCCGAACATTGGAATGTAACCGAAAAAACACCCCATAAAATGAGGCACAAGAATACTAGTTTTTAACCGCAACCTTATGAAATTGCGCAAATTCAATCTATTGTTTATAGTCTCAAAAATAAGCATTTCAAACAAAAGGCATAAATTTTAATGTCACTAAAAACAGGCACAATATGCGCGTTTTATTTGTAGAGGATGATCATATATTAGGCTCTGCTGTGCGCGATCACATCATTGCCGAAGGCCATAGTGTCGATTGGTTCGAGTTCATAAAAGATGCCGAACATGCAGCAAAAACTGTCGATTATGAACTCATATTGCTCGATTTGGGTTTGCCAGATGGCAATGGCCTAGATTTACTACGCCACCTGCGCCAAAATGGCGACCTAACCCCGATAATTATCACCACAGCGCAAGACCAAGTGGCTGTGCGTATAGATGGTCTCAATAGCGGTGCCGATGATTATATGGTAAAACCGTTTGATTTAGGCGAGCTGAGTGCGCGCTTAACAGCCGTTGCACGTCGCTATAATGGCGTGGCAAATAATGTTAAAACCCTTGGTGATATTGACATAGATTTTGACCGTAAAATAGTCACAAAAGCCGCGCAATTAGTGGCGTTAACAGCGCGAGAATGGGCAGTGTTAGATCGCTTAATGCGCAACGTAAATGCCATCGTTTCAAAAGACGATATAGAAACCTCACTCTATGCCTTTGGCGCAGAGGTGGCAAGCAATGCAGTCGAGGTTTATGTCAGCCGTTTGCGTAAAAAATTAGGCAAAAACATCATAACCACCATTCGTGGAATGGGGTATCAAATCAATGGCTAAACATAAACAAATTTCTATCAGCTTGCGCTTGGCAATAGGGCTCTCAATTGGGGTGGCTATATTGTGGTTAGGGGCAGCCGTTATTTCCACATTGGTTATGCAAAATGAACTTTCTCACACATTAGATGGGCGGCTTAAAAAAAGTGCAAAGCTAATATTGCCGCTGGCAATCTATAGTCACAAACAATCAAAAAATGCCAATGCAGATCCTTTGCACCTTCCGGGTTTGGACAGTATTCCCTACATAATTTTAGATGAAGAAAACCGCCTCATAATTTTTTCAGACCATCCCAAAGGTTTGAAAACTCCAAAATTAAAAATTGTCGAAGGATTTTCCAATATTGGCACAAGGCGACAATTTGGTTATGTAGATCGCTCGAGTGGATATAGCATTCAAGTGTTCGAAACAATTTCAGACAGAAATAAATTATTGGCCGAAAGCGTCAAAGCGCTATTGTGGCCATTAGCAGCCATCATCCCACTGGTTATCATCATCATTTGGTTGGTTGTGCGCATGGCAATGCGGCCGCTAAAACAATTAAGTAGCGACATAGCCAAACGAGATGGCAACAATCTAACACCGCTCACAACTCATGCTCACCCCAAGGAATTAGCACCCATCGCCAATGAGGTGGCGGAGCTGTTAACGCGGCTTGATGCTGCGCTAAAAGCCGAACGAAGTTTTGCTGCCAGTAGCGCGCACGAACTGCGCACCCCCATTGCAGGCGCATTGGCACAAACTCAACGCTTGGCAATCGAACTTGGTCAAAAGACAGGGGCAAAACGGTTAAAAGAAATTGAGAAATCGCTCAGAAATTTATCCGATTTAGCAGAAAAATTATTGCAATTATCGCGGTTAGAATCAGGATTTGCCAAAACAACAAAATCTATAAATTTAATGCCAGTACTAAATTTAGTTATCACAGAGTTTAAACCCAAATTGAATGTAAATTTAAACCTAGCACAAGGTGTGCAGCTGCAAAGTTACATAAATGAGGATGCGTTTTTCATTGCCTTTCGAAATCTAGTGCAAAATGCATATATTCATGGCGATGGCAAAACTGTCGAAATAGACCTGCCCGAAAATAACATTGTTATAGTTCGAAATAAAAGCGAGGCTCTGAACCCCGAAATATTAGCAAAAATCGGTGAAGCGTTTGTGCGCGGTGGCTCAAGGTCAGAAGGCTCAGGTCTCGGCCTGTCTATTATACGCTCAATCATGCTGCAAGCGGGCGGCGAGCTATTGCTTAATTCACCCGCAACAGGCAAAGCTGACGGTTTTGAAGCCATATTAAAACTACCCCAAAATCGCCATTTTGATGATTAAACTTACACATGATCAAACTCCAGAACCAAAAGAGCCAAATTAATTGGGAATAAATTCAAACTCTAAGTGTCTTACTAAGTAGTGATTAACAAAAACCAAACCTCTCCATGCCAAATTGGCTAGGTCTCGAAAGAATAAAATGAAACAATTAGCAAAAATTTTATTAATAAGCACAGCAATTTGGCTACCACAAATTGCCGAAGCAAAAACCATAAAATTTAATTTATCAATTAAAACCTACACAGGCCCAGGTGCTTATGTGGTGGTTTACATCACGCGGCCGGACAATAAATTGCATTCAACAATATGGTTATCCTCAAAAGAAGAAAAATATCTACCAAGCTTGTTTGGTTGGCATCGTCATGCGGTGGCACAAGGCCTAAGAATAGACGGTTTTTCAGGTGCTAGTTTAGGCTCAGGCAAAAGCATTTCATTCGAAGCCAACGTACCAGACTCCTTAATCGACGCGGGTTATAAAATTCAAGTCGATGCCGCAGCCGAGGACAATGGCTTGGCCGCAAAAGACATTAACATCCCACTCTCAACAGGCAATGCACAAGCCTCTGGTAAACGCGGTTTTGTCACATCATTTAACATGAAAATGTAGGGGTAAATATGCTGCGCCAGCTTCATTCAATCCCTGGTCTAGCAGCCATGTTATTCGTCATCATCCTAGCGGTTTCTGGCGCTGTCATGTCCACAGAACCAACGTTAGATCGTCTCAATGCAGGTAATACATCAAATATTAGCTTGGCCGAATTGGCAGACAAAGTGCTTAAAACCCATTCAAGTGTCGAGCTTATCAGCCGCAGCGCAAACGGCACAATTACCGTCCAGTATTTTACAGATACAGGCATCGCTACCGATGTTGTAAATCCACAAACAGGCCAAAGTGTAGCGCCTCAAACGCGCTCCGCCATTTTTGGCTTTTTCAAACAATTGCATCGCACTTTTTATGTTGGCATCACGGGGCGCGTCGTGGCAGGGGTTTCCGCCTTTATAATGCTTCTAGCATGTGTTTCGGGCCTGTTTATGTTAGCCAAACGCCTCGGTGGGTGGCGGCATATTTTCACCAAATCCAAGGGTAAAACATCTTCAAATTTGCATGTAGATATCAGCCGCATCATCATTTTGGTTTTATTCGTCACTGCGCTTACAGGTACCTATATGTCCCTCGCAAAGTTCGAATTTATCAACGATGGCAAAGGCGGGTTTCTTCCCTTTCCTGAAAATATTTCAGGCGCAGAACCAACCAAGGTCGCCAATTTAGCAGCACTAAAAGCCGCCCCATTATCAAATTTTCGCGAATTGCGTTTTCCGTTTGAAGATGATCCTTTCGACATGTTCACCCTCACCACATCAGATGGCCAAGGCTATATAGACCAAGCATCGGGCGAATTATTAGTCTATCAACCTAATAATACCAGTCGCAAAATATACGAATTTTTCTATATGCTGCACACAGGGCAGGGGCTTTGGTGGTTTGGCGCAATACTCGGCATTGCTGCTTTAGGCCTGCCCATTTTGGCAATCACTGGCTTCATCATTTGGTGGCGTCGCCGCAGTGCATCTCCAAAAATAAAGTCTAACATCGCGGCGCATAAAGCCGAAACCATTATATTGGTCGGCAGTGAAACCAATATCACCCAAGGTTTTGCCAATCATTTACATCAACAATTAAACAATGTCGGCATGGCTGCACATATTACCGACATGAATAATTTCACACCACAAAATTACCAGCAGGCCAAGAATATAATTTTCCTCACCTCCACTTATGGCGATGGTTCCGCACCCGAAACAGCTAATAAATTTATGGAAAAATTAGCAAAATATAATGCCACCCCCACATTCAAATATGCAGTTTTGGGCTTTGGCGATAAACAATTTAACCAGTTCTGCCAATTCGCAATCGGCCTAGAAACCGCACTCAAAGCAAAAGGTTGGCAATGCCTTTTACCATTAGAATTTGTCGATAAACAATCGTCACAAACATTCCAAAATTGGGGGCAAGCCTTAGGCATAAAATTAAACAAAACCCTAAATCTAAGCCATGTGGTTTCAACGCCAAAAACTCACAACTTAACCCTAGAAGTTTCTCAAGATTTTGAATTTGAGGGCAATTTTGCAACACGCATTCTGCAATTCTCAATTCCCAAAAACATGCAAAATTTCGAAGCGGGTGATCTGGTCGGTATCGTCACACCCGATACTGAAATTCCGCGCTACTACTCGCTCGCCACCTGCTCAAAAGATGGCACATTAGGCATTTGTGTGGCCAAAAAACAGGGCGGCGTTTGCTCCACCTATTTGCACAATCTTAAATCTGGCGATCAAGTAAAAGCCTACATTCAACCCAACCCCAATTTCAAACCAACCAACAATCAAAAACCGATTATAATGATTGGTGCAGGCACAGGCATTGCACCATTTATTGGGTTTATAAAAAATGCCAAAGGTGCCGCACATCTCTATTGGGGTGGCCGCCATCCAGAGGCTGATTTTCTATACCAACAAACGCTAATCGCGTATTTAAAAACAGGCCAACTCACCCAATTAAACGCAGCATTTTCACGAACAAAAACCCCCGCTTATGTGCAGCATACATTAGCACAAGATGCTGCTAATATTAGCCAACTCATGCAGAAAGGTGGGCAATTCATCGTTTGCGGTGGGAGCAATATGGCAAGTGACGTCAAACAAACCCTAACCGATATGGGCTATGATATAAAAGTGTTAAAGCAGCAAAAAAGGTATATTGAAGATGTCTATTAAGCCATCAACATTTTACCAAAAAGCCATGGTAACTGGCGCGACCATGGGTACGCAATTTTCGGCAATTTTTTATGTCGAACAAGGTCATGATGCAAGTAAAATTGCCAACAAGTTACAAGCAGCCGTTACATTGGTCGATAACCAAATGTCCAATTGGAAGGCCAATTCAGATCTCACTAAATTCAACAATACAGCTTGCAATATTTGGACAACAATCCCCGAAGATATGTTCTATGTGATCGAGAATGCCCTCAACATAGCCCAAATAACCAATGGCGCATTTGATATTGCAGTTGGTAATATGGTCAACGCATGGGGCTTTGGCCCCGCACATTCAAACCCGAATGCCCAAGATATAAAACAGCTTTCACAACAAAATAATGGCAATATATTAGATGTATTAAAGCTAGATGCCGCAAATTCAAGTCTATGTAAATCTGCCCCGTTAATGCTCGATCTATGCGGTATCGCCAAAGGTTACGGGGTCGATAAATTGGCCGAGATTCTAAACGCAGCCAATATAGATAATTATCTAGTGTCGATAGATGGCGAAATGCGCGCCAAAGGCACAAAACCCAATACCGAATATGAAGATGCAGGCGCTTGGAATGTCGCGATAGAACAACCTATACCCGAAATTAGAGACATTGCCCGCGTGATAAAGCTAGAAAACGCCGCCATCGCCACATCGGGAGATTACCGTCATTTGCATGAGTTCAATAACCAAATTATCTCTCACACCATGGACAAAAAAACCCAAGCACCCTTGGCTAACAACATCGCTTCCCTATCAATCATTGCACAAGATTGCATGCATGCCGATGCCTATGCAACAGCATGCATGGTCATGGGCGAAGCAAAAGGCATCGAATTTGCACGTAAAAACCAGTTGAATGCCTTGTTCATAATCCGTGATGGTTTAGATTTTCGCCAAATTGCTACAGGCATATTCGAACAAAAATAAAGTGCAATTCGCGATAAGCTCGGTTACAACATATAAAAATAGAAGGCACATGCCTTTAAGTAATGCAGTAATTTATTTTAAAAACTTAAAAATTCCGAGCTTAAAATGAAAAATAACCAACGCATAGAATCCGATCTCCCTCAATGCAGTCAAGATTGGGGTTGGACATATCATCATATGGGCATTCCAAGCGCTAAAAAGCTGCCAAATATGCGCCACATACCGCATTTAGGTATGTGGGTTACGGGTTTTGATACCAGCCCATATGGCGTGGAGTGGATGTATTTCGATGCCGATAGCATCATAGATCCGTTGATTCAAAGAATTCCCCATCCCGCTTTTGTAGTGCCAGATCTGCGCGAGGCCATCAAAGGTAAACAACTTATGGGCGAGCCAAGCATGCCATCACATGGCATAAAAGTGGCAATGATTCTGCACAATGGCGCACCTGTCGAGCTTATGCAGTTCGAAACCGAATAGCTCAAACCCAAAAAGACCTTCGAAAATCAAACGAGTTTCGAAGGTCAATAATGTCATTCTAATCAGCTTTTATTGATCCGCAAGCATAGATGCCACTTGGCTCAAAGCCGCGTTCCAATTAATGGTAATTTCATTGGTTGCCCAACTTTCAATGTCATCAATGTAGCAAGTTTGCCCAGGGCAACCACTGGTACCAAATAAATTCTGCACAACAGGATCTTGAATAGAGCTATTCGGCCCGCCCGATAAACTACCCTTTGGCGGGTGTGGTAAATCAGGGTTTATCTGTGCCGAGAACCAACGAGAATGCTGGTTTTCAGAATAATGGCTACCATATCCAGTTACATAACTATTATTCAGCGCGTTGCGGCCAAATATATAATCCATTGCCTCCAACATACCATTGCGGTATTTGGCGTCATCCGTCAGCTCAAATGCAGTGCCCATCACAATGGCATTTTGTATCACCAAATGCGTGCTGCCCCAGTCATAAATACCTTTAGGTGGGTTATATGGCATGCCAAATATTTGCCCTGCCTGAATTTCCAAATATTTATCGGCTTCCGAAATTATAAAGCCTTGCGCTTGTTTCACTTCATCCGCACTTAAACCATTTGGCACAGTGGCAAGGTTTATCCGCGCTAACATTTCGGTGCTCGCCCAATCAAACGCATAATGTATCGCGCTAGGCTCTTGCCAATGTTGGTTGGTTAGAATATCAGCTTTATAAGCTTCATCCCCAGTGGTGATGTAAAGTTCAGTTGCTGCCCAATAATATTCATCATCTAGCTCAACATCATCATATGGGCCACCACCACTATCGCCATCAGCAGCGGGCGCTAGCAAAATTGGCATGTCTTTTGCGGTTTGGTAGGCCGCTTTTGCCGCGGTTAACAACTTGTCAGCATAAACAGCATCAAATTGCTTAAACAAGCGTGCGGCTTGGGCAGCTGTTGCGGCTAAGTTCAAGGTCGCAGCGGTAGATGGTCTGTGTAGTTCACGCAACCGATCATCCAAATGCGGCAACAATGGCAATCCAGTCCAACTGGCATCATGTATTTTATGATGCACCAAACCAGCAAGCGGCTTGCCTTCTGGCACAACCATTTTCAGCATAAAATCAAGCTCCCACTTGGCTTCGTCTAAGATATCAGGAATGCCATTACTTTGCTCAACAACAGGTAATGAACCATCACCCAATGCGGCCAAAGCTTCGCCTTTGCGCAACGTGGCGCGTTCATATGTATGCAGCATTTGCGCAACCGATATGCCGCCATTGACCACATATTTGCCATGGTCACCCGCATCATACCAACCGCCCGTAACGTCTAATTTATAATCACAAGTCCATGCTTCACCGTAGATTTTTTGGCTAACCTCTGGTGTTTGGCAACCCACTTCGGTATCGCCAGTATTTGGCGCAATGCCCATATGTCCCGCAGGGCGAGCATATTTTGCACCGGCAATCTTGCCATCAATTTCAATGCCAGAGCGCACGGGGTAAAAATACGACAACGCATCAATGCGCAAACTGTCATATAAATCTGCTTTAATAGAAAACGGATCAGAAACCCAATCATCACCTTTTTTATTGGCCACAACAATTTTAAAACCATCACCAGTGGCGGTCGCTTCTGTAAAATCAATAAGATGAATTTTCTCTTCGCCCGCCGTTGGGTCAACACCCTTTTGCTGGGTATAACCATTGCTAACTTCTTTGCCAGCGCTGTTTAATAATAACCATTTTTGTGGTGCATATTTGTCCAGAACTAAATTGGCGCGTTTGGGGCCATCAGGCAAATAACCCACTTGGTTCACCCGCACGTTGGTTGCGGTTTTGGCTTTATATTGGGCAATGTCAGTGCCAGAATTTAGCTCAACATTATCAATGCAGAATTTCCAAGCTGTTTTAGATCCCCCAATCTGAAAAACAACCTGAGCATTTTTTATATCGACAACGGATTTAAAACTAGCATTATATTTGGCGCCATCAGGCGTCGCAGGCTTGGTAATGGTTGCGTAAGCAGTCCAAGGGTCTGCAGGCATTTGCACCAATGCACGTATATTGCCGCTAGGCGCGCCCGAAGCTTCAAATTTAAACGAATATTTTTCACCTTTCACCAAAGTTAGGTCGTTTATACCAACAATCACATCCCACGGATTTGCGGTTTTGGCAGGCACGTCAACGCATAATTGCTCATCAACAAGTGCAGGCGATACGTTTCCAGTGCCCCACCACGGGTCTATAATGCTTACAAATTTGCCATTTTTAACTAAGTTTTCGGCCGATACGGCACTGCATGTCAGCGCGATAGCCGATGTGAGACAAACAAATTTGCCCAACATTGTGGTTTTAAACATAAAAATCCCTCCCAAGAATTCACACTCATTTCTACACTCGCCTTTAGTCTAAGAATAACGATAAAATCTGTCAACTTTTCAGCAAAAATTGGTATCAGAGGGTTAGACAAAAATACGCACCAGTGTTATCGTTAATCATCAAAATAATAAAACCGCTAAATCAGAGGCACATATGAAACGCATTGATGCACATCAACATTTTTGGCAATTAAGCCGTGGCGATTACGATTGGCTTACACCCGCATTAGGTGTCATTCACCGCGATTTTTCCGCAGGTGATTTAAAACCACTTATTGATGATGCCAAAATAGATGGCACTATCATTGTACAGGCTGCATCCACGGTGGCAGAAACCGAATATATGCTGTCCATCGCGGCTCAAAACGAATGGGTATATGGTGTTGTTGGGTGGGTAGATATGTTGGCCGATGACGCTTCAGATGTCATTAAGCGTTTGGCAAAAAATCCAAAACTTGTCGGCATTCGCGCTGCCATCGAAGGCGATGATGACCATGATTGGATTTTGCAACCGCAACTCGCCCCCGCCATTCAAACACTTATCGACCTCAATCTAACATTCGATTGCCAAGGTCGTGTTTGGCTGCTTAAAAACCTATTTAAATTTTTCAAAATTTACCCCGATCTGCGCTGTGTCATCGACCATTGCGCCAAGCCGTTGATAAAAGATCAGGTGATGCAACCATGGGCAGATGAAATCGCCGAAATTGCCCAAAATACCAATGTCTATTGTAAACTTTCAGGCCTCAGTACCGAGGCTAAACATCACGAATGGACAAAAGCCGACATCGCTCCCTATGCCGCACACACACTCAAACAATTTGGCGCCAACAGAGTGATGTTCGGTAGTGATTGGCCAGTGGTAAACCTAGGTGCCGATTACAAATCATGGCACGAAGCCGTAACTAGTTTCACCAGCGAAATGACTTCAGCCGAAAAAGACGCTATCTTTGGTGGCACAGCTGCCAATTTCTACCTAAGCAGAAGCGGATGAGCAAACATCTACATTTCCACATCAGTTTTGGCGCTCCATTACGCTAATTCAAAAGCTGCAATTTGTCAGGGTTGCGCACCGTATAAATATCTGCAATCGCTCCATCTTCGTTCACATCAATACATATCGGCTGCAAGCTACTGTCTGCATTGGTCAGCATCAACGCGGCTTGTCCATTAATGATAGCTAACCGCAAACTGGTCGCGGCATTAAATTTTTCCTTCTTGGCAAACCCTATTAACATCTTAGCCACAGCCTGAGCGCCACTAACTATGTTAAGCGCAGCGGTAATCTTGCCACCACCATCAGCATAATATTTAACATCATCAGCTAGTTGTGCTTGCAGATCAGATAAATCGCCTGTTTGGCTTGCCGTCAAAAATGCGGTTATTAGTTTTTCAAATGTTGCCTCAGTTGGCGCAAATCTTTTCTCTCGTTTGGCAAGTTGGCCGCGCGCCCGCGATGCAAGTTTCCGACATGCCGAGGGGCTGCGCTCTAATGTGATGGCTATTTCGTCAAAGCTAAGGTCAAATAAATCATGCAATAAATAAGCGGCGCGCTCAAGTGGTGATAACTGCTCAAGCGTCAGCATAATCGCATAAGATATATCAATGCCATTCTCAACCGCCAAGGTCGATATTTCTTGGCGGGCATCCACTGGTTCTGGCAACCATGTGCCAATATATTGCTCACGCTTTTTCCGTGCCGATTTTAGCTGATCAAGGCATAATCGCATGACTATTTTTGTAAAATAGGCTTTAGGATATTCAACTTCATCTTTGGCCTTAGCAAATCGCAGCCAAGCTTCTTGCACAATGTCTTCACTATCAGCAACGCTGCCCAACATGCGGTAGGCCAATGCCATAAGCCGAGGCCGTAAACTTACAAATATCGCCTCGTTGTGGTTCTGCTCAGTCATTCAAAATCTCCGCCACAATGTCAGTAGGTCTACGGCAGCTAACGGCTTCACCAAGCCCACGCTTAAGCTTCGGGTAAAATTCACCAAAATTATATGCATTGGCAACATCCCAAAGCCCTTTTTTGCCATATTCAATTTTAATATGGTCGATAATATCCATCAAGTCTAGGTCATTGCGCGCAATGGCATGGGCATATTCATATCCTAGTAATATGTCCTTATTCATATTTTCCACATCCCCCAATATCAAGTTGGCAAGTTGATGGCGCTCAACACCTGCTTCGATGGCTATGTTAATTGCCATTTGAGTGCAGGTTCCGCAGTCAGCTATATGCGAAGCCGTAACCCTAACCGCAAAATACAGTTCTTTTGGCACCACACTAAAATGTTGAATGAACGCATTCGCCAATCCAAATCGTAAGAATTTGGCAGGGTAAATTTCAGCCAATTCAATCATATAATTCATGTCACAATCATATTTTTTGGCAAATGTGTTTAGTGATTTTTTAGCAAAATAAGTCAGCATATTATTTTCTTTCCTGAGTGATAATTAGGGTGCAAAAAATAACCGCAGGAATAATAATAAGCACTCCATCACGTAAAATTTCATTCAGGCCAAAATGACCATCCAAAATTTCAATCATATGAAGCGCGGCATGCCCTCCAATAAATATAATGGGCGTAAAATGTCGGGCTTTTGGTAACCATGCCCATGCAGATGCCGCACAAAAACCAAGGCCAATGTCCCGTATAAAATGCCCATTCATCGCGCCAGTATGCTCAACACCAGGGGTGATTTTATACCAAAATTCAGGGGCTAAAATCATCAGAAATCCATTCATTAAATAAAATGCCGAAATAAGCTTCAAACCAAGTTTCATATTCATTCCTATCAATTGTCGATGATAAGTAGACGAGCGAAAAAAGAACATGTGACAAGGTTTTTAAAATAATAATTTGCATTATTTTGCAGTTTATTGCATAGTATTGCAAAATTAGGAAATATATGGATCATCTAGATTTAAACAACCCAGATACGCGGCAGCTGATACTCAAAAATAAGATCGCAGCAAATACCGCATTAATTGCGGCCGATCTAGCGCAAGAATTTGGTGTGTCAGTAGATACAGTGCGGCGCGATCTCATTGCGTTAGAACAAGAGGGTATTGTAAAGCGGGTCAAAGGCGGTGCGTTGCCACTGTTGCCGCCAGATAAACCGCTAATCCAACGTATGAATTACAAAAATTGGCTAGGTGATATATCCCACAAAATAGAGGTATTGCTCAAAGATTGTAACACTCTCATGTTAGATGGTGGCACTTCCGTAGCAGCCTTTGCTCGCCAATTACCCTACCAATATCAAGGCCTAGTGATCACACCTTCACCCATCATTGCAGCCATATTACTAGAGGCACAAATAGAAACTTTGCTTATTGGTGGCACCATTAAACCCGCAGGTGGCATTGCCACAGGGGCAAGAACTGTGCAAGATATTGCAAATTGTGCAGCCGATATCTGCATATTGGGTGCATGTGCGCTCGATGAGCAATTCGGCTTGGGTGCAGATGATACGAATGAAGCTGATGTAAAGCGCCAGATGTCACAAAGCGCAGTTAAAACAGTCATTTTGGTCGATGCTTCCAAACTGCACAAGCGCGCCCGCCATAAAGTCATAAATTGCGATCAAGTAGATTTGCTAATTACCAATGCACAAGTCGAAAATACGATGGCTTTTTCAGAATTAGATATTAAGGTGATGAGAGTCGATAATGAGAGTTAAATTATGAATAATATCCCACACCAAGTTAAAGTTTTTACAGTGTTTTTTCTATATTCACTCACTTTGGGTTCAATCTTCCCAAGGTTAGGCGAATTGCAATTAGCCATGAATATTCAAGAAGGCGCATTAGGCCTAGGCTTGCTTGGTTTTGCCGTAGGCACTCAAATATCACTCATGTTCTCAGGCCCCATAATAGAAAATCTCGGCTACAGAAAACTCATTCTCGTGGCTGTTCCAATATTAGGTTTTTCTACGGCAGCCGCCACTTTAGCACCCAATATCACCATCTTTTTCTTTTGCTTATTATTCGCAGGTCTTGCCATTGGCGCGCTAGAAATCGTCATCAATGTCGAGGCCGATCGTACCGAGCATTTAATGGGTAAACTCATCATGAACCGAGCCCACGCCTTTTGGAGTTTTGGGTTCTTTGCGGCTGGTCTTTTTGGTGCGGTGGCAGCACAATGGGATATTTCTCCCACCATGCATATTTTGGCGGTCACCCTAGCAAGTTTTACAATCCTGTTTGTAGTCATGTTAAATTTCAAGCCATCTCCAGCACGTGTAACCGCTTCAGATGAGCCAAAAACTCCTAAATTAATTCGCCCTTCAAAAGGTATTCTGGCTTTGGTCGCATTCACTTTAAGCGCCATGTTGCTCGAAGGCGCAGGTGCCGATTGGTCAGTAATTTTCATGCGCGATAATTTCGAACTGTCAGCATTTGCTAACGGAATGGCCTTCGCAATCGGTGCGTTGACTCAGGCCGTCACCCGCTTTTTTGCCGATGGGTTTATCAGTAAATATGGCGCTGTTCCTGTAGCACGTATATTGGTCGTTATTTTAGGCATCGGCGCTGCATTGGTTACATTCTCCCCCAATGCATATATTGCTTTGCTTGGCTTTGCTTTGGCAGGTGTTGGCTCAAGTTCATTATTTCCGCTTGCCATGTCAGCCGCTGCGCAACGTACAGATAGGCCAGCAGCCACCAATGTTGCATCTCTCGCGCAGCTTTCATTTATTATTTTCCTGCTTGCACCGCCAATTTTGGGCTTTGTCGCCGAGCATTTGGGCATAAGATTCTCTTTCGGCATTGGCTTGCCATTAGTGGTCTTAAGTTGGTTCTACATTAAATCGTTGGAGAATAAATCGTGACAATTTATAAGGGCGCTTGCCATTGCGGCAGCATAAAGTTCCAAGTTGATACTAAAATTGAATCATTCAAAATGTGCGATTGCTCTTTTTGCAAAAAGAGAAATGCAGTTATGCTCAGCGTTCATAAAGATGACTTTAAGCTATTAGAGGGCGAAGCTGATTTGGCACTCTATCAATGGAATATGAAAATAGCGAAACATCATTTTTGTAAAAAATGTGGCATATACACCTTCCATCATACCCGTTCTAAACCAGGCATTATGGGCGTAAATGCAAATTGTTTAGTTGATGTCGATGTGTCTCAATTTCCAATTAATCGTGTCCATGGTTCTGAATTTTCATCCAAGCCAAAAGATAGCAATTAGGTAATTTTTTTTGTTAAAACTGTGTATATGCAAAATCAAAATGCCATAATAGATTGGCAATAGATTTTAAAGGGTTGCTATATGACGGATGAAACAAAAGGCATGCTTTACGGCATATTAGGTGTTGTGGCGTTTGGCCTCAGCTTGCCCTTCACTCGCGTTGTTGTGCCATATTTAGACCCAATATTCATCGGTACAGGCCGTGCTGTGGTGGCGGCGGTGGTATCAATTGTTATATTGCTCTGGTTCAAACAAAAAATACCCAACAAGTCCCAAATCTTAAAATTAATCATTGTATCGCTCGGCGTGGTGGCGGGTTTCCCTATCCTGTCATCATGGGCGATGCAACATGTACCCGCATCTCATGGCGGCGTGGTTGTCGGAATTTTGCCACTAGCCACGGCTTTTTTTGGTGCATGGGTGGCAAAAGAGCGCCCAAGTTTTGCCTTTTGGGCGGTGAGTGTTGTCGGCAGCCTGTTGGTCATAGCTTATGTGGTAACCGAGGGTTCAGGCCGCATTGAAATGGCCGATATAGCACTTTTAGGTGCCGTTATATCTGCCGCCATTGGCTATGCAGTTGGCGCGCAATTGTCCAAAGAACTTGGTGGTTGGCAGGTTATTTGTTGGGCGCTCGTTTTGTCATTGGCCTACACATTGCCATTGTCAATTATCTATCAGCCAGAAACCTATACGGGCTACCCTGTAACCGTGTATATTAGTTTTCTTTATCTATCGCTGGTCAGCATGTTAATTGGCTTTTTTGCGTGGTATAAAGGCTTGGTTTTGGGTGGTATTGCGCGGGTGAGCCAAACTCAATTGCTGCAGCCGTTCATAACCATTTTTGCATCCATTATTATGCTGTCAGAACCGTTGGATTTTAAAACCATAATCTTCGCAGGCGCTGTCGTGGCATCCGTATGGGTTGGTAAAAAAATGCCTATTAATTAATAAGCATATTGGTAATTTTCTTAATGAGTCTCGGGTTGCTTATTTCTTCTTCATATTTATTCTCAACATGCTCAATAAGCCCGTCAACAACAATCACTATGGTTTCACCAATCAACTCTTCTTCAAAACCCAATTTTAAGTTAATAATTTTCACTACATATTTGTAACTATATTCACTATTGTCATTAGATTTTGGTTTGCAAAGATTGGTTACACTACGCTGTGTTGCCAAATTTTCCATCCAATCAATATATTCCAAAAAATTCAATAATCCATTAAATGGTGTGAAGTAAGTAAATGTGGGTGAAATTATTTCATGAAGTTCTAAGCGCTTGTTGCGGTAAAAGTCACTCGTAAATGTTTCAACCATATGCTGATGGTTTGAAGCAAATTGTGCCGAATTTTCTTGGAGCATAAAAATAGGTTCCGTCCCATTGTTAAAACGCTTCCCCCATTTATATTACAATCAAGTCATAACATAGATTCGCAATAAATCCAGCCAGTTATACTATTTTAGAGTAATAATAACTTTTATTACCCACGGTTACTTAAAACCATCAATTATAAGGCGAAATTCTGCTTATTTACCTGTATTCCATAGGTAAAACTAAGATTTCAACTGCCCGCCATGGTAATCTAATTGGTAAACTTCTTCACCATCACGCAAAATTAATTCAACACCACTAAATTTCAATTCATCACCCTTATTGGTGTCGATATAACTATAGTCACCTATAGTGAATTCAAACCCGCCTAAAAACCGATTTTCAGCATATAATACTGCCAAGGATTTTTTAATAATCTCACCTGCTTTTTGGGCATTAATTAAATCAGGATTTAAAATATATCCATAATAATTCATAGCCCAAACCGCTTTGCCTTTATACCAAACAACTTCCTGCCCCATAAAATCAGTGCCTCCAAAATAACTATCCAAATATTTCCAATCACCAGATGAATAACTAAGATCGTGAGAATCCTCGCGGCAAGGTTTAGCGATTGCCCCATCATCAACATAACAAGCTGCTTTTGCCGCTACAATAAAACTCTTCAAGTTCATAAAATCCTCAATCCCACATTAGAGTTTTACTATAGAAAAGTAGATAATTTATTCAAGCCGAAATGGCTAGATTTCTAAACTGGAATGCGATATTCATAAATCATGGCAAATTCCAAATCTCAAAAACTCGAGCTCATTGCATTGCTCACATCATTAACGGCACTTTCAGCTGTGAGTATTGATGCAATGTTGCCCGCTTTTGGTCATATTGCCAAAGAGTTTGCCCTCACCAATAGTGCCGATACCCTATATCTTGTGGCATTGTTCTTTTTTGGAATGACCTTCGGCGAGCTCGTCTTTGGTTCCATTGCCGATGCTTATGGCCGCAAAAAGACAATCCTAATTGGCCTGACCATTTATGCATTTGGCACCATCATATCAATCTTTGCACAATCCTACGAAATTCTATTATGCGCCCGTATCATCCAAGGTGCTGGCGCTGCCGGCAGCAAGATAGGCACCCGCGCTCTGATACGCGATTTATTCCAAGGTGAAGCTATGGCAAAGCTCATGTCCATTATGTTCGGGCTGATGATTATTGTACCAATGGCAGCTCCATTTCTAGGGCAATACATTATTGACGTCTCGCAATGGCGCGCAATATTTATTTTTCTATATGTGATAAATTTAATCCTCGCCATCTGGCTTTGGTCGCGCCAAGCCGAAACTCTCAAACCGCAAAATCGCATTGCCATATCATTCGATAAATTACGCCAAAATACAAAGCTCATCATCAGGCATCCCAAAGTGATGGCCTATACATTCTGTGCAGGGCTTATCCTAGGGGCGCAATTATTTTATGTCGGCCTCGCACACGAATATTATGTATTGGTTTACGGTGTGGGCAGTCAGTTCCCTGCATATTTTGCGCTAGCTGCCATTGGTGCCGGCGTCGGCTCATTGTCTAACGCAAAGCTTGTAAGCCATTTCGGAATGCACTTTATGATGAACCTTGCCTTGCTCGGTATCGTATTTTTATCCATTGGCTTTTTACTGTTGACCTTATATTTCAATGGTCATCCCCCATTTGCCCTGTTTTTAACTTTCTGCACTTTGGTATTTGTATTTGTCGGCATTGTGTTTGGCAATGCCAACGCATTGGCAATGCAGTCTTTAGGGCGCGTGGCGGGCTTAGGCTCGTCTGTCATTGCCTCGGTCTCAAGCTTGGTTGGTGTCGGGCTATCAGCTATCTTTGGGGGCTTTTATAATGGCAGCACTTTGCCATTGGCACTCATATATTTATGCGCAGCTGGTGTTTCTTATTTTTTGGTGCAAATGGCCTCAAAGTCAAACGCAAAATCAGTCTAAATTCAAGCCTCAACCACGCCCATGTGGTAAATCAAAATCTAGCTCTGGGCCCACTGGCACAATGCGGGTTGGGTTCACCATGTCATGGCTTTCATAATAATGGCGTTTAATATGGTTCATATTCAACGTTTCAGCAATGCCATCCATTTGGTATAATTCCCGCACATAACCCGATAAATTCTCATATTGGCAAATCATTTTTAGGTTGCACTTAAAATGCCCCACATAAACCGCGTCAAATCTAATAAGCGTTGTAAATAATCGCCAATCGGCTTCAGTAATTTCATCACCACATAAATAGCGTTTTTCGCTCAATATTTGCTCCACCCAATCTAGGCTTTCAAATAACGGAATAACCGCCTCTTCATAGGCTTTTTGGGTCGTGGCGAAACCACTTTTATAAACTCCATTGCTTATATTATGATATATCCGATGGTTGATTTCATCAATTTCAGTCCGCAACGGCTCAGGATAATAGTCAGCCTTGGCCGCCCCAATGCCATCAAATGCACTGTTAAACATACGAATTATTTCAGATGATTCATTAGATACAATGGTATTTTGTTGCTTATCCCACAAAATTGGCACTGTCACACGGCCGCTATATTGGGGGTCAGCTTTGGTATAGATCTGATGCACAAATTCAGCGCCGTTCACATTGTCAGCAATCACGCCCTCACCAGCTGCAAATGTCCAACCATTCTCAACCATATAAGGATGCACAACCGATATATCAATCATATCTGTTAAGCCTTTTAAGGCTCTGAAAATCATGGCTCTATGCGCCCATGGGCAGGCGTTGGAAATATACAAATGGTAGCGCCCAGCTTCAGCCTTAAAACCAGATTTTCCAGTTTTACCAGCAGCACCATCGGCAGTTACCCAATTGCGAAATTGCGATTCACTGCGGATAAATTTGCCCTTATCAGCATGCGTATCATACCATTTGTCATGCCAAACACCATCTACCAACAGTCCCATATCATCACCCCTTTTTAAATGATGATATAGCAATCCAAAATGTTATTCTAGCAGATATTTAACACGCTCATGTGTCATCGGGTGCGATGAAAAATAGTCAGATACGTTTTCATCCGCATCACCATCAACATCACCACCATAGTATTTTTCCATCTTTTTCAGCATGTCCACCAAAAGAATGGCATCACCAGTACCCGTCTCAATGAGCAGTTGCTTGCTAAATAAATCAGCTTCTTTTTCAAGCGCACGGCTATACGACATCTGGGTTAATATGACCGAGTTGCTAATCAACATTTCCGACAATCCCGATAGCTCACCCGTTAGAAATGTTACACTGGCGGTTAAAATACTTGCTTGCACAACAGCGGTTATGCCGTGTCGGTTAATCACATGACCAGCTTCATGCGCCAAAACCGCCATAATTTCTTCATCATTTTCCGCCAGTTTAATCAAACCATCGGTCACAATAACCACACCCGAAGGTAACGCCATCGCATTGGGCGCATTGCCGTTATAACCCATGGCCCTAAACTGCAAATCAAACCCATTGGGCCAATCGGCATCGCGGGTCATATTCAAAAATGCCAATTCAATTCTGGCCTGCTCGTCATCATCTATCTTCGATGGCTCAAATAAGGTCTTATCAAGCAAAGCCAATGTTTGCTCGGTGGTAAAACTGTATATGTAAGGTGGAATTTGATAAGCAATCACACGGCTTGCCGCAGGCACACCATAAGTCACAAAACTATAAATTAACACGACAGACATTACCAACGCAGCAATCACAGCCGCTAAATGCTTTTCAAAAAAGTCGATGATAAACACAGTTTTCTTAATGTCATGGTCTTTGAGCCATTGGTCAAAAATCTCAACCTCATTGGTCTGAAACGACACCATATCGCCATCAATAAGCCAGTTAATGTTGCGGGTAATTTTTCCAACAGGGTCAGAAAATTCCAATTCACTCAATGTCAGCTGTATAGGTTTAGCACCATCAATACAAAGGCTCACCTCTCCCTCGGCCGAGGTTAAAACAGCCTGATGAGCAACCGAAGATTGCCCATCATAATATATACCATCTAATTGAATCACGAATTATCCTTCATTCAAACAGCCTTAGATACCCAGTTCAAGCACGTCACCAAGTTGGTCGCCTAAAGATGAAATGTCACGCGCTTCAGCTTGCACAAATTCATCAGCTTTACCGTCGCTCATTAAGGCCAATTTGTTGGCAGCATAGCGCGCATTACGAACTTTCAACCACGGTATCGCAAAGCCCAATGTCACTACCAACAACAATAAGTTAAGCAAAACCAAACCCATATAACTTTTCACTGTCATGGTAGATTTAAATTCATTGCCCGCCAGTTGCATATGGTTGTAAACCAAATTTGTAATGGCTACAAAATAATAAAAGTAAGATACAATCATGCCAATATAAAATGCCAATAGGCCAGTGTAAATAGCGGCCATAATGCTAATATATTCAGCACCCATGTCTTCATTGGTTTCTGAATAAAGCAGTATTTCGCTAAAATCAATTTGCTTGGTCAGCATAAATGCCAACAAAGCGGTACCAACAGTAATCGCAATGGTGATTGAGGTGATTTTATAAAGCTTACCAAGCGGTAGTTTTATCGCAAAGTGGGTTTTGCCGTAAAGTGAATTATTGGCAATATATTCTTGTTGTTTTTTGGTGGCAACAGGCAGTAAAATAAACACTGTGATAATCGCAAGGAAAGGCCAAACCACAAATGCCATTAAGGCTTTCCAATATGTACCTTCAAAATTAAACCTAATATTTCTGTAGCTGCTGTTATAAGCGTTAAAGCGCAAGGATTTGTTGATAATCCACGGCAAAGCTGCATATAAAACAAGTATCAATATACCGTTCAAAATCGGAATGGCAGCCGACAATGAAAACAAAACCAACAAAACAATGGCGATGATGCGTCCAATTAAAATGCCCAATGGTTTGGCGTGATATTCAAAACGCGCTCCCATAACTTCGGTATTGCCATAAAAATATCTACGGTTACGCACCAAAGCCCAAGCAGAATATATGCCCAAAGTGACGATGGTCAAAAATATATTCATAATCCATATTTTAAAATATTCAAACCCAGACCCATGAAAAACAAACGCCTTTTCTGTCAATACAGCTTGGCTTTCATCAGCGGTGGATGTGCCACTATTTACAATTTCACTCATTTACATTTCCTTAAATTAATTTAAGGGTGAAATTACATATAAATCATTTCAAGTCAAACACTTAAACAGTTTTTGAGTCTAGCAACTTTAGCAGCAAATTAACGACTTTTAGCCTAGCTATGTTTCGCATTTATATGTGTTATCGCGTCACAGAAACCGATTTTACATTTGCCCAAATTTCACCACCAACCACCAAGCCCAATTGCACCAATGATTTGTTGGTTATGCGTGCCAAAATCAAATTTTCGCCTACCTGTAGCTGAACCATTCTCATGGCAGGGTGATTGTCCGTTTTAATTTCACTCACCACGGCTTTCAACCCATTTAATATGCTGCTATCTACAGCCATTGGCGTATTAGATAAACTCACATCACGCGCCAAAATACGCAACCGCAATTTGTCTCCAATGGCTTCATCATGCGCCGCCAACCAAATGCCACCACCCGCAAAATCAGCACGTGCCAATTGCCATTCTTCATCATGCTCAGCTATGGTCGCTTCAATCACCACACCCATTTCATCACCCAGAGCAATTGGCAAATCTAGCCGAGGCAATACATCACGTAAACTCCCTTGCGCCACCATTTGCCCCGCATCCAAAATGATAAGTTGGTCTGCCAATCGCGCCACTTCATCCATAGAATGCGTCACATAAATAATCGGAATGCCAAATTCATCACGCACTCGCTCAAGCAAGGCCAAAATTTCTTGCTTGCGCGGCCTATCAAGCGAGGCCAAAGGCTCATCCATCAATAACAATTGCGGGCTAAATAGCAGCGCGCGGGCAATGGCAATGCGTTGTTTTTCACCACCCGAAAGCTGCGCAGGATATTGCTCTAAAACATTCCCAATACCCATAAATTCAACAATTTCTGCAAAACTCAAAATCGGCACTTGTCGAGCGCGTTTCTGGGCATAAACAAGGTTTTCTCGGGCAGTTAAATGGCTAAATAAACTCGCTTCTTGAAAAATATATCCAATATTCCGTTTATGTATAGGGGTAAAAGTCGTTTCATCCTGCCACACTTCATCAGATAATTTCATCCGCCCGCTAAGGCTTCTGTCCAACCCCGCAATTAGCCGCAGTAAACTGGTTTTCCCACTGCCAGAACGTCCAAATATCACATTAATGCCAGTAGCAGGCAACTGTAAATCAACATTCAACCTAAAATCAGAATTTTCAGGCGTATGGTCTAATTTCACAAGCATTTGTTTGGCGGTCATAAATTCAGCCCAAACCGAGTGTTGCGATTTTTAGTCACATATAAGCCCAATAGAACCAAAAATGAAAACCCAATCATAGCCGCCGATAAATAATGCGCCTGCGCATATTCAAGCGCTTCAACATGCTCATATATTTTTACCGAAACGACCTGTGTTTCATTCGGAATATTCCCACCAATCATTAAAACCACCCCAAATTCACCAACAGTATGGGCAAACCCCAATATTCCAGCGGTTAAAAATCCAGGTCTGGCCAACGGCATAGCCACACTAAAAAATCGGTCAATTGGCGATGCCCCTAAGCTCGATGCCATCTCCAATGGCCTTTTGCCAATAGTCTCAAATGCGTTTTGCAATGGCTGCACAACAAACGGGATCGAATATATGCAAGAGGCAACCACCAAACCCCAAAATGTAAATGCCAAACTGCCGATGCCTAACCATGTGGTGGCGGAGCCAATAATGCCGCTGGGCGCAAAAGCAATTAATAAGTAAAAACCAATAACCGTAGGGGGTAATATAAGTGGCAAAGCCAACAAAGCCCCAATGGGCGCTTTGAATCTCGATCGGGTTTGTGACAACCACCAAGCAAGGGGAGTGCAAACAAGTAGCAATAAAATAGTCACCGTAGTGGCTAACCGAGCGGTCAGCCAAATCGCCGCCATATCTTCTGCTAAAAAACCCATAAACAATCCCTAATTCGTTTATTTATAACCTAAGATCCTAATTGTGTCTTTCACCTTTTTACTTTTCATAAAATGCAAAAAATCAATTGCCGCTTGGTTGTTTTTAGCACGGTTCAACATCACTACATCTTGTTTAATTGGCTCGTAAAGTTGGGGGTCGATAACAAGGTAAGAGTTTATAGGCTCATTAAGAATTTGCGATAACGCCAATAAACCCTGTTCAACAGCACGGCTTTTAACAAATTGGTAAACTTGCGCAACATTCTCGGCACGTATGTAGATATTTTTAGGTTGTTCAGGCTCATTAAATTTTTCAAGTGCTTGCAGTGCCGCAATTCCATAAGGCGCAGTTTTGGGGTTGGCAATGGCTAATTTTTTGTCAAGATTTGCCAGCGCATTTGGTGCAAATATATCCAAATAAGGCGCCCATAAAACCAATATTCCCGTTGCATAGGTATATTCACTGGTTTTAAGAGCTAAATCTTGTTCAACAAGTCGGCTCGGTTTGTCTCTATCGGCCGAAAAAAACAGGTCAAACGGTGCGCCATGCAAAATTTGAGCGTATATTTTCCCAGATGAACCAACCACAATAGCAATTTCATGTCGGCTTTTTGCTTCAAACATTGAGGCCAATTTTTTCATCGGCAACGCAAAATTAGAAGCAACAGCAATGGTGGCTTTTTCCGCCCCAACGGGTGTTCCAAAACCCAAAAACATTGTCAATATTATTATTTTCCAAGCGGTCATTTTACCAAATTCTCTCGTAGTTGAACATATATATACATGAATTATTTGAGGTAAAATATCAAAATAGTCTTCTATAACTAAAGTATAGTCTTAGTCCATTATACCACCAAGTAATTGAATTATATACAGTAAATTACCCTTTATAGTCCTCAAGACATTAGACGATATAATTAATTATATTTGATTAATCAATTGGTAACCAAACTTACCTTAACGTAACGGTGGGGGACTTACTAAATACAAAGTGGTGCAAATGTTAAAATTTATCCCCAATGCTCTTAATAGCATTAAAGTTGGAACGCAGGTTACAATCGTAACGGCATTAAGCCTTATAACTCTTTCGGCTCTAACTTATGGTTCATATTACGAGGCTAAAACTCTAGCCGATACAAATCATGCAAGTAATCATTCAGCTGCAAAATCTCAGATTTTTAACAAAATTTATAGTGACGGCCTACAAATGCGCCGTAATGAAAAAGATTATCTAGCCCGTTTATTACCAAAATACATCGAAAGATATGCACATTCGTCTGGTCGTGCATTAGAAGATGCAAAACATTTCAAAGAAATCGCCGACACGGCCGAAGAAATGAAACGCGTAGACCACATTATTGGTGGTCTTGAACAATCTCAAATACAATTTGCAAAAGTTGTAGATATGAAAAACCGCCTGGGCACAACGCCAGAAACAGGCATTCACGGTGAGCTTAGAAAAGCCGTGCACGATCTAGAAGATGCACTTAAAAAAATGAAGTCTAGCTCATCAAATAAAGCCAGTTTAGACATTCTAACTGTCGAAATGCTGATGTTACGCCGCCATGAGAAAGACTTCATGTTGCGCAAAACCGATAAATATCTCAAAAAATTCAGCGACAGCATCAAAACGTTTAACAAAACACTTAAAGCTTCAACGCTCAGTGTTGGTAATAAATCAAAGATCGCAGGTCTGATTAAAACTTATGATACTTTATTCTCAAAATGGAGCGATTTGGAATTAAAAACAAATATTGCATCTAAAGAATTAAGTGTAATCTATTCTACCATCGAGCCGGAAATTAAAGACTATACAAAAGAGTTTGATGAAGCCAGCAACGAAATTGCGAGCAATAGAGATGCAATCGAAAAGGCCCATGATGATGAAGTGACGATAATCTACGGCTCCGTTGTGGCTATTATTCTATTCATTGCAATGCTCAGCTTCTTTGTAAGTCGTAACATTAGCGCAAAAATCCGCAACCTAAGTTCGATGATGGATAACTTAGCGGCTGGTAATTTAGAAGCAAAAATTGGCTATACAAAATATAAAAATGAATTTGGTGTTATGGCACGTTCATTACTAATATTTAAAGATACTGCCAAAGACAACATTAAACGCGAAGGCATCAAACAAACTCGTTTAGCCAAAGAGGCCGAAAAAGCTGGCGAGTTGCGTAATGTAATTGAAGAATTTAAAGGTTTCTCAAGCTCAAAACTTCAAAACGTAAATGCTGCTTCTGGCAATCTAGAAAAAGTATCACATAGCCTTCTTCAATCTACAAATGAAATTAAATCACAAAGTGAAGTGGTTAAAGAAAATGTAGGCAATACATCAATGAACGTAACAGGCGTTGCCGCTGCAACCGAGGAAATGTCAATCGCTGTTTCCGAAATTGCCGCACAAGCCGCAGGCAGTGCCGCCATTGTCGAGGAAGCCAAAGGTAAAACTGCAGAAACTGTTGAGCAAATCACAGCGCTTACAGCCAGTGCTAAAAAAATCGAAACAGTTGTAAAACTTATTGATGAAATTGCCGAGCAAACCAACTTGCTTGCCCTAAACGCAACCATCGAAGCCGCTCGAGCGGGCGATGCTGGTCGCGGCTTCGCAGTTGTTGCCAATGAGGTGAAATCACTGGCCGATCAAACAGGTAAAGCCACAGGCGATATTGCTGCCCAAATTAGCCAAATTCAACGAGATGGCGACCTTGCTGCACAAACAGTTGGTGAGATGGATCAAATCATTACCAATTTGTCAGAAGCCTCTCTAGGTGTTGCCGCAGCGGTGGAAGAACAAAGCGCGGCTATTGGCGAAATTTCATCAAATGTAACAGCAGCATCTGATCTGTCTCAACAAAGTGCAGAATCTATGGATGTCGCCTCTGGAAGTGTGGATATCGTACATAGTATTTCTGATGAAGTGATGACCGTTGCCGATAGCATGAAAAATGAAATTGGCGCCTTGGAAGATGATATTAACCTCTTCCTCAAAAAGATCAACGAAGCCTAATCCCTCCCTATTAGGCGAATTCAATCAAGCATGTTCAAACGTAAAGTTTAGGCATGCTTTTTTGCTTTTTGTGCTACCTTTCTAAAATGATTAATGAAACACCTAAAACCGAGCTTTCTGGTGGCCGCAAAGGCCAAATTTTTAAACAAGGAAATCTGGTTACACGGCCTCTAAACCCGTGGACAAAAACCATCCATGCCTATTTAAATCACCTGCATCATCAAGGGTTAGCTTTTGTGCCTCTGCCGCATAATATAGACGAGGCATCCGCCACCGAACAGGTCAGCTATATTGAAGGCGAAGTGTGTAGCTACCCTATAAATGACGCCTTTTTATCAGAAACAGCACTCATTTCGGCCGCAAAATTACTACGCCAATTGCACGATGCTTCTGTCGGTTTCTTAAGCCAACTCAAAGGCGATGAAGTGTGGATGTTACCGTGCCTCAGCCCCGCCGAGGTCATCTGCCATGCCGATTACGCACCTTATAATGCGGTGGTTAAAGATAATCAGGTTGTTGGTATTATAGATTTTGATACCTGCCACCCAGGCACAAGAGTTTGGGATGTTGCCTATGCCATTTACCGTTGGGGGCCACTAAGCCGCCCCGGTGCCGATGGTGTTTCAGGAAGCACACAACAACATATTGCCCGCGCAAAGCAATTTTGCGACGCTTATGGCCTCACGGCTCAACAGCGAGCAGAAATCACACCTATTATGGTCGAACGGCTGCATAAAATGATAGATTATATTGTCACGCAAGCCAAAAACGGCAACCAAACCTTCATCGCAAACATGGATGATGGCCACCATATCCACTATCAAAAGGATATAGATTTCTTAACCAAAAACATGTCCATGATTACCCAAGGTCTAGCGCTTTAACAAACTATAACCAATTATTTAGGGTGTTTCTCATGCCAGTCAGCAATAAATTTATTGGCTTTTTTTAAGTCGGCATCAGATAATCTGCGGAATAAAATGGCTTTATTGTCTTCGTTTTCAGCCAATGCAAAAAACGCATATGCCAATACATTACTTTGGCGAAGTCCCTCGCCATTGGTGAACATAGCCCCAATATTGTTTAAGGCTCTGTAATTGCCTTGGTTTGCAGCATTCAAATACCAGTTAAAGGCTTGTTTATAATCTTGTTTCACACCAGTTCCATTGGCATAAACAATGCCCAAATTATACTGTGCGTCGCTATAACCTTGGTTGGCAGCTTTTAAATACCATATAATGGCCTGTTTATCACTTTGCTCAACACCCGTTCCATCTTGATAAATCTGTGCAAGGTTATATTGAGCTTCGGGCAGGTTTTGGTTGGCGGCTTTCACAAACCATTTAATGGCTTGCTCTTGGTCATGTTCCACGCCATTTCCGTCTGCATATAATAAGCCGATGTTAAATTGAGCATCAGGGTTGTTTTGTGCGGCAGCTTTTAAATACCATTCAATGGCAAGTGCCATATTCTTTTCAACGCCCTCGCCATCTTCATATAATGAGCCCATGTTAAATTGTGCGCCCGAACTACCTTGTTCTGCGGCTTGGCGGTATAATTTGGCAGCGGTTGCATAATCTTTGGCGTCAAGCGCCTTATCCGCATCATCCAATATATCGGCAGATGCCATAGTCGAAAACAAAAGCCCAAGGCTTAATATAGCAATACGTAACAAATTCACACTCCCATGCAGGTCTTAACTTAGACTAAAGGCTTAATTTCTTGCACTATATTCAAAAACATAGGTATTTTCAACATTCAATAAAAAATAACATTAACGCCCCTTCAATCAAAATATTCCCACACCAACAACAAACTCCAAAACCACCACACGACTCCCACCCCCCCCTAAACTAACTCAACAACAACAAGCACTCCCAAACCAATCCCCACCCCCATTCATCAACAAAACGCACTCCCAAACCAACCCCACGAATACACATCAACACCACAAACCCCCTAACTCATATTCGCGCCCACTCACCATTACCACGCGGTCTCGAACTCACCTCCGTTCCCCGCCACCCAAAACTCGTCGCTCACCTCAAGGACAGCAATTCCACCCCAAGAGTTGACATTCATATATTTATCTATATAAAATAGACCGACCGTTCGGTTATGAAAACACCAATAAGGGGTGAGAAATGAATCAAACACTAAAAGTAAACAAACGCGATGTCATCTTAGAAGTCGCAACCGATCTTTTTCTCAAACATGGTTACGATGGCACTGGCATAGAACAAATCATACTCACCGCCGAAACTTCGCGCGGCGGGCTTTATCATCATTTTAAAAATAAAGATGCATTGCATCTTGCGGTGTTAAATCAATTATTCCTAGCCCCCATGCAATCCATGTCGTTCGATAATTTCGCAAAAATGCCGCTCAAAACGCAGCAAGGTATGTTGGTAGATTTATTCCGCTCCATGCCCCAAACAATGGATGCGATGACACGTCATGGCGTGGCAAAATATTTTGCATTATATTTCGATAGCGTCTCTCGTGTCCCTGAGTTCAAAACCACGGTGCGCGCTTACTATCAAGAGCTTCTATCAATCCTAAAACAAACCATGATGACCGAGCGTGGCCTCGCTGAAAACGTAGCTCGCCAGCAAGCAAGAGCATTCTTGGCGCGTTTAGAAGGCGAAATTTATCTATGCGCAGTGCTCGGCGATAAACCCGATTTAAGTAAATTATCAAAAGAAATGGATGTATAAATGTTAGATTTATATAATAAAAAAGGCAGTTCCATACTGCAAAAATCCATCATCACGGCTTTCGAAATTCTGCTCATATATCTTTCATATTATATCATGTTCGATGAAGGCGCATCTTGGCTCGCGTTAAATTTCGAGTTCACCATTCCCGACTACATTCCGACACGTCGTTATGTCATACTTATTTTCTCAACCGTCATTCTATTGCGAATGGCATTTATGATGTTCTATCTCATGAAACGCACAATCCCATGGTCAGAAACATTGTCTGTCCCGGGTGCATTCACCATCTATTATGTAGGTTTCGCATTACTCGTCTTGCCAAATGGCGCAGCATTAGGCCCGTGGGATTGGTTCGCAATCGCCTTATTCATTTTAGGTTGTTATCTCAACACAGCGTCAGAATATCAGCGGCACATCTTCAAATTAAATCCCGCCAATAAAGGTAAATTATATACGCAAGGCTTGTTTAAACACAGCATGCACATCAATTATTTTGGCGACATCGTTTGGGTAACCGCTTATGCGATCATTGCAGGCAGCTTTTGGGGAGTCGGTATCATCATCATGCTCACCAGCTTTTTTGCATATACCAACATACCGCTGTTAGATAAATATCTTGAGAATCGTTATCCAGAATTCACCGATTACGAAGCCAAAACCAAAAAGCTAATCCCCTATATTTGGTAAGCTAGTGCTTAATCGCAATCATAATGTCCATCACATTGGTGCCAGTGGGGCCGCAAGTGAATAACGCATCATGTTCAGCCAAATAATCACCAGCACTGGCTTTACGCAATGCAGTTTTTGCGGCTTCAACATCACTAAAAGTCGTGCCGTCAACAATCGCACCTGCGGCTTGTGTTGGGCCATCAGTTCCGTCAGTTCCTGCCACAATCAGCTCAATGTTCTCATGTCCATATAATTGCTCAGCCAATGCAAGCCCAAGGCTTTGGTTGCGGCCGCCATTGCCGGGCAGGGGCGGTAAAATAATCGTTGGCTCACCACCAAATATGTAAACGCCTTTTTCACCATCAATCAATCGTTTGGCCAATTGGGGTGCAAGCGCATAAACATCATCATATAAACATTCTTCATTGCAAATCACTTCATGCCCATCCGCAATCACTGCATTTTCAACTGCAGCCCGTGCAATCGCGTTCGAGGCTATGTTGTAACTATTCACAATAGGCTTAGCCGCACTTAATAAATGCAATTCTTCATCATAATATCCAATGCCCGAACCAACAACGCTCAGCGCATCACCTTCCACATCCGAAATATAAAATATATCAAGCCTTGCACCTGTAAAATGGCTCAGCAATTTGCCAAATTTTATTTGCGATAACTTCCGTCGCTGCTTATTCATTTCGCCAATCGGCAGCCCTTCAGCCATCATTTTCACATTCAGCGTTTGTAAATCAAACAATGTTAAGCCAGCGGCCAAATGCTCAACCAATGAAGATGCACCGCCCGAAACCAAAAACACCAGTCGGCTGTCGTCAGGCAAACTTTTCACTTTGTGCAATAACGCTTCACCAGCCTTCAAACAATTCTCGTCAGGTATCGGGTGGGCGGTTTCCAATGTGGTTACAGAGCTGTAATCATCAATTGCCTCAAGCCCATGGCCGTATTTAGTAATAATTAAGGCCTCAGTTTCAGGCTTGCCGATCGCTCGCAATGCCCCCAATGCCATAGATGATGCGGCTTTTCCAACAGCAATAATCACGTCAGCATAAAGCGCATTACATTGCTTCATTGCGCTAAAAACCGCTTTTTCACCCAAAGCGGCATCAACACCCGCTTGCCAATATTTTATTAAATTATTTTTCATGATTTTTTGTAACGCATAATCAATTTCTTCACAACTGCCCTAACGTCCAGTCCTCACTTTTTGGTGATAACGCAAGAATCTTGCGCTAAACTACATAAATATCATGGTGTTTACTTGACTCATTATACGAGGCATGCAGAATATCAACTAGTCTAACATATTCAGTTACGCTGAATATATTTAGCAATAAAAATAAGGTGGAACTTAGAATAAATCTAATAACCCACCGTTCCAACGAGGGAAATTAATATGAAAAAAAGTCTCTTCGCACTGGCTATCTTGGCAGGTACAACTGCTCTAAGTGGCACCGCGTTCGCAGCAGACAAAACACTGGTTTACTGTTCAGAAGGCAGCCCAGATGGTTTTGATGCTTCGCTTTACGATTCAGGCACAACATTGGATGCTTCAGCAAACACAATGTTTGACGGCTTGGTAAACTTTAAAATTGGCACAACCGAAGTTGTGGGTGGCGTGGCCGAAAGCTGGTCAATGTCAGATGATGGCCTTGAGCTAACATTTAACCTACGTTCAGGTGTTAAATTCCATACAACCGACTATTTCACACCAACACGTGAGCTGAATGCAGATGATGTTATCTTCTCATTCAACCGCCAAATGGACAAAGAAAATGCTTACTACAAGCATAATAATGGCCAATGGTTGTATTTCGGTTACATGGATATGGCTAATCTTATCAAAGACATTAAACGTGTTGATGATATGACAGTTACATTCGTTCTAGATCACCCAGAAGCACCAATCGTAGCTAACCTTGCTATGGCGTTTGCGGGCATTCAATCTGCAGAATATGCAGCACAAGTCGAAGCCTCTGGCAACCTAGATGACATGAACCAAAAACCAGTTGGTACCGGTCCATTTAAATTCGTTAACTATCAAAAAGATGCAGTCATTCGCTATGCAGCTAATGGCGATTATTGGGGCGGCAAGCCTGCGGTTGATAACCTAATTTATTCAATCACTCCAGATGCATCAGTTCGTTTCCAAAAAATGAAAGCTGGCGAATGTCATGTTATGCCATACCCTGCTCCTTCAGAGTTGGATATGATCAAAGCAACAGATGGCATCACATTGATGCAATCAGAAGGCCTAAACGTTGGCTATCTTGCTTATAACGTCGAAAAAGAAAACTTGGGCAACGTTAAAGTGCGTAAAGCGCTTAACCATGCGATCAACAAACAAGCCATTAAAGACGTTGTGTTTAGCGGCTATGCTACCATTGCTAAAAACCCAATTCCACCGACTATGTGGTCATATGACGATTCAACTGTCGATGATGGATATGACGTAGAAAAAGCCAAAGCATTACTTGCTGAAGCTGGTCTTGCTGATGGTTTCAAAACCAACATTTGGGCAATGCCTGTTCAACGTCCATACAACCCAGATGCTAAGAAAATGGCCGAGCTTATTCAAGCTGACTGGGCAAAAATTGGCGTAGATGCTGAAATTGTAACTTTCGAATGGGGTGAATATCTTAAACGCTCTAAAGAAGGCGAACATGACACAGTATTATTAGGTTGGACTGGTGATAATGGTGATCCAGATAACTTTATGCGTGTATTGCTAGGTAAAGTAGCTGCCGAACAAGGTGGTAACCGCGCACGTTGGACTAACCCAGAATTTGAAGCCGAACTTCAAGCTGCATTGTTAACAACAGACGCTGCCGCTCGTACTGCAAGCTACAAAAAAGCTCAAAGCATCTTTAAAGCCGAAGCTCCATGGGCAACCATCGCGCATAGCATCGTATTTATGCCTGTAAGCGATAAAGTGACTGGTTATGTGGTAGATCCACTAGGCGGCCATTGGTTCAGCCAAGTAGACATGAAATAGATTTCATAATCTAAACAATATGGCAGATCTGTGGGGGAATACCGCACAGGTCTGCCTTTTTTAATATTTTATAGAGTTAGCTCCTAAATGCTCAAATTTATCTTGCAACGCCTCGCGGTTCTTATACCGACATTCATAGGCATCACCCTTGCGGCCTTTATTTTCATCCATCTTATACCTGGCGACCCCATCGAAGTGATGGCTGGCGAACGTGGTGTATCACCCGAAAAATACGCCGAGCTCATGCACGCTTTCGGCCTCGATCAGCCGCTATGGAAACAATATCTCGACTATATCTGGCAATTATTGCATGGCGATTTAGGCAGAAGCTTCGTCACCAAACAACCAGTACTCGATGAGTTTTTTAAATTATTCCCTGCCACGATAGAGCTGTCATTAAGCGCACTCATATTCGCCATCATCATTGGCATACCTGCAGGCATCATTGCCGCGGTTAAACGTGGTTCATTTTTCGATCATTCGTTAATGACCTTATCACTCACTGGTTTCTCAATGCCACTATTCTGGTGGGCATTATTACTCATCGTAACCTTCTCAGGCAATCTTGGTTGGACGCCCGTCTCAGGCCGTATTTCGGTGCTGTATTATTTCGATAATGTCACAGGTTTCTTGCTCATTGATAGTTGGCTATCAGGTCAACCAGGTGCGTTTAAATCAGCGGTTATGCATCTCATCTTGCCAACAATTGCCCTAGGCACAATTCCATTGGCTACATTTGCCCGCCAAACCCGCTCGGCGATGCTCGAAACTTTAAGCGAAGATTTCATAAAAACCGCACGCGCAAAAGGCCTAAGCCCTTTCCGCGTTACCGTGGTACATGCATTTCGCAATGCGCTCATTCCCATCATCACGGTTATTGGCTTGTCCATAGGTGTGCTGCTCGGTGGCGCCATTCTCACCGAAACCATTTTCTCATGGCCAGGCATAGGCAAGTGGATGGTAGATAGTATTTTCAGACGCGATTATGCGGTGGTGCAAGGCGGCCTTATCCTCATCGCCTCTATGGTTATTTTGGTCAATCTATCGGTAGATGTGCTGTATGGCATCATCGACCCACGTATAAGAAAGAAAGGGCATTGATATGAGTATTTCTTCAACAGATAAAGTTCAGTCTGCTCTCAGAGCTGTGTTATCAAGTTTTTGGTTCGAATTTAAACAAAACCGTGGCGCATTATATGGCCTCATCTTTGTCGCCATCCTCGCTTTCGTTGCGGTTTTTGCCGATTTTGTATCGCCATATAACCCAACCGAACAGTATCGCGATTTCCTCAAAATTCCGCCCGTCTGGTCAGAAGGTGGAAATTGGAGTTTCATATTAGGCACAGATGCTTTGGGGCGCGATCAACTCTCACGCATCATCCATGGTTCGCGCTATTCATTCTATATTGGCTTCATCGTTATTTTCTTCTGCCTCACTATAGGTATTTTCTTAGGTCTAGTGGCCGCGTTTAACAAAGGCTATGTCGATACCTTCATCATGCGCCTGATGGACATCATTTTGGCTTTCCCAAGTCTGCTTATGGCTTTGGCCTTGGTAGCAATCCTCGGGCCATCGCTCGAAAATGCGATGATCGCCATCGCGGTGGTTTACATCCCACATTTTGTGAGGCTCACAAGGGCGCAAGCTCTGTCCGAATTGGGCAAAGACTATGTTTCTTCATCCAAAACTATGGGTGCATCATCTGCACGGCTTATGTTCGTCAACGTGCTGCCAAACTGCATGGCACCGCTTATCGTTCAAGCCACAATGAGTTTTTCATCAGCAATTTTAGATGCTGCAGCACTGGGCTTTTTGGGCATGGGCGCACAGCCACCCACACCAGAATGGGGCACAATGCTAGCCGATAGCCGCCAATATATCACATCCGACCCGTGGCTTATGGGCATTCCGGGCTTGTTTATCCTGGTCACCGTTTTGTCAATCAACCTCATTGGTGATGGCCTGCGTGATGCGCTCGATCCAAAAATGAAATCTAACAAATAGAAAGGTAAGATCATGTCAAAAGACGCAATTTTAAAAATCAACAATCTTACCGTTAGCTTGCCAACACGTGCCGAACGCCCCTATGCGGTCGAAAATGTAAGTTTCGAAGTTTTCCCGGGTGAAATCTTGTGCATCGTTGGTGAGTCTGGTTCTGGTAAATCTATGTCATCCAATGCGGTTATGGGCTTGCTGCCAAAGCCACATGTATATGTCAGCCAAGGCGAGATTATGTTCGATGGTCGCGATTTAACAAAAATCTCCGACAGCGAAATGCAAAAAATTCGTGGCAGTAAAATCGGTATGATTTTTCAAGAGCCAATGACCGCGCTTAACCCTGTGATGAAGGTTACAAAACAACTCGAAGAAGTTTTCAAAAGCCATAAATTCAAACTATCACGCAAAGAAGTCAAAGCCAAAATCATCGAAATGTTAGATGATGTCGGCCTGCCTGATCCTGAAATTATTGGCAATAGCTATCCGTTCGAACTTTCTGGCGGCCAACGTCAACGGGTGATGATTGCGATGGCCTTGGCGTTAGAGCCAGCCATCTTAATCGCCGATGAGCCAACAACCGCGCTCGATGTAACAACCCAAGCCCAAATTCTAAAACTCGTTGCTGAGTTGCAGGATAAACGCGATATGGGCGTTATTTTCATCACCCATGATTTTGGTGTGGTGGCCGAGATTGCCGATCGGGTGATCGTTATGCAATATGGCAAAATTGTCGAGCAAGGCAGTGCCGCGCAGATTTTAAATCATCCTGAGCATCCTTATACAAGAAAGCTCATTTCCACCGTGCCGCATCTTGGGGCGCAGAAAAAAGCCCCCGTTACCTCCGATGTGGTGGTTACGGTTAAAGGCCTTAACAAAACTTATGGCGATGAAAGCACAGGCTTTTTCAAAAAAGCAGGCCGTGTTGTGCATGCCTCAAAAAATGTAAATCTAGAAATCCGCAAAGGCGAAACTTTGGGTCTAGTGGGCGAGTCTGGTTCGGGCAAGTCCACAGTAGGGCGCTGTATCATTCGTTTACATTCATCAAATTCGGGCGAAATCCTGTTCGAAGGTAAGGACATCCTAAAATTGTCCAATGCCGAAATGATGCCGATGCGCAAACACATTCAAATGATCTTCCAAGACCCATATGCCTCTCTAAATCCAAGGCGTAAAATTGGTGACATCATTACTGAAGGCCCCACCATTCACGGCACACCCAAATCCGAAAGTTGGAAACGCGCCGAAGAATTACTAGAAATTGTGGGCCTCGATAAAATCGCTCTTAAACGCTACCCACACGAATTTTCTGGTGGTCAGCGCCAACGCATCGGCATCGCCCGCGCATTGGCAATGGATCCAAAATTGCTAATTGCCGATGAAGCCGTGTCTGCGCTAGACGTTTCAGTGCAAGCTCAAGTGCTAGATTTGTTAGATGAAATTAAAACCAAAATGGATTTGGCAATGCTGTTCGTCACTCATGATTTGCGCGTTGCTGCACAAGTTTGCGATAAAATTGCAGTGATGAAATTAGGCGAGATTGTAGAATATGGCAATACCTATGATGTGTTCCACAATCCTCAACATGCCTACACAAAAAGCTTGCTAGAAGCGGTACCAGGTAAAGATTGGAAAGTGCCTGATCTATCTGAACTCGTCTAACTTGGCAACAAGACCAGCTTGAGGAATAGTCAAAAAATATAGCGTTTAAACAAATGCAATATGGCTATTCTCAAGTAATCTTGAAAATTCGTCATATTCTTCCTTACTTTTGTAATATCTTGCGTTTAGAGCAAGAATAAGGCCGTTTTCAACAATAAATTCAGCCTTGCCAAATGCCTCTTCTAGCTCACCAAGTTGATTTGGCAACTTCATTTCAATTTCAGAATAAAAATATCTATCATTTTTACTTTTGGGAGGGCCAATTTGAAAATGAGTGCGCTCATTCAAAAATTTCACACGATTTGAATAGGTTTCAAAATCTAGTTTTTCTCTTGAGTTGAGAGTAAAACTAAAGCGTGGAGAAATAATATAGGTAACTTCATCTAATTTATTTTTGTGAAACGCATCAACAAAATATTCCACAATTTTTAAATTATGCGACATAGGCAGGCTTTCAAAATCAGCAAAGCTAAAATTAAAAGCCTAACATGGCTTCAAGTAAAATTATATTGGTCAAAAGGTTGGCAAGTTATACCATTGAATTAGATTCATTCAGCAGGATCAATGTTTTTCACTTCTGGCTTTAATATTCCAATACGCTTGGTAAAGTGTTTCCAATTCTTACCGTTCCACATCCAGCTAAAGAAATTGCCAATATCATGCAAAATGCCAATGGTTGCAGGCACCAAAATAAGCACCAAAACCGTTGCCGCCAACAATCCAAACACCATAGTGACCGCCAACGGAATTAAAAACTGCGCTTGCAGGCTTTTCTCAAACATAAGTGGTATCAATCCACCAATTGTGGTCAATGATGTTAACAGCACCGCACGCAAACGGTCTTTTGCACCCAGTACAGCCGCATGGTACATGTCTGTTCCGCTTTCAATATATTCATCAATGCGCGAAACCAAAATAATACTGTCATTCACCAATATACCCGCAAGCCCAAGTAAACCAAATACACTCATCATGGTAAGGTTAAAGCCCATTATATAATGGCCAAATAATGCACCTACAAAGCCAAATGGAATAATCATCATCACGACAAATGGGCGGCTATAAGATGCAAATACCCAAGCCAGTGTAATATATATAAGCGAAAGACCCAGCATGGCGCCAATTTGCATGTCCAAAAATGCGTCGGCCTGTTCTTGGCCTTGGCCACCAAGTTTCTGCTCAACATTATATTTGCTCAAAATGGCGGGCATGATGTTTTTATCAATTTCTTTTCGAACTTCATCACCTGTCATTAGGTCGGGGTTCACTTCACCCGTAATGGTTATGGCAATTTTCCCATCAGTCTTACGGATCAGGCTCGCACCCACTTTTTCATCAAAATCAACAATTTCACTTAGCTGAACATATTTACCAGTGGGGCTTTTTAAGCGGAAGTTGCGCAAACTGCTCATGCTGCCTTCTTGGTCAGCCAAAGTTACGTTCACATCAATATCACCTGTCGCTGCAGGGAATGATCTTGCGGTTAAACCTTGGAAGTTATTACGCAATTGTCCCGATACATTGTCAATGGTAAAGCCCAACGCACCGCCACGTGGCGTTAGCGTCAATACAAGCTCACGCTTGCCAACAGGGAAGTTATCATCCAAGCCAGTTACACCAGGTAAACGCCCAATCTGCTCTTGCAATTCTTTGGATGCAGCACGCAATGTTTCTAGTGAGCCACCAGATAAACGGTAATCAATCTCAGCGCCACCACTACCGCCACCACGGCCTTCTTCAATAATTAAATTTTCTACAGTCGGTAAAACAGGGGCAGCATCTTGCCAAGCCGATAAAATATCTGCCGTGCGTATTTCACGAGTTTCAGCTTTGGTCAATTGCACTTTAACAGCCGCTTCGGGGTCAGTGCCGTTGCTAATGGTGGTAAATACGGTTTGTACCAAACTGCCTTTGCTGCCACCAAGTTCAAGTTCAACTTCGCGCAATGTGGCTTCCATGCGTTCCACGTCAATTTTAATTTGGTCAAGTTCTGCGCCCGAGCTGAATTCCATACGCAATTCAATTTGCTCACCTTCGGCCTGCGGAAAAAAGTCAAACCCAACTTTGCCAGATGTCACAAAGCCAATAGCCACAATAAAGGTGGCAAAACTAGCAGCCAATGTTGCCCATCTCCAGCGGAATGATAATGCCGCTACAGGCACAAACATTTTGTCCCTAAAAAATTCAAACCCATTGTCAAAATGCTTGCGGAAGAAATTACGTTTTTGGCCCTTGCCTCTATATTTCACATGGCGTAAATGACCAGGCAAAATCAAAAAACATTCAATTAACGAAGCTACAAGTACCGATATAACCACAATCGGAAAGGTTATCATAACCTGCCCCATAAAGCCGCCAATCATCGCCAATGGCAAAAATGCCGCTATAGTGGTAATGGCCGCAGCAATCACGGGTTTCATCATGCGGGTTGCGCCCAATTGTGCAGCGTCTTTGGCGCTTAAGCCGTTTCGCATCTGGGTTTCGGCCTCTTCGGCCACCACAATGGCATCGTCAACAATAATGCCCAACATCATAATCAATGCAAACATCGAAATCATGTTAATGGATGTGCCGAACAAATACATAACCGCCAAAGTCGCCATAATGGCCACAGGCACACCTGCCGCCACCCAAAAAGCAATCCGTGCGTTTAAGAATATAAACAACACAGCCACAACCAGCACTAACCCAGATGCACCATTATTCACCAAAAGCGAAATCCGCTCCTGCACATATTGTCCCGTTACATCAAATGTGGTCACTTCTAGACTTTTTGGCAAAGTGCCTTTCACATTGTCCAAATATTCGTTCATAATACGCATAGTTTTTAACGTATCTGCACTAGGCGTGCGCTTAATTTCAAGCACAATCGCGCGGTTATCTTGCATCACACCAACCGCTTGGTCAGGGTTGTATCGAGTGCTAATTTCTGCAACATCGCTAAGTAATAATCGCTCACCTTTGCTACCAACGCTCAGTTCAATCCCACCAAGGTCAGATGCCGATTGCCCAACCCCGCCAATGCGAAGAGACTTTTGCAATGTACCATCCAAATTACCAGATGGCCTGTCTAATGTGCCGGTGGTAATTTTGCGCGCAATGTCACCTAAAGATAATGTGGTTTTTTCAATTGCCAATGGGTCAACATTTACCGAAATTTCTTCATCTCTCTTGCCCGAGAAATCAATCTTATCAATACCCGCGTCCAACAGTCCATCACGTAAATCCAAGGCATATTGTATCAATGCCCGCTCACCAAATGGCCCCGATATAGAGATAGAGGCAACAGGCTCATAAAATTCAATTTTAGTGATAACAGGACTGTCAGCTTCGGCAGGTAAGTTGCGCACGCTGGCAACAGCGCGCTCAACGCGTGACATAGCTTCAGTCATATCAGCGTCAGATTCAAACTGCAAAGTTATGCCGCCATTGCCTTCAACCGCATAGGCTGTCACGGCTTCCACTTTGTCCAAAAACCGCACTTCAGCTTCCAATGGTCGTAATATTGAAGCCTCAACATCGTCAGGGCTTGCTCCCGTCCACGAGGTCGAAATATTAATGTAATTAATGGTAAAAGTTGGCATTAATTGGGTATTGAGCTTAAGTAAGGCTGCCCCGCCCAATAAAATCAACATGGCCATCAGCAGGTTAGCCGCGGTTTTATGGCGCACAAATAGTCTAATAATGCCAGTTTTGCTAATTTGGTTTCTTAAGTTATCAAGCTTGGTAGACATATCATTCTCCCGCTTTTTCTGCGGTTTCAGTTTCTAGCTTGGCTTTGTTTTCCGCAAGCGCGTTCTTCAGCCGCTCTTCTCGCAGTTTTTCAGCTTCAATACGGGTTATAACCAATACATCAGTACCAGCGGAGCTAAGTTTAGTGGCTAAAATCACATCACCATTTTTAATTAGGTCATCGGCATCAGCACTGGTCACCAAGGCATATTTGCCGTCATATCCAATGGTGGTAATCTTCACAGGTCTTAACCGCGTTTCAGTTTTAGCTTCTTGTTTCTCTTCGTTTTTAGCGGTTTTCTCTGTTGCTTTCTCGTCACTTTTTTCAGCCATTTTGGTTTCTGTTTCAGCTACCACAACATCTCTTGTGTCCAAAATATATAATTTATCGCCATCATAAATAATATGTTCAGGCACTCTCAACACATCGGTAAATAACTGGTCAGGTATTTCAACGGTCATAAATGAGCCAACACGCAAAGTGGCAATGTCTTCCAAGCCCTTAATTTGCGCAAATAACTCTATCCCGCCAGATGATGCCGTAATTTGAGCCGCGACACGGTCAATGGTCGCAGTAAAGTTCTGCGTGGCATTACCAGCTTTCCAAATTAGGTTTACATCACGGCCAATCAAAGTGCCATCTTGTGCTAAAATACGGCCATAAAGGCTATCAGATAGCGTAAATACAATGTCCATCTGGCTACGGTCGATTAATGTCGCAACTTGCTCATTGGTGCTGGCCAATTGCCCAATTTGCATATTAGCATTTTGCACATAAGCATCAAAGGCTGCGTATATTTTTGTATGGTCCAAATCGCGTTGCGCTTTGTCAATCGACCATTGAATATTCTTAAGGCCTGTTTCATAGCGCTTCATTTGGCTAATTTGGGCTTGCAAAGTATTTTCCGCCAAATCAACCGATTGCTGGCGTTGGGTCACAGCCAATAGCTTATCATCAAGTGCTTTGGTGGTAATCGTGCCACGTTTGCGCAAGGTCACGCCGCGTTCATAATCTTTTTGCGCAGCGTTCAATTGTTCTTTGGCAGTGCCAAGGCTAATCTCTTCAGATTTAGAACGTAATTTCAATTCATCAATATTTGTCAGCGTATCCGCATAGTTATTTTGGGCGCTCAATAGCGCGCCTTCATAAGTAAATGGGTCAATGGTAAAGAGCAGTTCACCCTTATCAACCAAGGCGCCAGATTTAAAATGAGGAGAGATTTGCACAACTTCACCGCCAACATTGGCACGTAAGTTCAGTTGCTTACCTGCGACCGTTTGCCCATAAATTTCAACAGTTGGGCGAACATCAGCATATTTAGCGGTTAATGTCTCAACAGTGGCCGATTTCTCAACAATCTCGTCAGGTTTAATATCAGGCTTATTGCCATCTAAAATGGTTTTATAGGCAATGGCACCGCCCAAAAGCCCAATCGGCAAAATTATCAATAAAAATATTCTAAACGAACGCCCAACCCAAGTGCTTGGTTTAACTTCATTTAATTTAATATTGGTTTCAAGTGATAATTCTACATTATCTTTGTCGGCAGGCATGTCCATAATATATATCTTTAAGTCGAGTTTGCTAATTCTCCCTGATATAGGAGCTAGATTACTAATTTACAAGATATATAAGTGTATTAACTTGTAGCAACAAAAGTCAATAGTCTATATTGCGCGGTTTTTATACCGCGCAACGTCAATTTACCTACTGAGCAAAATGCTCAGCGGTGAACTCGTATTCCTTGCCACAAAAATCACAAGCAACCTGAATAAAGCCAGGTTTTTTAGGGTTTTCAGTGGCCATTTCAACACGTTCAGTTTGGCTAAATTGGCTCAACATATCTTCAATGCGTTCAGGACTACATTGGCAAAAAGCTTTAAGCTCTTGCGGTACATAGCACCGCACACCTTTTTCATGAAATAGTTGAAACAGTAAATTTTGGCTATCGCTTTTGGGGTTAATCAGCTCAAAGTCTTTGACTGTCTTCATCAAAGCACGGGCATTTTCCCAATCCGATAATTGCAATTCTTTCAATTCTGTTTCATCCATATCAGCGTTCGAGCCGCCTTCAGCAGCAATAGATTGAATCATCAACCCACCAGCCGTCCAAGAATTTTCGTCTTCATCAAAATCAGCCGCCAAACGCACTTCGGTGAGCATTTGTTCAGATTTGCCAAAATACAAACATGCAGCTGCTTCTAAAGTGATGTTTTCAAGCGCCACAATGCCTTGGTAATTCTGCATGTCATTACCTTGGTCAATGGTAATAATCATTTGGCCTTCACCTAATAAGGAAGCATCGTCCGTATCACTTAATTCAGATAATTTCACCTCATCAAACCGTGCCGACGCCCTAAATTTGCCAGTAGCTTCATAGCCACCATCAGTGTGGTAATCTACAACCAACATGTTCAAAGGGCCTGTGGTGGTTGTCTGAATAATCAACCGGCCTTTAAATTTAATGCTAGAGCCAAGTAAGCTAGTCAGTGCCACAGCTTTTGCCACCACCCGCGCAATGGGGGCAGGGTAGTTATGGTCTTTCAACACGTCATCAATGGCGCTTTTTAAACGGGTAATCTCGCCGCGCACAGCCGCATTTTCAATCCGAAACGGAATAACAGCATTGTTTAGGTCTACAGTGTTTTCAGTAATGTCATCAGCCATAATAATCTTCCAGCGTTGGAAACTTTAAATAAATATAAAAGAGTTGAACACTCTAAATAGGTAAGAAATTCGAAAATGCAAGCTATAGACTAAAAGGCAACTAGTCAAACAAATATTTCATGATGGCTTTTTGCGCATGCAAGCGGTTTTCAGCTTCATCAAATACAACAGATTGCGGGCCGTCAATGACGTCAGCCATCACTTCTTCGTTACGATGTGCAGGCAGGCAATGCATAAATATACTGTCTTTTTTAGCCAGTTTCATCACACGCTTATCAACCTGATAAGGCGCCAATAAATTATGGCGGTTAGCAGCATCTTTATCACCCATAGAAACCCAGCAATCGGTGATGATGCAATCGGCATCTGTCGCAGCTTTGTTCGGGTCACGTTCAATTTTTACATTGCCACCCGCAGCCACAGCTTTTTGCAGAATGTCGCTATTCGGGTCAAGTTCTTCTGGCGATGCAATGGTCAGGTTAAAACCAAATATCGGCGCCGCTTCAATCCAACTCGCTGCCACATTATTGCCGTCACCAAACCAAGCAATATTCTTGCCTTTTAAGCCACCTTTATGCTCTTCAAAACACATTAGATCGGCCATAATTTGGCACGGATGGCTTCGGTCTGTAAGCGCGTTAATCACGGGTATTGTCGCATTTGCAGCTAGTTCTAAAACCATTTCATGGCTGTTGGCTCTAATCATTATCGCATCCACAAACCGCGACAATACTTTTGCCGTGTCAGCAACCGTTTCGCCATGTCCAAGCTGCATATCCGCAGCACTAAGTACGATAGGTGATCCACCTAATTCAATAATGCCCACTTCAAAACTAATGCGCGTTCTGGTGCTTGGTTTTTCAAAAATCATCGCGATTTTTTTACCCTTTAAAACTTCATTAAAGTCGTCAGGGTTGGCTTTCATAGCCTTTGCATCAGCAATAATACAGTCCAATTGGTCTTTGGTAAAATCAGCAATATCAATAAAATGTTTAACCATTTTGCTCTCCGTTTTCAAGCTCAGTCGCAGCAGCGTCTAGTTTTTCAATTGCCAAATTAACATCATCTTCTGTGGCAATCAGTGGCGGAATCACGCGCAATACATTGTCACCCGCAGGTATAACCAACATTTTTTGCTTATATAATTCTTGTAAAATATCCATGTTCAATGCTTTGCATTTTAGGCCAACAAGTAAACCTTCGCCTTTAATGCCTTCATAAATTTCAGGATGAGCATCGACAAGTCCCAAAAGTTTTTGGCTCAATAAGCCGCTTACTTTTTTCACATTGCTCATAAAGCCATCAGCTAAAATTACGTCCAAAACAGCGTTAGCAGCTACCATGCCCAAATTATTACCGCCATATGTAGTGCCATGTACACCAGGTTGCATGCCCGATGCCGCTTCGTCTGTCGCCACACATGCGCCCATCGGAAAACCGCCACCCAAACCTTTAGCAAGGCTCATAATATCTGGCACAACACCCGAGGCTTCATAGGCAAATAATCTGCCCGTACGGCCCATACCTGTTTGAATTTCATCAAATATCAGTAATATACCTTTGTCATCGCAATATTTACGCAATTTAACTAAAAAACTCGGCTCAAACGCCCGCAAACCACTTTCGCCTTGGATGGGTTCAAGCATAATTGCAGCACAATCTTCATCAGCGGCAGCTACCAATGCGTCCCAATCCTGAAACGGCACCTGAATAAACCCACCTGCTTTGGGGCCAAAGCCCTCTAGATATTTAGCTTGTCCACCTGCGGCAATTGTCCCAATGGTACGGCCATGAAAAGCACCTTCAAAAGTAATGATATTCACACGGTTTTCATTGCCCTTGGCATAATGGTAACGGCGCGCCACCTTAATCGCACATTCGTTGCTTTCAGCACCACTATTGGTAAAAAACACTTTGTCGGCAAAACTAATTTCACATAAACGCGCAGCAAGCTTTTCTTGGTCGGTAGATTTATACCAATTAGATGTATGCCATAATTTTTGCACTTGTTCAGTTAACGCAGCCACAAGGTGAGGGTGGCTATGGCCAACACTCACAACAGCTACGCCAGAGCCACAGTCTAAATATTTTTCTTCAACACCAGTTTCTGGGTTTTTGGCAAATAAATAGCAACCTTCTCCTCGGTCAAACGAAAATTCAGTCGGTGCATAGGTATTGAGCAAGTGATTTGTCATTTTCGCGTTCTTTTGGTTAGCTGCTTAAACGTCATAAAAATCAGCATACTGGCTAATCGGCTTTAAACTGTCAATCAACAATTGCGCTCATCTACATAATATGTTGGGCTATTTAAATAGCAGTTGATTAATGTAAAATAAAATTATATAACATAATAGAATGTAAAATTATTTATAGGTCAGCTTTACGCATAGCATATGGTGGAATAATGTCGCTAAATAATAAAAGAATTCTCTTAATCATCTCAGGTGGCATTGCCGCCTACAAGGCTTTAGAGCTTATCCGTCTTATCCGTAAATCTGGCGGTAGTGTCACTGCGGTTATGACCAAATCAGCACATCAATTCATCACGCCATTGTCAGTTTCCGCCTTGACCGAAAATAAAGTCTATGACGAGCTGTTTAACTTAACTGATGAAGCCGAAATGGGGCATATCAGCCTGTCGCGCGAAAATGACATCATCCTCGTTATGCCCGCCACGGCCAATATTTTGGCAAAAATGGCGCACGGCATTGCTGATGATTTGCCAACCACTTTATTGCTTGCAACCGATAGCCCCGTTATGGTCGCACCATCAATGAACGTACGTATGTGGGAGCATGAGGCCACAAAATCCAACATGCAAATCCTGCAAAATCAAGGTGTAAAATTTGTCGGACCAGCCGAAGGCGATATGGCTTGTGGCGAATTTGGCTTTGGGCGTTTGGCCGAACCAATAGACATTCTGCAAGCGCTTGAAATTCATTTTGGTGCCGATAAAAAACTCGGCGGCAAACATGTAGTCATCACCGCAGGGCCAACCTATGAGCCTATTGATCCAGTTAGATTTATCGGCAACTTATCATCTGGCAAACAAGGCTACGCTTTGGCCGTTGCCGCGCGTGATGCTGGCGCAGATGTTACGCTCATCACAGGGCCTTCAAACGAAGAAATTCCCGAAGGCATCACAGCGATAAAAATCAATACCGCCGATGAAATGCTCAAAGCCACGCAATCAGCATTGCCTGCCGACATTGCCATCTTTGCGGCAGCCGTAGCCGATTGGAAAATCGCCACCTATTCAGATAAGAAAATCAAAAAACAAAAAGGTGATGATGATAAAACCCTCACATTCACCGAAAACCCAGACATTCTTAAAACTATCGCCAATTTAACCGAAGACCGCCCGCAATGGGTGATCGGTTTCGCTGCCGAAACAAATGACATTATGCAAAACGCACAAGCTAAAATCAAACGCAAAGGCTGCGATTATATAGTGGTCAATAATGTGAGCCCTAAAACAGGCGTCATGGGCGGCGATTATAATAAAGTCAGCATCATCAATCAGGCAGGTCAGCAGATCGAACAATTAGAACGCGCCAGCAAGACCGAGATTGCCAACCAAATCATTAAATTTATCGGAGAGCTATAATGGCGAACGTCAATATCAACCTACAAACCTTACCGCATTTCGAAGGCCTCGAAATCCCAAAATATGAAACCGTGGGTTCCGCAGGTATGGATGTACGCGCTGCCAATCCTGCCGACGCACCGATCACTTTAAAACCGGGAGAGCGCATTTTGGTGCCATCAGGCCTTAAAATCGAAATCCCCCTTGGTTATGAAGTGCAAGTGCGCCCACGTTCGGGCTTGGCCTATAAACATGGCATCAGCTTGGTCAACACCCCAGGCACAATTGATAGCGATTATCGTGGCGAGGTCAGCACCTTGGTTATTAACCTTGGACAGGATGATTTTGTCATTAACCGAGGCGAGCGTTTGGCGCAATGGGTGGTCGCGCCTGTCGTGCAAACCAGCTTTACATTGGTCGATAGCCTTAGCGAAACCGCACGTGGCGCAGGTGGCTACGGCTCAACAGGTAAAAAATAGGGAACCATTATGTTAAGATTAACCCGAAAAACTCTTTTGGCCATCGAGGCTGTATTAGATGTGGCCTATAACGCCCGTCCCGATCCTGTGCAGTCAAAAGACATCACCAAACGCCAAGGCATTCCGCAGCGCTATTTAGAGCAAGTGATGCAGCAATTGGTGCGCGATGGCATCCTCAAAGGTGTGCGTGGGCCCAAAGGCGGTTATCGTTTAGCACGCGAGCGCAGGCGCATTAGCGTTGGCGATATCGTACGTGTGGTCGATGAGCTAGAACGTCAAGAAGAGCTCGAAATCACCATCCAGTCCGATCTGGCAGTCTCAGTGGTTGAGCCATTATGGAACGACATTCAAGCGCAATTGTTAGAACAATTTGATGGCATCACCATCGAACAATTATACCAAAAAGCCATTAAAAATAACGTCGCAACGAGCGATAAAGTCAATTCAGATTTTACAATTTAACAGCAGGAGAAAATTATGAGTGATACAATCGGCAACGGAAAAATTTACAATTCAATCACCGAAACATTCGGCAATACACCTTTGGTGCGCCTTAACAATTTGGCAAAAGCCGAAAATGTAGGCGCTGAAATTTTGCTGAAACTAGAGTTTTTTAACCCGCTTTCATCAGTAAAAGACCGCATCGGTGTGGCCATGATCGAAGATCTGGAAGCTGCTGGCAAAATTAAGCCAAATACAGTGCTTATCGAGCCAACATCAGGCAATACAGGTATTGCTTTGGCGTTTACCGCCGCTGCAAAAGGCATCGAGCTTATCCTCTGTATGCCGGAAAGCATGTCCATCGAGCGTCGTAAAATGCTCGCATTCTTGGGCGCAAAACTAGAGCTAACACCTGCCGCTCTGGGCATGAAAGGCGCCATCGCCAAAGCCAATGAGCTCGCAGCCGAAATTGAAGGCGCCATCGTGCCACAACAATTTTCAAACCCATCAAACCCTGCAGTGCATAAACGCACAACAGCCCTAGAAATCTGGAACGATACCGATGGTCAAGTCGATGCTGTCATTTCAGGCGTTGGTACAGGCGGCACAATCACAGGCGTTGGTAGTGTGTTAAAAGAAAAAAATCCAAATGTTAAAATGATCGCCATCGAACCAGAAGATAGCGCCATTCTTTCAGGCAATGCCCCTGGCCCCCATAAAATCCAAGGCATTGGCGCAGGTTTTGTGCCCGATAATCTAGATCAAAGCATCATTGATGAAGTGATCACCATCGGCAATGAAACCGCATTCGAAACCGCACGTCTTGTGGCTAAAAATGATGGCATTCCTGTCGGCATTTCATCAGGTGCGGCCATCGCGGCTGCTATCGAAGTTGGCAAAAGAGCCGACATGAAGAGCAAAAAAATCGTGGTCATCATTCCATCAACTGCTGAACGTTATTTAACAACAGCTTTGTTTGATGGTGTGTAAGCATTAAATTGAAATACAAAATATTTGACCATAGAATTAATTTCTATGGTCATTTTGGTTTCAATTAACCAAGTTTATTCTATAATAAAAAATCATGAATTTTGAGGTTCATATGATTCGTTTTTTATTGCCTGTAATTGCCCTAATTACAGTTTCATTTTCAACCATTGCATTCGCAGCCGATGAAGCCACTTCAATCGAAGATCTGCTGAGCGGTGTTGATACTGGTAACCCATCACCTTTGCCCAATGCCGATGGCACGACAAGCGAAGTCACGGTCGGCATCACCAAAGAAAACACCAATAAGAAATTAGACATCGGCCGCACAGGCTTTCCCATTCCGCGTTTTGTTTCTCTCAAAAGAGATGTCGTCAACGTGCGCAAAGGGCCAAACGAAACTTTCGGCATCGCGTGGACATTCACCCGCAAAAACCTCCCCGTCGAAATCATCGCCGAGTATGACAATTGGCGCAAAATCAGAGATCACTTTGGCGATGAAGGCTGGATTTTCCATTCATTGCTCACAGGCGCGCGTTACGCTCTTGTCAGCCCATGGAAAAAGAATAGCTATTTCACAATTCACCGTGATAAAGACGCAAGCTCCAAAATCGTGGCAAAAATAGAATCGGGCAGCCTTGGCCGCATCCGTAGTTGCGATGGTACATGGTGCCTATTCAACATCGAAACCTATCAAGGTTATATGAAACAAGAGTTTTTAACTTGGGGCATATATACAGGCGATCTGCTCAAATAAGCTTAATTAAGGCGGCTTTTTGTGCTGCCAATCACTTTATAACCTGCTAGGGAATAAGTGTTTTTATGCACATCAATAGTTTCAGAGCGCGTCATAACAATATTATCGTCAATCAATAATGGCAAACCAAACTCTTGGCGTTTCAATAAGTCAATCAATCTGCGGTTTGGCAAATTTGGCATGCGCTTCACAAGCTGAATTAACATCGGTAAAATGGCGTTTTTAATGGTGGTGTGCTGTTCATTTTGGCTGCTCACTATGGTCACAGATTTGTCAAAATCAAGCAACTTAATCACATCACCTCTAAAACCCTTTATGTGCCGTGTCGAGCCATCCAAAACCATAACAGGCAAAAAATTAGCTTCTTTTGGGGTCAGCTTATTCAGTATGTTTTCTTGGTAAAATGTCATGCCCAATTCAGATAAATTCAAGGCAACTTTGGCCCCATGAAAATTCTGCAATATATATAAATCATTATGTAGTTTGAGCAATTTCACATCAGCATTGGCCGTAATCACAATGTGATTTCTGTCTTTATATGTAATGGCTATGTTGGCTTGGGATGCTTCGTCGATAATTTGCCAGTTTAACTGCATATCGGCTTGCGCGGCATTTGCAAAAAGGCACATGGCGGCAATCAGCAAATTCTTAAAAACTTTACAGGGCATAGAATACTCATACAAAACTACCCCCAATGGCTTACTTATAAGGTATTAAGGTTAACCAATTGTTGCATCAATCTGATTTTTAAGTAAAACATCCGTTCAACAAAAATTAATATTCTTCACATATCTTGATTTTTCGGTTTATGAAACCATATAACTTAAAACTTTAAGCTGACCAAACATTAATAATGGCTATAATCTCATTATGGAAACTCAAAATAATCGCATAAAATCTTATCTATATCTTGGCCTTGGCTGGTTATGTTTTGCGTTGGGTTTTATTGGCATTTTCCTTCCCATTCTGCCCACCACACCATTTATGATTGTCGCTTTATGGGCTTTTTCCAAAGGTTCAAAAAAAATGCACACTTGGTTGTTAACGCACCCGCGCTTTGGCAAAACTTTGCGCGATTGGGAAGAGCATAAAGTCATCCCTATCAGAGCAAAAATCACTGCCTTTGTCTTTATTCTCGCCAGTGCCATATACATTATATTTTTTGCAAATGTGCCTATCTATGCAGCAGTTCTATCTGTCTCAACAATGGCTTGTGCCATCACATATGTTTTAACACGTCCTTCAAAACCAACTAGTGCTTTAGGTCGTTCGTCAAAATAATGCGTTGTATATTATTATATTAAATATAAGCTATGTTTAAAATAATAAAGAGGGCAGAATGTCAAATTCAAGTCACAAACATATCGTTGTTATCGGTGCTGCAAATGCCGACATCACAGGCATTTCCAATGACCCTCTTAGCTTTAGCGATTCAAATCCAGGTAGAATGATTTTGGGTGCAGGCGGTGTGGGTCGCAATATTGCTGACAATTTTGCACGCTTAGCTGTAGATGATAACATCACCACCTATCTATTATCCGCCATCGGTGGCGATCTACATGGTAAAATGGTCACCGCTGAAACCCAAGAAGTGGGTGTGGACTTAACTCATTGCCAGTTTTTAGATGATTCCCAAACAGCAACTTATTGCTCCATAGTCGATTATAATGGAGAAATGCGCTGCGCCATTAATGATATGGAAATTGTTAAACAAGTTAATATTCCCTATTTGGCCAGTAAAGCCGAGCTAATTAATGGTGCCAAACTCATTATTTTAGATGCTAATCTAGAAGCCGATGCAATTGATTTTGTATGTGAGAACTTTAATCACATCCCCATCTTTGCCGATACAGTTTCAGCCGCAAAAGCCGATAAAGTCATTAAAAATATTGAATATTTGCATTGCCTCGCACCCAACCTAAATGAGGTCGAGAAAATTTCATCTATGCGTGTGCGTAATGATGATGATTTGCCGAAAGTGGCAAAATTTTTCCACGATAGAAACATCCGAAACCTATGTATCACATTAGGAGATAAAGGCGTGTTTATATCCTCAAATTTGGATGGCACTATTATCACCGATTATTTACCCGCTCACGAAGGTGGTATCGTAAACGCCAACGGAGCAGGGGACGCGTTTTTAGCAGGGCTAGTTTATGCATTTGTAAATGAAATGCCCACTAAGCAACAAGCAAGTTTTGCTCAAGCCTGCGCATATCTTACAGCCCAATCTGAACATACAATTAATAAAAATATCAGTCGCAAAATGGTGACCGACCTTTTGGAAACATCAAAATGAAAAAATATCTCGAATTAACTGCCGAAGTCACTCATGCCTTAGCAGATGGCAAGCCTGTTGTGGCCTTAGAATCCACCATCATCTCACATGGTATGCCATACCCTCAAAATGTCGAGATGGCCAACAAAGTCGAGCAAGTGATACGCGATAATGGCGCTGTTCCTGCCACCATTGCTATTATGAACGGCAAATTAAAAGTCGGCCTTTCAACAGCAGATATTGAAGCTTTGGCAAAAGAAGGCCAAAAAGCCGCCAAAGTCAGCCGCCGTGATGTGCCGTTTATTTTGGCAGCGCAAAAAATTGGCGCCACCACTGTGGCCTCAACTATGATAATTGCCGAAATGGCAGGCATTAAGATATTCGCCACAGGTGGCATTGGTGGCGTGCATCGCGGTGCAGAAACCAGTTTCGATATCTCAGCCGATTTAGAAGAATTGTCACAAACCAATGTTGCGGTAATTTGTGCGGGCATTAAATCAATATTAGATTTAGGCCTCACTCTAGAATATCTAGAAACCAAAGGCGTTCCTGTCATTGGCTACCAAACCGATAGCTTGCCTGCCTTCTACGCCCGCACAAGCGAGCATAATGTCGATTATAATCTACAATCCGCAGCCGATATCGCAACTGCGCTTAAAGTAAAATGGGAAATTGGCCTTTCTGGCGGTGCCATCATTGCCAATCCAGTCCCTGCAGCCGAAGCCATGCCCGCAGCCGAAATCAATCAATATATAGATCAAGCGCTGCAAGAAGCTAAAGAACAAAATATTGTCGGCAAACTCGCCACGCCATTCCTGTTGGCAAGGGTGAGCGAGCTTACAGAGGGCAAAAGCTTGGCCACTAACATCGCATTGGTTCTCAATAATGCAAAATTAGCGGCTCAAATCGCGGTTGCCTATCAAGGCTAATCAGCCTTAATGGTCAATTTGCCAATAATAAAACGCGCCACAATGGCGGTGGTAATTGCCAATGGCACTGCATATGGTGCTGTGTTGCTCAATGTATCGCGCCAAATTGCCCAAAATTGCGGGTGATCATAAGGCATTTTTTGCACCATTACAATAATCGGAATGCAACTAATCATCACGGTCATAATAATTAATCCCATAAATATGGGTGCAAATTTCTCTGGTATAAATCTCATAATTTCTCCATTTAAATATTTCTAGACATGTTTTATAAAATTCATTTATAACTGTATATACCTAATATTGAATGTTGAGGTTCCATAAATGAAACATAAGAATTTGCAAAATTTCTATAATTTCTGCACAATTGTCGATGAAGGAAGCCTGCAATCGGCCTCAAAAACCTTAGGCATTCCAGCCCCAACATTGTCACGCAGGCTTAAAAACCTCGAGCAAGATTTGGGCGTTAAATTGCTGCACCGCAGCGCCCACCACTTGCATTTAACCACCGAGGGCGAGGCCTATTATACTCAATTATTGCCAAGCTTTAAAAATTTAGATCAGCAATTAGCCACGCTTAATAATGAGGAAGGCACATTGGAGGGTGACATTATATTGTCCGTCCCCGAAGGCATTCTCAACATTTGTGCCAATGCTTGGATTACCGAATTTCTGCTAAAATGGCCAAAGGTCAATGTATCGCTCGAAAAAGCCCATACAATTCACGATTTTGAGGCCAAAAAAATAGATGTCGCCATTAAACTCGTGCCAGAAGGGCCTAATGATTGGCAAGTTAAAAAAATGTTCACCAATGAAAAATGGCTAGTGGCGTCAGTAGATTATATGCAGGGTCGCCCGCCACTCACCCAAATTGACCAGCTCAAAGAATATGACATCATAACCAATGATGACAATCTAAATTGGCAATTAAAAGACATGGGTAAAATCCGAAGTTACAAATTCAAACCGCGCTATAAGACATATAATATGTTCCATGCGCTAGAAGCTAGTCTACAAGGCCTAGGCATTAGCTATTACCCTCGTTTTCTAGTCGAAAATTATGTAAATGAAGGCAAAATGGTCAGGCTATTGCCTGCGCACACAATCGAAAAATCAGCGGTTTACCTTCTATACCAAGATAAATCTTTGCTCTCAAAACGGGTGCGCATTTTTATAGATTTTTTAAATCAAAAAACTTCAAAACCAGAAGAGATTTTCAAAATATATAAAGGCTAATTAAATCAGCGTTTGCGCAATTTACTACGGTCCAATTTGTCGAGGCTGTTTAAACCCATAAGCATCATGTCGCGCTTTAGTTCAGCTTCAAATTTTGCCAATACAGCTTCAACACCTGCTTGACCACCTGCGGCCAAACCATATAAATATGGCCGCCCCATGGAACAAGCATCTGCACCCAATGCCAACGCTTTCAAAACATGTGTGCCGCGCCTAATGCCGCCATCACAAATAATCTCAATCTTGTCACCAACAGCGTCTTTAATGTCGCTCAACAGGTCAAATGGTGCAGGGCTAAAGTCAAGTTGCCGACCACCATGGTTGCTCACCATAATCGCGGTTGCACCCACATCTACCGAGCGCAAAGCATCTTCAACCGAGCCAACGCCTTTAATCGCAAACGGGCCACCCCAGTCCTCAATCGCACTGGCAGCATCATCCCAAGATAAGCTGGTATCAAATTGCGAGTTTAAATATTCAATCACCGAAATGTCTTCTTTGCTGCCTTTTTCGGTGCGGCCTTCTAAATTGGCAAGGCTAAAATCATCATGGGTAAAATAATTGTAAACCCAGCGCGGTCGCATTGCAAAACTCATCAAGCTCGAAGGTGTAAATTTTGGCGGCATGGTCATGCCAGTGCGCAAATCGCGCTCGCGATTACCCGCCACAATTGTATCGGTGGTCAGGCATAAAGATGTGAATTTGGCCTTTTTACAACGGGCAATTAATTCAGTCGTTAAACCACGGTCTTTATGGATGTATATCTGAAACATTTTCGGGCCATCAGTATGCGCGCCCACATCTTCAATACTGACCGACGATAAGGTAGATAAGCCAAAATAAGTGCCAAATTTCTCAGCAGCCTTAGAGGTCGCATATTCCCCATCATGGTGGAATAAACGCGTCATACCCGTTGGCGCTAAAAATAATGGAGAGTTGATTTTTTGCCCCAAAATGGTCGTCGATAAATCAACATTTGCCACGTCAGCCAAACCACTAGGTATTAAATCATAGTCATCAAATGCCGCTGTGTTACGTCTTAAAGTGTTCTCATCATCCGCGCCACCATCAATATAATGAAACAATGGAGCAGGAATGCGGCTTTTGGCCATCCGACGAAAATCTTCTATATTATGACAATCTTTAAGTTGCATTTTTCCCTCACCATGCTAATTTCAATTAACTGGTCTGACCAGTTTTAACCAATTAACCACAAGCCACGCCATATGTCAAATAAGCAATTAAGCGTAAAAATTTCAGATCGCATCATTTCCTCCATCGAAACTCAGATGGCCGAAGGTAAACTCATGCAGGGTGAAAAATTACCCTCTGAGCGCAAATTAGCAACACAATATAACGCATCCCGCGCCACCATTCGCGAGGCCATTGGTCTCATGGAGGCCAAAGGCATGGTGCAAATTCGCCATGGCATGAGCACTATAATTCTGGATATTTTCAAACCAAAGCTTATCGACCCGTTGCAAGATTTGGTAAAAACCAACCAAGCCCTCACGTCAGATGTCATCGCTGTGCGCCATTTGTTAGAGGTCGAGGCCACAATTTTAGCCGCTAAAAATGCCACCAAAACTGACCTCGCAACCATAGATGCCGCGCTCAATAATTTGCTTAATTGCGATAGATTGGATGCCGAGGCGCAGGTCGATACCGACATTAAATTCCACCTAGCCATTGCAGATGCGTCTAAAAATGTAGTGCTAGCCAATATGATGCGCAGCATGGGCAGCCTCGTTAAACATGAAATGCTCAAAACCATCAACGTCGCAACGCAAAGGCCAAACAGCCAATCTAAATTAGATATGCAGCATAAACAGATTTATCAGGCCATTCAAAATGCCGATGCAACCCAAGCCCAAACCGCAGCACGCGCACATCTTGAATTTGTTCAGAGTCATCTGAATTAGTTGGCAGCCAATTTGTTCATAATAAATTGAGAGACAAGTTTTAGTTTATGCGGCAATGGCGTTTGGAATGGGTGTATCAAATATAACGGCCACTCTCCAATATGCCATTCAGGCAAGATATGAATTATGTCCCCATTTTCTAAATCTTGTTTCGCTACATATTCAGGTAAAATGGCAACAAAGTCAGAACCCTTCAAAACATCCAATATAATTCCATAGCGGTTAATCAATGCCATGTCTGAAAATTCAACATAATCAACGTCTCCCCCATTATAAATAGGCAAATTTCCAGCCTTCAAAGAATAGTCATTTGTTACAAGCTTATGTGGCAGCAATTGTTTTATTTGGCTAAATTCGGCGGCGAAAATACCGTTATCAGCAGCAGCATATATTTTCTCCTGCATCATACATATTTGCCGCGCGACTAAATTTTCATCCCCCACATGGCCAGAACGTATTGCCAAATCAATTTTTTGGCTCACCAAATCAACAGGTAAATTAGTCACTTGAATGTTAAACTTAATTTTAGGAAATTGCTTAAATAAATCACCTAAAATCGGCGCCAATAAATATTGCGCAATACTGTCAGGCACCGAAATGCTAAATTCACCCGATAAATCAGCCTGTACATGCTGCGCCATTTGGCTGAGTTTCTTATGGTCGTAATATATTTGCAAAGCCTGGCGTTGTAGCTTCTGCCCTGCATCGGTTAAATTCATACTGCGTGTGGTGCGGTGGAATAACTTAACCTTATATCGCCCCTCTAAATCGTTTAATTTTCGGCTTATATGGGCTTTAGAACGCTTCAGCTCCTTGGCCGCACGGGTCATTGATCCTTGCTCAATAATGGCAGCAAAACACATCATTTCTTCAGCTTGGTCTAACAATTATCACCGCCTATTGTTTCACATAAGTAACATTGCTTTCAATTTATATCACTAAACATATCTATTGCCATCAATTAATATCTAAGTACCGTAAATTAAAGGAAACTAAAATGAAAAACATACTCCTTGTTGGTGCTTCTGGCACCATTGGCAAAGCCATATATAACAACCTAAAAACCGATTACAATATCATCACAGCAGGGCGGCAAAATGCCGATCTTATACTCAATGTAAATGACCGCCAATCCATAGATAAAGCCTTCGAAAACCTAAAAAATATAGACGGTGTCATAAACACATTCGGTGCATTGCCGTTCGAGCCGTTCGATCAAATAAATATGCAAGATTTTGCAAACGGCATGAATGATAAATTCCTAGGCCAAGCCAATATCGTGCAAGCTATATTGCCAAAGCTAAATCATGGCGCATCCATTGTCTTAACCAGTGGCATCTTAAATCATCAACCCATTCACACAGGCGTTTTGGCAGCCGCTGCCAATGGCGCAATAGATGGCTTCGGTCAAGCTTTAGCCTTAGAACTTGGCGGTAAAGCCCGTGTAAATATTGTCAGCCCAAGCATGGTTGCCGATAGTATAGAGGCATATGGTGCCTATTTCGATGGTTATGAAGTCACCCAAATGGACGATTTGGTCAACGCCTATCGTCGCTGTTTATCAGGCATTATCAACGGCAAAGTCATTAAATTATTCAAGCAAATATAGCATTAATTCATATATTTTATATATACATCACCCTTATTGATTCGACTTACCGCACATCGAAGTGCATTTTAGTCGAATCAATAAGTGAGGCATAATGTTCGCAGCCACAAAGCAGTTTAACAAAACCGTTTGGTTTATCATCCTCGCTACATTTATGTCTAGATTCACCTCCTTAATGGTTTGGCCGTTTCTGGCATTGATGCTGTATAATGAATTTGGCCTCAACGAGTTTCAAATTGGCTTGTTTATGACTCTTGCCATCAGCATTGGCATGGCCGCTGGCCTTTTTATGGGCAATCTGTCCGATCGCGTCGGTCGCCGCAAAGTCATCCTTGCAGGTCTTTGTTGTACAATCATTGCCATGCTTGGCATTGCCAACGCTAGTAATTTATATGTTGTATGGGTTTCCATGGTCATTGTCAGCATTGCCCGTGGCATGGTCGAAGATCCGGGCAAAGCTCTCATGACAGATATGATGCAAACCCGCGAGGCGAAGGATTTAGCCATTCAATTACGCTATTTTGCGCTTAATGTCGGTGCCGCTTTCGGCCCATTAACAGGTGTATATTTAGGCATTGATGGTCAACAATTTTCATTCAATTTTATCGCGATTGGTTATCTTGCCTATTTCGGTGTGGCGGCTGTTATTTTCCGCATCGAAAAACCACTCACAAAAACCCATGCAGGGCGCGATCAGTCGCTAGGTGCTTTGTTCAAACTATTGCGGCTCGATTCCGCATTTATGATTTTTGTACTGGCAAGTTTATTTATGAATCTTGCCTATGCCCAAATAGATCTTGGCCTCATCCAATTTTTACGTGTCGAAAATTTCGAAGATGTCGCTAAATTATTCGGCAACCTACTCTTCATAAATGGCATGACCATCATTCTGCTCCAATTCATAACCCTAAAACTGCTAGAAAATGTCGCCCCGATGAAAAAATCATATCTAGGCGCATGCTTATTTACCCTTGGTTTTTTCCTATTTTCTTTGGCCACCAAAGACACAATCTGGGTGTTGCTTCTAGCCATGTTTGTCATGAGCTTGGGCGAGGTTATCGTCTTCCCCACAATTAGTATCATTGTCGATCACATGGCACCAGATCACCTAAAAGGCAGCTATTTTGGCGCTGCAGGCTTTGGCTATTATGGCTGGGCGTTCGCGCCTATCTTGGGCGGGTGGCTCTTGCACAATTTTGGCGGCCAAGCCATGTGGCTGGTCATGGTGTTTATCTCTGCCACCATCATTCCTCTATTCTACATTGCCCAAACCGCAAAACGACCCGATTTTTCAAAACTCGACCACGAAACCTAACTCATTTATGTTTGCCCATATTAAACAATTTAACTTAACCATCTGGTTCTTGCTTATTTCCAATTTTTGCATTGGTTTTGTGGCAACTATGGTCTGGCCGTTTTTAGCGCTCATTCTTTACAATAAATATGGCCTCAACGAGTTTCAAACAGGCTTGTTTTTGTTCTCAGCGGTTATGGTGCGCGCTGTTTTTGGTTTTTATGTAGGTAATCTGTCCGATCGTTTCGGTAGGCGCAAGGTTATTTTCATCGGCTTTATTGTCGGTATGTCAGGCATGTATATAATGGCGCTCACCAATAATATGTGGTGGATGCTGCTAGGCGCAACTTGTAATACCGTGGCGTGGGGCATGGTGCAAAACCCAAGTAAAGCGTTGATGACAGATATGATCTCCGCCCGCGAGGTCAAAGACACAGCGCTGCAACTCAAGTTCTTCTCGGCAAATCTAGCCCGCGCTTTGGGTCCCGCCTTTGGTGTGTTCATTGGCGCAACAGGGCAGGTAAATACATTCTTATGGGTTGGCCATACCCACATTTTGGTTATTATTTTCGCGGCCATTGTGTTCACTCTCGAGAAACCTAAAAAACGCACAAAATCCGCTCAAGACCAATCTTTCAAAGCGCTTTTTACATTGCTCGCCAAAGATCACGCATTTCTATTGTTGGTATTGGCTTTCACTTTAAGCCTAATCACCTATATGCAAATGAGCATGAGCCTGTTGCAATATTTACGGGTTTCAAACATTGCCGATATAGCGGTTACATTTGCCAGTTTGCTCACCCTTAATGGCCTCACTATTGTTGTTTTTCAATTTCCAATGGCTGCATTGCTTAAAAATGTAGAGCCATTCCAACGCACACTCATCGGTGTGGTCTTGTTTGTGGTGGCATTCGTCATCTATGCTTTGTTCACGCAAGATGGCGGTTTGAGCTTGTATATTGCTATGTTCAGCCTAAGCGTTGGCGAGGCAATTCTATTTCCCACCATCACCATACTTATTGATCGCATGGCACCTGAACATTTAAAAGGCAGCTATTTTGGCGCGGCAGGGCTTAATGCGTTTGGCGTTGCTGCAGCACCACTCATTGGCGGCTATTTATTGCAAGATTATGGCGGTCTAGTGCTGTGGTTAGTTATGGCAGTTATTAGCATGGCGGTTGGTGTGTTGTTCTATCTAGCTCAATCAGCCAAGCGCCCAGATCATATTTCGTCGTAAATTATATGTTGCATAGGTTGAATTTTCAGGTCATTTTATCTACTTTAAAGTTATTCATTAAATACAGATGTAAATCATGGCCGAAAAAAGCAATCATAAATTTCAAAACCTAGTGTTGGCAGTTCTATTTGTCATTCTCATTGGCGGGTTGCTTAAAATAAGTAAAGGCATTGCCCTACCTATCTTAGCTGCCATAATTTGGATATATATTATCACAAGTGCCGCCAATGCGTTGGGGCGCATGCCGCTCATTAAGCTTTTGCCGCTTTTCTTTCGCAGGCTCATTGTGTTTTTGGGCTTCATCATAGCTTTTGTCAGCTTTGGCGCAGTGCTCATCAATACAATAGAACAAATTATAGCTGTTGCCCCCGTCTACCAAGAAAATTTCGAAAAGCTATTTTACAAAATTGTTCATTGGCTTGGGGTCGAAATTAAAACAGATTGGCAAACTTTGGCCGAGGCCACAGGTGGGCAAATAGATGCCAAAAAAATACTCACTTCTGGTATTTCTGGCCTAATAAGTATTGGCGGCACAGTGTCACTAGTGCTCATTTATGCGTCTTTCCTAATGGCCGAACGTCATGATTTCCCCACAAAATTAGCCGCAGCAATACCCAATAAATACGAGGTCAAGAGAACCCAAAAAATCATGCATGATATCAATAAGAAAATTGGCGACTATCTTGCCACAAAAACTCTTATAAATATCATATTGGCGGCTGTCTCTTATGCCATTATGTGGGCATTCGATATAGATTTTCCGCTATTTTGGGCGCTGCTTATTGGCCTGCTTAATTACATTCCTTATATTGGCTCACTTGTAGCTGTGTCATTTCCTATCTTGTTGTCAGTGGCGCAATATGCGTCAGTAGATGTCACGCTGCCGTTGTCAATTTTGCTCATTTTGGTGCAGTGGATTGTTGGTAATTTTCTAGAACCAAAAATGATCGGCAAACGGGTTAATTTATCACCATTTGTGGTCATTATTTCGCTTTCAATCTGGTTTGGCTTGTTGGGTATCGGTGGGGCAATTTTGGCCATTCCGCTCACTTCAATGTTAGTCATTGTTATGGCCGCATTTGCCCCCACCAAACCATATGCAATATTATTGTCTCAAGACATTGATCAAGTCATTCGTGATGAAAAATAATTCATCTCTGGCCAGATTTATGAATTTTCACTTTCCCATTTATACTGGCCATCAATAGTCACACCATATTTAAAAATATCATAAGTAAATTCAGTCAGTTTTTCGCCCTGCATAATTCTGTTGGGCAAGTCATAATTCACCATAGCGGCCTTGCCAATGGCAATTAAATCAGCGTGCCCATTGGCTATTATGGTTTCCGCAAGTTCAGTATTTTCCAACCCACCATTGGCAATAATCGGCAAATCCGTCATGTCTTTGGCAAGTTTTGTCAAGTTAACCCCGTCTGGGGTGGAGCTATGATAGTGATAGCCTTTCACTTCGCTAGCAAAATGTATGTAATCAACACCCGCATCGGCCACAGCTTTAAAAATAATTTTAGCATCTTCAATACCACGCGGCCAAAAATATTCACTATTATTGGCCTTAGATTGCGAAAGACGCACCCCTATAATGAACTTTTCCGAGGTTTTCTTTTTGGCTTGGTCGATAATTTCACAAGTCAATTTCAGGCGGTTTTCAAGTGAGCCACCATATTCATCATCACGCTCATTTGTATAGTCAGTTAAAAATTGGTCGAGTAAATATCCGTTGGCACAATGAATCTCCACGCCATCAAAGCCTGCTTCTTCCGCACGTAAACTTGCCTGCACAAACCCAAATATTATATTTTTAATGTCACTCTGGCGCAAAGCTTGTGGCATGTCATATTCGCCTTGTTTGTGGCCATAGCCTTGCAGCATTTCCCCTTTGGGACGCACTGCAGATGGTGCATGTGCAACATTAACCGCTTGCGATAAAGCCCCCGCGTGAATGAGTTGTAAAATAATCTTGCTGCCTTCAGCGTGTGCCGCTCTCACCACTTTCTGCCAAGCATTTTGGTGAGCATCAGTCACCATACCAGGTTGGTTGGCATAGGCTTGGGCATAATTGGCGTCAGTATAGGCACCCTCGGCAATCAGTAGGGCATAACCGCCTTTTGCGTATCTGCCATAATGTGCGGCCATTTGTTCGGTTGGCGTGCCGTCATTAGTTGCACTTGCGCGCGACATTGGCGCTAAGACATAGCGGTTGTTCAGTTTTTTGTTTTTAAGTTCAGTGGGCTTTAAAGCTAAATAATTATGTATCATCAAAATCTCCAAATTTGAGTTGCAACTCTACATAATCCATGCACAATATTAATGTAAGTATGTACATTTTTGTGGTATACATACAAAAAGTATACTAATGGGGTATTCACTCACCCAATAGAATTTTCACCAAACTAATCGTTTGCGCATCCAATGGAACCAAAACCGCTATGCCGCCCAAATTCACCCCAGAGCAATTATTTTGCCCCACAGAAACCGCGCTCGAAATTATTGGCGGTAAATGGAAAGGCATGATCTTATATTGCCTCCTGCAAAAAACTATGCGCTTCAACGAACTTATGCGCACCATCCCCAACATCACTCAACGTATGCTCACCAAACAATTGCGCGATTTGGAAAAATATGAAATTGTCGAGCGTAAAGTCTATGCTCAAATTCCACCAAAAGTCGAATATTCACTGACAGCCCATGGCGAAGAATTACGCCCCATTCTAGATGCACTAGAAATATGGGGGCGCGGATATATGGAAAATAATGCATAGCATTGAGCCAAATTAATCTATAAACTAAAATCAGTTTAACGTTAATACCGAATTCAGAAAGCCATTTTATGCATGCATCAGATAGTGTCTTACTCAATAACCGCACCAAACGATCAGTACCGCTAACGCGCATGGGGTTTGGTGGCGCGCCCATTGGCAACGCTTTCGTTTTGGTGAGCGATGAAGACGCGCAAGGTGCACTTCAAACCGCTTATGATGCGGGCATTCGTTATTTTGACACAGCACCGCAATATGGTTTAGGCCGCTCCGAAATGCGCTATAATCCTGCTATTAAACGCTTTGGGCGACAAAATATTCAACTTTCCACCAAAGTTGGGCGTATTCTGGTCGATTGTGAACCGCATGAGGTCACGCCAGATGGTTTTGTCAATCCACCACAAAAACGCATTGTTTTTGATTATACATATGATGGCGTTATGCGTTCATATGAGGATAGCCGCGCAAGACTAGATGTTAAAAATTCCGATATTTTATTGGTACATGATCTTTGCCACTTCTCACAAGGCAGTGTCGAAAAAAGCCAAGAAAAAATACGCGAATTTTTTGATGAAGGTGGTTATAAAGCCTTGTCCGAACTACGCGACGCAGGAGAAATTGCCGCCATTGGCGCAGGCGTAAATACATGGCAAGCGTGCCAAACTCTGCTGGAAAATGGCGATTTTGATGGCTTCCTGCTCGCGGGTCGCTACACATTGCTAGAACAAGAAGCGTTAGAAACATTTTTACCAATGTGCGAAAAACGCGATGTCGGCATCATTTTAGGTGGGCCTTATAATTCAGGTATATTGGCAACAGGCGCAGTTGAAGGTGCACGTTATAATTACAGCGCCCCGTCGCAAGAAATTATCAATCGTGTCAATAAAATCGAAGCGGTTTGCAAATCTCACAATACGAGCTTAATTGCAGCGGCCATACAATTCCCAATGGGGCATCCATCTGTTAAAACCATCATTCCTGGTGCGATTAATGCCGCACAAATGAAAAACAATATCGAGTTATTCGAAACCGATATTCCCAAACAATTATGGTCGGATTTGCGCGGTGAAGGTCTCATCCGCGCCGATGCGCCTTTGCCTAGATAGGAAAACTCATGAGTTGGAACCCGATATTAGACACTCATAACATCAAGCCCGCGAGTTTGGATTCAATTGATACACTCATCATTCCCCGCGCAAGAGACATTGGTGAATTTGAGGTGATGCGGGCGTTGCCCAGCCCCAAACGTCAAATGGTCGGGCCATTCATATTTTTCGATCAAGTCGGGCCTGTCGAATTTATCACCAATCAAGGGGTGGATGTGCGTCCCCATCCTCATATCGGCATCAGCACCGTTACATATTTATTCGATGGCGAGTTTAACCACCGTGATAGCACGGGTGCCAACCAACTCATTCGCCCAGGCGAGGTTAATTGGATGATCGCAGGTAAAGGCGTCACACATTCCGAACGCACATTGCCCGAAATGCGTCAGAAGCCATCAAATTTATTTGGCATTCAAACCTGGGTGGCATTACCAAGCCATGCCGAAGATATGGCGCCTGAGTTTGAGCATCATGGCAAGGACGAACTGCCATTTTTAGAAGCCGAAGGCAAACAGGTGCGTTTAATCATTGGCAACGCATGGGGAGAAACGGCACCCACCAAAACCCACAGCGAAATGTTTTATGCCGATGCTATTTTAAAAGCAGGCGCGGCATTGCCATTGCCCGATAATCACGAAGATCGCGGCATATATATCACCGAAGGCTCGATTGTTGTTGCCAATGAGACATTTCAAAAAGGCCAGATGATGGTTTTTAAACCCGAGGATAAAATAAGCATCAGGGCAGGGCAGAGCGGCGCGAGAATTATATTATTAGGCGGCGCAACGTTAAACGAAAAAAGATACATTTGGTGGAATTTTGTGTCCTCCTCGCGCGATAAAATTCGCGAAGCCAAAGAAGCATGGATGCTTGGCGATTGGGAAAATGGACAATTTAAATTGCCAATTAATGATGATCAAGATTATGTAAAATTGCCCAAAAAGGTGCGAATTAAGGCTCGAAAAGGCTAGTTTTTGAGTGAAATATGTACAAATATGTTAAAAATATTTGACATTAAGTTAAATATAATTTACACAAAGTTAAATTTAATTAACTGAAATTAGCCGATATGTATCTCATAAAAAACGAAATTATTGTCCTTGCCACCTTACTAGCTTTATTGTTTTGGGGCAGCCTTATCAGCATCCCCGTATTTATTGGCAGCATAATATATTTGTATTTCTACAACAAAAAAATGCGCTACCACATCATCAGAAATGACAGCGAAAATGCGATGATGTTAGAAGGCGGCATGAGCCAAAGAAAAACCCAATTGATTAAGCTTGCAACCATCCTGCTTTTATGGGCAAGTGTCTGGTACTATGTTGGTTTTGAACGGGAATTTACCAACGCGTTCCAAAATAACAATATGGGTTATGAGCAAAATATGCTTGCAAATTTCATAGAATTTTGGAACTTCCTCACAATACTTGGTTGTGCCATTCTCACCATAGATATTGCTTATAAATTGTTTGATAGCTCGGTTAACAGCGCCTCCTACTCCAAGCGAGAAGTCGTATTAGCGGGTGGTTTACTCATAGAATTGGGCGCAGGGATCTACTATTTTTACCATTGGATTAAAATCGGCGATCATAGCCAATTTTTAGATGGAAATATGGCCAAAATTATCATGCATATTATTATTTTTGCGGTTCTCGCCGCATCAACTTTAAGCCTTATTGTTTATGGAAAAGACAAACAAGAAGCCAAAGATGAACGTGATTTATTGATAGAAGTGAAGGCGTATAAATACGGATTTTATTGTTTGTTAGCCTTTCTAGCATTGCTTTTGGGGCAATTGATCTTCGGTCATTATGCCACAGAATTTTGGCCAGAACGTGCTTTGAATCTCAATGTAATTGAAATCGGAAATATCATATTGGCTTCTATCATATTTTCAGGGGTGGTGGTATCGGCTGTGCAATTATTCTTTTACCGTCGCGGTTATTAGGAGATATTGAGATGGCAAAAAAAATCACCAATAACATCCGTAGATTACGTTTTGAAAATGACGAAATGACCCAAGGCGCGCTTGCCCAAGCTTTGGGCGTCACCCGCCAAACCATTGCCGCTATGGAGGGCAATAAATATCCTCCATCTTTAGAATTGGCTTTTAAGCTTGCCGATTTGTTTGGCGAAGATATTTCGGATGTATTTGAATATAGTGACGAATAGTCTATTTGGTTAAATACAAATTTGGGTCGAGATAAAAAGCTTTGCGCGCGCCATGGGTTTCATCCGTCGCCGCCCAAGGCCGCGGATAAACGGTTGCGATGGTATAGTGTAAATGCGCGGGCTTGCCTTTTGCATTGCCGCTATTGCCAACGCTTCCGACCTTTTGGCCGGCTTTTACAAATTGATATTTTTTAACATCTATCGTGTCCATATGCGCGTAATAATGCACCCGCCATTTTGGCCCTAAAATAACTATATGTTTGCCGCCTTTTGGCCAATTACCCGCACGTATTACTATGCCATCTACCGCAGCCACCAATGGCGTGCCTTTTTTGGCAAAAATATCAATGCCCTTATGTACTCCAGAGCTGCCCCATGGTTCATACCAAAAGCTGTTTTGCGCCCAATCTCCAACCACAGCGCCTTTGACAGGGTTTTCTTTGGCTTCTGTCCACAAAAATCCGCTTATGATAAATAGGACGATCGAACAAATGAGACCGAGGATGATTTTTTTAACTGTCATTAGAATTGGCTATCGTTATAAAATGTCTAAAAAGTGGTCGATAATATCCGCATGATCATCAAACATTTTTATGTTTTTTATATGGCTAAGCTCCACCCATTTTGCATCTTGGGCATCATCGGCCGCAGAAATAGCCGGAAAATCACCATCAAGTTCGAATAATTGCGCGACGGTGACGCGGTCAATACCAAAACAGCGTTTCGGGTCGTCAAATAAATGCCAGCCTTTAGAATTTAAATTGCTGATATTAATATCAATATTGGTTTCTTCTGATAATTCACGTTTGGCGGCATCGGCAAATGTTTCGCCGCGATTTACAAAGCCACCAGGCAATGCCCAACAGTCTTTACCAGGTGTATTTTTGCGTTTGATAAGTAAAACCTTACCTTGGCATATCACGACACTATCGGCTGTTGAGAGCTTGAGGGTTTCAGGGTAAGGATAGTTTTCAAAATCCTTTTTTTCCTGCTCAAAATACTCATATTCTTCAAATACTTGGTTATGATCTTGTTGTTTTGTCGATAAGTAACTAGCTACATAAGCAGGTAGAAATTCGGTATACGCGGCCATTGTTTTTGCGAACCATGCATTGCGAATTGGCGTGGCGCTGATTTTAATGGTTTGCGGCACGCTGTCATATGTCCATTGTGGAAAGCTTTTTAGATAATAGCTGCTATCGTCTTTCTCGTGACCGACCAAAGTAACCTTATCTTGCTCGGTTGTGGCGCTTGCCACTTGCCGCACAAGTTCGGCCTCCCATTTTTTCTCGGCATAGCGATAATCATTTAATGGCAAAACACTAATTTTCTGGGAAGAATTTTCACCCGCAAGATCGTAGAAACTATGCTCTAGCCATGCTTTGCGTTGTTCGAAACTAAAAGGGTTTTTGGTCGATGGCCGTTGGTTTGCACTGCCGACAAGTACGATGATGTGATCGTATTTTTTTTGCATATAAGCGATGATGGTGATGTGACCAATATGTAATGGCTGAAAACGGCCAATATAAATACCTACATTCATTTAGCTTGCCTCATTCAATTCTTGTTTGCTAACCCAGATCATTTCGCTTTAATTTTGACATCATAAGCCATTAAAATCCACTTGGATATGATTTTTTTAGTCTATTCAACGCGCTATAATTCAGTGTATATTTACTGTAACATAAGAGGAAAATATGCAATATCCAAAAATATATCTAATGCGCCACGGACAGACTGAATGGAATGTCGAGAGACGTATGCAGGGGCAATTAAACTCTCCCCTCACAGCAAAAGGTGAGGCACAAGCGGTTAAAATGGGGCAGATTTTAGCCCGAGAAGTTACCGACCCGCAAAATTATGCCATGTTCACTAGCCCTCTTGGCCGCACTTTGCAAACATCGGAACTTGTCGCGCAAAATTTTGCGTTTGCGCCCACCAAAGATGATTTGTTGATGGAAGTATTCGCAGGCTCTTGGGGTGGGCAATTGCGCGCTGATATTATTGAGCAAAACCAAGAATTACTTGGCGGCGCCAGAACCATACCGATTATGTGCTGTTCACCTGATGGCGAGACCCATGAGGCATTAATCGCTCGTGGTAAAAAATGGCTAGATAGTTTAACTGGACAATGTATTGTGGTTAGCCATGGGCAAATTGGCTTTATCATTCGCGCGCTTTATACGGGCGTAAGTTATGAAGAAATTTTCACTAAAGGTGACAGCCAAGATGGTGTTTATCTGCTTGAAAAGGGCAAGGAATCGTTCTTAACCTGAGTCCGTCAGAACCTACATTTAGATCAAAACTGTTAATTACTCAAAATAAATCAGTTGAGATATTGATTTATACACGTTTTTGTATACATATTAATGACATAATTATGGGGGACAGTGTTGACCAATCAAAACATTGCATAATATTGTAACAAGTTAGTCACTTCTTCTCTTCGCAAAGATGATGTGACTAGGGCGCTATCTATTTATTTAGATAGCGTCTTTTTTATTTCAACTAAAAATTATTTTCTACCAAAGCATCATGAAAATTGATCGGTTGTTCCCTTGCGCCTCGGGGTTTTATTTGCCATATTATCGGTAACTAAAAAATGGGAGAGCAACATGAACATGATCATTAAGCAAGATTCGGATTTACATAAAGAAATGACAGGCTGGCGCCAGACGATTCACGCCAACCCAGAAATTGGCTTTGAAGAGTTTAAAACCGCTGCTTTGGTGAAGGCCGAGCTGGAAAAAGCTGGTGTTGAGATTGTTGCTGAAAAAATGGCAATTACAGGCATTGTGGCCGTTGTACATGGCAGCAAAGGTGGCAGCAATAAAGCCATTGCTTTACGTGCCGATATGGATGCCTTGCCGATACATGAAATGACAGGCGTGGAATATGGCTCTAAAACTGACGGAAAAATGCACGCTTGTGGCCATGATGGACACACAACCATGTTATTGGGTGCCGCTAAATATTTAAACGACCATAATGATTTTGCCGGCAGCGTTTACTTTTTATTCCAACCTGCTGAAGAAGGTTATGGTGGTGCCAAAAAAATGATTGAAGAAGGCTTGTTTGAAAAGTTTTCTATTGAGAATGTTTATGGCATGCACAATTGGCCAGGCATGGGCTTGGGTGAATTTGCGGTGCGTGGTGGCCCAGTAATGGCTGCTGCTGACCATTTTGACATGACAATTACAGCCCGTGGTGGCCATGCCGCTATGCCGCATACCACAATTGATGCGGTGGTTGTTGCCGCACAGATTCATTCGGCTTACCAAACCATTGTGGCACGTAACGTTGACCCGATGGATACGGCTGTTTTGTCTATCACCCAAATACATGCGGGTGATGCTTATAATGTAATACCAGAAACTGCATTTTTAGCGGGTACAGTGCGCACATTTAAAGAAGAAGTGAAGCAGTTAGTTAAAGACAGAATGGTTACCATTGCCAATAACATTGCCGCCATGCACGATGCTAAAGTGGAGATTAATTATACCGATGGTTACCCATCGACCAATAATGATGTTGAGCAAGCAGATTTTTGCCAATCGGTATTAACCGATATGGTGGGTGAAGATAATGTGAATACAAATATGAACCCAAGCATGGGTGCTGAAGATTTTTCATATATGCTTGAAGAAAAAGCCGGCGCTTATATTATGATGGGCAATGGCGACAGTGCCGATTTGCACAACCCATATTATAATTTTAATGACAAAGCATTGCCAATTGGTGCCAGCTATTGGGTGAATTTGGTAGAAACTGCACTTAAATAAACGTGCAGCTGATACTCTCATAAACTCATTGAATTCATTTTTGATGATACCGCGCAAGCCACCAGTATGTTTGAAGGCCATTTTTTAAAGGCTTTTCCATACTGGATATGGTGAGCTTGAGCCAAGAAATGATGCCTGCAGTTAAGCAATTAACTGTGGCTGGCGGTCTGCCTGCTTTACTTACTATATCGGCACAAGGTTTTGACTTGGCAGCCGCTAATAAGTTTAAGCTAGCTGCTGAAAGTGATTTTAATATGGCATCACTAAATCATTCAACTTAATAAATGTATTCGTATAGATGATGTTTTGACGCGCATCGAAGCCGAGTTAGTAGTATTAACTATGCTTGATATTTGTGGCGTTGCATTTTCTGACAGCACAACAAATTAACTTTAATTTCCCTTAAAAATCAGCGCATATTCTGCAGGGCGGGCAGTGAAGTTTGTGCGCATGATATTATTTGCCAATACTTAAACTAAGCTTAAATAACGAATGCTGACTTGTTCTTAAAATGGGTTGATAATGCCCCATATCCCTTATAAATAGCGTGAGTGCGCAGCTAGTATTTGTTAACTATATTTGAATATCTAACATTAACTATAAGCTATATCGTTATAGTTAATCCTTGTAATTTAAGTAAAAAGAGTGTCTAATTGCGCTGTTTTAGTAAACTTAACTAGTTCATTAGTTATTATTGTTTTGAGTATTTGTATTATGAAAAAAAGTTTTGGTATTATCACTATAATTGCATGTTTTTTTTCTGGTTCAGCAGTACAAGCGGCTGAATTTTGCACATTGGCAAGTGCTGCTTTGCAAAAAAATCAAGGTTTGCTGGCGATACGTCATCAATTGGATGCTTCTAAAGAACGCATCATTCAAACTCAGAACATTAACGGCCCTAAATTAGATTTATTGGCCAGCCTTTCGGCATACACTGCTAACCAAGGTTCTAAAACAATAAATAAAGATGGTAATATAGCTCTGAGCTACAGCCAAACCCTTTATGACCACGGCCTTGCCAGTGCTTTTGAAAAGCAAGCCCGTAGCAATGATGAATTGTTAAACCTTGAGCTTGCCGCTAGTGGGCAACAAACTATTATTGAGGTTGCCAATCAATATTTGCAATATCAGCAAAGCATTCAGGTTTTGGCATTGCATCGTAAAAATGTTGCTAATACCAATGAGCAATTTAAAAATAGTGAAGATAAATTTGCAGCTAGCCAAGCCACACAACAAGAATTGATGCTTGTGAAATCGCGCTTACGCCAGGCCATGAGTGAAATGTTGCGTGCCAAAGCCCAAGTGATTTTAAGCCGTGTTAAATTGTTAAGCCTTAGCAATAAAAACGCCAAGGGTAATGATGGCCGGTTCTTACGTACATTGTTAAATAAAATGCCTTATAGCAAAGGTTCGGCCATTGAGACTGCACAAAGAAATTCGATTGAAATTGAGCAAACAGACGTGGCAATTGATATTGCCAATAGTGAAGTGTTGGCGCAAGAAGCTTCTTTAGGCCCTAAGGTGCAGGTTTCTGCAAGAGCAGGATTTGGCCGCATTGGTATTAACGAAGGTTTCGCAGGCCAAGTTGGCTTGGATTTCTCGATGCCATTATATAGCTCTGATGTTTTGCAATCTAAAGTGCGTGAAGCCAAAGCCAATTTAGCGGCCGCGCGTGCCAAACGTGCATATTCTATGGAATTGGCAAAGCAAACGGTAAGCGCCAATTATGAAATTGCTAAAAACATTCGTCAATCAATTGCGATTTTGCCCGAAGCCATTCGAGCAGAAGAAGCGGCGATCCGCTCTTTAGAAGCCTCTTTAGCCTCTAGCCTTATTCCTGTGGCAGAGATTTTATTGGTAAAATCTAGCTTATTTGAATTGAAGAAAGGTCTAATCAATTTAAAATTTGAACGCTATTTTGCAAATTTAAGCTTGCTCAATACGGTTGGGCATTTAAAAACAATGGATACAGTGAGAAATATTGGCCTTTGCGGATAAGCACTAGAGCCCTGTCGCTAAATTGACGTAATTTAGCGATATAAAAACAATAAAGTAATTGAGCAAAACGAATGTCAAACAAACAAAAAAATCAAAAAGCCATTAAAATTTTGGGTAACTCTAAACGCGCATTTATATTTGTTGGCGTTTTTAGTTTTATCATCAATATGTTATTGTTGGTTTCGCCCGTTTTTATGCTGCAGCTTTATGACCGCGTTTTAACCTCTGGTAGTGAAGACACCTTATTGGTGTTAACAGGGCTAGCGGTGTTTTTGATTTCTATTTTGGGCGCTTTAGAAATGATACGCTCGCGCATTATGGTGCGGGTTGGTGTGGATATTGACAAAGAATTGCATGTGCCAGTTTTTATGTCGGTGATTAACCGCTCATTACGTGCTGATTTACCCAAATCATCACAAGCCATTAAAGACCTAGATAGCTTACGCCAGTTTTTCTCGGGTGCTGGGCTGTTTGCCTTTTTTGACGCGCCCTGGACGCCTTTTTATATGGCGATTATTTTTATAATGCATCCACTGTTAGGCAGCATTGCTTTGGTGGCGGCCATTTTGATTTTTATCACCGCGATTTTTGCTGAACTATTATCACGTGGGCCGCTTAAAGATGCTGCTGAACAAGGCGCACGAGCCAACAGTTTTGCCGAAACAAGCTTGCGTAATGCCAGTGCCATTAAAGCCATGGGCATGGCCAACCATATTGGTGAATATTGGCGCAGAAACCATGCCGAAATGATTGAAGGCCAAACCGCGGCTTCTAACCGCATATCCATTTTGATGGGTTGGTCTAAATCATTCCGCATCATTGTTCAAATTTTAATGCTTGCTGCTGGTGGTTGGTTGGCAATTCAACAAGAAATCACTCCTGGTATTATCATTGCTGCGTCTATCATCACTGGCCGTGCATTGGCACCTGTGGAGCAAGCCATTGGCTCTTGGCGTGGTTTTGTTGGCGCTCGTGCTGCGCGCAGACGTTTAGAACAAATGTTAAAATTAGCTCAAACTGCAGATCAAAATATTAAGTTGCCACAGCCACAAGGTGCGGTGAATGTTCAGAAATTAATTGGTGCACCTGCAGGTGTGCAAAAAGCCATTTTAAAGGGCATTACTTTCAGCCTGACCGCAGGGGAAACTTTAGCGATTGTCGGTAATAGTGCCAGTGGCAAGACCACGCTCATTCAATTTTTGGCGGGCGTTTGGCCTGTGAGCCAAGGTAGTGTGAACATTGACGGCGCCGAAGTGTTTAATTTACATACTGAAGACCGCGCGGCTTTTATCGGCTATTTGCCACAAGACGTAGAATTGTTTGAAGGCAGTGTGAAAGAGAATATTGCGCGTTTTACTGATTTCAAAGATGAAGATGTGATTGAAGCGGCCAAACTTGCCAATTGCCATGACTTGATTTTAGCATTGCCGCAGGGTTATGAAACTGAAATTGGTTCGGCAGGCAGTCATTTATCTGGTGGTCAACGCCAACGCGTTGGTTTGGCGCGGGCATTTTTTGGCACGCCTGCGGTGGTATTGCTTGATGAACCGAATGCAAGTTTGGACACCAAAGGCGAGGCGGCTTTGGCCGTTGCCATTCAGAATATGAAAAACAAAAAAGTGACGTTGATAATCATCAGCCACGCCATGAACTTGTTACAACATAGTGACAAATTATTACTTATGGATGATGGCTCGGTGAATAAATTTGGCCCGACGAAAGAGATATTAAACGAAATGCGTTCTGAACAACAAAGAGCCGCTAGCGCCGCGCAAGGCGTAAATGGAGGCGTTGCATCATGAGCCAATCTATTTCTTCTACGGTAAGTGGTGTCGATAAATTTGGACAATCTGCCAGTAAAACACTCAGTCTTAATGCGCTGATTACCATTGGTATTATTGTTTCAGTTATCGGTTTTGGTGGTTTTGTGTTGTGGGCAACGAATGCAAATTTAGCCAAAGGTGTTTCGGCACAGGGTACAATTGTGGTTGAAGGAAAACGCAAAACTGTGCAGCATTATGAAGGCGGCATTGTTAAAGAGATTAACATTAAAGATGGTGATAAGGTTAAGCAAGGCGATGTTTTGATAAGGCTTGATGAAACGCAAATTCAATCGCGTTCCAACCTATTGAAAATTCGCCAAGTGACAGCGTTGGCAAGCTTAGACCGTTTATTGATTGAGCAAAAACATGGTGTTGTTTTAGCATTTAGCCCTGAACTCATCGCGCAAAAAGATGATGTGAATGTGGCGCAAATATTAGACGTGCAACAGATTTTATTTACCGCGCGTCGTGAGCAGTTGGATGGCCGTGCCTCTATATTGCAACAGAAAATTGAACAGCTTAATAAATCTAAACTTGGCTTGAACGCGCAGAAAAATGCTGCCATCATTCAGCTTGAATTTTTGGAAGACGAATTAAAACGTTCTGAAGATTTAGTGAAGCGTAAGATTATATCTTTATCCGATATAATTTTGAAAAAACGCGATAAAGCCAATGTAGAAGGTGAAATTGGCCGTTTGGATGCGGAAATTTCGGCTGCATCGGTAACGCAAGGTGAAGCCAAGCTTGAGATTTTACAAGTGCAAAAAACCTTTGACCAAGAAGTGGCGCAACAAATTTTAGAAAATCGTGAGATTTCATTTGATTTGCAAAGCCAATTAATTGCCACTGAAGATGTGTTTAAGCGCTTGGAAATAATCGCCCCGCAAGATGGCACAATTATATCGCTTAACGTATTTACAGTGGGCGGTGTTATACCTGCTGCGAGCCCAATTTTGGACATTGTGCCGACCGAAGATAATTTGGTGATTGAGGCTAGAATTGGCGCTGTTGATGTTGACAATGTATTTGTTACCCAACCTGTGCGGGTGCGTTTGTCGGCATTTAAAATGCGCTCAACGCCTTTGTTAGAAGGTAAAGTGCAAAAAATATCTCCTGATATTATTATTGATAAAAACACTGGAGAACGGTATTATTTAGCACATATTGAAATACCGCTCGAAGAGCAAGCCAAGATTGATGATGATATTTTACCAGGCATGCCTGCTGAAATACTTATTGAAACGGGTAGTCGCACACCGCTTGAATATATGCTTGAACCACTTGAAAAAGTGATTGAACGCGCGTTGAATGAAGACTAAGATTGTTTAACGATTTTTAGATATTGGTGATTCATGCGTTGGAAAAATTTTAGAAAAAGTAAAAATATTGAAGATGTACGCGGGCAAACCAAGCGTTCGGGCTTCAGATTGCCACGCGGTTTAGGGCGCAGCATGGGCGGCTCTACAGGCGGCAGACGCGGTATACAATTACCACGTGGCAAAGGTGGTAAAATTAGCATTTGGGGCATTGTGCTTATGCTAGGTGTGGCATGGTTATTGGGTATTAACCCACTGACCTTACTGACAGGTGGCGGCGGTGGCCTTGGCGATGTTTTAGGCGGCGCAACTGGCAGCACAACACAAACCACGAGTAACAGCTCAAGTTATAAATCCTCTGCTGATGAAACAGAGAAAAAGCAATTTGTAGCAGCCGTTTTGGGTTCGACAGAAGATATATGGGGCGGCATTTTTAACCAAATGGGGCGTACATATGTTGAGCCTAAATTGCAAATATTCACAAATTTAACAGGTTCATCGGCCTGTGGGCAGCAATCATCTGCCGCGGGGCCATTTTATTGCCCGCCTGACCAGAAAATATTCATTGACCTTGGCTTTTTTAACCAAATGAACCGCGAATTTAGTGTGAACGGCGAGTTTGCCCGCGCCTATGTGATTGCCCATGAAGTGGGGCATCATGTGCAGAACCTGCTTGGTATTTCTAGTAAAGTGCAGCAACAACGTTCACGTGCGAGCAAAGAAGCTGGCAATAAATTATCGGTAAAATTAGAATTGCAAGCTGATTGTTTTGCAGGCGTTTGGGCGAAAAAAGCCGAAGAGCAAATTGGCTTTTTGGAGCCTGGTGACGTGGAAAGCGCGATCAAAGCCGCGACAGCCATTGGTGATGACAATTTGCAGAAAAAAGCCCAAGGCTATATTGTGCCTGAAAGTTTTACCCACGGCACAAGCGAGCAACGTGTGCGTTGGTTTACCAACGGTCTGCGTAATGGTGACGTGAACCAGTGCAATACATTTCAGTGATTTTTGAGATGTCCATTTGTGGCATCTTATTAGCGGCGCGCATTCATAAATGACTTTATTTTATGGATGCGTATAATCGTTTGGCTTTAGCAATCTAAATATTTATTCTCTATAATTTGGCTTCATGCTTGCCAGACTTTATACCTATGCGACATTTTTGTCGTTGACTCTTGGTATCTTCTGTATCAAATTACACCTACTGTAATTTATTTCACACTTGAGGGAGCGAGTCGAAATTGGTTGATCTGGCCGAAAACATAGCCATAAATAAAGCATCGATTTTACTCGACCCAAACCATGATTTGGCGGCGCGAGCGGCTTGGCTATCTTACATTGGTGGTTTAAGCCAAGCGCAGATTGCGGCCCGTTTGGGTGTGTCTAAAATCAAAGTTCATCGGCTGATAAATTTGGCGCAAAAAATGGGCATGATTAAAGCCCATGTTGAAAATGTACCATCGGCCTGCATTGAATTAGAGACAATTTTGATTGAGGAGTTTGGTCTTAAATCCTGCTCTGTTGTGCCTGATCTCATTGAAGATTGTGAAGATACTGACCGAAATTACACCGCCATTGGAGCTGTGGGCGCACGGTTTTTACAAACATATTTAGAGAATAAAAACACCAAATCGGTAGGCATGGGAAAAGGGCGTACCTTGACATCTGCGGTGAAACAATTGGGACGTATTGACCGTGCTGATGTTGATGTTTATTCGATTGCGGGCAGCCTTTATAGAAATTTTGCGGCCAACCCTTATGATGTGGTTTTAGAATTATCGCGGCATATTGGTGGGCGTGGCTATTTTTTACCAGTGCCATATATTGCCACAAATGAAACAGAAAAAGCGCAATTTAAATCGCAAAAATTTGTGCAAGAACTATTGGACAAAGCGCAAAATGCTGATCTTTTTGTGATCGGCATTGGTGCCTTAAGTGAAGGTTCGCACGTTGTCTCTACGGGTATGATTAGCGAATCGGAACGCCAGTCGCTATGCGAAAAAGGTGCGGTTTCAGATTTGTTGGGTAGTTTTATCGACATTAACGGAAAAATGGTCGATGAAGCGGTTAATGATTTGATGGTTGGCCTACATTATGACGAGTTAAATGGGCGTGATGTGCTGGCTCTCGCTGGCGGCAAAGACAAGGCTGAAGCCTTGTTGGCAGCATTACGTGCTGATGTAATCAGTGATTTAGTGACTGATGAAGCAGCGGCGAATATGATTGTCATCATGCTTCGAGAGGGTATAGTGAAGTAACGGCAAGTTTCTGTATTTTTATGCAGATAAGATTCTGTTTTTGAAAGCAGATGGGATAAGGTAGATGTAAGCCTTCTGGTAGTGAAGGTTTTGATTAAAATTATGGCCACAATGGCCATGCAAAGGGAGAATAAAATGAAAAACGCACTAAGAATAGTAATGGCTGGCGCGATTACACTAACTGCATCATATGCAATGGCTGAAATTAAACCGGCTATGATTTATGATATGGGCGGCAAATTTGATAAATCTTTTAACGAAAATGCTTATGAAGGTATTGTAAAATTTACTGAAGAAACTGGCATTGAAGTGAAAGACTTTGAAATTACTGCTGAAGCTCAGCGTGTTCAAATTCTACGTAAATTTGCTAAAGGTGGCTTTAGCCCAATCGCTGTAACTGGTTTTACATTCGGCTTGGCTGTTGAAGAAGTTGCTGTAGACTTCCCTGATACAAAATTTACTGTTGTTGACGGTTTTGTAAACTTGCCAAACGTACAATCTATCAACTTTACTGAGCATGAAGGTTCATACCTTGCTGGTTACATGGCTGCTCAAAAATCTGAATCCAAAAAAGTTGGTTTCATCGGTGGTATGGTATTCCCAGTGATTCAAAAGTTTGAATGTGGTTACATTCAAGGTGCTAAAGCTGGCGGCGCTACTGAAGTATTCTCTGAAATGGTGGGCACTTCACATGCAGACGCATGGAATAACCCAACTAAAGGTGGCGAATTGGCTAAACTACAATTTGCACGTGGTGCAGATGTTGTATTTGCTGCTGCTGGTGGTTCTGGTGAAGGCGCTCTACAAGCGGCTAAAGATGAAGGCAAATTGTCAATTGGTGTAGATAAAAACCAAAATCATCTTCAATCTGGTAGTGTTTTGACTTCAATGGTTAAACGCGTAGACAACGCTATTTTCACAACATTCATGACTGCTAAAGATGATTCTTGGACATCTGGTGGTGTTGTAATGGGCATTAAAGAAGGTGGCATTAGCTTGGCTTATGACGAGCATAACGCACCATTAATTAGCGCTGAATTAAAAGCGACTGTTGATGCAGTTCAAGCACAAATCTTGAGCGGTGAAATTAAAGTACATAACACTGATACAGATGGTGCTTGCCCAGCAATGTAATGTTGTTTGAATAAGCTAATCTATTGATTATGTAACAATTTTCGTATAGGTGGGTGGCGATTATTGCCCACCTATACGGCAAAAATAAAGTCAATTTACACATATATTTGTGAGGGTTTGTAAGTGGCCGATACTGTTGATCTTGCTATAGAGCTAAAAAATATTTCTAAGAGTTTTGGTGCTGTTCAGGCCAATAAAAATATTCATTTAAAAGTTGAAAAAGGTACAATTCACGGCATTGTTGGTGAAAATGGTGCTGGTAAATCGACCTTAATGTCTATTCTTTATGGGTTTTACAAAGCCGACGAGGGTAAAATATTTGTCAACGGCAAACAAACCCAGATATTGAATTCTAAAGAAGCCATAGCTGCGGGTATTGGCATGGTGCATCAACATTTTATGTTAGTTGAAAATTTTACAATTTTAGAAAATGTTATTTTAGGCACTGAAGGCGGGCAAATGCTTGCCAAGGGCGAAAGCCATGCGCGTGAAGAACTTGCACGCCTACAAGAAGATTACGGCCTAACGGTTGACCCTGATGCGGTTGTACAGGATGTTTCTGTTGGACAACAGCAACGCGTGGAAATTTTAAAAGCCCTTTATCGTGGTGCAGAAATTCTTATTTTAGATGAGCCAACGGGTGTATTGACCCCCAATGAAGTTGACCAGCTATTTGAGATTTTGCAACAGCTCAAAGAGCAAGGCACAACAATTATTATGATTACGCATAAATTGCGTGAGATTATGCATATAACCGACAATGTTTCTGTAATGCGCCGTGGCGAAATTATTGCCGATCGTGTGACAAAAAACACCACTCCACAGGAGCTTGCTGAGCTGATGGTTGGACGTAGTGTATTGTTGGAAGTTGATAAAGAACCTGCTCAACCCAAAGAAGTATTACTAGAAATTAAAGACCTTGAATTTGTTGATGGGCAGGGCGTAAAGCGCATCAAGAGCATTAATCTTGAAGTGCGTGCCGGAGAAATATTAGGCATTGCAGGTGTCTCGGGTAATGGGCAATCTTTATTGCTTGAAATTATTGCGGGTATTACCAAAGCCAGTAAGGGCGAAATGTTTATTAAGGGCAAAGCTGTCAACATTGTTGGCGGTGGTGTTGATGCTGCATTCATTAGAAATTTAGGCGTGGCGCATGTGCCTGAAGACCGTCATGAAATGGGTTTGGTATTGCCATTTGAAGAATGGGAAAACTCTATTTTAGGCAATCATAACGACCCTAAATATTCCTATGGTCAAATATATAAGCAGGGCCTCATTCGCCAAGATGCGCGTGATATGATGGAAAAATTTGACATCCGTCCGCGCAACGAACGTTTGAAATCGGCTAATTTTTCGGGCGGTAATCAGCAGAAGATTGTGATTGCCAGAGAGATTAATTCTGACCCTGATATATTGTTAATTGGGCAACCTACACGTGGTGTGGATATTGGCGCAATTGAATATATTCATAAACAAATTATCGCCATGCGTGATGCGGGCAAAGCCGTATTACTTGTATCGGTTGAGCTCGACGAAATTTTATCGCTATCTGACCGCACAATTGTGATGTTTGATGGTAACATTTCTGGTGAACGTATCACCAGCGAAACGAATGATGGCGACCTTGGCTTGCTAATGGCAGGTATTGACCAAAATAATAAACAAGAAGAGGAGGCGTGATATGTCTGACAAAGCGACACTCCCCAGATGGATAGACATTGGTCTATTACCACTTATTAATCTAGTTTTTGCCATTGGCATCAGTGCAGCAGTGGTTTTAATCATTGGTGAAGACCCTGTTGAAGTGGCGAGTATTATGATGTACGGCGCTTTGGGGTATGAAGAGGGTATTGGATATACGCTCTATTATGCCACCAACTTTTTATTCACTGGGTTAGCAGTGGCGGTGGCGTTTCATGCTGGTTTGTTTAACATTGGCGGCGAAGGCCAGGCCTATGTTGGTGGGCTGGGCGCAGCGATTGTTTGCTTGAACTTCCCCAATTTACATTGGGCGATAATTATTCCCCTTGCCATTATCTCGGCCGCATTTTTTGGCGCTTTGTGGGCGTTTATTCCTGCTTATTTTAGAGCAAAACGCGGTAGCCATGAGGTTATCACGACCATTATGTTTAACCTGATTGCCGCTTCATTTATGAGTTATATGCTGATTAATGTATTGAGCCGCCAGAATTCAAACCAACCATTAACTGATAAATTCACAAAAAATACCAGCATTCCAACCATGGATGAGATTTTTGCATGGTTTGGGGTGACGATTGAGTCTTCGCCTTTGAATGCAATTTTCTTTTTGAGCCTTTTATGTGCGTTTGGCGTTTGGGTGCTTATCTGGCGCACGCGCCTTGGTTATGAAGTGCGTACGCAAGGCTTTAGCCCATCCGCTGCCACTTATGCGGGGATTAGCTCCTCGAAGGTAATCATTATTATCATGATGATTTCGGGCGGTTTAGCGGGTTTGATGGCGGTTAATGAAACTGTGGCAGTAAGTGGGCGGTTGGTTATTGGCTTTGCGGGCGGTTATGGGTTTGTGGGCATTGCTGTGGCGCTGATGGGTAGAAACCATCCTGCAGGTATTGTATTAGCATCAATTTTATTTGGTGTGCTTTATCAGGGTGGTGCAGAACTAGCGTTTGAAATATCTACCATTTCTAAAGAGATGATCGTCCTAATTCAGGGTCTTATCATTCTATTTATGGGTGCGCTTGAATATATGTTTAGACCTGTTCTGATCAATTTATACCAAGCATTCTTTCAACAGAAGAAGTCCTCGATCACACCGGAGGTAAATTAATGTTTGATTTTTTCATAGTCATATTGGATTCGACAGTTAGATTGTCAACGCCCTTGTTATTTGTTTGTCTGGCAGGTTTGATATCTGAACGTGCAGGTGTGTTTGACATCGGGCTTGAAGGCAAGATGCTAGTTGCAGCATTTTTTGCGGCTGTTGTTGCTCACTTTACCGGAAGCGTTTGGCTTGGCCTTGCTGCTGGTATCCTCGCCTCGGTGTTCCTATCTCTTGTTCATGGCGTTGCGGCCATTACATTTCGTGGTAACCAGATTATTTCGGGTGTGGCGATTAATTTCATCGCGGCGGGTTTAACCCCATTGCTTGGCCATTATTGGTTTAAACGTGGTGGCAATTCACCAGTGTTGGAACATGGAGAACGTTTCTTACCCATAAAACTTCCTTTTGCGGACACACTCAAGGATGTACCTTACATTGGCCACGTATACGAGGAGTTGATATCGGGGCATAATTTATTGGTTTATTTGGGTTTTGCGATGGTTGGCTTTATTTATTGGCTGCTTTATAAAACCCGTTTTGGATTGCGTTTGCGTGCTGTTGGTGAAAACCCGAATGCTGTGGACACTGCCGGTATTAGTGTGATTGCGCTGAGATATAAAGCGGTTATCATTTGTGGCGTATTATGTGGCATTGGTGGTGCTTATTTATCCATTGCACAGAGTGCGAATTTTGTGGTGAATATGTCATCAGGTAGAGGCTTTATTGCTTTGGCTGCGCTTATCTTTGCCAAATGGAAGCCGATAAATGCTTTATTTGCTTGTTTGCTATTTGGCTTTTTGGAAGCAGTCGCCATTCCGCTACAATCTTATGACTTACCAGTGATTGGCATTATGCCAGTGCAGCTTATTCAGGCAACACCATATATTTTGACTGTTATTTTGCTTGCTGGATTTATTGGAAAAGCCATTCCGCCAAAAGCTGGTGGTGTGCCTTATGTGAAGGAACGTTGATTATGAGTAATACCCCCGACCATGAACTTGTAGTGGCAGCAAAAACTGCCATGGAAAACGCCTATGCGCCATATTCTAAATACCATGTTGGCGCGGCAATACGTGCCGAAAATGGCCAAGTGTATGCGGGCTGCAATGTAGAAAACGCCGCTTACCCCGAAGGCACATGTGCCGAAGCTGGGGCGATTGCTGCTATGATTGCATCTGGCGCTAAAAATATTAAAGACATTGTCATCATTGCTGTTGGTGACGTGAAGGCTGCCCCTTGTGGTGGCTGTCGGCAAAAAATTAATGAATTTGCCGACCCCGATTTGATCATTAGTGTGGTCAATACAGCAGGTGATACGACCAGATATTCACTTGGTGAAGTTCTGCCTCATTCGTTCAAACTTGAAGCTTAGATTGAAAAGTTAGACGGAGAAAAAAATGACAGATATTATTGCGCAAGCAACCAGCATAATTGCATCTAAAATTGCTGATTTTAAACCCGAGATTGGCATGATACTAGGCTCTGGCCTTGCTAGCCTTGTTGATGAAGTGACGGATGCGATTAAAATTCCTTATACTGATTTACCAGGCTTTCCTAGCCATGGGGCAGGAGCGGTTACAGGCCATGGGACGAATTTGATTTTGGGCATTTTAGGCGGGCAAAAAGTTGCCATTCTTGAAGGCCGAAAACATTATTACGAAGATGGAAACCCTGCAGCAATGCGCACGCCCATTGAAGTTTTAAAAGCCATTGGCTGCACAAAAATGATTGTGACCAATAGCGCAGGCAGCATGGATGAAAATGTGGCACCAGCCAACATAATGCTGATTAATGACCATATTAATTATTCGGGTCTTAACCCGCTTATTGGCCAAGCGGGTGATAGCCGTTTTGTGGATATGAGCAATGCTTATGACCCAAAATTGCGCCAAATTATGCAAGGCGTAGCGGCTGATAATGGCATACCTTTAAGCGAAGGTGTTTATGTTTGGTATAGTGGCCCAAGTTTTGAAACCCCTGCCGAAATTAAAATGCTGCGTATTGTAGGCGGCGATGCTGTGGGCATGTCGACTGTGCCAGAAGTTATATTGTGCCGATATTTAGGATTGGACGTTGTTGGCCTTTCTTGTCTGACCAATATGGCGGCAGGCATGAGCGATACCAAATTGAGCCACAACCAGACCAAAGAAGTGGCTGCTGTTGGCGCGGAAAAAATCAAAACTTTGCTGAAAAGCTTTTTGTTAAAATTATAGGGGCGATTGTTAGATGAGCCATATAAAAAGAAATGAAATCATGCCTTTTGAGCCTGATTGGTTAACCGGTATACGGGTTAACAAAAGTGCTACGGAAGCCAGATGCGCGACTTACGGCACCAGACGAGCTGTGAAAAAAGATCATCAAAAAGCGTGGCTTTTACATGCCATTGGCAATATTGATTTAACCACATTAAGTGGTGATGATACTGCCGATCGCGTGAAACGGCTTTGTGCGAAAGCCAAAAACCCTGTGCGTAAAGAAATACTTGAAGCTTTGGGAGCTACTGATGCAAAAATTACCACGGGTGCGGTTTGTGTTTACCATCATTTTGTGGCGACGGCTGTTGAAGCGCTTAAAGGCACAGGCATTCCTGTGGCAGCGGTATCTACTGGTTTTCCGCATGGTTTGTCGCCAATGGAAACAAAGTTGCGTGAAATAGAATTGTCGGTTCAAGCGGGGGCTAAAGAAATTGACATTGTAATCTCGCGCCATTTAGTTTTGGCGGGTAATTGGGCTGAATTATATAGTGAAATTGTGGCCTATCGCAAAGCTTGCGGCGAAGCGCATTTGAAAACAATTTTAGCCACGGGCGAACTGGGCACACATACCAATATTGCCAAAGCCTCGATGACTTGCATGATGGCGGGGGCAGATTTTATTAAAACCTCGACAGGTAAAGAGAGCGTAAACGCGACGTTACCTACAAGCCTAACCATGGTGCGCATGATACGCGATTATTACGAACGCACTGGTTTTAAAGTGGGCTACAAACCTGCAGGCGGTATTTCGGACGCGAAAACTTGCTTGGTTTACCTGAGCTTAATGCGCGAAGAATTGGGCAAAGAGTGGATGCAATCTGATTTATTTAGATTTGGGGCATCGAGCTTGTTAAATGATATTGAACGTCAATTAGAGCATGGTGTGACGGGGCGTTATAGCGCTTCTTACCGCCAGCCAATGGCATAAGTGAGGGTTATAAGGATATGACAATCATGGAAAAAATGAAGAATTTAGACTATGGACATGCCATGGAATCTAGCAAAGAAGCCTTTACATGGCTTGCTAAGTTTGATGGTAAATTAAACCATTTTATTGATGGTAAATGGACAAAACCAAAGGGCGGCGAATATTTAGACGCTATAAACCCTGCAAATACTCAGCAGCTTGCGAAATTTGCCAAAGGTAGCGCCGATGACATTGACGCGGCTGTAAAAGCTGCAGACAAAGCCAAAGGTAAATGGGCAGCATTAAGCGGCCACCAACGTGCAAAATATTTATATACTTTGGCACGCTTGCTGCAAAAACATAGCCGCTTGTTTGCGACTTTAGAAACTTTGGATAATGGCAAACCGATACGTGAAAGCCGCGATGCAGATATTCCATTGGCAGCAAGGCATTTCTATCACCATGCAGGTTGGGCGCAATTGAGCGATGAGAGCTTTGATGAGTTTGAACCGTATGGCGTTGTGGGACAGATTATTCCGTGGAATTTTCCGCTGCTTATGTTGTCTTGGAAAATTGCGCCTGCATTGGCTGCGGGCAATGTAGTGGTGCTGAAGCCTGCTGAATATACATCGTTAACCGCCTTGCTATTTGCCGACATTTGCATTGAAGCGGGCATACCTGATGGTGTGGTGAACATTGTGACAGGCTTAGGCGCTGAAGCAGGCGAAGCTTTGTTGCAGCATAAAGATGTGAAAAAAATTGCTTTCACAGGGTCGACCAATATTGGCCGTCATATACGCACTGTCACCGCCAATACGGACAAAGGTTTATCGCTTGAATTGGGCGGAAAAGCACCTTTTATTGTGTATGATGATGCCGATATCGACGCTGCGGTTGAGGGTGTGGTAAACGCTATATTCTTTAATCAGGGTGAAGTATGTTGTGCGGGTTCGCGCTTGTTGTTGCAAGAGCCAATTGCTGAAAAATTCCTTGCCAAATTGCGCACGCGCGTGGATAAATTTGTGCTTGGCGACCCGATGGATAAGAATATTGATATGGGCTCACTGGTTGACCCTGTGCAGTATAAGCGCATTAGTGATTTGCTTAAACTTGGCGTTGAAGAGGGTGGAACAATGTGGCAGGCATCTTGCGAGATCCCTGAAGTTGGTAGTTTCATTCCACCAACTATTTTCACTGATGTTTCGCCGACTGATACAATTGTGCAAGATGAGATTTTTGGCCCTGTTTTGGTGGTGATGACATTTCGCACCAATGCCGAAGCAGAAGCACTAGCTAACAACACTAAATATGGTCTATCAGCCTCTGTTTGGAGCGAAAATGTAAACCAATGCTTAGACATTGCGCCGAAAATTAAAGCAGGTGTTGTGTGGGTGAATAGCACCAATCAATTTGATGCCGCTGTCGGGTTTGGCGGATATCGCGAGTCTGGTTATGGGCGCGAGGGTGGCAAAGAAGGCATGCACGAATATTTGAAACCTAAATATTATGGCACGCTAAAAAAATGGGTTGCCCCAAAAATGAAAAAAGCTTCTGGCTTTGATAAATCGGGCAATATTGACCGTACGCCTAAATTATATATCGGTGGCAAACAAGCGCGGCCAGACAATGGGCATAGCATTGCAGTGGCTGATGCCAACGGTAAATATATAGCTGAAGTGCCGCATGGCAGCCGCAAAGATATTAGAAATGCAGTGCAAGCTGCAGCAAAAGCCAAAGGTTGGGCGGGCACAACTGCGCATCTAAAGGCACAAATCCTATATTATATCGCAGAGAATTTAGATATTCGTAAAACTGAATTTGCAAATCGTATCGCCTGCGTAACGGGCGCTTCTGCCAATGAGGCAAAAGCAGAGGTTGAACAATCAATCTCGCGCCTATTTACCTATGCGGCATGGGCTGATAAATATGACGGTGCGGTGCACAATCCGCCAACGCGCGCTGTGGCAATTGCCATGAACGAAGCGATTGGCATTGTGGGTATTACCTGCCCTGATGAAGCGCCATTGTTGAGCTTTATATCGCTAGTTGCCCCTGCCATTGCCATGGGCAATACAGTTGTGGCGATTGCCTCCGAAACGGCACCTTTATTGGCGACGGATTTTTATCAAATTTTAGAAACCTCTGACCTACCTGCAGGTGTATTAAACATCATCACAGGCCCTAAAGATGAGCTGAGCAAAACACTGGCCGAACATGATGAAGTGGATGCCATGTGGTATTTCGGTTCTGATGATGGTTGCGCAATGGTGAAAGCTGCGAGCATTCATAACTTAAAACAAGTGTGGACTAATGAAGGCAAAGCTTACCCTTGGAGCGACAATAAAATTGCTCAAGGTGAGACATTCCTGCGCAAAGCCACTCAAGTTAAAAATATTTGGGTCCCATATGGCGTTTAAATTCTGAAATTGAATTTAATGTTTGGGACTTTAAGAAAGTAAAAAGATGAAATATTTACCTCAAGAAATTATTCGTAAAAAGCGTGATGGTGGCAAATTGAGCCAAGACGAAATTGCTGATTTCGTTGCCGGAATGAAAACCGGAACCACCACAGATGTGCAAGTTGCAGCGTTTACAATGTCTGTTTTCTTTAACGATTTAAGCACTGATGAACGTGTGGCGCTAACTTTGGCATTGCGCGACAGTGGCGATGTGATGGATTGGGCGGGTATGAGCCTTGATGGCCCCGTGCTTGATAAACATTCTACAGGTGGCATTGGTGACAATGTGAGCCTAATGCTTGCCCCAATTTTGGCTGTTTGTGGCGCATATGTGCCGATGATTTCTGGCCGCGGGCTTGGCCATACGGGCGGCACGCTAGATAAATTAGATAGCATTCCAGGTTATGACACTGTGCCAGACCCTGCTGATTTTAGACGCATTGTTAAAAGCGTTGGTTGTGCCGTGATTGGCCAAACGCCAAACATGGTGCCTGCCGATAAGAAAATGTATGGCATAAGAGACGTTACAGCCTCTGTAGAGGCTGATGCGCTGATTACACCTTCCATATTGTCCAAAAAACTTGCTTCGGGCTTAGATGGGCTTATTTTGGATGTAAAAACAGGTTCGGGCGCATTTATGGATACGCTTGAGAAATCTGAAAGCCTTGCGAATAGTTTGCTGGAAGTGGCAAGACAAGCAGGTTTGCCGACATCGGCAATTATTACGGACATGAATCAACCTTTGGCATCTGCCGTTGGTAACGCTGTTGAAGTTAAAAATGCAGTTGATTTTTTGACGGGAAAACATATCGACAAGCGTTTATATGACGTGACGATGGCACTTTGTGCTGAAATGTTGATTTTGGGTAGTATGGAAACAGACCAAGCGGCCGCCGAAGCCAAAGTGGCTGATGCTTTATCATCTGGCAAAGCCGCAGAAGTGTTTGGCCGCATGTGCGCAGAGCTAAAAGGCCCAGCAGACTTTATTGAAAATATGGATAAATATTTGGAATTTGCCCCTGTCGTGATGGACATTGCAGCGCCAAAATCTGGTTACGTATCCGATATTAACACCAGAAACATTGGTATTGCGGCTATCAAATTGGGTGCGGGACGTACTGACCCATCGGCTCCGATTGATTATGGTGTTGGTTTTGAAGCATGCCTGCCGATTGGCGCAAAAGTTGAACAGGGCCAACCTATTGCCCGTGTGATTGCGCGTAGTGATGATGCTGCAAATATGGCTGCTGAACTGATGCAACAAGCCTATGACATTGGCGAAAATGTTGAGCAGGATAAGTTAGTTTATAAGATTTTGAACGATAAACCTATATAAGGGGTTATTAAATGGCACGCGTATTTTTATTGATTTTAGATAGTTTTGGCGTTGGTGCCGCAGCAGATGCTGATAAATTTGGCGATGTGGGATCGGATACTTTCTTACACATCGCACAAAGCTGTGCCTTGGGCAAAGCCAATAAAGATGGCGTGCGTGCTGGGGCATTGAATGTGCCTAACATGGCGGCGCTTGGCCTTGGTTTAGCAGGGCAGGCATCATCTGGCACATTGGCACCAAATTTTGCGGCAGACCAAGAGATCATCGGTAAATGGGGTTATGCCATTGAGCAATCTAACGGTAAAGATACACCCACTGGACACTGGGAAATTGGTGGTTTTAAAGTGGATATTGATTGGGGCTATTTTCCGAAAACTGAACCTTGTTTTCCTGAAGATCTGATAGAAGAGTTTTGCAAGCGTGCCAAAATTCCAGGAATTTTGGGTAATAAACATGCCTCTGGCATGCCCGTGATTCAGGAGTATGGCGAGGAAAGTATACGCACTGGCAAGCCAATTGTTTATACATCGGTAGATAGTGTTTTTCAGATTGCCGTGCATGAAGAGCATTTTGGCATCGAAAGACTATATGAGATTTGCCAAATTGCGTTTGATTTGACAAAAGAGCTAAATATTGGACGGGTGATTGCGCGGCCGTTTATTGGCAATGATGCAACTGATTTTAAACGTACGGGCAACAGGCATGATTACGCCATTGCACCGAGCCATGATACCATTTTAGACCGCGCAAAAAATGCAGGTCGTCAAGTGATTGCGGTGGGTAAAATTTCCGATATTTATGCGGGCAGGGGTGTGACTCATTCTATACGTGCACATTTGAATGACAATATATTCAACGCGACACTGGAGGCCGAAGCCATGGCCAAAGATGGTGATTTTGTGATGAGTAATTTTGTTGATTTTGATATGCTATTTGGGCATCCACGGGATGTGGTTGGTTATGCCAATGCGCTTGAAGAATTTGACAAAAGATTGCCTGAGCTTTACGCCAAAATGAATGATGATGACATCATTATATTAACTGCAGACCACGGTAATGACCCAACATGGACAGGAAATGACCATACGCGTGAACATGTGCCAGTGCTTGTGTACGGCAAAAACCTAGAAGCGGGCAGTATTGGCGCGCGCGGAAGTTTTTGTGACATTGGTGAAAGCGTAATTAGTGCGCTTGGCTTGGCGCATGCGGGTGGCATTGGTAAGAGTTTTCTATAGGCCGAACTAGAGCATATTGCATTGGCTGATGCAGAATATTTTTTGTATTGTTGAAATGATTTGTAACACGATTTGGAAAGCGTAGAAGGAATAGAGCGCAACCAATAGGTATGCGCATATTCTGCGATAAGCAGTTTTTAAAGGTAGTATCGTGACAATGATAAGGGCAATGAGCGGTACCAATAGAGTTATATAGGCGACATTCCCAAGCCAGAATTGTCCTGTAAGTGAATAATAGCCCAAGTGAGCTGCCATTATCATGGCCGCGGCAATACAAATGCCAACTATCAATTTATATAGGGAAGGTTTGTTTTTGCCCAAAAACAACATGGTCTCGAATGATAAAACCAATGTCACAAAAACTAAGCCAACATATATAATTGAAATTTCCATTTTAATGTAGCTCCAATTGTTTTGTAAATGGCGATACTCCGCTGATGACTAGGTCGGCATAAGCTTTGGGGTTATGGCTTTGTAGATATTCATTTTCTGCGGTTATCCATTGCTGCCACATATGGGCTAATTTATCAGGTGTTTCACCTTGGTCTTTATCGCGCTCCAACCCACGTGTTAGGCATATATCATCTGGTGTATCGACATATATGCCAAGGCTTAGATATTGCCTAAATTCCTTGCGCAGCGCACCGACGCCTTCGATAATCATAACTTGGGTGACGGGTTTTTGCCGTACGGGTTCGGGGTGATGGTCTATCCACCATTTGCTGCATTCATAATTAAGAAATTTCGCACCCGAAATAATTGGTTTGAAAACAGAATTTACAAATGCATCATGCCAATCAAAAGGCATGTCGTGACTGGCAAAATCGTCGGTATGAATAAGTTCGGCATTGAGGTTGTTGGCAAGCATGGTTGCTAAGGTGGATTTTCCGCTGCCACCATGGCCATCAATTCCTATAAACTTAACACGGCCAACTTTTGCGGGGCAATCGGCTAGTATTTGAGCGACATTCATGTGGCATCTGCGAGTAGAATTTTAACACCCGCAAAGCCAAATACCGCGCTGAATGCGATGTCGAACCAACGATTTAGTTTTTTATAGCCTGCAACCACTTTGGGCAGTGAGAAAATAAGGGCATAAAAGTGCATGACCAATGCTGTCTGTACGGCCATAGCGATCACTACAATTGATAAATCTAATGCACTAGCATCGGCAGGCACGCCAATGGCATATAGTGCGCTGAAAAATAAGATGGCTTTGGGGTTGGTGATATGCAATGCCAAGCCTTTAAAATATGTGGATTTGTAAGATGCAGGCTTAACTTCAACCCGTTGAGCTTGGCGCGGTTTGATTGCAGATTTTAGGCTTTTAAACGCCAGGTATATTAAGTAGGCCGAACCAAGATAGCGAAAAATCTCTACAAAAATTGCATTGGCAGCCATGATGGCGCCAAGGCCAAGTGCGGCCGCTACATTCCAGACCAATGAACCTGTGCTGATGCCTGTGGCCAATATAAGCCCATGCTTACGGCTTTGGCTCATTGAAGTGGCTGAAACAGCCAAGGTGGCAGGCCCTGGGCTTGCTACAGCAATCAGGGCAAAGCCGAGGATAAGAATTAGGTTGAGTTCGCTGTGCATATTGCCTCCTGATGGGTAGAAATCAACCCTAGTCCAAGCCTAATCCTTTGTCCATTTAAACAGTAAAAGCGTGAGGCTGAAGCAGGCGATTGTCCAAACGCTCATAAGGCCGAGTGCGTAGCTTATGTCTGCCAACTCACCGCCTTTATAGGTGATGGTGCGCAATGCCTCGGCAAATGGACCCAGCGGAAACAGGTTGGCGATGGTTTTGACGATGGCAGGAAAGCCGCCCTGCGGGATGTATAAATCGGATGCGAATGTGGCGGGGTAAAACAATAAATTGGCAATGCCGGTAACCATGCCAACTGCCATGATGCGAGATGATATGAGCAATGCAATGGCTAAAAAGGTGAGCGCGCCAAGGCTGATGACCAAAATCAATTTGGCAATAAGTGCCACATTAAACACCGCTTCCATGCCATATATTTTGTCGGCAATAATAAGAAACGCCATGCTGAAGCCTACTAATATAACAAAACGTGTGCTGACAAATGCGGCAATAAACTTCCATTTTTGAAGCGGGTAAAGATGATAGGCTTTAAAAGCACCTTTGGCGCGTTGCTCCACTAAAAACGTGCAGAAACCAAACAAGCTTGTTGAAATTAAAATCATGCCAATGAGACCCGGTATGAGATATTGCCCATATTTAAAATCATTCCCAGTGGGTGTTTGGCTATTGTCGAAAACATTTAAAATATAGTCCCACTTTTGGTAATCAATTTCCTGCATGCTATTGACCAACATGAGCGGGTAAATGCTGTTATAAATGCTTAAAGGCGCGTCTTTTTGCACTAAGATATGTACTTTTGCGGCGGGGTCTTTGGGGATTGTGACCACGACACCGTTTTTGTTTGCCATATTTGTTTCGTTGGCGGTTTGAATATCGAATACGATGCCCCGTGACTGATCGAGAATTGAGTGCATATCGCTGAGATATTTTTCGGCGCGGGGGCCATCGCCACTGACTTTTATGGAGACTTTACTCGGGCCGCCTTCGCCACCAAATGCAAGCATCAGTAGAAACAGTAAAAGCACTGGAAACAAAAAGGTAAAGAACAGCGCGAAGCTATTGCGGAAATATGATTTTAAATCAATGGCTGCTAATTGAATGAATAAAGACATTTTTTAACCTGTAAATATGGTTGAAATTTTTAAGATATCGGCACTATTAGAGCGCGCGAAAGAATATGATTTTATGTTATGTTGCTTAATCATAGCCAAGAAGCCGCTTTCCATGGCGGCAGTGCCATAAATATCTATTTGATCAGAATTTTCAAAATGGCGTTTAGCATGTGCAATAGTCTCAATTGCGGTTTTGATAGTCGTTTTATCATCATTATCTCCGATGAAGATTTGGGCGTGAAATTCGCCAATTATGTTGGTGAGGAAATTTTTGTGGCTATCTTGATAGCCTTTGCTGCCAGCGTGAATGGTCAATACTTCATCGCAAATATCTAGCTCATAGGGGTGATGAGTTATCATTAAAATGGTGCAATTTTCATTTGCCACCATATGTTTGAGTAAATTGATAAGTTTTTCGGCCATAGCTTTATCGAGCGCTGAACTTGGCTCATCTAAAGTGATGAGTTTGGGCATATGCGCCAGTGCCATATATAAATTCACCCGCTGTTTTTGACCGCCAGATAATCTGTCTAGGCGTTTATTGGCAATTTCGGCGATTGATAAATCATCATAAACACGTTGGGATTGTTTGCCATAAAGTGCTTTATGAAGTTTGACCATCTCATTGACTTTTACCATTTCGGAAAATGCGAAAACTTGTAATTGGCTGCCTAGGTTTTTGCGATTTTTAATGTCGGTAAAATACTGTTTTTGGCTTATACCATCTATAGTGATGTTGGATGTTTTGGGGCTGCGAAGGCCAAGTACGGCTTCGACAAAAGTGGTTTTACCGCTGCCGTTACTGCCGATGATGCCTGTAATGATGCCGCGCTTAATATTGATATTCGAAAAATCAAAAGCTGTTCCATCGTCAAATGACAGCTTTAAATTTTTAACTTCTATAATGTGATTTTCATCCATATACTTGCCTCCAAAAAATGTTGAACTCAATTTGCCAGATAATTTCTAAGAGGCAATGGGGTTTTCGCAAAAGGCGTTTTTTGTTCGCGAAATGGTCAAAATAACGTGATTTGCAATTTCACGATGCGTGAAATAGGCTTTATGAATGAGATATTTTATAAGCATAGTGGCGGTTTTGGCCCTGGTAACAAATGCAAGCGCGTTTGAAACCAATGAGAATTTAAAATGGGCAGAAAATAGCTATTGGAATTCTGAATGGCCTGATACTGATTTTTCCAAAGCCAATTTGGATTTTAAAGAGATATTATCGGGCGGTGTGCCTAAGGATGGCATTCGCTCGGTTGACGACCCCCAATTTAAACCTGTTGCTGATGAAAAAGACATTGCGGCGACAGAGCCTGTGATTACAGTTTTGCAAAATGGCAAAGGCCGCGCCTATCCATTGCGCTATTTAATGTACCATGAAATTGTCAATGATGTTTTTGAAGGTAAACCTGTGGCGGTGACTTTTTGCCCACTTTGTAATTCGAGCGTTGTGTTTGAACGTATTTTAAATGGTAAACCTGTAGAATTTGGCACCACTGGAAAATTGCATAATAGCGATTTGGTGATGTATGACCGCCAGACCGAAACATGGTGGCAACAATATAACGGCACGGGCATTGTGGGTGAACTTACCGATGAGGTGCTTAAAGTTGTGCCGTCGCGGCTTGAAAGCTTGCAATTGTTTAAACAGCGGTTTCCCAATGGCAGCATTATGGCTGAACCTGTGCGGTTGAACGGCCGTTATGGGAGCAACCCTTATGATAGGTATGACAGCAGCCTAACACCATTTTTATACCGTGGTGATTATGAGGGTAAAATACCCGCATTGGCGCGTGTGGTGGTGATTGGTGATATGGCATATAGTTTGGAATATTTAAGCCAAATTCAGTCGCTTGATATTGCTGACACGCGCATCACATGGCAGGCGGGGCAAAACTCGGCTTTGGACAACCGCACGATATCGCGCGGTAAAGATGTTGGGAATATTGTGGTGCAAAAATTGGTTGATGGCGGTTGGCAGGATTTGCCTTACATGGTGAGTTTTGCTTTTGCCTATAAAGCCTTTAACCCCGATAAAACCATAATCACTGAGTGATTAATCTTCTTCTTCTATATAAATGGTTGGGATGCTGAAATTGGTTTGGTAGATACGCACGCCAGTATAATATAGTTTTGCCCGCCATTTTGGCATGCCTAATGCGCGTAGGGCAATGTAGAATTCTATATCTATGTCTTTTTGGCTGATGGCGCGTTTTTTCTTGCTGTCTTTTTCGACATAATAACCATCTAGGCACATTTTATCGTGTATCAATACGGCTTTTAAATGCGCCCAACGTGGTGCAAATGGCCGCATAAAGCGCATTAAACGTGGCAATGTAAGCCCATCGGTACACATGCCTTGGCTTATATAGACAGATTTACCGCTGTTTTTGGCGCCTAAATCATAGCGAAAGCCTTGGATGATGGTCGCAGTTTTGCCGTCTGTACTAATTGTCAAAGCTGGATAATTGGTAAAACGCGGCATTTTTATCTTCTGTTATGAGCTTAAGGGCAGGGTATAGACTCTTTTTAAAAAAGGCAAAAGAATCTTGTTGAACTAATCGTGAGACCAGTCATCTGGCTTGTCGCTTTTATTGGGTGAAAGGCCGATCATATCGCCTTTTAAACTGCCGCCCAAACCCACAATGGTGCGGTTGGCATAGGAGAAATAAGCGGTGACTTGGTTTATTTCGACAATTTCGCCATCGTCCCATCCTGCATTGCGCAGATTGATGACATCTTGCTCGGTAATATTTTGCATATCTAGCGTTAGTTTGTGGGCGTAAATAAGTGCGGCTGTCTGTTTGGCATCAAATGCGTTGTCTATTTTATTGGCAATGATGGCGGCACGGATGGCATCGCTTTTGGATTGGTTATCAATTAGGCGTTCCATGCCTTTATAATGATGCTCAAAACAATATTCGCAATGGTTTAAATAGGATGTATATGTGCCAATGGCTTCTAAAAACCACTTGTCGATTTGGTTGCCCGTATGATGCAGAACATATTTATAGATATACATATGGCCCTCGAGCGAATGAGGGCGCAGGCTATGGATTTTCATAATATTATCGACATCGCCATCTGGCCGTAAAATACGCTTATATAATTGCGCTAATTTGCCTGTTGCGTCTTTAACGCTGATGGTTTTTACCCATGCCATAATCTACACCTCTTGAATTGTAACTTTATTTCTGAGGATACCTGATTTTGGTGCGAATAAAAATGTTAAAATAAACACAATAGACTGGATGAGGATAATGGTCGCGCCTGTATCGCTATCTAAATATAAGCTAGCCAATACACCCAAAATGCTTGAACCAACTGCCACAACAGATGCGATAACCAACATAACGCTAAAGCGATTGCTGATGAGATAGGCAATAGAACCCGGAGCCACTAACATGGCAATGACCAAAATAGCGCCCACAGCTTTAAGCGAAGCGACAATGGTGAGTGAAAGCATAACCAAAAGTGCATAATGAATGAATTTTACGGGCAGGCCAATGGCGCGCGCATAAGCTTGATCGAAGCAATAAAGCAATAAATCGTGACGGCGCAGCAAAACAATGACCAATGTTAAGGCGCAAATGACACCAGTTTCGATGAGGTCGGCAACGCCAATGCCTAGCAAGTTACCAAATAGAATATGGTCCAGATGAATATCGGAATCCACCTTTAGGTAAATGACAAGCCCCAGTGCAAACATACCCGAGAAAATAATACCCATAATGCTATCTTCTTTAAGGCGGCTATTGTCTTTAATAAAGCCTGTAGTAACGGCGCAGAACAAACCCGCCACAAATGCGCCTATAGACAGTGGGATGGCCAAAAGATATGCCACTACAATGCCCGGCAATACGGCATGCGAAATAGCATCGCCCATAAGTGACCAGCCTTTTAATACCAAAAAGCAGGAAAAAATGGCGCAGACAAGCCCAACTAAAATGGCCATGAGCATCGCGCGCTGCATAAAGCCATATTGCATGGGTTCGATGACATATTCATAAAACTCAGTCATGATGATTTCCTAACCGATGCGCTTTGCTCAGCAATTGGCTTGCATTGGTGATTTTACGACGGCTGGCAATGAGGCCGTATTTGGGCGCAAACAGGAATACCAAAATGAATATAAAAGTTTGCAATAATACAATGATACCGCCCGTAGCGCCATTTAAGAAAAAGCTTGCATATGCGCCCAAAAAGCTAGTGACACTGCCAATGATTGTGCTGACAATGATAAGCTGGCCAAAGCGATCGCATAATAAATAAGCGGTTGCACCTGGGGTGACAATTAGCCCGATAACCAGTAATGCACCCACTGTTTGCAATGCAGCAATGGTGCAGGCGCTGAGCAGAGTGAAAAACAAAATATTTATAAATTTGGTATTAATGCCGATGGTTTTGGCGTGGTTTTCATCGAAAAACGTAACCATAATGTCTTTCCATTTAAACAGAAGTACCACCAAGCTAATGCCTGCAATGAGTACCATTTGAAAAATGTCTTCATCGCTTACGCCCAAAATATTACCAAGCACAATGTTATTTACATTCACCTCGACAGGGCTGACCGAAACCATAAAAAGCCCGAGGGCAAAAAATGAGGTGAAGATAAGCCCGATAATGGCATCTTCGCGCAATTTACTACGAGCGCGGATGAAACCCATGGCAGCCGAAGCCAAAAGGCCAGAGAAGAAAGCCCCAAATACATAAGGCGCACCTAACATATAAGCTGCGGCCACACCGGGGACGATGGAATGTGATAAAGCATCGCCAATGAGCGACCAACCTTTAAGCATTAAATAAGATGATAACATAGCGCAAACTGCGCCAATGAATGTGGCGGCAAAAATCGCTTTATTCATATAATCATATTGGAATGGCAATAATAATTCTTCCATTATTTATCACCATCTTTGGCATCTTGAATTTGGTCTTTTGCATGTTTCGATTTTTTGGTTTCTTTGCCGTAAATAACCAGTGGGCGCTCATCATCGGTAATCACACTTAAGCTACGGCCGTCATCATCATCATGTAAATCTTCGCCGCCCAAAGTGAAGTGACGCAATACGCCACCAAAGGTTTTTTCGAGGTTTGCGGGGGTGAATACATCGGCGGTTGTGCCTGCGTCTAAAATGGTTTTGTTTAGCAATACCGTATGGTCGCAAAAATCGGGGATGGAGCCAAGGTTATGGGTGGCGACCAGCATAAGGCGGCCTTCATCACGCATTTGTTTGAGCAATTCCATAATTGCCAATTCGGTTTTTACATCGACCCCTGTAAATGGTTCATCAAGCAGAATAATTTGGCCTTCTTGGGCAATGGAGCGCGCTAAGAATACGCGTTTTTTCTGGCCGCCTGATAGCTCGCCAATTTGGCGTTTGCTAAATTCGCTCATGCCCACTTTTTCGAGCGCTTCGCTGACCATGGATTTATCTTTTTTGCTTGGAATGCGTAAAAAATTCATGTGGCCGTAACGTCCCATCATCACAACATCTTCAACCAAAACAGGGAAATTCCAATCGACATCTTCGGCCTGTGGTACATAGGAGACGATGTTTTGTTTAAGCGCCTTATTCACTTCCATACCCGATAGAGTGACCGAACCTTTGATGGGTTTTACAAACCCCATAATGCTTTTAAAAAGTGTAGATTTGCCGCTGCCATTAACCCCCACCAAAGCACAAATTGTACCTGCTTCTAATGAAAATGAAGCGTCGTAAATAGCGGTGTGGCCATTGTTATAAGTGACTGTAATGTCATTCACTTCAAGTGAGGGGGTGAATTGATTACTTGTCATTATTGCGAACTCTCAATGCCTGTAACCAAGGTTTGTACGGTTACGTTTAGTAGGTCTAAATAAGTGGGTACAACGCCATTGGCTTTGCTTAAACTATCGACATATAACACGCCGCCATAATGGGCGCCAACTTCTTTAGCAACTTGCTTGGCGGGTTTGTCTGAAATTGTGCTTTCGCTGAATATTGTGCCGATATTGTTGGCGCGCATTTCGTCTATCACATGACGAACCTGTTGTGGTGTGCCTTGTTGATCGGCATTGATCGGCCATAAGAAAAGCTGCTTGAGGCCATAGTCGCGTGCTAAATAACTAAACGCGCCTTCGGAGCTAACCAGCCATTTTTGATTTTCACTAAGCGCGCTGAATTTTTCTAAAAATGGCTGATGAAGTTCTTGCAGCTTTTGGCTGTAATTTTTGGCGTTTATATTGTAAATAGCCGCATTTTTGGGGTCGTGCGTCACAAATGCTTTGCGAATATTTTCGACATATATAAGCCCCATATTTGGTGACATCCACGCATGCGGGTTTGGCTTGCCTGTATACGGGCCATCATTAATCGACATTGGCACAATGCCATCTGTAACCACTGCACTTGGAATGTTGGATAAATTGTCGAAAAACTTTTCGAACCACAGCTCCAAATTCATTCCGTTCCATAAGATAAGGTCGGCTTTTTGAGTTTTGATGATATCGCGCGGGGTGGGCGAGTAATTGTGAATTTCGGCACCTGCTTTGGTGATGGAAAGCACATCGGCAGCATCGCCAGCAACATTTTGCGCGATGTCTTGAATGACAGTAAAGGTTGTGACCACTTTAAATTTAGCCCAAGCAGGCTGAGCCGAAAAGCCGAGGGTGGCAATAAGCGCTGCCGCTGGGATGATTTTTTTAAGAAAGTCCATTGAATAACCCTAGTTAATAATAATTCTTAAAATCAATATTGATTTGAAATGATGGAAAGTCAATATAAAAGCCTAGTTACACCCAGTTATTTAAAAGTTTCTAAGAAACATTCGCAACTGCAGGGCGCGGATTATGCCCTTTGGTATATTGTAGTTATTTACCTTCTAATACATCCATCCAACCATTTATACGTTTGTAATTAACGCCCATGTCACTTTGTCCAACTTGGCTTTCGGAGAATATAGCGAGGGTTGATTTTTGGTCTGTAAGTGAAATAAATTTAACCCGAATTGTATCGGGATAGCGCATGAGCGGCGTATGTTGCACAAAGCGATATTCTAAACTATCATCATCTGACGCGACTTGCCGGATATTTTGTTCGGATAGAATTAGTGACAATAATTTGTTTTTAAGTTCATTAGCTGGAATGTCAAATTCAGGTGAGGGACTGCTTCTTTTGGCGTTTGGGCAATAATCTATGGGGCAAAATAGGGCATGGTTGGGCTTTTTAGACGGAGTGAAATTTTTAAAATCAATCGCACCCAAATCGGCATTGCCAAAAAACAATAGCCATGTTTTTTCGCGTCCATAAATACCAAATGCCAATATTGCCAAGATTACGACACTTAAAATCATTGTCAGTAAGTTCATTTTCATCACCTTGAATTTTCTCATTATTGAGAAAGTATAATCTAACCTTGCGCAAATTGCATTATGAAAAAACAATAGCTCGACTCGTAAAAGTTGGAAGAAAAGCGCGGGCATAAATAATGCCGCGGGTTTGACCTGTTATGAAGTTAGCCATGCCAGCCGCAATTGATTTTTTGTTTGGCACTGGTGATTTGCTCATCAAAATCATCGCGCTCACGTTTAATATCTAGTTTTTGTAGTTTTAGCCAAATTTCATTGGCCTCAATATCAAGAGCGTATAATAGATGCACCACTTTATCCCAATGGTTGCCAAACAAAGCGATATTGCCTTCATCTAGTCGCTGGAGAACGGCTTCTTTTATCGCGGGTTTATTTATAGTGCTTTGGGCGAGTTCACAAAGGCCGTTCATGCCTGTTAGATACATGCCCTCCCAACGGCTGCTGCTATTTGCATCAGCTTGATTCGAACTATTTGCTTCATCAATATAGGACAATAATATAGGCAAGGCATCTGGCCCAATATTGGCAAGGTGAGACAGTAACGGCCTTAAAAATAGGCGTTTATGACGGTTATTCGCCAAAGATTTTAATTGTTCGAAATGAGGCTTAAGTGCTTTTTGAGGTAGATATGACAAGGCAATGGCTATATTTTGCAATTCTTCATTACCATCTGGGGAGGGGACTAATTTATATTCCTCTAGTCTTTCAAATAATATCTCTGCAAAATCATCGACCAATTGTGGGTTGCCGTGAATGTTATCAATCAACACGTTGCCAGAATGGATGGTAATGGGAATACGCTTGTCTTTAAAAATTGCCAAATACATGTTGGCGCGGCCAGAGTGTAGATCATCAGACATGTTCATATTTTCGAGTAAACTATCTATAATCTGTAACTTTGCGACGCCAATTTTGTCGCTGCCACCTAGTGTGCGACGTAAAATTTCACTAACTTGTTCGCCAATCTCTGGTTCATCTAACCACAAGTGCAGTTTCAATTTATCGGTTAGGAATTTTGAAAATGGAATGGTTGTGGCCTCCAAATACTGTACATCATCACCTTTATGATGGCGCATAAAGGCAAGTTGAGCTGCATAATTTGCGGTGGATATATAGGGCAATAACAAACCCCAAAAGCCGTTATTTTGTGCCAATGTTGTTTGGTATTTTAACTGCATTATACCATTTTCTCGATGAAAAAATGACAAGCGATCTGCACCCACGGTCTGGGCGGATGTATCTAAACCTGCATCAAATTCGGTTTGTCCTCGTTGTAATACGCCATACACCAAAGCGGCATCGGCTTGGCGCATATTTGCATCTGCTTGCAACAGGCAACTGCCTTGACCCGCGCGCAATAACATTAAATTTTCGGGTGTATCGGTGTCGAAATACTCATCGGTTTTGATGAGGGCTAATTTATTGAGGTTGGTGCTGATTTGCGGGCTTTCGCAATGCTCTCCTGCTTCTAACCAAAATGCGGTGCCGTTTAAATTAAACTGATAATCAGTTGGAGTGGCTTGCCAATTGGCGATGATAATCTTTTTGACTTGTTGGTTTAACAGTATTCTCGCACAAAAATCATCACACACTGGCGCGCCATTATAACCGCGGTTATTAATATAGGCGAGGGTTTGGATATTTTGGGGAGCTTTGAGCGTATCAATATCTGATGCCAATAGTTCAGAAATTTCTGCTTCTGATTTTACGTTCAGATAAATTGCGGGCAGTGCCAACAATGTGAGGGCTATGATAGAAGTGAAATACCATTTAAGCCCTGTAAATTTGGTGACAAGTGTGGTGAGAAGCGCGATGATAAAAGCGGGCAGGGCATAGGTGAATAACAAGAAAAATAGATGCAGGTCGTCATCTATGGAAAATAAAACAGTTAGATCTTGCCCCCAACTGCTGATGCTAAAAAATGCTGCAAGACCCAAAATTATGAGTAATTTATGTGATTTTAAAATGTTGAGTGTTTTTGACATATTCTATGCACATAGGTTGTTTAAACATATTGCCAATATAGAAGATAATGAACGTTTGAGCAAATTACCTATCGAGTGGTATTAGATTTTGACTTAATATGATAACAACCATTAGAATGATGGAAATTATGAGAGAAAATATTATATGAAATCAAGTTTTTTTAAATTTATATTCACGGCAATCGCGCTCACATTTATATTGCCAAATGCCACAAATGCCGTTGATCAAAATGCCATAGATTGTGAAAGCCCGATGTTGCAAGTCGATATGAATTATTGCGCCTACCAAGATTATATGGCTGCAGATGCAGAATTAAACATCATTTATAAACGTACAAAAAAATCCATGGAAGAAGTGGACAAATATCTACTCGGTGACTTTAAAGGTGCTGCAAAATCTTTATTACATGCCCAAAGAGCTTGGATTAAATACCGAGATTTAGCTTGTGATACTGAAGGTTATTCGTTTAGAGGTGGCTCAATGGAGCCGCTTATTGTGAGCACTTGTAAAGAGCGGTTGACTCTGTTGCGCACCGAAGACTTAAAATCACTTATCAGCATGAATTAAGTTTTTGTAATAAGGGGTGGTTTCGAATTCAGCGTTCAATATAGAGCAAGACACCAGATTGTCTTTCACGCAGATGGTTTCATGAACAGGTAGCACAAAATATTCAGGGTCCAAATAGATGAGATTATATATGTGATAATATTTGCACTCGTCATAGGATTCGAATAGATGAAGCGTTTCAAAACAAGATATAATATTGCGATTACGCTCGAACTCGATGAAATTTTTGGCGCCAGATACATAATTTAGAGAAGACTTAAAATAAAAATCAACGGTGAGTAAATCATTCAACTTATCCCATTGATGATTGCGTCCTATATTTGTAAATCTGGATATTAAATCTGCATGTTTCATAGGTTACACTCACATATTTAATACGGGTGTAGAATCTATCTTTTTGTTTTAAGACTTTGTAATCACAAGCCGTGTAGCCAAAATCGCCAATTATAGTACGTTTTGAACCTATGAAAGTTGTAAACATTTAGACTTGTTAACTCCTGTTAAACCAATGTGGAGTAGTATCGAGGGATTGGGGGAACCAATAATCGAGTAGTAGAATGTCGCAAAATTTAAGATTAGTTAGTTATTTCGTCAGCGAATTTTATCACAATAAAATGATAGAATTAGAACATATAACATCTCCCAACTTTAGTTTTACACTACATACAGAGAAAAAACAGACTTTCAAAGAGTTTGCCGAACGTATGAGTTATGTAACCGAAAACGCTAAATTAGAAATTGGTGACATTCGCACACAGGACGATGTATATTTTTATGCTTCTGCAGAACTGAGCATTCCCAATGGGGATGCTGGAGACTATATTGTGCATGGTGAGAACAGATTCATGGTGAAAAACGGATTGCTTGACGAAGTTAAAGTTACATATGATTTATGCGCCGAAGATTTTATCGTCATTCAACAATTATTGGTTAGAAGCGCCTTAAAAGCCATTCCCCGCGTTCTTGAAATGGCTGGTTCGCTTGCAGAAGACGAATTGTTATTTATTTAACTACATAAACATTCTGACCTTATTGTTGTGTCCGCTTGCTAAGCCGAGCGGCCGATTTTGGGCTTGCAAAATTTCCAACAATTGAACCAAATTTTTATATCCTATTTTTAGTACGCATAGGGGTGAATTTTTATGCCTATTGGCATTGTCGCGCCTAGCATTTAGCATTTTTTAGATTTCATATTGACTAATAGGTTGCCAACGCAAGGTAGTGGTTTTAACAGTTTATTTTTAGTAAATGATGTTTTTATAGTGTTGGCATTAAAGTCATCTATTTGTTTTACCTATATATTTCAGTTCGATTTGACATAGGTCAAGTTTTCAATATCATGTGCTTGTAGTAATTGTTAACAAAAGGCAGTTGGGGAGGTTAAATTGCTTGATTATTCCAGCGAAGAAAATCAAGAAAAATATAATAACTTAGACAGAGAAATTTCAGGTTTTTCAGATCAGGTGAAGAGTCTATATTCTTATTGTTTGGAGTTAAGGGAATTTGGTTTTTATCGACAGGCCTGCTTTGCTTGTATTGATTTAGGCCTATTGATTGAACAAGAAGTCGAGGAGTTTACCTTTAACAAAAATAAACTCCCCATAAAATCTACCCGCAATATTTGATTGTTTTTAAAAAAAGCGTACAGATGCCAGATTTAGATTGAACATGGTAATAAGGTAAATTTAACCTTATGATTTCAGTGTGCATTTCTTTTGTTATTGTGTAATCGTCACTTAATTTGACATGCTTAGCATCTGTAAATTATTATTCTGCTTGGTATGCCATTAATTCTTCCATTGCAGGTTTAGATACTTAGTCCATTTGACAAGAACTAAAGTAATATAAATAAGTATAATGTCTTATATTCGCATATTGTGTTATTTTACTTGTATGAGTTACAATCACAGACTAGTCGATTATTTTACCAGTGAGTTTTATCAGTTTGAAATAACTGACCTTTCTCACTTAGCGGCACCAACATTTACCTTCACAATTAATGGCAGCGAGCCTAAGTTATTTGATGAATTTGAAAAACGAAGAAGGTATTTATTTCTTAACTCCTCTATCAAGCATGGTGAGTTTGCCTCACCCGATGACAAGAGTTTTTATGCCAGTGTTGAAATTTTAACGCTTGAGGGTGATGTGGCTAAAGGAGTTATAATGTTCCACGTTGATGGGCGTTTACTACAGCGGGTCGATGTGAATTACGATTTCACGCAAGAAGAGTTTGATAAATTCTTCGATGATTTATTTAAAGATTACGATGATTTTGTTTGAATCGATCCACCAATGTTATTGGCCCATTATTTTGCGCCTATGGATGGGCTTGTGGGGTGAAGTGGACTTACAGTCTTATTGAAGGATGAGCTGCTCACACGCCAAATTATCTAGAATATTTGTGCAAGCAGATTCACTTTATTTCCTTATACTTTATTAATGCTGTTGCCGCCATCAACCATGGTTGCCGTGCCTGTGACAAAACTCGATGCATCTGAGGCTAAGAATAACGCTGCCTGAGCAATTTCTTCTGGTTGTGCTATACGTTTGAGCGCGTGCAAATTACGCACGAACTCTCGGGTTTCTTCATCATCGCCAAACGCTTTTGCCATGTCAGTATCAGTTCCGCCTGGCAGCAATGCATTGATGCGAATATTTTTTGCGCCATATTCGACCGCTAACGATTTGACCAAGCCAACTATACCTGCTTTGCTTGCTGAGTAAGCAGCCATTTGAGGCATTCCATTGCAGTGACCTACAAATGAAGAAGTGAAAATGAGCGATCCGCCCGATTTATTTATGGCAGGCAACTGGTATTTTGCGGCTAAAAATGCACTGGTGAGGTTGGTTTGAATGGTTTCATTCCATCCTTCTAAGGTGACTTCCGATGTTGAACCACCTGCTCCTAGGGTGCCTGCATTGTTAAACGCGAAATCTAGCCCGCCAAATTGGTCAACGGCAAGATTTGCTAAGGCTTGATTATGAGCCTCTAAAGCCATATTGCCAGCCATCGCAATGGCATCGCCGCCTGCTTGTTTGATTTCGGCAACCAAACCATCAAGCAAATTTTGGCGGCGGGCGGTTAGCACGAGCTTGGCTCCATTTTTTGCAAAAAGCAATGCAGTTGCGCGCCCGATGCCAGCACTGGCACCAGTTATAATTCCAACTTTGTTTTCTAACATATTCATATCAAACCCTTTCATTTGTTGATGAAGGAAATATATTTTTTCATTGTATTTTTTCCACCCGATATTGGTGGCGTAATATTAAATGTAATTGATCGTTTTCGGGTTGATAGGAGTTTTGCGGAACTCAACGTAAGTTTAGCAATCCATTAAATATTATTCAGGTGAAATATTGGCTATTCCAAATAATGGCGCCAAAAGAAAATATTCGAGGATGGGTTTTGATAGGAAAATATTTTTATTGGGGAATAAACAATGGAAAATAATTTAAATGAAATTACTGATATAATTACATAGAGTATTTTGCTTTGATTGGCTCAATTACAAAATTAGGCGCTAATTGTTTCTGTTAATTAGCATCAAAAAGACGTCTTTTGACTCTCATTCAATGACGATATTACATAAGTAAAAATAAGTAACGACATAATATAGTTAGTAATTAATCAAATTATACATTTGGTTGCCATCAAATTTTACTTTTATATTTCATAAAAACCTAACCAAACTGAGTCGTTTGAATTGGTGTGAAAGTTAAGTTTTTTCTAAACAATTATTTCTAACGAATCATATAACCCCTGTATGCTTGGAGTTTAGCAATTAGCTGAAAATCATTGATAAGGGGAGCTCTATGCAATTTTATGAGAGCACATTAGCAAAGTTAGAACTGGATTTCTTGAAAGAAAGAAACCTAGCCAATGATCAAAGTTTAATTTTAAAAATTAAAGAGGTTCTTCAATCTAAGTTCGATATATCTAATTTTGCATATATGGGATTTAATTATCCGAACCAAGAGGAAATCCAAAAATACTCTTTAGTTAGCTATAATGAAGCTTGGGTAAAGAGGTATGTTGAAAAAGGGTATGTTCATCTCGACCCATGTATCCAAAAAGGCCTCACCACTATTTATCCATTTGATTGGACTGAGCTGAATTTTGGAAATAACCGACAATTGAAACTATTTGAAGAAGCATCTGAATTCGGCATTGATTCGAAGCAAGCATTTACCATTCCTATTCGAGGGCTGGACGGAGAGTTGGGGTTGTTTTCTGTTACACTTGATATGACGGACGCTTCTTATGCTAAATATTCACCAAACATCGTGAAGCAGATGCAAGATTTTTCATTAATATTTCACCAAATGTTCTATTCCAGCGTTTCCGTAGGTCATGTGGTTCAATCGCCTCTTACACCAAGGCAAAAAGAAGTATTGAAATGGGCCGGGGATGGAAAAAGCATTTCAGACATCAGCACTATAATGAATATATCTGTCCACACTGTTAAGCATCATTTAAATGATGCAAAAAGCTCCCTTGGTGCCTTAAGTACTACACATGCATGTGTTATCGCTTCAAAAAACAATCTTCTGGAATATTAACAACCTAAGGTTGAGCGGCCTATCTATTTAGTCCATATACAAATCTTCATTTTTTTCATCTAATTAGAGAAAAATTGGAGGGACTAATGATTTTAACGCTAAGTTTAGAACAACTTAAGGAAAATGAGTTTTTATACGAACAAATGTTTAGATTGAGAACGAAAATTTTTCATGAAAAAATGGGCTGGGATGTAAAAGTTAACTCTGACGGATTGGAAATAGATGAGTTTGACGCAGGTGATGTGATGTATGTAGTTTGCTTAGATAAGCAAATGCGTTTACTAGGTACCGCTAGATTGTTGAAAACCACGAGTCCAACAATGCTCTCTACAGTGTTCAATTGTCTTATATCAGATGGCAGTACGCCAAACTCTCCCACAATATGGGAAAGCACAAGATTTGCCGTAGATACTGAAAATGTTTCAGCCATTCCAAATCAAAAAGTAAATTGGGTGACTGGCGAATTATTGTGTGGAATCTATGAGTTTGCGTTGGAGAATAATGTGACTGAAATGGTTTCGGTATTTGACATATTTATCGAACGCATTTTAAAACGTGCTGGTTGCGAATTTGAAAGATTAGGTGATGCCATTAGAATAGGTAAGGTAAAGGCCGTCGCTGCAAGCTTTCCTATGAGCTACGAAATTTTAGAAAACATTCGAACGATTGTAAATGTTCAACTCGAAAATGATACGGATAAAAGCGCCACTGCTTATAAAGCAGCTTAAAGCTTAGTCTTGTTAGAATTCTTCTCTCAGCGAAGAGAAGTAGGGCCTTGGAGCGCATTATTGTCCCCCATTGACGCGTTCTGGGGCCTGACTGCTGGTAATTAGATTGAATGATGCCGAACCAATTATGGTCAACGGCCATGCAATTACGCATGGCCGTCTATTGTCCCCTTGCCTAACAAATAACATAATATTCTTTTTCGTGTCAACAATTCCGCACATTATGGCGTCTAGGTTTTAAGAGTGATTGAAATTAATCAAAATAAATGACCTTAGGTGTTTTTGCACAATTGATGGCTTGTTTGTTTGTCTAAATTATTCTGGACATCCGCCGCACGATTGCCAAGAAGGCCTTGCTCAGATTATTTCTTGATGTAATGATGGATAATGCGGATACATATTGTATTATCCAATTGTTTGATTTGATTATAATGAGAGTAAAATGATGAGTTTAAAAGTTAGGCATATACAAAAAATAGTTACTGTCTGTTTTGGTATTGTATTATTGCAATTGTCATTGCTCCTTACACCCGCATTTGCCGAAGATGCCTGTGATGATCTTTGGTATTCTAGAAATTTTTATTTTGACCAAGCGGGGTATTGTTTTGGCTCAAAATTAGGTAAAGCGGTTTTTGATAACTCAAATTGCAAATCAAAGAATGTTGCTCTGACAAAATCTACTAAACGCCGAATAAGCCAAATGAAAGAGATTGAAAAAGAGTTTGATTGTGAAATTAATACTGAAAAAGCTAGACCACTTAATATACCTCAGCTTAAATCGCGAGAATTGCTTGTTGAACAACCCATTAGTCAAGGTTTAGAATCTGGTTGCTATGGATACACTGGGGTGAAGCAAATTCCATTATATTCTGCTCGATCTAAAAACTCGAAAATTATAGGTTATATTGAGAATGGTGATGACATTGATTCTTCCCATGATGAAGTAGATAATAGTGATTGGTGGTTTGCAGGAGTTAGCACGAAAAGCGGTAAAAGCTCGGTCGGCTGGACAAAAGCTTCAGTTTTTGATCAATGTAAAGTTATGGCTGGATAGATACAATGCAAGAACCATTATTAAAATTTTATGATGATGCAGGGTTTGAAGATCAAATAGCTGGTTTTGAGAAATCGAATAATCACAAAATTATGCGTAGAATTTTATTTCCAAAAGTCAGCCAAATTGACATTACAAAATTACCTGAATATGCAGGCTATACTATTCATCGTGGAATTTATTTGGATACGGAAACCACGGGGCTTTTACATGACGAAGATGAAGTCATCCAACTGTGCATGCTGCCGTTTATCTATGGCAAAGACGCTAATTCATCTCATATGGTGATATTTGGGGCTTATAAGCCTTATATTGGCTTTCAAGAGCCATCTAAGCCACTATCTGAATTTGTTATAGATCTGACTGGCATTACAATGGATATGTTGGTTGGACAGAGTTTAGACTTAGAGAAAATAGACAATTATCTTGATAAATCTGAAATTATCATCGCCCATAATGCTGCATTTGACCGCCCATTCACCCACGCCATTAGTGATGAATTTACACAGAAAAACTGGGCATGCTCATTTGCTGACATTAAGTGGCAAGATCAAGGGTTTGATAGCCGCAAGCTCGGGCGTCTAGCGGCAGATTTTGGTTTTTATTTTGATGCGCATCAGGCCGATAAAGATTGTTACGCGGGTTTAGCCATATTGCTACAGACCAATGATAAAAACATAAGCTATTTCCAACAATTAATTGAAAATAGTCAAAAGGATAGCGTCACGTTGAGAGCGCAGCACGCGCCTTTTGATAAGAAAGATATACTTAAAGAACGTGGTTACAGCTGGAAAGACGGCACAGATGGAATAACCAAAGGTTGGGAAATAGTTGTTTTGGAAGATGAGGCCGCGAAAGAGAAGGTGTGGTTGACAGATATTATCTATAATGGTGATGCTAATTTTTATGAAAAAACTGAAACTTCACTCACAAGATATTCGTAAAGCTCATTACTTTGTGTCTATGTTAGGTTTTCATGAAGACAATACGCAAAAGGAGGTCACTAAATGACGGCAACTGCATTAATTCTTACCTCATTAGTTTTTTCGCTAGTTGGAGCTCTAAACAGCAAACTTTCGTACAAACCTATTCATTATCAAGGTAATGCTAGTTTTAATTCAAGAGGCATAAAATGTGAGGCGTTTTACAATTTTGAATGGACTAAAATGAGCAAGACCACAGCAACTTCATCTGGTAGCGGTTTAGTGCAGTGCAATGATGCAAAGGCACATAAATTTAATTTCACTGAAAATACGAGTGGCTTGTTAGAAATAAACGTTCCAGGTTTTGCAAACTGCGTGGGCGCTCTTGGCAAAATCAGAAATAATATTGGCAAGGGAAAGCTTGATTGTGATAACGGAGCTTCAGGTGAATTTATTTTTCAATTACGTCGCATTTAGGCCTTAGTTTACGCATTTGTGTACCAGCTCATCATGAGGATATAAGTACAAATCACCAGAATGAGGAAGCGCGATGTGAATTAATTGCTTGTTTTCTATGGAAAAACACCACTGTCGTAGTTCAAAGAACCAAGAAGCAATAGCTATTTGGGAAGATGAGGCTGCGAAAGAGAAGGTGTGGTTGACAGACATTATCTATAATGGTGATGCCAATTATTCCCATCCACAACCAATTTCTACACCATATTCATTGTGAGTGGGGACCGCTTGGCCGAAGCCATTTTTAATTGCATCATTCATAAGCGTATCTATTTTTCTGCATCTAGCTTTTAATAGTGATACTTGTTTATGGGCTTCCACCCATATATCTGCATGTTGTTTTGCTTTATCAATTTCTACATCTGTCAGTATTGATTCCATAAGTTTTAACTTAGGAAGAAATTGTGTGCTTTTATTTCCCAAATATCGGGATAAATAATAGTGTGTAAGCGCAATCCTATAATTTTGCGCCACACCTAAGCCTTTTTTATGCATTGCTGCTAAATATTTATGGGCGGATGCTGAGCCCTGCTCAGCAGCTTTCATGTACCATTTATACGCTTTTTCATAATCTTGAATTATGTCTCTGCCATCTCTATAGCCTCGAAATATAAACCGGCCTTGGTAATATCTATTTCCCATAACAAACTGAGCTTTTGTGTTTCCTTGCTCTGCTGCTTTCTTATACAACTTATATGCTTTATTGTGATCGTGGGGTAAACCAAGACCATAAAGATAGAGCGTGCCCAAACCAACCATTGCCCTAACATCGCCTTGTTCACCTGCTTTCTCGAACCACATGACTGCTTTTTTTACATTCCGCTCAACAGTCAATCCCCATTGATACCTTTCGGCTATCTTTCGCGAAGCATATCCATCACCCAGCAGCCCCGCCTTCTCAAACTGTATAAATGATTTTTCAAACCAAGTGTTCGCATTTCTTGAATCCCTCGAGATGCCTACACCTGTAACATACATTTTTGCAACCTCCCAAGTGGCCCTTGCATTTCCTCTTTCTGCAGCTTTCTTGAATGAGACGAACGCTTTTTTATAATCTTATTGTACACCTTCGCCATTAAAATACATCCACCCTAACTTAAATGATGCTTTCGCTTTCTCCTGATTTTCAGGACTTAACGATTTTTCATTGGTAAGAGTGATGGGTGTGAAAAGTATGGTAGAAATTATTATAAATATGACGAAAGTTGGTTTCATTTTCATAAATAGTGTTTTAGCAATTAAATTAATTTTAAACAAAAATAGCATTATTGAGATTTATTTGTCAAACCTTAGACATAAAAAACGGCCAAGGTACAAACCTTAAGCGTTAAGTTAAGAATACTAATTCTGAAGAGCAGCAATAATCTGGTTTTAGGAGATTAACGATTGCCTCTTCACTGCAATCTCAGTTTCTGCTTGAATGAATGATTCAGTCACAAGCTTGGATTTGACCTCATAACTTTGTGCTTATGGTTGGGTTTTTATGGGGTGTGAATGTACAAAGTATGACTTGTCATAAAACTAGTTTTTTTTATATCAAGTGTGCTGGTGTCGGGGTGATCTTCTTCTTCTTACTAAATTTACTTGGTGCCCAACTCTCCTCTCTAACATTTACAAAGCCCTCCGCACTACACGGAAGGCTTTGAAATGTTACAATAAGTTTGGGTTTAGTATATCAAATTTTTTAGAACTGGTTTTTTGGCTATGGGTTGGTTTTTCTTAGCCACGGTAGATTTTCGCTTGATTATACTTTTGTAATTATCCAATTTCCCAGAAGCAATTTTAAGGTTGATTGCTTTCAATACTGCGTTTGTGTCGTATAAGGCAGGGTCTATTTTTTCGAAATAACAGATTGTATCCATGAATACAACTGGTGTAAATTCGGTTTCATGTCGCTTTTTTTGGTAACTGGAACTTATTCTAGACGGCCCAAAATATGGCAAGTTTTTTCCCTTACAAAGTTCTGCCGACCTCAATAACGCGAAATCTAATGCAATGTCTACATGTAAACCTCCAACGCCGCTATAAACCACCGCGAAACCATTTTTCCCTTTTCGCTTGTCTTTGTAGCCGTGATTGGAAGTAAAGTTAAAGTAATCTATCTTTTTATATAGTTTTGGTAACGAGATGGTTGTTGTTGATGTGGTTGGCGGCGTGTAAACAACTCTGGGCTTAGTGGCGCAACCAGTAAGTGCTAAAGCAAAGATTATAAATGCAATTTTTTTCATGTAATCACCTTCTAAATAAGTTGAATAAGTATATATCTAGAAATTACCTATAAAAGCTTCAAATAGAGTTAACAGTTGTTTGGTCGCCTACGTCAAAAAGTCGTGTAAACGTTTGAATGTATTTTGTTTTTAATGGTTTTGCGTTGCTCTGTTTTAGTGCAGTTAAACCGATTAGCATCATCATGTTTGAAATCGATTGCCTAAACAATCTATTACATCAAAGCACTCCAAACAGAGGGTGGAGTTTTTCTGCATAATTCTTTAAATTTAAAAAGGGTTTGCAGGATAAGGGTTTGATTGGTGAGAATATAACATTCCACGGACTGAGCCATACCTACGCAACCCATTTGCGCGAAGAGAATATTGCCAATGAAGATATTGCGAGCGCTCTAGGCCATGTCGACCCAAAGACACCAAATCTTTACAATAAAAACGTAGATACGCTAAAGATACAGAACAAAATCGTTTCTATTTTTGATCGAGAAGAGAACGAAAAGTAGACAGGCCTGAAATTTATTTAAGAAATACTTGTAAAACTATCAAAATCTAATGGAAAATATTTAGAACTAATTGGTTGAAATACTAGGAAAGTAAATGGTGCCCGAACCTGGATTTGAACCAGGGACACACGGATTTTCAATCCGTTGCTCTACCAACTGAGCTATTCGGGCATCTACGCATGGCGTGATATGGCGGTTTATAGGCAATCAGCTCGGGCTTGTCTAGCAAACAATTGGAAAAACCCACATATTTCTTAAATATATGTAATAACTTCTTTATCTGTCTAATTGATCAATCTCTGCCACTTGATCGGATGAAAAGTCATTTTGGTCCTGCGGATTTGTATCGCTGACTATATAACTCGCGTTTAGCCATTTTCCTAAATCTAAATCGGCGCATCGTTTAGAGCAAAATGGTCTGAATTTTTTTGTGGCGGGATGTTTGCACATAACGCATTTGCGGCCAGTTAAATCATCGCCATTTAGGCTCACTACGGTTTTTTTAGTCATGCTTCATATCCAATAATTTATCGGCCAAACGTTTGCCTTGGCGTTTTATTTTAAACTCGGCAAGCCCAAAGGCCGTATAACTGCCCATTTCGATATTTGTTCCTAATGTCAATTCTCGTAAATATTCGCCAAATTTCTGACGTTCATATTTCTTGAGAATCTTCAAGAAGTCAACAATCACCAACCCACTAATTTGGCGTAATGCCAGTTGTTCGATTATTTTTAGCGCCGCTTGATTGTTAATATCGGCAACCATGTTTTTGCCGTTATAGCTGCTGCTATTCACATCAACCACCGTCATGGCTGCTGTGTGTTGGATGATGATGTTACCACCATTTTCAAGGCAGATTTCTGTGTTTGATAATTCGTCTATTTGTTCGGCTAAATCGTATTTTTCGAGCAATGAGGGACTGCTTTTTTTGCCGTTTTCAACTTTAACATTCAGGTCTTGATTTAAGGTTGCAGAAAAAGCGTAATCATCGGTGATAATCTGCTGATCATTCGTGTTGCATAATGAGAGACAATATTGACCCAAATTATCGGCTTGTCTGAACAATTGGGGGCGGTTTTTGCCAGTTGATTTTACATCGCCGACATAGCGCACACGAGGGCTTTTATCATCAAACGCATGGCTGATGATTTCGGCTAATATATATTGCCCCTCAATGAAATTCTGTTTGGCTTTAAGTGGCAACACGGCATCTAATTTACCAAGGGTAACAAAGGCCATTTTTGTATTGGCATCCAATTTCGTAATGCGTGCGATATATACGCTGCCAATGGCTGTATCAGGGGCAGAGAAATTGACATTCTCGATGTTTGGGTTCAAACCCCAAATGTCATAAAAAACCAACTTACCGTTTATGGTTTTGGCAATTTGGGCATAGGTATTTCGTTTGCCATTTATATTGAGCGAGATAAAAAGTTGAGGCTGATCGGCCATGGTAAAGCCTCATCAGTTGGTGTGGCTTGGCCATTTTAATACAGGGTCGATGCCCACTGAACGTAACAATGATGTGGTTTCGTATAATGGTAAGCCAACGACATTACTATATTGGCCGATGAGATTGTTCACAAATGCACCCGCAAAGCCTTGTATGGCATAAGAGCCGGCTTTGTCGCGCCAATCGTTACTGGCGATGTAATTGTCGATCTCTTGGGTGGAGAGGCGTTTGAACCTCACACGGGTTTCGACTGTTTTTTGGCGTAATTTTTGGTTTATGCCATCAATAACCGCGACAGATGTGAACACGCGATGTGAACGGCCGGACAGCATAAGCAATTGGTCTTTGGCTTGGTCTATATTTTCGGCTTTGCCCAAAATACGACGCCCAACACCAACCACAGTGTCACTGGCTAAGATGTTAATTATAAGCTGTTTGTCACTAAGGTCGACCGTTGCATCATTTGCGAGCATTTGCAGGCATTTTTCGGCCTTTTGGCGGGCAAGCCGTTGCGCTAATTTGCGCGGTATTTCACGCGCATGGGGTGTTTCATCCAAATCCACAGGACGGATGAGGTAGGGCACAATGCCAATTTGGTCGAGCAATTGCACGCGGCGCGGTGATCCGCTCGCTAAAATAAGCTTCGCTTGAATTTGTCCGTCTGCATCGCTCATAAATACGCCCTATGTTTAAACTTAAAGTTCAAACAAAAATGTTCTAACGATGGCGATATGTAATGCGGCCTTTGGTAAGGTCATATGGTGTCATTTCAACCATAACGCGGTCGCCAGCCAAAACACGAATGCGGTTTTTGCGCAATTTACCAGCGGTGTGACCGATGATTTCATGTCCATTTTCAAGCTCAATTTTAAAAGTTGCATTTGGTAGCAATTCAATAATTGTGCCGTCAAATTCTAGTAATTCTTCTTTAGCCATTGTTTTCCTTTTCGAACTCTTGGTTCGAGATTAAATATAGTCTGTGTTCATTTATCGCGAAACGCAGCAAATGTATAGTGAAATCATCAATAATCGTAAATGTCGGCTATTTTATGACGAATTTTGATTTTAGTAAATTATCCAATTCATCGCGCAATTTACGATAGTGGCCGAGCTGCTCTTCGCGGTCTTCGGCTTGGTTTACAGGGTCGTAAACTGGCCAAAATTCAAATTCGGTGGCTATGGCGCGGCAGATATCTTGGGCATAATCACGCGCACCTTTAGAGAAGCAGATTACCAGATCAAATGACGCCATATAATTAGGTTCAATTGCGGCCGATACATGTTGTGCTAAATTAATGTCGATCTCGTTCATCACGGTAACGGCATAGCCATCAATATCTTTGGTTTCAACGCCTGCACTGTCTATCGCCAATTGGCTGCCATAGAGTTTTTTCATAATGCCTGCCGCCATGGGCGATCTGACAGCATTTTGCGAGCATAAAAATAAGATGGATGAAGGCAGGGGTAATTTTTTGTCGCTCATAATTAGCCCTTCCAATATAATGCGCAAATCAGCGTGTAGAGCCGTCTTGCTGTTTCAAAATCGACTTTTATTTTGCCTTTTAAGCGATCGCTTAACAATTCGCTGCCCTCATTATGCAGGCCTCGTCGCCCCATGTCGATGGCTTCAATCTGTTGCGGGTTAGCGCTTTTCATGGCTTCGTGGTGGCGCTCACATATTAGGAAATAATCTTTCATAATCAACCTAAATGGCGATAAAGACAAAATATGCAACATAATTGGCTCGTCTGCTTCGGAGCGAATGTCGAAAATTAATTTACCGCGCTGAATGTCTAAAACCAGTTTAAAAGGCCCCGTGGCCTCTAGGTTATCGGCCGTTCGCAAAGGCAAAAAACTGTTTTCGGCCAAAAGATCATTCATGGCGGCTTTGCGCTCGAAAGTGATTTCGGGCGAAATGTTGGTGATATTCTCTTCGTTTAAAACAATGTCGCCGATGATGTGCGTATTGATTTGTGTGGGCGCTGTGTCTGTCATTTTATTTCTTCTGGTTGCTTTCAAGGCGTAATTCAATAGAGCGTGCATGGCCAAACAGACCTTCTGCATGACCTAGGATAGCACCTGCGGGGCCAATTTTTTGAAGCCCTTCGGCGCTACATTTTAGTATAGAGCTGCGTTTCATAAAGTCGAGTATATTTAAACCTGAGCTAAAACGGGCACTTTTGGCAGTGGGCAATACATGGTTTGGGCCGCCAACATAATCGCCAACCGCTTCTGGTGTGTAGCGGCCAAGAAATACCGCACCGCAATGATCAATTAAATCAAAAATAGCTTCGGGCTCTTCAATGGCTAGCTCTAAATGTTCTGGTGCAATGTCATTGGCTAGCTTTGCAGCATGTTGCCAATCTTCGGCAATGATAATGCCACCATTATCTTGCCATGCAGCACCTGCAATGTCTCTGCGTGGATTAATTTTTAACTCGTCATCAATAGCGGTCAATACTTGTTTGCCGAAGCTTTCATCAGTCACAATAAGAATAGACTGGGTAGAGGCATCATGTTCGGCCTGTGCCAAGAGATCAGCAGCAATCCAATTGGGATGATTTTCGGCATCGGCAAGCACTAAGATTTCGGATGGGCCTGCAATCATGTCTATACCCACAATGCCAAAAACTTGGCGCTTTGCAGCGGCAACATAGGCATTGCCTGGGCCAACAATTTTAGAGACGGGTTGAATGGTTTCGGTGCCATAGGCAAATGCGGCCACGGCTTGTGCGCCGCCCAAAGTATAGACCTCATCGACACCCGCAATTTTAGCTGCGGCAAGAACCAGAGGGTTTAACACGCCATCTGGCGTGGGCACTGTCATCACCACACGGGCAACGCCCGCTGCTTTGGCGGGAGCAGCGTTCATTAAAACACTGCTAGGGTAGCAAGCTAAGCCGCCAGGAACATAGAGGCAAACGCTATCTACAGCATTCCATCTATGGCCTAAAGTGATGCCCAAATCATCTTCATATAAATCATCATTTGGCATTTGGCGGGCATGGTAATCGCTAATGCGTTGGTAGGCTAATTTAAGCGCATCGACAATTTCGGGGTCGCATTCATCAATGGCCGCATCAATGCGCTCTTGGCTAACGCGCAATTGTTCTGGCTTGATGTCGAGCCGATCGAATTTTTTGCAATAATCAACAAGGGCTTTATCGCCATTGGTTTTTACATTTTGCAAAATGTCAGCAACCACAGCGTTTACATCATGGCTATTTTCTTTTTTTTCGGCAATAAGGGCATTGAATTTTGTATCAAATTCAGGGTTATTATGGTGTAAAAATAAAGGCATAGCGCATCTCCAAACATTGTTGGAAATAGTTTTAGCTTGGCTTGGCGCAGATTAAAAGTAATCTTTTGGAAAGATTGGTAAAAACTATAATTTATGCGCTGGCTTCACTTGGCTTGTCCATTCTTCGCCAAGGTCTGCTAAATGAACTTCGAGGCAGCTTACATCTAATTTAATGCTGGCATTATCGGCAAAATTAAGAGTGATAGAACCTGCGGGGTTTTCATTCTCGTTAAATTCGACATTTAGCAGGCTTAAAATCTGTTCTGGTTTGGCGCGGTTGATATTCATCACTTGGATATTATCAACATGCGAAAAAACCAAACCCGCATGCGAGCGTTTTACGCGGTTAGCGCCAATATCATTTTCGTGATGACAGCGGTTAATGGCTAAATTTAATTGTTTGCTGCCATGGTTAAAATCAATGTCGCGCACATATAGCAGAGCGTCTTGAACATGTGATGAAATCACTTCCAAATCTTCGGCATCGACACCCATTAATTTTAAATCACTCATATTCGTCTCCAATTAATCCTAGTTATATCACTCATAAGCTATATCGCTTAATAAGTCATATCATTCAGATAGGCGTTCGACATCGGCTCCACAACCCCTGAATTTATTTTCCAGATGTTCAAACCCACGATCTAGATGATAAACGCGGCTAACCAAAGTTGAGCCTTCTGCCACCAAACCCGCAATAATCAACGATGCTGAGGCACGCAGGTCTGTCGCCATAACAGGGGCACCATGTAGAGTTTTAACGCCAGTTATTTTTGCGGTATCGCCATTTAATGTGATGTCACAGCCCAAACGCGCTAATTCTTGCACATGCATGAAGCGGTTTTCAAATATAGTTTCGCGCACAAAACACGAGCCTTCGGCCATGGTCATTAATGCCATAAATTGGGCTTGCAAATCGGTTGGGAAACCTGGGTAGACTTGGGTGGTAACATCTACCGCTTTAAGTGGCTTTGAAAGGTCGCGTTGAACGCGAATGCCGTTTTCAACCTCTGTGATGGTTGCGCCTGCTTCTTCTAGCTTATCTAAAAAAACAGGTAGATATTCTGCAGATGTGCCTGTGAGGGTTACATCGCCACCTGCCATGGCAACGGCAATGGCATATGTGCCTGTTTCGATGCGGTCTGGCAGCACACTATGTGTGGCACCATGTAATTTTTTAACACCTTGAATGGTAAGAGTTGATGAGCCAATGCCAGTGATGCGCGCGCCCATTTTATTGAGGCATTCGGCCAAATCGCCAATTTCTGGCTCACGGGCAGCGTTTTCGATAATTGTTTCGCCATCGGCCAATACGGCAGCCATAAGCACATTATGTGTGGCGCCAACAGAAGCAAAGCTAAAGCTAATTTTGCCACCTTTTAGGCGGCCATTGGGCGCTTTGGCGATGACATAGCCATCTTCAAGCTTAATATCGGCACCTAAGGCTCTAAAACCTTCTAAATGCAAATCGACAGGGCGTGTGCCAATGGCGCAACCGCCAGGTAAAGACACTTTGGCATAGCCACAGCGACCCAAAATTGGCCCTAATACCCAAAAGCTTGCCCGCATTTTTGAGACAAGTTCATAAGGTGCGGTGGTGTCGACAATCTCACGCGCAGTTATATGCACAGTTTGGCCACCAATATCTGAGTTGCCAGTACGTTTGCCATCGAAACTTTGGTCAACACCATGGTTGGCGATAATGCGGAATAGCATATTAACATCGGCAAGGCGAGGTACGTTGCGCAAAGTGAGAGTTTCATCGGTTAAAAGTGAGGCGATGATTAAGGGTAGAGCAGCATTTTTAGCGCCACTGATTGGAATTTCCCCATGCAATTGCTTGCCGCCGGTAATTTTAATACTGTCCATCTTTTTTCCTAAGCTCTTATCATTTAAGTCAAATATTAAAGTTAATAAAATGACAAAGCGTTAATATCTTTAAATTTAAGCCAAATTATGCCCAGAATGTTACTTTTTTGTGGCATCTAGCTTGGCGACACCAATTTTACCCGTGCGGGGTAGAGGTGCATCTGCATCATCAGAGGTAACGCGGCCTTTAATTTGGCTTTTACGGCGGCGTAAATTATCGCGCAATTGTTGCTGTAGGCGCTCTTCACGTTCTAGGCGTTCTTGATTTTTATTTTGTTGTTTGGCTTGTTTTTTACCCATAAATGTAGGTTTAAAAGTTTTGCCTCCTGATTGCAAGCCCATAACAGGCACCACAAACCCGTTTTGACGGCTTATCTGTGTAGACATTATAAAAATAACTTGCGCTTTATGGGGGCTTATGGCAATTATCGCCAATCAAACGTTGCTGAATAGCTCAGTAAACCTTTGGCCGCAGTGGCTCAGTGGTAGAGCACACCCTTGGTAAGGGTGAGGTCGAGAGTTCGATTCTCTCCTGCGGCACCATTTACCTTCTATTAAAGTAAAGTTTATAGCCTGTGTTTTGCGACATGTTAGGCAATCAAATGTTGAATCTTGCATGAGTAGGTTGTTAGCACTTGCAATGTTATTGGAAAGTATTCCCATTACTATCACTCTTAAACAAGCGTTAAAAACAGCCAAGGAATAAATAGGGGTGATTGTTTTTGTGAGCCTATTGTTGAGGGTACGCAAAGTACACAGAAGCCTACAATGAATTGAAACGAGGGGATTGGTCGAGAGATGTGAAAGTAGTTTCAATTTGCACCCTTTATAGTCAGCTCACAATGAATAAATTATGACCACCCGCAGCCTAAATCTCTACCAAATTCTAGGTGAGTGGTTGCAGCATTATGGTTTGCATCCTTAAGAATTGCCAATAGATTTTCGCATCTGCTTTTTAAAATTTGTATTTTTTTATGAGCTTTCAACCATCCCTCCGCAAGCTGCTTTGCCCTATCAATTTCCGTATCCGTCATTAGGGATTCCATGCGCTTTAGTTCTTGAAGAAAATCGGTACTTTTATTGCCCAAATGTTTTGACAAGTAATAATATTTAAGCGCTGTTCTATAATTTTTAGTCACACCTAAACCCTTTTCATACATTGCCGCCAAATTTTCATGGGCGTACGCATGACCTTGTTCAGCAGCTTTCTTGTGCCACATATAGGCTTTTTTATAATCTTGAATCATATCTCGGCCCTCTCTATAGCCACGATATAAAAACCTTCCGTGATAATATCTAGAACCCATGAGAGACAGAGCTTTTGTGTTGCCTAGGTCAGCAGCTTTCTGGAATAATTTATATCCTCTGTCAGTATCCCAAGTTAGCCCTAGACCGTAAACATAAAGCGAGCCCAAAGTTAATAAAGCTCTAGCATCGCCTTGTTCTCCTGCTTTCTCGTACCAAATTACAGCTTTTTTTATATCCCTTTTTTTTAATCCCCCCCATTGATACATTTCTGCTACCTTTCGCGAAGCATGTCCATCGCCCTGCAGTCCGGCTTGCTCTAACCTTATAAATGCTTTCTCAAGCCATGCTTTCCCTTTTTTTGCATCTTTAGTGACACCTACGCCTGCAAGATACATCTTTGCGACTTCCCAAGTGGCCTTTGCATCCCCTTTTTCAGCGGCGTTGTTGAACGACATAAACGCTTTTTTGTAATCTTGGTGCACACCTTCACCATTAAAATACATCCATCCCAACTTAAGTGATGTTTTCGTTTTCTCTTGATCAACAAGATTTAATGGGTTTTCATTTGCAAAAATATGGGGTGTGAAAAGAACATTAGAAATTATTAAAAATATGATGAAAGTTGTTTTCATTTTCATAAATAGAGCTTCAGTAATTAAATTAATTTTAAACAAAAATAACATTTTAAAGAATTACTTGTCAAATTCTAGACACAAAAAAGTGGCCAAAGCGCAAGCCTTGGCCACTAAATTAAAAACTATTAATTCTAAAGTGCGTTGTTAATCTGGTTTGAGAAGTTTAACAATTCTCCCTTGCTTTTCGTGTATATTTTATATTCCGTTTTCAGTACCTCAACTCGAAGGGCAGGGCGGGATGAGCTTTTTTAGTTCGTTAAGTTGCTGTATCCGTATGTGTTCTGATTTTCTTTTCGTGGTACTGGATTTCGAAATTTTAGCGCAAATCTTGCATGTCGATGAAGTCCATATCGGTGAAATCTTGGTTGTCACCTGCCATAGACCAAATAAACGCATAGCGTCCTGTGCCAGCACCACTATGGATAGACCAACCTGGTGATAAAATGGCTTCTTGGTTTTTAACGATTAAGTGGCGTGTTTCATCTGGCTCGCCCATTAGATGAACAACCCTTGTGTCTGCTTTCATATCGAAATACAGATAAATTTCTGAGCGTCTGTCGTGAATGTGGCATGGCATTGTGTTCCATACACTACCATCTTCTATGGTGGTGATGCCCATGACTAGTTGGCAGCTATCTACCACTTGCGGGTGAATATATTGGCGAAGTTTGCGTTTGTTGCAATCTGATTGAGTGCCTAATTCCAATAAAATGGCGTCATTGGCCGTGATAATTTTTGCCTCATATGCGTGGTGTGCTGGTGAGCTTACGAAATAAAAATTTGAAGGATTTTGTGCGTCCGAACTTTTAAAATTAACCTCTTTAACGCCCATTGGTAAATATAGGCAATCGGTGTAATTTAGCGGATATTCTATGCCATCGGCTATGACAATACCATCATTGCCAACATTTATAATGCCAATCTCGCGGCGGTCTAAAAACCGTTGTGTGCCAATTTGTTTATTGGTTTTAAGTTTTAGTGAGGTGGTTGTGGGCGTTGCACCGCCGACAACACTTCTATCTAAATGGCTGTAGGTCATTGTCACTTGATCAGCCACAAAAATATCTTGCACTAAATAATTTTCGCGCAATTGATCGGTGTTGAAACCTTTGGTTTCTGTCGGGCTTGAGACTTGTCTAATTTCAATAGTCATTTAAATATCCGTTTTTAGTTAAATTTGTGCCATATCATCCAGGTCTATATCGTGGATAAAATAGGCGGGGCGTTGTTCAATCCAATGTGGAAAATGATGTTGTAATCCCGAAAGATGAGCTTCCATTTTTTGGCAAGCAATGTCCTCATCGCCGTTGTTAATGGCGTCAACAATGGCGGTGTGTTCTGCCACCACCATTGTCATGCGGCCGTCCTCGGGTAGGGTTAAAACTCTAAATCTATCGACCTGTAATTTCACTTGTTGCACCAATTGCCACAGGCCAGATAACTTACCAACATTGGCAATCATCTCATGGAAATTTTCGTCGGCGGCATGGAAGCCTTTAATGTCGCCTAATGCAGCCATTTCGCGCTGGCGCTCAATGATTGCATATAATTCTAAAATTTGGCTGCGTTTGGCACATTTAGAGGCCGATTTAACTGTCATGCCTTCTAATGCGCGGCGGGCAATGAGTGCTTCGGGCAAGGCCGATACGGGAATACGCGCTACAAATGTGCCAGATTTAGCCACCACTTCAACCAATTTTTCACGATGTAGCCGCAAGATGGCTTCGCGTATGGGTGTGCGGCTAATGCCTTGTTCTAAAGCGATTTTCTTTTCCGATATGGGCGTGCCTGGTGGCATATCCATAGAGATGATGGCATCACGTAGCCGTTCATATTGTGTATCGGATAAGGTGGCATTTGACGAACCGTAAAAATAGCCCTTACCCATAGGCGCAGCATTGCCTGCACGCTTTCTTATCGGTTCAATTTTGTTTTCGGAGGAATTTTTCCCCATAAACAGTCTCCATTCAGCTCTGTATTTAGTGTTTTCGAATTAGTGAAATAACAGAAATACTAAATACGGTAAAGCTGATTTGCATTTGTAATATAACTAGTATATAAGATATATTAGTTACCGTCAAACATTCAAAATATTATTGAAATTTGATGGTCCTTACCAGCGGAGGGCTGGGGTTTCCATAGGAGGGAAAAATGAATATTAAAAAAATAAGCACTGCGATTGTTGCAGGCGTAATTATGGTCGCAGGCGCAACAACCGCGTTGGCTACTGAAACGTTAAAATGGGCACATGTATATGAGTCTGGTTCGCCATACCATATTAAAGCCGAATGGGCAGCCGCAGAAATTGCCAAAGCGACCGAAGGTCGTGTTGAAGTTAAGGTTTTTCCTGCTTCATCATTGGGTAAAGAAGTAGAAATTAACGAAGGTCTTGGTATTGGCGCTGTTGACATTATATATACAGGCCCAAGTTTTGTTGAACGTTATTATGGCCCGATTGCCATTTCAGATTATCCGTTCATCATGCGCGGTTATGACCATTGGTCAACTTATCGTGAGTCAGATCTGTTTAAAGAATTATCAGCTGGATATCATGATGCGACAGGCAACCAAGTGATGAGTTTGGTTTATTATGGCCAACGTCACGTGACATCTAATAAGCCAATTTTAAAACCATCTGATATGGAAGGTCTTAAAATTCGAGTTCCAAACTCACCATTAATGTTGATGTTCCCTAATGCTGTGGGCGCAAACCCAACACCAATGGCTTTCTCTGAAGTTTATTTGGCGCTACAACAAGGTGTGGTTGATGCTCAAGAAAACCCATTGCCTACCATTAAATTCAAAAAATTCTATGAGGTACAGACTAATATTAACCTCACTGGCCATATTTTGAATAGCCTACTTATCATTGCATCTGATGATGCTTTGGCACGTATTGGTGATGATCAGGCTGCAGTAAAAGAAATTTTGGGTAAAGCGGCTATGATGATTTCGGAAGAAATTTATAAATCAGAAACTGACCTAATCTCTTGGTTTGAAGAGCAAGGTGTTGCAGTGAACGTGGTTGACAAAAAACCATTCCAAGATGCTGTGAAACCAAGCCTAATTGGTGATGGTGTACCATACACAGCCGATCACTTTAAACGCCTTGGCGAACTTTAAGCTATAGGATTCTAACATTTATGGATCATTCTGATCAACAAAATGGACGCGCCTCAAAAGAGGCGCGTCAAGAAATTGACTTTGGCGATGATGAGGTCGATATTTCTGATTTTAAACTTGTCGATCTTCCGGGGCTTATTGCGCTTTGGGGTTTGGCTATCATTGTATTCTTACAATTTTTCACCCGCTATATTTTGAACGATAGTTTAGCATGGACTGAGGAAATTGCCCGTTATGTGCTGATTGTCGTGGCCTATTTTGGCGCCATATCAGTCACCCGCAAAGGCACGCATATTTTCTTAGAATTTTTCTATCGGTATTTATCGCCAGCAAATGGCAAAAGGCTCAACATTGCGATCGAGCTGTTATCACTTTCATTTTACGGATATTTGGCATATCAAGCCATTATATTGGCGCAAAAAACGCGTACCAAAATGGCCTCGGTTGAAATACCCAAAAGCCTACTTTATTGGCTTGTTGCGGTGTCTCTGGCGATTATGGCAATCTATTCTCTCATTTGGCTTATTCGTAAAATCAAACAATCACCTGAGGATGTTATGCGCGAATTAGAGAAACATTCTCATACTGAAATTTAATTTATAATTGGCAACTTAATGGCTCTATCACTACTATTTATCATTCTATTTTTCCTGCTTATTGCGGGTGCGCCAATTGCGGTTGCATTGGGCGTCTCTTCGCTTATTTTCATTCTTATTGATGGCTTGCCACCAGTTGTGGTGCTGCATAATATGGTCAATGGCATCAATAGTTTTCCGCTTATTGCTGTGCCGTTCTTTATCATGGCTGGTAATTTAATGAACAGCTCTGGCATTACCAACAAAATATTCACCTTTGCCCGTGCCTCAGTTGGTTGGATGCATGGCGGCTTAGGCCATGTAAATGTTGGCGCGAGTGTTATTTTTGCAGGCATGTCTGGCGCGGCGGTGGCCGATGCAGGCGGCCTTGGTAATATTGAAATTAAAGCCATGCGTGATGCGGGTTATGACACAGATTTCTCGGTTGGTATCACCGCGGCCTCATCCACAATCGGCCCTATAATTCCACCTTCTCTGCCTTTGGTGGTTTATGGTGTGATTGCCGATACATCTATCGGTCAATTATTTGCAGCAGGGCTAATACCTGGCTTAATTATGGCCATTGCGCTTATGGTTATGGTGGCATTTTATGCCCGCATGCGTAATTACCCACGTGATGACGCGTTCCAATGGAACTATTTTATCACCTCATTTTGGCATGCGATTTTACCGCTCTTTACGCCAATTATCATAGTCGGTGGTATATTAACAGGGATTTTCACTCCTACAGAAGCCGCCATTGGTGCGGTGGCATATTCAATGTTTTTAGGCCTTGTGGTCTATCGCACATTAAACTTTAAACGCCTGTTGCGTGTGTCCATAGATACGGTGGAAATTACTGCTTCAATCATGATGATTGTGGCTGCATCTGCCATTTTTGCTTGGATATTAACCGCCAACCAAGTGGCCGAAATTTTCGCCGATGGCTTGCTTGGTTTTACAGACAATAAAACACTCATTCTACTGACTATTATGCTGATTGTATTGGTGGTTGGCTGCTTTATGGAAACCATTGCTGCCATCACTATACTCACTCCAGTTTTGTTGCCAGTAGCGATGGGTTTGGGCATTGACCCTGTGCATTTTGGCATCATTTTGATTTTGAATTTAATGATTGGTTTGCTCACCCCGCCTGTTGGCTTGGTGCTCTACGTATTATCCAAAGTGTCAGATGTGCCTTTTGAGCAATGCGTTAAGGCCACGGCGCCTTTCCTCGTTCCTTTGCTTGTGGTATTATTATTACTTACTTTCATTCCAGAATTATCTATGTGGTTACCGACTTTAATTTATAGGTAGAGTTATTTTATCACCAATAGGAGCATGTTAAATGTCATCAGAAAACTTATTTGATTTAAGCGGCCAGTTAGCTCTCGTCACTGGTTGTAAACGTGGCGTCGGCAAAGCCATGGCAATTGCATTGGCAAAAGCTGGTGCTGACATCATTGGTGTCAGCCTATCTTTAGAGGCCAGTGGCAGCGAAATTGAGCAAGAAATTTTGGCTTTAGGTCGTAAGTTTAAAGCATACCAATGCGATTTTTCTAACCGTGCAGCGGTTAAACAATTTGCCGCTACAGTATTGGCAGATAACCCCAAAATTGACATTCTCATTAACAATGCAGGCACCATAAAACGCGCGCCTGCAGCAGAACATAGTGATGAATATTGGGATGAAGTGTTAGAGGTTAATTTATCGACACAGTTTATTTTAAGCCGCGAGATTGGCAAAACAATGGTAGCACGTGGCGCAGGAAAGATTATCTTTACCGCGTCTTTATTGACGTTTCAAGGTGGAATTAATGTGCCAAGTTATGCCGCATCTAAAGGCGGCATTGGCCAACTTGCCAAGGCTTTGGCCAATGAATGGGCAGGCAAAGGCGTGAATGTAAATGCGATTGCACCAGGTTATATAGCGACTGATAATACCCAAGCTTTGCAAGATGATGCTGCACGCTCTAACTCTATTTTAGAGCGCATTCCTGCGGGTAGGTGGGGAGAGCCAGCTGATTTTGCAGGTCCCGTGGTGTTTTTGGCGTCTGCCGCTTCCGATTATGTGCATGGCACAATTTTGACCGTTGATGGCGGCTGGATGGGGCGTTGAGTGGTGGCGTGTCTTCACTTGTCCGCACAAGTGATTTCACATCTTCCTCCAACCGCTAAGTAAATTTGAATAAGGGCAAAGTCGGGCTGGATGTTTGTTTCTGTCATGCGATCCCAATGAATCTGCACCGAGCTAAAATTGAATTTTTCTCGGTGCACTTTTAGTACTAAACTCTTGGTTGTCGGTCTAAACCGCTAGTCTGATTTCCTTTTTAACTTCAATCTTTGATGAATATTGTATGTTTTCAGCATTTTTTGCGAAAACCAACTCATAGACACCTGCATCAATAACAAAATCTCCATTATCTTCATCAAAATAACTTAGATTTCTTAAATTAATTTCTAATTTAACATCGCCTGACTCATTTGGATTTAAATGAATTTTGGCGAAATCACACAATTCCAGTGAAGGGCGTTTGATGCTTTTGTTTGGTGGTTTCATGTAAACTTGAACCAATTCTGATGCTGCGAATTTCCCAGTATTTTTGACTTCAAGTTCAATGATGATGTTTTCGGCTGAAAGTGTGGTTGATGATAGCCTTGGCTCAGACCACCTAAATTCTGAATAGGTGAGGCCAAACCCAAACGGAAATTCAGTTGCAATATTGTTTGAAACATGATGCCGATAGCCGACAAATACACCTTCATCATAAGTGGTTTTTGTGCCATCTCCTGGATAGGTAAGTAAGTTAGATGTGATAGCGCTATTATCAGATAACTGAAGCGGAAATGTTTGGGGTAAGTAGCCAGCAGGGGAGACTTTGCCAAATAACATATCGGCCATGCTATTGCCTAACTCTTGGCCGGGATACCACATTTGCAAAACAGCACTTACGTCGGCAAGCCATGGCATTTCAATGGGGCCACCAGTTTGCAATATAATGATGGTGTTTGGGTTGACGGCAGTAACTCTTTTTATCAATTCATCCTGAATGCCAGGCAGCTGCATATTGGGTTGGTCAAGCCCTTCGGTATCCCATTCGCCTTGGCGGCCAACACATAAAATGGCCAATGGCGCCTCTTTTGCGGCTTTGACGGCATCGGCAATGTCTGCCTCACCCAAGGGGTGTTCGATGCCAATGCGCAGCGCGCTGAAATGCAGGCCGTCTGCTTGTTCGGGCGATGTTTTAAATTTGACGGTTATTTTGTAACTTTTTCCAGCTTCTAAATGGGCAGTTTTACGTATCTCATTGCAGCCTAGACCAAAAAAATTTTCGCCTTTTGTCCAATTATCTTCGCCATTTACCAATAATTCACCATCTAAATAGAGTTTTGCGAAACCCGCATTGGTGATGCCAAAGTCATATTCACCATCTTGTTTGGGTATGAATTCACCAGTTATGATGGCTGAAAAATTGTGGTGATATTGAGGGTCAAAAGGCAAGTCGACCCAAAAATATTCGCCTGCAGTACCATTTTCTTGGCAAATTGGTTCTCCAGAAAACTCAGTTTCTGCATAAAACTTGATGTTAATATTGGTCTCGAATAACTTGAGTAAGCGGTTGTTGCTACACCCTTGTACATGGATGATATTTTGTTGTTCAGTTAGCGCTGTTTTAAGGCCGTCGAGTGGACTGATTTTATAATGTGCGTTAATTTGCGCGCTGCCACCGCCCATAATACGGGCTTCAGCTGCATTGGGGCCGATTACGGCAATGTCGGTTATTTGGGTTTTGTCTAACGGCAATATACCATTGTTTTTTAGCAAAACACTGCCCTCGGTACCTAATTTTCGAATGAGGGCACGATGTTCGGGTAAGTCTATAGCTTGTTCGTCGTCTTGAGTTGGAATTGCATTTTCAAACGCGCCAACTTTTTGCAGAAGTTGTATTATTCGTTTGGCAGATTGGCGAATTATATTGGCATTAACTTCGCCATTTTTAACGGCTTGCACCAACTTTTCACCACGGTCGCGGGTTGGGCCAGGCATTTCTAAATCCAGCCCAGCATTTACGCTTTCTGCTGTTGTGTGCGAGCCAAACCAATCAGACATCACGATGCCATCAAATTTCCATTCTTGTCTCAGCACTTGGCTTAATAGCCAATTATGTTCACTAGCATAAACACCGTCAAGCCGATTATAAGCAGTCATCACTGCCATAACTTTGGCTTTTTTAACCGCAGCTTCAAAGGGTGGGAGATATATTTCTCGCAAAGCGCGTTCGCTTATTTCTGAGGATATGGTTTGGCGTTCAATTTCAGATTCATTGCCAACAAAATGCTTAATGGTTGCGGCAACGCCTTGGCTTTGAACCCCTTCTATATACGCCACAGCAAGGTCTGAAGTTAAAGCGGGGTCTTCGGAATAACATTCGAAATTTCGACCATTTAGACCAGAGCGATGGATGTTGACGGTGGGCGCTAGTAATACGCTTGAAGTTTTAGTTTTGGCTTCTTGGGCGATGGCAATGCCCATTTGTTTCGCTAAATCTACATTCCACGAGGCGCCGACAGAGATTGCTGAAGGGAAGCAAGCCGATTTTACACCACCAACCAAGCCACCGCCACCACGCGCCCCATTGGGGCCGTCGGTCACTTTTATAGAAGGAACATCAAGACGCTCGATGCCAACGGATGCCCAGAAATTTGCGCCTGCCAGAAGAGAGACTTGTTCTTCGAGTGTCATTTTGTTTAAAAGTGTTTCAATCATTGCTGATATTCCTTATCTACTAGTTGGTAGGTAAGGAATATCAGCAATTGGCTAATGGCGTCAACAAAAAACGCAAATAAAAATTTGCGGAAATTCAATCTATAGTATTTAAAACTGGTTTTTTGATTTATCTAGCTAAAAAGTAAATCGGCAAATTTGTGCCATTCTGTAGTCAGGTCGACATCTTCATCGCGCAGCCAAAGCAATTGCAAACCATCGAGGAACGAAAACAATTCTATGGTGAAGGTGCGGGAATCTGGGTGCCATTCCGAAGCGTAAATTTCTACATTTGATCTGGCATTATGGGTTCTAGTCGAAAAATAGTCGTGTGCGGGGTGGTTTAGGTTGAGTGCCTCTGCGCTTAAAACAGTGAATAATCTCACTATTTCGCGTTGACTTGCATTACGCTCGACCAAACGGTTTAAAAATTCTCTGGTATCTGACTTTGAAATTGGCCGTGGTGGGGAAATTAAATGAAGGGTCTCGGTATCGGCTTTATCTCGCGCTTCGAGAACCGCAATCAAAAGGGCATCCTTTGAACTGAAATAGTGCAATAAACCCGCTTTTGTGATGCCGCAACCATCGGCCACTTTTTGCAGACTTATGCCATAATAACCAGATTTAGCGATTAGAGATGTCGCCGCCGCAATGATTTCTTGATAGCGAGCCGCTGGTTCTAACCGTCGTCTTTTGGGGTTGCTTACCATAAAAACCTATTTCTCCCGCGCAAGTTTAGACTCTAGACTTATAGATTGTTTATATTCCCAAATAATTTTAATATCTATAAGAATATATGTCTTCAAAAATGGAGTTTGTGGTTATAATTTTAATTTGAAATATACATTGGGCTAGATTAAATGCAAACCATCACTCTTCATGAGCTAGGTCGAGTAATTCAACTGACCGACAAAAATCGCATCGTTATTGCTATAGCTGGCGCGCCTGCGAGTGGTAAATCTACAATTGCGGAAGAATTGCTAGAATTATTAAATGAAAATGAGCCAGATTCAGCAGCGGTTGTGCCTATGGACGGGTTTCATTTGGATGACCAAGTATTGAAAGATAAGGGGTTGCTTGGTGTTAAAGGTGCGCCATCAACATTTGATGTGGGCGGATTTAGAAGCCTGCTTCAGCGTCTAAAAATCAATGAAGAGCCAGAAATCATTGTGCCAGTTTTTGATAGAGAGTTAGAGATTTCGAGGGCAGGGGCGCGGGTTATTGCATCGGAAATCAAATATATCATTGTAGAAGGCAATTATCTTTTACTCGATCAAATTGAGTGGAAAGACATGCAGCCTAATTATGATTTAAGTGTTTTTGTGAAAGTATCTCAAAAAATTATCCATCAAAGATTAGTGCAAAGATGGCAAGGCTATGATTATTCTGCATCGGAAATAGAACATAAAATTAATCAGAATGATATGCCGAACGCTCAACTGGTTATGCGGATGATGAATGAGCCTGATTACTTTATTGATAATTAAAATTTAAGCCTCTGGGAGAGGGTCAGAGGCTTAAATTCGACGTTATAGTGTTAAGCCTGTTGTGGGGCTTCTTTTGCACCTGTCATAAATGCCACAGCATCAGACATCGTGTAGTCTTTTGGATCAATTACGCATAACCGTTTGCCGAGCCTGTGCACATGAATGCGATCGGCAACCTCAAATACATGCGGCATATTATGGCTGATCAAAATAATAGGAATGCCACGTGCTTTGATATCTTGAATAAGCTCTAACACTTTACGAGATTCTTTAACGCCTAAAGCGGCAGTGGGCTCATCCAATATTATAACCTTTGAACCAAAGGCAGCTGCGCGGGCTACGGCAACGCCTTGGCGTTGACCGCCAGACAAGGTTTCGACCGCTTGGTTGATGTTCTGGATGGTCAATAAACCTAGTTCGGTTAATTTGTCACGTGCAATCTGTTCCATTTTCTTATGGTCTAACTGACGAAATATTTTGCCCATAAAACCTGGTTTTCGAATTTCACGCCCCATAAACATATTGTCAGCAATTGACAAAGCGGGTGACATGGCAAGCGATTGATAAACGGTTTCGATGCCTGAGTCGCGCGCGTCAATTGGCGAAGAGAATTTTATTTTTTTACCCTCGAGAAAAATCTCACCTTCATCAGGAATAATCGCACCAGAAACAGCTTTAACCAGTGACGATTTACCAGCGCCATTGTCGCCAATGACGGCTAGGATTTCGCCTGGATATAATTCAAAATCACAATCATCAATTGCTGTCACGCGGCCATAACGTTTGACCAAATTTTTACCTTGTAGAATTGGTTCCATTATACAGATACCTTTCTAATCCACTGATCTACCGCGACAGCACCAATAATAAGTCCGCCAATGAGTAGGAATGTCCATTGAGCATCGACACCGATCAGACGTAAACCTAAAGTGAATACACCAACAATAAGCGCCCCGAATAACATGCCCATTATTGAGCCTCTGCCGCCAAATAAGGATATGCCGCCAATCACCACTGCGGTGATGCTTTCAATGTTTGCCAATTGCCCAGATGTAGGCGAAACTGAACCAATGCGGCCAATCATTACCCAACCTGCGAATGCGCAAATTAGACCTGCAATCATATAGACAGAAATGATAACTTTTTTTACATTCACGCCAGATAGTTCGGCTGCATCAGGGTCATCACCAACTGCATATACATGTCTGCCCCATGCGGTTTGGCGTAGAACATAAGATAGTAAAACCACCAGTAACACCATGAAGATGACGCCATAGGTAAACACAGCGCCGCCAACTTTGATTTTTTCGCCAAATAAATGCAATAAGGGTGCGTGTTGCGCAATGTCTTGCGCACGTATTGTTTCGTTGGCGGAATAGAGGAAATTTGTTGCCAGTGCAATTTGCCACATTCCCAATGTAACGATAAAGGGGGGCAGCTTAATACGTGCAATTAACCAGCCATTGACAAAGCCGACACAGGTGCCCGCTGCCAATCCAAAAGCGACTGAAACGCCGACAGGTAAGCCATATCTAAAGGTGAATTGTCCCATAACGACTGAGCTAAGTACCGTAATGGCGCCAACAGATAAGTCGATACCCGCAGTTAATACAACCAAAGACTGGGCTGCGCCAACAATGCCGACAATGGCAACTTGTTGTAAAATCAGGGTAAGAGCAAAGGGAGAAAAGAATTTAGACCCTAACAAAATTCCAAAAATGAGAATGGAAAGAGTGAGCACAATGAGTGGCACTAATGAGGGTGTTACATGCAAAGCATGCTGAATTTTTTTTATGATTGACCCACGTACATCTGTAAACTGGGCTACAGAATTTGGATCGTTCGGTGTGGCCGTTTCAGTGTTTAATTTATCTGGCATAAGTTTTCCTAATAGTCGGTTGCAATCCGACTGTTGCGAAGTGGGGCAGGACGGAATGCCTGCCCCACTTACTTTGACATTAGTTTTGCATAATTATTGGCTTAACCCCAACAAATATCCGTTCCACCTTTAGTATCAATAGAATCAACGCCTGCAGCAGGTTTGTCTGTGATTAGTGTAACGCCAGTATCAAAGAAATTTTTGCCTTCTGTTAACGCTGGTTTTGTACCATTGTCTGCCCAATCTTTAATGGCTTGAATGCCATAGGCAGCCATTTTAAGCGGATATTGCTGCGACGTTGCGCCAATAATACCATCTCTTACATTGGCAACACCTGGGCAACCACCATCTACAGATACAATAAGCACATCGGCTTCGCGGCCAATAGCTTTTAGGGCTTCATAAGCACCAGCAGCAGCAGGTTCGTTAATGGTGTAAACAACATTAATTTCAGGATCTTTTGCTAAGAGATTTTCCATTGCTTTGCGGCCGCCTTCTTCATTACCCGCAGTTACATCATTGCCAACAATACGTGGGTCAGTTTCATCACCCCATTTGTTCGGGTCGCCAAGCTCAATACCAAATCCTTTTAAGAAACCTTGGTCACGCAATACGCCAACTGTTGGTTGGCTAACAGCCAAGTCTAACATTGCAATTTTGGCGTTTGCAGCTTCATCACCCAGTGACGCAGCAGCCCAACGGCCAATAAGTTCGCCAGCAAGAAAATTGTCGGTTGCAAAAGTTGCATCAGCAGCTTCAATTGGGTCTAATGGTGTATCAAGTGCGATCACCACAATGCCAGCCTCGCGAGCTTGTGTAACAGCAGAAACAATTGAAGATGTATCGGAAGCCGTAAGTAAAATACCTTTTGCGCCGTCTAAAATACAAGTTTCAATAGCAGCCACTTGCGTTTCATGGTCACCATCAACTTTACCTGCATAAGTTTTTAAGTTAATGCCAAGTTCAGCAGCTTTGGCTTTCGCGCCTTCTTTCATCTTCACGAAAAACGGGTTTGTATCCGTTTTTGTGATTAGACATGCAGTGATGTCTTCTGCATATGCAGTGCTAGCCAGCATGGTAAAAGCGATGGCGGTTGTGGTTAGTAATTTTTTCACAATAATCTCCCTAATAGTTTTGAAACGGCTTCTGCCGAACCATAATCGCGATCTCCCTTGCGATAATTTCCATATAAAACATGGAAAATAGCGCCTGTCAATTAATAAATAAACTTTATTTATTAATTATGCGTGGTAAAATTATACTGGTATGTTAGTGTAGGTTAACTCGAAAATGAAATTGGTTACCTACATGGATAATGTTAAAATTCGCGACATCAGCTCAGGTGTGAATCAAAGTGGTGTACGCGACTATAATGAGCGTTTGCTATTGTCTATGTTGCAACGCCAGCACGACCCTATGTCTGGCATAGACTTAGCTAGGCGTGCGGGTTTGTCTGCTCAAACGGTTTCTAAAATTTTAAGAAAACTTGAAACTGATGGCTTACTAAAACGGGGCACACCTATAAAAGGCAAGGTTGGAAAGCCTTCAATTCCAATGAATTTAATAGCTGATGGTGTGTTTTCTTTTGGTCTGAAAGTTGGGCGCAGAAGCTGCGAATTATTGTTGCTAGATTTTAAAGGAAATGTAAGAGAGCAAATAAACATTGCTTATGATTATCCGATGCCTGCTGAAATTTTTAAATTTCTTGAAACGGGTATTGCCTCTATTTCTAGCGGATTATCCAAAGACATATTAAATAGGATTTGTGGGATTGGCATTGCCATTCCGTTTGAGCTTTGGAAGTGGGATGATTTAACGGAAGATCAAGATGAATCATTTGAAAATTGGAAAGAAATTGATTTTCACGAAGAGGTGAAAAAATTCAGCGACATACCTGTCTTTTTAGGTAATGATTCTACCGCTGCATGCAGAGCTGAACATTTATATGGTTGCGGTAAACAGTTTCGTGATTATGCGTATTTTTTTATCGGGGCGTTTATTGGCGGTGGTGTTGTGCTTAATGACACGGTGTTTGAAGGCAATCAAGGTAATGCGGGGGCTTTGGGTTCAATGCGAAGCACAGGGCCGTTAGGCGAAAGTCGCCAACTGATTGATGTCGCATCATTGCATTTGCTTGAATTTCGATTGGCAGAAGCTGGGCTTGACCCAAGCTTAATATGGCAAAACCCACAAGAATGGGACGATTTAGACCGATATATTGAACCTTGGATAGGTGAAACAGCACAGGAACTTGCCAAAGCATCATTATCAATATGTTCCGTTATAGATTTTGAAGCCATCATCATTGATGGCGCTTTTCCTTCCAATGTAAGAACAAGGTTGGTGGAACGGGTTCGTCGATATTTAGTTAATCAAGACACCAGAGGTCTGATTGTACCACGCATTGAAGAAGGGCGTGTTGGGCGCAATGCACGAGCGATTGGCGCTGCTAGCGGGCCTATTTTCTCACAATATTTATTAAATACCAATGCAGGCCTGTCGGCAATTTAGAGCTTGATCAATAAAATGATGCAAATTTGGTTTGAAACAGCAAACAATGTATCAAATTGTAAGCCCTTATTGAATAAATAATGGACTATCGTTCTGGCTCACTGATTGCGAAAAGTGTTTTATACTGCCCCTGCGCGCTATATTATGGGTGGTGATTTAAGTGGGTATAGGTGTAATTTACCAAAAATATTGCATTACAATTTCTTACATTTTTGTCTTTTTATAGTCGTTTTTCAGGTGCTAATTAGAATCACTAATAACTGAAATGGAAAATAAAAGGATAAAGGAATGAAAGCTACACCACAAAATGTTGGCAGAAGAACTTTACTAAAATCAATGGCGGCTTTGCCAGTGATTGCGGCCACTGCACCCGCCTTCGCTGCGACAAGCTCAACCCAACAAGCTGGCTTAATATCGTCGGATGTTTGCGTATTGGCCAAAGAAGTGACAGAAGGGCCATATTATACTGACCCCAATTTAATACGCGCTGATATCACAGAAGGAAAGGCTGGTATTCCGTTGGAAATGGTCATTCAGGTTGTAGACAGCACTTGCACACCGCTTGAAAATGCGCGGGTTGATATTTGGCATTGTGATGCACAGGGCAATTATTCTGGATATGAAGGACAAGGTAGCGACAGTGCGCTGAATACCAAAGATCAAACTTTTTTGCGCGGCACACAATTTACAAATGAAGCAGGCATTGCAAGTTTTGAAACTATTTATCCAGGTTGGTATCGAGGCCGTACAACCCACATACATTATAAAGTTTTTTTAGATGAGGTGACAATTCTCACCAGCCAACTTTATTTTCCAGATGCGTTGAGTGAGTTTATTTTCCTAAATGCAGAGGCTTACACAGGACGCGATTCTGAGCGTGACACCCGTAACGGAAATGATGGCATTGCGCAACAATCTGGCGATTCATCATTTGCGGCCATTAAAGAACAATCGGGAAAATATATTGCATCATTGGTTGTTGGTGTGAGTGCTGACTCAATTTCAACAGAAGGCCAACCGCGTGGTGGTTCTCAAACAGGCCAAGGCGATCGTCCTTCTGGAAATGGCACCCCACCAACTGGCGGTCCTATGCCAACCAATGGAACGAAACCAAGCTTAATTCCAGAGACGAAATAAAGATTTATTTCATTTGTTATTTAGCCAATATATTTCTGGGCTTGTCATTAAAAAACGTTGATGACAAGTTCAGAATTTTCTAATTCTTCGTCTTTAAAGTCGCGAAAACTGTATTTTTATCAAATATTGTTACTGGAAGGTGATGCTTTGCAGCGCGGCTTTGAACTTTTAGTTATATATTTTTGTGCATGATGGCATCAGAAAAATCGAATTCATGCAGCCTATAAATTATAATAACGACTTTACTATTTTTTGGCTTGATTGAATTACGTCTGAAACGTTATTCATTTTTTGGGTTAAGGCAACAAACAGTAAATCGGCAACGGCAAATTGGGCAGTACGAGTGGCGATAGATGCACTCCTGACTAGGTTTTCATCAGCAACACAATTTAATTTAATGCCTTTGTTTATTTTAATTTCTTGGGCATCATATCCAAAAATTGCAATAACTGGTATGCCTTTTAGGTTTGCATTTTCTATCGCAACTCTAATTTCTTTGGTTTTGCCTGAGTAAGAAATTCCGATTACTAAATCATCAGGTGTTAGGCTAACTAGGTTTGCGAGTTGAGTGTGGCTGTCTGCACCAAACAAAACAGCTTTTCCAAATTTAGTGAGTTTTGAAGATAGATCTTGCGCCACAAGTAGTGAGCCGCCCATGCCAATGATGATAATACGATTTGCATTTTCAATTAATTCAACAGCGCCGTCTATATCATCTGAAGCGTTTAAGCGCATTGTTTCGGAAAGCGCAGAAACTTTACTATCAAATAACTTTTTGGCAACTTCGCCCATGGGGTCATCTGAAAAAATATTTCTATGAACTTGGTTTTGGGTTTCGCCTCTGGCCAACTCGGCATTGAGGGCAAGTTTTAAAGCAGTATAACCCTTATAGCCCAGTTTTTGACAAAATTTAACAATGGCAGATTGGCTAACGTTACAATTTTTTGCGAGTGCTTGGGATGAATAACCCGTAACTTGTGATGGGCTTGATATTATTTCATTTGCAATGCGGGTTTCACTTGGTGAAAAGTTTTCAAGGCCAGCTTGTAGGCGCGTTATTAAATTAATGTCAGTTTTGATGATTCTACTCCTCCACACTGAGTGATTTTTAGTATAAATTATTCCATTTATCAACATGTAATAAATAATTGATTGACAGTATTAAAAAGGAATAATATATTCCAAATATGAAATTATCAATAAACACCTTAATAGATCTAGCGGACAAATTAAAACTTCTGATTACAGAAGGGCGAAACCCAGCTTCGTTTGATCTTGATAAAATGTCATCATTAGACATTGTAAAATTAATGAATTCTCAAGATGCTCTTGTGGCAGATGCAGTTGCAAAAGAAGCCACCGTTATTGGCGAAGTTGTAGAAGTATCTGCAAATGCACTACTTAATGGCGGTAGAATAATATATGTTGGTGCTGGAACCTCCGGCAGGTTAGGTGTGCTTGATGCTTCAGAATGCCCGCCAACTTTTGGAGTGTCTAGGGAACGTGTTGTTGCCGTAATGGCAGGCGGCCCAGATGCGATGTTTGTATCTCAAGAGGGATGTGAAGATGACCCTGTGCAGGGTGCTGATGATTTATCGGAGCTGAATTTAACTAAGAATGATGTTGTTATAGGCTTAGCTGTTTCTGGCCGGACACCCTATGTAATTGGCGCTCTTAAAAAAGCAAATGAGCTAAATGTAATAACTGTTGCTTTAACCTGCAATCCAAACTCCAGCCTTGCAGACTTAGCAGATTATTCAATTGCCCCGTTGGTTGGCCCTGAAATTTTAACAGGATCTACCCGTCTCAAATCAGGCACGGCGCAAAAAATGGTTCTGAATATGATTTCAACAGGAGCTATGATTAGAATTGGCAAATGTTATAGCAATCTGATGGTTGATTTGAAGGTTTCAAATAAAAAGCTTAAGGCACGCGCACTTAAATTGGTGCAAGAAGCCACGTCAACCGATGCAGATGGAGCATTTGCGGCGCTAGAAGCAACTAACTGGAATGTTAAAACCAGTATTTTTATGATATTGGCAAAAACATCTAAAGATCGAGCAGATGAGATCCTCAATAAACATAATGGGCGTCTTTCTGACGCTTTGTTACAGTTTGAATAGAAAAAACTTAGTCAAAATGACTTATAACAAGGGAGAGAAAAATGAAAAATAAATTAAAAACCATATTAATTGGAGCTACGCTTTGTAGTGGTATACTGGCAGGGTCAATCGCCAGTGCCGCTGACCTGAGTTTTTGGAGTTGGCGCCAAGAAGATGCAAAAGCATATCAGGAAATAATTGCGGAATTTAAAAAATCCCACCCTGACATTAATGTTACATTTACAGCCCATGAAGCAACTGCTTACAACACAGTTTTGACAACAGCTTTGGCTGGTGGTGCTGGCCCAGATATTATGCACACCCGCTCTTACGGTAGTTTAGAACAAGTGGCGGCAGCAGGTTATCTTGAACCGCTAAACGACAGTGTTGATTTATCAACATTAAGCGCTGATGAGCTATTGGGCACTACTTTACGCGCTGATGGCAAAGTATATGCTGTGCCATTTGCTTCGCAAACTGTTTTGGTTTACGTGAACAAAGATCTTTTTGAAACACACGATGTTGCGATACCTACAAATTATGCTGAATTTATTGCAGCAGCGAAAAAACTAAAAGCAGCAGGTGTTACACCGCTTGCTAACGGTAGCTCTGCGGGTTGGACTATGGAAATTATGTCAGGCGCGTTTATGCCTAACGTATATGGAAAAGAGTTCTTTGGTGAAGTGACAGCGGGTAAAACTGATTTTGAAGACCCACGTTATATTGAAGCATTAGAAACGTTTTCTGAATTAAAAGAATTTATGCCAAACGGTTTTGAAGGCGTGGACTATGCGACGATGCAACAATTGTTTACGGCTGGACAAGCAGCTATGTTTGTTGGCGGTTCATGGGAAATTGCTGGGTTTAAAAAGGCCGGTGTAAATTTTGATATTATGCCAGCGCCCGCAAAAGATGGCGAAGGTATGGTTGCTACATTCCTTGATGGTGGATATGCTGTTAATGCCGCATCCGAGAACAAAGAAGCTGCGCTTGAATTTATTAAATTCACTGCAACAACAGAATTTGCACAATTGTTAACTGATAAATTGGGTAATGTTGCTGCTGTAGAAGGTGCTGTATCTTCTGATCCTATGCTACAAAAAGTGGCTGAGTTTCATGAAAATGCAACGCCATATATGATGTTGGTTGCTTATCGCTTCAACACGCCAACAGGCTCTACATTGCTACAAAATGGTTTGCAAGAATTGTTTGCTGGTAAAAAATCAGCAGCGGAAGTTGCAAAAGAAATTAATGAGGGCATTAAGAACTCTAAATAAACGATATTTTGAGAGCGACTGTTGGTCGCTCTCAATTTTTTTAATGGAATGAAGTTATGGCAGATATTGAAATAAAAGGTTTAGATAAACAATTTGGTAAAGTCAGTGTTATCAAAAATGTCGACCTTTCAATAAAAGATAAAGAATTTGTTGTTTTTGTGGGTCCGTCAGGTTGCGGTAAGTCAACTCTTTTGAGGCTTATTTCTGGCTTAGAAGAGCTTAGTGGCGGCGAAATTCACATTGATGGTGAAAGAATTGACCAATTGCCACCTTCAAAACGTGGTATTTCGATGGTTTTTCAGTCTTACGCGTTATACCCGCATATGACGGTGAAGCAAAATATGTCATATTCACTTAAAGTGGCAAAATTATCCAAATCTGTAATAGATGAAAAAGTTGGGCATGCAGCCAATATTCTGCAACTGACTGAATTATTAAACCGTAAGCCAAAAGAACTCTCTGGTGGGCAACGCCAAAGGGTTGCTATCGGGCGCGCGATTGTAAGAAACCCAAAATTATTTTTATTTGATGAACCATTGTCTAATTTAGATGCCAAATTACGTGTGCAAATGCGCCTTGAGCTGACTAAGTTGCACAGAGATCTAAATGCGACGATGATTTATGTAACCCATGACCAAGTTGAAGCCATGACAATGGCTGACAAGATCGTTGTCATTAAAGACGGTGTGATTGAACAAGTTGGAGCGCCGCTTGATCTATATAACAACCCTAAAAATATATTTGTAGCGGGCTTTATTGGCTCACCAGCAATGAATTTTTTAGAAGGAAATATAGTCGAAAAAGCAGAAAATCTATTAAAGATCAAATTGAAAAATGGAAAATTAGTTAATTTTCCATGCAAAAATGTGGACCAAGTAAACTCTGGTGACAAAGTGAACTTAGGTGTGCGCCCAGAAATTTTACATATTACTGATGATCCCGAAAACCAAATCCAAGGTGAAGTGTTTGCCGTTGAGCGTTTGGGTAATGAAACATATATTTATATGCGCAACGAAATAAATGAAGAAATTGTTTTACATTCTGCTGGTGATAAATCCGTAAATGTAGGCCAAGCTATATCTGCTGGTTTTAATGTCCAAGACAGCCATCTTTTTGGTAGCAATGGCGCTGTTGTTCTTTAGGAGGAAATTATGTCCGAAATGACTGATTTAGAATATAAAAAGTCGGTAAGAAAAAGAAAAATATTGCGTAACTTATGGCTCGCTTTTTTGCTTTTGCCGCCCATGTTGATGTTGTCGATATTTGTTTTTGTTCCTATGGCATCGGCCGTTTTGTATAGCGTTTACGAATGGAACGGGCTTGTTCGTGGAGAATTTATTGGCTTTGGTAATTATTACGAAGTGCTGTTTAATGAAAGAGAAAGTTCATTTTTAATCAATGCATTTAAAAACAACCTAATTGTATTTATTTCATTAATGGTGTTTCAAAATGGTTTGGCTCTTATCTTAGCGCTGCTATTGGCGCGCAAGCCAAAAGGTTATCGTTTTTATCAAGTTGTAATATTTTTACCAGTGATACTTTCAACCGTCATTATTGGTTTTCAGTGGAAACTATTTTTAAACCCTATATTTGGCTTGGTAAATAATCTTCTACGTCTTGTCGGGCTTGATAGCTGGGCGTTACCGTGGTTAGGCCTGCCAGAAACTGCACTGGCCTCCATGTTGTTAGTGAATTCGTGGCACTGGGTTGGCTTTCCAACTCTAGTTTTCTTAGCCGCTATTCATAGAATCCCCAATGATTTTATTGAAGCTGCACGGCTTGATGGTGCGAGCGAATGGAGAATTGCAAGAGATATAATTTGGCCTTTAATGGCGCCAGCTGTAACCATTATTGTGGTTCTAACTTTTATCGGTTCATTTAATTGGTTTGAAATTCCGTTTATCATGGGAAGTTTAGAAGGCTCACCTGCTTATTCTACCGACATGCTTGGCTTGTTATTTTATAGAACCGCATTTGGGTCTGTAAGCTCTGGCGGGTCTAACTTTGGGGCAGGTAGTGCGTTGGCAGTTCTTATCTTCATATTTATTTTTGTATTTTCAATAATTGTAACTAAATACCTGACCAGCCGCGAAGTGGAAATGGGATGAATAATCTAAACAAAATAAAGGCACAAAAAAAGTTCAACACGCTGTTGATGCAATTGTTTTTAGGCATAAATGCTGTCGTCATTCTTTACCCAATTATCATGATGGTATTATCTGGCTTTAAGACAAATTCTGAAATATTTGGCGAACCATTTTCTTTGCCAAAAAGTTTTAGCCTTGATAATTTCTTGGTGATTTGGAATACAACCGATGTGCCGCGTTATTTGGTAAATTCGACCATTGTAACTGGCTTGTCCATAATATTACTATTGACCATGGGTTCTATGGCTGCATATGCATTATCTCGCTATAAATTTAAGGGCAATATTCTAATATATTTGTTTTTTCTAAGTGGCTTAATGCTTCCTTTAAGGCTTGCAATCATTCCATTATTCATTCAATTGAAATATTTGGGTTTGGTGGATTCTTTACTGGGGTTGGTTTGTATTTATACCGCGATGAGTTTACCTGCGACGGTTTTTATTCTGACAGGGTTTTTGAAAACTCTGCCATCTGAGCTTGAAGATTCTGCAAGGATGGACGGGGCAAGTGAATTTAGAATTATGGTTCAAATTATGGTTCCATTAATATCACCAGCCTTGGTAATTGCAGGCATATATAACGCTGTTCCCATTTGGAACGATTTCTTCTTCCCGCTTATTTTCATCCAGTCACCTGAGTGGAAAACATTGGCTCAAGGGCTCACCACATTCTTTGGTGAATATAGTATCAATTACGGTGTGTTATATGCAGGCTTAACGCTAGCAGCATTGCCTGTGGTGACTATATTTATTTTGCAATCCAAACGTTTCATTGCAGGCATGACTGCTGGAGCCGTTAAATAATGAGTTTGATTTCTAACCAAGTTACCTCTCCTGATGTGGCACATGCGCCAGATCAGGCGTCATCTGTGCAAGAGCTTGTATTTCAAGGCTTTGCAGATGGCGTGTTTAAAACAGCGGAAATATTGTATGCAAGAGACGGAAAAATTGTATTACATATGGCTTGGCGTAAAGATGTTGATGACTTTAAAACAGGCAATTTATTTGATTTAGCGTCTCTTACAAAGCCTTTAGCGATCGCTTCACTTATGGCTATTTTGGCAGAGCGCAATGAATTGGACTTGGATGAAAAAGTAAAGAAATACATTCCTGAATTCTGGGGCGTAGGTAAAGAAAATATTACATTAAGGCAGTTAACCTCCCATGTAAGTGGGCTACCTGCCACTGTTGAACTATACCATAAAAGTGAAAATAGCAGTGCGGCTAGGCATTATTTATATAATCTTCCGCTAGAGTATGAGCCTGGCACAAAAATGATTTATAGTTGCTTGGGATATTTAATACTTACCGACATAATTGTTAAAATTACGGGCAAATCACTGGCCGCGCTTTTTAAAGCAGAAATTGCAATCCCGTTGGGGTTGCAACATTCCGTATTTTCACCACGAAAATTGGGAATTAATGTTGATGATATTGTGGCAACATCATTCGAACCTAACGAAATTGGCATTGTGCATGATGGCAATAGTCGCTTTTTCGGCGGGCAGGGCGGCAATGCAGGGTTGTTTTCTAACGCTTTTGATTTGAATGAATTTGCCCAAATGCTGCTAAACGGTGGTTTTGCCAACCAAAAGCAAATTTTGCCAAAGCGATTTCTTAAAAAAATGTTTCTGAACCAAAACACAACAGGCATTCACCCCAGAAGTTTGGGTTGGGAAATTAAACAAAATGATGATTTTATGTATAGCTGCGGAACTGATTTTCCGGATAATTCAATAGGCCATACAGGTTTTACAGGCACTTCGCTTTGGATGAACCCTATGTCAAAACAAGTGGTGATTGCATTGACAGACCGTGTTTTATTCTCGCATGAAAAAGACAATCTGGATAAGATGATTATGTTTCGAAAGAAACTACACAATATTTTTGTTTAAATTTTGGTATTATTTATGGACAATAGACAATCAGAGTTAGTGATACTCGTGGATGCTGGCGGCAGCACTTGCAGGGTAAATATTTGTAACTTTGAGGGTGAAGTTTTAGCCCAAGCGCGGGGCAAAGAAGCAAATTTCACCACAGAACCAGATAAATCAATTGCCCATATAAATGCTGCAATTGATGATGCGTATTCGTTAATTCCGCAATTTGAAGCTGAACAGAATAGCCACTACGCGGTGCTTGGGCTTGCTGGTTTTGAAGGTAGCAATGCTAGCCAAACGATTAAACAAAAGCTTAGGTTTAAGAATTGCGAGATTACATCTGACCTTATGATTAGTTTAAAAGGTGCCGTTGGAAATTCTAATGGGACAGTGATTAGCATTGGCACGGGGTCTTTTTTTGCCACTCAAATTGATGGTGAAATTAAGCGTTATGGCGGTTGGGGTATGCAATTAGGGGATGAAATGAGCGGGGCGGTGATTGGCCGTAGTTTGCTTTCACATGTTTTGCATGCGCATGACGGGATAATTGAGCATAGTCATTTAACCAGCCAAGTGATGAAAAAGTTTGATGGCAACCCTAGAAAGTTGGTTTCATTTGCCCTAACAGCTTCTCCAAAGGATTATGGTGCATTTGCGCCCGACATTATTTCGGCGTGGAAAAACAAGGATGCGGTTGCTCTGGACATAATGAAGCAAGCCGGCGAAAAACTAAATTTCTTTTTGGACCGTATCATAGACGATAAATCAGGTGATATTTATTTGCTTGGTGGGCTTGGAAACCAATATTCTGAATTATTGTTGCCAAAATATAAAAAATTACTCAAAATTGCTAAAGGTGATGCGCTGGAAGGTGCTTTATTGATGGCTCAAAATAAGTGGTTGAAGTAAATGTTATTACAAAATAAGTTCTCGCCAGAAAAAATAGAAAAATTCAAAGATGACTGGTGGTTAATTCCCAAGAAACTGTTTGATGGCAGGTCATTTATGGACAATCAGGCGCTTCATATTCAAAATGGTAAAATTGCGAATATATTACCTATCACCGACGTCGCCAATGATGAAAATGTTTTCCATACTAGCAAATTGGTTTGCCCTGGTTTTTTTGATATTCAGGTGAATGGTGGTGGGGGTATTATGTTTAATAATGATCCTTCAGTTAAGGGGCTTGAAACTATTTTTAATGCTCATCTGCCTTTTGGCACCACATCTTGGCTACCGACGCTCATAACAGATAGTGATGAGAAAATGCACCAAGGAGTTGATGCGGTTATAAGCTGTAAGGGCAAGTATGGTGTTTCTGGAATACATTTGGAAGGGCCGTATTTAAACCCAATAAAAAAAGGCACTCATAATTTAGAATTTATCAGGAAAATGGACAATACGATTGTTGAACTGGTTCAAAAACTAACCAAAGCCGACATCCCAACTTTAATTACATTAGCGCCAGAGTGCGTGCCAGAAGGCAGTATTTCGAAACTTGTTAGCCATGGCGCGAAGATTTCTATTGGCCATACCAATGCAACAGCTAGCCAAGCACAGAGCGGTTTAAGTGAAGGAGCGACTTGCTTCACTCATTTATTTAACGCCATGCCCCAAATGCTATCACGCGACCCAGGAGTGGTTGCAGAAGCTATAGAAAGCAATGCCTATTGTGGAATAATTGCAGACGGGCACCATGTGGCCTATCAAATGTTATCGCTAGCCATTCGGGCACGTACAGAAGAAAACAAAATGATTGTGGTTACGGATGCAATGTCTAGCGTTGGCGGGCCTGACCACTTTAACCTATATGGCGAAAAAATTGAGGTGAATGCAGGTAAGTTGATTAACAAAAACGGCGATCTCGCAGGCGCTCATATTGATATGATTTCAAGTGTTCAAAATTTAATTTCTGGTGTTGGCCTTGTGGCTGAAAGCGCTTTGTCCATGGCGACTAAAAACCCAGCAGAAATGATGGGATTGTCGGAAAAAATTGGCTCTATTTCCACTGGTTGTGACGCTAATTTATTGTTGTTGAATGATGACTTTGAAATTTCGGATATTATCTTTAATGGTCAGGTTTGTTAGTTAGATGAAGATATTGATTACTGAAAATGAAGAATTGGCATCGCAAAAAGCGGCTAGTCTTTTAAAACAAGCGGTGGTGGAAAAACCAAATGCAATTTTAGGATTGGCGACAGGCGGAACTATGCTTAGCGTTTATGAACGATTGATTGGAATGTATAGGCTTGGTGGCTTTTCATTTGAGAATATTATGAGTTTTAATTTGGATGAATATGTGGGGGTGGCTGAAGAACATCATGCAAGCTACAGACATTATATGAATTCAAATTTATTCGACCATATAGACATCCAAATTAAAAACACACATTTACCCAATGGCAATGAGTTGAATGTCGAGCAAAATGCCAAAAAATACGAAGAGAAAATTCAAGGAAGCTCAGGCATTGATTTGATTTTACTTGGCATCGGAAAAAATGGCCATATTGGTTTTAATGAACCTACATCGAGCTTAGCATCTCGAACACGTGTGAAAACACTGACACAAAGCACGCGGAACCAAAATTTGAAATATTTTGACAAGATAGAAGATGTGCCTAAATATGCTGTAACCATGGGTTTGCAAACTATTTTGGATGCAAAAAAATGTTTATTAGTCGCAACAGGTGCAGCAAAAGCTCAAGCCGTTGCAAAAATGGTTGAGGGCGGTGTTTCGGCCTCTTGTCCGGCCTCTATTTTGCAACATCACGAAAAAACGACAATTATTATTGATAAAGCGGCGGCAAGTGAGTTGAAGCTTTTGGATTATTATGAAAATGTTCACCCCAATGGCGAAGAGGTTTATTTTTAACTGGCTTAACATACGACTAGTAAATCGGCGGGAATCCGAGCCTCACATTTCTACAGATGTGCCAAATATCGCAATAATAAAACCCAAACTACTTAGTGAAATATATAACAACAATCTATATTTGTTTGATTGTGATTTATAGGCATATACCGCGGCAATGGCTGCCTGCAATGCGTAATAAAGAGCAAAAGCACGTGAAGCATAGCTAATAATTCCAAATATATTCACACTCCAAGTTAAGGCTAAACCAACTAGAACCAACAGAAGATACGCTTGTTTTTGCGTTATTCTGCTATGGCTAAGCTCTTCAATCAACCCGCCAGAACCGCCTGTATCCGCCAAAGCCGCGCTGAATTGAGCGCTTAATGCGGCCGCAATTAACATGGCAGGTAATATCGGTGAAACAACCACCATCATGTCTATAATGGCGGTTTCAGAAAAACCAAAGTCTGTGGGTTTAAACATATAAGCAATTAAAACTATGTAGATAATGTATATGAGGGATGCAATATATTGCGCCAAACGCATGGACTGAATGCGTGTTTTAGCAGAATATTTTTGGCCTAGGTAACGCGAAGTTTCAAAACCCTGAATGGTGACAATTAATCCAAATGTAAGCGTTATCAGAGACCAATTAAATGGCTTTGATGGAGTGAGAACTAATTCTTTGGCGCTGATTTGATTTAGATTAAATAATATTAGCCCAACAATGAGCCCCACAATGATTGATATTTTGAGACTGACGGTAATTTGTTCTAGTCGTTCTAAAGCCGAGAATCCTTTGCTCCAACCGACAATAAGTATAACGATAAATATTGCGCTGGTTAGAAATTGAGCATGATTTGTATCAGTGAGAGATACCAACCTTGCGCCAAATGCGCCAAATAAGTTTAAATAGTAAGCCACAGAAACAATATATGCAAATGCGAGCACCCAAGAGGATATCTGCTCGAGCCACTGCACTATATTTTGTTGATTGGCTATTTCGCGTGCTTTTATATTATAGCGAATGGCCGAGCCAAATAAAAACCCGACCAGACATAATACGGCCATCACAACGGGTGCATACATCCCAAAATTCTGAATTAATATTGGCCCCAAAATTAAAAAGCCACTGCCAATAATTGAAGCAAGTGGAGTAATGGTTGCACTCCACAATATGTTGCGCGTAAGACGAGGCAAAAATAATATAATGCCTGCAATAAGAGAGAACATTATAATGGTAATATTGGTTGTCATGTTTTAACGATTCATCGAGTTAATTTACCACAGCTTCACATCGGTAATGCTTTCATTTTTATTGAGTTTTAAAAATAGAACCGTGTGTGCAACTCAGTGTAAGTCAACGCCAGTTTTGTATTGGCATTATCCTACCCGTAGCCATGTTAGGCCTCTCATTATTATAAGTCCATAACCAGTTGATGGCTCGTGATCGTTCATCGACAAAAATCACATGTATTCTCTGTTAACTCTTAATTTGCAGGTCTTTTATTGACGAAATAGCTAGCAATTTTTACATTTAAAGCACGAGCCCAGTGTTTTTATCAAATAGATATATGTGTTCGGATTTGATGTTGATGTTGACTTCATCACCTGTTGAGACGGTTCCGCGACCTTGTTGAATGAGCATTAATTCAGGGTTGCCAGCCGTGGTGTAATAAGTTGTTGGCCCCGTTGCTTCGGTCGTGGCTATTTTAACGCTTAAGTTGGCAGGGGATTCGGAAATTTCCAAATATTCAGGCCTCATGCCGACATCTATTTTTTGCCCTGCCGTGAACTGGCGGTTAAGCGCAATAGTTTGCGGCGGATTAAAATTGAGCTGTACTGACTTACCATCATCACCAATGACACCATCGACAAAATTCATGGCAGGAGAGCCGATAAAACCTGCAACAAATTTATTGGCGGGTTTGTCGTATAAATCGAGCGGAGAGCCTTGTTGCACAATGACACCTTTGCACAATACCACGACATGATCGGCCATGGTCATCGCCTCGATTTGATCATGGGTTACATAAACCGAGGTTGCGCCCAAACGATCGTGTAATGCGCGGATTTCTTTGCGCATATGCACCCTCAATGACGCGTCTAGATTTGACAATGGTTCATCGAACAAAAAGGCTTTAGGGTCGCGTATAATCGCACGCCCCATGGCCACACGCTGTCTTTGCCCGCCAGATAGCTCTCGTGGGTAACGGCTTAGTAATTCTGACAGGCCTATGGTTTTTGCAATTTCTTCGGCGGCTTTATTGGCCTGTTTTTTAGGAGTGCCTTTAATGCGCAGTGAATAGGTTAAGTTGTCCAATACTGTCATATGCGGGTAGAGGGCATAGGATTGAAATACCATAGCCACATCACGTTTGCGCGGTGGTAGATTGTTCACCTCATCACCAGCAATGCTCATCGTGCCGCTAGAAATACTCTCGAGGCCTGCTATAGAACGCAAAAGGGTTGATTTGCCGCAACCCGAAGGGCCGACAAGGGCTACGAATTGGCCTTTGGGGATGCTTAAATTAATATCTTTTAAGGCGTGGAAACTGCCATAATATTTATTGATATCATTAAGTTCGATTTGTATCACGTCGCTCATTTTAACGCTCCTGAAGTTAGACCCGCAACGATGCGACGTTGCAATAATATAAAAATACCAAGGATGGGCATCACATACATCATGGCGAAAGCCATAATCTTGTTCCACTCATTGGTATTTGGCCCCATGAATGAATTTAACCCAACGCTGGCTGGCTGCAATTCACTGGCTTGTATCATTGATTTTGAATAGACAAATTCGCCAAAGGCTTGCATGAAAATAAGAATAGCAGAGACCAAAATACCATTGCGCGCTAACGGCAAAACAATGTTCCAAAATGCCCCAAGGCGTGAGTTGCCATCGACCAAAGCCGCTTCTTCTAACTCATATGGCACAGACATAAAAGTAGCGCGTACCAGAATGATAAAGAATGGCATGGTTTTGGCGCTTAAAGCCAAAATGACCGCGGTGCGTGGTAGCTCTAGTAAGCCAACTTGGTTAAAGCCTACAAATAACGGCGTGACCATGAGTGAGGCAGGTAGCACTTGTAACATCAGCACTAGAAATAGGCCAATGTCTATCCAGATGTTGCGATAACGGGCTAAAACATAGGCGCAGCCTGTGCCTAAAATGGCGGTTATAGCCATTGTACCAGTGGCAATGTATAGGCTATTTCCCATGTATCGCGCCATGTTTTTGGATTGCCACACATCAGCATAAGTAGACCATTGTGGCACATCTGGCCATAATGCTGGGGGTGTCGCAAATACATCTGAACCAGATTTTAAACTGGTCACGAACATCCAATAAAGCGGAAATAGATAGATGCCGGCAAGGCCTAATGCCACGAGTAGTAGCAGGCGGCTGGTCCAAATTTGTTGGTTATTCTCATTCATCCGCGTACCTCTTGTTTTGTTGAACGCACATAGATTATCGACGCAATCATCACCACCACAATCATCAGCACGGAAATGGTAGCCCCGCGCGCAAAATCATATTCTCTAAAGCTCATTTCCCACGCTTTATATTGGGCGACATTGGATGAGTTGGCGGGCCCGCCTGATGTGATGGCGGCAAACAGATCGAATTGTTGTAGAGTGAATATAAGGCCGAGTGATACGACTGCGCCAATGGTAGCGCGCATCATAGGCAAAGTGATGGTTCTGAAGCGTTGTATGGCGGTTGCACCGTCCAATTCGGCAGCTTCATATATATCCTTGGGGATGGCAGCAAGGCCAACTGAAAGTAATATCATATTGAATGCTGTGCCAAGCCAAATGTTGGCAATGATCACTGCCCAGAGCGAGTAATTAATATCAGAGCGCCAGAAAATATTTTCGGATATGAAGCCTATAGATTTTAGGAAGTGATTTAAAATACCAAAATCGCCTGACAATATCCAATTCCAAATGGCGCCAACCACAAGGCCTGGCATAACCCAAGAAACTAGAAACAAACCCCGCAAATAAGTTGAACCTGGGAATTTTAGGGTGAAAAATAATGCTAAACCAAAACCAACTATAAACTGCCCTGCGATTGAGCTAAATACAAAGACAATGGTGTTCCAAAAAATGGGTAATGTTGTTGGGTCATCAAATAAGGCGCGGTAATTGTCTAGCCCGACCCATGGGCGAATGAATGTGCCAAGGTTGAAAATATCAACCTCTTGAAAGCTCATAATGGCGTTGTAAATTAACGGTGCGCCAGAAAACAATATAAGAAATACCATGGCGATGGCAATGAGGCTAATGTCAAACCCTTTGCCATCTCTTAAACTAGAGAATAATGCGCGCATGATCTCTCCTTATGGGGTGCTTGACTGCTCGATATTTCTATCGAACAGTCCTGGGGGAAGTTATTTTAAGATGGTCTCAATTTTAGCAGCGGCTTGATCTAAAGCCTCTTTTGAGGTCGCGCCACCTGTAAGAGCGGTTTGAATGGCATCTTGAATGGCTTTTGAAATTTTTGGCCATTCTGGGTGCGGTCCGCGAGCTTGAGCATATTGCAATTGTTCTTGGAACACTTTAAGTGCCGCATCTTTAAGCGCAATGCCTGTTGGAGGCAACGCAATGTCGGAACGTGCAGGCAATTGCCCAAATTCGGGGAATAAGCGATCATCTTGCGATGCAAAATATTCCAAAGCTTTAAAGGCTTCGTCTGGGTGTTTGGAATTTGAGAAAATCGCCCAGTTAAAATCACCCATTGCAGATGAACGTGGTGAGCCAACTTCTGGCACAGGCAATAATGCCACACTCCAATCAAATTTGGCTTCTTCTAACATGCGGTTAAGCTCCCACGGGCCAGAGATAACCATGGCGGCATTGCCAGAGTTAAATGTGCCAGTGCTATCCCATTGACCACGGGTAAGCGTATCGGGTGATGCGAGTTTTTCGTCCAATATAGTCTTCCATGTGTCTAGTGCTTTTACGGCACCTTGAACATTTATATTGTCATAACTACCACCCGCCATTTGCGCCCATGGTAGGAACTGGAACGTGCCTTCTTCGCTAGCTTTGGCTGAGAATGCAAGGCCGTAAACATTGTTGGTAGGGTCATTTAATTTGCGAGCAGTATCGACTAATTCTGCCCAAGTTTCAGGTGCTGTCTCAATGCCAGCTTGTTTATAAAGGTCTTTATTATAATAGAGTGCAATTGTATTGGTGGCTTTTGGCACGCCAAATAATTTACCATCCCAGCTTACCGAATTAAGTGGGCCTTTGAAATAATTGTCGGCATTGATAATTGTTGAGGCGGCAATTTTGTCGGTGATATCTAAGAATGCACCACGCCCCGCAAATAAAGCATGTTCTGGATTGTCGACCGCAATAATGTCGGGCGATTTACCAGTGGCAAAGGCGCGCATTGATTCTGAAACCACATCATCAAATTGAATTTCGCGATATTCGATCTTAATGCCGTTATCCATATCGCTAAATTCTTTGGCATAATTAAATGCTGGTTGGTTCTCATCATCTAACGACCATACCGTGATGGTGACATCTTCGGCAAATGTTGGTGATGCCATAATGGCCGTTGATAGCAACAAGCCACCCAGCATCAGTTTTAGTTTATTTCCCATAATATTCTCCTCCCTTTAGAGTGTTTGGGTATTCGCTCAGTATTCACTGAGAATTATTTTAAAGATGGATCGCCGCCGCCATATTGGGCTTGGATGTTGACAAAGTCTCCACCACGGCAGTGTTTTAGATAATTCATGGCATGAACTTGGCCGGTCATTTCGAGTTCGTCTTTATAGACAGGGTCATGCCAACCTTCAATGTCGATTGCGCCTGTATACCCAGCCATTCGCAATTCAGAAATTACATCTGCCCAATTGCTATCGCCAAAACCTGGACTGCGCATAAATACAAATTCTTCTTTGCCAAATATACCATGTTCGCGGATCACTTCATGACGCACAGTGGCGTCTTTGCCATGTACATGAAAAATCTTATCGGCCCATTTGCGAATTTGCGGCAACGGATCAATCAGATAAACAAGTTGATGACAAGGTTCCCATTCTAGCCCCATATTATCTTGCGGGGTTTCGTTAAAAATCAATTCCCAAGCATCGGGGTTATGGGCGATATTCCAATCGCCTGTTTGCCAATTGCCATCCATAGCGCAATTTTCAAATGCAATTTTAATGCCTTTATCTTCGGCACGTTTTGAAAGTTCAGTCCATACTTCTTTATATTTAGGCAGGCTATCTTCAATCGGTTTGCCACGCACACGGCCTGTAAAGCCAGCAACGCAAGTTGCGCCAAAATGGTGAGCATTGTCGATGCAATCCTTCCAACCTTGTAATGTATCCCGATCAAGTGGTTGGTCTTCAAGTGGGTTGCCAAACATGCCTAAAGTCGAAATTGTAATGTCGCGATCACCAATGGCATCTTTGCAGCGTTTGCCAAGTTCGGCAATGTCTTGGCCGTTTGTGGTTTGCCAAAAGAATGGCTCAAAACTTTCAAACCCAAGGTCGGCAATTTCGCCGATGCGCTGTGCAGCTTCACCGCTAGATGCGCTAATCATCGTGCCAATACGAATGGCTTTTTTAGGATCTTTCATATATTTTCCTCACTTTTAATTTCAATTCTTTGTTTGGTTTCAGCGCTTTTGATGGCAGCAAAAACCATATTTAAACTTTTGATATTATCGCTACCCACGGTTTCGGGTTGTGTGCCGTTGTGAATGGCTTGGAAAAAATCAGTCAACACACTGGCATGACCATGTATTTCAGCATCATTCACATCGTCAGAAACGTTTACGGTTTCGGTCAAACGAATAAACCCTTCATCATTTGTAAGTAAACTCGCTTGCATGTCATCGGAGCCATCCCAAAGCAAAGTGCCTTTTGTGCCGATCACCCGCCATGTTGATTCCCAACTGGTATTGGCACCTTCAGCACACCATGAGCCGCGATAAGTGAATGTACAATTGTCAGAAAATTCAAAAATAGCATTGGCGGCCGCACCGTGTTGATACCAAGAACCATTGGGGTTGATCTCATGGCAATAGACAGCTTCGGGGGTCTTATTCATAATAAAACGCGCAGCATCAAATGTATGCACCGCCATATCGAGCAATAAAACATGCTGCATTTTGTCTCTGAATCCACCGAAATGTGCGCCCAAAAAGAAATCACAATGAACAGCAGTCAATTCACCTAGTGCGCCACTTTTTACAAATTTATCAATGCGTCTTATGCCAGCAATAAACCGCCTATTTTGCACTATGGCGTGAATGCGATCGGCCTTTTGAGCTAATGATAATAATTCTTGTGCTTCTTCCATGCTGTTGGCCATTGGTTTTTCGGACAAAACATGGCAACCATGTGACAATCCAATTTCCACAACCTTGCGCCGTGCAGTGGGTATCACCACATCAAATAAAATATCTGGTTTGGTATCTGCAAGCACTTGATTTAAATCCGAACCGATAACCACCTCGGAAAGTGATAAGCGATCAGAAAACTCGGCAGCCAATGCATTTGCCACATCTAATGACAGGTCAACCAGCCCGACTATTTTGAGCCCTTGCTTGAGCATTTCTGTTTCGGCAATGGCTTTTAGCCACCCTTTGGCCATAGCTCCGCATCCGACTAAAACCACTGTTTTTGTCACTGTAATCTCCCTGAAACGTTCAGCTAACTTGATTTGTTTAGTTTTATTGGTTATTTCCGTAAACGTTTACGGTACTATACATGACGTCAAAAATGTGTCAATAGTTCCGAAGTTAAATTTTCACAATAAATTCGAATCGGCACGGGATCATCCCAAAATGGTAAGTATAAAAGACCTAGCTAAACGACTAGATATATCAATTGGCACTGTTTCTCGAGCGTTAAACGATAAGCCTGATGTGAACAAACAAACACGTGCAAAAGTATTGCAAGCTGCCGATGAAATGGGATATGTCGCCAATCAATCTGGCCGTAGTTTAAGGCAAGGGACAACCAACGCCATCGGATTTATGATCGGTTCTGGCACTGATTCATCTGCCAATAGCGACAATTTTTTCTTGGGTGTTATGGATGGTTTGCAAAGTGCTTTGTCGAAACATCGTTTAGATTTAGTGGTTTTGCCTTGTTCTACCGACGAAAACCCCGAAGATTATTTAAAGAGAATGGTGGCGCGTCAATTGGTTGATGGCATGATCATCACTGCGACCCATACTGTTGACAAGCGTATAGACTTTTTAAGCAAATCAAAACTGCCATTTGTGGCACTTGGGCAAAGTGAAACAGGCAAAAACCACCCGTGGATTGATCTGGACTTTGAAGGCGTTGCACAAGTGTCTATAGATAGGTTTGTGAAGGCAGGGCACAAACGGATCGCCATTGCATTGTCAGCCGATGAGCTTAACCTTGGTTCGATTTTTTTAGCCAGTTATAAGGCGAGCCTAAAACGCCACAATATAGAGTTTGAACCTGAACTGGTGCTGCAAGCCAATAGTAATGACAAAGGCGGCTATGCGATTGCTGATGAGTTGCTGAACATGAAAAACCAACCCACTGCCATTTTGCTGGTTCATGAGCTAATGGCGCATGGTCTTTATCGGCGGTTGGCGGAGGATGGCTTAATCGTTGGGCGTGATTTGGCGGTTATTGGTTTCCGAAATTCGGCACAAGCCCGTATGTTTTCACCAAGCCTAACAAGTTTTAAACTGTCATTGCGTGAGCTTGGCATTGCCTTGGCCGAAAGCCTATTGTCTACAATGCCAGCCTACCAAAAACATTACCCGAACAAAAGCCTTAGCCAGATTTGGCCGATGGAAATCGTTGAGGGTGAAAGTGACGCTGTGAAAACTCTCAAAATTTAAACCAACCACCATTCGTAAATAATTTTTTTATGAATGGTGGATGGCTCTGCTAAGTTGTTTTGTCTGAAGTGTTGGTTATATAAAATATCGGACCTTATTTTAAATCCTCTGGCAGAAGTGCTGATGGAATATTTTGGAAACATATTGGACGCAAAAACCGTCTAATCGCCATTGTGCCAACTGATGTTGCACCAAAATTTGTTGATGCAGGGTAGGGGCCGCCATGTACCATGGTATCCGAAACTTCAACTCCTGTAGGGAATCCGTTTGCCAATATTCTACCGGCTTTACGTTCCAAAATAGGAAGCAAAATTTTGCCAAGATTTGCATCTTCATCATCAAGATGCAAAGTGCAGGTAAGCTGCCCTTTGAGTGATGCAGCCACTTGAATCATTTGGGCTTCATCTTTCACGCTAATAATGATGCCTAAAGGTCCAAATACCTCTTCTGTGAGTTCTTCATTTTGAAGCCAAGCATCGCCAGTCGTTGCGAAAAGATAAGGTGTGGCTTCTCGAAGGTTGCAGCTGCTAGAAAATAGCTCCTGAACACCTGTAGTTGAAGCAATGGTTTTTTTGCCGTTCTGATAAGCTTCTGCAATGCCATCAGTTAACATCATTTGCGCGCCAATTGGTTCTAGTGCCTTGGTTGTTTCGGTAATGAAAGCTTTAGCATCTTCACCATCAATAACAATAGCTACACCAGGGTTTGTGCAAAATTGTCCTGCGCCCATAGTTAATGAACTTGCCCAACCTTTGGCAATTTCGGAACCACGAGAAGACAAAGCTTGAGGCAGTAAAAACATAGGGTTTACAGAGCCTAACTCCCCAAAGAATGGAATTGGCGCATCTCTACCCGCACATAAATTAAATAAAGCACGTCCACCACCTAATGAGCCTGTAAAACCAACCGCGTTAATGAGTGGGTGCAACACCAATGCCTGACCGACATCACGAGAATCTGCCTGAATTAGGCTAAAAACACCAGGATGAATGTTGCATTTTTTTATGGCTGCATGGATAGCCTCTGCCATTATTTCACAGGTACCAGGATGAGCATTATGCGCTTTGACCACAACGGGGCAGCCCGCAGCTAGTGCAGACGCGGTGTCGCCACCGAGTGTAGAAAATGCGAGTGGAAAGTTTGAAGCGCCAAACACAGCAACGGGACCAATTGGGCGTTGCATCATGCGTAAATCTGGGCGCGGTAGCGGTGCGCGATCTGGCAGAGCTGCATCGTGTCTTAAATCCAAATATTCATCGGACATAATATGAGTGGCGAACAATTTTAACTGTCCAATTGTACGGCCGCGCTCGCCTTGTAACCGCGCAGTTGGCAGTCCTGTTTCATTTGAACCAATTTCAGTAATGGCCTCGGCGCGTTTTTCAATTTCATCTGCTATGGTTTCAAGAAAAACAGAACGGTCTGAGCGGCTAGAATAACCATATGTTAAATAAGCTTCTTCTGCTGCCAATACAGCAACATTCACAAGTTCTGGCGTGCCAGCACTAAATGAGAAGCTTTCCCCTGAAGCTGGGCTAGAGGAGAATGTATTTTCACTGCTAACCCATTCACCTGCGATTAAATGTTTGCCATGTGGTTTGAAAATTGAACTATTCAAGGGATGTTCCTTTGTTGTAAGGTATTAATATCGGGTTTTTAAATTTTAGCTCTGGTCAAATAGCTCGGACTTAATTCCATTTGCTATTTTTTGAGTTTTCTTTGCGCGTGTTTTCAATGTTTTTAAGCAATTTAACATTTGATAATTCTCATAATTTATTAGATTCAAATTTTGTTCTAATTCAGAAAATATTTCATCAAAATCAATAACTATCTGCATGCCAAAATCATTGGCAACATTGCTGTCAATTTCTTGAGGGAACGTAGCTGAATGAAGTGGTTTTTGTTTATACAATGGGATTATTTTTGCCATTTTAAAACCACCTCTACTCAATAAAGGGCGCTGCCGTTTCATGCCTACAGAGCATGAAACAGTCAGCCACATGCAGCAATGGAGTTGAATCCACGTCGGAGGAACCTTGCAATAGAAGTTCTGCAAAGCGTGCATATATTCGATCATATTCAGAAGCCAGAGCGTCAGCGGCAACCAATATTTCGCCATTAAGACTAACGCTAGAGCCGCCCCCAGACAAAGCTAGCAGACCTTGGTCTGTTTCAATATTGACATCCCAAGTTTGAGGCCCTGTCTGTAAAAAATCTAAAGTAAATGAAACAGGTTTTCCGCTCGTGGTTTTGAAATTTAAGTCTGCCGCAACGGGTGTGTGTAAATTTTCTGGAATATTCAAAACACCATCGGTTAAATAGAATTTTTCAGGCAAAATTTCTGTTACAATGGAAAGCGCGTTAATACCTGGGTCAAAAACACCCAAGCCGCCAGGTTGCCAAATCCAATCTTGGCCAGGGTGCCAGCGTCTAACATCTTCTTTCCAAATCACGTCTACCGACTTTATTTCTAGTGATAAAAGCTTCTCTTTTGCAATAGAAACTCCATTGGCAAAACGGGAATGCCATGTGGCAAAAAGACTGCAATTATTCTGCTTTGCAATATCTTCTAACGCATAGACTTCTGCTAAAGTTGAGCCTGGTGGCTTTTCTAACATAACATCTAAACCAGCTTCAAGCGCAGTCTTTGCAATGTCAAAACGCACCTGGGGCGGAACACAAAGAGATACGACTTTGATGTCAGGACGGGCTGCAATTAAATCTTCGATATTTTCAAACGCGTCAATTTCATCAATTTTTGCGTTTCTGCTCACTACAGCAGCCAACTCATATTTATCATTTCGGTTGAGCGAGGGGACATGTTGGTCCAGAGCAATTTTGCCCAAACCAACAATGGCTATTTTCGTTTTCATAATAATCCTACAAACAATAATTAATGAGAGTCTCTGCCAACATCACTTCCACGGCAGCCAACCAAGAAGTCAAAATCGGCACCTGTATCAGCCCCTTTAACATGGCTATGGAATAAGTGAGCATAACCAGATTTTGGCGCTTCAATTGGGGATTTCCATTTGGCCAATCGTTTAGCCATTTCTTCTTCCGAAATGTCTAGGTGTAAGCTGCGTTCATGCACATTTAGGCTAATAATATCACCCGTTTGCACAATCGCCAATGGGCCACCTGCTGCGGCTTCGGGCGATGTATGCAATATCACGGTGCCGTAGGCAGTGCCAGACATTCTCGCATCAGAAATACGCACCATATCAGTGATACCTTTGCGCAAAACTTTAGGCGGTAAACCCATATTACCAACTTCGGGCATTCCAGGATAACCTTTAGGGCCACAATATTTCATAACCATGATGCAGTTTTCATCAATGTCCAAGTCCTCATCTTCAATGCGGGCTTTATAATCATCAATATCATCAAAAACTACGGCTCGGCCTGTATGCACCAACAAATGTTCACTGGCGGCCGATGGTTTTAAAACAGCACCATTTGGTGCCAAGTTTCCACGCAATACCGCAATGCCGCCTTGTTGTGTAAGGGCCTCCTCGACGGGTAAGATGACATCTTCATTCCAATTTTTTGCATCCTTCACTTCATCCCACATGCTTTTGCCTGAAACAGTCAAAACATCTTTATGAAGTTTGCCAGCTTCACCAAGTCGTTTAATCACAACTGGCAACCCGCCGGCATAGAAGAACTCTTCCATCAAATATTTACCAGATGGCATGAGATTCACGATTGTGGGAATGTCGCGACCAAGGCTATCCCAATCATTCAAGTTAAGCTCTATGCCAACACGGCCTGCAATTGCCAATAGATGGATAACAGCATTTGTCGAGCCACCAATTGCACCATTTGTGCGAATTGCATTTTCAAAAGCTTCTCGAGTTAAAATATCAGATGGCTTCAAATCATCTTTGACCATATCAACAATGCGGCGACCAGTAATCTGAGCCATAACACGACGTCGGCTATCAACCGCAGGAATTGCGGCATTGCCAGATAAGGCCATGCCCAAAGCTTCAGCCATACTTGCCATCGTGCTTGCCGTGCCCATTGTGTTGCATGAACCTGCGCTACGTGACATAGATTGTTCGGCTTCTAAAAAATCTTCTCGTGTCATTTTGCCAGCTTTAATGTCTTCTGACATTTGCCAAAGTGCTGTGCCTGAACCTACACGCTCGCCTCTAAATTGGCCGTTGAGCATGGGGCCACCTGTTACCACAATGGCAGGTAGGTCAACGCTTGCTGCACCCATTAAAAGGGCAGGGGTGGTTTTGTCGCAACCTACCATCAATACCACGCCGTCAACTGGGTTTGCGCGTAAAGCTTCTTCTACATCCATAGAACCCAAGTTGCGATACATCATCGCCGTGGGGCGCAGGCTGCTTTCACCAACTGAAAAAACAGGGAATTCAACAGGAAAGCCGCCCGCTTCGTAAACACCACGTTTAACGCGTTCTGCAAGGTCACGTAAATGCCCATTACATGGTGTTAAGTCTGACCAAGTATTGCAAATGCCAATAACGGGGCGTCCATCAAACATATCTGCAGGATGTCCTTGGTTTTTCATCCAACTTCTATGGTAAATATTATCGCGGCTGTCACCACCATACCAAACTTGCGAGCGTAATTTGCGTGGCCATTCTGCTGGTTTGAACGTCATTATTCATGCCTCCTAAAAAATTACAATTGTGTAATTTTCATCAATTGATTGGTTGAATTTTGGGGTGTTATTTTATGCGCGTTGCGCAGCGGCAAGCCAAATTCAGGTGCTTCGATCTCAAACACATCACCATCTTCTACAACTAAACCCTTAGCAAAAGACAATGTCGCCGTGCCAAACATATGAACATGCACATCACCAGGTTGGCGAAAAATATCATATTTAAAATGATGGTGTTCTAGGTTGTGAATTGTGTGAGACATGTTTTTTTCGCCTGTTACAAAAGGCTCATCAAATATGGCTTCGTCACTTCGCAAAATACGTGATCTGCCTTGGATGTCATCAGGTAAATCACCCAATAAAATTTCGGGTCCAAAGGATGCAGGACGCAGTTTTGAATGCGCTAAATACAGATAGTTTACCTGTTCAGTAACATGATCGGAAAACTCGTTAGCAATTGCAAAACCAACTCGAAATGGAGCGCCATCTTTGGCAATAATATAAATACCAGCAAGCTCAGGTTCTTCCCCGCCATCTTTGGCAAATGAAGGAGAAATAAGCGCTCCACCAGGTGCAACAACCGCATTGCCATTACCTTTGTAAAACCATTCTGGTTGCGCCCCTATTTCATCATTAGGCATTTTACCGCCCTCTAAACCCATTAAAAACATACGTTTTGTATCGGTTAATGTCTCGTCATTCGAAGTCTTCGCTTCTTGGTGCATCGTATCACGGGTGGAAGCGGAGCCTAAATGTGTGAGGCCAGTACCAGTTAAATGCAAATGAGCAGGATCGGGATGAGTGATGGGCGAAATAAGTTCGCCATCTTCATATAATTTCTCAACATCTACAGCTTGGCCTAGACCTAATTTGGATACACGGTCAGTTAATTTGTATCCGTTATTTGCGCAATCTAAAGCCAATTCGTAGACACTGCTCACGCCGTTAACGATGTAAGCTTCTGTGCCCTCTCTAGCGATAACTGAGATACGCCCATTTGCAGTTTTGATTTGTGAAAGTAACATAATCGCGCCCTTAACCTTTATTTTTATTTAATACGTCGAAGATCACCGCAGCGAGCAAAACTAGGCCTTTAATCACTTGTTGCCAATCAATGCCAACGCCTAAAATCGACATTCCGTTATTCATTACGCCCATAATGAATGCGCCAATGACAGCGCCAATAATGGTGCCGACACCGCCAGACATTGATGCGCCACCGATGAATACCGCAGCAATCACATCAAGCTCAAAAGCCAACCCAGCTTTTGGCGTGGCGGTATTAAGACGTGCAGCAAACACCATACCAGCCAAGGCAGCCAAAACCCCCATATTAACAAAGGTAAGAAACGTAAGTTTTTGGCTGTTAATGCCTGAAAGTTGTGCGGCTTTTTCATTGCCACCAACTGCATAAATACGCCGTCCAATAGTTGTTCGGCCAGCCACAAAGCTATAAATGGCGATAAGAAATGCCATGATTATAAATACATTGGGAATGCCTCTGAAAGTTGAAAGCAAATATGCCATATAAACAATACCACCAACAATTAGTGCATGTTTACCATAGAAGAATGCTGATGGTTCTAGTTCTGAACCGAGCTTTTTTTGTTGCGCGCGGCCGCGTAATGCGGAGAATAATAAAAATCCTGCAACAGCCACACCCAATAGCAATGAAAATAGATTTAGGCTTTCGTTGTTAAAAATATCTGGCACAAAACCAGATGAAATGAGTTGAAACCCTTTAGGGAAAGGGCCAACTGATTGACCTTCAAGTAGCGCCAAAGTTAGTCCTTTGAACACCAACATACCCGCCAAAGTAACAATGAATGCAGGTATCCGATAATAAGCAACCCAAAAGCCCTGCAATGCGCCAATGCCGCCACCGACAATTAAGCAAATTACCCCAGCAACAATATAATTAACATCATAATTAACAATCATCACCGCTGCTAACGCGCCAGTAAAGCCCACAACTGAGCCAACTGATAAATCAATATGCCCGCAAACAATCACTAGCAGCATGCCGATCGCCATAATCACGATATAGCTATTTTGTAAGATAAGGTTGGTGATATTAATGGGTTTCATTAATATACCGCCTGTGGCAACTTGAAAGAACGCCATAATGGCGATTAAGGCTAATAAAATGCCATATTCTCTGATGTGTTTTTTTACAAAATCAAGAGCTGAAGGGCTCGTTTTTGCTATTTCATTTTCTATATTCATTCTATTCACCTGACTTAATAATCATTGACATAATTTTTTCTTGAGAAGCATCTTTGGTTGGTATTTCACCAATCATTTTGCTTTCATTCATTACATAAATGCGATCAGTAATACCCAATAGTTCAGGCATTTCCGAGCTGATAACCACGATTGATTTACCTTGAGTGGCTAAATCGCGAATGATTGTGTAGATTTCGTATTTTGCGCCCACGTCAATGCCACGGGTTGGTTCGTCCAAAATCAAAATATCTGGATTGGCAAATAACCACTTTGACAACACAATTTTTTGTTGATTGCCACCAGATAGGTTAATTGCTTCTTGTTCAACGCTAGAGCATTTAATATTGACTAAGTTCTGGTAAAGGATGGCCACTTCGTTTTCTTTGTGATTGTCAATCACACCATTGTTAGAAATGCCAGCAAAATTAGCCAATGGAATGTTCGTTTTAATCGACTCTTCAAGAACCAATCCATAAGTTTTTCGGTCTTCAGTGGCGTATGCCAAACCTGATGCAATGGCGCGTTCGGTCGATGAAACATCAATATCCTTGCCATTCATTTTTGCTGAACCGCTCAGTTTTTTGCCATAACTTTGACCAAAAATACTCATGGCAAGTTCGGTACGTCCTGCACCCATTAAACCCGCAATGCCAACAACTTCACCCTTTTTCACTGAAAAACTGACATTATCGACGCTTAATAAATCAGTATATTCGGGGTTCTGAACGGTCCAATCTTCTATTTCAAAGACTATTTCACCAATTTGTGGATCACGAACTGGATAGCGGTTAGATAATGATCTACCTACCATATCCTTTACAATATCATCTTCGGAGATTTCATTAGCATGGCAATCTAAGTGACTTACAGTCATTCCATCACGTAACACTGTTATGCTATCGGCAACCTTAGAAATTTCATTTAATTTATGCGATATTATAATCGCAGATATACCTTTATTTCTGAACCCAATTAGCAATTCGAGTAAGGCATCACTATCGGTTTCGTTCAAAGAGGAAGTTGGCTCATCCAGTATTAATAATTTCACTTCTTTGGAGAGTGCTTTTGCAATCTCAACCAATTGCTGTTTGCCTAAGCCCAAACTACCAACATGGGTATTTGGGTCTTCATTAAGCCCAACCATTTTTAACAACTCAGCAGTGCGTTTATTGGTTTCTGACCAATCAATCACACCATTTTTAGCCACCTCATTGCCCAAAAATATATTTTCAGCAATTGATAAAAGCGGCACTAAAGCTAATTCTTGATGGATAATAATTATGCCATCTTTTTCACTATCTACGATGCCTTTGAATTTTTTTACGTTTCCTTCGTAAGCGATTTCACCGCTATATGTACCGTGCGGGTAAACCCCGGAAAGCACTTTCATTAAAGTCGATTTTCCTGCACCATTTTCGCCGACCAAGGCGTGTATTTCTCCGCGTTTAACCTCGATATTGACATTATCAAGAGCCTTAACACCTGGAAATTCTTTTGTGATGCCGCGCATTTCAAGAATTGTATTCATTGATCTGTTCACCTAATTTTATAGGAAATTGGTTGTCATCATTATGCAATGATGACAACCAGTCTATTCAATGCTGTGCTTTATAATGAGCATAGCAGGTAAATATATTTATTTAATTTGGTCCATTGTGTAATAGCCAGAACCAAGAAGAACTTCTTCCCAATTTGCAACAGTCACAGGTAATGGCTCAAGAAGATATGAAGGAACAATTTTTTCGCCGTTATCATATGTTTTTGTGTCATTAATTTCAGGTGTTTCACCTTTAAGCAACGCATCAACCATGCCAACAGTCACGCCAGCAAGTGTGCGAGTGTCTTTAAAGATTGTTGAATATTGCTCACCCGCAATCATTGATTTAACTGATTGAACTTCGGCATCTTGACCTGTTACGATTGGCATTTTTTCGCCATCAGAACCATAGCCAATACCTTTAAGTGAAGAAAGAATACCAATTGACAAACCATCATAAGGAGCTAAAGCACCATGTAATTTTTTATCGGTATAATTAGCTGAAAGTAGGTTATCCATACGAGCTTGTGCAACCGCACCGTCCCAACGTAGAGTGCCCACTTTATCCATGCCAATTTGGCCAGATTGAATGACGATGTCACCAGAATCAATCATAGGCTGAAGCACTGACATTGCACCATCATAGAAGAAGAACGCGTTGTTATCATCTGGTGAGCCACCAAATAATTCAACATTCCAAGGTTTTTGATCGCCAAAACGTTCTGTTAGACCATTCACAAGATTGGTAGCTTGCAATACGCCTACTTTGAAATTGTCGAATGTTGCATAATAATCAACATGCTTTGAGCCTTTAATCAAACGATCATAAGCGATGATTTTTACGCCAGCAGCAGCAGCATTTTCCAGCACATTAGATAATGTAGTGCCGTCAATAGCGCCAATAACCAAAACATTTACACCCTTAGTGACCATGTTTTCAATTTGAGCAAGCTGATTTGGAATGTCATCTTCAGCATATTGCAAATCAGTTGTATAGCCAGCAGCAGCAAATTGCTTAACCATGCTATTGCCATCTGCAATCCAACGGGCGGATGATTTTGTAGGCATTGAAATACCAACAAGGCCTTCAGCAACGGCAACAATTGGTGCCGCTAGCAACGAAGTACTTACGGCAGCTGCCATAAGAATTTTATTAAAGATTTTCATAATTTTTCCCTTTTTTATGACTTCAAATACTCAAATTAAAATCTGAATATTCTCTCAGTGCGTTGAAAGTGAAATTGAAATCACCCACACCGAACGCAATTATCTAAATAGATATGCGAGCCTAATTTAAACAAGTTATGATATGCAGGTCAAATTCATAATGTGATTGATGTTATATCAAATTGGATATATTGTGAGTTTGGACATGTTTAAATAGAATTGTAAGGTAGGGAAATGGTAGACATCTCAAAGTTAAATGGCTCGATGCAGCAAGACAATTTAATTTCAAATGGTTTGAAATTTAATCAGTTGAAATTAATTGCACTTCTTAACGAAACCAAAAAAATTAGTGCCGCTGCTGCCATATTACATATTTCGCAACCTTCAGCTTCTCGTCTATTGGCCGAATTAGAAAAAGTGGTAGGTAATAAATTATACATCCGAAACTCAAAAGGCATCACTTTAAATGAAGCCGGAATTGTATTTGCGAAAAGAGCCAAACAAATGCTCAAGCTGTTGGATGATACCAATCGAGAGGTGGTTGAAACTGGCGAAGGGATTAGGGGGAGAGTGAATATTGGTGCAGTCACGGGGCCAGCTTTAGAAATGTTATTACCTTTTGTTAAAAAAGCCCGTCTTCAGCACCCAAATATTGAATTATCAATTGCGGTAGATACAAGCCCTAAATTGGCAGAAAGCATGCTAAATGGGCAGATGGATTTCTATATAGGCCGCATCACTGAAGAAATTGACCCAAGGCCATTCCAAACCAAATTAATTGGTAAAGAACCTTTTGTACTCATTGTCAGACATGACCACCCGCTTACACGGAGGAAAGAAATAGATATTAAGGACTGCACTGGTTATGATTGGATTTTGCAAGCTCCAGGGGCGCTAATGCGGCATACGATAGAGAGATATTTTGCAGAAAATAGTTACCAAATGCCAAATCAGATTATAAACACTTCAAGCGTTATGATGACTCTCGGAATCATCAGCCAATCAAACGCAGTTGCACCTGTTGCTCGCTCTGTTGCAGAGTTTTATGGCAATTACGATGATAAGCGTTTCCCAAGCCGCATTGCGCAATTATCCATTGCCGATGACATACATGTTTCAGATTATTCTCTGGTAAACTTATCAATGAAAGAGCTATCTCCAGCATCCAAGATTTTATACGATATGATGAACGAACAAATATCCAGTCTATAGAATGTTCAAGTTTCAGAAATAAAATGATATTCTATAATTTGGTGATATTTTTCACCCGCCAATAAAGGACTGGTTGGAAAATGAGGAATGACAGGGCCATTTGGGTAATCTTGTGCTTCTAGACAAAAGCCTGCGTATTTTGATACGATTTTATTATCTTGCAAATTTGTTGGCGTTAGATGTGGGCCAGAATAAAATTGATTGCACGGTTGAGTGCTAACAACTTTTAAGGCTCGGCCTGTTTTGAGAGATTTCACAAGAGCATGCGGCTTCATTTTCCCATCATTGGCACCAATAACAAAACTAATGTCATAACCATTATTTACAGCGCGCATTTCATCGTCGGGGTTCTCAGTGCCTTTTCGGATGGAAGTTAATTCTCTAAGGTCAAATGGTGTCGCGTCGACAGGTTTAATTTCACCAGTACAAAGTGTTTCAGCATCTAATGGAGTGAAAAAATTGGAGTGTATTTGTATTTCATGATCCAGTATAGACGCGCTACCGTCACTGGCGATGCCATCTAAGTTAAAGTAAGCATGGTTTGTAAGGTTTACATAAGTATCTTGATCGCAAATTGCATCATACTCAATGGTAAGTACATTGCTGTAGCTCAGTTTGTAAGTGACGGAAACATTGAGATTGCCAGGATAGCCACCTTCGCCATCAGGGCTAACACGCTCCAATTTTATAGCAACACCATCATCATACTCAATTTCTTTGGCTTTGAATGGTTGGAAACCAAAGCCGTTTGGGCCGCCGTGTAATTGATTATTGCCATCATTTATTTCGAGTTGATACAGTTTATCGTTTAAAGTGAATTGGCCTTTTGTTATGCGGTTTGCATAACGACCAACAGTTGTTCCGAATGAACCCGTGCTATTTACATAATCAGGTAAATTGTTAAACCCAAGGCAAACTTCATCTAGTTTTCCATCACGATCGGGAAATTTAATACTGGTAATGATGGCGCCATATTCACAAATACCGACTTGGCAATTATGACCGTTATCTAAAGTGAAATGAAGAATTTTTTGGTTATTTGTTAGAGAACCAAAATCTCTAATTATCACAGATTCAGTCATTGCAATGCCTTGTAAATTTAAATTATTTTTTTCTGTCTAAAACACGCTCTAGGCCTATTTTAATTACATTTTCCATGGCTGCTCGCGCTTGAGCGCCATTTCCATCTGAAATAGCAAGAACAATAGCGCGATGTGCCGAAGCATTTTCAGCAACCTTTTGATAATCATCTCGCGGTGAACTTATAGCAAATATTCCCGCCAAAGCCGCCTCAATCATTGAACCCACTGAATGCATGATTGGGTTTTTTGAAGCCGTTATAACCGCTAAATGGAACTTTACGTCTACTTCGGCTCTCTTAGCACGTGTATCGGTGGCCATTCCCATAGCTTCAGCAAGATCAAACAACTCTTGAATGTCTTCCTTTTCAGCATTTTTTGCCGCTAGTTCAGCCGCAAAAGGCTCAAAAGAAAGGCGCACTTCGCTTAGATGTTTTAAAAACTCAGTATTGACACCAGATTCAAAATGCCAAGCAATCACATCATAATCTAAAAGGTTCCAATTTGCTTTTTTCTGAACACGCGTACCAACTTTAGAACGTGGGAAAATTAGGCCCTTTGCACTTAAAGTTTTCATAGCTTCGCGAATAACAGTTCGCGAAACGCCATATTTATCCATTAAATCTAAATGGCCAGGCAATATCGATTCCAAAGGATATTCGCCTTTAATTATAGACAGACCAATTTCGTGAACCACGTAGGCGTGGCTATTACGCATTACACGACCTGAAATTATTGCTTCCATAGACCCCATAGAAAGGTGCGCCTTAAGTAATTATTTTTTTTGGGCTGACGCGGCTAGTAGTAAGCCCTTTTGCATAAGAATAAAAGAAAAAAGTAGAATGCCAATTACGATCTTCGTCCACCAACTAGATAGAGTTCCATCAAAAATTATATAGGTTTGTATGAGTCCCATTATTAACACACCAATTAGTGTGCCAGCAATAAACCCACTACCACCTGTTAGCAATGCTCCGCCGATGACAACAGCGGCAATGGCATCTAACTCTACACCTACAGCGGCAAGGGAATAGCCAGCCGAGGTGTAAAGAGAAAATGTTATGCCCGCAAGCCCAGCTAGAAAACCAGAAATTGCATATATGCCAATTGTCGTACGTGCGACAGGTACACCCATTAACTTAGATGTAGGAATACCCCCACCTAATGCAAAAACATTGGTACCAAATTTGGTTCGATGGGCGATAATAATACCAACAAAAAAGACAACCAGCATAGCAGCGCCAATAACCGTTATTCTACCTCCGCCGGGTAAGCGATAAAAGCTATCCTGTAAAAAAGTATAAAACTCATGCTTAACAGGAACACTATCTGTGCTGATAACAAAGGCAATGCCGCGAGCTAAAAACATGCCAGCCAAGGTAACCACAAAGGGGGGCATTTCTAGATAATGAATTATTGCCCCCATAATTCCGCCAAAAATAGCGGTGATGATAAGAACTAAGGCAAACACCACGAGCGGGTGTAATGATGTTTCTTTGAGGACAACAGCGATAAACACGCCCGTAAAAGCAATGACCGAGCCGATGGATAAATCTATCCCACCCGATAAAATAACAAATGTCATACCTACTGCTGCAATGCCTAAAAAAGCATTATCCGTTAAAAGATTACCAACAACTCGAGTGGATAACATATAGGGAAATTGAGAATAGCATAAAGCATAAGCAAGAATAAAAATGAGGCTTGTTGCGATTAGCGGTAAGTAACGAGATTTCATCATGAAATAGGCTCCTTCGAATTGGTCGATTTATCTGCATCGCGACGGTCCCGATATTCTAAATATTTTGTCTGTAGAGCAGGTGATTGTATGACTAAGATGATTACAATGATTGCAGCCTTGATTATTAAATTGAATTCTGGTGGGAAACCAGAAAGCAAAATACCCGTATTGATTGATTGAATAATCATAGCTCCAATGAGCGATCCGATAAGCGTAAAACGCCCACCTAATAAAGATGTGCCGCCAACAACAACCGCTAAGATTGCATCTAATTCTAACCACAAACCTGCATTGTTAGCATCAGCGCCTTTTATGTCTGCTGCTGCGATTGTGCCTGCTAATGCAGCGCAGATACCAGAAACTACATAAACTAAGACCAGAAGCACCTTCGCGTTTACACCAGAGAATGTACTGGCTCTATGATTAATGCCAATTGATTCTATAAGCATTCCAAGCGCAGTTCTTCGAACAATAAAGGTGATGATAGCTCCAAAAGATATCCATATCAGTATCGGTGTGGGTATAGAAAACACCGAGCCGCTACCAACAAAAATCAGCCCTTCATCGTTGAATGTTAGGATGGCACCTTCAGTTATTAACTGTGCAATACCACGACCTGCCACCATTAAAATCAGCGTAGCGATGATGGGTTGAATGTTTAAGAAAGAAACCAAAACACCGTTCCAAAGGCCGCAAATTAAACCAGCCAGTAGCGCTAAAGACATGGCTAAAACCACACCGCCGCCACTGTCGACCGTGGATGCCGCAACAGCACCACAAATTGCCATAACGGCGCCGACTGATAAATCAATGCCTTTTGTGGCAATTACCAAAGTCATGCCGACACATAAGAGTGCCACTGGCGCACCGCGGTTTAAAACGTCGATCATTGTACCGTAAAATTTACCATTTGCGATTTCAATTTTAAAGAAATCGGGAAACACGAGGTAATTTAGTAATAAAATAATAGCTAATGTCGTTAATTGTGGGGCGTAGCGTTTCAGGCTGTTCATGAGATAACCCCTTTTAATTCATATCCATCATCAGCAACATTTAAATCTGCAGCAATTGTTTCGACAATATTATTGGTTGAAATTTCAGAACCCACTAATTCAGCTATGTGTTCATGGTCTCTGACTACGATTATTCTATGGCTGTATACGACCAATTCATCAAGTTCAGATGAGATAACTAATAAAGACATGCCATCGTCACATAATTCTTCAATAAGGCGAATTATCTCTGCATGAGCTCCAACGTCTATGCCGCGTGTTGGCTCGTCTAATATTAAAAATTCGGGGTTCGTTGCCAACCAGCGCGCCAAGATAACCTTTTGTTGGTTACCACCTGACAATAACCGAATTGATTTTTCGGGATCTGGCGGGCGTATATCTAGAGCCTTGATGTATTTGTTACATATTTCATTTTGTTCGGCTTTTGGCAATGGTTTCATCCAACCGCGCTGAGCTTGCAAGGCTAATATAATATTTTCTCGCACTGATAAATCGGCAATGATACCATCACTCTTTCTATCTTCTGGGCAAAAACCAAACCTGTTTGCTATGGCCGCACGCGGTGATGATAGATTGATTGCTTTGCCCTTTAATTTTGCTGTCCCGCTATCATGTGGGGATACACCAAATAATGTTTCGGCGGTTTCTGTACGGCCAGAACCAAGCAGGCCAGCAAAGCCTACTACTTCTCCTTTGCCAACCGTTAAGTTGAAAGGTTGTATTGATTGTTTGCGCCCAAATTCGGTAAATTCAACCAGAGGTTCGCGTATTTCGTCAGAATATGTCTTGGTTTTGACCTCTTCACCAAGTTCATAACCCAACATCATTGTGACCAAGTCGATACTTGAAATGTCTTCGGTGGCGACAGTTTCAATTAGTGCCCCATTTCGAAGTACAGTAATGGTGTCGCTAATTTCAAAAACTTGATCTAGAAAATGTGAGATAAATATAATGCCAATATTTTTTTCTTTTAATTTTTTTATCACACCAAACAGCATTTGAACTTCTTTGGCATCAAGGCTTGCTGTTGGTTCATCAAGAATAAGGACTTTTCCTGATAAATCGACAGCCCTGGCAATCGCAATAATTTGCTGAATTGCAACACTATATGTTGATAGCAGTTGAGCCACGTCAATTTCTAGCCCGTACTGGCTTAAAATTTCTTTGGTTTGATTATTCATCTGGCGCGTTTGAATCATGCCCCATTTTTTGGGTTGGCGGCCAATCATCATATTTTCAGCAACTGTTAAATTACCTAATAAATTGACTTCTTGGTATACAGTCCCGATTCCAAGCCCTTGGGCATTTAGTGTGTTCTTTGGGTCTATGGATTGTCCGTTTAACTTTATTTCGCCACCGTCTCGACGGTAAGCACCAGTAAGGCATTTAATTAGGGTGGATTTTCCAGCACCATTTTCACCAAGTAAGGCGTGGACTTCGCCAGATTTTAAAGTGAAATCAACTTTATCAAGTGCAATAACACCCGGGAAAACTTTATCAATTTGACTGGCTTCTAATAAGGGATTAGCGGTATTCATGACGGCCTCAAATAAATTATCAATAAAAGTATTTTGATAATTTTTAGATTTTATTCAAGTGAATTATAAAACATAGGCCAGCCTTGGGTTTGAACCCTAGACCAACCTATATTTTAAAGTGAAAAATTTATGACTATATCCTAGTAACCTAGGTCTTTTTTGTGATCATAAATTGCTTGAGCATCATCTTCTTGAGTGTATAGGCGTGATGGTGATTGGATCCATTTAGGTGGCAGAGTGCCATCTTTAAGGAACGCATCCAACGCATCAAATGCAGGGCCAGCCATGTTTGGCGTAAGTTCGACCGTCGCATTTGCTTCGCCAGCTAGCATAGCTTTGAAAATATCCGGAACAGCATCAATTGAAACTACCAAAATTTCAGAACCTGGCTTAATACCAGCTTCTTTAATGGCTTGGATAGCACCAACCGCCATGTCGTCATTATGTGCATAAAGTGCGCAAATACCTTTGCCACCACCTTCTGCTTTTAGGAAGCTTTCCATTACTTCTTTACCTTTGGTGCGGGTAAAGTCAGCAGTTTGGCTACGGATAATTGAAATGTTGCTTGCAGAAGCGATGCCTTGCTCGAAGCCTTTTTTACGTTCAATAGCTGGTGCTGAACCTGTTGTACCTTGCAGTTCAACAACTTTACATTCTTTATCCCCAACAGCATCTGCTAACCACTGACCAGCAACGCTACCTTCAAAAATAAAATCAGATGTAACCGCTGTAAGATATAGGTCATCTGATGCTTCAATTGTTCTATCAAGTAAAATAACTGGAATGCCAGCTTCTTTAACTTCTTTTAAAACACTGTCCCAACCTGTTGCAACAACAGGTGCAATTAAGATGGCATCAACGCCTTGGGCGATGAATGAGCGCAACGCTTTAATTTGGTTTTCTTGTTTTTGCTGAGCATCAGCAAATTTAAGAGTAATGCCGCGATCTTTGGCTTGTTGCAAAGTGATCGTGGTTTCAGCAGCACGCCAACCAGATTCAGAACCAATTTGTGAAAAACCTACAGTTAGAGCTAGAGCTGATGTTGTAGATAGAGCAACTGTAGCGAAAACCGCCGCACTTGCGAAAACTTTTTTTAGAAACATTATATTCCTCCCAAAATACTTTAATATTGTTTAACAATTGGAATATGTCATATAGTACTACTAATGTAAATATCAATTAAATTATATTCTAACTAATATAATAATCTGATATATATCAATAGTTTATTTATGTAAAAGGAAAATAAAATGTCATTTAGTAGTATTAATTAAAAGTGGATTATGAGTTTGTTAATCATCTATACTTATCTTTTGAGCAGATAATTTTCAAATCTGGGGGTTCAAAAATGTTAGATCAAATTTCAACAATGATTAATAAAATTTCTGTCAAAGCGCAGGTTATCTTCATAACAATTCTAAGTATAGTTGGTTTATGTGCATTAACTTTAGGTGCTTATTACACATCTACATTGGTTGCTAATTCCACTGAAAATAGCATCGCGGCGGCAAATAAAGCCAACGGGTTAACAACAATTGATAAATATGGTTTTGAAATGCGGCAGCATGAAAAAGATTATTTAGTCAGCTTTGATGAAAAAGCTGTACTTAATTATAATGCGGCTATGAATGTAATTGATAAAGTATCAGAAAAGCTAAAGACTATGATCACCGATAAAGATAATTTGGTGACGATGGATGGAATTTTGAACGGCTTTAAAGACCATTCAAGACAATTTGAAAAAGTAATCTCACTACGTGAATCGTTAGGCTTAAATCAAACATCAGGCTTTTTAGGTAAATTAAACAAATCGATCGATGATATTGATATTGGTTTTGTGGCACTTCAAAAAGAAGTATTTAATCCCAAGCAGCTAGACGGCGTGGGCACGCAATTGTTAGCACTGCGTATTTATCAAAAAGATTTTATGCTTACGGGCGAAGCAAGTCTTTTAAAGTCGTATGAAAAAGGACTTAAAGATTTAGATGGTGCCATTCGACAAGTGTTTTTAAATAAAAAACAGAAAAAAGCCCTTGCAGCCGTAATCAACGAATACAAAGTCAGTTTCAAAGCATGGAGCGTGGTTAAAGATGATTATAACAAACAAGTATCCATGCTCGAAACAATATACACTGGTTTTGCCCCTCAAATATTATCTCTCACAAATCACTATATAGAAATTAATGAACAAGCCACAGAGGCGCGGGTTGAAATGCAACAGCAATCATTGATAATGCTGGGGGTGGTTGCTGCGATCATTGGCGTGTTGATAGCTATTTTAAGTATGTTCATTGCTACGAATATTGCACAAAAAATCAAACAATTGAACGTAAGAATGTCTAGTTTAGCTAATGGTGAAACGGATGCAATTATACCCAATGTAGGTTTAAAAAATGAATTAGGAGATATGGCTAAATCTCTATTGGTGTTTAAAGACAATACAATTGCTCGTTTGCAATCAGAAGCAGAAAAGAAACGACTTGATGATGAGGAAGCGCAAAAATCCAAATTCATCGGTACATTAATTGAGAAATTTAGAGGCAGTTCACAAAATTCAATTGGTCTGGTTCAACGGGCATCCAATCAACTTGATGATGTTTCAAAAACACTCAATAAAAATACCAATGAAATGAAAAACCAAAGTGACATTGTGAGCGAGAATGTGCAAGACACTTCAACTAATGTAACCAGTGCAGCATCAGCTACAGAAGAAATGGTGGCATCAATTCAGGAAATTGCTGTTCAGGCGGCACATTCCACACAGATAGCTGAAGAGGCACGAGAGAAAACAAAGCAAACAGTGAGCGTCATAACCGCATTGTCTTCAAGTGCCAACCATATTGAGAATGTTGTGAAATTGATCGAAGAAATAGCTGAGCAAACAAATTTACTGGCACTCAATGCAACCATTGAGGCGGCAAGGGCAGGTGATGCGGGTAAGGGATTTGCTGTTGTTGCCAATGAAGTCAAAAGCCTAGCAAACCAAACAGCAAAGGCGACAGTTGAGATCGCAGACCGAGTGAGTAAAATTCAAGAAGATTCTCAAAAAGCAAATAGTTCAATTGTGGATGTTGAAAATATAATCTCAAATTTATCCGAGGCATCTTCCGAAGTTGCCAATTCTGTCGAAGAACAAAGTAACGTCATTAATGGGATTGCGACCAATGTCATTTCGGCATCTGATTTATCGTCAAAAAGTGCTGAGTCAATGAATGTAGTGGGTGGTTCTATTGACGATACAAAATTAGTGTCTGGTAATGTATTTGAATTATCAGGTGAGCTAAATACACAAATATCAAATTTAGAAAAAGATATTTCAGAATTTTTAAATAATGTAAAATCAGCCTAGTTGATATGCTAACCATCTGATTAAATTGTCCATAAAATTGACTAGCATTGATAGGATATTGCCTAGGTTGCTAAAAATAATAGATGTTTTTACAGTGAAGTTTTTATCCTTCACTGTAATTTAGGCCAATGAGATAAACCGAAGTCAAACATTCATGACAATTGTCCAAAACATAGAATAAAAAATTCGGTATTTCTTCCCCCCAAAAAAGTTGCACCAGTATTCACGATAAGCTATTTAAATTACTGGATTTTAGCTCTATCTCCAACGACCATCCAAACAATATTTATGGTTCAGAATTGTGCGCTTGGTTTTTAACCTACTGCCAAACATCCACATTTTGTTGTACAAATTGAGCTAGGCTGAGTGCTGGGGTGCCTGTTATATCTAGCACTGAATTAGTGGTTCGGTTCTCGGCACCATTTTTAATAACGGCATCCATCGCGCTTAACATTTTTGCATAGTCTTCATCTAATCCAAAACCCTGCCAACGTTGGGTTAATTCTTCAATTGTAAGCTTGATATGTGAAACAGGTTTATCTATTGCATTCGAAATAATTTCGGCGGCTTGTCCGTAGCTTAAAGCCTCTGGGCCTGTTAAAATAAAGTCATCATTATATGAATTTTCAACCGTTAGCGCAAAGGCAGCAACCTTAGCAATGTCATTTGCATCAATAAATGCAATTTTGCCATCATCTGTTGCCGCATAAATTTTACCTTCATCTTTGATGGTTGGTAAATGCTGCTGTTTAGAAAAATTCTGCATGAACCAACTAGGTCTTAAAACGCACCACTCAATTTGTTTGTCTGCGGCTAGTTTTTTGTGGATTTGCCCCATGGCGGGGCCACCACAATCTATCAAAGATGCGCTCAATAATACAAATCGTTTAACGTCTGCTTTTTTGGCAACGTCAATGAAGTTAGACATAATTGCACTGGGTTCAGCAACAAGAGCGGGCGCCACTAAATATACGGCATTTATACCTTCAAGAGCTGCGGCATAAGTTTTTTCATCTAACCAATCAAATTTTACAGATTCAACGCCTGTTATAGATGTAGTTCCAGATCGGCTTGCTACAATCGGCTCATACCCCATGTCATAAAGCTTTTTAGCGACTAGCGCGCCAGTATTGCTTGTACCGCCAGTGACAAGAATTTTTTTGTTCATTATATTTTCCTTATTTTACTTTGAGATTTCTCAATCTCAATCACAGAATAAAACTGAAAAGATGAGATGTATTTTTTCGATAGGCGCTAAATTTTAGTGAATACGATTATCAACGGAACGCTATCGTTTCATATATACACAAAATACAATGGAACGCAAGTGTTCTGTTTGGAATTTTGCATTGATAAAAATTGTCTGGCTTTTTGATGTTCTGATTGCTATCTCTAAATCAAATATTTTTCTCCATGTGTTTAGATTTAGGCGGGCTATCCATTATATGCTAAGGCAAAAATTAACAAAAAGCATCATGCGCGCAGCCATTATTGAACTGGCACGAGAGGGCTATGCAGGCTTAACTATGGAAGGCGTAACCCGGCGCGCTGGCGTAGGTAAGGCGGCTTTATATCGGCGTTGGTCTGGCAAAGAAGAAATGATAATCGAAATTTTACTGGAAAGTAAATTGGTGATAATTCAAGCGCCTAATACAGGGTCATTGGGCGGTGATGTAGAGCAATATTTAACTGATGCGGTTAAATTACTCAAAAGACCGCTCTCAAAGAAAATCTTACCAGATCTTTACGCTCAAATGACCAGAGAAACTCGCCTCGGACATACCATTAAAGAGCAAGTGCAAAAGCCAAAGCTCAAAGTTATCAATCAAATTGTGAGCCAAGCAATTTCGCGCAAAGAGATGCCTGAGAGCGCAGATTATATAATGGCGTATGATTTATTGGCAGGGCCGCTTTATTGGCATGGTTTGATAAGTCAAGAAACTACAAATGATGAATATATAAACAGGCTCACGCGAGTGATAACAACCGCATTAAAGGTTTGTTAGTTTCAATATTAAGTTAAAATTTATCAACATAGCATCAGCGGTTTCTTGCTCTCATTCTCACATTAAATCGGGTGTATGGCATCGCGTTTTGGTGTGAGTTATCCGGCTTGCATATCCGCGCGCATTGCCATGAGTTCAGCCGCAAGAAAATCTACAAACCTACGCACGCGAACGGTGTTTTTTAAATCTGTGTGCAGCAAAATCCATAAGAAGCGATCTAAATTTATTTCAGTTTTTGGAATTCGGCATAAATCGGGGTATATTTTTGCAAATATCACGGGCAAAAATGACATTCCGCAATGGTTTCGCAATAGGCTGAGCCGCATGGGGCCATCTTTAACAATATGGCGAATTGAGGCTTGTGGAAATGGCGTTGTAGCGAGCCAATTTGCGTTATTATCGTTTTCAGTATAGCCAAGCCAAGTTAACCCTTGCCCTAATGACCCAGATTTCTCGAAATTGTCATTAATATATTTTTGGCTAGCATATACACCCACGGCAATGGGGTAAAGTTTACGACCAACCACATCATCATTCACTTCAAATGCTGCGCGCAATGAAATGTCGGTTTCATTGCGGCTAATGTTTTCGATGTCAGATGTGACATGCATTTCAATTTGTATAGCGGGGTATTTTTCTTGAAAACGTGCAATGATGGGGGCAATGATATCGTAAGCTAGTGCAGGGGTAACAGAAAATCTAATATTGCCTGCTTCGCTTTTGTCATGCCCTTCGACCCGCCTACGTGCCGCAACAACGTTAAGCTCGGTTTGCTCGGCGATTGGCAATAGAGCGTCTCCTGCTTGGGTTAATGCGAAACCACGTTTAGAACGGCTAAAAAGTGCGCTGCCATAACTAGCTTCAAGCGCCAAAATATTGCGGTTCACTGTGCCATAATTTGCATTTAATAACGTTGCCGCAGCGCGCAAGCTGCCCGCCCTCGCGACGGCTAAAAAATAAGGTAGATATTCCCAATCCTTTGGATGCATAAATTCTCCATTTGTTACTCCCTTGTAACACATAGTTACGAATTTGGGCATTCTTATTGCAATATTTATAAGTTAAGTTCTTTTTATCGACCATATTAAACGCATCACGCGTTTCAATTCGTCATTATTAGTGCCCAGTTTTGGGCTTTTAAGGAGATTAAAATGAGAACGATTAATTCAGGAATTATCAACAAACCAGCGGCAGAAGTATGGGAATTATTGGGCGAAAACTTTGTAGATGTTTCGGTGTGGATGGCAGCCACGCCAACGTCTGAACCAATTCTTGAAGGAGTTCCGATTAAAGGAGCACCCGCAATAGGCCGCAATTCATATTTGCCAGCTAAGTTTAAAGGCATGTATCAGCAAGAGATTATTACAAGCTATAGCGACAAAATGAAAACGGTTGCATTTGATGTTGTGTTGAAAAACGCTTCAAAATTTTTGCCCATTAAAGGCTATTCTTCCATCGTTACAGTTGAGGCCGTTAACGAAACATCGTGCCGCGTCACATGGGATTCAACTACACATCTTCGTACTCTAGGCTATCTAATACCAGGCATTAAGAAAAGTTTGAAAGCTGGCTTTATCCGTAATGTTGAAGAAATAAAGCATTATATGGAAACGGGAGAGCCGCATCCTCGTAAAGCCGCAAAGTTGAAGGCAGAACTCGCAGCTGCATAAAAGCCTTAAGGTGAGGGCTTTAAATAGCCCGGCCTGAAATTAGAAATCAAAAATGGTGCGATTTCAAAGAATGGCTTTACAGGTACGCTTGAAAGCATAGGGGGAGACGCTCTTACATCAAGTTCCTTAGAAGGTTCGTTCTTTGGATCAGGGGGGACGGAAGTCGGTGGTATTGGGCAGTTTGAAGATGATGATGCAGTTGGTACGTTTGGTTTCACCGCAAAAAATTAATAACATTAGATTTAAGCTTCCCAATAAATTGGGGAGCTTATTTTTTCAAAATCTAAGATTATTCACGCTCACTAAAATACGCAAGCCTCTTCGCGCCACATGAAAGGTTATGATCTTAGCCCAATAAGCCTTCATCAAGCATCATTTGTTCAAGCTTAATGCCATCAAACCCAATTTCTGCTTTGTATGACTTATAGGTTTCGTAAAAAGAAGGCTGTTTGCCGCGTTTTTTTGTGGCGGCAATGAGAGTGTTCTTTTGTGTATGTTCAGTGGCAACAAAATCAATTACATCTACATGATAGCCTTGCGATTGTAGCAGCATCACACGGGCATTGTCGGTAATGATATCGGCCATTTTATGCAAAAACAGGCCGTTTTTAATGTATTTCGAAAGCGATTTCTTTTCTTTTAAGCTCAGTAGAACTTCTTTTTGGCAACATGGCGCGCATAAAATCACTTTGGATTTCATTTTAAGGCCAATGAATAAAGCATCATCTGTGGCTGTATCGCAGGCATGTAATGAAACCACGGCATCATAATAAGCCAAGCCAGAATATTGGTCGGCAAAATCGCTGACGAAAGACAGGTTTTCAAACCCGCATTTCTGGGCAGTCTCATTGCCTAGCTTCATTAAATCTTGGTTGAAATCTACAGCGTGAATTACAGGGTCAAGATTATGTTTGGCTAAATAATTATATATTGCAAAGGTCATGTATCCTTTGCCCGCGCCAATATCAATTACCTTAACGCGTTTTTGGTTGGTCGCACCAGATTGCGTAAGCTTGTCAGAAAGTATTTCTGTAAAGCGGCCAATTTGCTTATATTTTTTGTGCATTCTAGGTTTGATAACGCCCTTATTATCTGAAATACCCGTTTCGATAAGGAATTGCTCCTTAGCATCAAGTTTGTATTTAGGGCTGCTCTTTTTAACTTTGGTCATGATATGGCCTGCAAATAGGTAATTCTGAAACGACTATGTTTCACCTATATAAAGAAAATTCAAAAAAATAACACCCTTATCTGTGCCTATAAATACGATTCTTTTTACTTCTGCTTTTTTTGCCAGAGCATGGTGTACTGCATTTAAGCCTATGCAATTTATCAAATTCTATCTATTGTAAGATTACCTGCCATACTGTAGAGCTGTGGTTTCTAGACACACAATTTTGGAGAGACGTTCATGAATATTTCAATACTTAACCTACACAGAAAAATAGATAAGGATGAGCTTGAAAAATTATTCACAAATTATGGCGTGGTTGATTCTTGTGAGGTTGTTCTAGATAAAACCACTGGGAAATCCAAAGGTTTTGGTTTTGTGGTGATGAATGATGAAATTCAAGCCAGTATTGCGGTCAAGGAATTGCATGGCAAAGTGATAAGTAATCAAAAAATAAGAGTTAAAATTTCGGGTGAAGCAGCTTCATAAAAGCAAGTTTCTGCATTTGAAAAATTAACACCGAAAGAATGCGCATGTTTAACTGGGATGATCTGAAGTTTTTTCTGACCCTGTGCCGCACAACAAAATTAGTGCGTGCTGCCGATACATTGCGCGTAGACCATACCACAGTTTCCAGACGGGTTGCTGCATTAGAATATTCATTAGGTGTGAAATTGGTCGAAAAAACCGAAACTGGTTTTGTACCGACAGAAGCAGGCGAAAAGCTAATTCCCATCGCAGAAGCTATGGAAAATTCGGCACTTTTTTTGCAGGAAGACATTGGCGGTGGCGGTAGCGAGCTTGGTGGCATTGTAAGAGTTGGCGCACCAGATGGCTTTGGTAGCTTTTTCTTAGCACCCAAATTACCCAAATTAATCGCCAATCATTCAGGGTTGGAGATAGATCTTGTGGCTGTGCCACGTTACCTCAGCCTATCGCGGCGCGAGGCCGATTTATCTATCACCCTAAGCCGCCCCACAACAGGCAGGCTTTATGCCAAAAAACTGACAGATTATCATCTGCAACTTTTCGCATCTAAAGAATATTTAGAAAAGTCGGAGCCAATTAACAGACGAAGAGACCTTAAAAAGCATTCTCTGGTTGGTTATGTGGAAGACTTGATTTTTGCGCCAGAGCTTAAATATATGTCGGCTGTGGGCAAAGACCTAACTGCAAGCTTTCGCTCTACAAGCCTGGTTGCGCAAAGACAGGCGATATTGTCTGGTGCGGGCATAGGTGTTTTACCTCGCTTTGTGGCTTATGAAGATTCAAGGTTGGTTCCTGTTTTGGAAACAGAATTCCAACTCACGAAGACCTTTTGGCTGTTGGTTCATGAAGACATTAGGAAACTTGCCAGAGTGCAAGAAACCATGAAATTTATATCCGAAAGTGTCAAAGCCTCAAAAATTATGTTTTTGAGTGATTAAATATACAGGCTTATTCTAAGGAATGAGGCCAATATATGAAAAATTTCTAATTTATAAATTCATCCATCAATTTTATACGATTGACCGTGCTTTGCGGCATATGCCATTTGCTCTCAGGTTACGGTTGTAATGACAAGAAATACCCTTTCATTCCAACAGTTTAAAAAATATAGGCCTATTTTCAAATGCTGGAGGGCGGATGTATTTTTCTCTAACCACGTTTACCAATAAAATTATATGTGTATTTTTGCAGATTGATTGTGCAAAAATAGATATATTTGTGAATATTTGCATGTGCTAGTTTTCTTTTATTGGGTGGAGAAGATGAGCCATTGCTGCAAAATGTCTAAAATTATAATTCAGTGCAGCAATATTCATCAGGTTAAAAGCATAAAAAAATCAATAATAACAAAATCTTGCTTTTAATTATTATCTCACTGGTAAATGAGATTAGGGAGATTAGTTTGGATAAAAATACCAATGTGCTGTTGCAGGCACAGGATGTATCATTGCGGTTTGGCGGTGTGCACGCATTGTCTAATGTAAGTTATGATATTTATGAGGGCGAGATATTTTCTATCATCGGCCCTAATGGCGCGGGTAAAACCTCTATGCTCAATTGCATATCTGGCCGCTATACACCGACATCTGGCGAAATATCTCTCGAAGGTAAATCACTTAAAGGTTATTCGGTAAATGACCGCGCTGGCCTCGGTATTGGTCGTACTTTTCAAAATTTAGCTTTGTTTGGCCACATGAGTGTTTTGGATAACATCATGGTAGGTAGGCATCATCAGCTTAAAAATAATTTCATGAACGGCATGCTTTATTGGGCTGGTGGCGCACAAAAAGAAGAAGTGCTCGAGCGTCGCAAGGTCGAAGACATCATCGACTTTTTAGAAATTCAGCATGTGCGCAATAAACCCGCAGGTGAACTATCTTATGGTTTGCGTAAACGTGTAGAGCTAGCGCGTGCCGTAGCTCAAAGCCCTAAAATCATTCTACTAGATGAGCCAATGGCAGGCATGAATTTAGAAGAAAAAGAAGATATGGCACGCTATATCATCGACCTAAATAAAGAATTAAACATGACAATTGTGATGATTGAGCATGATATGGGCGTTGTGATTGATATATCCGACCGTGTGATGGTGCTCGATTTTGGCCGCCAAATTGCACTCGGCCTGCCCGAAGAAGTGATGCAGAATGAACATGTGAAAAAAGCCTATTTGGGCGAAGAAGATGATTTCATCCGCGAGTTAGAAGAAGATGACGCGGAGGTGATGCTATGAACAAAATTGAAAACCTAGACCCCAATACAGACACTAACAATTTTAACCGCATGAATATGTGGCCAGAAAAAGTTGATGGTTTGTTGGATATATCGAACCTTGAAAGCCTGCCTGCTGTGCTGCTGCACAATATGAACCATCATGGTAATGAAACTGCCATGCGCGAAAAAGAATTTGGCATTTGGCAAAGCTACACTTGGGAAGATTACTATACCCATGTGCGTAATATTGGCTTGGCCTTAGCCGATTTTGGTTTTGAAAAAGGCGATATTGTAGGCATTATTGGTGATAACCGCCCTGTGTGGATTTGGTCTGAAATTGCTTGCCAAGCCAACAGAGGTATGAGCTTGGGCATCTATCGCGATGCACTAGAAGATGAAATCGCCTATTTGATAGATTATGCAAAACCTAAATTTATCTTTGCCGAAGACGAAGAGCAAGTTGATAAATTTCTAAACCTTGGCGATCGCATTCCCTCAGTTCAAAAAATTATTTATGCCGATCCACGCGGTATGCGAAAATATGACGATGAGCGCCTTATAAGCCTTGCTGATTTTGAAGAAATTGGCCGCAAAATTCAAGCCAATGACAATGGCGTATTTAGACGTTTGCTGAAAAAAGTTAAAGGCAGTGACATTGCAATTTTATGTGCAACTTCAGGCACAACAGGCAACCCAAAACTAACCATGATTAGCCATAAATCATTGCTGCATCATTGCGTAAGCTATTTGCAAGCCGACCCTAAAAATAGTGACGATGAATATGTTTCGACCTTGCCGTTAAGTTGGATTATGGAACAAATTTATGCGGTTGGTTGGTCGTTATTGGCACGGATGAAAGTAAACTTTGTCGAAGAAGCCGAAACCATGATGAGCGATTTGCGTGAAATTGGCCCCACCTTTGTTTTATTTGCCCCGCGCCTATGGGAGCAAATTGCAGGCGATGTACGCGCACAGATAATGGATGCCGATAAATTTAAGCAATATATGTATAAATTGGGCATGGATATGGGCTTAAAAGCTGTCGATGATGGCACCAAATCCACTTTGGCACATTACTTACTATTCCGCGCTTTAAAGGATAGTTTAGGTTTAAGCCATGTCACATCTGCCGCCACTGGTGGCGCAGCATTAGGGCCCGATACATTTAAGTTTTTCTTGGCAATGGGTGTGCCTTTGCGTCAACTTTATGGCCAAACCGAAAGCCTTGGTGCCTATACTTTACACGAAACCAATGATGTGGATTATGACAGTGTTGGCCATGGGTTTAACAATGTCGAAATGGTGATTGATGAGCCAGACAAAGAAGGCATTGGTGAAGTTGTGGTGCGCCACGACAATATGATGGACGGTTATTATTTAAATGAAGAGGCAACAAAAGAAGCCTTTACTGAGAATAATTGGATGCGCACTGGCGATGCTGGCTATTATAACAAAGCTGGGCATTTGGTTATTATTGACCGTATTTCAGATCTGGCAAGCACCAGCCAAGATATTCGTTTTTCACCTGCTTATATTGAGAATAAGCTTAAATTCTCGGCTTATGTTGCCGAAGCGGTGATATTGGGTTCTGGGCAGGATTATCTAACCGCCATGATCTGTATTCGCTTCCCAATTGTTTCCAAATGGGCAGAGAAAAACCGCATTAATTTCACCACTTATACCGATCTTTCAGCACGGCCAGAAATTTATGAAATGTTGCGTAAAGAGGTCGAGATGGTCAATAAAACTCTGCCAGATGCGCAAAAAATCAAGAAATTTATTTTGCTCTATAAAGCACTGGATGCTGATGATGGCGAGCTCACTCGCACTCTAAAAGTGCGTCGTAAGGTGATTAATCAAAAATATGCGGACATCATCGAAACGCTGTATTCGGACAATGACAAAATTGACATTGATACAGTGATTCACTTTCAAGACGGTGGCAAACAGCGCATTCAAACCACTGTTAAAGTTGAAAAAATTTAAAGGGAGGGCATAATATGAATTGGGATTTATTATTTCAACTGCTTATAAATGGCGTGATTGTTGGCCTATTATACGGTGTTGTGGCTATGTGTTTTGTGCTGATTTACAAATCAACACAAGTGGTTAACTTTGCCCAAGGCGAGTTCTTATTATTAGGCGCTTGGGTTTGCCTGTATTTCCTTGTCGAATATGAACTGCCATTTTGGATAGGCTTTTTACTGACAATGGGCTTTATGGCGGTGTTTGGCGTTGTTGTGCAAATGATAATTTTGCGGCCACTCATTGGCGAGCCGATCATTTCCATCATCATGGTGACCATTGGTTTCTCTAGTTTTATGCAATCTCTAATGAGCTGGATTTTTGGCAATAGCGCTGTGAGCTTCCCTAAAATATTTGAGGTGGAAGTTGTAAATATTGGCGGGTTAAACGTCGAGACCGCCTATTTAATGTCAATCGGAATGTCGATTGCCATTATGATTATATTCTTTTTATTCTTCCGCTTTTCACGCTTTGGTTTGGCAATGCGAGCGACGGCTTATAACCAACAAATCGCGCAATCATTGGGCATATCTATCAAGCAAGTGTTTATGATGGCATGGGCAATCTCGGCAGTGGTTTCGGCTGTTGCGGGCATTATCATTGGTATGGTTTCGGCTGTTTCAACCGCGCTTTCCTTCATCGGTATTAAAGTGTTCCCCGCGGTTATTGTGGGCGGCATGGATAGCATTGTTGGCGGTGTTATTGGCGGTGTGATAATTGGCGTGTTAGAAAATTTAGCCGAATTTATCGACGGACAATATTTGCACATTGGTAATATGTACCAAATCGCACCATTTTATATTTTGATCGTGATCTTAATGATCAAACCATACGGCTTGTTTGGCACGCCAGACATTGAAAGGGTTTAATTATGGCGGGTATTTCTTCTCCACGCCCCTGCGGTGATTACCGCACGAGCTATAAATCGGATATGACGATTTTTCCTTCGAGAAATTCATTATATGCCGCACTCATTGGGTTGTTCTTATTGCTGGCTTTCCCCATGTTTGGCAATGACTATCATCTAAGTTTGCTCATCCAAATTGGCTATTACAGCATTGCTGCCATTGGGCTGAATATATTGGTTGGTTTTACAGGGCAAATTAGCCTTGGCCATGGTGCGTTTTTTGGTTTTGGCGCTATTTTCAGTGCTTATCTAAACAACGCTACAGGCATTCCCGTATTTTTCACCATTCCATTAGCGGGTTTTGCAACCGCAGCCGTTGGCCTATTGTTCGGCATTCCTGCCGCGCGGATTAAGGGCTTGTATTTGGCAATCGCAACATTGGCATCGCAATTTATTTTGGAAGATTTCTACGCCCGTGCCAACTGGTTCTCAGGCGGTTCATCAGGCTCATTGGCCGAAATTGTAAACTTTTTTGGCATTGATTTAGACACTGACCAAAAATATTTCTACCTCGTACTGTTTTGGCTAGTAATCGCTTTGATTGCTGCTGCTAATTTAATACGCACAAAAGATGGCCGTGCATTGGTCGCGGTGCGTGATCATTATCTATCAGCCGAAATTATGGGCATTAATCTCACCAAGTACCGCATTTTGTCATTTGGTATCTCAAGCGCCTTTGCAGGCATTGGTGGCGCATTATATGGTCATTATCTTGGCTTTGTATCGGTCGAAGGCTTTACGCTTGGTCTGTCTATCTCATTTTTAGCGATGATTATCATTGGTGGTTTGGGTTCTGTTATGGGCTCGGTTATGGGCGCTATATTCATTACATTATTGCCAGAGTTTACCGAAATCATGGCCGACATTGTGCTGCCAGAATCCATCGCCGATGGCAAAGCCTATGTCAAAGAAATGAGCGTAGGCGCTGCCATCATACTATTTCTAATCTTTGAGCCAGAAGGTTTGGCGCATAGATGGAAACTCATTAAAGCTTATTGGAAGCTTTATCCATTTTCTTACTGACGTTGAGGGATGTTGCTAAGAAATAATAAGACTAAACTAAAAGGGAGAAATTATGTTAAAATCACTAAAAATCACACTCGCTGTAGGCGCTTTGTTAAGCAGTACAGCCGTACATGCCGATAGCATATTGGTTGGCCAATTGGTCGATTATACAGGCCCAACAGCCTTTGTTGGCAGAACTTATGGCCCAGGCATTAAAGATGCGATTGCCTATATTAACGCCAATGGCGGTATTGACGGCACAACCATCGAGCTTGATCAAATTGACTATGCTTATAAAGTGCCACAAGCTATTGCTGCATATAAAAAGTGGAAATCTCGCGGTATGGTGGCCTTGCAAGGTTGGGGAACAGGCGATACTGAAGCGCTGATTTCATTTGTTGCACGGGATGAAATTCCTGTTTGGTCAGCTTCTTATTCGGGCCATTTAACTGACCCAACAAAGCTAAACCCAAATACTAAAAAAGCAGCTCCATATAACTATTTCTATGGCCCATCATATTCAGATGGTTGCCGTGCTATGGTACAATGGGCGGCCGCTGATGCCAAAGAAGCTGGCAACGAAAACCCTGTATTTGTATATACTGGCGATAACCATCCATACCCGAATGCACCAAAAGAAGCTTGTAACGCCTATGCAGGTGAACTTGGCTTTAAAGTGCTAGACCCAATTGTTGTGCCAATGAAACCAGGTGATTTTAAAGCACAATGTTTGACCATTAAAGAATCTGGCGCAAATTATGCCTTTATCGGCAACTTGGGTGGTTCGGTGGTTTCATTGTTGAAATCATGTAAAACAGTGGGCACAGATGTAAGTTACATGGCTAACATTTGGGGTGGCGATTATAAAACCATCGCAGCATCAGAAGCGGTCGATTATATCTTCCCATCTGCTTCACCATTCTGGGGTGCTGATGTACCAGGTATGAAATTGGTAAACGCAATTGCCGACCTTTCAGGCGCAGCCGATGGCGACAAACCAACTCATCATTATATCCGTGGTATTTGTAGTACATATTACATGAAAGAAGCTATGGAATGGGCGAAAGCCAATGGTGGCATTACAGGTCCTAACATCAAAAAAGGTATGGAAACCAAAAAAGATTGGGTTCCTACTGGTCTAGAAGGTGTTTGTATGCCTTCAACTTGGACAGAGACTGACCATCGCGGAACAACAGTTGTATCTGTAAACCGTGGCTCATTTATTGATGGTAAAGTGGTTATCGAACTTCTAGAAACTGTGTCATTGCCACGTCGTGATGATTGGATTGGTTACTAGTATTTAGGTACTGGTAAAAAACAATTGAAAGACATTATTGAGTGTGAAAAGAAATTTTCACACTCGCCAATAGAATTAGAAATTTGACTGACAATAGGATGATTGAAATGGCAGAAGCTGCTCAAAAAATAAATGCAAAAACTGACGCTGATTATATTTTATCGGTCAATAATATCGAAGTTGTATATAGCGAAGTTATCTTGGTTTTACGTGGGTTAAGCCTTAATGTTGAACGCGGTAAAATTACGGCTTTATTGGGCGCAAATGGCGCAGGTAAATCTACAACATTAAAAGCAATCTCTGGTTTATTAAATACCGAAGATGGCGAAGTTTCACGCGGAAATATACATTTTGAAGGCGAAAATATTGCAGGCATTAGCCCCGATAAAGTGGTGCGTAAAGGCGTGTTCCAAGTGATGGAAGGCCGCGGCATTGTGCAAGATATGACAGTTTTAGAAAATTTGAAATTGGGCGCATTCACCCGCAAGAATTTTAATATGAATGATGAAATTGAAAAGGTGTTTCATTTCTTCCCCCGCCTAAAAGAGCGGACAATTACAGGCGGCGCGGCAGGTTATTTGTCGGGTGGCGAGCAACAAATGCTAGCCATTGGTCGTGCTTTAATGGCTAAACCTAAACTAATTTTAATGGATGAGCCATCCATGGGTCTGTCACCATTATTGGTAAAAGAAGTTTTTGGCATCATTAAGCGTATGAATGAAGAATTGGGAATTTCAATTCTTTTGGTCGAGCAAAATGCCAATATGGCACTCAATGCAGCAGATTTTGGCTATATTATGGAAAACGGCAAAATTGTATTGGATGGCACAGCCGAAGAGCTTAAAAACAATGAAGATGTAAAAGAATTTTACTTAGGCGGCGGCGGTGAAGAGCGCAAAAGCTTTAAGGACATTAAATCATTTAAACGCCGTAAGCGTTGGTTATAAGCGAGCATATAATGACTTTTTTTGACGATTTAGAACAAAGAGATCCGCAGCAAAGGCAAGCAGAGCAATTGGCGCAATTAAAAGCCCAAATTGCATATGCACGCGAGAATAGTCGCTATTTTGGCAAAAGTTTGGCCAAAAGCGCCATTGTTGAAACGCTAGAAGATTTGCAAAAACTGCCCGTGGTGCGGAAATCCGATTTAATGGATTTGCAAACTTCTGATGCACCTTTTGCGGGTATGAACGCAGTGCCAATGGTGGGTTTGAAAAACCTATTCCTATCGCCTGGGCCAATTGCTGAACCAATGGGGCAGCAAGAAAATGAGCATCGTCTAGCACGTGCTATGGCAGCGGCTGGTATTGATGAAAATGACAGAGTGTTAAATTGTTTTTCCTATCACCACACCCCTGCAGGCTTAATGTTTGAAGGTGGTGCAGCCAAAGTTGGTTGCGCAGTTTATCCCGGCGGTGCAGGCCAAAGAGACGACCAAATTAAAGCCGTAGAAGCCTTTGGATTGACAAGCTATGTCGGCACGCCTGATTTTTTGAAACTCATAATTGAACGCGCGCAAGAAACGAACAAAAATGTGTCTAGCCTCACCAAAGGATTGGTTTCAGGTGGGCCATTTTTCCCGCAACTTAAAGATTTTTATGCCGCTCATAATATCGAAGTTAAAGAATGTTATGCCACAGCCGATCTAGGTTTAATTGCGTATCAAGATGATGATGCAGGCTTGGTGATTGATGAGGGTGTGATTGTTGAAATTGTAACACCAGGTACGGGTGATATACTTGCAGACGGGCAGGTGGGTGAGGTAGTAGTGACATTGTTAACCAACAGAACTTACCCGCTAATTCGCTTTGCAACGGGCGATCTGTCGATGATAATCCCGCCTAATGCAATAGCAAAACGCACCAATAAACGCCTAAAAGGTTGGCTTGGCCGTGCCGATCAAACATGTAAAATCAAAGGCATGTTTGTGCATCCAAAACAAATTGCCGAAATTGTAAGCAGCCATAGCCAAATACAAAAAGCGCGGCTCATTGTTGCCGAGTTTGATGGCAAAGATAATGCTATGCTGCAAATCGAAACTGATGGTAGCGCATCTGATGATTTATTGCCAAAAATTGCAGAGACGATGAAAAACCACACTAAAATTTCTGCTAATATTGAAGCCCATAATATCGGCCAATTGCCAAATGATGGCATTGTTATTGAAGACAGACGTAGCTATGAGTGAGGTTAGGTCATCCGCAACTATATTGCTTGTTCAAGAGGTTAATGCACTTGAAGTGCTAATGCTGAAGCGCTATCAAGGCGATGATTTTTTGTCGGGCGCGATGATGTTTCCTGGTGGAAAATTAGAAGCGCATGACCAAATTGCTGATTGGGGGCAGATTGTAAAAGGGTGGAATGCCGTGCCAGATGCGGAGCGCGGATTGCGCATTGCTGCGATACGCGAAGCGTTTGAAGAAACTGGAATTCTGTTAGGGCGGGGCCCAAACAACATGGCGAATGACGATGAAATGTTGGCCATAAGAAAAGCCATCGAAGCCAATGAATTGAGTTTTTACGATTACGTTCAGCAGGAAAATATTGAGATAGATTTACAAGCACTCACATTATTTTCGCGGTGGCAAACACCGCCCAATATGAATAAAAGGTTTGACACGTTTTTCTATTTAGCCACTGCGCCCCAAGGCCAAATACCTGTTGCAGATGGCCGTGAAGCAGTAGAAACCGAATGGATAACGCCACATAATGCGCTTAGTTTGTCAGAAAAAAAACAACGTAAAATGTTGCTACCAACGCGTATGAATTTAAAAATGCTTAATGAAGCAAAGCGGTTGGAAATAGCGGTGCAACAAGCTAACGACCGTAAAATACATAAGGTCGAGCCCAAGTTTGAGCAACGAGGCAATGATAAATATTTAATTTTGGATTCTAAATTTGGCTATGGTCAAGTTGAAGAATTAATCTAGCTAAATGAAGGTGGTTTAAATTATGGATTTTAATTTAACAGACGATCAGCACGATTTTAAACAATTGGCAAAGAGTTTTGCTGACGATCATTTTGCGCCAAACGCCAACGAGTGGGATCAAAAAGAATTCTTCCCTGTGGATGTGATGCGCCAAGCTGCCGAGCTCGGTTTTGCAGCGCTTTATACCAGTGATGAATATGGCGGCACAGGCCTAAGCAGATTAGACACGGCGATTATTTTTGAGCAATTATCGACAGGCTGCCCTTCCACCACAGCATTTTTATCCATCCACAATATGGTGACATGGCTTATTGATAAATTTGGCGATCAAGCACAACGCAGTAAACTCATTCCAAAACTCGCAACTATGGATATTTTGGCATCATATTGCCTAACCGAGCCAAGCTCAGGCAGTGATGCGGCAGCCGCAAAAACCACGGCAGTACGCGAGGGCGATTATTATATCATCAACGGTAGTAAATCGTTTATTTCGGGTGCTGGCGCTTCAGATTTATATCTAGTCATGCTCAAAACAGGCAGTGTTGGCGATGGCGCAAAAGCCATGTCAGCAATCTTGGTCGAAAAAGGCACCGAAGGGCTTTCATTCGGAGCAAAAGAGCAAAAAATGGGTTGGAACAGCCAACCAACTGCCGAAGTGTTTTTTGACAATGTTAAAGTGCCCCTTGAAAACCTGTTAGGTGCAGAGGGTCAAGGCTTTAAAATTGCAATGGCAGGGTTAGATGGCGGCCGCGTGAACATAGCTTCATGCTCGTTAGGCGGCGCGCAAAAAGCGGTCGAACAAGCTGCTGAATATATGACCGAACGCCAACAATTCGGCAAACCTCTCAGCCAATTACAAGCCTTGCAATTTAAATTATCCGACATGATGACCGACCTAACGGCATCACGCTTAATGGTTTATAATGCGGCACATAAAATAGATATTAATTCGCCAGATAAAACCGCAACTTGCGCCATGGCAAAGCAATTTGCCACCGATAAATGCTTCGAAATTGTCGATCAAGCCCTACAAATTCATGGTGGCTACGGCTATATGAAAGAATATGGCATCGAAAGAATTTTACGTGATTTACGCGTGCATAGAATTTTGGAAGGCACAAATGAAATCATGCGTTTAATCATTTCACGTCATTCTATCGAAAAAGCCAAACTTGGCAGCTTATTTACTGAATTGAGACCCTAATGAACAGCAATTCGATTATCCTAGAAACCGCAAATATCGCCAAAATCACCCTAAATGCGCCCGATAAATTGAACGCGCTTGATATGGATATGGTTTTGCCAATGGGCAACCAATTGGCGCAATGGCGGCTAGACCCAAATGTAAGCGCAGTCCTGATAAAAGGCGCTGGCTCAAAGGCATTTTGTGCAGGTGGCGACATTGTAAATGTTTGCAAGATGGTCAAAACAGATTTCGCGGAAGCTATTAAGTTTTTCTGGTCAGAATATCGCACAAATTGGCGCATTAAAAACTTTCCCAAGCCATATATTGCGCTTATGGATGGCTATGTAATGGGTGGTGGCGTTGGCGTTTCTGCACATGGTTCCTATAGAATCGTAACCGAAAAAACCATGCTCGCCATGCCTGAAACCGCCATTGGGTTTTTTCCTGATGTTGGCGGTAGTTATTTTTTACCAAAACTAGCCGGAAATATGGGGCTGTATTTAGGCTTAACAGGCGCACGTTTAAAAGCCGAAGACCTCATCGCACTAGGGCTAGCAACACATTATATTGCCTCGGCAGACATCCCAAATTTAGAAGCCGCCTTAGAAGAAGCCGATTATAGTGACGATGCGTTCGCGCAGACCGATGAAATCTTATCGCAATATTGCACTGAACCACCATTAACAAGCGCATTGCTTGAAAATGAAGCACAAATAAACCAAATTTTTAATGCAGAAAATGTCGAACAGATACTCGATAACCTGCATCAAGCAGACAATGAGTTTAGCCAGAAACAGCTTAAATTACTGTCTCGCATGTCGCCAATAAGCCTGAAAGTTACGTTTGAACAACTAAAACGCGCTAAGGGCATGAGCTTTGATGCCGCCATGCAACAAGAGCTGAGATTGTCCCATCATATGTTGCAAGATTCAGATTTTCTTGAGGGCGTGCGCGCCTTACTTATTGATAAGGATAAAAATGCAAACTGGCAGTTTAGCTCCGTTGAGCAAGTGTCCACAGCATTTGTAGAAAAATTCTTTGCCCCAATTGATAATGAATTATTTTTTGACTGGGATAAAGCCATTGATTTTGTTTCAAATTAAAAGCCGCCTTGAGGAGATTTTATGACGGATATCGGATTTATAGGATTAGGCAATATGGGTGCGCCAATGGCAGCAAACTTATTGAAAGCAGGGCATAAAGTGACAGGTTTTGATCTGTCCGAAACCATGCTAAAAAATTTTGAAGCTGCAGGTGGTCTGGTGGCCAAAAGCGCTGCGCAAGCAGTGTCTACTGCCGAAATTGTCATCACCATGTTGCCTGCGGGAAAACATGTAGAGCAAGTTTATTGCGGCAGTGATGGCCTTATTGAAGCTTCAACAAATAATTGCGTATTTTTAGATTGCTCTACAATTGATGTGGAAACATCACGTAAAGTGGCACAAGCTGCCCAAGATGCAGGCCGCATGATGATGGATACCCCTGTTTCGGGCGGTGTAACCGCAGCCGTGGCAGGCAGCCTTACCTTTATGTGTGGCGGCAGTGAAGCGGCTTTTCAAACAGCTAAGCCTATTTTAGATGTGATCGGTGGAAACATCATCCATGCTGGTGACAGTGGCACAGGCCAAGCGGCTAAAATTTGTAATAATATGATGCTCGGCATTCAAATGATTTCGGTTTGTGAATCCTTCGCAATGGCCGATGCGCTCGGGTTAGATCGCCAAAAATTGTTCGACATTTCAAGCGCTGCGTCTGGCCAATGTTGGTCTCTAACCAGCTATTGCCCTGTGCCAGGTCCCATGCCAACAACTCCCGCGAATAACGACTATAAAGCAGGGTTTGCAGTGGCGATGATGTTAAAAGACATGCGCCTCGCCGCCGATGCTGCAAACGCGGCTGGTGTTGATACTATTTTGGGTCAAAAAGCCAAGGATTTATACGCGAAAATGGATGAAGCAGGTTTAGCCGAAAAAGATTTCTCTGCCTATTTTGAATTTTTAACCAATAAATAAAAGGGCCTCGATATGACCGAATATAACACTATAATTACCGAAATTCATGGCCGCGTTGGGCTGATTAAGTTCAACAAACCGCAAAGCCTCAATGCCTTGGCGACCGACATTGCAAGCGAGCTTGCCGATGCCGCCCACAGCTTTGAAAATAATGACGACATTGGCGTTATTATGCTCACAGGCGAAGGCAAAGCATTTGTAGCAGGGGCAGATATTGCTGAAATGTCTAAGCTCAATTATCAAGATATGTATAAGGCCGAATATTTTAAAGGCACTCACGATGTGGTGGCCGATTTAAGAAAACCAACCATTGCTGCTGTTAACGGTTTTGCCTTAGGTGGTGGCTGCGAATTGGCGCTTATGTGCGATATGATAATCGCTTCTGACCGTGCTAAATTTGGACAACCCGAAATTAATTTAGGCACAATTCCTGGCATGGGTGGCTCGCAACGTCTTGCCCGCACCATTGGCAAACAATTAACTATGGATTTATGCCTAACTGGCCGCATGATTACTGCGGCAGAAGCCAAGGAAATGGGCTTTGTCAGTAGGGTTTTTGAAAGTGATACCTTCCAAGCCGAAGCCATGAAAGTCGCGCAGGAAGTCGCCAGTAAATCTACAGTTGCAGCAATGCGGGTTAAAGAGGTGGTCAACAGAGCTTATGAAACCACCCTGCAAGAAGGATTGCTTGCCGAACAGCGACTATTTTACACCACATTCACCACGCATGACCGCCAAGAAGGCATGCAGGCATTTTTAGACAAACGCGAAGCCAAGTGGAAGCATTGCTAAAACCAATTACATTTTAAAAACAGGAAAATATCATGCAAAAATTCAATCATTTTATCGACGGTGTCGCTGTTGACAACACATCTGGCAACAGCCAAGCGGTTTTCAACCCAAGCCTAGGCGTTCAATCTGGTGAAGTGGCATTAGCCTCCGTTGCCGAAGTAGACGCTGCGGTTGCCAGTGCGCAGGCCACTTTTCAAACTTGGCGCCACACATCTCCGCTCGTCAGAGCGCGGTTAATGAATAAGTTTCTGGCCATTTTAAATGAGCGCAAACGCGAGCTTGCAACTCTAATTTCCGAGCAACATGGTAAAACCATTTTAGATGCTGAGGGCGAGGTTATTCGGGGCATCGAAGCTGTTGAATTTGCCTGCGCTGCACCGCATTTGTTAAAAGGCGAGTTTAGCGACAATGTCTCTACTGCAATGGATATGTATTCCATGCGCAAGCCATTGGGCGTTACGGCTGCCATCACTCCGTTTAACTTTCCTGTTATGGTGCCAATGTGGATGGTTGCCATCTCAACCGTTTGCGGTAATTGCGTGGTGTGGAAACCATCTGAACGCGACCCTGCAGCCCCATTGCGCATTGCCGAATATATGATTGAAGCTGGCTTTCCAAAAGGCGTGATGAACGTTGTGAATGGCGACAAAGTGGCCGTCGACCGCCTCACTGAGCATGAAGACATAAAAGCCGTTAGTTTTGTGGGTTCAACACCCATTGCTAAATATGTTTATGACCGTTCGCACATTCACAATAAAAGATGTCAAGCTATGGGCGGCGCAAAAAATCATATGGTTATCATGCCAGATGCCAATATCGAAAACACAACAAACGCTTTGTTAGGCGCAGCTTACGGCTCTGCGGGCGAGCGCTGCATGGCTATTTCGGTTGCGGTTTGTGTGGGTGATGACACTGCCGATAAAGTGATCGCGTCGTTAACGCCAAAAATCGAAGGCCTTAACATTAATCATTCTATGGATGAAAAAGCCGACTATGGCCCATTGGTGACAAAGCAACATCGTGAAAAGGTAATTTCATATATCGAAATGGCCGAAAAAGAAGGCGCAACATTGCTTATGGATGGCCGCGGCTTTAAGTTAAGCGATGCAAAATATTCAGACGGCTACTTTTTAGGCCCGACCTTAATTGATAATGTAACTGCGGATATGCAATCTTACAAAGAAGAGATTTTTGGCCCCACTTTGCAAATCATTCGGGTGAATAGCCTAGAGGAGGCCATTCAATTAGCCACCGACCATGAATTTGGCAACGGCACTTCAATATTTACCGAAAATGGTGCAGCAGCGCGTCAATTCTCTGACAATGTAGAGGTGGGTATGGTTGGCATTAATGTACCAATTCCAGTGCCAATGGCTTTCCATTCATTTGGTGGTTGGAAAAATTCGGCATTTAATGAGCATAATCAGCATGGGATGGAAGGCATTCGTTTTTACACCAAAGTAAAAACAGTGACCAGCCGTTGGAAAGGCGGCGAAAGCGCCGAGTTTGTCATTCCAACACTCAGCTAATAAATGTCTTAAAAAACAAAGCCTCTATTCGAGGTGGCGTTGGCTTTAATGTGGTACCCCTCATTAAAGCCACAGGCAGCTAGCTTTTTTCGGCATCACTCATTAGAACCTCTAGAAATTTCTCCCCGTATCGTTCTAGCTTGGTTTCTCCAATGCCGTTAATGGCTAGCATTGCCTCTAAAGATTGCGGCTTTTGGCTTGCCAATTCAATCAGCGTTCTGTCATGGAAAATAACATAGGCAGGTAATTTATTGGCTTTTGCAAGCTCGGCTCTGGTGTCTCTGAGTGTTTCAAAAAGATCTTTGTCTTGATCGGTTTTAAGTGCCTCACTGGCATTTTTCTTACTTTTCCCTGAGCTTTGGCCTGAACTTCGACCAGAGCTTTTGCTTGGTATGGGCGGTTTACGCAGTTGAATTATTTGTTTTTCTTGTAAGAAAACTCTACCCTTGTCGGTAATGCTTAAGCCACCATGCCCTGCAATATCCACCTCTAATAGGTTTTGCGCAACCAATTGCCGAAAGATATTTTGCCATGCCTTCTTGTCATGCTCGGTGCCAATTCCAAAAGTAGTTTGCTCGTGGTGACCAAAGCTCTTAATGCGTTCATCGTCTTTGCCCAATAAAATATCAGTTAAATAACCAACGCCAAACCTCTGGCCAGTTCTATGCACGCAGGATAAAGCTTTTTGCGATGAAACAGTGCCGTCAAAAGTTTCGGGCTTTGTTTGGCATGTATCGCAATTTCCACATGGCTCAGATTGATCGCCAAAATATTTCAGTAAAATTTGTCGGCGACAAGTGACCGCTTCACATAACCCCAAAAGGGCATCGAGTTTTTGATGTTCTATGCGTTTTTGGTTTTGGGTGGCATCAGAATTATTAATCCACCCGCGCTGCATGCCTGCATCGTCCATACCATATATCATATAGGCCTCAGCGGGTTGCCCATCACGCCCCGCACGGCCAGTTTCTTGGTAATAAGCTTCGATGTTTTTGGGTATATTCATATGTACCACAAAGCGCACATCTGGTTTATCTATGCCCATTCCAAAAGCAATGGTCGCCACCATAATTATTTTATCTTCCCGCAGAAATCGCGTTTGGTTTTTGCTGCGAGTTGGTGTGGGCAGCCCAGCATGATAAGGCAAGGCATTCAAACCTTGCTCTTGTAACCAAGTTGCCGTTTCCTCGACTTTTTTACGCGAAATGCAGTAAATAATACCGGCATCATCGGCATGATTTTGTGTGATGAATTTATGTAATTGTTGCTTGGGATTGTTGCGGTTCGCAATGGCATAATTTATATTCGGGCGGTCAAAGCCATCAATAAACATATGTTCAATAGGTAGGTTTAGGCGCTCTACAATGTCTTTACGGGTTGGCTCATCGGCCGTGGCGGTTAAAGCAATGCGCGGCACATCAGGAAAACGCTCGCTAAGTAACGATAATGCAGCATAATCTGGTCTGAAATCATGCCCCCATTGCGAAACACAATGCGCTTCATCAATGGCAAACAGCGATATATTACATTTGTCTAAAAATTCCAAAAATTCAGGCATTACAAGCCGTTCGGGCGCAACATATAGCAGGTCTAACTCACCATTTATGGCTTGCGCGCGTATATTCTGCGCTTCCTGATATGACAATGTGGAATTAATAGCCCCTGCCGAAATCTCAAGCTGCTCCAGTGCATCAATCTGATCTTGCATCAACGCAATAAGTGGTGAAACCACAATGGCAACACCTTCGCGACAAAGCGCAGGAATTTGATAACAAAGCGATTTACCACTACCTGTCGGCATTAAAACAAAGGCACTGCCACCATCAATAACATGCGAAATAACATCGGCTTGTTGCCCACGAAATGCGTCAAAACCATAACGTTGTTGCAATATTTCTAGTGGTTTGTTCATAATCATGCCTATCTGAAAATAAAAAGCGCTTATTGCATCATTTCAAACAACAGCATTAAACAAGTTTAGCTGATTATGCAGCATTTTTTTACCGATGCAATCACCCATTCACAACTATACCACGTGAAAGCCTCAGCATGTTTTGATTAAGCGTTTGGCTTCATATATAGTGAGGCTAAATTGGCAGAATTCAAAAAGGGAAATATATAATGAGTGACCAAAAAAAACTCTCCAGACTTGCGCTTGTACTCGAAAAACAACACGAATTGAGCTTGCGTGAAATTGAACTTGCCAATGATTTAGGCGCGACAGATGTGCAGATTAAAATAGACGTTGTTGGCATTTGCGGCAGTGATGTGCATTATTACACCCATGGCGCCATTGGGCCATATGTTGTAAATGCGCCCATGGTGCTTGGCCATGAAGCCGCAGGAACAATTGTAAAAATTGGCGACGATGTTAAAGATTTTAAAATCGGCGACCGCGTTTGTATGGAGCCAGGTATTCCTAATCTTTCATCCCGCGAATCTAAAATGGGCAAATATAATGTCGATCAATCGGTTGAGTTTTGGGCAACACCGCCTATCCATGGATGTTTAACAGATGAGGTTATTCACCCCGCAGCTTTCACCTATAAATTGCCAGATAATGTAAGTTTTGCTCATGGCGCGATGGTCGAGCCATTTGCAATTGGCTTACAATCAGCCAGCCAAGCTAAAATTATGCCAGGCGATATTGGTTTGGTTATGGGCGCAGGGCCCATTGGCGTGCTTACAGCGCTTGCTGCTTTGGCAGGGGGCTGCGCTAAAGTTTATATTACCGATGTGGTGCAAGAAAAACTAGATGTTGCCGCGCAATATAATGGCATCATCCCTATTTTGGTGACAGATGCCGATACGGTTAAAACCAAAATTGACGCTGATACCGATGGTTGGGGTGTGGATGTTCTGTTTGAATGCAGTGGCCATCCTTCGGCTTATAACGGTATTTTTAGCGCCATTCGGCCTGCGGGTTGCTTGGTATTTGTTGGTATGCCTGTCGAGCCAATTGCATTGGATATCGTGGCGGCACAAACCAAAGAAATACGCATGGAAACAGTGTTCAGATACGCCAATATCTATAACAGAGCCATTGATATCATTGCAGCCGATAAAATAGATTTATCACCGCTGATATCAGCCACATATGAATTTAAAGATAGTATTGAAGCGTTCGAACGTGCAGCTGCAGGGCATGCTAGCGATGTAAAATTGCAAATAAAAATGCCATAACAAGTCTAGATTCTGTTCGCAATAAGAACAGTTTGAGATAAAGTTTGCCATTCGCCAGTTTTTACCTATTCTGTTTGCTAATTGTACTCGGGTTGCAACCAATAAGGCTGAATATATGATCGAGCAAACCATAATCGCTACGGATGGACATAAAATCCAAACCTATATTTGGCCAAACGAGCATGCCAAGGCATGGGTGCATATTCTACATGGCATGGCCGAACATGTTATGCGTTATGATGATTTTGCACAAAGTCTGGTTGCGGCAGGTTATAGCGTTGTGGCACATAATCATCGTGGCCATGGCTCGGGTGAAGGCACAATTTTGGGTCAATATTCCGATCAGGTGAATTGGCAAAATTTCATACAAGACATCACAAGCGTTCGTGGCGAAATATGCAGCGATGATAGACCTTATTTTGTATTTGGCCACAGCATGGGCTCATTTATTACGCAGTCTTATTTGGTAACGCAACCCAAAGACATTGCAGGGGTAATATTATCTGGCTCTAATTATGCCGCGGTTGTCACGTCAAAATTTGCAAGGCTTGTGGCAAAAATTGAACGCTTTAGAGTGGGGCGACAAAATTCTAGCGGTGTCTTGCAATTTATCACCTTTGGCAGTTTTAACCAAAAGTTTAAACCCAATCGTACCATATGCGATTGGCTATCGCGCGATCCAGATCAGGTGGATAAATATATTGCCGATCCATTAAGTGGCGCCACAAGCAGTAGTGCCTTTTGGCATGATTTTTTTGATAGCTTTGTCGAGCTTTTTACTCCAGCGAATTTTAAAAAAATCAACGCTGATATTCCGCTTTATATAATGGGCGGCACACACGACCCTGTTGGAGAAATGGGCAAAGGCTTACCTAATTTATACAATGCCTATATAGCCAATGGTCAAAAAGACGTATCGTTAAAGCTATACGAAAATGGCCGCCATGAAATGCTGAACGAAATTAATAAAGATGAAGTTACAGCTAACATTATCAACTGGCTTCAAGCGCACAATTAATCCTCGTGCATAAGACATAGCCTAGTTATCAAGGAATTCTAATGCCTAACCTATTGCGTAAACCTACCTCTAAAACGGGTAAATTGCACGACATTTCAGCACAAGATGCCAATTGGCAATATGTTGGTTTTGGCCTTTATCACCTAAAAGCAGGCGAAAGCGCTGCCGAGCTTACTCAAGATAATGAAGTGATTTTAGTGTTTGTTGAAGGCAAAGCAAAAATCACCGCCAGTGGCCAAGATTTTGGTGAGCTTGGCGACAGAATGAATGTATTTGAGCAAAAACCACCTGTAAGTGTTTATGTGCCTAATGATAGTGATTGGCAGGCCGTTGCCACCACCGATTGCACATTGGCAATTTGTGCAGCCCCTGGCAAAGGCAATTACAAAGCGCGCGTATTGGATAAACAACCGCAAATAACCCGTGGTGTTGGCTCAAACACCCGCCATGTTTACCCCATTGCGATGGAGGAACATGATGTTGCGGATAGCCTTCTGGTCACCGAAGCCTTCACGCCCGAAGGCAATTGGTCGTCCTACCCACCACATCGCCATGATGAAGATGATTTTCCAAATGTCACCCATTTGGAAGAAACTTATTATCACCGCATTAACCCCACTCAGGGCTATATAATCCAAAAAGTATTTACCGAAGATGGTGAAATAGATGAAACCCTAACCGCTAATAATGGCGATGTGGTGCTTGTGCCAAAAGGTCACCATCCTTGCGGTGTTCCGCATGGTTATGAATTATATTATCTCAATGTAATGGCAGGGCCAAAACGCAAATGGCGTTTTATCAACCACCCCGATCATCAATGGATTGCCGATCGTGATGAAGCTTAAGGCTTAGCCATTATGTGACACCGTAAAATCATTGGCGATTGGCCAATTTGTGCCTGCCGTTGCGCCACCATCCACACGGATAATCTGCCCTGTGATAAAAGATGCACTTGGTGATGCTAAAAATATTGCTGTGCCAATTAAATCTTCGACCTGCCCCATATGCTGTAAGGGTGTTGTGGCTTTGTGCCAAGCTTGCATATTTTCATTTTGCCACATTTTACGGGTTAAATCGGTAAGTATAAACCCAGGCGCAATGGCGTTAACCCGCACCCCAAATTGCCCCCATTCGAGCGCCAAACCACGGGTCATGTTGGAAAGCCCAGCTTTGCTCATTGCATAAGGTAAAATTTGTGTCAGAGGCACATGGGATGATAAAGAATCAATATTTATCTGGTTACCACTGCCTTGTTTTTTCATCACTTTACCAACAATTTGCGACATTAAAAATGCACCACGTAAATTAATATGCATAATTTGGTCAAATTCATCAGCACTATAATCGGATGCAGGCATTCTTTTGTTCACACCTGCGCTGTTAATCAGCGTATCTATGCGCCCAAATTCAGCGACTACATCATCAACACAACTCTGTATCAGCGCCTCATCTGCCACATCACATATGCGGTAGGCCATAGCATGTTTGGTTTTTGGTGTGTTTTGGCAAGCAGCTTTCAGGCCATCCTCATTGCGCCCTGTGATGATTACCTGCGCGCCTTGTTGGGCAAAACATTCGGCCATCGCAAATCCAATGCCGCGGCTGCCACCCGAAATAAATACAATAGTGTCTTCAACTTTAAATAGGTTAATTGTCATTATATTTCCTGTTAAGAGGCAAGGTTTTCTTTTCCATAAATGCTGGCAATATTATTGACAGCACTGCGCAAATGGCGGCTCAATACGCCTGATGTTTTGTCTTTGTCACGGTTTCTTAAGCCTTCGACAATTTCACAATGATCTTGCAAGGTGGATACACGTTTAATTTTTTTACGGGATGACATAAACCGCACGCGCCACAACAGCGCATTATATTGTTTATGGGTTTTTATCAGTGCTGTATTTTTGGTAGATGCCACAATCGCTTCATGAAAAGCCATGTCGGTTTTAAAAAATTCAATAGGTTCTGATTTTTCAGATATGTCCAATAATTTAAGATTTAGGCTCTCAATATGTTTGAATTCCGAATCGGTCATTTCATCGCAAGCGCATTCACCAGCCAAAGCTTCAAGTGCCGATTGCACAAAAAGAAAATGAGTTAGGTTTTCCAGTGATGGGTTGGAGACACGCGGGCTGCGCGCGGGCGACATTTTAATGAGCCCTTCGCCTTCAAGTATAAGCAAGGCCTCGCGCAAAGGCGTGCGGCTTACGCCAAGAGCAGCAGCGGTTTCGCGTTCGGGAATGTTATCGTCAGGTTGTAATTCGCCCAAAATAATTTGGTTTCTCAACGCATCTGCAATTTGGTCAGCCAGTCGTTGGCGCGATAATTTTGCAAAATTTCCAGTTGATTTTCTAGTGCCATCATTCATGTATGTGCAGTTAACTCGCAGGTAAAATCTAATTGTTTTCATCTAAACACATATACTAGTAGACCAAAAAATGCCATGCTTTTCTAATATTAGGTATTTATTATTTGGTATACAAAGAAAATTTCTTGTAGTATATCTGATAGATCACTCAAGTTGAGTGGACGTAGGGTTGCTCTGGCAACCGAAGGGCTACGTAACGAAGACAACAACAAAATAAAGAGGGAAAAATGAAATTACTTAAATTAATACCACTTACAATTGCTGCGGGTCTTATGGCCACAAGCGCAATGGCGGAAGACTATAAATTGCGCATGCAAACGCATTATACTGCCGACTCAGTATCAGGTAAGCTAGCGCAAGATTTTATTGACGATGTTAACGTCATGTCTGGTGGCCGCATTCAAATCGAAATGTTCTGGTCTTCATCAGTTGTGGCTACAGTAGAGGGCTTTACAGCCGCTGCAACAGGCATCTTAGATGGTGAAATGCATGGCGGTTCATACCAAACTGGTAAAAACCCAGCATTCCAATTTGTAAGTGATCCAATGGGCGCTTATGATAATCCTTGGCAAATGTATTCATTCTTTGAACATGGTGGTGGCGAAGCTGCTGCAAACGACCTTTACCATGCGTTCAACATGCATCTTGTTGGCTGGTGGGCCGGTGGCCATGAAGCTATGGTTTCAAGCAAACCACTTGCAGGTCCTGAAGATCTTAAAGGTTGGAAATTCCGTTCACCTCCAGGTCTAGAAACTGAAATTTTCCAAAAACTTGGTGCATCGCCAATCGTTATGGATTTCACAGACATCTTTACAGCGCTAGAAACTGGCGTTATCGACGGTGCTGATGCTTCATCACTTGCCAATAACGTAAATCTTGGCTTGTATGACATTGTGGGTCACACGACTTTCCCAGGCTTCCATTCAATGCCTATGGATCATGTGACGTTTAACCTAGATGTTTGGAACGATTTCCCAGCAGATGTTAAGCGTATTCTAGAAGTTGGTACACAAAAACTGGCTCTACAAACTACATTGACATTCGAACTTGCCAATATGGAAGCTGCTAAAGAGCTTAAAGCCAAAGGCATTGTGTTCCATGATTGGTCTGCAGAAGATCGTCGTGTATTCCGCGAAGGCGCACAAGCTGCTTGGGATGATTGGGCAACCAAAACTCCAGAAGCCGCTGCATTGGTTAAATCACATCGTGATTTCCTACGTCGCTTAGGTAGAATTGAATAGATAAATCAATTGCAAAATTGAACGACAAGCCCAAACGGCTTGTCGTTTTTCACTAACATGTTGGGATGGGCATAGTGGAAAAATCAGATAGTATTTGGTTAGGGCAAAAAGGGCAAAATATTGTCCGCAAAATAATGTGGTATTCGCTATATATAACACTTGCACTCGTTTTGTGGGTCACTGTTGGCGATATGCTGTTCGACTTAGGTGTGGAACTCAGATCATTGTTAAGCCCCACACAAAATATACATATTTTACTTACATTTATTTTTGGCATTGTGGCGTTGTTTTCCGCAGGCATATATTTTTCAGATTATCAGGGCAGTATTGAAGTTAAGCCAGCAAGTGGTTTTGACATTTTTAGCCTTATTTGGACACGGATCACAATGATTGGCATTGTCGCCATTGTTTTGATTATGTTTTTTGAAGTTATTTCGCGCTATTTATTCGAAGCGCCCACATTATGGGCAAATGAAGCATCATTATGGATTGCCGGTTTTGTGTTTTTATTGTCTGGCCTTTATGCCATGCAGCAACGCAGCCATATCCGCATTTACATTATTTACGATATGTTCCCAAGATGGATGCAAAAAATGGCAGATTCGTTCACCGTTTTCTTGCTTTGGATATTCACCATTTCACTTATTTGGGGTTCGTATGGCGAAGCAATCGACAAATTCGAGCGGATGGAAACATTCGGTACCGCGTGGGACCCTCCCATCCCTGGTACGCTTAAAATTGGCATCCTCATCATCATTATAATGGTGACCATTCAGGCAACTATCAATCTTATAAAAGATTGGCATAATGCGCCCGAAAGCCATTCACCTATGGATGATATTGATGAAGATGAAATCAATCATATTCGCAAATCAATCGAAGATTAAAAATATCAAGTGATAAGAGTTTCAAGGATTTAGAGGCATGGTAGATATTAGTACACTTTCAATGTTGCTGCTTTTGGCAATGTTTTTCCTATTGGCCATTGGCATGCCACTCGGTTTTGCATCTGCTGTTTTGGCGGTGGGCGTATTGGTATTAAAATTTGGCCCTTATGTGCTGTATGGCAACGTGGTCGGTGGCATAGAAATGATGGTCACTGGCGAAGTAAGTGAGGGTATGGAAGTCGCCATGAAGAAATTCGGGCGAGGGCCGTTAGGGGTCGTCAGTCAGGCGATCTACCGTCAAATGACCAATTATGTGCTTATTTCAGTGCCATTATTTATCTTTATGGCAGCCATTTTAGAACGTTCTGGCATCGCAAAAGACATGTATTCATCTATCAATGTCTGGCTGTCCCGCACCCGTGGCGGCATTGCCATTGTAACCTCTATCATGGCGGTTATCATGGCAGCAATGTCAGGCATTATCGGTGGTGAAGTTGTGCTTTTGGGGCTAATCGCTTTGCCGCAAATGTTGCGCTTAGGGTATAATCAAAACCTTGCCATTGGCACAATTTGCGCGTCTGGCTCGTTAGGTACAATGATTCCACCTTCAATCGTGCTTATTTTCTATGGCTTGGTCACAGAAACATCTATTAAAGCGCTGTTCACAGCCGCCTTCTTACCGGGTTTCATTTTAGCGTCATCATTCATTATTTATATCATCGTGCGTACACGTTTGCGCCCCGAAGATGCACCTTTGCCCCCTCCAGTCGAGGGTGATCCATCGGCCAACGAAAAAAGAATGATGTTCGCAGCCTTTTTAACCGTTTTGGGTGCAGGTGCACTGGTATTACTGTTAATTCGCGTGCTGTTTTTAACTCTAATTGGTGCCAACGCAGTCGAAGAAGGCAGCGATCCATCATTATGGGGCATGGTTGCTGATATACCTTATATTGTCGGTTACCTCATTGTGGCTCTGGCTTTGCTGCATTTTGTGTTCAAAAAAGAGCGGGTTAAAACCGCTTGGGATATGGGCAAAGGCCTTGTGGCACCTATCATCGTTATTGGCGTTGTGCTTGGCTCTATTTATGGCGGCATTACAGGCATTACCGAAGCTGCGGGCATGGGCGTTGTTGCCGTGTTCCTACTCTCTGTTTTGCGAGGTGAAATGACCTTCGATGTGGTGTGGGATTCTCTCATGCGCACCATGAAATCGACTGGAACAATCATCTGGGTTACCATTGGTGCTGCTTCTTTGGCGGCGGCTTACACGCTTGTTGGTGGGCCGACATATATTGCCAACCTCATTGTTGGGCAAGATTTGCCAACCATGGGCATTATTTTGGTGATGATGTTTGTATTTCTAATTATGGGTATGTTTATGGATTGGGTGGGTATTGTATTGCTCATCATGCCTGTATTTTTACCCATCGTAACTGCTTTACCTGTCGAGGAATTAGGCTTTATCGGCAGCATTGAGCCTAAATATGTGGGCATTTGGTTTGGTGTTGTATTCTGCATGAATATGCAAGTCAGCTTCTTGTCGCCACCGTTTGGCCCCGCAGCTTTCTATCTTAAGTCAGTTGCGCCATCTTACATCACGCTTACCGATATTTTCAAAGGCTTCATGCCGTTCATTGCGCTACAGCTTGTATCGTTGATGATATTGCTCACATGGCCAAACCTAATCAGCGTATTCTTTTAATTAAAGATGGAGCAGGCTAAACATTTTTCTTAAATAGGTTTGGCTGCTCCGCTTCTAGCGGCTCTAGCCTATGAATTAAATGGCCTAAATGCTTTTTCATTGCCAAGCGTGCGGCTTGTGCATCTTTATTTTTAATCGCCTCAACAATGAGAGTATGCTCTTCTAAGCTTTCACGTGCGCGACCGGGCGAGGGTAGTAAAAGCTGCCGGGCGCGGTTCACTTGTAACCATATTGTGGCAGCGACCTCAGATACCCGCCCAAACCCTGTAAATGCCATCAGCAACCCATGCAATTCATCGTCCACCTGATGGAAACCTAGTAAATCGTCATCATCTACCAATAAAGATTGTAACTTTATGTTGCGGGTTAGTTGTGCCAATTGTTTGTCAGTTCGCTCATTGGCAACTTTTTCGACTGCAGCCAACTCCAGTGCTTCACGTAAAAACGCTCCCTCGCGAATTTCATCCATAGAAAGTCGAGATACTTTTGTGCCAGATTGCGGAATCACTTCCACCAAACCTTCTGCGGCAAGGCGCGCAATCGCCTCGGCAACAGGCGCGCGAGAAACCGAAAATTGCTCGCAAATTACCTTTTTCCGCAAAGTTAAACCAGGTTGTAGCTCAAAACAAATAATTGATTCTTTAAGCGATTCATAAACCCGATTGGCTAAAGAACCCGAAAATCCATTAATATCACGCAATAATACGTCACCAATTTCCTGAATTTCTATCACTCGTTATGTTTCCTCTAATTTTCACATCGTGGCAGATTGTTGCCACGGCACAAATTCCGCACCGCCAAAGCCTAGTTCTTCACTCTTAGACAATTCACCAGATGCGCATTTAATCAGCATTTCAAAAATCTCATGGCCTTTATCTTCTATACTTGCACCATCAGATATAATATCACCACAATTAATATCCATATCTTCGCTCATCCGCTCATACATTTCGCTATTGGTGGCAATCTTAATTGTCGGTGCAGGTTTAAACCCAGATACCGAGCCGCGCCCTGTGGTAAATATAACCATATTCGCACCCGATGCAATCTGCCCTGTTACAGATACAGGGTCATAACCTGGGCTGTCCATAAATACAAACCCATGTTTGGTAATTTTTTCAGCAAATTTATAAACTTCGGTCAACGGTGCTGTGCCGCTTTTAGCTGTCGCCCCCAGCGATTTTTCCAAAATGGTTGTCAAGCCACCACGTTTATTACCAGGCGAGGGGTTGTTGTTCATTTCGCCGCCATTGCGCGCGCAATAGTCTTCCCACCACTCAATATGGCTCACAATTTTTTGCCCCACATCTTCCGAAACTGCACGGCGTGTTAATAAATGTTCCGCACCATAAATTTCTGTGGTTTCAGATAATATAGTTGTGCCGCCATGGCTCACCAATAGGTCAGATGCATAACCCAATGCAGGGTTGGCGGTAATGCCCGAATAACCATCCGACCCACCACATTGCATGCCCACCATAATTTCCGAAATTGGTGTAGCCACGCGCTCGGCTTTGTTAGCAAGCGCTGCAATTTCACGCAACTGCTCCAAGCCGCGCTCTATAGTGCGGCGTGTGCCGCCCATTTGTTGAATGGTCATGTAGCGATAGTTGCCGTCAGACCGCACAGTGCGTTCACCCATTAAGTTAGAAACCTGCATCACCTCGCAACCTAAACCAAGCAGTAAAACGCCCGCAAAGTTAGGGTGCTGCGCATAGCCCGAAATGGTACGAAACAAAGTGTCATAACTTTCGTCAGTGGCCGACATGCCGCAACCTGTACCATGCACAATTGGCACAATGCCATCAATATTTGGAAACTCTTCTAATAAACCATCTTTTTCGGCAGCTTCAGCGAGCAATTTTGCCACGGTAGCCGAGCAATTTACGGTAGTTATAATGGCTAAATAATTACGCGTACCCACACCGCCATCAGCACGTTGATAACCCATAAATGTGCGTTCATTTTTAGCAGCAGCGAGGGCTTTATAATCCTGCCCAAAAGCATAATCTTGCTTATGATCGCCCATTTCTAAATTATGAGTATGAATATGGTCACCAATGGCAATGTCTTGTTTGGTTTGGCCAATTATTTGCCCATATCTAATAACGTTTTCACCCTCGGCAATGGCTGCGGTAGCAATTTTATGGCCGCGCATTACGGGCGCATTGGCTGTCCAATTATGGCCATTTAGCAACTCGTCAGCAGCTATATTGCGCAAGGCAATCACAACATTGTCGGTTTCGTGCAGGCAAATGGTTTCTGGCGTGTGGGGTGTCATCGTTAAAATCTCTTATGCTTGTCAGGTTAGAATTTATAACTAACATGTTAGTGTATCCGCATAAAAAGGTAAAGATGCTTGCACATTATAATTAATAAAATTTTAGTGGGGTCTAAGTCATTAAACCCCACTATTCACAATGCTATTCTTTAATTTTGTAACCCGTGTGGAATGTCCACCAAATTATACTGGCACACACGGCAATAAAAATGCCAATGGCTGTTAAACTTGTGGCTATTGGTAAATCGCCAATGCCAAAAAAGCTCCACCTAAACCCAGAAACCAAATATACAACAGGGTTGAAAAATGAGATATTCTGCCAAAATGGCGGCAGCATGGAAATAGAATAAAATGTACCACCCAAAAATACCAAAGGGGTAATCACAAGCAATGGTATCAGCGATAATTGCTCAAAATTCTTAGCCCATAACCCAATGATAAAGCCAAACAAACTAAACCCAACACAGGTAAGAACCAAAAAGCTAAACATCGCAACAGGGTGGACAATGTGCAGCGGCACAAACAGGCTTGCCGTTGCCAATGTCACCAATCCAATGAATAAGGATTTACTCGCCGCAGCCCCCACATAGCCAATTAATATTTCAATTGCCGATATTGGCGCGGTGTGGATTTCGTATATAGACCCTGTAAATTTGGGAAAATAAATGCCAAATGATGCGTTGGCAATGCTTTGGCCTAATACCGAAAGCATAATCAAGCCAGGCACAATAAATGTGCCATATTCAACACCATCAATTGCGTTCATGCGCGAGCCAATGGCCGTGCCAAACACCACAAAATATAACGATGTCGAAAGTACAGGCGATATAAGGCTTTGTGTGACAGTCCTGATGGCGCGCATCATTTCCGAAACATATATAGATTTTACAGCTTGGTAATTCATGATTTTTCTCCCAACATATCAACCATAATGTCCTCTAAAGAACTTTGGTTGGTCTGCACGTCTTTAATAATCAGTCCATTTTCACTTAAAGTGGCAAATAAGGTAGATATTCCTGTGCGCGTGCCATCAGCTTCATAGGTGTAAACTAGATTGCTATTTTTAGGGTCAATGGCAATGTCTAAATCACTTAAGTAAGCAGGCACTTCACTAAGTGGCTCAGTTAATTCCACACTTAATTGGCGCTTGCCTGCGCTTGCCATTAATATGGCTTTGTCTTCGACCATCAATATTTCGCCATCACGTATAATGCCAACACGGTCAGCAATGGCTTCGGCTTCTTCAATATAATGAGTGGTCAAAATAATCGTCACACCATCATCTTTTAGCTGCGCCACCAATTCCCACATGTCTTTGCGCAATTCAACATCAACGCCTGCTGTTGGTTCGTCCAAAAACAATATTCGTGGCTCATGATATAGCGCTTTGGCAATCAATAACCGCCGTTTCATACCGCCCGAAAGGGTCACACCTTTTTCGTCGCGTTTGTCCCACAATGAGAGCTTTTTCAAAATGCTTTTCATAAGTTCAGGGTCTGGCTTTAGCCCAAATAATCCACGCGTGAATTTAAGTGAGTTTTTAACAGTGGTAAATGGCTCAATAGAAATTTCTTGTGGCACAAGCCCAATTAATCCACGTGTTTCGCGATAGTTTTTTTGAATGTCAAACCCGCCTACATTCACATGACCAGAAGTGGCATTTACCAACCCGCAAATAATAGAAATTAAAGTTGTTTTGCCCGCACCATTGGGGCCTAATAGCGCAAATATTTCGCCAGATTTTACATGTAAGTCGATACTTTTTAGTGCCGTAAAACCATTGTCATATGATTTTGTCAGCCCATTAATTTTTAGCATAATTGAATCTTTCATAATATATTCAACAAGATAAAGAATTTTGATTCACTATATCATTGACTATTGAGGCGTAATGATTACACTAGTAACTTGTTAATTGCAAGTAACAAGTTACTATGGAGAGAAATATGGAATGCTGTTCCCGCTCTGGGTGTCCCATTTCCAGCACGTTAGATATTCTAGGCGACAAATGGACTCTGGTTATCTTGCGAGATATGTTCGCAGGTAAATCTAAGTTTAGTGAATTTTTAGCGTCGAGCGAAAGCATCGCCACTAATATTTTATCCAAACGTCTCGAGCTGATCGAGGCTACTGGTTTGGCCAAAAAAACCGCCTACCAGCAGCGTCCATTGCGTTATGAATATAGGCTCACCAAAAAAGGCCAAGCCTTATTGCCAATTTTACAAGAAATGGGCAAATGGGCAAACGATCATGTACCCGATACATGGATATTGCCAAAAGATTTTATCTCTATCGCTAAGGGATAGACCGTCTAAATTGGTTAATGGTCTAGATATGTCTCAATTAATTCAATTTGTTAGTTAAGTTCAGACAATCTTTAAACTCTCATTTGTTAAACCTATTGGGTAATAAGTAAAACCCATGAGGCCGCAATGGCGAGCAATTTAAACGTAGTTGAATATTTTTTAAACGATGCCAATCGCGCGCAAAAAGCCTTGCTCGAACATGTCGTGTCGCCCGAATTCACTTTTGCAGCACCGCTCATGCACCCCCGAAATTTCAAATCATATGTCAGCTTTACAGGTTCATATTCAGCCAATCGCAAAGTAACAATAGATACAATCTCAACCAATGACGACATGAATTTCGATGTGAATTACACTGTGGAATTTATAAATCACATCACAAAAAACAGCCGAAAAGAAGCTGGGTCATTACATATAAAAGTGCGGAATGGCCTCATTCATCTATTGAAATTTCACAATCAATTTATTCACGGTGTCAATAAATCCTATGGCACCTAACGGCTTACGCCTCTCATGCTAACGGATAACTAAAGTAGTTCTGCGAATTGTTAAACTGCCGCTTGGTTAACAATTCGTAAAATTTATGCTATGATCATGGTGAAACTATATTTCTGTATTTCAAGCCTGAGGAGGGAATGATGAAATTGAAACTATTAGTGGCACTTACTTTGGTCACCTTAACTTTGGGGTCAATTGGTGCAAGTCAAGCCACCATAACTGCAGATGAAAAATCCGAAAAAATATGCAGTCTTCTTAACGATACCATGGTTTTATCAGAAAAATGCAAAGTCGATAAAGCAAATAAAACACTAAGTTTCACGACCGATCTTGAGCAGCGCCGTGCCATCATGCTCTGCATGTCCGTTAAGCGCATAGCCTATAGTAACGGTTGGAATTTACCAACGGATTGGACGATAAAAGTCGCCATCAAACAGCCCGAAAAAATGTCTAAAATCGAGTGCTCTTATAAAGCTACAGATTTATTTGGTTAATTTTCACAACTTTGGTCGTACTAAAATTGTGTAATTTTGGTACGCTAAGTCTTACTTGCTAGGTTTATTAGCTCTATAGAGAATTCTAAGTTTATATTCTGCCACCTATTCTAAGCGCCTTGTTTAGCGTAGAAGGCAGAATAATGATTAAAAATGTTACGATGGTGCAAATATTCTTGCGGCATTTTTATAACCAACGAGTCGAGAAATTGGAAGATTTTGTATCTCCAAATTTCAGCTATCAAAGCCCCGCCATCGCACCTGTCGATTTCTTGGCCTTTATCAGTCATTGTGATGATTTGTTTCAAAATGTATCAGTTGGCATCGAGCAAATAAAAACTCAGAACGACCGTATTTTTCAAATATTTTACTCCATTAATATATGGCACAAAAATGCCTCCAAACCACATTCTCTACCAGGGCGCGCGAATATATTGGTGGTCAATAACCTCATCGAAAACATCATCGTTAGTTACGATCCTAATTTACTGGTAGGTAATAAATCAAAAAATAAGCAAGTTTTCTTATTTGATTAGCGCTAACACAGCCGCTTTAATTGGTATTTCAACCAAAGAACCGTACATAACCTGCTTGCACCATAAAACTTTGTTGCAACCAATGTAAAATACTGCATAAGTGGCGCAAATTAGTCCCTCTAAGCCCCTTACAATACCAATTTTACAAAATTCATATCAATCATTTAAAATTCGTTTTAAGCTTTTTAGTTAAATAAACGATATGAATTCGAATTAGAAAGCTGATATTAGAATGTCCTCATTTCAACAATCCCCCATCAATGCAGAAACTCTGCGTGCTGAAATTCTAAAACATTTAAAATATTCACTCGGTAAAGATGAAAGCCACGCCACAGCTTATGACTGGCGTATGAGCCTTTCTCTTGCCATGCGCGATTTAATTGTCGACCCGTGGTTTGCAAGCACGCGCAAAACCTATGAAGCCAAAGGCAAAAGAGTTTATTATCTGTCTATGGAATTCCTAATGGGCCGTCTTATTGAAGATGTTGCCATTAATTTAGGCCTCAACGAAGTGGCCGAACAAGTGATGCAAAGCCTAGGCCAAGAATATAATAAAATTGTAGCCGATGAGCCAGATGCTGCACTAGGTAATGGCGGCCTTGGCCGTTTAGCAGCTTGCTTTCTAGATAGCCTTTCAACACTCGAAATTCCTGCCTATGGCTACGGAATTCGGTATGAACACGGCCTGTTTAAACAACATTTTGAAAATGGCGTGCAAAAAGAAACTGCCGAGGCTTGGCTTGCACAACGCCACGCTTGGGAGTTTGAACGCCCTGAAGTTGCATATCCTATTAATTTCGGTGGCACAGTCGCTAAAATTGATGGCAAAACAACATGGACACCAGCCGAAACCGTTATGGCTTCAGCTTATGATACACCTGTTGTGGGTTGGCAAGGTAAGTGGGCAAATACATTGCGTCTATGGGCTGCCAAACCAACAAAAATATTCGATCTAGATAGCTTTAACAAAGGCGATTATCTTGCCGCCTCCGAGCCAGAAGCTCTCGCCCGTACAATCTCGCGGGTTCTATATCCAGATGACACGACCGAAGAAGGCAAGGAATTACGCCTCAAACAAGAATATTTCTTCACCGCTGCATCTATTAAAGATCTGATCCGCCGTTTCTTGTCCGAAGGCCATGATTTAAAAACACTGCCAGACCATGTTGCCATTCAGCTTAATGACACCCATCCCGCGGTTGCAGGGCCAGAATTGGTGCGCATTTTGGCCGATGAACATGGCTTTGATATGGCAGATGCCATAACAACCGCCCGTGCTTGCTTAGCCTATACCAATCACACCCTCTTACCAGAAGCACTAGAACGCTGGCCACAAGACCTGTTCAAACGCATTTTGCCACGCCATTTCGAAATCATCGAAGTGATCGAAGCAGATCATATCAATAAAACAAAAAGCCATGTCAGAATTCTCGAAGATGATGATGTAAAAATGGGCGAATTGGCCTTCATCATGGGGCATAACATTAATGGTGTGTCTGCTCTGCATAGTGATCTGGTCAAGCAAACTATTTTTGCCGATCTGCACGAAGCTTATCCAGAACGTATTTTAAACCAAACAAATGGCATCACGCCGCGCCGTTGGTTATATTCTTGCAACCCGCCTTTGCGTAATCTTATCAATGAAACCGTAGAAGGCAATTGGCCTGCCGAGTTGGATTTGTTAGAGCAGCTTGTACCACATGTCGAAAATGCTGATTTCATGCAAAAATTCCGCGACGCTAAAATGCAAAATAAATTGCGTTTAGCCGCTTGGCTTAAAGAGCGCGACGGCATTGTCATCGACCCAAATATGATGTTTGATGTGCAAATCAAACGCCTGCACGAATATAAACGCCAGTTGATGAATATTCTAGAAACCGTGGCCTTATATAATGACATTAAAGCCAATCCCGATGCCGATTGGACACCACGTCTAAAAATCTTCGGTGGTAAAGCGGCCCCAGGTTATGTGGTCGCAAAACAAATTATCAATCTGATTAATGATGTGGCAACTGTGATTAATGCCGACCCTGTCACTTCAAAATATCTACAAGTGATTTATCCCGAGAATTACAATGTTTCGATGGCCGAATTGCTCATCCCAGCATCAGATTTATCGGAGCAAATCTCAACAGCAGGTAAAGAAGCATCAGGCACTGGCAATATGAAATTTGCCCTCAATGGCGCATTGACTATTGGTACATTAGATGGTGCCAATGTCGAAATTCGCGATTGTGTGCATCCAGAAAACTTCTTCCTATTCGGCCTTACAGCCGCCGAGGTCGAAGAACGCAGATTGGACAAAGATTTTGCTCAAAACGCCATTGATGCAAGCCCAAAATTAACCGAAGTGTTGGCACAAATAAAATCAGGTATTTTCTCACCAGATGATACATCCCGCTATGCCTCATTGGTAAAACGCATTTGTGAGGATGATTACTTCCTCGTAACCTGTGATTTTGACAGCTACTACGCCAAACAACGCGAAGTTGATGTGGCCTATAAAGATGTTGAAAATTGGAGCAAAATGGCAGCTCTTAACGTGGCGCGCATGGGTTGGTTCTCATCCGATCGTACCATTAAAGGCTACGCTAACGACATTTGGAATGTCTAATTAAAATAGAGAATGAGTAATAAATTGTAGATTGCCAGTTTTATGCCAAACATTAAGTATGTTTGAAAAAACAAAAACCAAAATGTTTGGTATATAACAAGAAATTGTGCATAGTGATGGTATGAGTAAAGGGAGAAAGACTTTGACGAGTAAAACTGACATACAAGATATTCTTGCAGGCCTGCATAGCAATCCTTTCTCAATCCTTGGTTTACACTTTGTCAAAGACAATTGGGTAATCCGTGCCTTCATTCCAAATGCCGATAAAATAGATGTCATTGATACTAAATCTGGCGATTTAATCACATCACTAAAAAAATCCGAATATGGCGATGGTTTTTTCGAAGCCATCATCAAAAAAGCCGATGGTCGCTTTGCTTATCGTCTAAATATTTTTCAAGGCAAACATAGCTGGATTGCAGACGATCCTTACCGTTTTGGCTCTATCATTGGCGAAATGGATGAATATCTCTTAGGTGAAGGCACTCACAAAAACCTCTGGCAAGTTTTAGGCGCCCATACCCGCATGCACGAAGGTGTGTGGGGCGCGCATTTTGCAGTTTGGGCGCCAAACGCAAAACGAGTTTCCGTGGTGGGCGATTTTAATGCATGGGATGGCCGTAGGCACGCCATGCGCGCACTTGGCCAAACAGGTGTGTGGGAAATTTTCATTCCGCGTTTAAGTGATGGCGAAACCTATAAATATGAACTGCTCGATCAGGCAGGTAATTTATTGCCCCAAAAGTCCGATCCTTTGGGTCTGGGTGCCGAGCATCCGCCCAAAACAGGGTCAATTATTCGCAGCCTAGATGGCTATGAATGGGCAGATGATGCGTGGATGTCAAAACGCCAAACATTACAATCTATCGACAAACCAATCACTATATATGAGGTTAATTTAGGCTCATGGCGGCGGGTGACAGACGATAATGATCGCAGATTATCCTATACAGAATTAGCGCAAGAATTAGTAACATATGTTAAAGATATGGGCTTCACTCATATCGAATTAATGCCCATTTCAGAGTTTCCGTTCGATGGCTCATGGGGTTATCAACCAGTTGGCCTCTTTGCCCCGACAGTTCGCCACGGCACACTTGCCGAGTTCCGCGCATTTGTCGATGCTTGCCACAATGCCGATATCGGCCTGATACTCGATTGGGTGCCGGGGCATTTCCCCGAAGATGCACACGGTCTGGCTAAATTTGATGGCACACATTTATATGAACATGCTGACCCAAAAGAGGGTTTTCATCCCGATTGGGAAACTTGCATTTTTAATTTTGGCCGCGCCCAAGTGCAAAATTATTTGGTTTCAAACGCCACATATTGGCTTAAAGAACATCATATAGATGGCTTGCGGGTCGATGCTGTTGCCTCAATGCTATACCGCGATTATTCGCGTGATGATGGCGAATGGGTGCCTAACATTCATGGCGGTAACGAAAATCTAGAAGCCATAGATTTCCTCAAAAAAATGAATGAAGCCGCTTATTCCGAAATGGATGGCATCATGACCATTGCTGAGGAATCAACTGCATTTCCTGCCGTTTCCACCCCCACATCAGATGGCGGTTTAGGGTTTGGCTTTAAATGGAATATGGGTTGGATGAACGACACTTTGCGTTATATGGCCGAAGACCCAATTAACCGCAAATACCACCATAGCAAAATGACTTTTGGTTTGGCTTATGCCTTTACCGAAAATTTTGTACTGCCACTAAGCCATGATGAAGTGGTGCATGGCAAAGGCTCTATGCTCACAAAAATGCCGGGTAATGACACCGATAAATTCGCTAATTTACGCGCTTATTATGGCTTCATGTGGGCGCATCCAGGTAAGAAACTTATCTTTATGGGCAGTGAATTTGCTCAAATTAAAGAGTGGGATCACGATCATAGCCTCGATTGGCATTTGCTCGATCAAGCGCCGCATAAAGGCATGCAGTCACTCATTAAAGATTTAAATAATCTCTACACATCAAGCCCTGCTTTATATCAGCAAGATTGTAAGCATCAAGGCTTTGAATGGGTAGAAGAAAATAGCAACGAAGACAGCATTTTTGCTTGGATTCGCTATGGCTTCGAGGGTCAAGCACCTATCTTAGCCGTTTCAAATTTCACCCCTGTCGAGCGTACAGGCCGCCGCATTGGCGTGCCTCATGCTGGTAAATGGGTGGAAAAACTAAACACAGATAGCACATATTATGGCGGCGAGGGGCGCGGTAATATGGGCAGTGTGGTTAGTGAGGCCATCGCAAGTGGTGGCAAGGCAGATTCGCTCTGTTTAACCATTCCTCCATTATCTACCTTGTTTTTCGAGTTAGATATGGGTGAAGACAATCAAGAATAACCATAATGATATTTTGGGAGGACTATCAATGAAAAATAAAAAACCAGAAAGATTAGCAGCACAGACAATGGCCTTTGTATTGGCCGGTGGCCGTGGTTCTCGTTTAGTCGAGTTAACCGATAGCCGTGCCAAGCCTGCCATGTTTTTTGGTGGTAAAAGCCGCATTATAGATTTTGCACTATCAAACGCAGTAAATTCAGGCATGCGCCGAATTGGTGTTGCCACACAATATAAAGCACATAGCCTCATTCGGCATTTGCAACGCGGGTGGAGCTTCTTTCGTGCCGAGCGTAACGAATCGCTAGACATCTTACCTGCGTCACAACGTATGGACGATGAAAATTGGTATAAAGGCACAGCCGATGCTGTCACCCAAAATATCGACATCATCGAAGGTTATGACCCTAAATATATTATCATTTTAGCTGGCGATCATATCTATAAGCAAGATTATGCAGTGATGGTCGAGCAACATGTTGCCACAGGCGCGCAAGTGACTGTCGGTTGCATCGAAGTCCCGCGTGAGGAAGCCAAAGCATTTGGCGTTATGCACGTAAATGACAAAGATGAGATTCTAGAATTTGTCGAAAAACCTGCAAATCCACCTGCCATGCCCAATCACCCCGATTTGGCACTCGCAAGCATGGGTATTTATGTTTTCGAAACAAAATTCCTAATCGAATTGCTAAAAAAAGATGCCACAGACCCCAATTCCACGCACGATTTTGGGCATGATCTTATTCCCGATTTAGTGAAAGCTGGCAAAGCTTTTGCACATGCATTCTCTCGCTCATGCGTGATGAGTGAAAATGAGGTCGAACCTTATTGGCGTGATGTGGGTACAATAGACGCGTTCTGGCAGGCGAATATAGATTTAACAGCCTTTAAACCAGAACTAGATTTATATGATGATGATTGGCCAATTTGGACATATTCAGAACTCGTCCCCCCTGCAAAATTCATTCATAATGAAGAAGGTAGACGTGGGCAAGCCCTGTCATCTATGGTTTCTGGCGGCTGCATAGTCTCTGGTTCAACCATTATTAATTGCTTGTTATTTACAGGCGTGCGAACCAATAGTTTCTCGCGGCTCGAAGGTGTTGTGGCGTTGCCATATGCCAATATCGGCCGTAATGCACGCCTCACACGTGTGGTGATTGATAAAGATGTTGTCATTCCAGAAGGTTTAGTTGTGGGTGAAGACCCAGAATTCGATGCAAAACGCTTCCGTAGGTCTGAAAATGGTATATGTCTTATCACTCAAAAAATGATTGATAATTTAGAATAGGAAGCCATTTATAAATAATGGTTAGGAATAGGTATGAAGCTACTTTACGTCGCATCCGAATGCGCACCTTTTATTAAAACAGGCGGTTTGGCCGACGTAATTGGCGCTGTGCCAAAAGACCTTAAACAATATGGTGGCGATACAAAAATATTGCTACCTGCTTACCCTGCGCTGGCCAAATTGGCAGCAAAGGGTAAAGTTGTTGCCTCCTACGATAATTTACATGGTGGTGCTGCACAGGTTGTGGCAGTGAAATCTAAAGGCATTAGTCTTTTATTACTCGTTGCGCCCCATTTGTTCGATCGTGCGGGTAATATCTACCTCAATGCCGATGGAGAAGATTGGGAAGACAACCATTTGCGCTTTGGGGCTTTATGCCGCGCGGCGGCAGACATAGCATTGGGCAGTTTAACTGACAGTCTAAGTGATTGGCAGCCAGATTTAATCCATTGTCACGATTGGCAAGCAGGGCTTGTCCCCGCCTATCTAAAACAGGTAGATGCAGTCACCCCACCTTGTATTTTGACCATTCATAACATTGCGTTCCAAGGCTTGTTCGATCAATCAACAATCGACACTCTGGGCTTATCGCACGACATGTTCACTTCCGAAGGTTTTGAATATTGGGGTAAAGTTAGCTTTCTAAAAGCTGCCATTGCCTATGCCGATAAAATCACCACAGTTAGCCCCACTTATGCCCGCGAGCTTATGTTGCCCGAATTTGGCATGGGCTTAGAAGGTATGATGCAATCGCGCGCTGCCGATTTGTCAGGCATTATTAACGGCATCGACACCGATGTATGGGACCCGATAAATGACCGCGCCCTAACAGCCACTTATTACCCCCGTACATTAAAACGCAAAGCCAAAAACCGCGCACAGCTCGAAGCACGCTTTGGCTTAGACCCAGTAGAAAATCCAGAGGCTCCGCTATTCTGTGTGGTCAGCCGACTTACCACCCAAAAGGGCTTAGATTTGTTGGTCGAAAACTTGCCCAACCTCATTAGCCGTGGTGCACGTTTGGCGGTTTTAGGCACAGGTGATAAAGATTTAGAGGCAGCCTTCATTGGCGCTGCGCACCAATATAAAGGTAAAATCGGTACCATTATTGGTTATGATGAAAACCTATCACACATAATGCAAGGTGGCGCAGATGCCATTTTAGTGCCCTCAAGGTTCGAGCCTTGCGGCCTCACACAATTATATGGCTTGCGTTATGGCACAATACCTGTTGTGGCGCGTACAGGTGGTTTGGCCGATACGGTGATTGATGCAAACGAAGCAGCATTAGCTGATAATTGCGCGACAGGCTTTCAATTTGCACCCGTTACGGCCATCGCGCTCGATCATGCAATAGACCGCGCTTGCTTGTTGTTCAAAAACAAACAAGATTGGGAAGCCATGATGCGCCGCGCCATGAACCATGATGTGAGCTGGGATAAATCGGCAAAAGCCTATTATAATTTATATGAAAGCCTAACGGCTTAGAGGTTTACCATGAAACTCGATTTCAGTGCTGGCAATGCCAAACAATTGGGCGCCCATTTCGATGGCGCAGGTGTTAATTTTGCTGTTTTTTCGGCCAACGCCACACAAATAGATTTATGTATTTTTTCGCCAGACGGCAAAAAAGAAATTGCCCGTGAGCCATTGCCCGAGCGCACAGGCCAATTGTGGCATGGCTATGCCAAAGGCTTACCCATTGGCACATTATATGGCTATCGCGCCCATGGCGCTTATATTCCAGACCAAGGCCACAGGTTTAACCCTCATAAATTATTGCTCGATCCGTATACCCGCGAATTGTCAGGCCAATGGAAAGACCATAGCGCAGTTTTAGGTTATGAGCCAAAGTCACTACAGCAAGATTTGTCATTTGATACCCGCGATAGCGCAGCCTATGTACCAAAATCAGTAGTGTCCGACCCCAAATTATTTGAAATAATGGACTGCCATCCCGATACTTCATGGGATGAGACGGTGATTTATGAAGCTCATGTAAGAGGCCTCACACAGTTAAAATCAAATCTTACCGAAAAAGCCAACCTTACTGATAAAACCGACCTTGCTGACAAGGCCAACCTTGTCGAAAAAGTAAAAGGCACATATGAGGCCTTGGCAAGTGATGAGATGATTGATCATTTGCACAAACTTGGCATAACCGCCATTGAACTGCTGCCTGTACATAGCTTTATTGATGATGGTTTTTTGCTAGAGCGTAAACTTACCAATTATTGGGGCTATAACAGCATCGGCTTCTTTGCACCAGAGCCACGCTATTTTGGTGCCGAAGGCCTGTTAGGCTTTCGCAAAATGGTCAAAAAATTCCATGCTGCTGGAATCGAAGTTATTTTAGATGTGGTCTATAACCACACGGCCGAAGGCGATCAACGCGGGCCAACAATCTGTTATCGTGGGTTAGACAATGCCTCCTATTACCGCCTGATTAACGGCCAACCTCGCTACTATGTAAACGACACAGGCTGCGGTAATACGCTTAATGTTTCAAACCCCTATGTATTGCGCATGGTGTTGGATAGTCTAAGATTCTGGACACAAAATATGGGCGTCGATGGCTTTAGGTTCGACCTTGCCACCACATTGGCACGTGAAGATCATGGTTATGACAGGCGCGGTGGTTTCTTTGATGCCATCCGTCAAGATCCAGTACTCAATAAGGTAAAACTAATTGCCGAACCGTGGGATATTGGGCCAGGCGGTTACCGCCTTGGCGATTTCCCGCACGAATTTGCCGAATGGAATGATACATTCCGCGACACAACTAAAAAATTCTGGAAGGGTGATGCCCACAGCGCCCAAGAACTAGGCGCACGCTTGCTCGGTAGTGCCGATAAGTTCGATCGTATGGGGCGTCGTGCATGGTCTTCCATCAATTTCATCACTGCCCATGATGGTTTCACCCTTGCCGATAATGTGGCCTATAACGAACGGCATAATTTCGCCAATGGCGAAAATAATAATGATGGCCATCATAATAATTTAAGTGACAATTGCGGGGTTGAAGGCAAAACCGATGATGTCGATATTTTGGCACTACGCGCGCGCCGCCAACGCAATATGTTGGCAACATTATTCTTGAGCCAAGGCACGCCTATGCTTTTAGCAGGCGATGAGATTGGCAACAGCCAAGGCGGTAATAACAATGCCTACTGTCAAGACAACGAAATTGGTTGGATCAATTGGGATAAAGCCGATGAAAACCTATTGTCATTCGTGCAAAATCTAAGTGGCTTCCGCGCTGCACATAAATCGGTGCGTCAATCGCGCTTCTTGCATGGTGGCACACGTAAATCAGATAGCATGCCCGATGTCGAATGGACAGATTTTGACGGCTCACCTCTCAATTGGCGTGACCCAACACTTTCAAGCCTTTGCCTCACATTAAGATGTAGTGCCGAAGCGCCTTCATATGAGCCAGATTCAGACATGGTATTCATCGTCTATAATCGCGAAGATGCAAATGCAAAAATAACATTGCCAGCCGCCCCGAAAGACCAACATTGGGTGCGCGCTATCGACACCGCAGCCGATGATGCCTTTGAGTTTTGCGAGATAGATTCAACATTTGTAACTGCTCTAGGTAACAGTGTGGTGGCTTTCGTATTAAAGGCGAATGATGATCTATGACTGATAATCTAAATAAATTAGCAGATCATTATGGCATTTTTTCTAGTTTTAGAGATTTAGACCGCAACATTCAGGCGACAAGCCGCGAGACCCAATTGGCATTGCTAAAAGGCAATGGCATACAAGTCGATAACGACGCGATGATTGCTGAACATTTGGCCGAAATCAGAACCAAGAATGCAATCAGACGCTTACCCGATGAAATCATCATCACAGCCAATCAATCCAATCAAATTTTCAACATTCCAAAGATAAGTTGGCAAATAGAATTAGAGAATGGCGAAACACTATCGGGCAAAGCAGATGGTAAAATAAACTTACCCGCCATGGCTTCTGGCATTCACAGCCTGACCGTTAAATTTGACGGCCACACCGAAATAATTTCACTCATTTGCGCCCCAAACCGTGCGCCTTCTATCCAAGCCTTGAGCGGTAAGCATAATATTTGGGGTGTAAATACAGCCCTTTATGCGCTCAACAGCTCACAAAATTATGGCATTGGAAATTTCGAAAATCTAGCCACAGCCGCCGAGGCGTTTGGCGCCAACGGTGCCGATTTTGTCGGCATCAATCCTGTCCATGCCATCGGCTGGGTTGAAGGTGTTATCAGCCCTTACTCACCATCACATCGGGCTTTTTTAAACCCCGCTTACATTTCATTGCCTGCTCCCGCAACGCCGCATAATCAGGCCGAATTTATAGATTATAAAGGCAGCAAACAAGCTCATCAACAAGCACTAGAAACTGCTTTTAGCCATGCAAACCTCGATCATGATTACAATAATTTTTGCCACAATGCCGATGCGCCATTGGCCGATTTTGCCCTCTATGAGGCGCTCAGCGAAACCCATGGTTCCGATTGGCGACAATGGCCGCAATATTTACAATCGCCAATGCAAATTACCCTTAGTCAAAAGGTCGAGCTAGCTCCTAGAATTGCCTTCCATCAATGGTTGCAATATATGGCCGATAAACAATTGGAAAATGTGCAAAATCGCGCCAAAAAATCGGGTATGGCAATGGGCTTGTATTTAGATTTAGCCGTAGGCTCACGCCGTGGTGGTGCCGAAACATGGCTAGCATCCGATGCAGTAGGTGATGCCGTTTCCATTGGCGCTCCGCCCGATCATCTAAGCCCTGCAGGGCAAGGTTGGGGGTTAGCAGCTTACGCGCCCGCCAAGTCCAAAGCCAATAAATATAAAGCCTTGCGCCAAAGCCTGCGCGCGTCTATGCGCCACGCCTCAATTTTACGCATCGACCATGTATTAGGTATGAACCGCTCCTATTGGCTGCCCGACAATGGCGCTGCAGGTGGTTATATTAAACAACCTTTCGAGTCAATTTTAGCCGTTATCGCCATCGAAGCCGAACGCGCCAATTGTGCCGTCATTGGCGAAGATTTGGGGCTTGTCCCTCACGGTTTCCGCGATACCATGCGCGCCCGCGGCTTGTACAGCTATAGCGTGTTGCAATATGATAAAAATGAAGCAGGCAACTTTAAACCACATGCACAGTTAAACCCACAAACCTTGGCTTGTTTCAGCACACACGATACGCCAACACTTAAGGGTTATTACCAAAAAAATGACATTGCATGGTGGCAAAAACTAGGCTGGGTGCAACCACAAAAACTTAATGCCGCATGGCTTCAACGTGATCAAGAGATCGAAACCATCCTCACCACTGCCCTACAGCCAAAATCTACAAATTTCGGTAGTTTTCGCGATGGCATAAATAACATTCTTGCCACATCCCCCGCGACAATGGTGGCACTAAGTAGCGATGATATTTTCGAAATAACCGAAGCACCCAACTTGCCAGGTACGATAGATGAACACCCAAATTGGCGCCGCCGTCACCCAGAATTGGTAGAGGATTTTGGCACAAATACAAAACTAAAAAACATTGGCACTTTAATGAAAAATGCCAAGCGCGGCACTTAAAAATAGACATATAATTGAAATTTAAAATAGACATATAATTGACATTTAAAGGAGATGATTATGAACATTCAAACGGTTGAAACTGCCCCCATTAAAGGCCAAGAACCTGGCACATCTGGTCTGCGCAAAAAAACCCGAATATTCATGCAACAACATTATCTCGAAAACTTCATCCAAGCGACTTTTAATGCCATTGATGGCGCAGAAGGTAAAACATTTGTGGTGGGCGGCGATGGCCGCTATTTCAACAAGCAAGCCATTCAAACCATTCTAAAAATGGCGGCAGGTAATGGCGCAAGTAAAGTCATTGTAGGGCAAAATGGCCTCGTTTCCACCCCTGCGGTCTCGCATCTCATCCGCCTCAACAAAACCTTTGGCGGCTTCATCTTATCAGCGAGCCATAATCCAGGCGGTATAGATGAGGACTTTGGCGTTAAATATAATATTTCCAATGGTGGCCCCGCACCCGAAAAAATTACCGATAAAATGGTCGTGCAAACCCAAAGCATCACCGAATACAATATTCTAGATGCAGAGGATGTAGACCTAGCCGCCATCGGCACACAAAATTTGGGCGATATGCAGGTGCAAATTGTCAATAATGTTGCCGATTACCAAACACTCATGCAGGAATTGTTCGATTTTGATGCCATTAAAGCACTTTTCGCGGGCGGCTTTCGCATGCGGTTCGATGCCATGCACGCGGTCACTGGCCCCTATGCAACTGCCATTTTGGAAGATACGTTAGGCGCAGCCAAAGGCACGGTCATAAACGGCACACCGTCCGAAGATTTTGGCGGCCATCATCCAGACCCCAATCCAGTTTGGGCAAAGGGCCTTATGGATGAAATGTTTAGCGACACCGCGCCCGATTTTGGCGCCGCTTCAGATGGTGATGGCGACCGCAATATGATTGTCGGCTCACATGCCTATGTAACGCCATCCGATAGTTTGGCGGTTTTGGTTGCCAATGCCCATTTAGCCAAAGGCTATAAAGCAGGTCTTGCAGGCGTGGCACGCAGCATGCCAACCAGTAGCGCGGCCGATAAAGTGGCCGAAAAAATGGGCATTAAAAGCTTTGAAACCCCAACAGGGTGGAAGTTTTTCGGTAATTTATTAGATGCAGGCGAAGTCACATTATGTGGCGAAGAAAGCGCAGGTACAGGCTCCAACCATGTGCGAGAAAAAGATGGCCTCTGGGCAGTGCTCTTATGGCTCAACATCTTGGCTGTTCGCAAGCAATCCGTTGCCGAAATTTTGGCCGAACATTGGGCAGAATATGGCCGTAACTACTATTCACGTCACGATTATGAAGCCGTAGACAGCCAAGCCGCAACCGATTTAATGGCCGATCTTGTCGCTAAATTACCAAGGTTAGCAAGTCAAAGTTTCGCAGGTTTGCAAGTGTCATCGGCCGATGTGTTTTCATATACCGATCCTGTGGATGGTTCAGTCAGCCATAATCAAGGCATTCGCGTTAATTTTAAAGGCGAGGGTAGGGCGGTCATTCGTATGTCAGGCACAGGCACAGAAGGCGCCACCATTCGGGTTTATCTAGAGCAATATGTCAATCAAAATGCCGATCATTTCCTAGAACCACAATCAGCATTAAGCGCCGCCAATAAAGCTATTTTGGCAATCAGTGAGCTGCCACAACGCACTGGCCGCAATGCCCCAGATGTGATGACATAAGCAATAAAAAAGGCAGAAAAAACTAATTTTCTGCCTTTAAAATTTGTAAATTTAATGCGCTAAAAGCGCCCCATTGCCACATCAACTTTGGCCAATATCTTATCCACTTTAGCACCCGCCATTGTCACAGCTTTCACCACCACAACATATTCGTTGCCGCGGCCACCAGAACAAGGTGGTAAATAAGCACCTGCAGTATCCCAAGAGGGTGCTTTATGGGCAGAAAGCATTGTAAACCCATCAGGCAGATCAAATGTATGCGCGGCTACCGATGGTATATTCACACTGTCAGTACCTTTGTTAATGCCATAAATAATTTGCCCATGACCACCATTACTCATTGGAGCATAAGAGCGGTCATCAAAAGCCAAAACCAATGCATCCGCATCCGCAGGTATATTCGCAACTGCTAGCGCAGGCGTCATGCCATTGCCGTCAAATTTATTACATTGTTGGCCTTCTGGTACGCTTTTGCCATCCCATGCAGCATCAGTAATTTCTGCGTTTAATTCTGCAGCCCAAACATTAAGCGGTAAAAGACAAGCAGTAACGCCAACGATAAGTAATTGTTTCAGTTTCATTATAAATATCTCCCATCTTATAAGTGTCGTTTAAATATACACATAGTTCGATGACAGTATACTCACGTTTTGTTCAACTGTAACTTCTTGACATTTCTTCAGGTTTCTCTATCCCAAAATACAGCATATGCAGCGTCACGGTCACTTATAAATTTACGCGTAATCGCACAATCTCCAAAGCTGTAAAAACCATGCACAGCACCTGGGTAAACATGCAACTCCATTGGCACACCTGCCTTAGATGCCCGCGTGGCATAATCCAAATTTTCTTCCAAAAATAAATCCAAAGCACCTGTGGCAATATACACTGGCGGAATGCCCGTTAAATCATCGCGTAACGTCGGCGAAAAGTAACCATTGCTCGCGTCACTCATATCATAGTCACCACGATAATGCTTCCATCCAAATTGGTTGTAACTGCGCTTCCATATATAATGCCCTGTGGTTGGGTTGGGCGAAACTTCATCAGGGCCGCCTGTACGGTGGTCAGACATGGGGTAAATTAAAACCTGCCCTACAAGTTTAACAACGCCTTTGTCATGCGCCATTAAAGTTGTTGCCGCCGCCAAGCCGCCGCCCGCACTGTCGCCAGTAATCACAATTCTATCAGGGTCTATATTTAATTTTTTTGCATTGGCGTGCATCCACAAAAGGCCAGCATAACAATCTTCAAGTGGCGCAGGAAAAGGCGATTCTGGCGGTTTGCGATAATTAACCGATACAATCACACAATCATTATCACGCGCCATAATCCAATTTCTATCATCATTACCTTCTGCGGCACTAAAAATATAACCACCACCATGAATGTGATAAATAGCGGGTTTTTCCAACCCACCAAGCTCACCAAAAATACGCAACTCAACATCAGGCGCACCATTTAGGCCGCTGATATATTCAATTTTTGTCGGCTTATAACCCACTTGGTCAAGGCGCGATTGCTCAATGCCTTTTTGGCGATGCGCAGCAATGGTTTCCACTCTATTATCTTCAACATTTAGTGGTTCTAAATCGTTAAGCACAGGCCATGCAGCTTTGTCGACCAAATAATCGTAATCCATGTTTCCCTCATTAAACTATATATATGAACGTTAACTCTGATAATAAATGACAACAGCCAAAAAACAACCTAAGTTTAAACAAAAATAAAAGGCCAATTTATGCGCGCTATTGTCTATAGAAATTTCAAACAAACCCCAAAGCTAGAAATTATGCCCGACCCACAATGTGGCGATAATGGTGTGGTGATTAAAGTCGAAGCCACTGGTGTTTGCAGGTCAGATTGGCATGGTTGGATGGGGCATGATGCCGATATAATATTGCCACACATTCCAGGTCACGAATTAGCAGGCACAATTGCCGCTGTTGGCAAAAATGTAAAACAATGGCAAAAAGATGCCCGCGTTACAGTGCCATTTGTTGGCGGCTGCGGCCATTGTAAACAATGTCATAAAGGCGATCAACAGGTTTGCGACAATCAATTTCAACCAGGCTTTACCCATTTTGGCAGCTTTGCCGAATATGTGTTTATAGATTATGCCGATGAAAATCTGGTGCAATTGCCCGATAATATGGATTTCACAACAGCCGCTTCATTAGGCTGTCGTTTTGTCACGGCATTTCGCGCTGTGGTCGATCAAGGCCGCACAAAACAAGGTGATTGGGTGGCAGTGCATGGCTGTGGCGGTGTTGGCCTGTCGGCGATTATGATTGCAAAGGCCCAAGGCGCAAAAGTCATCGCAGTCGATATTGACGATGAAACCCTTAAATTTGCTCAATCAGTCGGAGCCGATAAAATCATCAATTCTTTAAAAATTCCCGATGTAGCCGATGCCATAAAACAACAAACAGATGGCGGCGCAGATGTATCATTAGATGCGTTGGGCCACACTCAAACATGTATCAATTCTATTGGCTGTCTTGCCAAGCGCGGGCGCCATATTCAGGTAGGCCTAATGTTAGGCTCACATACAGCGCCCTCAATACCAATGGGTGCGGTGATTGCCAATGAGCTGGAAATTCTCGGCAGTCACGGCATGCAAGCTCATAAATATGGGCAGATGTTTGCTATGATTGAGCAAGGTGATTTGCAACCTCATAAATTATTGGGTCAAAAAATAAACCTCGAACAATCTATTAATATATTGATGAATATGGATAAGTTCAAAACCCATGGTGTCAGTGTCATCACTGAGTTTTAGCTTGATAGGTTATCACATGCCCATGCCAATAGGCTTCAAAACCATCAGCATATAAATAGCTCACTTCGCCATATCCAGCAATGCGACGATCGCCAAATTGTTTGTAATCACCAATCTTAATCAACCAATCTCGGGTGATTGTTTTGCCGTTAACAGTTTCAGCAGGGCGGTCTTTGGCGCTCACTTCAATAATGTCGCCTTGTTCGTCAAAAGAAAATCTAACTTTAGCAACAGCATGCGGCAATTTCGTGCTCACACTCATATCACCATTCTCATGCTCTTGCCATGTTAGGTTTTTATTACGTATCATCGCCTCTGGCGCCCAAACAAGTTCAGCCAAATAACGCATGGCTTCAGCTTTGTCAGTTTCCAAGCCTGTATTATTAGCAAATGGAATGGAGCCAAATAACCGCACATTTAACCTGCCTTTGCCTCCAACAAAAGCGTCAATCACTTTAAATTTTGTCAAAAAACCCATTTTTTGTTCGGCAAGCCATAAAAACTCAACTTTATCGGTCGATATAACTTGTTGTGCCACCAACTCTTGCCACTCACCACCTTTTTCCAATCGCATTTCCGATTGTTGGGTGAGGAGTATGGTGGTTGCAATTGGCGCATTTTCGATGCCTGAGCGTTTTACAAATTTCAATATGGCAGCAGGTAAGCTTTGGGTCGTCGATGGGGTTCTACCAACATCCGTGGGTTCAACATTGCGCTCAACCTTTTGTATTAAACCCGCACTAAATTGGTTAAACTGATAGCTTGCTGCAATATGGGCAATCAATAACACCGCCAACAAACCCGCTATAGATAAGATAAAATTAAACATATTCACCTCCATAATAGAAGCGTATAAGGTTTAATCAGATATAGCCTTGACCCATATCAAGCTTAGCTCAACCAATCAATAAGCCTAGTCGCAAGCTTGCTATAAGGTGGTTTTAACAGGCCAGCAGCATTCAACCGCCTCTGTTTAAAAACCCCTTTTGCATGGCTGAAGGTTTTAAACCCATCTTGCCCATGATATGCGCCCATGCCACTGGCACCCACACCACCAAATGGCAAATCATTTTGTGCAATATGGTGCAATGTTTCATTAATAGATACGTTGCCACACAATATTTCAGCGCCCAAACGCTTTAATTCTTCACGGTCATGGCTAAAATAATAAGCTGCAAGGGGGCTGTCGCCACCATTTACAAAATCAATTGCCTCGTCTAAATTTTTATATCCAATGATCGGCAAAATGGGGCCAAAAATTTCGCTCTGCATCACCCGCATTGTCGGTGTCACATCATCTAATATTACAGGCATCATCTTGCGCTCTACATCAGGCTCATCATAAAGCTTATGAATGGTCGCGCCATCTTCATCAGCGGCATCCAATACATGCTGCAAACGCTCATATTGTGGCTCATTTATAATGGCTGTATAGTCATCATTCTGCATAATGTCAGGGTATAATTCTCGACCCGACATTAACAATGCACTTCGCAACTGAGCTTTTTGAGATTCTGGTACCAATATATAATCTGGCGCAATGCAGGTTTGCCCCGCATTTAGCAATTTGCCCACCATAATGCGTTCAGCCGCTTTTTTAACGTCGTAATTCTTGCCAATTATAGTGGGTGACTTACCACCTAATTCTAGTGTTACAGGTGTTAAATTCTTAGCAGCGGCTTGCATCACATAAGAGCCAACCTTTCCAGACCCTGTAAAGAATAAATGGTCAAATGGTAACGCGCTAAATTGAGCCGCTATGTCAGCTCCGCCTTCTACCATCGCCACATAATCTTCGGCAAATACCTGGCTTAAAATCTGTTTTATAGCTTTATTGGTATTGGGTGTGAATTCACTGGGCTTTAATAACACTCTATTGCCCGCTGCAATGGCTGCCACTAGTGGCGCTATTGCCAATTGGAAAGGATAATTCCAAGGGCTTAATATCCCCACTATACCTTTGGGTTGGTATTCAACATAATTACCAGCAGGCATAAAATGTAGTGCAGTTGCACGCTTTTCGCGTTTCATCCATCTGCGCAAATGCCTGCGCGTGTGTTTAATCTCTAATAACACAAAACTGGTTTCGGCTAAACGGGTTTCAAATGCGCTTCTGTGGCCAAAATCTAACGATATAGCCTCTATTACCGCTTGTTCGTTGGCAATAATAGCTTGATATAATTTTTCCAAAACAGCCAATCTATTGGCAAGCTTTGGGTTGCGGTTTTTTGCAAAAGCCGCTTGTTGAGTGTCAAAAATTTCCATATAAGAAGAGTAGCTAATAAGTGATTTATGTCAATCACTGCAAATTTTTTATAAATAGTTATTGAAAAGCGGTCGTAAGTCTTTAGTTTTAAATTAACGTTAATATAAGGGTATATCATGAGCGATAAAAAAATCAGATGGGGAATCATCTCAACTGCCAATATTGGTATGAAACAAGTCACACCGGGAATTATGGCATCAGAACATTCTGTAGTCACAGCCATTTCATCTCGTAATCTGCAAAGCGCACAAGCCGCAGCTAAAGAATTAGGCATCGAAAAAGCCTATGGTTCATACGAAGAAATGCTTGCCGATCCAGATATTGATGCAGTTTATAACCCATTACCTAACCATTTACATGTAGATTTAACATTACAAGCCGCAGCTGCAGGCAAACATGTATTATGCGAAAAACCAATGTCGCTCAACGTGGCCGATGCCGAGCGCCTGCGTTCAATTTCGACAGATGTCTTAGTAACCGAAGCGTTTATGGTGCGCCATCATCCACAATGGCACCGCGCATTAGAAGTGGTAAACTCAGGCGAACTTGGCGAGCTACGCAGCATTAACGTTGTATTCAGCTATTTTAATGACAACCCAAATGATGTGCGTAACCAAGCCGATATTGGCGGCGGCGCAATTCTAGATATTGGTTGCTATGCCGTCACAGCAGGGCGCTATTTCTTCCAAGGCGAGCCAAGCCGCATCGTGTCGTTAATCGACCGCGATCCTAATTTTCACACCGATCGCACGGTTTCCGCTGTGGCCGATTTTGGCAATGGCAAACAATTGTCATTCATGGTTTCAACTCAAATGGTCGGCAGACAAACTGTCGAAATTCTGGGCACCAAAGGCCGTTTAGAAATCATCATCCCGTTTAATGCGCCTAAAGATAAAGAAACAGCGCTTATTATAGACCATGGCCTTAACCATGATGGCAGCCTAAGTCGCCGCGAAATTATTCCTGCTTGTAATCAATACACCTTGCAGGCCGAAAATTTTGCATTGGCAATTTTGGGCGAAAAACCACTGGCATATAATGTCGATGATGCCATCCAATCCATGAAGATTCTTGAGGCCTTAGTCACAAGTGAAAAAACCAATGGTTGGGCGCAAATTTAGGCATTTAAAACCCTCGAAATAAATACAATAAAATGAGCGGATAAATAAGGTTTCACCAAATTTTGTTTACCGCTCGTTAACCCTGTCTGTTTATAAATTCATTTAAGCCAAACCACATATGTTTGAGCGAATGTCATCAGGATGATGGAATTTATAGACCTAGAATGGGGACAAGAATATGGTAGAAAGCATTACGCTTTCAAGTGCAGTTCGGCGCAACTTGCTAACAATGCAAAGCACAGCCGATATGATGTCAAAAACGCAAACGCGGTTGGCAACTGGCAAAAAAGTTAATTCAGCACTCGATAACCCAACAAATTTTTTCACAGCTTCAGCTTTAAACGCGCGTTCGTCCGATTTAATGCGTTTGCAAGATAGCGTCAACAACGCGGTGCAAACCATCGAAGCTGCAGATAATGGCCTCAAAGCCATCACCAAATTAGTAGAGTCGGCACAGGGTCTCACACGCCAAGCGTTACAAGCACCAAAGCAAACTGTCACAACGGTTGCAAGCGCATCGGGTGATGATGTTTTACCCGCAGGTTTAGGCACAAGTTCAACCGATATTGGCGCAGCAGGCGCAGCCGTTTTAAACTTCGAACGCGATGGTACAGATTATACAGTCACGCTTGATGGCACCGAAAGCATGGATGACATCAACACAAAAATTAACGCTGCCACACCAGCTGATATTTCAGGTTCTGTCGTTGGCGATAGTGGCTCACCAGAAAAATTTAGCCTCGATATTGGCAACCTCGGAAACGAGATTACAATCACTTCTGTTTCAGGCGCATCATTGGCCGATTTAGGTTTGCCCACCACTCTCGCAGCATCAAATACCACATCAACCACGCCCATAGATACCAAACCCACAAGCACATCAGCAAGTGACATTACATCGCTATCTGGCTCTCAAACGTTAACTTTTGATGTCGATGGTACGGTGCAAACCATCAATTTAATGGGTGCCGAAAGCCTAGACCAAATTGCCGCTTCAATTTCTAGTTTAGATGGTCTAACAGGTAGCGTTGAAGCAGGCGCATCCGAGGGCGAATTTAAGCTCGTTGTTACAGCCGATGAAAATGTAAGCACATTCACTGGCGGAGGTACAGCGGCCGCCACTTTGGGTTTAACTGGCGTGGAAGATGTAGTGCAAGTGGTGAGCGCAAATGCTATGCGCACAAGTTTACAAACCGAATATAATGATTTGCTGAAACAAATTGACGGCCTCATTAATGATGCAGGTTTTAATGGCAATAATCTTTTGGCAGGCGATTCTTTAAAAGTCATTTTCAACGAGGCTGGCACAAGCAGTCTCACTCTTGGCCCACAAGATGCCTCGTCTTTAGGTCTTGGTCTAACAGCCGAAGCCAGTGGCAATTTTCAGGATAACGTAAAAGTCCAAACCACATTAGACAATCTCGATAAAGCAGTTGCAAATCTGCGTTCAAGCGCATCGTCCCTTGGCTCAAATCTATCAACCGTCGAAGCCCGTAAAGACTTCACAAAAAATATGATAAATACCCTAGAAACGGGCGCTGCCAATTTAACTCTGGCCGATATCAATAAAGAAGGTGCCAATATGTTGGCTCTACAAACCCGCCAGCAGCTCACTACATCTGCGCTTTCTATGGCTTCACAAGAAGACCAAGCGGTTCTGCGTCTATTCTAGATCATCAAAAAATTCATTAGCCCACTCTGACACTATGTTTTAGGGGGACACGTCAAAGCAGGCTATGAATTGTATGAAGTGTATCACATACAATTTTTGTATATCACGCAGCCTAGCCATGCTCAGAATATTCAACAAAAACTCAATAATATTTAATTGAGATATAGATCAATCTAACAACTAACCCCAATAGTGCTAGACGATAGATAAACCGATCCAGACGATATAAGCATTGACTATGTGGGGCTTCTAGGCCAAAATTAAACACCAAATACTTATTTTAAGGAGGTTAATATGATTGTACTTTCTCTAAAGCTGGCGGCTTTGGTCTAAACAATCGTTGAATATAAGGCACAAAATATACGCCTTTTATGTTATTTTAAACGATCTTTGTTTTAGATCATTGGAATTTGTTAAATCGGCTCATTTGCACTATTTAACAACATATATTCGCACGTCCAGCACATCGCATATCAGAATAAATTTTTGCTGGAGCAAAAACCTTGAATTTTACAAAATTACAACCCTTAGGTTGGACAAATTATTTCTTTCAACATTTAGCTATGGAAGAAATCGAAACCTTAAACACTTCAATATTTCCTTTTCGTGTCACAACCATTCACCGCACTCATTTAGTTGGCATTGGTGAGTTTGGCGAAAAAAAACTCATGGTACCAAATGAGTTACAACCCGTCAGTCAACATTTAGCGGTGGGCGATTGGCTGCTTGCTGAGCCTGCATACGAGCATTTTAAAATCATACGAGCACTACCACCTAAAAACCGCATAGAGCGCCTTTCTAATGATGAGCATCAGCTCATTGCCTCTAATGTCGATTATTTATGGATTGTCACCAGTGCCAACGAGGAGTTTAATACCAAACGCTTGCAGCGTTATCTGGCTATGTCTTATGAATTCGATATTGAACCCGTCATCATTCTCACCAAAACAGATTTATGTGAAGATCAATATCACTATCTAGATCAAATTTCTAAGCTGAAAATCAACAATGTCCATGCTGTTAATATTGCCGAGGCGCATAGTTATCAGCAGCTAGATGTCTATTTTAAAGCAGGCAATACCATCGCAATGGTAGGCTCTTCGGGCGCGGGTAAATCCACACTCATTAACGCCATTTCCAATGTCGAGCAACTCACAAATGACATCAGAGAAGATGACGCAAAGGGTAAGCATACCACTACACGCAGAGAGCTTTTCTTCTGCAAAAATGATGTGGCAATTATAGACACACCCGGTATGCGCGGTTTGGAATTGTCAGATGCGCAAGCAGGGGTGCAGGAAACATTTGGCGACATTGTCGAGCTCACATTGCAATGCAAGTTTAACGATTGTGCACATGAAACCGAGCCAGGTTGCGCCGTCAACAAAGCCTTAAAAAATGAAAAACTAGACCAAACGCATTATAATAATTACCTAAAATTAATACGTGAGGATGCGTTTCAGAAAAGAAAAGCAGGCGGGGCATTTGCCGAAAAGCAACATGGTCGCGAATTTGGAAAAGTCATCAAAGCCCATAGAACCGATAAATACTAACCCAACAAGCTCCTGTTTTATCAGCAGGAGCTTGCTCCATTTAACCAATAGAATTCACAACAAATAAACATGCAAATCTCATCCCTCAAACTTACCAAGACAACCCAATTAGCCCCCATAAAACCATGGTTAAAAACCGCCGATCAATGTCGGCTTTGGGCAGGCGATAATATTCGCTTTCCATTTACAGCTAATAGTTTGGAAGATGATATAGAGTTTAACCATCACCAACATTTTGTTTTTAAGAATGGGTCAGAAATCGTGGCATTTGGCCAATTGCAAACCGTCAATAAATACCACACGCACATCGCGCGGCTCATTGTAAATCCAGATTATAGAAACCAAGGCATTGCCACACATTTTTTAAAAGCCATCACTCAAGAAATCGAAACGCAAAATACCAATTTGCGCTTGCTCACGTTAAACGTGGTGGAAACCAATCTGGCAGCACTTAAAATTTATGCCGCCCAAGGTTTTGAGCAATACCGATTTGTGGAACCAGATATCATTCAAATGCGCCGCCGATTTTTAACATAATGTTGGATATTAAATTTGCATTCTGCCGCGTTATTTTATAAACTCTCCGAGATTAATACATAAAGATAAGTTTATATAATAAGGGAGTGAATATGTTCTTGAAAATGGGTTTAAAATTAGTCGCCGCATCTATGATGATGCTAGGCTTCACGGCTCAAGCAGCCGATCTGCCAGATCTTGGCGGCCGCACATTAAGTGCAGTTACTGAAAATGCATATTTTCCATTAAACTTTGCCGATCCAAAAACAGGCGAAGGCATTGGTTGGGAATATGATGCAGTTAACGAAATCGCGAAACGCCTTAACCTCAAAGTAGAGTGGAATTTAAGCGCATGGGATGTGATGATCGAATCAGTCAAGTCTAAGCAATATGACATTGGCATGGATGGCATTACAATCAACGAAGAACGCGGTAAAGTTATCGACTTTACAGATTCATATCTCACTCAAGATATTTATTTGCTAGTTCGTGCAGATGAAACAAATTTCAAAGATGCCAAAACATTTGTTGCCTTCGAAAAAGGCCTTGTTGGCGCTCAACCGGGCACAACAGGTTTTTATACAGCCGTATACGATATGCTAGATGGCAACGAATCTAACCCACGCATTAAATTACTCGATACGTTTGCAGCGCTTTCACAAGCTCTAAAAATTGGCGATGTCGATGTTATTTTAACTGATGAAACTGGCGGCCAAGGCATTATTGATGCGTTCCCAGGTTCATTTAAAATGGTAGGCGAAGCGCTAAAATCAGACGAATTTGGCTTCATCCTTGCAAAAGGATCAGACCTTGTTTCACCAATTAATGCAGCATTGGCCGAAATGAGAGCCGACGGCACATTAGCCAAAATTAATCATAAATGGTTTGTCGATTATAAAATGAACAAATAGTCTATAATACATATTGAAGAGGGTGGTTTAGCCACCCTTTTTTCTCTAAATATCGAATACCATATCCCATGAATTCACACAAAACCTCCTCAGATTTCCCCTATTGGTTAGCAGCCCTTCTTGTTTTGGCTTTCGCAATGTGCGTTGTCATTTACAATTACGAAATTTATAACACGGTTTTTGATCGCGTGCTTTCTGGCGTCGGTATCACAATTTATGTCACCTTAGTTGGTTTTGCATTGTCATGTATTGTGGGCTTAGCTTTGTCAGTGGGCATGAACAGTAAATGGAACGTAATTCGCCAGATTTGCCGATTTTATGTCGAGATTGTCCGCGGCATTCCCATGTTAGTTTTGCTGTTTTATTTTGCCTTTGTTGGCACACCCTTATTAGTGGCTCTAGGTAATATGATCTTCGCATTTCCTCAGCAATGGGGTTGGATGGATGCTTTCGTAAACCGCGATTTCCCAATGATTTGGCGTGCCATTTTTGCACTCATGATTGGCTATAGCGCCTATATTGCCGAGGTGTTTCGTGCAGGTTTCCAAAGCGTCGAAATCGGCCAATATGAAGCCGCAAAGTCACTTGGTTTAGGTCGGCTTGCCACATTTTTAAAAGTCACCATGCCTCAAGCTTTCAAAACCATTTTGCCCCCATTGGGTAATGATTTTATCGCCATGATTAAAGACAGCGCCTTGGTCTCAGTGTTAGGCGTGGCCGATATCACGCAAATGGGCAAGCTATACGCAACTGGCACATTCCGCTTTTTCGAAACTTATAATGTGGTCACTTTCATCTATTTGGTTATGACAATCTCACTATCGCTGGCATTGCGCGGTGTCGAATCACATTTAGACAAAAAAACCAAACAACAAACCAATGAACGCTAACGAATAAAACATATTTATTCTAATTAACTATGGCATTGTTATTCAAAATCACGTAGCTTCACGCATTCTCTAGACTTGAAGTTAAACTATGACCAATAATAAAAAAACAAAAATTCTCATCATTTGCGCTCATCCAGAGCTACAAAAATCTGCGGCCAATCAAGCATTGTGTAAAGTCGCCAATAAACTCGATTATGTGACATTTGTCGATCTTTATGCAGAATACCCGCACTCAAAAATAGATGTTCAAGCCGAAAATAAACGGCTTCAAGAGCATGATATTCTCATTTTCCAATTCCCTCTCTATTGGTATTCATCCCCCGCATTGCTTAAGGAGTGGCAAGATGTTGTACTGGTCGAAGGCCAAACATACGGGCCAGATGATGCGATCTTGAACGGCAAAAAATTTCTCTGTGCTGTCACTGCGGGCGTCGCCGAATCAGAATTTACAGCAACAGGCTCAGCAGGCATTGGTCTAGCCACAATCTTATGCCCTATAGAGCAAACATTTAAATATTGTGGTACAGATATATTACCGCCTTTTTTATGGTATGAAGCCCCGCTTAATTTAGCGGAATATGCCACACAATACGAAAATTTGTTAATCACCTTAGGTCAACAAAATAACGATAGCCAATAAGCCAATAAGCCAATAAGCCAGAAAGCAAACCAATGACCAGTCTTTTATTACAAGCTTTTATTTATCTCTGCGCCGCAGTTGTCGCGGTGCCCATTGCCAAACGATTGGGCTTAGGCTCAGTTCTGGGTTATCTCATTGCGGGCATCATCATTGGGCCTGCTACAGGTCTTGTTGGTTCAGAAACGCAAGACATTCAACATTTTGCCGAATTTGGCGTGGTGATGATGTTGTTTCTGGTAGGGCTAGAATTGGAACCTAAAAATCTCTGGGCAATGCGCAATAAATTGTTAGGTCTAGGCACGTTTCAAGTGGGCGGTACGGCCTTATTGGTTATGGGTGTTGCCATGTGGTTTGGCTTGTCGTGGAGTGTCGCGCTAGCTGTTGGTTTGGTTTTCTCACTTTCCTCAACCGCCATCGTATTGCAAACCCTAAAAGAAAAATCACTGATGAAGAGCAATGGCGGGCAAGATAGCTTTTCAGTGCTTTTGTTCCAAGACATTGCAGTCATTCCCATGTTGGCGCTTGTGCCGCTTTTGGCATTGCCAGAGCTGATGAGCCATGGCGAACACGCCGATGCCTCTCATGCAACTTATAGTCTGGTCGAAGGCCTCGTCGGTTGGCAAGTGGCATTGGTGACAATCGCAGCCATTGCCGTTGTGGTTGTCGGTGGTCATTTCCTATCAAGGCCATTATTTCGCTTCATCGCCACGGCTCAATTGCGCGAAGTATTCACCGCTGCAGCACTATTACTGGTCATCGGCATTGCCATTTTAATGACATTGGTCGGCCTCTCACCTGCGCTTGGTACATTCTTAGCAGGCGTGGTGCTTGCCAATAGCGAGTTTAGGCACGAGCTAGAAAGCGACATTGAACCGTTCAAAGGCCTGTTATTAGGGCTGTTTTTCATCACCGTAGGCGCGGGCATTAATTTTGTACTTCTGTTTGGCGATTTTTGGCTCATTTTAGGCCTGACCATTGGGCTAATGGCCATTAAATCCTTGGTTCTACTAGCCATTGCTTTCACATTCAAAATGCGCCTTACCGATAAATGGTTATTCTCATTAGGCCTTGCTCAAGCGGGCGAATTTGGTTTTGTATTATTATCTTTCACGGTTCAAAATGCAGTGATACCTCCCGAGCTTGCTGATACATTATTGCTAGTGGTCGCCATGTCTATGATGCTCACACCCATCTTGTTCATTTTGTTCGATAAAGTGGTTCTGCCGGCCGCCAACAAAAACCAAGGCCGCCAAGCCGATGAGATTACCGAAAAAGGCACTGCCATCATTGCAGGCCATGGTCGGTTTGGCCAAATCATCAACCGCACCTTAGTCGCTTCAGGCTATAAAACTGTGGTTATCGACCAACATGCCCAAACCATTGAAGGCATGCGTAAATTTGGTGTCGAAGTATTCTATGGCGATGCTGCTCGGCCAGACCTTCTGGAATCCGCTGGCATTAGAGACGCAAAACTATTGGTTGTGGCTATAGATGATGCCGAACAAGCTATTGAGATTGTAAAACACGCCCGCCATGAATGCCCCGATCTACATATTGTAGCGCGGGCTTACGATCGTAATGAAGTGTATAAATTATACTATGCTGGCGCAAATGACATTGTGCGGGAAAGCTTCGATAGCTCTGTCCGTGCAGCAAGATATTCTCTTGAAGCATTGGGCATGGAGCATGAAAATGCTGTCAAAAACATGGAGAAATTTGTCCAACATGATCGCGATTCAATTCGTGCCATTGCCAGTGTTTGGCGTGAAGATGTGAGTAATTTTGACAATAAAGAATTGTTAGAAGTGGCACGCGGCCTTACCGACCAGCTCAATCAAGTTATGAGTGCCGATGTTGGCGAGCTAAGTGATAATCTTCATCAAAATGATGAGCAAAATACCGAACAACAAGAGGCAAAATAATGGCTGATACATCCGCAAGTGCAAAATTTGTAACAGGCAATCTTTTTCGTCATGTAGCCATTATGTCGCTCACTTCTAGCGTCGGCATTATGGCCATTTTTATTGTCGATTTTGTGGATTTATTATTCATCTCAATGTTAGGAAACGCTGCCTTGGCTGCGGCCGTTGGCTATGCGGGTATCATTTTATTCTTCACCAACAGCATCAATATGGGGCTTTCAATCGCGGCAGGTACATTGGTCGCCAAAGCCCTAGGCGCAAACCAAAAATCCGAAGCCAGAGAATATGCAGGCAGCGTCATGCTTATTGGCGTATTGTTCTGCATTCTTATTTTGATAGCCACCTTCTATTTTCTCGACCCGTTGTTAGGCCTTCTGGGCGCTGAGGGCGAAGTAAAAAAACTGGCGAAAGACTATATCAGCATTATCCTGCCCACTATGCCCATCGCGTCTTTGGCATTTATCGGCATGGCAGTTTTGCGTTCATATGGTGATGCAAAACGCTCCATGTACAGCACCATGGCAGGCGGTTTGGTCAATGCTATTCTCGATCCATTATTTATTTTCACACTAGATTTCGGCCTCGAAGGCGCAGCAATGGCATCAGTTGCTGCACGGTTGACCATGGTCGGCATCACTATGTATCTGTTGCTCAAAACCCATAAAGCTGTGGCCATGCCAACCATTAAATCCGTCATCAGCCATTTAAAGGCCATCATAACCATTCTCATTCCAGCCATGCTTGCCAATGTCGCCACCCCTGTAGGTAGTGCCATCATCATGCGGGAAATGGCAAAATATGGCACCGATGCTGTGGCGGGTATGGCCATTATCGGCCGTATGACCCCCGTGGCTTTCTCGGTGGTCTTCGCACTTTCTGGCGCCATTGGGCCCATCGTTGGGCAAAATTTTGGCGCGGGTCAAATGGATCGGGTGCGCACAGCATTTGTTGATGCCTTAAAATTCACCTTTGTCTATATTCTGGTCGCTACACTTATCCTGTATTTCGCAAGTGATTATATCATCGCCTTATTCGATGTAACAGGCATCGCGGCCGATTTGGTACTGCTATTCTGCGGTGTTTTGGCGCTAGCCTTCTTTTTCAACGGGGTTATTTTCATCGCCAATGCCTGTTTTAACAATCTCGGTCATCCCATTTATTCCACCTATATCAATTGGGGTCGCCATACCATCGGCACACTGCCATTCATTCTTATTGGCGGCAGTCTTTGGGGTGCAGAGGGTGTGCTTTTAGGCCAAGCTCTCGGCGGAGTGCTGTTCGCAGCCATTGCCGTTTGGCTCAGCTATAGAGTTATGAACCAAGGGGGCGGCCAAGATAAGCCTTCAGAATTCCAAAAACACCAACGCCTACACACAGTCCATAACCGCAGATTCTAAATTTGATAATCCGCGATCATAAGCAATATATTGACTTTTGTGAAACGGTATGATAGATAGTCATGTCACCCATATCGCTTCATAAGATAAACCGCCATGACAACTCATAAAATAAACACCGCAGCCATCACTTTATTCGAGGAATTCGGCCAAGATTTCACGCTAGAACAGCTAGGCCAAAAAGCTGACACATCACGCGCCACACTTTATCGTCGCGTCGGCAGTAAAGATGCACTGCTAAAATCACTAGCCGATCAGGGGCTTATTAATTTTGATGGCCAATCAAATGTCAAAGCGCGTATCTTAGCAGCCACCCGCGTTGTCGTCGGTCAATATGGTTTCATCAATTGCACTATGGATCAAATTGCCAACCAAGCAGACCTAGGTATTGCCACTCTCTACCGTCATTTTGCCGAAAAAGAAAATCTCCTACGCGCCTTCACGGTCGATTTAAAAGCAGGAATTTCAATAGAAAAATTTGAACTCAACAATGATTTGTCGGTCAAAGATGGCCTTGAAATTCTTATCAAAACCATGCTCAATTTCATCAACGACAATCAAGACATTGTCAAAATCCTATTTTTCGGCAACCCAGATGAACGCAAATATATCAGCGAAATCCGCGAAACTTCAACATCCACATTCAAATTAATCGCCAAGCACTTGAACAGTTTACAGTCACAAAAACAAATCACATCCGCTGTAAGTGTAGATGATCTGGTGGCAAGCCTCATGGGGTTGATGATGCAATTCGCCCTCACATCACCTTTGAATTTAAACCGAAAATTAAATCCATCTAAAGATGCTAAACTCATCACCCAAATTTTTTGCAATGGCATTTTAATCAACAACATAACCGACAATGGCACATCACCCCAAAAGGCAGCAAATTAATGAGCCAATTCACCCTGCCATTTTCCAAAATCACCGCCAATGACATTCCGCTCGTTGGCGGTAAAGGTGCCAATCTAGGTGTGCTAACCGCTGCAAATATCAGCGTTCCCAACGGTTTTTGCATCACCACCCATGCCTATAAAACCTTCGTCGCGCCTGAAGAGGCATCAATTTACAGTGCGGCCAAAAACATAGATATCGACAATCTCAATAGCTTGCGTGCCGAGGCACAAAATATCCGCAATATGCTACATAAAAACTCACTCCCGCCCGAGGTGATTAAACAAACCATTGCCGCATGGCAAAATTTGGGCGCAGATCACGCCTATGCTGTGCGCTCCAGTGCAACAGCCGAAGATTTGCCATCAGCCTCATTTGCAGGCCAACAAGATACCTATTTAAACATCATAGGCCAAGATGAACTGCTCAAAGCCGTTAAAGACTGCTTCATTTCCCTGTTCACCGACCGCGCCATTCTGTACCGCATGCAAAACAATTTCAATCATGCCGATGTCGCATTGTCAGTCGTTGTACAAAAAATGATTTTGCCAGAATCCGCAGGTATTATGTTCACTGCCGATCCCATTTCAGGCAATCGCAACGTCACTTCAATTGATGCCAGTTTTGGCTTGGGCGAGGCTTTGGTTTCTGGTTTGGTTTCGGCCGATCTTTATAAAGTCGATAAGCTTAGCGATCAAATCATCACCAAAGAAATCGCCGAAAAGAAAATCGCCATCAGACCGCTTAAACAAGGCGGCGTCGAAACCGTCAATCTTTCAGCAGAACAAAGCCACGCCCAAACCCTAACAGATGCACAAATCATAAAATTAGCACAACTTGGCACACGTATAGAGGCGCATTATGGCAAACCGCAAGATATCGAATGGGCGTTGGCCGATGGCGCATTATACGTCACTCAATCTCGTCCCATCACTTCGCTTTTTCCAATGGCAAACCCAGTCTATACAAGCCCCCCAAAGCCCGAGAAAATCTATTTATCACTAAGCCACTTACAGGTGATGACAGACGCGATGCCAACATTGTCTATTTCACTTTTTAAACTATTACTGCCCATTGGCCGCTCGCAACATCATGTAGAAAACCCGCATATGTTCAATGCAGGTGGGCGGTTTTATATGGACATCACTCCCGTGCTCACCCATCCAATCGCCAAAAAAATACTGTCAAAAGGCTTTGTGAATATAGACCATCATGCAAGCCTATCCATGGCCGATTGGGCGAAAGACACTTCAATTTCAAAACCCAAATCAACACTTTCACTTAAAATGCTATTAGGCTTTGCAATTCCATTATTTGGGCAAGTTTTAAACCGCCTCTTGTGGCGTAAATATAATAAATTCCCACAGCAAATGAGCCACCAAATTGATGCTTATATTGGCCAGGTGCAGCAGAATGTTAAAAATGCCAATACTCAATTTAAAAAAATGCAATATCTGCAAGCCCAAACCCGCTTATTGCTAACTGAAAGTACCACATGGAAAGCCGAGCTGATCGCCAGTATGGCAGCAATGGCAATCCTGTCCAAATTAGTCAAAAAAACCGCTCAAAAAACCGATCTAGATTCGCTAATGCGTGGTCTAGAAGGCAATGTCACCACCGAGATGGATTTAGAGGTCGGCGATCTAGCCGATGCCGCCAATGAATCAGAAACCCTAAAAGCCCACATTCTAAGTGGCCTAGATGTGCAGGATAAACTCGCTCAATGCCCCAATTTCGATGGTGGCACCCAATTTATCAATCAGTGGAATGAGTTCATGACCGCCTATGGCGCGCGTGCGTTAAGCGAAATTGATATCTACCGCCCACGTTGGCATGAAGACCCAACACCTCTCATGCTGATGGTTATGGGCATTGTAAAAACAGCCGAAAAAGGCGCGCATCGCAAACATTATAATGGCCTCGTCACCCAAAACCACATTGCCGCTCAAAATATTGTTTCCAGTTCGGGTAAAGGCATTATGGGCTTCATTCGCAAACCCCTCGCCAAACGCTTAGTCTATGTCATTCGCGAGCTTTTCACATTGCGTGAACATCATAAATTTCAAATGATTAAATTCATAGACATTGCCAAAATTCACATCATAGAGAGCGCCAAAATTCTCCATGCCCAAGGCAAACTAACCACCACTGATGATATTTGGCATCTATCCATGCACGAAATCCTCAACATGCTTGCAGATAAACATAATATCAGTTTGGATGAAATCGCCGCTCGTATTGCCGATTTCGATCATTTTAAAGGCCTCACCGCACCACGCCTTATCACTTCAACAGGCCAAGTCCTCAAAGCCAATATAGACAAAAGCCACGCACCAGATGGCGCTCTGGTCGGCAGCCCCATTTCAGCAGGTATTTATGAAGGCATCGCCAAAGTGATTACCGACCCAACCACCGAAGTCCTGCATAAAGGCGAAATTCTGGTCGCCCCGTTTACCGATCCGGGGTGGACGCCATTATTTGTAAATGCCGCAGCATTGGTCACCGAGGTTGGCGGCCTGATGACCCATGGCAGCGTTATTGCTCGAGAATATGGCTTGCCTGCCGTGGTGGGTGTGCCAGATGCCACAACCATCATCAAAACAGGCGATAGATTGCGCGTTCATGGCGATGCAGGCTATGTCGAGATTCTCTCAAACGAAAGCGAAAGCAATACAAGCGAAAGCAAAAATCAATGAAACTCACCGCTATAGCTTTCGTCATCCTGCTTGTAGGCATCATTATATATGCGTGGCTTCAAGGGCCCGAAGTGTTTTCTGCCGCGTGGAAAAACTCAGGAAAACAACTCCTAAGTTTCGCCCCCATTATCATTATTGCTGTCATTTTAGCCGCATTTACCGAAACTTTATTGCCCAAAGATTTCATCAAAAACTGGCTGTCAGAGGAATCTGGTTTCAAGGGAATATTGCTGGCATGGGGCGCAGGTATCATCACCCCAGGTGGAGGCATTGTTGGCATGCCATTGGTTGCCAGTCTTTATAAATCTGGTGCGGGCTTGCCCGTGTTGATGACCTATCTCACATCCCTTGACACTCTGTCATTCATAAAAATTCCCATCGAAGCCAGTTTTTACGGGTGGAGAATAACCTTCATCCGCATCGGTGTCTCACTTGTTTTGCCACTCATTGCGGGTGGGCTTACCCACCTGTTCCTGTATGTAAATAAGCTGCAATAAATTTAAAATATGCCGTTAGCTTGTTGTAATTTACGTATATAGGCAATTATTTTTTTCACATCGGCTTCGTTCACTTGGGGTTGTTTGGGCATCGGGCCATAAGGCCAATGATGTGGCCTGACACCGTTTTTAGCGGCTAAATAAAACGCGCCATCCGCATGGTGGTTTGGCTCGTATATTTTATGAATAAATGTTGGGCCTGCACCTTCCACTCCCACTGCATCTTTGCCGTGGCAACTTGCGCAATTGGCATCAAATAATGTTTTACCCGCCAACTCAAGCCCGCTTAATTTAGGAATTTTCATTTGGCTTTGCGCTGCTTGTTGCATGGGCATGGTGCCTTGCGGTGTGGCCATGTCCCATACAATTTTCCCAAGGCCTAATAAGGCAATCATAATCACAATATATTTTATTTTCATTCTGGTAAGGTCACACTTGTTGTTAGGATGGCAGTGGCCATAAATATGGTGGCAAATGCCAAAGCTTCGAGCTTTATCACTCGTTTTAATTGCAATGTTGCAGATGGTTTTTTTGCGGCAATTTGTGGCGTGAATATCATTTTGTTCAATGTCGCTAAACCAAGTAATATCGCCACAAATGCCACCTTACTTAATAAAGTAATGCCGTAGGACGAGCCAAATAAAGCCGAAACGCTACCCACAATATTCACCGCAAACAGCACACCAACGACCAATAAAACAGGCACAATAAATGCAGCCATTCTACCAAACCGTTCCAATATTTCGGCACCATCACCCTTGTCTGCAGCTAAATATAATGGCATCAACGCGCCCAACCAAAAGCTCACGGCAAGCAAATGGATGGTCAATAAAATAGCTGTATATATAAAGTCATCGCCGCTTGCATGTCCAACCATCGCAAATGAGGCGGCAATCATAACAATTGGTATCACCAATAACCATTTAGGCTGCCCTGGCATATTAATGCCGAGTAACAGTAAAATAATGCCAGCAACCCTCATGTACAAACTATTGCCAATTTTTTCTTCTAGGAATATTTGTAACACTTCCGTATCAAACATACCCGCAAGACCGTCTTCCATTATATAACCGGTCTGAACCAATAAAAACCCAATAGAGCTTATAATGGCACCAACAGCAGATATGTTGATTATGCTTTTTATATTGGTGTCAAAATTCTTAAAAATCAATGAGAATATAGCTGTGCCAATGGTCGTAAAACTACAGGTATAAAGACAAAATTTAGTCAATATCAGGATCGCTAACCAAAAGCTCAATTCCATATCTGTACCTATTTTATGCTAAAGCTAAATTTACTTTTCATTGGATGGCCGTCTTTTCCCATTGCGCGCCATGTTATAAAATACTCGCCTGCAGTTAATGTTGAGAGGTTGGCCTTATATTTATCAGTAAATTTTCTCTGGTTTTCAGAAGCGTAGTTAACTTCATTCCCTTTGGCGTCAACAATGTTAAATTTTAACATCTTGACCATTTTACTAAATTTAATTTCAATAAATTCTGGTGCAATATCTAAGATAGCACCATTTTCGGGCGTCATCGCCATTGAAGAATGCGCCCATGTAATTTGTGTGCCCAATAAACCCAAAGCCAAAACCAAAAGAGGTAAGATTTTTTTTGTCATTTTATTTTCCATCCATTATTGCCGTAAATATAAACCTTCCACCCGCTGTAAGCGCAAGCGTTCAATTATGACATTTTTGTGTTCAACTCCTGCATTTATACCTGTTATGTAATTGCAATAACTCTAATTTTCTATTAATCTTCCGTTAACTTTAAAACGGGGTGGGAACATGAGCAAACAACAAGACATTATATATATAGGCGATCCTCAATGCTCTTGGTGTTGGGGTATTGCCGAAGAAATGAGAAAAGTACAAGCTTTTGCGCGGCACCACAAAGTCAATTTCACAATCATGGTAGGCGGTCTACGCGTTGGCGGTGGCCAGCCATGGGATGATGAATTTAAAAACATGATCAAGCACCACTGGGAGCAAGTGACCATCCGCAGTGGGCAAAAGTTTGGTTATGAATTATTCGATCGGCCACATTTTAATTATGATACCGAACCTGCTTGCCGTGCCGTTGTCGCAGCCAAAAACATAATTGCTCAGCACGAGTTAGAAAATAACCTAGTGCTCAATTTCTTTGTGGCAATACAACAAAAATTTTATGTGCAGAGCCAAGATCCTACAGAGCTTAGCTTCTACAAATCTATATGTAGTGAGGTGGGTATAGATTTTGATGAGTTTACGACAGCCTTCACATCCGATGAAATTAAACAGCAAACCGAAGCCGAGTTTAACATCACGCGCAATTGGGGTGTCACTGGTTATCCAACAATTGTTTATTCCGACGGCACTCAACTATATATGATCTCTTCTGGCTATCAAAAATCAGAATCTATTATAGAAAACCTTAAACAATTGGCCGATTTATAACGGATATATTTTTAACTCACGATTCTTAGTTGTTGTATACCAAAGTATAATAATTTTTACTTATTTTTCCTTCTTTCGATTCGGAATTTTTTTCAAGCCATTTGCAATATTTAATTTTATACATTGCCATTTATTTTCACTTTCCTTGTTAACATGCAGCTTGCTCATGTGGATAATCTGTACATAAAAAAATTTAAATATTTTGATGGCGTTCGTTCAATTTTATATTGCGCGTTAACCATTTTACCACTAATGTGGCATACACTATGTAGTGGTAAGCATTGCTACCCACTACTGTATATAGTATTTATTAAAAACCATTAATAAAATCAGTATATTGCACGGCAATGTTTTCGTATGGGTAAAATGTGGGCGAAAACATATAGCGATATAGATGGTTTGCGAGTGGTTGGCAACAATTGAAACGGAATTATCGGGACTCAGAAATCAGGTCTGAAATCCCATATATATGAAATTAAAGAGGCATGACATGGTTAGATTAAAACGGGTTCAACTAGCAGAGACATCTCTGGTGACAATCAACAACATTATCCCAGAAGGGGTGCAGTTAGAAAAACGTTCAGGCGACAAAGAACTATTTTTGCCGACTCCAGTTTTTACTGCCATTCACAAAGCAATGGCGGCCACTAATGAGCCCGAAACTGCAGACATTAATGTATATGAAGTGGCAACAGAACTCACCCAGAGTGCAATTGCTGCTATCATGAAACGCGTCGAAAGCTTCGGCTCTGTGCATCAAGAAGATGTGCAAGACCAAGTTGAACTTACATTAATGCGTGCCGAATTTTACAATGTGGCTAAAAACTTCATCATCTATCGTAAACAACGTGCTGACCAACGCACACAAGTTGAAGATATTGTTTCATCACATTCAAATCGCTTGTCTCAAATGATGATCGTTAAAAGAAATGGCGAACAACAGCCCGTTTCTCTTAACAAAATAACCAATCGCGTATCTGTATTGGCTGCCGATCTAAGCGTCGATCCAATTTTGGTATCGCAAAGTGCGGTTGCTGGCCTACATGACGGCATCACAACCGAAGAGATTGACAATTTCCTATCAGAAACTGCTGCATCTCTCACTACCGATCATCCAGATTACGCCATCATTGCTGGTCGTATTAAAGTTGATGGCTTGCACAAAGAAACTGGTGGCATTCGTCACGCAACAGAAATTCTTTACAAAGCCAATATGGTCAATGAACATCATTATAATAAAGTGATGAATAACATTGATGCCATCGAGGAGATTATTAATTATGATCTCGATTACACATTTGACTATTTCGCACTCACAACATTAATGCGCGCTTACTTCCTACAAGTAGATGACAAACCAGCCGAACGCCCACAAGATTTATGGATGCGTTGCGCCCTAACAGTTACAGGCGATGAGTTCGATTATGACAAAGTGAAAACCACTTATGATCATCTGTCTCAAGGCTATTACACTCACGCCACACCAACATTGTTCAATTCAGGCACAAATCTGCAACAATTGTCATCATGTTTCTTACTTGCAATGGAAGATGATTCAATCGACGGCATTTTCAACACAATGAAAGATTGTGCTTTAATTTCTAAAACCGCAGGCGGCATTGGCTTACACGCACATAATATCCGTGCCAATGGCGCGCGCATTAAATCAACTGGCGGCAAATCAAACGGTCTTGTACCTTTCCTAAAAGTCCTTAACGAAACAGTTCGCGCTGTCGATCAAGGTGGTGGCAAGCGTAAGGGCGTGGCAGCAGTTTATCTAGAACCTTGGCATGGTGACATCGAAGCTTTCCTAGAACTTCGCAAAAACACAGGCGCCGAAGAATTCCGTACCCGCGATCTTTTCCTCGCCATGTGGATTCCCGATCTATTCATGCAACGCGTAGAAGCCGATGAAGATTGGACACTTATGTCACAAGACACATGTCCAAATCTATCAGACACATCCGGCGCAGAATTTGAAAAACTATATCTTCAATATGAAGCTGAAGGCCGCGGTATGAAAACCGTTAAAGCCCGTGACATCATGAGCAAAATCATCGAGTCTCAAATCGAAACTGGCCAACCTTACATGTGCTATAAAGATGCGATGAACTCAAAATCTAACCAAAAGAATTTGGGCACAATCAAATCTTCTAACCTATGTGCAGAAATTGCAGAATTTTCTTCAAAAGAAGAAACCGCAGTTTGTAACCTAGCTTCCATCGCCCTACCGAAATTCATCACGACAGATGGCAAATTTGATTATCAAGGCCTATATGATGTAGCTTATAACGCCACAATCAACCTAAATAACGTAATTGACGTTAATTACTATCCTACAGGCAAAACCAACGTCTCAAACATGCGCCATCGCCCTATTGGTCTTGGCATGCAAGGCTTGGCCGATGTTTACTTCAAACTTGGTATTGCTTACGATAGTGAAGAAGCAGCAGACATTAACCGCAAAGCATTCGAAACCATCTATTTTGCATCTGTAACTGCCTCAAAAGATGCTGCTAAAGAAAATGGCGCCTACGAAACATATGAAGGTTCGCCAATGAGCGAAGGCGAATTCCAATTCGATATGTGGGATAAGCAAAATCAAGGCCCTAAAGCCGCAGGTCACGAACTTATGTGGGATTGGGATGCACTTCGTAAAGAAATTAAAGAACATGGCGTGCGTAACAGCTTGCTAACAGCATGTATGCCAACCGCGTCTACTGGCATTATTTTGGGCAATACCGAAACGTTCCAAGCGCAAACTTCAAATCTTTATAAACGCCAAACATTATCTGGTGAGTTTATGCTCATCAATCGCTTTTTGGTTGAAGATCTTGCCAAACAAGACCTTTGGAGCAAAGAAATGCGCGACAAAATCGTTCTTGAAAACGGCAGTGTTCAAAACATCCCAGAAATCTCCACAAAGATGAAAGAAACCTATAAAACGGTTTGGGAAATCAGCCAAAAAACAATCATCAACATGTCTGCCGATCGCGCACCGTTCATCGACCAATCACAATCAATGAACCTATGGCTCGAAGATGCAAGCTTTGGCCAAGTGAACAGCATGCATTTCTATGCTTGGAAATCTGGCCTGAAAACAGGCATGTATTACCTGCGTTCAAAACCAGCAGCTGGCAATGTTAAAGTGACTGTGGCTGCCGATAGAAAGTCAGACACACCTGCCGCTCCCATCGTCGAATGTACAGACGAAATTTGCGTAGTTTGCTCAGCTTAGGCTGATACCTTATCAGGCCAGAAGTTTTCTTCTGGCCTTTTTTACATTTTTAGAAAGTTACGGCCATGATTTCCAAAGGCGTTACATCCATCTTCCCCATTCAATATACCGAAATTTGGGATCGTTATAAAACTCACGTCCAATCTTTCTGGACACCAGAAGAAGTGTCATTTGCTGAAGATTTGCGCGATTTAGAAAAACTAAATGATGGCGAAAAACGCTTTATCAATCACGTACTTGCATTCTTCGCCAATTCAGAAGCGATGATTAACGAAAATCTAGCTTCACGTTTTTATAAAGAAATCCTAATTCCAGAAGCCCGCTGCTTCATCACCATGCAAATGCTCAACGAAAGCATCCATGCCGAAGTATATGCACTTCAAATCGAAACCTACGTCACCGATCCAGATGAAAAAGACAAATTATTCGAAGCCATCGAGAACATCCCGTGCATCAATAAAAAAGCCGAATGGGTAACAAAGTGGCTCAATGGCGATCAAAATCTTCTCATGCGCCTTATCGGTTTTGGTTTGGTCGAAGGCTTGTTTTTCGCAGGTTCATTCTGTGCAATTTATTACTTCCGCAAACGTGGCCTTATGCCAGGTCTTTCCACATCTAACGATTGGATCGCCCGCGATGAAGGCATGCACTTTAGCTTCTCAGCGCTTATGTACCACACATTGAACGATAAATTCAAAGCCGGCACACTCACAGATAGCGACATTCAAAGCTTAGATTTAATCGACGACACCGTCAGCCAAGCCCAGTTCGAAGAAATGGTGCGCGAAGCCGTATCTTTCGAGCAAGAATTTGTGGATGATGCCCTACCTGTCGATCTTATCGGTATGAATAAAGACATGATGTCACAATATATCGAAGCCGTTGCCGATCGCATTGCCGATCTATTTGGCTTTGACCGCGTTTTCAATACCGAAAACCCGTTCGATTTCATGCGCGCACTTGATGTTGAAAATGTAACCAATTTCTTCGAAAAACGCGTTACAGAATATAAACGCCCGTCAGACCGCAACATTTCGTTCGACGAAGATTTCTAAAACCCATCTAACAACTAATACAAATCAAAGAGATCAAAATGGCATCAAAAGGCGGCATGAATTTAGATAAGCTCATTGCTTCTATGCAACCAAAGCTCATGCCGCATATATATGTATTCGCCAAAACAACCAATAAAGGATTAGCCCAACAGGCCGATGCTTTAATGACTTTCCATGAAGCCGAAGCCACAACATTAATTCTACAACAAACCGAAGCTGATACCCTCGGCATAGATTACGAATTTCCCTGCCGTCAAATCACCCTCAATGTGCATTCATCACTAGAAGCTGTCGGCTTTATTGCCAAAATTGCAGTACATTTGTCAAAATATAATATGGGTGTCAATCCAGTTGCAGGCTTTTATCACGATCATCTATTTATAGATGCAACCCGTGTCGATGATGCCATGGAAGCCCTAAAAGAACTCTCAAGCCAATAGGAAACCTCATGTCCTTACCAGAAACCATCAATGTATCTGAAGCCTATAAAGATGTCACAGCGCAATGGACACCAAAAATCCTAGCGCAGGTGAACGACCAATTTGTTAAAATCGCAAAAATCGAAAACGAATTTGTCTGGCATAAGCATGATGATAGCGATGAGCTTTTCTACATCATCAAGGGCAGTCTTAAAATGCAATATGAGGGCAGGGAAGTGCAGCTAAATGAAGGCGATATGCACGTCGTTCCCAAAGGCGTAATGCACAATCCGTTCGCCGAAAATGAATGTCATGTCATGTTCATAGAAACCACCGACACCAGCCACACTGGCGATGTTGCGACCGACCGTACGGTCTCAATCAAAGATCAAGCTTACTAAATACCCAAAACCTGCGGCAAATTGACCACTCTTCACAAAGCCGATTGCCAGTATCTTAGATTAAGTCTAAACATCTAAGTAAGGTAACGATGGGGTAGATTTTGCTGCATTTTGGCAAAAATTTAAATACACTACAGAAACGCTTTAAGCGCGTGCCTTTGGCCGTCTTGTTTCTGCTAATCATTCAGTCTTTCTTACCACTCACAGCATCTGCAAACATTCGCAACCTCTATCAAAGTTCAAGCTTAGAGAATGTCATCATTATCTGTGCAGGTACTGAGTTGGTTTATATGCGGCTCACAAAAAATGGCGGATACACAAAAATCCCCGCGCCCGATAACATTCCAAAATCAGTACAAACCCAACATTGCGATGGCTGCATTCTTCCTGGTTCAGCCTTGCCATCCGCAGACAATCAACCATATTACATATCGCTTATACAAGCCGCAAAATGTGCAGATATAGACATTCTGCCTGCCAAAGCTCACCGTCATCAACGCCCACCAAGTCGCGCTCCTCCTGCATAAATTTAATTCCATTTCATTTAAATTTATCAATGCGTTCATTCGCAATAAGGAGAGATCATGTCTCAAGCTCTATCAGGTGGTGCCACACAAGGCGCGGCCACCGCAAAATCAACTGTAAATAAAGGCCTATATGCCACCATTTGGCGATGGCATTTCTACGCAGCACTCTATGTCTTGCCATTTATGTTCATGCTATCACTCACAGGTCTGGTATATTTATATCAAAAACCAATCGAGAATATTCTTTATAAAGATGCCATTAACGTGGAGGTAGGTATCACAACGCAAACATTCGAAAAACAAGCCGAGGCCATAACCACAAAATATCCCAAAGCAAATATTCGTAATTTTGTTCCTCCTGCATCGGCTACAAAATCCACAATTTTCGATTTTAAAACCCAAGATTCTGTACGTATGATTGGCTTTGTAAACCCATATACAGCCGAAATTCTCCTTGCTCATGAGCGAGATGGAACCATCATGCGTTTATTGCGCAAATTTCATGGCGAATTGTTAATGGGCAGATTTGGTACAAAATTTGTAGAACTTGCAGGCAGTTGGGCGATCGTATTGATGATAACGGGTCTTTATATGTGGTGGCCACGCAATGGCCAAGGCGTCAAAGGCACGCTCATCCCGCGCAAAGGCCTTAAAGGTCGCCCTTGGTGGAAAGAGTGGCATACTATTATTGGCTTCCTAGCATTTCTACTCATCACACCCATTTTGCTCACTGGCTTGCCGTGGACAGATGTTGCAGGCGGTGCCATCAAATCCGTACAAACGGCTTTGGGACAATCTTCAAATCGCGCATTGTCATCAGCCAAAAGCTCCAAATCTGTAGTGATAGAAAATCAACAACCAATTTTGGCCAGCCATGTAATTATGATTGCTGAACAAAATGGGGTTTTGAAACCTTACAGCATTTCATTTCCTAAAGATGAGAAAGCCGCATTCCTAATCGCTAGCCGTAATGCAAACCCGCTCAATCGCAATAGCCTGCATATAGATCAATATAGTGGTGCTGTTTTAAAAGATGTAAGCGTAAGTGACAATCCAATGATGGCCAAAGTGATCAGTTCAGGCATTGCTTTACACCAAGGCAAATTATTTGGCACTTTCAATCTTGTATTGGCAACCCTTGCGGCGCTGTTGGGCATGGCATTAGCCGTTTCTGGCTTTTATGCGTGGTGGAGGCGTAAGCCAACTGGCAAACTTGGCACACCCAGAAAAGCCAAAAACTTCAAAATTGGCGTTGGCCTTTGGGTTATCATTGCTATTTGCGCCATCATAATGCCACTTATGGGCGCGTCACTTATCCTCATGGTGTTGCTAGATAAGTTCTTTTTGTCCAAGAAAAAGCGTAGCTAAACTTAAATTCAAAATTTAAAATAAAAAACAGGGTCAATAGTCTAGCTATTGACCCTAAATATTTTTCTTTAATATCAGCCCCAATATTATGTCTTCTGGCTGTCGGCCTTAAACCGCTCAAACATGGCTTTGTCTTCAGCGGCCTTCTTATAAGCCTGAAATTCATTAAATGCTTCTTCTTCGGCTTGCATTTGTGCATGAGCTGTAGCTTCTGCCTCACAAGCTTCGGTTTCACGGCCAGCTTTATATTCATTAAAAGCAGCGTTGCCACTGTCGGCATGTTGTTGTTTCCAATTGTCAGATGCCGAAGCCCACAAATCGGGCTGTTTAAAATCAGCACCGTTGGTCATGCGTTTCCAAAAATTCTTAAACATACTTACAAAATTTACATTCTTACCTAAAGTGAGCATGGCCAATAAAACCAAACCAAATGGCATTATCACCAAAAACGCAATTATCATAATGCCAACATTACTGCTGCGCCAATTACTTTGCTCTACTTTTTCATTTGCATATGCCATCTATATTCCTTTGCTGTTACACATTAAATATGGGTCGCACTACGGTAAATACAAGCTTAAATGGCTCAAATTGTTTTAAATCTGAGCGTAAATTGAGCCAAATTTAATCAAAAAATATAAAAAGCATTTAAAATCACTAAATTTTTATACACAATTCTGTATCAATTTTAGATTTCTAATTAACCATTTGTTAACCATAAACGCCGTTTTTGAAGCATTCATTAAACCAAAGAATAAGTGGTTTGAGCTATAATAGGTCATTAACTTTATATCTTAAGAAAGCCTTAACCATTCAATATAAAATTTGATATAAATACCTTATATCCACTAAAAATAAGGAGTAGATTGTCATCACATTCAGTAAATTTCCTGCACACGGTAGGTCGTATAATTTACACATTTAATAGCTTAATCACAAGCTATATAGGAATAATGGTGAAGTATGTCAGAACGAAAAGTAACATCTGAAATAAAATTACAACCAAATAATAATCAGGTTTCTCCGCCCTTTGAAACGCAGGAACATATAGACGAAAATAATCTATTTTCATCAACGCATTGGCATGCAGATGCCTATTCAGACGATCATTTATTCTATATGGAGAGTGGCGATCTCAATGGAAATAATTCAATTCATGTCAAAACCAATAAAATGTTTGGCATTGGGCTGGCCGAAATTGCCGGCGAGCCTTTCATTCAATATAACGACATGACAAAAAATGGCGATCAATCGACCGAAAGCTTTCTCAGTAATTTCATGCAATTCCTAAAAAATAAAAAAGTCGACGCAATGCATTTCCATAATGTACGTGAAGATGCTTATATTTATGAATATTGCCGTCAAAATGGCATCACGATCGCTTCAAAAAAAGCACCATGGGTTAATTTAAATGAGTTTGAGAATTTTGACGAATATATAAAATCCGTCAGCAAAAAAATTCGCTATATGTTTAACCGCCTACCACGCAAGAATGAGTGCGAATATAAAACTTATGTCGATCAGCAGATTACAGAAGAGGTTGCCCTTCAAGTTGTAGAGCAAAAGTTAAATCAGCTTAAACTACGTGGCGAAACAAGCAGACTGTTTGCCGATAAAGCCAAGGTTGAGCAATTAGTCAAAATGCTCACCACCACAAATTCAGATTTTAAAACATATGTCACCCTGTTTTATATTGATGGCGTGCTTGCTTCTTCATCAGTTTTCTTTGTCAAACATAAGAAAGTCTATTTCTATATCTTAGCGATGGATGATGCTTACTCAAAACTAAGCCCAGGCAACCATATTGTGTTAGAAAATATACGCGTGGCTTATGATTTGGGCTGCACAGTGTACGATTTCCTAGCCCCAGAAGATGCGTATAAATTGAAATGGGCAAAAGACAGTTTTACACCAGTATATGATATTCTATTGCCGATAACTGTTAAGGGTCGCATTTACGGACAGCTTTATTTAAAACTCTTGCGCCCGATGCTCAAGAAAATATATTTAACTGTTCAAAAAATGAAACCATCCAAATAATTGGTTAATATTTATAACGAGTGAAGTAAAACTTAACCAATTTGACCTAGATTAAGCCCATATAAGGCTTAATCTAGGGACAATATGTCAAAATTCATTTTCAGCGCCATTACAAATGCGCAAGACATTAAAAACATCCAATCCGAAATTGAACTAAACGATCAAAATAATGTTTTCGTATCAGCATATTGGTTCCAAAATTTCATAGATGATAATTACATCACCTACACCGCAACAGATGAAAACGGTAAAATTCAATGCGCACTAAATATATGCGTTCATTCCAAACTTGGCTTTAAAATTGCCGAAATTGCTGGCGAGCCATACACTCAATATAATGATGTCGTCAATAATAGTGACAGCTCAGTCGATGAGTTTTTCGCCCAAGCATTAGATCACCTAAAAACGCAGTCTGTCGATGCACTTCATTTGCGTAATGTACGTGCTGACGCGCATATTCATAATTATTGCCAAAAACACGGCACTATTTTGGCCAATAAAAAAGCCCCATGGATAGATCTTTCGCAATATGAAAATTATGAAGCTTTCTTCAACAGCACAAGTAAAACCACCCGCAAAGTTTACCGCAAACTTTATCGCAATTTCGAAAATATAGAGAATAATATATATGTGGACGAGCAGATCACCCCAGAGCTGATCAAAGAAGTTCTAGCTCTTAAAGCGTCTCAGCTCTCAAGCTATGGTCTCAGTAGTCGGGTTTTCGTGGATCCGCAAAACATTGCCGAACTGGTCGAAGCTTTCGCTAACCCTTCGCCAGATCTCAAAACCATTATCGGTACCATTCGTATTGATGGCGCGTTGATATCTGCAGCAATTTCTCATGCAAAGGCAGATGTGTTTTATGGTTACATCATCGCAATGGATGTTAAATTCACAAGTTTTAGCCCAGGCAATGCCCAAGTTATAGCAAATGTCGAATGGGCAATGCAGCAAGGCATCACAGTTTTTGATTTTCTAGCCCCATCAGATGATTATAAATTTAAATGGTCAAAAGATAATTACACAGCAGCTTATGACTTTCTCATGCCAATGAGCAGCAAAGGGCGTCTATACGGCTCGGTTTATTTGCAATTTCTGCGCCCAAAGCTTAAGAAAGCCTATTTAGCACTTAGAAATTCCAGCCTTTATAAAACGCTTAAAAAATAAGCACAGACTCTAAAACTGAGTCACTGCCTCAAAAATAACAAATGAAATTGTTATTTTTTATCGCCAACGCTATAATTGTGACTAAATTTTAGCCACAACTGCCTATTTTTTAATCACCCACATGTCTCTGCATATATTTTAGGCCGAGCTCTCGCTCAATTTTCCCAAATAAATTAATAAACCTTTAACATTTCAGACACTTATAGATGTGTTTGAAAGTTGGCATCATTCTTGAATAGCAAACAGGTGTAAGTAATTAGTAGGTGAAATTTTGGGGCAACGATCTTTCCCACTTCTCACAACACCTTGTAACTGAAGAAGGAGGATAAAGTGCAATTTATAACTGCAATCATTAAACCAAACAAACTCATCCAAGTACATGAAGCTTTGTTAAAAATTGGCGTAGAAGGCATGACAGTAACCGAAGTAAAAGGTTACGGACGCCAAAAAGGCCATAGCGAAATTTATCGTGGCGCAGAATATCAAGTGATATTCGTACCAAAAATTAAAATCGAAATTGCTGCCTCTGCTGAGCTAGCCGACAAAATCGTCGAAACCATTATTGCCGAAGCGGGAACTGGCAAAATTGGTGATGGCAAAATCTTTGTCCAAGACCTCAAAGAAACAATCAGAATTCGTACAAGCGAAAAAGGTCAAGCAGCACTTTAATGTGACCGCTTAGACTATAATGGAGTTAGAAATGAAAAATTTTATTAAATATCCTTTAATGGTGAGTGGAGCGATGGTGGCAATGACCACAGTTGCAAACGCTGCACCAGATGCTGAAACGGCATTTATCTTTAACACGTTGCTTTTCCTTATTGGTGGCTTCTTGGTAATGTTTATGGCTGCTGGTTTCTCAATGTTAGAAGCAGGCATGGTTCGTTCTAAAAACGTTGCCACAATCTGTACTAAAAACATTGCTCTATATGCAATTTCAGGCCTTATGTTTTGGCTTGTTGGTTATGACCTAATGTATAAAGACGTTGTTGTTGAAGGCGCTGCAATGTCAGGCTATTTCGGCACATTCTCAACTTGGTCTGATGGCGGCGAAGCTGCTGCTCTAGAAGCTGGCGAATTTGGTGGCTATGGCGCGTATTCTGATTGGTTCTTCCAAATGGTATTCTGTGCAACTGCTGCATCTATCGTTTCAGGTACACTTGCTGAGCGTATTAAGCTTTGGCCTTTCCTACTTTTCTGTGCCATCCTAACAGGCGTTATTTATCCTATCGCTGGTTCTTGGGAATGGGGTACAGGCTGGTTGGATCAAAAAGGTTTCTCTGACTTTGCTGGTTCTACACTTGTGCATGGTGTTGGTGGTTGGGCAGCTCTTGCTGGTGCTCTTATCCTCGGCCCACGTATTGGTAAATTCCGTACAGTTAACGGCCAAACAGTTGTAACACCTTTCCAAGGTTCAAACCTTCCTATCGCTACATTGGGTACATTTATCCTATGGTTCGGTTGGTTCGGCTTTAACGGTGCATCTCAACTTGCAATGGGTACTGGTGTAGATGCTGCTGCTGTAGCAAAAATCTTTGCCAATACAAACACTGCTGCTGCAGCTGGTGTTATTGTGGCTTTGGTTCTCACTCAATTGCTTTACAAAAAAGTCGATCTAACTATGGTACTTAACGGTGCGCTTGCTGGTCTTGTTGCCATCACTGCTGAGCCTTTAACACCTTCTCTTGGCCAAGCGGCTTTAATTGGTGGTATCGGTGGTATCATTGTTGTATTCGCTGTTCCAATGTTAGATAAACTAAAAATTGATGACGTTGTTGGCGCTATTCCTGTCCATTTATTGGCAGGTATCTGGGGTACAATCATTGTTCCTTGGACAAATGACGGCGCAACATACGGCGTACAGGCTTTAGGTATCGTATCTTATGGTATCTTCGTATTTGGCGTGTCTGCAATCGTTTGGTATGTTCTTAAAATAACAGTAGGCATTCGCGTAAGTGAAGAAGATGAACTAGCTGGCCTAGATCAATCTGAACTTGGTCTATCTGCTTACCCAGAATTCACACACGATTCAAAAATCTAGTTTCAACTAGATCCATTCTGAAAACAAAATTATGCCCCCTAGCTGCAAAGTTAGGGGGCTTTTGTAATTCTATAGATGTAATTTATTGTTGAGCGTTTTTAATATTCATTTCCAGCTTAGCTTCGCGCAATATTTTTACCGCATCAGCTTTTTTAAGGTTGTTAAAGCTCTTCAGCATTTTAGTTTTAGCCAATAATGGCAATGTCATTTGGCATTCGCGCAAATAACAAACTTCAGTAAATGCCTCTTCATTCAAGCCAATCGCGCGGCATAAATTTGTGATCTCTATGCCATTAGCTTTCACTAAAATATCTTCAACATAATCTGGGTCAATATGTTCAATCTCGGCAATAAGTTGTACCAAGGCATCAACATTTCGCGCATTCGAAAATGTGATTATAGCCTCGCTTATACTCACTTCTTGCGCGCGAACTTGGTTTACTTCATCTAATGATGAATCCAAGTCCAAATCTTCAACCTTTTGCTCCGCTTCACGTGTTTTGTGGGCGTTACTCATCAGCTTCGCCAATTCAGATTTGCTATGCTCATCCGCCACGCGTGCCACTTTTTTCAGCGCGCCACCTTGCAAATGCGGCAGTAATTTTTTCATGTCCTTTGGCAGGTCATCACGCATCAATAAAACAGATAATAATTCCCCATCATCAGGGCTAAATTTTAAAATATGGCTAAACCCTTTAGATGATATACGGGCGCTGTCATTGTTGCAAACTGTACGCAATACAATTGTCTCCCCATAACCAATTAAAGTATCAGTTACAGCACTGCTAACCCTGTCGCGTTTGGCAATGGCTATGCGGTGTTCTGTAGAGGTTAAATTTGTAACATTTATTAGGTCATCATCATTAAATACTGCCGAATGCTCTAACATAGGCGAGGCTATTTCAGCATTTTCATAAATCAAAGCGATGGCAAAACTTTTTGGTGTATTATCAACATGCGAAAATTTGGCGGCAATTTCTATCTTGCCATTTTTATCCATGTCACTTAATAAGCGGGTGAATACATCACCAAATAATTCCAGCTCAGTGGCCGAGTTTTTGGCTTCATTCTCAATGAATAGGTCGGTAATAACATTCATCAACTCGAGTCGTTTTTCGGTTGATTTTTCGGTCGCTAGTTGCGTGAGTTGATTAAGCATTACTATCTCATAGTTATTTTTAATCCCCCACCTTACCTTTACGTAAGTTAGACAAGAGAATTGAACATATAGTTAATTTAATAAGTTTCCCCTTATTCCAGTTTATAGATTCCAAAGATATACAACTAAAGTAGCGTTACTAAACGGTTTTTTCAATTGAGCGCTTGGTTCAATTCACTGCCAAACATAAATATAACAGCCGATATATATATAAAGACCATGGTGGCAATGATACCGCCCAAACTACCGTAAATAGCGGCGTAGCGAGAGAAATCCTCTAAGTAGACGGTGAAAACCTCAGCCATAATCAGCCAAATAATAACCGAAAATAAAATGCCGGGTAACCGTTTTCTAATGGTCGGTCGCTGGTTTGGTAAAACTGAATGTGTGGTAAACAAAATGCTAACAAGCAATAAGATACCAAGCGGGTAGCTCCATACGTCAAACTGCGTGATTAAGTCAGTAAATGTAGGAAAATAATCATGTAATAAATTGGTAATATTAGGCGCAAATAGCAATAATGCACTTAAAATGATCACGCTTATAATGCCCAAAAATATAAACAAAACATCCTGTAGCAATAACAACCAATAAGAGCGTGTCTCTACAACGTTGTAAGCGCGGCTCAACCCACCACGCACACTTTCAACAGCCGCAAGCCCTGTCCAGAATGTCAGAGCCATCGAAATCACAAGCAAGCCGCTATTATTGGCCGATATTAAACTGTTAATCTCGTGAGCAATCGGTTTTACAATGCGCTCAGGCGCGATCGAAAATAAATAGTCGATGGCAGTTTGGGCGTTGGCTTCACCCGTAATCAAAGCGGTCAAACCCGCTAAAAATAGTAAAAATGGAAAAATAGCCAATAACATGCAATAAGCAATGTTTCCGCAAATCACAAACCCATCATCTTCGATGAATTTATTCAAAGCTTTGCCAATAATTAAAAAGAATTTAACGATAAAAATTGGCACACACCTCAGAAAATTATTAGTTACCTACAAATAAGCTGATTCACAATATTTTCAACCCATAGATTTTTATCACGTTGCAATGTTGGTAATGGATGGAAGTATTTAAGTGGTTCCAAATCAGCCTTCACAATGCCAAACATTGCTTTTTGTTGCGGCAAGCTTGGCAAGGCGCGGACAATCAATCTATCAAGTTTCTCACTCACACCCCAGCCGTTTATAATGGGTGCGCCATCTTTACGTTCTAGTGCTTTGCCAAGCTCTTCAGCACGCCCTGCAGCAAATATCGAGTGCAAATTAAAATTAAACTCATCTTCAAGCCAAGCAAATTTTTTAATAAATAACGGGCTTTTGGCTTCGCGCAAATCAGATAAATTAATCACCCGCACATGTTGCCACTTTAAATAAGTCATAAGCCGCATCACCTGATATTGTGTGGTATCAGGTTTGGTGCTCACAATGTTCATAGCAATGTCTTGGTTCTTGGAAAGTGTCTTTTGGTAGCCAATGTCCTCAAGCGGTTCAGATGAGCCAGGGTTCATCATAACCATAATCGCATCAGGTCGCATTTGGCTTATGTCTTGGGGCAATAATGGGCAAACATTATGCGCCACAATTTCCAAAATATTGCGTCCCTTAATCTCGGTAGTTTTGTTAATTTTTCGGTTGTAAAAATTTCCAAATACCGAGAAATGTTTTTTAAGCTCTGCGGCCGCAATAAATTCAGTTTTTGTCATGTTGTGTGTTTGTTGCCGTATTAGTGAGTATATTTAACAGTGAAGATCGGCTTTAATTTGCCACTCTTGTCTTTGGCCAAAATTTCATATGAATGGCTATTACTTTCAATCTTCAAAGTTGCACGGCTGGTCACGCGCTTTTTAATGTCTACATTATTATGGCTAATGTTAAACGTAATGGTCGATCCGCTCTTGCTACCGGCAAGTGTTGAAATACCGCTGTCAGCGGTCGTCATAGTGGCGCCTACATAGGTTTTGCTCAATACATCAAAGCCAAAATGCCCAACACCATCAAAACTAAAGCCCGCACCCTTACAAGTCATTTCTTGTTGCACAAATCTGCCGCCCAAAATCATTTTATTTTTGGATTTACAGAGGATTTTTTCAGCCGCGCCACCTTCACTATTAATCAGGCTACCTGTGCCTTTCCAGTTGCCTTTTAATTTGTTTAAAACTTTGTGGCTATTGGTCACGCGTGCGTAATTCAAAATTTTAGTTACTTTTTCTTTGTCACCATCGGCTGCCATTGCAGGAGCGGCGAGGGTGGCAACAATTGCTGCTGAAACCAAAAAAGATGTGATACGCATAATAAGTCCTTCATTCAAAATATATTTCATTATATCTATAATTTAGATATCGCCTAAGCAGTTTTTATAAATTACAAATTTTTCTTATGCCTGTCTTTAATATAGAAAATTGACGGCAATATGGCAATGTCAGCCAATAAAGCGATGTTCAAAATAAATATGATCGTCGTTCCAAACAAATGCATTTGTGGTAAATCCGATAAAAACATTAAGCTAAGCCCCGCACTCAACATAAATGTTGTTGCCATTAACACAGGGCCAACACGCCTTAATGTTAAGTCAATGGCGGTTTTGGCATCATGTTTTCTGATGTTTTGTCTATACTGGTATAAAAAATGTATGCTGTCATCAACGGCAATGCCAAAGGCAATGGTTAGCGCAATAATCGTGGTAAATTGGAGCCCATCAGCCATAAAATACAGCAATGCACCACCCGCCACAATCGGCAGTAGATTTGGCAATATGCTGGCAAAAGCATAGAAGCTAGATTTAAAGACCAAGCCCATCAACAAAATAATAATCACCATCGCTAATAATAAACCGCTGTTTAATTCGCCAATCATAGCATGGCTTTCTTCGGCACTCATCGCGGCTAAACCCGTTAGAATAATCTTGTATTCAGCATTTTGGCCGACAATGTCTTCCGCCCGTTGTCGCATATCGCGTAAAAATGGGCGTAATTCTTGTGCGCCTAAATCGCGGGTGAATGCAGCCAAAATAAGCGATTTTCGGTCAGGAGCTATAAACCGTCTGGCAAATTCCTCGGGCATATTTTCTAAAAATTCATCAATGGTTAAACGGTCATTACCATCGCTCAACCAATCTAAAACTTGAATGATGGACGAATGGCTAGAATGCAGCGGGGCATTGCCAATCAAATGGTCCAACTTAACCAAATTTTCCATTAAGTGTGGCTCATCAAAATTAATTTCCGCTCCGTCTTTTCTGGAAAGCACGTAGTAGAAACTATTAATTCCGCCCAATTCTTGATCAACCACTTGGATCGCACTAGTCGCGGGGTTGTTGGTTGGTAAATTTTCAGAATATCTATATTCAGGTTCATTCAGCGAGTGAATATAAGCCGACCCCATTAATGATATCATCCCCATAAAAACTATTTTTTTGGCATGACGAACCGAAAACGACGAAATAAGCAATGCAATTCGGCTCATCCAATAATGTATAATGCCATTGGCTTTATCAGGCTCACCACTAAGTTCCGCGACGGCCTTCACTTTTATTGGCAGCCATCGGGTAAGCGTCAAACAAATTAAACTGCTCAACAATACCGATGAAAATAGCGCCAAAAATGTGCCCATAGCTGCGGCACGGCCAAATTCAGCAACAATTGGTGTATTGGCAAAACTCAAGCTTAAAAATGCAACCGATGTCGTTAATGTGGTGAATAGGCATGCAGGCCCCACTTCGCGCATGGCATATATCACCGCCTGTTTTGCGCTCTCTCCTAATTCCAGCCTGCCGCGCATTGCATCAACCATGTGCATGCTGTCGGCAAATGCAATCACCATAATAATGGTCGGCACAACATTGGTCATCACATTCACACTGATGCCTAACCAACCCATAGCCCCCAAAGTGAGTAATATAGATAATATGGAGGGAATCGCAGTGGACATCACCAAAGAAAAATGTCTAAAAAACAAATAGCCAAAAACAAAGCCCAGCACGGCGCCGCCAAGTACAAAATAAATCTGATCGTGCAATATAGCTGCCACAATTTCAGATGATACAGCCAAAAAACCAGTGAATGAAAAATCGCTTGATTTGAGTATTTTAGCAGCCAACCCGCGCGCGCGGTCATTCACTTCTTTTAATGTCGAATCACGCTCATTTATGGGTTTAAGGCCAATCAAGATCATGGTCTTGGTGCCATCAGCCGAAATTAATCTATGGCGAGCAATGGGGTGCTCATATAATTTCTGGCGAATATGTTCCCGCCCGAATTTTTCAAAATTACCATCGGCAATAATTTGCCCCATATTATTTTCAAGGCGCGGGCTGTCGCGCAATGAGGCTATAGATATAACCGTGCTTACATTGTCCAAAAATTCGAGTTCTAAATGTAAGTCAATAATTTCGTTGCGGCTGTTCTCAGCCAAAATATCATCATTTTCGACCAATATTATCAATTCACGCTCTAATGAATCATAAGTATTGGTAAAATCTTCAAAATCCGTCACATAACGGCTATTTGGGTCAAAAATATTACCAACGGCGCCTTGTACGCTCAATTGGCTAATGCCAATAGTCAATGCAACCGCTATAATGATAAATGAAAAAATCAGTAAATTTGTATATTGGGTAATCTGAATACCCAAATATTGAAACAACCGACTTACAGGATTCATTTTACAGCTTTCAATTAATCGGCTAAAACACAGAAAATAACTTAAGCAAGTTAGCATATGACAAAAATTCCGCAATCCATCAAAGTTGATAATTCCAACTTCTCTCACATTATGTTTATGGGTACAGGGTCAGATGTGGGTAAGTCGTTGATTGTGGCGGGTCTTTGCCGTCTATTTGCCAACAAAAACATCAATGTTGCACCGTTTAAATCTCAAAATATGTCTAATAATGCGGCCGTAGCACATGTTTTTAACCTAGAGACTCAAAAAACTTCAGATGAAATGGGCGAAATTGGCCGCGCCCAGTGGCTGCAAGCCAAAGCCGCTAAAATTCTTCCCGCCACCAATATGAACCCAATTCTGCTAAAACCCGAAAATGAAATTGGCAGTCAGGTGATTGTGAATGGCAAAAAATACAAAAGCCTCAAAGCACGGGAATATTATCAATATAAACCCGAATTTCTATCAGTTATCCTAAAATCCTATCAAAGCCTCGTCACTCAATCCGATATGATTTTGGTTGAAGGTGCAGGTAGTCCTGCCGAAACCAACCTGCGGAAAAACGACATTGCCAATATGGGCTTTGCCGAAAAAGCCGATATCTCCGTTATTTTAATTGGCGATATTGATCGAGGCGGAGTGATTGCTTCAATCGTTGGTACATATGAGGTCATATCTCAATCCGATCGAGATCGTATTCAAGGTTTCATTATTAACAAATTCAGAGGTGATGTTTCACTTTTTGATGAGGCGATTGCCGAAATTGAAAATCGAACAGGATGGAAAAATCTAGGTGTCATTCCCTATTTTTCAGATGCGCATTTACTGCCTGCTGAAGATTCTGTCGCGCTCGAAAAACCTCTAAAAACCTCTCAAAAAGTGGCCAAAAACGGTCAAAAAACGCCCAAAAATGGCCAAAAACAAGCAAAAAACGCCCAAAAAACACGCATTTTGGCACTAAAAATGCCGCATATTGCTAATTTCGACGACCTCGATCCACTCTTACAACACCCAAACATCGAGTTGGAAATGATCAGTTCAGGCGTCTTACCAAAAGCCGATTTAATCATTCTACCAGGAAGTAAATCCACCATTGCCGATCTTGAATATCTATATGCCCAAGGGTGGGATATAGACATAAAATCACATGTCAGAAATGGCGGGAAAGTTTTGGGTATATGTGGCGGTTTTCAAATGCTAGGGACACAAATAACCGACCCCGAAAAGATAGAAGGAAATACACAAGGCATTGAAGCATTGGGGATATTGGATATAAAAACCGAAATATCAGGCCAGAAATCCACCAAATTAATAAGGCATGAGAACTTCTCTGCCTACGAAATACACATCGGCAAAACCACAGGTAAAGACCTGCAAAACCCCATGCTAACGCTAAATGAAAAACCATATGGCGCGGTGTCAGTCGATGGCAATGTTATGGGCTCATACTTACATGGGGTATTTTCAAACGACCAATTCAGAACCGATTTTCTCACAAATTTAGGTGTTGAAACGAGCACACAAAATTATGACAAAACCATAGAGAAAACCCTAGATAATTTAGCAATTCATTTAGAAAATAATATAGATATCAAATTGTTACTAGAATTATCAAAAAACAAGTGAGCTGAACCAATTGTTCTGTTGCGCCCAAAACATCACCCGTAAAACCACCAATTTTTCGCGTGGTCATACGCGCGATTGAAAATGTAACAAGCAAACTTGCCAGCATCACAAAAATAATATCAGTGCCGTAAAAAACCAAACCACAAATCAATAAAATAACCTGCGCAACAATAAGCTGTTTCAAATCAACATCTTTAAAAGCTGCTGCCAAGCCATCTTCGCGGGCGGGCTTAGCCAAAAATGGCAGCATAACAATCGCCGCACGACTAGCGGTTAGGCTGACCATCAAAGCAAAAAATGTGGCGTCATTTTGCCACAATAAATAAATGACCACACCGCGCAAACTCACAGAAAATATAAGCGCCAGTGTACCATATGCGCCGATATGGCTATCGCGCATAATTTCTAAACGCCGCTGTTTAGTTGAAGCTCCGAGCGCATCAGCGCAATCGGCCAAGCCATCTTCATGTAGGGCGCCTGTTAGAATTATAAGCGTGATGCTTGCCAAAATTGCACCCGCCATAGGCGGCACACCAACCCAACAAAGTAGCGAAATAACCAGTGAAACCAGTGCCGCCAACGTCATGCCAACAATCGGAAATGCCCAAAGGCCATTCTTCAAATCAAAATCGTCATCTTCGATTTTAATCCATGGCAAACGGGTGAGCGTTATAAATGCCGATTTTAGCTGGTTGAGCATATTAATCCTTATTGGAAACCGCAGCTTCGGCAAATGTCGCCATACCATTATGTGTGGCAACCGCCGCACGCACGATATTCAGCGCAACCGCTGCACCGCTACCTTCGCCAAGGCGCATGTCCATTTTTAAAAGTGCTTCTAAATCAAGGCGTTTTAATAAATTTGCATGGCCTAATTCTAGTGATTGATGACCCGCAATTGCAATTGACAACGCATCATTATTAAGCGCATATAATGGCGCCACAGCAGCACAGCAAATAAAACCATCCAGTAAAACGGGAATATTTTTCGCCCGCGCGGCCAATGTCGCACCAAAAATAGCAGCCAATTCGCGGCCACCTAAACGACGCAAAACCTCAATCGGATCATCAAGATGATCTTTATGAAATTCAATCGCTTCTGTAATAATCTCGGCCTTTTTTACGACCGCTTCATCGGCCAAACCTGTACCGCGACCTGTCCAATATGTGGCGTTTTCGCCAAATAGTGCTAAAGCAATGGCTGATGCCGATGTTGTATTTGCGATGCCCATTTCGCCTAATGTTATCATATCTGCATCATCTGAAACGGCATTTGCCCCAATGTTTATGGCGTCTAAAAATTCGGTTTCGCTCATAGCGTCAGCGGTTGAAAAATCTGCGGTTGGGGTGTCCAAATCAATCGGGAAGACTTTTAGTTTTGCGCCATTTAAAGCGCATAATTGATTGATGGCTGCACCACCTGCCTGAAAATTGCCAACCATTTGCACAGTGACTTCGGCAGGAAATAAGGATACACCGCGCGCTGCAATGCCATGATTGCCAGCAAAAATCAGTGTTTCGACAGTGTCGAGTTTTGGTTTTTCGGCCTTTTGCCAACTGGCTAACCAAATGGCGATTTCTTCAAGTTTACCGAGGCTACCGGGTGGTTTGGTAAGTTGCTCTTGACGGTTTGAAGCAAGCTTTGTTGATTTTTCACATGGTGAGATTTCAGCCAATGCGGCTTGTTTTACATCATTTATAGTGGCAAACATTGATTTTCCATTTGATAGCTTTACGATGTGGTTTTTATGCCATAAGTTTATGATAAGATAAATGGATATTTTTTGAGTGGTGGCTATGAAACAACTAATATTAGGTGGTGCGCGCTCGGGTAAAAGCCTTTTTGCTGAGAATATTGCCCTAGCAATCCATGCTGATAAAACCGAAAAACATTCAAATTCAGAACTGATTTATGTGGCAACTTCACCCAAAATAGATGGTGAAATGAACGCGCGAATAGAAGCCCATAAAGCCCGCCGCGGTGGTGAATGGCAAACCATTGAAAAACCCATAAACATTGCAGATTGCTTGCAAGATTATCAAGATGAAGCCACTATATTGGTGGATTGTTTGACATTGTGGCTTAATAATTTGATTTATGAAAATTTGAATGTTGAGACTTATTTTGAAAAGCTAACAGAGGCGATTGAGGCTTCAAATGCAGACATTATTTTCGTATCCAATGAATTAGGCATGGGGCTGGTGCCCGAAGAAAAATTGAGCCGAGAATTTAGAGATTTTCAGGGGATTCTAAATCAGAAAATGGCACAAAAAGTGAATAAAGTTGCATTTATAGTTGCAGGACTACCGCTTTGGGTGAAATAATATAAAGAAATCTTTATAAGGGTATGATTCATGCAAGCTCCGTCATTAGAAAAAATTCCAGCAACGATTATTACGGGCTTTTTAGGTTCAGGTAAAACCACACTCATCCGCCATTTGTTGGAAAATATTGGCGATAAAAATATTGCGCTCATTATCAACGAATTTGGCGATTTGGGCATTGATGGTAATTTATTAGCATCGTGCGGCAACCCAAATTGCACTGATGATGACATTATCGAGCTGACCAATGGCTGCATTTGTTGCACGGTGGCTGATGATTTTGTACCCGCCATTGAAAAAATATTAGCCCGCGAACCACGTATTGAGCATATCATCATAGAAACTTCGGGTTTGGCATTGCCTCAACCTTTGGTACAGGCTTTTAACTGGCCAGAAATCAAAGCCAAAGTGACCATTAACGGGGTTATTACTGTTGCTGATGCTGAGGCGCTTGCCAATGGCCGTTTTGCCCATGACGAAACCCAAGTGCAAGCTCAAAGGCTTGAGGATGAAAGTCTAGACCATATTTCATCGCTTCATGAGTTGTTTGAGGATCAGCTAGTCTGTGCTGATATGATTTTGCTGAATAAAGCCGAATTGGTCAATGCTGATAAGTTAACTGACTTAACCGCTGAGATTAGCCGCGAAGCCCGCGATGGAGTGCCAGTTGTGGCGATTTCGCGTGGTATTATTGACGCCAATGTGATTTTGGGTTTGGACATGAGCGCCGAGCAAGATATTGAAAACCGCAAAAGCCAACATGAACTTGAGCATGATGCGCAACATGCCACAGGCGAAGCTCATCACCACCATCACGACCATGATGATTTCAAAAGTATTTCTATTGATTTGCCTGCCATTGCAAATGTTGAGCAGTTCGAAGCTGGGTTAGCGGCAATTATTACGCGCCATTCGATTTTGCGGCTTAAGGGTTTTGTGGCGGTTGAAGGCAAAGACCTACGTTATATTGTACAAGCAGTTGGCCCACGGATTGAAGGTTATTATGACCGAATGTGGGCTTTTGGCGAAAAGAAACAAAGTCGTTTGGTGGTCATTTCGGGTGCGAAATTTAATGAAGTTGAAGTGACGCAAGAGCTTGAACAATTAGCTGCAACTCTTTTGACCTCTCTATAGGGGTTGGCCTCGCAATAAGGCAAGGAAGCCTATATGCATCTGCTGAACATACAATCTGGCACATTAGACGATGAAGGTGAGGCGGTTGACCTTGGCCAAAGCCCTGCTGATGTGGTGATTATTTCGGCTGCGGATACTGAACTTGCCAATTTAGCCAATGCGTATAATGAAGCCTCTCACCCCAGTTTGCGACTAGCCAATTTTTTGCAATTAAAGCACCCTCTATCGGTTGATAATTACATTGAGAACACCCTACAGCATGCAGAATTAGTGATATTACGCTTGCTTGGTGGGAAACCTTACTGGGCATATGGTTTGCAACAAATTGTGGCCATTTGCGCGCAGAAAAATATTAAATTATGTGTTTTGCCCGGTGATGCGAAACCTGATGAAGAGCTGAGCGCTGCTACTAATATTCCTATGCAGGATATGGCTGAAATTTGGCAATATTTCACCCATGGTGGTGATGAGAATGCACAAAATCTCTTGGCTTATTGTGGTTATTTGATACGTGCAGATGAAAAGCCCAATGCCGCCAAAATATTACTAAATGCATGTATTTATTGGCCCGAAAAATCTTTTGTTGAACGTGAAGACATGCCTGGTTTATGGCAGAATGTTGAGCGCCCGATTGTGGTGATTAGTTTTTACCGTGCTTTACTTGAAGCTGGAAATATAGCACCGATAGATGCGTTGATATTTGCTTTACAAAAACGCGGCATAAATGCTTTGCCAATATTTGTATCGTCGTTGAAGGATAAAATAAGTGCCGAAATATGCGCGACGATTTTTGACCGATATAAACCTGACCTAATTTTAAATGCTACAGCATTTGCTGTGGGTGGGTTTGAGCAAAACGAGATTGACCAACAGACACGCCATAAAAGCATTTTGGAAATGCCAAATTGCCCAATATTACAGGTGGTTTTATCAGGCCAGAGTGAGGATGCTTGGCGGGAAAATATACAAGGTTTAACCGCGCGAGATTTGGCGATGAATGTAGCATTGACCGAAGTTGATGGCCGCATTTTAACCCGCGCTATTTCGTTTAAATCATCGGCTCACTTTAACCAAGCCACGCAAAGCTACATTGTGCAGCATAAACCTTTGGCCGACCGTGTTGATTATGTGGCTGATTTAGCCAATAATTGGCTTGGGCTTAAGCTTGCACCTGTTGAACAGCGTAAAGTGGCGCTGATTTTAGCCAACTACCCAAATAAAAACGCCCGCATTGGTAATGGGGTGGGTTTGGATGCACCACAATCGACCATTGATATGATGAAGGCCATGCTTGATGCAGGATACCATGTTGATGATTTGCCTGCTGATGGTAATATTCTGATCGAACAGTTAAAACGTGGTACAACCAATGCTTTAGATGCGGGTAAGGCTGCAAAAGGTGGTGGAAAATTAGACCTAAAAACTTATCTATCTTATTTTGCAACGCTACCGAAACAAGTACAAGAAGAAATGACCCAGAGATGGGGTGAAGCTTGTGATGACCCGTTTTGTCATGTTGATGAATTTCATTTGCCAACATTAGAATTTGGTAATATCTGTGTGGCCATTCAGCCTGCGCGGGGGTATAATATCGACCCCAAAGCCAGTTATCACGACCCAGATCTGGTGCCACCACATGGTTATTTGGCATTTTATCTGTGGCTACGTGTTGAGTTTGGGGTGCATGCTTATATTCACAATGGAAAGCATGGTAATTTGGAGTGGTTGCCTGGCAAAGCATTGGCATTATCTGAACTTTGTTATCCCGAAATCGCGCAAGGTGCGATACCCAATATCTACCCATTTATTGTGAATGACCCTGGAGAGGGTACACAAGCCAAACGCCGCACGAGCGCAGTTATTTTGGACCATTTAACACCTCCGTTAACCCGCGCCGAAAGCTATGGCCCGATGAAGGATTTGGAGGCTTTGGTGGATGAGTATTTTGCTGCGGCAGGCATGGATACGCGACGCTTGAAATTAATTAGAGAACAGATATTTGACCTGACGCAACGCACTGGTTTAGACCAAGATTGCGGCATGGATGATGCTGATGATGAACAGCAAGCCTTGGCAAAACTGGACAATCATTTATGTGACTTGAAGGAATTGCAAATTAGGGATGGTTTGCACATTTTTGGCAGCTCGCCAACTGATTTGGAAAATAGTGATCATTGGTTAGAAACCAATTTATTGGTAGCTTTAATGCGTGTGCCGCGTAGCTTGGGTGAAGGCAATGATATGAGCTTAATTCGGGCAATTTCTGCAGATTTTGGTTTCGAATTTGATCCGCTAGATTGTGATATGGCGCTTGAATGGCAGGGTGGGCGGCCTAAAATATTGGCCGATTTAACATCTGAAAACTGGCGCACCCAAGGAGATGCCGTAGAGCGACTAGAAATTTATGCGCAAAAACTTATAAAAGGTTTGATTGCGGACGCGGAGATGGGCGAAAAAAGCCTTGGAATGCTTGACTATATAAACCAACATGTGCGGCCGCAATTATCGGCTTGTGGTGAAGCTGAAATGCAGGCCATGTTGACTGCTTTGAATGGTGAATTTGTACCGCCCGGCCCATCAGGCGCGCCAACCCGTGGTCGCTTGGATGTTTTACCAACGGGACGTAATTTTTATTCGATTGACAGCCGCTCCTTACCGACACCATCGGCTTGGAATTTGGGACAAAAATCGGCAGAAAACTTGCTGACCATTCATGCGCAAACACATGGTGTTTATTTAAAAAATATCGGCCTATCATTATGGGGCACGGCAAATATGCGCACTGGTGGTGATGACATTGCACAAGCCATGGCCATGATTGGTGTGAAGCCAAAGTGGGATATTATGAGTTGGCGGGTGACCGGATTTGAGATCATTCCTCTGGCGAAACTAAACCGCCCGCGCGTGGATGTGACTTTGCGAATTTCTGGGTTTTTTAGAGATGCGTTTCCGCAGCAAATTAGCTTATTTGATAAGGCAATTAGAGCCGTTGCGCAATTGGATGAAGATGATGATTATAACCCCATTGCTGCCAACTATAAAAGTCAGTTATTGCAGTTAACCAATGCGGGGTTGGATGAGAAAACCGCGCAAATGCAAGCTGGGTATAGAATCTTTGGGTCTAAACCCGGAGCATATGGTGCTGGCTTGCAGGCATTGATTGATGAGAATTTGTGGAATGAGCGCAGTGATTTTGCCGAAGCTTATTTGGCATGGGGCAGTTATGCTTACGGTGAAAAAACCCAAGGTGATCGCCACGAAAAAACCTTTAAACAGCGTTTGAGTGTGATTGAAGTTGTGGTTCAAAATCAGGATAATCGTGAACATGATATATTGGATAGCGATGATTATTACCAATTTGAAGGTGGTATGGCCGCGGCAATCGAACATGAATCTGGTGTCGCGCCGACTATATATCATAACGACCATACGCGCCCAGAGCGGCCTGTTATCCGCACGCTTGACCAAGAGATTGCGCGCACATTACGCGGCCGTGCCACCAACCCCAAATGGCTTGAAGGCGTGATGCGCCACGGCTATAAAGGCGGGTTTGAAATGGCAGCCACCGTGGACTATTTATACGCATTTGCGGCCACCACCAACGCTGTAAAAGACCATCATTTTGAAGCTATATATGAAGCTTATATTGAAGATGAAAAGGTTTTTGAATTTTTACAAAATAATAACCCAGATGCTTTGACGGATATTATTAATCGTTTACTTGATGCGCAGAAAAAGCAACTATGGAAACCAAGGCGCAACGCATCTTACTTTGAATTAGAAAAAATGTTAGCGGGAGTTAAATCGTGACCAAAAAAATACTGACCGAAGCCGAAAAAACAGCGCGGCACAACATGAAAATGGCCAAGAAAAAAGCCGTTCGCGACAAAATGATTGCCACTAAAACCGAAGAAAAAGGCCTTATTATTGTTCATACAGGCAAGGGCAAAGGAAAATCGACCGCTGGTTTTGGCATGGTGTTTAGAGCCATTGGGCATAAGCAAAAAGTGGCTGTGGTGCAATTTATAAAAGGTGCTTGGGACACAGGCGAGCGCGATGTTTTAGACCATTTTAGCGAATATGTAGATGTGTTTGTGGAGGGTGAGGGGTTCACATGGGAAACTCAAGATCGCGAACGAGACATTGCTGCGGCTCAAAAAGGCTGGGAACGCGCAAAAAGTTGTATATTAAATGGTGAATATAAAATGGTATTGCTTGATGAGTTAAACATCGCACTGCGCTATGATTATATTGATATTGCAGATGTTTTAGAAACGTTGGCAAAAAAACCAGTGGACGTGCATGTGATTATAACAGGACGCAATGCTAAAGACGAATTGATAGAAATTGCTGATTTGGTAACGGAAATGACTCAAATAAAACATCCATTTAGAGCTGGAGTGAAAGCTCAAGCTTGTATAGAGTTTTAATATAGATTCTTGAAGTCACAAAGCGCAGACCAATAAATAATTTATGAGGTAGAATTTTAATATGATTGCTGAATGGATTATTTTCTTGTTTGCTGCTGTCTTTGTGATTGCAATTAGCTTGGTGATGAGTTTTGCCAACCACAATAAAAACACACCCTTTATGGTGCTGCTTAGACCTGTTATTTATGCGCTGGCATCGGCTGTATTTTTGTCGGTGGTGTTTTTTTACAGGCTTTACGATATGCTGCTCGCTGATGGCTATAACAGCATTGCGATTGTCGTTGGGCCGCTGTTATTGGTTGCATTTGGCCTAAAGTTTTTAAAACGATTGGCGAAAATAACCCGTATACAACATATCAAATCTTTACCCGATTTACTGGCCGCTAGATATGGCAAAAAATATTCTGTATCTGTGGTAACAACCCTGATTTTACTATTTGTTGCTTTGCCATTTATGGGTGTTCAAATTTGGTATTTGGATTACAGCACAGACATCGTTATTGCCTTTATCAATGAAAATTTTGTGCATGACCATGCTGATTCGAAACTTAGCCATCAGGTGATTCCGATATTGGATAGTCATAAGCCATTATTATTTTTGATGGTGATTTACGCAGCCTATATTGCCATTAAAAGCACTAAACATGTTGGCGGAACTGATGGTTTGTTGGCTGCACTTGCCGTGGTTATGCTGTCTTTATTCTTAGTGGCGACGTTTTATTTTGTTGATTTTACCTACATTCATTTTGATGGTGTTTTTGATGTATTTGGAAAATTTGCCAGTGCAAATGAGCACCAGGGTTTTATTCAACGCGAGTTCTCGATTGTTCACTTTATCATCTTAGCATTGATGTCGGCATTCTTATTTATAATTGCACCTTGGCAATTTCAATTGGTATTTTTGGAAAATAGCAATGATCAAGAATTTGATGTATTGCGAAAAGTCTTTTTGCCATTATTTTCGATTTTCTTTGGCATGATCTTAGTCATTAGCATGGCAGCAATTGTGTTATATGAAGGAGAAGCTTTTAAGTTTGCATTGTTAAGCGCTATTTTGGCCGATAACTCCATTATCATTGGAATGCTTTTATATTTTATTTCGATTTTGGTGACGTTATTACTGCTTATTGTAGAGGCCATTGCGGTATCGACCATTATTGGCAATGACTTATTATTACCTATTTTGATTAGAAATTTTGGACAGGAAAGATTTGCCCGAATACAAACCGAGAGCTTTATAATTTCTTTAAAGAGAAGTTTGGTTTTATTTGTTTTGGTAATCGCTTATCTGTTTTTTACCTACTTTCCGCAATCACACTATAACGACAGCGCCACATATGCGGCGAGCATATTAATGTTCCAACTTGCACCTGCACTGATTGGTGGAGTTTATTGGAATAGCGCCACTGCGCGCGGGATGTTTGCAGGACTAATTGCTGGTATTTTAATGTGGTTGGTGACCATGATTATACCAATTTTGGTTGAACAAAACATCTTAGGCGAAGATATTTTGACGGAGGGCATCGCCGGCATTGCTTGGCTTCGCCCGACAGGCTTATTTGGCCTTGAAATGGAAGCGAATACACATGCTGCTTTTTGGGCTATTGGTGCCAATATTTTATTCTTCGTCCTATTTTCACTTGGGTTTAAACCAGATTCTGAAGAAATAACCCAAAACAGGTTGTTTACCGATGTGCGCGGAAATATAGAGAACCCCGAACTGCAAGAATGGCAAAAGAATACAAGCCTTTACGATTTACAGGTGATGGTGGGGCAATATGTTGGGCAAGATGTTGCGGAATTGCGGTTTAAAAAATATGCTGAAATTGAAAATCTGCCTTATGAATTAAACGAATTTGCGCATGTTGAATATGTAAAATTTGCGCGTCAGGAATTAGCGAGTGCTATCGGTACATCATCCGCCCGATTTGTGATGGCATTGGTGATGGAACGCAAAAGAAGCGGGACTGACCGCACTTCGAAATTATTGGATGAAGCTTCTGAACTCATTCATTTTAACCGTGAATTATTGCAAAGTGCGCTTGATAATATCAATCAAGGGATTTGTGTTTTAGATGAAAATTTAAAATTGACCAACTGGAATAAAGCATTTTTAGGGGTGATGAATATTCCTGCTGACATGTTGGAACAAGGTTTGAGATTTGAAGCGATATTGGAATATTGCGCGCGACGTGGCGATTTTGGAGAAGGGGAAATTTCATCCCTGATTTCGGAAAGAATTTTAAATTATGTTGTTTTGAAGAAAACTGTCAGAGAATCAATAGCTGAAACTGAACAAGTGGTTGAAGTGACATCTTCGGCTATGCCTGAAGGTGGCTGTGTGATTACCTTTGATAACGTAACCTTGCAGGTAGTGGCGACCAATGAGTTGGAAATTGTTAATGTACATCTTGAGCAGCGGGTGGAAGACCGTACTGATGAATTGACGCAATTGAATGTGGAACTGGAACGCGCGAAGACTGAAGCTGAACAAGCGAATATTGATAAAACACGCTTTCTGGCCGCTGCTAGCCATGATATTTCGCAGCCAATGAATGCTGCACGGCTTTACTCATCCGCGCTACAAGAAAAAGAGATGAGCGAAGACGCGGCCAAAATTGCCATGAACCTAGATTTGTCACTGACCTCAGTCGAGGAGATTTTGGTGGCATTGCTGGATATTTCGCGCTTGGATTCTGGTGTTTATAAAGCTGAGATGAGCCATTTTGGACTGAATGAATTGTTTGAACAATTATACATCGAGTTTAAACCATTGGCTGAGAAAAAGGGTTTGGACTTAAAATATGTGCCAACTCAAAAATACATATATTCCGACCGCAGGCATTTACGCCGTATTTTACAGAACTTTATTTCTAATGCCGTTAAATATACTGAACAGGGTAAGGTGCTGTTTGGTTGCCGCAGTATGGGTGATCAGCTTCGTATTGATATTTGTGACACTGGCCACGGGGTGGCGCCATTTCAGATTAAAACCATTTTTAAGGAATTTAAACGCCTTGAAAGTGGAATGCGTGTCGCGCAGGGTGTTGGCCTTGGTTTGTCTATTGTAGATCGGATTTCGACTATGATTGATGCCAAGCTTGAAATTGATTCAAAAGTCGACATTGGCTCGCGGTTTTCTTGTTATGTTGATAAGGGTATAAAACCTGCAACCGCCAAATCGGCCAATACGAAACCCATTATCTCGCGCAATAAGCTAGGCCCTATTAATGTTGTGTGCATTGATAATGAGGTTGAAATTTTAAGGGCTTTAGAAACTCTGCTTGGAAATTGGGGTGTAAAAGGCATATATACCGAAACTTCAAAAGACGCTTTGCAAGAAATTGAGCAGAGCGGCATTATACCTGACGTTATCATTGCCGATTATCATTTAAATTTTGAAAATGGTGTATTTGCCATTGAAAAAATAAGATGGCAAATTGACCACCCGATCAAGGCAATTTTGGCCACTGCAGACCGCTCGGAGCAAGTTATGAAAGTGTGCCAAGCCAAAGACATCACTCTGATGTATAAACCACTAAAACCAGCTATATTGCGCGCCATCTTAGCCCGTGTAGAAGTGGATGAAGACTAGGGAAAAGAAGCTATCAATAGACACAAAAATGCCCGTTACAATTATATGAATAACGGGCATTTTAAATTTGTATTTTGGTTTGTTTAAACTGCTAGATCAGCATTTTGTACAACACCTAAGCGGTTAGCAATGATAACAGCTTGTGTGCGGCTTTCAACATTTAGCTTTTGTAAGATAGCACTTACATGAGCTTTAATTGTAGCTTCTGATACGCTTAAACGATAAGCAATTTGTTTATTAAGAAGGCCTTCTGAAACCATCATCAATACGCGCATTTGTTGCGGAGTGAGTGAAGACATACGTTTGATCATATCTTCATCTTTATCCATAACATTCAAATCAATATCTTCTGGAATCCAAACATCACCAATCATAATTGAATGAATGCCAAGTGACATAATGTCGAGGCTTGATGATTTGGGGATAAAGCCACTGGCGCCAAAATCTAACGCGCGGCGAATGGTTGTGGCATCTTCTGTTGCGCTACATATAGCAATAGGGATGTCAGGATGTTGAGAACGCAAATATAGCAGCCCAGAAAAACCTCTAACGCCTGGCATCGACAAATCTAATAAGATAAGGTCGATATTTGGCACAAAAGAAATCTGTTCGATCAGATGCTCGAGGCTAGACGCCTCGGTAATTGATGCGGTTGGGTACAGCTTTGCGACTGTTTGGTGCAGTGCGCCGCGTGCGAGCGGGTGATCATCTGCAATTATAATTTTATAGCTCATTCACTAAGTCCATTAAAAATATTCAGGCTCTGTTCCCCCCTAAAGATCTAAACGAATCGTTGTAAATATTTATCCATTTTATACGACATTTAAGATATAACAAAAATAACTATTATATATTAAAGCCGTAGGTACAATATAACAAGTTAAAACGGGAATGGAACCAAAATCGAAAAATTGGATTAATACTAAAGAATCGTATCCTTGAAATATATAAGAAAATTTTGATAATAAGTTGAATATTAATATGAATAACTGATTAACCATGATGATTTATTGCTTAATATCTTAGTTTAAGCGTAAGAATATTGATTTACTCCCTTAATATGTGGCTGAAATTTTTGTCATATAGTGCACTATCGCGATAATCTTTCGCTTTAAGGGCAGGACCTATGAGAATAAGTGCTGTGCGGGTTAGTTTGGCTTCGCGAACTTGTTTTTGAATGGTTTTTAGAGTGCCGAAAATATATTGCTCATCTGGCCAAGAGGCACGGTAGGCCACAACCACGGGGCAATCTTCGCCATAATGTGGGGTTAGCTCGCGCTCGACATGGCGTAAATTACGTACCGATAGGTGAATGGCCATGGTTGTACCTGCACGACCAAGGTTACTGAGCTCTTCACCTTTGGGCATACTTGATGATTGCATGGCCGTGCGGGTGAGAATGATGGACTGGGCAATTTCGGGTATAGTAAGCTCGGCACCAATAGCGGCCGCGGCTGCTGCAAAGGCCGGCACGCCAGGCGTAATGCTATAGTCTATGCCAAATTCATCCAACCTGCGCATTTGCTCGGCAGTGGCGCCATAAATGGAAGGGTCGCCACTATGCACTCGGGCCACATCTAGCCCTTTATCATGGGCAATTTTTATTTGTTCAATAATCTCATCTAAATTCATCGGCGCAGTGTCCATCACCAAAGCATCCTTGGGAGCTTCAGAGACAATTTCCTCTGGCACAAGGGAACCAGCATAGAGGCACACTTGGCATTTTTGGATGAGTTTTAAGCCACGAATGGTGATGAGGTCGGCAGCGCCTGGGCCTGCGCCAATAAAATAAACTGTCATTTATAAAATCTCCCTTTTTTTACTGTAACCGCGGGGGGTGTAGACATAATCTTGACCATTGCCACGCTTGAATTTTTGACTATTTGAAGAACCGACCATGACTAGTGTGAGCATGTCGACATCATCTATCTTTAAATCTTGCAAATCTACATACCGAATATGCTCGGTTGGCCTGCCAATGTTTGAGGCCAAGATAACCGGGCAATCGGCAGGGCGATGCTGTAGCAGCACCTCTTTTGCATAAGCCAATTGTGTACGGCGTTTTTTGGAAACAGGATTGTAGAAACTAATCACAAAATCGGCCTCGGCAGCGGCGTGGATGCGTTTTTCGATGGCGCTCCAAGGGGTGAGGAGATCGGACAGGCTGATGGTGCAAAAATCATGCCCTAACGGTGCGCCAACGCGTGCGGCAGCGCCTTGCAAGGCTGATATACCCGGTGCCATTTGCACGGCAACGCGTTTTGCGGCATCACTAATCCCACCTTTATCTTGTGCTAGGTCTAACAATTCGTAAACCAAGGCGGCCATGGCATAAATGCCTGCGTCGCCCGAGCAAATGAGTGCCACTTGCTTGCCTTGTGCAGCGAGCTCCAAGGCATGTCGAACGCGCAATTCTTCTTCGCCTAGGGCAAATTGGTGGTGGATTTTGCTGTTGCCCATATCGCCCAATAGGTCGATATATAGGCCATATCCAACCCAATCTTGTGCGGCTTCTAACATGGCGGTGGCTTCGGGCACGCGCCAACTATCTTGCCCAGGACCCATGCCGACAATGAATAACTGACCTTGTGGCAGGCCTTTAGATTGTGTGATGGGCTGAACAGATTGAGCGATGGCGCATGTGCCATTGAGGCTTTTAACTTTAGGACAAATGAGTTGGCTATCATCACCTGTGGCGGCCAATGCTGCGCCTTCGGATACGCCATGGCAGCCGACCTCTTTAAAGACATATTCGGATGGGTTGACGAGACGCGGGGCTTGGGCTTCTAGCTGTTGTGCCGTAAAAAATTTAGCTTCTACTTTAAAATATTTTGCCACATCATGTATGCCTGTTTCGTCTGATTTAACATCTATTGAGGCAATATGGGCGATGGCGAGCGGGTTTATGTTGCGGGCGGAAAGTTCGGCCTCGATGAGGCTGATAAGCTCGCCTGCATCTGCCCCGCGCGCGCAGCCGACCCCTATAACAATATTTTGTGGGCAATAGGTGAGTTGGTTTTCGGAACTATTTAGAAGCTTGTTGCTGATGTTGATCTGCAATGTGGCATTTATTGAATGTGGCAATTGGCTATTGGCTAGCCATTGGTTCGTTTTGGGGAAGTTGACTTCTTGTTGATCTAACAATTGTGCCATAAAGTTTTTGTAATTATTTTTATTGGCGAGCAAAAAGCCTTGGGGTGGGTTATCGAGCGCAATGTTAAAGTTTTTATCGCCCGCGGTTGTGATGATGGCTTTTGCTTTTAAGAGCTTTGCACATTGTTCGGCAATATTGACGGCACTGCCAAGTTGTGATGCTTGGCTATGACCACCAATGAGTGGGATAATATTTTGCCCTAGATCATCAATGGCAATGACTGGTGGCTCATCATGTTTATTTTGCAATTTAGGCGCAACGGCACGGATGAGAATGGCTGCGCTGCAGATGCCAATAATGACATATTTTTGCGCAAACAGACTTGCAATTTTATCAGTGATTTTGGCGTCTGATTTTGTATATATTTCGCCGCCGAAATGAGCCTGTAATTTTTGCGCGATAGCGCGGCCATTAGAGGTGAGGGCAATGAAGGCAATTTTGGACATAATTTATCTTTTATTTATAATAATCATTGAGAAATAAGGGGTTTTATCGGCTTTGGTCTTGACCATTGGGGTGATTTTTTGATCTGATTGGCTGACAAATTCGACAAGATTTGATTTTTTAAGCAGATTCAATTTGTCTAGAATTTGGCGCAATTTACCAAAATGCCGACCAACTTTGTAAATAGCGACATTATTACCTGTGCGGATTTTATCGATTAGGATGGCTTCATCTAATGTGGCAGGGATGATTTGCAAATCTTCATTTTGGATGAGCATTGGCACTTTAAGTGCGGCACTTGCCGCCACAAATGCGGGTAGCGCGGGAACAATTTCGGTGTTGTGATTGTCAGCTAAACGTTCGAAAACATAGGCAAAACTGCCATAGAAAAATGCATCACCTTCGCACAGATAAACCACATTTTTGCCAGCTTCTAAATGTTGAGCGATAAATTGAGCAACTTCATCATAGGCTTTATTGGCTGCTGCGCGATCTAGGTTCATCTCGACATAATAGCCATGGGCGATGGTTGATTTTGGAATGTGTGATTTGGCAATTTGTTGAGCGATGCTCACGCCTTGCTTATTTGAAGCATATACGATGACATCGGCAGATTTAATAAGCCGCACGGCTTTTAGGGTGAGTAATTCGGGATCGCCTGGGCCGACACCGATACCATATAATATGCCTGACATTATGATGGTTCCTCTGTTTTTGATTTGATGAGTGATAACTGAGTGACGGTGATATTGGGCTTAAATGTATGCAGCTTACCAATATTGACTTGGTTGGCGGTGCTGATTTGCACCACAGAAAGTTGGCGAAGTTGTGGGAAATTATTTACAAATTTTTGTTGAATTTTTGCCAAACATGCCATGCCCTCAAGGCTAATAACATTGATGACCAATCGCCCACCTATGTTGAGCTTTTCATATGCGGTTTCGAAAAGCGTGAATGTGAGGCCACCACCGATGAATATGGCATCTGGGTTAGGCAGTTTATTGATAAAATGACCGGTTTCGCCTTGATGGATTTTGATATTTGGCACACCAAGATTATCGGCATTGATTTGGATATTGGCAGCCCGTTGCGGTTTTTGTTCGACCGCATGGCAGGTTGAGCCTTGTGCGAGGCGCATATATTCGATGCCAATGGAGCCTGCACCTGCGCCTAAATCCCACATGATGCTATTGTTTATGGGTAATAATTTATTGAGGGTGGCTGCGCGGATGTCGGCTTTGGTGAGCTGGCCATCATGCACAAAATGTGTATCATCTAACCCTGCAATATTAGGGATGATGGGGGCATAATCATCTGCCATACACTCGATGGCAATGGTGTTGAAATCGGCTGCTGCGCCAATCTGCCAACCATTGGCTGTGCTTTGGAGAATACGTTCTTGTTCACCGCCCATATGTTCCAAAATAGTGAGTTGGCTTTTGCCAAACCCGCGGTCGACCAATAGATCGGCAATATCATCTATTGTTTGGCCAGTTGAGGTGAGAGCGATAATTTTGGCGTTATGTTGTATGGCTTTGTGCAACAAGCTGAGTGAACGGCCGTGAACGCTCACACAATTAACTGCGCGCAAGCCCCAACCAAGCCTTGCGGCTGCGAGTGAGAAAGCCGAAGGGCTTGGGATGATGTGCAATTCATCTATCGAAATACGTTTGGCCATTGTAGCGCCAATGCCAAAATGCATGGGGTCACCAGTGGCTAAAATGACTATACTTTGCCCTGCCAAACCGCCATCGCGCCATGATAATATTTTTTGAATGCCTTTATGAAGTGGGCTGCCCCAAACATGAATTTCGGCAGTGAGTGTCGGCATGTTTTGCAGATGACGCTCGGCAGCCAGTAGAATGTCGGCATTTTGGCAAATTTCTTGGTTTGCAGGAGACAGGCCGTTAAAGCCATCGTCGCCAATGCCGATTATAGTGAGCCATTTACGGAGGGTATGAGCCATTAACCTAAGCCTCCTGCCACGGCATTTAGCACTGCACTTGCCATGGCCGAGCCGCCTCTGCGGCCGCGAAGGGCAATGTAATCTATACCTAAATTAGCATCTATGAGCGCTTGTTTGCTCTCGACAGCGCCGACAAAACCAACGGGCAAGCCGATGATGGCTGCGGGTTTTGCACTTGTTTCGGCCATTGTTTCAGCGAGTGTTTCGAGCAGGCGGAACAATACGGTTGGCGCATTGCCAATGACAATGACTGCGCCCTCTAAATGGGGTTGCCAGAGTTTAACAGCGGCCGCGCTGCGGGTGGTTTGTTGAGCTGCAGCGATTGATGTCGTTTCATCATCATTTAACGTGCATATGAGTTGGTTATTGGCGGGCAATAAGCGTTTGATGATGCCCGATTTGACCATTTCGCAATCGCACAAAATTGGTGCACCATTGATGAGGGCAGTGCGCGCGGATTTTACAAATCCTGCTGAATGGGTGATGTCATCGACAATATCGACCATGCCACATGAATGGATGAGGCGGGTGACGATCATGTGCATATCATCTGGGAAACGTGAAAAATCGACCTCGGAACGCAATGTTTCGAAGCTTTTGGCATAGATGGCTTTGGGATCCTTTATATAGTCATGTTGGGTCATGCGATGTCATCATCCAATGTATTGGGGCCATGTGGGTGATCGGCATGAGGATAGGGGTGGTGATGGTGGTCTGCATGGTCATGATCATGATCGTGACTATGAGTATGTGTGTGTGAATGATCGTGTGAATGCGGTGCGGCATCATTAATGCCTTCGACATGGTGATGATGGCTTTCTTGCGGTAGGCCGATTTGATCTTCGAAGCCTAGCACTTGCTCGCGATATTTGCACAAGCCGCAATTCATTGCATTTTCGCCATCCAAAATTTCTAAAACACGATTAAGGAAAGTCTCGATGACTAGCGGATGGTCATTTAGATAGGGGGCTTTGATGAATTCAATATCTGGATATTGCGCTGCCACTTTGTCGTGATATGCGTATATACGATCGACCAGAATGCCGGTGAATAGAAAATATGGAAATGTGATTATGCGTTTGTAGCCAAGTTTTACAGCGTGTTCGAGCGCAGGTTGGACGAGCGGGAAAGTGACACCGCTATAGCCAACTTCGCCCCAGCCTAGGCCGAGGCCTTCCCACAATAAACGCATGACTTTTTGTACATTTGAATTTGCATCAGGATCGGACGCGCCACGGCCAATGACCATAAGCAATGTATCATCATTTGAAATGTGATCGCCCGCTGATTGGATGGCTTGATTAACGCGGTCTGACGCGGCACGGATCATTTTTGTATCAATGGAAAGATCGCGGCCATAATCAATTTTAAGATTGTTTTGTTTGGCATAGGTATTGAGTACGGAGGGGATGTCATTTTTTGCATGGCCTGCTGCAAATAACATGCCTGGGATGGCAAGAACGCGTTCGACGCCTTGATCTTGCAGGTTTTTAAGGCCAGTTTTGATGATGGGGGTGGCGAATTCTAGATAGCCATAATCGACAGGTACATTGGGTAAATGTGCTGCAATGGCTTTTGACAATTTTGAAAATTCGGCAACAGCGCCAAGGTCGCGACTGCCGTGGCCACAAATCATAATGCCCGTTTTTTTGGGTTCGGCCAAAATGCGTTTTTGCAGCGCATCTAAGAAAGTCTGTGGAATTTTATAATCAAGATCAATTGTTGGCATGTGGGGCGCACTTTATATGGTTTTGGCGCGCGAAAATGACTGCAAACAGTGTTTGAACCAGCTAATGCATAAGCCCCCGATTTGGGTCGGCCGCAGCAAAATTAATTTCAGTCGTTTCAAGACGACGCCGTGAATTTTTCTCAACACTAAAGCTTTATTTCCTGCTGTCAATTAAATGAATTTGATATAGGCTCAAATAAAAAAATAAGGCTTAAAAATGAAACCTGTGATAAATGTTGATGAATTAAAATATGAAGATGATGGGGAGAATGCAGCTGGCAGGCACGCGCGATTTGCGCCAAGTATAGGCGCTAAACAATTGGGCTATAGCATAGCCATTTGCCCGCCTGGAAAATCGACTTGTCCATTCCATAACCATAGACGTAATGAAGAAATGTTTATGGTTTTAGAAGGTACAGGCCTTTTGCGGTTTGGAGCGGACGAATATCCACTGCGCCCGCATGACATCATCGCATGCCCTGCAGGTGACCAAACTGTGGCTCATGAAATTATCAATACAGGTGATGTTGACCTTAAATATTTAGCCATGAGTACCATGTTTCCAGATGAAGTCTGTGAATATCCAGACTCGGGCAAGGTTGGTGTTTATGTGGGTGAAGCCGGTAATCGCTTTAGGCGTTTATACAATATAGACAGTGACGTTGAATATTATGAAGGTGAAGATAATGAGAGATTATATAAATAATCTTCGACCTCTTTGGCTGTGAAAAATTGTAACTTATGCGGCGAGCTTGGCTGAGACAGCATGAAGATAGCAATGCCTTGTTTTATTGCCGCATCTATCTTGGCTGCTTTTTTATGTCCGCCACTGTTTTTGCAAACCAGATGCGTGATTTTGTTTTGTTCCATTAGGTTCATTTCATCTTCCAACTTATATGGTGGCCGGGAAAGTGAAATTTTGAAATTGGATGGTAGTTTATTATTTGCGAGATTGGGTTGCTCAATCATGCGCGCAAGAATAGGCTGCTTTAATTGCAGAAATGGAATGATATTTTTACTGCCAATGGTGAGGAAAATAACGGCATCTTTTGGCAGGGCTTTGATGAGATTATCTTGATCTGTGAATTCTTGAGCGCCTTTGACTTCCCATGCTTTGCGGGCGAATTGAATGATGGGCATGCTGGCTTGATGGCAAGCCGCGATGGCGTTTTTGCTGATGTTAATGGCAAATGGATGCGTGGCATCTATGCAAATATCGAACTGATTGGTATTTAAATAGGCGAAAAGCCCCGCTGCCCCGCCAAACCCGCCTCTATTAATTTTACAGTTTTTGGGCAGGACTGCAGCTTGGGTTGAACCAGCTATCGAATAGGTGATTTGATGTTTTTTGGCCAATCGCTCGGCCAGTTGCCGCGCCATTTTAACCCCGCCTAAAATAAGTATTTTTTGCATTATTTGCCCTCAATATGGGCAATGACATTGCCTTGCCTGTCGGTGATGAGTATGTCGATTTTCACCTCTGGCTGTTTGGCGATGTTATTCGCTTCGGCGAGCGCTAATTTTGCGATGTGTGAGGCAATGGCAATGTTGGAATTTTGGGCAATATTTAGAACTTCTAATGCTGTGTTGGCGTTTTTGACCTTTGTGCATATTGATGGGGTTGCATCGAGTGATTTGAATTGGGAGGCCATCCATTCGAAATCTACCTGACTGCGGGACGAATGTAGGTCTCGAAAGCCCATTGCTAGCTTGGTGATTTTGGCAAAGCCACCTGCGATTGTAGCTTTGGGTACAGGGTTTTGGCGTATATATTTAAGCAAACCTCCGACAAAGTCGCCCATATCCATAAGCGCGATTTCGGGCAGGTTATGAAATTTGGCAACTGCTGTTTCACTAGTGCTGCCTGTGCTGCCTGCAATGTGTTGAATGCCTGCAGCGCGGGCTACATCGACACCGCGGTGGATGGAGGCAATCCATGCGCTACAAGAAAAAGGATGCACAACGCCTGTTGTGCCTAAAATAGAAAGACCGCCGACAATGCCTAGACGTGGGTTCCATGTTTGTTGCGCAATGGTTTCTCCATCGGGAATGCTGATGCAGATTTGGACATCAGCCGCTACATTATATTGTTGTGCCAATTGCTGAATGGCATCGGACATTAATTTGCGGGGGATGGGGTTAATGGCCGCTTTACCAACCTCAATTGGCAAACCTGCGCGGGTGACTGTGCCAACGCCTTCACCTGCGCTAAACTGAATGCCAGTGTTTTTTTGCCCCCATTTAACTTCGGAAATAATCAGCGCGCCATGGGTGACGTCTGGGTCATCACCCGCGTCTTTAATAATGGCTGCGGTTGCATAATTTTCGCCCAAACCTTCCATTGCCAGTGCAAAACTTGGTGCATCGCCTTTGGGTAAAATAATGGATACAGGGTCGGGGAAGCTCCCCGTGATGAGTGCTGTAAATGCTGCCTTGGTTGCGGCTGTGGCGCACGCGCCTGTTGTCCAACCACGTTTTAATGCAGTGGCTTGTTGAGGTTTGTCAATGCGGTTAGTTGGCTGGCTCATATAATTTCTTTAGTGTAAAAAATCGTATGAGTATAGCAAATTCTGGCGATGTGAATTATGCTTGGCCTATGATTGATGATTCTGATATTGAAATTTTAAATAAATATATGCCTGATTTCCCACCTGCTTCGGTGTGGTTGGTTGGTGCGGGCCCTGGCCATATTGGCTTGATTAGCATTATGGGATTGTTTGCATTAAAGCAAGCCGACGTGGTGGTTTATGATGCCTTGGTGAACCGCGATTTTTTGCAATTTATGCGCCCTGATGCTGAAGCTATCTATGCAGGTAAGCGCGGCGGGAAGCCATCGGCTAAGCAAGAAAACATTATTGATACCATTATTAAATTTGCCAAACAAGGCAAGCGGGTGTTGCGCCTTAAAGGCGGCGACCCTTTTGTATTTGGCCGCGGTGGTGAAGAAGTAGAAGCGCTAACCGAAGCTGACATTAAATTCTTAGCCGTACCTGGAATTACTGCTGGCATTGGTGGATTGGCTTTGGCGCATATACCTGCGACCACCCGCGAAACCAACCAATCCATTACATTTTTGACTGGGCATGATTCTAAAGGCATTATCCCAAGCGCGATTGATTGGAATGCTCTTGCTAAAGGCGCACAAACCATTGTGATGTATATGTCGCTTAAAAACATTCGCGCTATATGCGATAAGCTAATAGAAGGTGGGCGTAAAATTGATGAATCGGTGGCATTTGTACGCAATGCAACACTGAGTGACCAACAAGTTTGGCTGACCACATTGGGTGAAGCCGCTGACTTTGTGGTTGAACACGACATCACGCCACCCTCTATTGTGGTGATGGGAGCTAATGTTGATTTGCGTGAGCGGGTATTGTCACACGCACTCCCAATTTTTAACCAAATTTCGACAGATAATGGTGTGGAATAAATATGGGGCAAGGCTTTGTCATTGCTGCCACGCATTCGGGCGCTGGTAAATCGCTCATCACCATGGCTTTGTTACGTGCTTATAGCCGACGTGGGCTAAAAATGGCAGCAGCCAAAACTGGCCCTGATTATATTGACCCTGCTTTTCATGCCAAAGCCATTAACGGCATTTGTTATAATTACGATTTATGGGCAATGACAGAGCCGAGCCTCGTGGCCATTGAAACGCAATTATTTGCGGCTGATATGGTGATTGTTGAAGGTGTGCTTGGCTTGTTTGATGGTGCTATTTCTGCAACTGGGCGCGGCATTGGCAGCACGGCTGATGTGGCTGTGCGGCTTAATTTGCCTGTGATACTAGTGGTCGACGCGAGTGCAATGGGACAGAGTGTGGCTGCAGTGATACATGGCTTTTCGAGCTTTCGAAAAGATGTAAATGTGGCGGCCGTGATATTTAATAATGTGGGCAGTGCACGACATAAAACAATGCTGATTGATGCGGTGAAACCGCTTGGCATCGAGGTGATTGGTTGTTTGCCACGCCATGCTGATATGCGGTTGCCATCTCGTCATTTAGGTTTGGTGCAGGCTGATGAAATGACAGATTTTGAAGGATTTGTGGAAGCGACTGCAGATTATATTGAGGCGCATTTAGACCTAAGCTCGCTAGCTAGCAAAGCTGGTATGGGGCGAAATTTAGCCGAAAATTCACAAAAAAATAGGTCAAAAAGCACCATTGCTCCATTAGGGCAAAGAATTGCCATTGCGAAAGATGCTGCATTTACATTTATTTACCCGCATATGCTCATGTCATGGCAGGAAATGGGTGCTGAATTGAGCTATTTTTCACCTTTGGCAGACGAACTACCAAAAGATGGTGTGGACGCTGTGTTTTTACCCGGTGGTTACCCTGAATTATTCGCGAGTCAGCTCGCAAGCAAGCGCAATTTGCGAGATAAATTGCAGCAATTAAAACACGATGATGTTTTAATTTATGGTGAGTGCGGCGGCTATATGACCATGGGCAAAGGGTTGGTTGATAAACAAGGCGTGCGGCATGAAATGTTTGATTTGCTGAACCTTGTGACAAGCTTTGAACAACCTAAACGCCATTTGGGCTATCGGAATTTGAGCCATAATTCTGCCTTGCCTTGGGGTGGAAAATTGCGCGGGCATGAGTTCCATTATACTCATGCAATTGAGGCGGTTGGAACACCACTATTTAAAGCAACTGATGCACAAGGAGTGGCGCAACCTGAAATGGGTTTGCAGGATGGTAAAGTGTTGGGCAGCTATGCCCATGTGATTGATGTGGCTGCCGATGGACACTAAAAACCTATATCATGGTGGTGCGCTTGATGTGGCAATAAGCGAATTTGGTGGCAAGGCTAGCGATTGGCTGGATATGTCGACAGGGATTAACCCTTATCATTACCCTATTGCTGACATTGACCCATTGGCGTGGAGGCAGTTGCCCCAAAAGAGTGAGTTGGACTTGCTGTTAAAAGTAGCTAGCCATGCTTATGGGTGTGCAGAAAATCAAATACTAGCAGGCAATGGCACGCAAACATTAATTGAAAAACTACCACAGATATTTGAAACAAGCACCATTGCCATTATGGCGCCAACCTACGAAGAGCATGCGCATAATTGGCGCAAATTTGGGCATAGGGTGATGTTTGTTGAAGATTTTGAGCAGGCTAAAAATGCTGACCATTTGCTGATTGTGAATCCTAATAATCCATCTGGAACATTATATGAGCCTGAGAAATTATTAGAAATACATAGCTTTTATGCGCAAAAAGGCGGTTGTTTGATTGTCGATGAAGCTTTTATGGACATGACACCAGATAAAAGTTTAGCAACGCATATTGGCCTTGAAGGGTTGATTATACTGCGCTCTTTTGGAAAGTTTTTTGGCCTTGCAGGTGTGCGCGTTGGGTTTATTTTGGGTGCAGAGGCCTTGCTATTAAAAATGTCGCGAATAATTGGCTTGTGGGATATTGCGGGGCCATCTTTAAGCATAGCCACTTCGGCCTTGGGCGATGAAGATTGGCAGCAAGAAATGCGCATTAAGCTAGCGGCTGATATGAAAGTATTAATGGCCGCTTTGCAGGCCAATGGATTTGAAGTATTAGGCAAAACTGATTTATTTTGTTTGGCTTCAATATCCACGCATTTGCCGAGCGCGGCAAAATGTTTTGAAAAATTAGCGAAGCACCATATACTCACTCGTAAATTTGACAATAATGACAAAATTTTGAGGTTTGGTTTGTTAGAAACTGCACATCTGCAAGTATTTGCCGAAAAATTACCTCAAGTTATGCGGAGCTTGAACCATGACCATTAGTGTGATTTGGGTTTTATTTGCTGCCATTTTGCTAGACATAGCGATTGGTGATCCTGCATGGCTGTTTAGACATGTATCGCACCCGATTGTTTATATTGGCAAGCTGATTAGCTTTTTTGACACAAGTTTTAACCAATGGAAATTGGGTAAAAACCCGCTTGTTTTTAGAGGTTATATGGTGATGGTGACCTTGTTTATCATCGGGCTTGCCATCGGCATGGGGTTGGAATTTATCCTCAGCCTGTCTATATTCTTATTGCCAATCAAAGTGTTTATCATTGCTATATTTTTGGCCATTCGTTCGCTTTATTCGCATGTTTTGGATGTATATCATGCGCTAAATGTTGGTTTGAATGACGGCAAGGCGGCAGTGGCCAAAATTGTTGGCAGAGACGTGACAAATATGACTGAAATTAGCATCACCCGCGCTGCCATTGAAAGCTTGGCTGAGAATATGTCTGACGGTGTGATCGCGCCGATATTTTGGTATTTAGTTGGCGGTTTGCCAGGCCTGATTGTATATAAATTTATTAACACTGCTGATAGCATGATAGGGCATAAGAATTTTAAATATATTCATTTTGGCCGTGCTGTGGCTTTGTGTGACGATATTTTAAATTATGTACCTGCACGCATCACTGCATTGTTGTTTTTACTGATGGGTTTTTTAGGTGGTGGCGTTGAGAAGCTGAAAGCTATATGGATTTGCTTATGGCGAGACGCTGTGCGCCATGCATCGCCCAATGCAGGCTGGCCTGAAGCGAGTATGGCAATGATAATGGACATTGCGTTGGGCGGCCCCAGAATTTACGGTGATGAAAAAGTTGATGGCATATGGTTAAACCAAGAAGGCCGCGAAATTTTGCACCGTGCAGACATTAAGCAAGCGCTTAAATTTTATATAATGGCGCTGATACTGATGCTGATTCTTTTAGCTCCATTTGCCTTTTTAAACTAATTTGGAATAAAAAATAGGTATAGATGTTTGATGATAAGTATTAATTCTTATTTACTAAAAACTTGTTGGGTAAACGTTGGTTTATGGATTTTTTAACTTATAGTTAAGCAAAAATGCGTATATGTTGCCGTGGGGGAAGATGGTACGGGGACATATTTATTTATGAATAAAATTTTTGCATTTTTAAGAATAAACGAAAACGAAACTCAATTAAACCGAGAACGGTTTGCGGCAATTATGAAGCAAGTGCCGTTAATGTATGCAATTCTTACAGTGAATATGCTAACACTGGTTTACCCCCATATTGGTACTGCTCCTGATTATTTGACAATTTACATTCCGATGGCATTAACAGTTTTGTTTGTGGTGCGTTGTGTTAATTTTTTTCGCAGCTCATTGGATGATTTATCTGATAAAGAAATCGTCAAACGCCTGAATTCTACAATCAGTTTATCTGTTATTTTGAGTGTCGTATTCATTACATGGTCGATGATTTTATTTACTTATGCATCTGAATTAATGCTCGTGCATATTGTTTTCTTTTTATACATCACTTTATTTGCATGTGTTTTTTGCTTATTACATATTTTACAATCGGCAATTTATTTAACATTGTTGATTATCATTCCATCATTCGTGTATTTGATTATGCAGGATCAGTTGGTATTTAAATCGTTAGCGATTAATAGTTTGTTGGTTTCGACGGGTATTATATTTCTTCTGACCAATCATTATAAAAACTTTACAAATTTGGTGGCGCAAAAAAGCCGTTTGACTGAACAAAGTAGAGAATTGGAAAAATATGGCGCTAAGAATTTACAGTTAGCCAATATGGATAGTTTGACATCTTTGCCAAATCGCCGAAATTTTTTCTCGAAATTAGAAGATTTGACCGAAGCTTACGGCACACAGGGTGACCGAAGACTGGTTGTTGGCCTGTTGGATTTGGATGGTTTTAAACGCATCAACGATGTATTTGGGCACCCGACTGGTGATGATTTGTTGATCCAAACGAGTAAACGCTTAGGTGATATACTGGGTGCCAATATTGCTCTTTCGCGCCTTGGTGGCGATGAATTTGGCATTATAATTACCGAGCCTGATGACTTGAATGACATTATGGAAATTGGCGAGAAAATTTGTTCGGCGATGCGTCATTCATTCCAACTGCGCGATGGTTGTGTGCAGGTTGCAGCGACGATTGGGTTTGTTGAATTTCCATCTATGGCAGATACCCCGCAATTGTTATTTGAGCGTGCAGATTATGCGTTATGTTATTCGAAGCAGCATAGCAAGGGTAAGCCTGTTATATTTTCGACAGATCATGAAACCATTATTCGCGAAATATCTGGTATTGAACACCAACTACATGAAGCCAATTTGGATGAAGAATTGTCGATTATGTTTCAACCGATTGTTGATATTAAAACTCAAAAAACAATGGGTTTTGAAGCATTGGCGCGTTGGAACAACCCAATTTTAGGTTATGTGCGGCCTGACATTTTTATCCGCTCTGCAGAGCAAATGGGTACGGTGAGTAAATTAACCGCTATATTGCTGAAGAAAGCTTTGAAGCTAGCGGGCGAATGGCCAGATGATATTTATATGTCGTTTAACTTGTCGATTTATGATTTGGCATCGAACGAAACCATATTAAAAATTGTCGATATTGTTGAAAAATCTGACTTCCCAACCTCGCGGATTGTATTTGAAGTGACCGAAACGGCAGTGATGCATGATTTTGAAAAAGCAAATCAGGCTTTAAATTTGCTTAAAGCACAAGGCGCTAAAATTGCGCTTGATGATTTTGGCACTGGATATTCATCATTGAGTTATGTGCAGCGCATGCCGCTGGACAGGTTGAAGATTGACCGCTCATTTATTAATGATATTGATAAAGACAAAAATACCCGTAACATTGTGCGTACGATTATTGACCTTTGTAACAACCTGAACTTATACTGCATTGTAGAAGGTGTTGAAACATCGGATCAGTTGGCGGCTTTAGAGCAAGTGGGCGGGCGTTATGTGCAGGGCTATTATTTCAGCCGTCCGCTTATACCTGAAAAAGCCTTGGAATATTTAGATGTGCCGACTGAGCTTGCAGACACCGCGTAAGAAAAATAAAATACGAGGTTTGTGATATGGCAAAAATAAAACACTGCGTTTACTTGCAAATGAAACCTGCTTATGGCCAAGCGGATTGGCTTGAGGTTTTTCAGAAATTGGCAGATTTACAGCCGATAATGCCCGGGTTTTTATCAATTGAATTTGGTAAGAATTTGGATTGTGAAAATAAAAGTGAATGCAATGTGGGTTTTATAATTGATTTTACCGATATACAAGCGCTAGAGAATTATGCCAACCACCCGGAACATCAGAAAATTGGGGCGCAATTGGTCGAAATGACAGTCGGTGGGGCTGATGCCATTATGGTTTACGATTTATCCATAGCCTAAGCTGATAAAAATGGATGAAACCAATTATGTTTTATAAGTTTACAGCTTAAAAAAATCCTGCTACTCGGTATTTATCAGTCGACAAAGGATGAGTTATGATAATTTCATGTGGCGAAGCGTTAATAGATTTTTTTAAAACCGATGAAACGGGCGAATTTAAGCCTTTAATTGGTGGTTCATTACTGAATGTATCGGTTGCTTTGGCAAAATCTGGTACAAAATCGGCATTATTGACCAATTTATCGACTGACCAATTTGGCAACGAATTTGCTAAATATTTGGTTGAAAATAACGTGAGTGACGAATTTATCACCCGCTCTGACCATTTAACGGGCCTTATGTTTGTGGCTTATAATGAGGATAAAAGTGCCTCATACAGCTTTTATGGCCATAACACTGCTGACCAAAATTATCTATATGAGCCTGAAAATGTTAAATTTTCGGATGAAGTATCTTGTTTGCATTTTGGTTCATTTGCATTGGTTGTTGGGCAAACTGCGTTGAGCTATGCCGCCTTGATCAGCAACGAACACGAGAAGCGTATTATTTCTGTTGATCTAAACATCAGAGAAGCGATTGAGCCTGATATGCGCATTTGGGACACTCAATTTAGCTATCTATTACCCAAAGTTCACATTGCCAAAGCCAGTGCTGATGACGTGCAGATTATGCATGGTCTATTTGCCATTGATAAAGAAGTTTGCTTTGAACATATGCAAAAATGGCAAGATATGGGCGCCAAAATGTCGGTGATTACTGATGCTGACAAGGGTGCATATATTTTGTGGAAGGGTGAGAAAATTCACCTTCAAGGCAAGAAGACCAATATTATTGACACTGTAGGCGCAGGCGATTGCTTTATGGCAAACTTTTTAAGTAAGCTTGATAAGGGTGGCAAGATGGCGATTGATAAATTTGACGATATCAGCGTTGATGAAGTGAAAGCAGCAGCAAGCTATGCCATTGATGCCGCGACATTTACCATTGCTCATAAGGGCGCTATTTTCCCGACAGAGCAAGATTTATCTTAGACTTAAAATGTTTTTATTTATAGTGGGTAAGGTGACAGGCCTTTAACTTCGCGTAATTGGAAGTTAGAGCGAACTTGTGCGACGCCTTCTATCTTGAGTAAGAATTTCTGGATGAAATCATCATATGATGAAATATCAGACGCCACCACACGAATGAGATAATCGCTATCACCACTTGTGGCAAAACACTCAATAACTTCGTTGCGACCAATGATAGCGGTTTCGAATTTTTGCACCAAAACATCGCTGTGTTTTTCGAGGCTGACGCGGGCAAATATGGTTTCTGGGAAGCCGACTTTTGAGCCTGCAATACGCGCTTGATAGTTTTTAATGATGCCTTCTTCTTCGAGCGATCTAACGCGTCTCCAACATGCTGATGGCGAGAGGCCAACGAGATCTGCAAGGTCTTGGTTGGTGAGGCGACCGTTTTTTTGCAATTCGGTCAGAATTCTGATTTCAAGACTCTCAAGCTCGCGCATATTATATTCCGTTATTTCTTTCGTTTAGGGCATAATAAACGAAAGATTATTGCACGCAATGAAAATAGAAGTAAAAAACAATTTATTTTGGAGCATTGAATAGGTTGTTAAGCAAATTTCCTGCATCAAGCAATTTTTCGGCCTCGCTTTTAGGAGTTTTTGCAGGAGCCGTTTCTTCGGGTAATTCGGATGCATTTGGCTCTGGCAGCGCCTTTGGCTTAATGCCTAATAAATTGCCAATCTGGTCACCCACTTGATCGCCAATTTGGTTGGTCAATTCGTCACCGATTTTTTCGGTCAATGCGCCTCCAATTTTTTTGACCACTTCTTGTTTCACTTTGTCGACGACTTTATTGGTGATTTTTTCGGTGATCTCTGTGGTAATTTTATTAATGGCTTTATCGCGCATGTTACTGATTGTACTGCTATGTTCGATGGCATATGCGTAATCAACAGCTATTGTTGGGTCGCTCCAATTGCCTGTAATGAGTACTGGGACTGTCATCCGCTCGGCTGAGCCTGTTTTTGTTTGGCGCAACAATTTAGGAATGATGCGGTAGTCAAGTGTTTTACCACCAATGTCGACTGTGCCAGCACCGCGAATGATGATGTTTTCGGAATGAACCTCTAAATCTTGATTGTTCAATACTCCATTTTTAATATCAAAATTAAGTGTGGCTTTGACAAAATGTGTTTGCTTATCGGCGCCGACATTTTGCCCAAAGCCATTTGACATTAAGTCGGAGACATTTTTGTTGAACAGGCTTTTACCAGCTTCTAATGCAAATTTCGCCAATTTCTCGGGACTGTTGAGTGATAAATCCATGTTGGCAATTTCTGGCGCCAAGGCATCGGCAATGGCAATGCCTTTGATGACGCCTTCACCCATGGCAAGATTACCTGTGCCGTTTAGATTACGCATAAGCTGGCGAAGAGACGCGCCACTGGTGCTGATTTGGGTATTTAGATTGGTTGTGGCGGATAGCTTGTCGGTGATGTCGAGTGATTGCAGGGCATCGGCAGCTTTGATGTTTGTGGCTTGAATGTTTGCATTGATGGCTATGCCATTGCCATTGAGCTGTGCAGTAATTTCACTAGAAATTTGGCCGCCAAATATATTGAGTTGAAGGGGTAGTTTTGCAGTGGATTTGCGAATGATGACTGTGGTGTTCACAGCGTTTGAAACAATGCCATCATAATCTAACTGGCCAATTGAGAGAGATATATTGCTATTGAGGCTAGAAAGAAAACTGGCTCCGATGGCTGAATCGCTCCAGTTTTGGGAGTTTTGACTTGGGGCAGATTGCGGAACAATATCAACATAAGTAATTTGGTCTATCGCTAATTTGCCATAGATATTAGGTGTGCCTGCAGTGCTAACATTAAGTGTGCCATTTATTTGACTGCCAAAAATAGAGAGGCTTAGATCGCCCAATTGATAGGTGCTTCCTGACAGTTCTACATTTGAGTTAAGTTGAACAGGACTATCGTTAACACTTGCTATATCTAGAGATAACCACTGGCCTAAATTTTTGAGGCTGCTGGCATTAAGTGCCAGATTACCTACAAAACCGATATTTTCATCTGAGTGTAACAGGCCTTTTAGATCTAAATTTACAGGGACAGAATTGAGTTTAAAATCTAATGCTGCGTCCTGGCCGCTGAGCAGTTTTTCAATTTCGAATGAGGCAAGTGAGAATGTAAGCGGTTGTTTTTGCCAAGTGACATTGCCATCTAGCCCTAGGCTTTTATTTTGATTGCTGAGCGAAATGTTGAGGTTAATATCTTCGGCAAGCTCGAAACTGCCTGATTGATAATTTTCGTAGGTGAGGCGGCTATTGGTGACTTTGAAGTTTCTAACGCTTAAATCGGCTAGATTAAACTCGGGAGCGATACTATTTGATGAGCTAGGCTGAGCTTGTTCATTGACGGATTCGGCAATGAGATTGCCCAAAGGGTCATCTTCATTTGTTGATTGTTCGGGCAAAGGTGCGGGTGCGGTGTCACTTGCTTGCCAATTAGCTGTGCCGTTTGGTGCTACAATTAACGTGATGTCAGCGCCATCTAACAACAATTCATTGACGTTTATTTTACCGCTGAATAATGACATAAGATCGACAGAAACGCGCAAGCTATTGAGGCTTGCTAAGGGCGTTTCATCAGAAATATTGCTGCCAATTTCGACATCTCCCAAAACCAAAGCAATATTTGGATATAATGACAATTCGCGTTTGCCCGCAACTTTTATGGTGCGGCCGACTTGTTGCTCTAATATTGGGTTGACCTTTGCCCAGACTTCATCTGATGAAAAAAGCAATGGCAGTGCGGCGATGGTGCCACCAATGATTGCGACGATTAAAAATAACCAAATGAAGATGCGTTTCATTTTTGGGCCCCACTAATTATGCAAAATGAATCAATAATACACTGATTATAGACAATAAATGTGGCAAGAATAATTAAAAATTGGTCTAACGCGATGTTGCGGCTATTTGCCGCCACGCCATTGTGGTAATTTCATCATGTGATTGAGGATATAGACAGGGATCAGGCCAATGATGACGATGAACAGGGCAGAAATAGCGGCTTCCTCGAAGATTTCGAGACTGGCAATTTCGTAGACATGGGTGGCAAGAGTGTCGAAGTTAAAAGGTCGCAGAATGAGTGTGGCAGGTAATTCCTTCATTGCATCAATAAAAGTGAGGATGAGGGCCGTTGCCAGTGCTGGGCGAATGAGCGGCATGTGAATTTTACGTAAAATACTAAATTTATGATGACCAAGGCTTTTGGCCGCGTGGTCATAATTATCGGGTATTTTACCAAAACCAGTTTCGATTGCGCCATAGGATACGGCTAAGAACCGAACCAAATAAGCAAAAATGATGGCAAAAATTGAACCTGATAACCACATTTCAGATGAAGCGCCTGCAACACCGAAAAACTCTAGAATATTGCCTAGAAAATCATCGAAACTAATGAGGCTAATGAAAATACCTAGGCCTAAAATAACCCCTGGAATCGCATAGCCGACAGAAGCCAATTTGGCGACCCATCCCACAAGTTTAACATTAAAAATGCGTTCGCTATAACTGAGTAATAAGCCAATACAAACCGCCAATATAGCAGCACTGCCCGAAAGAATGAGTGAGTTTTTTGCATAACCTAAAAATGCATAATAGTCGGTTTGATCTATATATTTAAGGCTATCTGCGAGCAATTGAAGTGTGGGTGTGATGAAACCTAACACGATGGGTGTAAAACAGATTAGGCTAGTTATAAAAGCGGTTTTACCGTGTAGTTGTTGCGCTTGAATGGGCTTAATGCGTTTGGTTGTATGGCTGTATTTTGCGCCGCGCCTTGCCCACTTTTCCGCCATTATCAATATGAATATAAATGCCAATAAAATGAGTGCGATTTGCGCCCCGCCGCCCAAATTACCGCGGCCTAACCAAGTGGCATATATGCCGACTGTAAGCGTATTGACACCAAAAAACTCAACTGCGCCAACATCGTTTAAACATTCCATAAGTGCCAATGTGAGCCCAACAAAAATTGCAGGACGTGCCATGGGCAACGCGACCTTGAAAAATGTGGTTCGGGCGGAGTGACCTAACATACGGCTGGCCTCCAACATGCTGACATTTTGCTGCAAAAAGGCCGCGCGAGAGGTGAGGTAGATGTAAGGGTATAGGACGATTGACAGTACAAATATGGCACCGCCCATGGAGCGAATTTCAAAAAACAAATAGTCTTTGGCTGATGTAAACCCGCCCAGACTACGCACACTTGATTGGATGAAGTTTGAATAATCGAAAATTTCGACATAGCAATAGGCAATGATGTAAGTGGGCATGGCCAAGGGCAATAATAAAGCCCAACTTACAAATTTACGCCCCGGGAAATTATACATCGTGACCAACCAAGCGGTTGAAACGCCTAATAACAGGCTGATGCTGCCAACACCTAAAATAAGCACCAGAGTGTCAGAAATATAACCGCCTAGGACGGTATTATATAGGTGCGGCCAAATGTTTTCTTCGGGGTAAAAAGCGATACCAAAAATAGTGGCGATGGGGGCAACAAGGCAAAACACCATGAGCAATGCGGGCAGTAACCAGAGCGGATTTATATCTCGCGGGAGGTTTAATAATTTGCGGGCGCTTGCGATCATATTCACTTGTATATTCATGGGTTTGTAAACGAAAGAAAAGCTGAGCTAGGCTCAACTTTTCAATTATTCATTATAAGCTATAAATTTGAATTAGTCATCAAACTTAACGATGTCGACCAATTCACTTGCCCGCTTACGATGTTTTGCAATGGTTGCAAGCGGTAAAGCATCGGCTTTAAGTGCGCCCCAACTGTTGACAATATCTGAAACGGCGACGCCTTGTTTAACTGGATATTCGAAATTAGCTTCAGCATAAAGGCTTTGGGCTTTATCGGATGATAGATACTCGATAAATTTAACCGCATTGTCTTTATTTTTAGCGCCTTTAACCACCATAACGCCTGATAAGTTCATGTGTGAACCACGGTCGTTTGTGTTGGGGAAGATAATTTTAACAGCTTCTGCCCAATCTTGTTGTTCGGGATTTTTTTCGTTGGTTTGCATTTTGCCCATGTAATAAGTGTTGGCAAGAGCAAGGTCGCATTCGCCATTGTAAATGCTTTGGGCTTGAGCGCGGTCATTGCCTTTTGGTGCATGAGCTAGATTGGCTTTAAGGCCTTCGAGCCATTTTTGGGCATCTGCCTCGCCATGATGGGCAATCATTGATGCAAATAGGGCTAGGTTATAGGCATGTTGACCAGAACGAATGCAAATTTTGCCTTTCCATTTTGGGTCGGCTAGTTCTTCATAAGTAATTGCATCTTGTGAAACGCGTTCTTTTGAAGCGTATACAACGCGAGAACGGCTGGTGATGCCGAACCATTTGCCATCTGGGTCGCGGAATTCGGCAGGGATGTTGGCTGATAAAGTTTCGCTTGAAATCTCATCTGCAAGGCCAGCATCAACAGCGCCAATAAGGCGGCCAATATCGACTGTTAAGATAAGGTCGGCGGTTTCTTTGCCTTTTGCTGCTTTGACTTTTTCGACAAGGCCTTTTGCGGCATAAATACTGTTAACAGTGATGCCTGTATCTGCTTGGAAATTATCAATAATCGGCTGCATTAAAAATGGCTGGCGATAAGAATAAATATTAATTTCGCCTTCAGCCAAAACGGCCATTGGCGCGAGTGTTGAAAAAATTACGGTTGCACTGAGTGCGGCTTTTAAAAGATTTTTTTTCATGACATTTCTCAATTGTTATTGATAAGCATTCTTAGTATTTGCAATTGATTTTATGCAAAGTCAAGTTATGATTTAATTCAATGAGTTAGTTTAGAATGTCTCTAATTTTAATGCGTGAAATTTCGACCAATCTAGCATAGTGAAGTTTAAATAAACTAGTTATGTTTGAAGTGGTTATATATATTTTATAGCTTAAATTAGAATGGTTATAATCTGCTTTTATATGCACAGATGAATTGTCGCAGGCATCTATAAACTGTTTATTTAGGCACAGATGAATGAGCAAAACGGCACGATTTTCTTTGAGGAAATAAGCTAAATAGTAAAAACTAATTTGGGTATATTCGCGGTGAATGAGCGGCACATTATCGCCGATGATTTCATCCCACCAAGAAATGAACGATTTTAGCGGCAAAACCCAACGATTAGTTTGCACGCTATAAGGAAAGAATGCCACCAATTCCTCGCTGTCATCATGCAATGCGAATAATGCGAAGACTTTGCCGTTGTAACCATCGCTCTCGCAGGCGCCATTTAGTAGCTCCATGGCTTTAGTTGGCTCATAAAAATCATTTTCCCAATTGCAGTTTTTACATAATTTTTCGATGTCTTCTAAATGTTGCAAATAGAACTCGCGCAGGCTGAATTCTTTTTGAATGATATTGCTTGAGGGCATAATTTGATCCTTTATTGAAGGCAATATGAATAAAAATAATCAAAATATCGTTAAAATACGGCTTTAGCCGCTTGCCAAATCAATTCATAAAATCTATATAAATTCTTCCGCAAGCAAGAGGGTTTCACATGGCAACTTTAGGTATTGATTTTGGCACTTCTAATTCGGCAGTTGCCACGCTTGAAAATGGCAATATTAAACGCATTCAGATGGAAGCCAATTCTGACACATTGCCGACATCGGTATTTTTTGATTTTGAAGACCGCCTTGTGCAATTTGGCTCGATTGCCAACCAAAATCTGCTTGATGGTGTCGATGGTCGTTATATGCGCGCGTTAAAAAGCGTTTTAGGCACAAGCCTCATGGCTGAAAAACGAATGATGATTGGCAAGCGGTATGATTTTTACGATATAATTTCGGAATTTTTGGCTGCGCTTAAACGCCGAGCAGAAGCGAGTGAAGGCAAAACATTTGACCATGCCGTATCGGGCAGGCCTGTTTATTTTCATTCATCTGATGCAAAGCGCAATGAACAGGCTGAGCTTGATTTGCGGGAATGTTATAAACGCGCGGGTTTTAAAAGCGTTGAGTTTATGTTTGAACCGCAAGCGGCAGCATTGGCGGCCTCGAACGCTGCCCAAAATACCGAGCTTGGGCTGATTGTTGATATTGGCGGTGGTACATCGGATTATTGCTTGTTTGAAGCGGGCGAGAATATAAATATATTATCAAACCATGGTGTGCGTTTGGGCGGTACGAATTTTGATAAGATTTTGAATTTAGAATATTTTATGCCTCACCTCGGCAAGGGCGCGCAATTGCGCAAAATTATGAGTGAAGGGGTGGTAACAGCGCCGAACTCTATATTCTTTGATTTGGCGACTTGGGAAAAAATACCGTTTTGCTATACGCCAGAACTTAAAAAAATAGTCAGAGAAATTGAACGCCAAGCTTTTGAACCAAAACTATTTGCCCGTCTTGCTCAATTGGTAGAAGACAAAGCAGGCCATGAACTTGCATTTTTGGCAGAACGCGCCAAAATTACAGCCAATGACCAAGAGGTTGGGGCTGCAAGAATTGACTTGGATTTAATTGCTAGTGAGCTTTATTGCGGTATATCTAGAGATGATTTAGCCCGTATTATGGCTGGCACTTGCGCCACAATAGATGAAAGTGTGAAGGAGACTTTGCGCTTGGCAAATTGCAAACCTGAACAGGTGAAGCAAGTGATTTATGTGGGTGGTTCGAGCCAGATGCACATGGTACAGGCTGTTTTGAGAAACTTATTTCCACATGCTGAATTTAAATTATCGAACGTATTTACGGCCGTGGTTGATGGCTTGGCTTTGGCAACGAAATAATATAGTTGACAAAAGCAATTAAATATACAACTTTAGCAATTAAATTGTTGGAGTGAATATGACGACCCTAGATGAACCACAAATAGACAAAATACGCGCGTTTAACCGTTTTTATACCCGCATGCTTGGCCTGCTGAACGAAGGCTTGTTTAAAAGTGATTTCAGCCTTACCGAAGCGCGCATTATATATGAGTTAGGTGAAGTGGATGCGTTGGTTGCCAAACAATTAGGGCAATTGTTGGCATTAGATGCGGGATATTTAAGCCGTGTTTTGAATAAAATGATAAAAAATAATATTATTTTACGTATTGAAAACCCTGATGACAGACGGCAGCAGTTATTATCGCTCACTAACTTAGGTGAAACCGCGCGGCTGGATTTACGCGAACGCTCTATTGGTCAGGTGGCCGAATTATATAAAGATGTATCGGCTTCGAATGTGGCCAATATGGTGAAGGCAATGGCTGATGTGCAGCAGATTTTAGAGCCTTCTAAAAACCAAGCAAGTACCTATATTTTACGTGATCCTGAAGTGGGGGATTTAGCATATATTGCGCACCGCCAAACGGTATTATATGAGCAAGAATATGCCTTTGGCACTGCTTATGAGGCCATCGTATGCGAAGTGGTGGCTGAATATATATCTAATTTAAATGCGGCAAATGAAAAATGTTGGATTGCTGAATCTGATGGTGAAATTGTTGGCTCCATTTTTTGTGTTGATGGCGGCGATAATGTTGCAAAATTGCGTTTATTATATGTAGACCCCGCTGCACGCGGCATGGGCTTGGGCGGCAAACTAATTGATGAAGTGGTGAAATTTGCCCGCAAAAAAGGCTATCGGAAAATTGTTTTTTGGACGGTTGATTGCTTAGATGCTGCACTGCATTTATATGCAAAGGCTGGGTTTGAACATGTGAGCAGCCAAGCCCAAAATGACTTTGGCATGCACCTAAATGACGGTGCGGGCATTATGCGCCAAGACTGGGAAATGGTTTTATAAAAGCTTCATAAAACCATCATCTAACTGTCATACAAGATTGTTATCTTTGGATTGTAACCTATTTTTGATTACATTTGAGGTAAGAATTATGGATAAAATTTACGAAATCGGACTATTTGTTGGCATGCCATCTATATTGATGGCAAGCGCTGCTTTTGCGGGTATTGCTGCAAATACATCCTATAGCCAAAACGCTAGATAATGTTGATGTGACCTATGCAGAGTTGAGAAACTCTTAATGTGGTTATGTTGCCATTTATGTTGTGGCTCAAGATCCTAATTGCTAAATGGCACAATGAACCCCAGAAAACTTACCACATAATAGATTAGGAGCGCCAATTAGCGCCCTAAACCAAATTTGGAGAGACTAGATCGAGACTCTTCAATTTTTAAGCACCTAAAAATGACTATGAGAAGGGAGATGATTAAGTGAAAATATTCTATCACAAATTAATTATCTCCATTTATTCAATTATCGTAGGGGAAAATTATGAAAAACAGTTTCGAGATTCAAAATTTAAAGATAAATACCTGTGGCGTTAACAACAAGACCATTCTGGACATTCCATACTATCGCCAAGAGAATGTGAGAGAGCTACTTGTTACGGGCGGCAAAGGTGCCGGTAAAACTACGTTTTTATATGCAATTGCAGGTTTGTTTTTAAAGCTAAATGGCAAGGTGAAATGGAATGGTAAAAGCATCTATGACATGGCGCCAAGTGAGCGAGATGCCTGGAGCAATAACCGTGTTGGCTTTGTATATCAGAGTTATCAGCTTAATGACGAGATTTCAGTTTTGGACAATATACTTCTGCCAACTGGTTTTGACAGCATTATTTGCCCTGAGCCGTTAATGCAGAAAGCCGAGCAATTGGCCGATAAATTTGGCGTATCAATTTTTGCAACAATCAATAAATTACAGCCAGTTCAAAAACAATATATCGCCATTGCCCGTGCGTTGATTAATGATGCTGAGTTGGTGATTGCAGATGATTTAACCGCTGGTTTAGACATAGTTGCGGCCACAACATTACTAAACCACCTGCAAGAAGAATGTCGGTTGGGCAATAAATCGCTGGTGATAGCAAGTGATAAAAATTTTGTGAAGGCGCATATGCCAACTGAAATAAAACTAGAGCAAGGCCGATTGTTGCTTGCTCATGACGAGATGAGCGAGCAATTACACATTGCCTAGTTTATTTACCGAATAATTATTTTCCGGTAGCCAATTTACGAATGTCTTCAAAGCTTTGGCGGCGGACAACTTTGCCATTTAGATAAACAGTTTCTAATAGATTTTGTTTATCGCCCAAGCTTTTTTCGCTGATGGTGATGCAGCTGTCTTTACCAGATTTAATGACCGCAAAACGCCCGCGTTTGGACTGTTTGTGGTGATCGGTAATCGGGTCTTTATAAACATCGTACCAAACATCGTCGATACTAGCCGCAGAAACCTTCATTGCGAATTGGAAGTTATCGCGATCGACTTTTTGCAGTAATTCAGCACCCATGCCAAAGGCTAAATTATCGGCACTGATGCCCAATTTATAAAGATGTTCTAATATCTGCGTGATAACGGGTGCAGACACGCCATCGCCTTGAATGACGCGGATGTAAGGCGGTAATATTTTAAAGCCTTTTGAATTTATGGTGTGGCCGAATTTTTCCATAAGTTTTAAAATGGTTTCGGTGATGATTTCAACAGGGTCGCCACTATCGGGGCGAATAACAATTGTACCGCCTGAATTGATAACTTTTTCTTTAAGCTCTTCGCCCCAAATTTGCTCGAGCGCGTGCCATAAATTGTAGCTATCTGACACCACGGCAACTGCTGCACCATCTTTGGCGAATTGGTCGATCATATTTTCATATGCTTCTTTTTCGGCGTTTCTGCCCCATGATGTGATGGTGCTATGTTCTGCAGCAGGGATGGAAAAACCAGCCATGTCGATGTCGTAATATTTACGGCCATAGACCAAACTTGCCATTGTATCACTGCCAGAAAAACTGACCAAATGCGCCAAGCCACCGATGGCAGAAGATTCGAGTGAACTCACACCGCGTGCGCCAAAATCGTGCAATTTAAATGGCAGGCCATCTAAGTTATCGGCTGTTAAAGCCAGATATTTTTTGATGGTTTGGAAAATGTAATGACTACGCGTCGCCACGGTTGTGGGGTACCAAATGGCACGAAGCAATGAGGTTTCTATATAACTTGTAAGCCAGAAACATTTGGGATCGGTATTTTTGACTTGCACCATGACATTACGGAATGGGAAAAATGAACCTTCTTTAAGCGCTTGGATTTCGAGAGGTAAATAGCCATCATGCTCATCTAATATATATTGCCAACCTTCGCGGTTGAAAGGTAGGCCGTGAGCAGTGATTATATCATCAGCCTCTTCGATATCAGCCTGGGTGATGGGGCTTGTTAGATATTCTTCGACAAACATTTGTAGGCCAAAAAACAACACCTTTGGATGGTCGCCACCACGGGATTCGATATAGCTTGAAACGATCTGAGTTTCGGGCGGATATTGTTTATAATGTGATGTCTTATAACTGTCTGCCGCAAGAATAAAATTGAGTTTCATATTTGACCTCGATCGCTTTAATGATATAATATTTTATGCTCATTTGGGTTGTAACTGTCAAGTCAATTTAGAAATACAAAGATTGATTGACGATGTCATAGGTTGGGTTTTTAATGAACTTAAAGCTATTTTTGTTAATATTTACAGCATTATTTTATCCTGCGCAACTATCTTACGCAGAAGATATTAGCCCCAAAAAGCTGCAAGCATCGCCCGAAATGTTAAGTAAAATACCTGATGGGTGGCACATAAAAGACCTGATAACAGGCGATTTAAACAAAGATGGTATGCCAGATTATGTGGCATTGGTTGAAGAAAATATAGAGACTAACCATTTTCTTTATCAATTTTCGATGCCTGATGTGCCGCCTTATATAAAGTCAGATGTTGAAGAGAATTGGGATTCGCAATCGGCAAATAGAAAATTTATGGTATTTTTTACTGATGTAGATAGTGGTTTGAAACACGTATTTAGCAACGGTGATTGGCTCGGGCGCAGTGATTTTGGCGGCACTATGGGCGATAGCCATGATGCGTTTTATATAGAACGCGGCTCGCTTGTTTTGGGTACATATGGTGGCAGCCGTTGGACATGGGCGGCAAAAATACGCATTCGATACCAAGAGAATAAATGGCGAATGATTGGCTATACAAATGAGCATTTGGACAGAATAAAAATAGATTGGGGCAGATATGACCGCAATTTATTGACTTATAAAATTCATATTGTTGAAGCCAAAGCAGATGAGGTTTTTAAGGATAACTGGGACGAGATAACCGACAAAACCAAAATTTATTTGACCAATGACATGCTGATGATGAAATGATGCCGAACGGGCGTTTAGACAGCTTGCCACGCTTTTGATGTGAGCAATGCGCTGCCATTATATAGGTTGGCTACAAATTGTTGGCCCTTTTGCACCATGCCGACACCTGCTGGTGTGCCTGTCATTATGATGTCGCCATCCTCAAAACTCAGGAATTCTTGCAACTCAGAAATGATGGTATCTGGTTTGTAAATCATCAAATCTATATTGCCCGTTTGTATGTTTTTTCCATCAATATCTAAGGTGAAATTCAGATCGGTTAATGAACCCGAAAAAGTTGAAAATTCGCTGAACAAAGCTGAGCCATCAAACGCTTTGCAACGCTCCCACGGCAGGCCTTTGGCTTTGAGTTTTGATTGAAGCCCGCGTTTTGTGAGGTCTAACCCTACACCTACAGCATTGATTTTATTGTCTTTCATTAGGAAGCATAATTCGGCTTCATAATGTAATGGTTCGTTATGTTCTGCATTTAAGGTTTGCCCGATGGCTGAATTTGGTTTCATAAAAACCGTCATATTATCGGGCATCTCATTATTTAGCTCTTTAATATGGTCGACATAATTACGACCAATACAAATAATTTTTGAAGGTATGATTTGGGCATTATTAACGATGACAGAATGCATTAGGTTTCCATTTTATATTTTGAATATAGGTTTCAAATTGGAGTGCTAAATCCACAAGTTTTTGTTTATTTTCTGGCTGGCCGAAATAATCCTCTATTTGGCTGACACTATGCGATCTTAACTCAAATTGTTGGAATATTTTTTCATTAAAATGGGAGGAAATTGTTGTTAGCGCACTCCTAAGTACTGATAATAAATCTTCACCGCCATCGGCAGCATGCAACAATATAATAGGTTTATCAAGAATTTCAGGTCTTAAAAACAACCAATCGATTAAATTCTTTAGCCCGCCCGGAATGGAATGAACATATTCGGGGCAAGAAATAATAATGCCATCGGTTTGTTTGATTTTCTTAGCAAAATTAATGATTGAATCAGGGGTGTTTTCGCCTTCTAAATCGGGTGAAAAAATGGGTAAATTAATGAGGTTATCACACATTTCGATGGTTAGATGTTTGGGCGCTACCTGCGCTAGACACTGCAACAAGGTTTTATTGGTCGAAGCCTCGCCGGTGCTACCAGATATAGTTAGAAAATGCATAAAATCCCCCAATTTATTAATTATTATTTTGCTCATTGAATGTGCGTTTAATATCGTAAAAAACGCTATTCCTAATTAATTTATCGCGAAATCCACTGCTGTCAATGGTGAGCCTGCCAGTTTTGTGGTGGATCAATAAATTGCCACTCCAGTTTGAGGTTTCTATTGAGGTTACATCTGAAAACAGGATTTCGACCATTTGCCGACTGGCGAAATGCTTGGGCGCGGACACAGAAGTTGGTGTTAGTTTGATGATGCGCGTGCTTTTAAAATAAAGATGCCAAGCCCAAACAGCAATGATGATTGAAACGCCAAGAATGATAAACGGAAAATAGCTCCAAAAATATGAGAAAACGGGCAAAACATCTTGTTCATTAGCAGCGGCCATACCTTGTTTTTTATGGGATTGCAGCAGATATGAAATTAAATTAGCAATAGCCAATAGGGGAGATACAAACCATAGGCTAGGGCGATATTGGAAGGTGTCAGGGGATTTATTTTGCAGCATTTAGTAAACCAATTGAATAATCGTGATTTTATGGGGTGATAATTTGCAATGTTATGGCTTTGGCGACGGCTTGCTCGCGGGTTTTGGCATTAAGTTTCTTTTTTGCATTGTTAATGTGTAGCTCGACTGTGACAGGGCGGATGCCCAAACGAAAGGCGATTTCTTTGGTGCGCAAACCTTTTGTCATCCATAGGATACAGTCTTTTTCCCGCTTTGTTAATTTGGGAATTTCAATTGGAGAAACATCGAATTTTTGCATCGCGGAATGTGCAAAAAATGAGGCTAATGAAAGTGTTTTCTCATGCTCTTTTTTAATTTTCTCGACTTCCTCGCAGCCTAAGGAGGAGCCAATATTCCAACCGCCAGCACCATGTGCATCAAGCGGTTTAAAGGTGACTGAAAACCCTGCTTTACTGCCTGCCTCTGACGCTTCTTGAATGAGTAGTCTTTGGCGTTGGCTCATATATTCATATTTATGAATATAGTCGATGCCCATTTCGACAGATTCGTGGCTGGCGCAGCAATGGCTAAAAAAGGGGTCAATAAGTTGATAATCTTGGTCGATATAATGATCGAGCCAATATTGTGGGAAATTGGTTTGAATTTCCATCTCACCATTTTTTAACTCGGTGTAAATAAGGCAATTAAAACCCATGGCCTCAAAATATTGCTCGGTTTTTTGCCAAACAGTTTGTTTGTCGGGAGCTTGATGTAAGCTCTGTAAAAAAGTTTCTAACGTAACGGCCATTTGATCCTGCTACCTATGGGTTTCCATAGCTTCAAATTTAGCGCATAATTGACTATTATCAAACCTCTAAATCAATAAAAAATTTGGCTGTTAAACTATAGTTTATTGTTGAAATGCAAAGGGTTTCGAAATTGGAGCATGATTCAGAAAAAAAACTAATAGAATCCTTATATAATGTGACACTTGATCCGAATAATTTTCAGCAATTTTTGGATCAATGGGAAGCTGAGTTTTCGCCCCTATCAATTGATGCTGAAAATCATAAAAATATAGATATTACTGCAGAAAGCCAAAAAATATCGCAAGCTTTGGAGAGTCATTTTTCTAGAGCTTATGCGATTTTGGATATGGTAGAATTAAATGAAGGTCAAACATTAAGTTTAGAAGACCAAATTGAAGCCAGCTTTTTGCCGACATTTTTGGTTTTAGAGACAGGAGAAATATCGGTTGTAAATTCTCTTGCGGGCGACTTGTTGGGCATAGAAATTAGGCAGAATATTAAGGACATAAATTTAAGAAAAGATGATTTGGAAAAAGCAAAAAATATATTGCGGAATTATGCTGCCATAGAACCACACAAGGTGTTGGCGGTTTTTCAAACTTTACCCAATAGCGATGTCGAGGCGACTATTTTTGCGGTATCTAAATTTGAGGATGCCGAAAATGATCAGAATTATCTTAGATTCTGTGCTGTACAGACAATTTGGAATGCTGAAATTGGCAGGGTAATTAAAGATACATTTGGCTTGACCAATATGGAGTTAGATATTGCCGAACGCCTAGTTGCGGGCAAAAAATTATCGGAAATTGCTGAAGATAAAAACCGATCTATTTTAACCGTGAGAACGCAGAGTAAATCGCTTTACAAAAAAACCAATTTAAAAAGCCAAGCCGATTTAATTAAATTTTTTACCATGCTCCAGAATATGGACCCCTTGGAGCTTAATATAGACGCGCGTACCAGTGAGCCTTTGGCAAAAACCCATATTTTAAAACGCGAGGATGGCCGTGATTTTTACTATGAAACTTACGGACACCCAAATGGTGAGCCAGTATTATTTATGCATGGGATTATGACAGGTACAGATTTAACCAGTGAAATGTCTGACTATTTATATTCACAAAATATAAAATTTATAGCCCCGCATCGGCCTGGTTTTGGTAGTTCTGCCGCATTAGCAACAGCCAATATGATAGATTTTTTTACCGACGATATAGTGGCATTGTTGGCGGTGGAGAATATTGAAAATTGTAAAATACTTGCGCATTCGTCAGGCTCTTTTTACGCATATCATTTGGGTAGTATATTGCCGCACATTATCACAAAAATACGGGTGGTTAGTGGGGCGGTGCCGTTTACACGTGCCGAACACATTCGGGTATTGAACCCGCGCCAACGTATTGTGACTAATACTGCAAAATATACACCTAAGCTTTTGCCATTTTTACTACGTGGTTCTGAAAAGCAGGTGAAAAAATACGGTGCCGAGAGCTTGATTGATGCGCTTTATGAGGATTCAGAAATTGACTATGCGCTGATTAAAAAACCTGAAATTCGTGAATTGATTATCAAGGGATTTGAAGCCTCGTTTAAGCAAGGCGTCAGCTCGCCTGTTGCTGATGGTTTGTATATTTTTAGTGACCGATGGCGACAAATGGTGACTGCCTGCCAAATGCCTATTGAGCTTTTTCATGGCGCTGATAACCAAGCGGTGCCGATGGAGCAGGTGAATGACTTTTTTGATGAATTTGACGAGATTTCGATTGAAATCGTTGATGGAGGGCAGTTGATTTTTTACAAATTTTTTGAAAACATGCTGAAAGGTCTTTGAACTGCCTTTGAAATTGCCTGAAACTGCATGAAATTCAATAACTAAATCAAAGAAAGTTCAAAAAATACGCCAGATGGCGTATTTCCCAAATGCTGCTTAGCTGATATTTTATAGCTCTATTTACCTAATTTGTGAGGGGAGTTTTTATGTGGGATTTTAGCATTGGGCAAGCGTTTTCATTAATGTTGAAAACCACGCCATTTATATTATTTCGTGCGGCAGTTTATTTTGGCATTGCAGTGGCTTATGTGGTGGTAACAGGCGTTGGTGCTGGCATTGGCTATGGCATTGGTAATTTTGGTGATGCCGAATTTCAGGGTTCGGCTACATTATGGGGCGGGGGTCTTGGGCTTGGCCTTACCGCTGGCGTGATTTACTTTTTACGTGAATATATTCTGTACATCGTCAAGGCGGGGCACATTGCCGTAATGGTTGAGCTTATGGAAGGTGGAGAGATACCCAATGGCATCGGTCAGGTTGCTTATGCCAAAACCATAGTGACCCAGAGATTTGGACAATCATCTATTTTATTTGCGGTTGATCAGCTTATTAAAGGTGTTTTAAAAGGCATTACAGGTTTGGTACAGGGCATTTTAACAATTCTGCCCATCCCTGGGGTGAGCCAGATTATGAATATTGTGAGGGCATTTTTAAAAATTTCGGTTGGCCTGATGGATGAGGTGATATTAGCCCATTCTATGCGCACCAAGGCCGATAACCCGTGGTTGAGCGCCCGTGAAGCGTTGGTGCTTTATGGCCAAAATGCCCGACCTATTATGGTGAACGCGGCATGGTTGACCGCGATTGTTTATATGCTTTCATTTTTAGTATTTTTGGTCATGCTTGCGCCTGCAGCGGCGGTCGTTTTCTTAATTCCTGGGGCTTGGGCGGCTGGTGGTGTGGTGTTTGCGCTTATTTTTGCATGGGCGATTAAGGCTGCATTTATTGAACCTTTTGCCATTGCCTGCATGTTGCAGGTTTATTTTAAGGTGACAGAAGGGCAAGTTCCTGACCCTGAATGGATGCGGAAAATAGAAGGCGCTTCGCAAAAATTTAAAAAATTAGGTGAGCGCGCGGGCAATTGGGCGGGCAAGAAAGTAAATTTGTAAAAGGAAAATGTGATGTCTAGATTTTTATGGGTAGCAATGGCAATGGCCTTAAGCAGTTTTAGTGCTTCGGCTGCCGAAACAATGATTGTATTTGATGCGTCAGGCTCTATGTGGGGGCAAATTAACGGCAAAAGCAAAATTGAAATGGCGCGAGATGCCTTTGCTAATTTAGAAAACACATGGATCGGCCGCGAAAATAGACTTGGTTTAATTGCTTATGGCCATAGGCGCAAGGGAGATTGCGGCGATATTGAAACCTTGGTAGAGCCAACAATCGGTGCGCTTTCGGCAGTTAGTGCTGCCGTTGAAAACCTACGCCCTAAAGGGAAAACGCCATTATCTGCAGCTGTGAAATTAGCCGCGCAAAAACTTGGTTATCAAGAGGCTGCTGCAACCGTTATTTTGTTTTCGGACGGTATTGAAACTTGTAATGCCGACCCTTGCGCTCTGGCAGATGAATTGGCACGTGAAGGTATTGACTTTACCGCGCATGTGATTGGTTTTGGCCTGACAAAAAAAGAAGACCGCGCACAATTGCAATGCATTGCCAACAATACGGGTGGGCAATATTTTGATGCGAAAGACGCCAATGGTGTTGCCGATGCCTTGGGGAAAGTGAGCCAAATTGAAACCAAAAAGGCCGTTCCTATAGCAAGTGAAAGTAAAAAAACCGCACTTGTCTTAACGGTTGTCCGTGATAAAGGCACATCGTTGCCCGTTAAAGTGACATATCGCGCGACCCATAAAGACACCCGCACTCGGGTGATGTTGGGGACAGTTGAAGAAACGGTTGAAATTATGCAAGGACTGTATGCTCAATTGCCAGTTGGCGATTGGACAATTGAAGCCTTGAGTGATGAGGGTGTGGGGCAAGTTGACGTAAGTATATCGGGCGATCGCCAAGATATAAGGGTGCCATTTGCGGCAAATATAATTGAATATAGTCTTGCTGACAACGGCCCTTATCAGCTTGGTATGAAGCATGATTTTTATCTATTTGCCAATAAGCCAATTCAGCCAAAAGCACAAATTCCTGTGGCATTATTTAATATGGATGGCAAGCGTTTGGATTGGGAAACCAGATTTGGCTCTAAGCCCCAAGGCTGGAGCCAGCATGATTTTAAAGCACCAAAACAAGCGGGTGAATATGAAATTATAGTGGGTAAGCCTGATGCGGCTTTAGCACGTTTTAGCGTTACATTTGTCGACCAAGTGACACCAAAGTGGATGGGCGCAACACAAGGCGAAGCTGGTGGTAAATTGCCTGTTAAAATATCGGGCATGAGGGATAAATATGGTAAATTATATTGGCAACAGGCAGGTGAAAAATCCGCAAGTTATGGCTTGGGTAAGTTATCCAGCCCCGAAGGCTTACTGCTTCCTTTGCCAAGTGAAGATGGCGAATATGAGCTTATTTACAATTACAAAAATGATGCGGGTAAATATATTGATCAGCCGCTGAGTAAAATTAAGGTGGGGAAGATTGTTTTGGCAGATGATGCTGATGCCGTTGCCGCTCCAACCGAACAAGCGCAGAATAGGGTCGCCGTGAATGCCGAAACTGATTTAAACCTAATTGGGTTGTGGAAGCTTGTGCATGGGGTTACGGGCGAATTGATAAGCAGTGCAGATGTTTTTGCTAATGTGCAGGCCAATGGCAAAATTAATATGGGCGATGTGGATGATCATGCTGAATCAAGCTCCAGTTTAATGGGGAATAGCCAAAAACTAAAACTGAATATTTTAGCACTGGAAGCAGGGCAGTTGAAAATTCAATATGCCACAGAATTTGGCAACGCGGCTGCACTAATGTCACAACGTAAAGACGGTGATTTTGAAGGCACAATGATGGCCGCGACAGGTGGGCTGTTTTTGCCAGTTAAGTTTAAACGTTATGCTGACATTGGTTTAAGTGCCGATGAACATGGTGATGAAGCTGGTGGAGTTATGGGTGATTATGTGTTTATTTGCGAACAAGAATTTTGCACTTATGACGACCCAGAAACAGGTTTTAAGAACATTCCACTTAGAAAAGGGTTTGGTTTAATTCAACCAACGGCTTGGAAAACAGGCCGGCCGAATATTCAAATTGTAAATTTAGCCACAAATGGTTGGGCGGCGTTAAACAGGCGCCAAGTGACTGATATGGTGGCTGATTGTATTCGTGTTGGCACAATGGGACATCATGAGCAAGATGAAGCCACAGCCACAGACAGTGTTTGTATTTCAAAGGATATAAGTCTTGAAACATTTTCAGCTTTTGAAGATTTGGAAGTTTGGGTTGTGAGGCGAAATTATGCTGCTCAACAGGCTGCCATTAATGCGGAGTTTAAGGCAATGGGCGGCGAAGAATTTGCCGCTAGCCCCCTTGGTATATTGGCTGGAAATTGGATATTGCGTGATTTTACAACCAATGACGAAATAATGCGGGTGCAATTTAGCCATGTGAAGGGCGAAGACAATGCCGACAGTGGCTCCTTGGGTATGACGGCCAAAATTAACCGTGATGCAAAGGGCAAGCCTGTAAATATAAATATGAATTTTAGCCATAATGGAAATGATGCCATTTTGGTTTTATCTCGCCCGCCAGAATGGGCGCAACAAAAAGACATTTGGTATGGGGCGATGATGTCTAAAATAGGTGGTGGGCAAGTTAATTTGGTGCGTCAAACCGATAGATGGGAAGGCGATGCCATATATGGAGCAACAAGTGGTGACGGGGATTTGGAGTTTGGTGAAGTGCTTACTGACCAAACAATTGAAGACATGTTGAATAAACTTGGAAAGAGTAATTAAAATGAATTTATTAAAAAAAATATCGTTGGTGTTGGCGGTTAGCACTTTTATGCTATCTGGCGCATGGGCGCAAGACAAGGTTCACATTATCAACGTAACAAAAGATGGTAAAGTGACGGTGGTTTTAACTGATTCATCTAAAGAAGAAGTGGCGCTGGTTTTTGGCATTAAACCCGAAGATGTACCAGAGGGTAATGCAAATTTGATTTTAAAATCGGGCGAAAAAGCCCGCCTTAGCAATGAATCGCTTAAAAAATCTTATAATGAAGCGGGTGGTAAAGGTTCACCAGACATCACTCTATTTAATGGGCCAGAAGACAAAAATCCCAAGAAAATTGATTTGCTTAACCTCACTAAAAGCAGCGGTGCGACACTAAACCTGCCTGTCACCCCTATGGATGGTGTTTGGATGACAACCATGAACCCCGATAAGATTGACGGCTGCCCGATGAATATTCATGCTAATTTTTTACTACGTATGAATGAGCATACAACTGAGAATATAAGATTCTCGCGACCATTTCACCCGACAGACCTGAAGGCGGGGTATAAGAATTTTGAATGGCAACAGACAAGCACAAATAAGTGGCTTGCTAAAGCCGTTGATTTTGGCCCTGGCAAAAAAACTCATGTTCCGAATATGTCATTTTTAGTTGACACCATGCTTGATGTGAGGTCGGAAACTAAGATTAATGTGACTGCGCATATTGACGTAAAAGTGGGGAAAGAACTTGCATTTGCGCTTGGTGGGAGCACGCATTGCAGCATGAGTTTTAAAGGTGTTTTTGAAAAGAAATAGTGGGTAATGGATAATGGATAGAGGAAATAATATGACTAAAATACTAAAAACAATATCGCTGATTGCAGCGTTAGCAATTGTAACCCCTGCATTTGCTGATTTGGCAGCAGGCGAGGCGGCGTTTAAAGCACAAGATTATGCAACCGCAAAGACTGAGTTTGAGGCCTTGCCAAATGATGCATCGGCACTTTATTTGTTGGGGCTTATGCACATGAACGGCATGGGTGTTGATAGGAACCCAGAATTTGGTAGAGGTTTGGCGCTCAAATCTGCCGATATTGGCTATATTCCTGCACAAATGAGTATGGGCGGGGCTTACGAAAAAGGCCGAGGAGTTGAACTGGATTTAGTGAAAGCGCATTACTATTATAGCCTCGCAGGGCGTTACTCATCTTATAACCAAAAAAAGGCCGATAAAGTTGCTGAAATAATGACAGTTGAACAAATAAACGAAGCCAAAGAGTTATTTAAGAAGTGGCAATAATGCGTTAAAATCCCGCAACACCTACTCGTTGCGGGATTTTAATTGGTTGGATCAATTCTAAAGTATTACTGTAATTTGTTGATTTTGATCAATTTATTAATTCAATTTTAAGCATATTCGAGCATTTTATATACACCGAAAGTATAATTATTTCAGATATTTGTACTCGGGTAAGGTTCAGCAAGGCTGGATTTGTAAATTGTTTGAAAGTGAATTTATGTATAGAGCCATTCTAGAGAATGCTAAAATTAATACAAGAATGTATATGGCATTAGCCGTACCAGTACTTGTTCTGCTTATACTCGCAGGAGATGTATTTTACGAAGGTTACTCACGCACTGTTGTGATGGACAAAATTAACAAATTAGAACATTTTTCACCATATATGACAGATATGATTGATGAGCTACAGGTTGAACGTGATGACACGGCGGCTGTGATTGCACATGAAGGCGGTAATGAAGCTGTTTTAGAGTTGGCGCATCAACGCGCTGAGACTGACAAACATTTAGCCGCATTTGAAAAAGAATTTAAAGCGAATGATTGGTCAACCTACGGCGAAGATTATACACACTTGATTGAAAATGTTGAACACCATTTACTGGGTCTCAAAGACTTTAGAATATTGGTTGATGCTGGCAAGGAAACTGTTGCACAATCTAACACTGAATATGAAGCGATTATCAATGAATTGCTAGATGGCGTTATGTATATGAGCCATTTAAGCCAAGATGCGCATTTAACAAATAAGATTAATGCCTTCACTAGCTTTTTGGAAATGAAAGAATATGCAGGTTTAGAACGCACATTAGGTACGCATGCATTTGTATTGGGTAAGTTTGACGAACATACACATCGTGAATTTATGGCGGCTATTGATAAGCAAGAAGCTTATTATAACGTATTTAAACACGCGGCTGATGAGGAACAAATTAAATTTGTTGAAGACAGACTAAAAGGTGATGATTTTGCGAAAATTCACCATATGCGTGAAGTGGGAATTGACAGCGTTTATGATGCTGCACATGATGTATCATCAGTGAATATTGCAGAATGGAAATTGGCAAATAATCATAAAATTGATATTTATAAAGAAATTGAAGATTATTTATCTGCAGACATTGCGCATTATACAGAAACTCATGCTGAAGCTATGCACACTGAACTATATGTGATTGCAGGCTTGATTATTGCTTCGCTTATCATTGTATTATGGTTTGGTTGGGAAATTGCGAGATCAATTGTTAACCCGATTGCATTGATTACAAAATATATGCGTAAAATTGCTGATAATGATTTGGAAGCCGAGTTAGAACTAAGCACAAAGCGCCGGGATGAAGTGGGCGATATGGTGAAATCCTTAGCCATATTTAAAGCCAACGCAACTGAACGTAAAATTGCCCGCGAAAAACGTGAATCAGAAGATGCTGGTGGCTTGGAAAAAGCTAATAATATTTCTAAGTTGATTGTTGATTTCCGCAATAGTACAAACGAATCCATTGTGAGTGTGAAAGAAGCATCTACTGGTCTTGAAACAGCATCGAGCGGCCTAACAACATCGACCTCTGATATGAAACTACAAAGTGGTGTGGTAACAGGTAATGTTGATACAACTTCGATGAACATTAATGGTGTGGCATCTGCTGCTGAAGAAATGGTAGCTTCTATCGGCGAGATTTCTGAGCAAGCATCGCGCTCTACACAGATGGCAGACACGGCAAAAAATAAAACCCAATCGGCTGTGCAAGTGATTGGGGCTTTGACTGCAAATGCCACGAACATTCAGCAAGTTGTGCGGTTGATTGAAGAAATAGCCGAGCAAACTAACTTATTGGCGCTAAACGCAACCATTGAAGCTGCCCGTGCGGGTGATGCTGGACGTGGGTTTGCGGTTGTGGCTAACGAAGTGAAATCTTTGGCTAACCAAACGGCAAAAGCCACAGAGGAAATTGCGCAACAAGTTGCATCTATTCAAGACGATTCGCAAAATGCATCTATCGCGATTGAGGAAGTTGACGGCTTAATTGTGAACCTATCGGAAGTTTCGGTGGGTGTGGCATCGGCTGTTGAAGAGCAAAATGCGGTGATGAATGAGATTGCAAGCAACATCGCAACTGTGGCTCAACTTTCAATCGAAAGTGCAGATTCTATGCGTAATGTAGATTCTTCAATTGAAGAAGCGGAAGGCATTTCTAACCAAGTGGGTGGATATGTCGGTGATTTGCAAACGCAAGTCGAAGGGCTACAAAAGGATATTTCGACTTTCTTAAACGATGTGAAATCGGCTTAAAAATATTGAACGTAACAATGAGAAGCCATTCATAAATATTTGTGAATGGCTTTTTTTATGGGAGATTTTATGGATTGCGAAATAAATGCCCAATGCAAATGTGGGAAGCTTAAATTCACCGCCAATCGGGCGCCTCTTCTGGAGTTGGTTTGCCATTGTGCGGATTGTCGTGATGCGACGGGGCAAGATTTTACATCTCTGGTGTTTTTTAAAGTAAAATACTCCTCGCTAATGGGCGAGACAATACCAGCCCTATATATATCGGACAACGGAGAGAAGACCCAACGCGAAGCTTGTGCTCATTGTGGTGAGTTTATGATTGATAGGTCGGATGGCTTTCCTGGTTTAATTGGCGTTGTGGCAGCTTGTCTGAACGCTCCCTTTGAAGCTAACCCTAAAATACATGTTTGGACACAAAGTAAGCTTCCGAATGTTGAATTACCATCACAGATAAAAGCATTTGAAAAAGGCATGTCTTAGGCATTTTGCCCTGTAAGCGTTGCTTGATCTATTTGTGAGCAAGCCGTATATATAGGTGATGCAAATAAGGTGAGATGGTTTGGGTGAATTTGAAAACATAGCTGGTTTGGTATTGGCGCAGGGCGGCTCAGTTCGTATGGGACGCGACAAGGCTGCACTTGATTTTAACGGGCGCAGTTTTTTGCAAATTACCGTTGAGCATTTAGCCGCTGTTGGGGCTGGCGCGGCTTATATTAGCCACCAAAATCACATGGCCGACTTAAAGCCTGACTTAGGCCCTTTAGGCGGTATTTACACTGCTTTTAAAACTCATATACATGTAGAATATTGGCTTATATTACCCGTTGATATGCCGCTTTTGTCGCCCGATATTTTGGAGCATTTATTAGCGGGGTTAGGTGATTGCGACATTGCCAGATATGAAGATGAGATGTTTCCACTATTGCTTAAAACATCGGCGGCGATGCGCGCACATTTATATAAATTAGCGCAAGATGAGGAGCGCACATATTCAATGCGCCAATTTATGAAGCCATTTAACGTGAATACACTCCGCAAGCCTGAGGGCAGCGAAGCAGGCTTTGCAAATATAAACACACCAGAAGATTATGAGGCCATATGCGGTTGAAATTTGAAAAAAACAAAATCCATTGTCGTATTTCTCAAATTGAGGCGCAGGAATTATTGAGCGTCGGTTTTTTGACTGATAAAGTGAATTTTCCATCAGGGCATGTTTTCACTTATCGGGTTGAACTGTCTGAGTTGAATGAAAATGCAATCAAGTATGCTTTGAACGTGTTAACTTATCAAATGACTCGTGAGACGGTGTTAAGCTTGGCCGAAACACCAACCAAGCATGGCATTATATTTTTACAAGACAAAGCCGCTTACGTATTTGAAGTGGATATACGCAAAGAGAGGCGTAAAAAAAACCGCAAAATATAAACGCAAGGTTTTTAAGGCAGCAATTGCTTAATCTCACTGATGCAAGAACCACAATTGGTACCAGCTTTTAACAATTCACTCACTTGATCTACAGTTTTTAGATCATGCTGTTTAATGGCATCAATAATCTGTTGCTGGTAAACACCTAAGCATGAGCAAACAATTGGCCCAAGATTGGGGCTGTTATCTTGTGAAATGGCCGAAAGAATGAAACCTAATTTATCGGAAACATCTATTTTGCCAACCATGAGAGATTGCAGCCAATTAAGCTCTGGTAAAGCGCCTTGACGGCTTGCAATGAAGCAGTTTTCTAATTTGTTATCCTGACTCGTCGCATATCTAAACTGACCTGAAGTTTTATCGACATAGGATAATAAACGGTCTTTAGATGAGGCTTTAAGCTGTTTGACAATTTCAATGTCACCAATAGAGCCAATACCTGCCAAGTTAAGAATGTGACAGCCGTTTTGATAATTATATGCCCAATATTTTACATTTTTATCGGCTGACAATTGCTGCATGTCGGGTTTTTGATTGCTGATAAAAAATCCGTGCCAATCGGGTGCCCAAGCTTCGATGTTAACGGGGGTATGTTTCAGCTCTGGTTGTCCAGAAACGGCATCAGTAACTGGATTTACCAATTTGCCGATAACAGCTTTTGAGGCGTAAACATCTGTCCAATGCATTGGCATGAAAATTTGGTTTTTAACTTGTTTTGGCTCAATATGGGCGCGCACCAAGGCATCGCCCCATTTACTATTTATGCTGACAAACCCGCCATCTTGAATGTTGTGATGTGTGGCATCTTGCTCTGATAAATTCACAAATGGTTCGGCATGTTGATTGTTAAGTTTTGGCGATTTACCAGTGCGGCTCATTGTATGCCACTGGTCGCGAATACGGCCACTATTAAGTACCAATGGATATTTACGCCCTAGCTTGTTTTGTGGGGCTTTGTGCTTTGTCGCAACAAAATTTGCTTTGCGTGTTTGGTTGAAAAACTCGCCATCTTTGAGCATGCGTGCTGTGCCATATGGCGCACATTCGGTAATGGGCCATTGTGCGGGTGGCATGTCGTTATATTCAGTTTCATTTATATTGTTATGAAGGCCGATGTTAAAGGCGCGGCGTGTCGGGTATTTGCCATCGTCATCTTGTCCGAAATCATTTTCAAAAGCTGATAATTGTGCATGCTCGCGGTATATTTGTGAGGGGTGAGTGTAATCAAACGCAGCCTCAAAACCCATACGTTGTGCCACTTGGCTCATAATCCACCAATCGGCTTTGGCTTGGCCTGCAGGCTTTAAAAAACTGCGCTGGCGTGAAATGCGTCTTTCGCTATTGGTCACCGTGCCATTTTTTTCGCCCCATGCCATAGCGGGTAATTTAATATTGGCGAACTTCATACTGTCGGTATTGTCCATACAATCCGAAACCACAACAAGCGGGCATTTGTCTAAAGCTTCGCGCACTTTGTTGGCGTTTGGCATGGATATGGCAGGGTTTGTTGCCATAATCCACACGGCTTTAATTTTGCCTTCGTGAATTTTATCGAACAGATCAACCGCTTTTTCACCAGCTTGCTTGGCAACATTGTCACTGCCCCAAAAACGGGAAACCAGATCAATCGCCTCATCAGAAAATTCCATATGTGACGCGAGCATATTAGCAAGGCCGCCAACTTCACGCCCACCCATAGCATTGGGTTGGCCTGTGACAGAAAATGGCCCCATGCCGGTTTTGCCAATACGTCCAGTATAGAGATGGCAATTGATGATGGCGTTGACTTTATCTGTGCCAGATGATGATTGATTAACACCTTGGGAATAAATGCTTAATGCCCGTTCATTGTTGAGGAATAGGCTGTAGAATTCTTCCACCGCAATGGCATCGAGACCGCATTTTTGTGCCACTATAGTGACGCTGGCGGCATCCATTTGCGCGACAGCTAATGCTTCGTCCATACCTTTGGTATGTGCGGCTACATATTTTTGATCTATCGCGCCATGTGCGGCTAGATAGCTTAATAGTCCGTTGAATAATATAACGTCAGTACCCGGGAGGATGGGTAAATGCAGATCGGCCATATCGCAAGAAGCGGTGTGGCGCGGGTCAATAATGACGATTTTAGCGCCACGGGTTTTTTGTGCTTTGAGCAGGCGGTTGAACAGAATGGGATGGCACCATGCAGCGTTAGAGCCGACCAAAATGGCCAGATCGGTTTCTTCCCAATCTTCATAATTACCTGGCACGATATCGCCACCAAAAGCGCGTTTATGCCCTGCCACACTTGATGACATGCACAGCCGTGAATTTGTATCTATGTTGCCCGAGCCGATAAAGCCTTTCATCAGCTTATTGGCGACATAATAGTCTTCGGTTAAAAACTGGCCAGATACATAAAAGGCCACACTATCTGGCCCATATTTTTCGATGGTTTCTTGAAAGCCTGTTGCGACCTGATCTAACGCATTATCCCAGCTCGAAATTTTGTCATCCACAATGGGGGTGAGCAATCTATCTGTGTGATCTAGCGTTTCGCCAAGTGCCATGCCTTTGGAGCATAAAATACCTTGGTTGGCAGGGTGGCTTTGATCGCCTTTAATGCTGACAATATCTTTGTCAACAGAGGCGATAACACCGCAACCGACACCGCAATAGGGGCATGTAGTCTTTACATTTTGCATCAATTTGTCTTTACAATAATGATGGGGAAACCATTGTTTGCTTAAAGCGAGATGAGGATATTCTCGCCATCCATTTTAACTGGGAATGAAAGTGTTTTGCCTTCATCTGCACCTAAAGCATCGCCTGTTTCTAACGAAACCACCCAATTGTGAATGGGGCAAGTGACGCTTGTATCATGCACAATGCCATTGCTAACAGGGCAGCCACTATGTGGGCATTTATCTTCTAGCGCAAAAATTTTGCTTTGCGCATTGCGAAAAACAGCAATGGTTGTATCGCCATATTGCACTTGGCGTGCGCCGCGCAAAGGAATGTCATTCACTGTGCCTACTTTGATGAAATTGCTCATTGTGCAGCCTCCAAAGGTAATGTTGCTAATGGGTTAAATTCATGTTTATCAACGCCAGAAACGCGTTCGTCCCATGGGTCAATTTGTGCAAATTTTTGGCTGAACATAAAGGCATCATAATATTGCTTGCGTTGCTGTTCATTATCCATGATTTGGCTTTTGATTTCTTCTATACCAACACGGTCTGCCCATTTGTAAATACGCTCAAGATAATGGCCTTGCTCGCGGTACATTTGTGCTAAAGCGATAATGTGAATAATGGTTTCTGCTTCGCTATTTACATGGCCAAGTACAACTGTTGGCTTAATGTCTAAACCTGCAGCGCCCGCAAAATGAATGTCATAACCACTATCGACACAGATAACGCCAATGTCTTTGCATGTAGCTTCTGAGCAATTACGTGGGCAACCTGATACAGCTAGTTTTAATTTTGCAGGCGTCCATGAACCCCACATCATTTTTTCGAGCTTGATGCCGAGGCCAGTGCTATCTTGTGTGCCCATGCGGCACCAATCGGTACCAACGCAGGTTTTTACTGTACGCAGGCCTTTGGCATAAGCATGGCCAGATACAAAGCCTGCTTCGCCTAAATCTTTCCACACGGCTGGTAGATCTTCTTTTTTAATGCCGAGCATATCAATACGTTGGCCGCCCGTACATTTAACAGTAGGAATGTCGAATTTATCGACAACATCGGCAATGGCGCGCAGTTCGTTGGCATTTGTATAACCACCCCACATACGCGGTACAACTGAATATGTGCCATCTTTTTGAATGTTGGCATGCACCCGTTCATTAATAAAACGAGACTGATAATCATCGACATATTCACCTGGCCAGTCGGCAACGAGATAATAGTTAAGGGCAGGGCGACATTTAACGCAACCGCAAGATGTTTTCCATTCGAGCTCTTGCATTAATTCTGGAATGCTTTTGAGCTCTTTGGCTTTGATGAGACGCCTTACATCACTATGACCAAGGTCGGTGCAACCGCACATGGCTTGGGTGGCGTTCGCATCGAAGCTGCTGCCTAATGTAAGTGTCATTAATTGTTCGACCAAGCCAGTGCAAGAGCCGCAAGATGCGGATGCTTTGGTGTGAGCGCGCACGCCCGCAAGATCGGTTAAACCTTTTTCGTTAATCGCGGTAACAATGTCACCTTTGCAAATGCCATTACAACCACAAATTTCTGCACTATCTGGCAAGGCTGTAACGGCGGCGAGCGGGTCCACATTGGCGCCCCCCAAAACTGCATTTTGCCCAAAGATAAGCATATCGCGAATTTCGCTAATGTCTTCTTCGGCTTTTAATTTGCCACTAAACCATGGGCCATCTGAGGCTTCACCATAAAGCACCACGCCAATAATCTTGTTTTCTTGCAGGATAAGGCGTTTGTAAACACCAGAAGATGCATCTCTGAATACAATTTCTTCGCGGTCTGTGCCTTCGGCAAAATCGCCTGCTGAATAGAGGTTGATGCCTGTTACTTTGAGGCGGGTTGGCGTGTCCTGGGCTACAAATTTTGCGTCTTTGTCGCCAGTTAGGTTGGCGGCGAGTACATTGGCCATTTGGTAGAGAGGGGCCACCAAGCCATAGCACACACCGCCGACTTCGGCACATTCGCCGAGGGAGAAAATGTCTGGATCTGAGGTTTGCATATTATCGCTGACCACGATGCCACGGCCAACTTCTAACCCTGCTTCAGCAGCAACGGCGCTGTTGGGGCGAATGCCCACAGCCATAACCACAATAGAAGCAGGAATAATTGTGCCGTCATCTAAATGCACAGCTTCAACTTTACCATCGCCAGTAATTTCTTTTGTATTGGCTTCACATAACACTGTGATGCCACGAGATTCTAGTTCGCGTGCCAACATATAACCTGCTGCAGGGTCTAACTGACGCTCCATGAGGGTTGGCATTAAATGGATAACCGTTACATCCATGCCTTGTTCTTTAAGGCCAGCAGCGGCTTCTAAACCAAGTAGACCACCACCAATAACCACCGCAGCACCGCCAGCTTTCGCGGCGGTCTGCATAGCAGTCACATCATCTAAATCTCGATAAGCCAAAACGCCATCGAGTTTATGTCCAGGGAGAGGGATGATGAAGGGTAATGAGCCAGTGGCGATGACTAATTTATCATAATCAGCAGTGATGCCACCTTCTGAAGTCACTTGTTTTTTATCGCGGTCGATATTTGAAACTTTATGGCCTTTATGTAATGTCACGCCATGTTCTTTATACCAAGCATCATCATGGATGATGATGTCTTCGAATTTCTTTTCGCCTGATAATACGGGAGACAACATAATACGGTCGTAATTTACGCGGTTTTCAGCGTTGAAGATTGTCACTTCATACGCATCGGGTGCGGTGGCGAATAGTTTTTCTAGCGCGCGACCTGGCGCCATCCCATTGCCTACAATTACAAGTTTTTGTTTCATCTAACTGACCTTTACTTATACAGTTTTTGATATACTGACCATAGAATAGCAAAAGCCGTGCCAATTATAATTTGTCTAAAAAGCAAGCAAATAGGCGGTACTTGATTTAGATCAAAATAGAAAATGCTTAAAAATTATGCACTAAAGTATATGTGATTAAAATATAGGCAATTAGGTAAGGCTTTGTTACCTAATATGGCGATTAAGGGTGGTAAAGGAATTGGCATTAATATTGCTAAGTAAGAATTAATTAAATTATCCCTCGTAACTTTTAGAGTTAAAAATGTCAGATACTAATAAACAAATGTCGAAAATTAACTTATTTTCGCTAACTCCTGAAAATAAAATACTTCATACATCTTGGATGGCATTTTTTATAAGCTTTTTAGTTTGGTTTAACCATGCACCCTTAATGGCAATCATCCGCGAAAACTTAGACCTTACAAAACAAGAAGTGGCGACTATACTTATATTGAATGTAGCTTTGACCATTCCTGCGCGGGTGGCGATTGGCATGTTTGTTGACCGCTTTGGGCCACGTTTGGTTTATGCCTTATTGCTTTTTATCTCTTCTTTATTATGTTTTGGTTTTGCCACAGCGAATAGTTTTGAAAGCCTTGCATTGTTTAGGTTCTTACTTGGTTTCTCTGGTGCTGGTTTTGTGATTGGCATTCGCTTGATTTCCGAATGGTTCCCTGCCAAAACGGTTGGCTTGGCTGAAGGTATATATGGCGGTTGGGGCAATTTTGGTAGCGCAGCAGCAGCCATGATATTGCCAATCATTGCCATTAGCTTTGGTGGTGAAAATGGCTGGCGCTATGCGGTGGCTATGACGGGCGTAATTGCTTTTGTATATTCATTTATCTTTTATCGCACCGCACGCAATACGCCAAAGGGCGCTACATATTTTAAACCTAAAAAATCGGGCGCGATGGAAATTTCATCTAAAGGTGATTTTTTCCTTTATGTAATTATGAAAATGCCACTATTTTTGGCGCTGGCTCTGCTGACATGGAAATTAAGCCCTCTTAACTTAGGCTTGCTTGATGAAGGTGTTTGCTTGGCTATTTATATCGGCCTATTTGTTGCCTTCCTTTATCAGCTTTATCATATATATGAAGTGAATAAGGTTGTTTTTGGCAAAGGCGTTGATGAAATTCAACGATACTCATTTAAGCAAGTGGCTTTGTTAAGTTTGGCTTATATGGTGACTTTTGGTTCTGAACTGGCGGTGGTTTCTATGCTGCCAATCTATTATATGGATTTGTTTGGCCTAAGTGCAGTGATGGCAGGTTTGATTGCCGCTTCATTTGCAGTGATGAACTTAGTCGCCCGCCCTGTGGGTGGTTTGGTGAGTGACCGTTTAGGCCGTAAGAAAACCTTGATTATATTCTTGGCGGGTTTGGCTGTCGGGTATTATATTATGTCACTCATGACGAGTGAATGGTCCATTGTTTTGGTGCTATTAGCCACTGTGTTTTGCTCTTTCTTTGTGCAAGCGGGTTGTGGTGCTGTGTTTGCGCATGTGCCTTTAATTAAACGCCGTATGACAGGCCAGATATCTGGCATGGTGGGTGCTTATGGTAATATTGGTGGTGTGGCTTTGTTGACTTTGTATTCATTTGTATCTGCATCTGTTTTCTTTATGGTCATTGGCGCATCATCACTTATATTAATGGTTTTAATTTTGGTATTTATGAGCGAACCTAAAGGTCATATGGCTGAAGTGCTTGAAGATGGTACAATCGAATTGATTAAAGTGAGCTAAACCAATGACTGTAAAAATTTCCATAGGCGCTTATTCGGATGCGGGGACAAAACCCCGCAATGAAGACAGCTATGGAGTTATGTTTCCTGAGGAGGCTCAGGCCATGACCAAAGGAGTGGCCATTGCCATTGCCGATGGTATGAGCACATGCCCCAAAGCCAAGGAAGCTTCGGAAACTTGCGTGAAATGTTTTTTACTGGATTATTTTTCGACTCCAAACAGTTGGGGCGTACAAAAATCTGTCGGTAAAATATTAAATGCCACCAATAGCTGGATGTATAGCCAATCATCGGGTGATCAAGGTGCTGAATTTGGCATGGTGAGCACGCTGAGTGCTATGGTTATCAAAGCAGGTAAAGCGCATATATTCCATGTAGGGGATAGCCGCATTAGCCTGATACGTGATGGCAATATTGAGCCACTAACACTTGACCATATTTTAAAAGATTTTACAGGGCATAGCTTTTTGAACCGCGCCATGGGCACAAGCACCCATTTGGATATGGATTATAAAGTGGTGCCTTTGCGCCAAAATGATATATTGGTTTTTACCACTGACGGCGTGCATGAGCATGTGAGCCCCACAGCCATAAAAGAATTGGCACTAGATGGCGTTGCTGATTTAGACAATACCGCCAAAATAATTGTGGAGGCAGCATTAGAAGCAGGAAGTCTTGATAATGTGACCTGTCAGATTATTGCACTAGACGAATTAGCCAGAGTTTCTGACCCAGATGATTTAATGGGAGGTCGCCATTTGGCTTTTCCTCCTGTGATGGAAGCAGGGCAAATATTGGATGGTTATAAAATCATTCGTGACATACACGCCAATAGCCGCAGCCAAGTTTATTTAGCGCAGAATATAGAAACTGAAACTCTGATGGCGATTAAAACCCCTTCAATTAATTTTGAAGATGACCAAGTCTATATTGATGCCTTTAAACGTGAAGAGTGGATTGGCGCGCAAATTGATGCACCGCATATTTTAAAATATTTGCCCGCGGCACAAGACAAACAATTTTTATATATGGTGACTGAATATATTGATGGTCAGACCTTGCGTGAGTGGATAGATAATCATCCCAACCCAGACCTATCGGAAGTCAAAGAAATCATATTGCAAATCATCACCGCGATCCGCAGTTTGCACCGCCAAGATATGGTGCATCGTGATTTAAAACCCGACAATGTGATGATTGACCGTAATGGTATGATTAAGTTGATAGATTTAGGTTCAGTGCATGTAGCAAGCCTTGATGAAGGTGATGATAGTGACGATGCGCAATTGCTTGGTAGTGTTGATTATACCGCGCCTGAATATCTGTTACACGGTAAAGCGAGCCGCGCCACTGATCTTTATTCACTAGGTGTTATTTTATATGAAATGCTCACCCATAAACTGCCTTATGGCGGTGGGTTTAAAAATTCATATGATGTGAAACGGCTTAAATATATTTCGGCTTTATCGGTCAATAAAGATTTACCAGCATGGGTAGAGAATATTTTACAACGCGCAACCGCCATTGATGTTGGTGAGCGATATGAGCGTTTTTCAGAACTTCAGCATGATTTAATGAAGCCAAAACACGAAACATATGAAGAAGTGAAGCAATCCTTCATGGCCAGAAACCCAGTGGGTTTTTGGAAATCTGTTTCGGGCATTTTGGCCATAATAATCGTTCTAATTTTAGCATTAGGAGACTAGGCATGAAAGTAATACCTATATTTTTAAAAGTTGATCAGAAGCCTGTATTGGTAATCGGACACGGGCAAATGGCCGAAGCCAAGGTGAATTTGCTAACCAGTATGGATGCCAAAGTTAAATGGCTAACGCTAGGCGAAAAAATAACCAATAGCCGCGCTTATGGTGACAATGTTGAAATTATTGAAAAAAAATATTCAGATACATATTTAAATAATATTGCCTGCATGTTTATGGCAACTGACAATGCAAAGTTAATTGAAACGGTTTTGGCTGGCGCACAAAAAAAAGGCATCATATATAATTTTGTAGATATGCCAGAAATTTCGCAATTTATCACACCTGCGGTGGTGCGCCGCGATGACATTATAATCGCCATTTCAACATCGGGCAAAGCACCTGTATTGGCGCGTAACATACGGTTAAAAATAAACCAAATGCTGCCGCAGAATATTGGGAAATTGGCCGAATTTACTTATAATTTTAGACCTGTTGCTCAAAAAATGATGTTTGAAAGCAAAAAGCTGTTTAAGTTTTGGAATGATGTTTTTTCAGATCATCATTTAAACGCGTTATTGACCAAAACGGACGACGAAAAATACGATCATTTGGTTGGTATGATTAAGCAGCAAAAGACAAATAAAGGCGAAATTGTTGAGATTAATTTAACGTCTCGATTGGCAGATGATTTGACTTTAAAAGCCCATCGCCAAATTAACATTGCCGATGTGATTATTTATGGCGAAAATATGCAAGAAATTATGAGCTTTGCGCGCAGGGATGCCAAACGGATACATTTAACCAACGAAATGAATGTAGAAACCTTAGTGAGCGAGCATTTAGCCAATGGTGAGATGGTGGTTTACCTAAAGCCCATTCAAGACAATCAATGGCTGAAGGAAACAAAAAAAGACCAACAAATAAATGCCGGCCTTTCAGTTTAAGCTTACAGGTTAGTTTTTTATACCGATTTTACGTCATTTAAAAATTCGGAAATATCGGATTGTAAGTTAGATATTTGCTGATTTAACTGGCCTGCTAGACCTGATACATCAGTCGAAACTTCTTTAGCTTCTTGAATGGCTTGGTCAACATCCTGCATGTTGCCTGAGCTTTCTGCCGACAAGCTCGAAGCTGAGGCAACATTACTTGCGATTTCATTTATCGCAGCTGCTTGCTCTTCGACAGCCGACGCCACGCCTAAAGATGTTTCTGACAGGCTCGAAATAATACCCTCAACCTCTTCTATAGCTGTAGAAGCTTCGCCAGAATCTTGCTGAATGGCTTTGACCTGTTGGGCAATTTCTTCGGTGGCTTTTGCTGTTTGGTTAGCGAGTGACTTCACTTCACTAGCAACCACAGCAAAACCGCGCCCAGCATCACCCGCGCGCGCGGCTTCAATGGTGGCATTGAGTGCCAAAAGGTTGGTTTGTGCTGCGATTTCCTCAATTAACTTAACCACTTGCTCAATATGTTGTGCGCTAGCTGCCAAAGTGTTGATGACTTTGACGGTTTTGTTGGTTTTGTTTTTTGCCTCTATCGCCAACTCGTTGGATGTCGCTGCTTGGCTCGAAATTTCGGTGATTGATGCCACCATTTCCTCGGTCGCACTGGCAGCACCTGTGACATTTATATTTGTTTTTTCGACATTGCGGCTCACCATTTGGCTGTCGTGAGACATTTTATTTGCTGAAATATCTAACTGGCTTGAAGCTTGTTCCAATTCTCCTGATGCAGACTGTACCAAATGAATATTATCCAAAGACGAAGTTTTGAAACCTTCGATGAGAGAGTTAACTTGGTTGGCTTTATTAAGCTCTGTTGTATTCATCCGTTGTTTTTCGGCTTCGGATGTAATGCGGGCTGCCGTATTCTCCTGAAATACCAATAAGGCTCTGGCCATAACGCCAATTTCGTTAGTCAAATGCTTAAATTGAACGCTCTCTTGCGTTTCGCCTTGTGAGATTGCTTGCATTGATAGGCTTAGAGTTTTGATTTTTTTAACAATGTTACTGGCAATCAACAAGCTAACCGCGCCAAGAAGCAAAATAATGGCAATGATACTGCCGATTTGTAGGTTTTTAGCAAGATGTTGATTGGCAATCCGCTCATTATTTGAAAGTGTTTTTGAGGTTTCATATTCTTCAATCAACTCATCTACAATGGGAGAATATTCGGCATAAATACTACTTAATTTTTTAACTTCGTCGTTAAAAGTAAGCCGTGTTTGGCTCCAATTATTGAATTTAGTTTGGTAGGTCTTTAGATCGCTAAAGATTTGTTTTTTGGCTGCCGTATTTAGTGAAGTTTTGTTGGTGACATCGGTGAAAGTTTTGATTCTAGCTGTGAATTTTCCTAGATATTTATCGCTCACCCGTAGCATGAAGTCTTTTTCATGGCGGCGTAACATTAGCATTTGAACCGATATAAGCTCTAGCCCAGCAGTTGTTTTGCTAAGTTTTTTCAGTGTGTCTTCAATGTTATGTACTGATATGCGCAATTCGCCTTCAAGCCCTAAATCTGACTTGATACCAAGTGATTTGCGCATGGAAGTCACTTTGATAAATTGTTGTTTATGGTTGGTTATGCCAGCAGCAATCAAGTCAATACGTGGTTGATACTGCTTTTCTACGACGTTATTTAACGCCTCTACATCATTGAGTGCAAACTCAACGCGTTCTAGGTAGCGATTTTCATATTTATCGGTTAAGCGCACCAAATAATCTTTTTCGTGGCGTCGCATTTGCAAGCCATGCTCATTCACTTTATGCAAGCGCCCTGCCAAATTGGAAAAATTGATGCTCTTTTGTGTCGAAGTTTCGACCATATTTGATGTATATAATGAGGCACCGCCAAGAGCGATGATGCTGAAAATACTTAATGTTGTGATGGTCATGACTTGTTTTTTTATCGTAAGCCGGTCAATAAATTTATGTAATGCGTTAAGCATAAACATGTCCCCCGAAATGTTTTAATAGTATATTTTAGTAGTATCTAATACTTTGGTATAATTAATTTAAATTAGTTAAAACTACGTAAATTGATAGTATTTGATAGAAAATGGAATATATATAGTTGTTTATACTTGTAAATTTTATGCACCACCAAAAATACCCTAACGTCACTTAAAGTAAATTCATTAACTATTTGTTAATTATATTGTAGCATTTTGTGCCTGTTCTTGATGTTTGGGGGAAAATATCAAGAAATAATACTTGCGTATTACCAGAACGGCTCCCCTAAGCTTCGGTTTTAAATAACCGATAATTAGGAGAGCCGTTTTGGGTTCGTACGGATTTTTTTAATAAATTTTTTAATGTATTTTCGACGGCTGAAATTTTATTTTAGCCGTCATTTTTTATTCATTTAAAACACGCGTTGTCGGAAAAGTGATTTGAACAAGCGTACCTGCATCAATTGCACTTTCGATGCTAAAATTGGCTCTATTTGCTTCGGCCAATGCTTTGGTTAGCGGCAAACCAAGGCCAGTGCCTTGGCGGTCTACCAAGCTAGACATATTCAGAGTTTTGAAAGGTTCCATTGCGGATACCAATTGGCTCTCGTCCATACCAACACCTGTATCACGAACACGCAATATCAGCTCGCCATCATCATCTAGCAAGGCACTAATAATCACTTGGCTGCCTGCATTTGAATATTTAATACTATTAGACAGAAGATTCAAAATAATTTGACGAATTGAGCGCATGTCGGCAATAATTTTTGGCAACGTTGCCGAAATTGAGGTGCGAATGATGATGCGTTTTTTATCGGCCATTGGCTGCATAAGCGCCACAGATTGTAGAATAAGAGGCTCTAAATCCATAGCTTTGAAATTCAGTTCAACCTTACCTGCTTCGATTTTTGACAAATCTAGTAGATCATTGATTAGGCTTAATAGATGCTCGCCGCTTTCGTTAATATCGTGCGCATAGCCTTTGTAACGGCTATTTTCTAATGGGCCAAATTTCTCGTCGCTCATCACTTCTGAAAAGCCAATAATGGCGTTTAAGGGAGTGCGCAATTCGTGACTTATGCGTGCTAGAAACCCAGATTTTTGTTGGTTTTCTTGTTCTGCGCGTTCTTTCGCATCACGTAAATTAGCTTCTTTCTTTTTCCAATAACTAACGTCTCGCATATTGACCAAAATTGAAGATGGTAAGTTTTCAGAGCTTTCACTATCCAACCGCTGAATGTTCATAAAGATGGTATGGTCTTCGCCAGTTTTGTTGATGAGATTTAACTCGACACCATTTTGGCTTAGATTTTTTTCTTCATCCTGCAACGCTGTCGCTGCGTAATCTTGAAACGCATTAAAATCGGCTTCTGTAACAATACTGCCTAAAGGCTTGCCAATTAGGTCATCGCTAGTCAGGCCAACCATATTGTTTAAGTAGACATTGCTGGATAGAATGTTTTGCTCAGCGTCAATAAAGGCTTGTCCATCTAAAGAAAATTGCACAGGTGCATTCTCTTCAGCGGGAATTAATGGGTTTTTGTCGCTATAAAGCACATCTTCGGAGGTATTTTGAAGTGCGATAACTGCGGATTTTGCATCACCTTCATCGTCAATATTGAATAGTTCAATTTTAGGGCTAAGGATTAATTGCAACGCCTTATTGTCTTGCCAGTCTATCTTGTTAATTTTGGCGTTGAAATAATATTTTTCTCCCTCAACCAAAAAGCTAATTTCTTGATCTATTGGCGTTTCTGAAAATTCGTCTTTAAGACTGTTCAGATGTTCCATAGATTCGACAGACAGCATTTTGCTGTATTCTTCATTACCAAGCTCATTGTTTTTGGAGTTGATTAATTCCAATCTGCTTAATAATTCTTTATTGGCAAACAAAGTGTATATGCCTTCTTCGGAAGGTAAGCTTGTTATGGCTGCCATAACGGGAGTTTGGTCTAGCACCGTTTTGAAGATATCAATTTCGTTGCGGCCAAATTTTTCTATATCAGCAGCGGTTGTGCCAAAAGCTGGTACAATATTAGCGGCTAAAGAATGAGTTTCTGCTTCGGCATCTGAGCTATTATCTGTCTCAGAGCTTTCGCCAAGTAAGTCATTAATCTCAGCAATTACATCATCAGAACGCGCAATGACTGCATCCACACCATTTAAATCTTCATCTACTAAACTTAGTTCTGATGGTTCGGCATCGTGGAGTTCTTCTGTTTTGTCTTCACCATCTGCCTCAATTTCAATATCATCTTCATCGTCACTTATGTCGTCGTTTAATGCATCGCCTAAATTGGCAAAATTAACGGCTTCGACTTCGGTTAGATTTGTTTCGAGTGTTGAAAGTTGTAGCTCGGAAGTTTGATCTTTGTCTTCATCATCTTCTGCGTCATCTTCTGAGGCCGCATCTAACTGGTTGTCGTTCGAACCCAAAGGTTTTGCCGTTAGGTCATCTAATTCAGCTAAGTCATCAATATCTTCTGGTGCGCCAGCTTCATCTAATACGGCCAACAATTCAATGTCACTTAATTCAATGTCACTTAGCTCACTAGTTGGGCTAATGCCGTTAAAATCGTCGTCATCAAAGTCATCGTCATCATCGGCATCATCTAGTATTTCGATATGCTCTGAATAGGAAATTGACTGTTTGTCTGCGCTTAAATCATCGTCAGAAAAAGCTAAGATATTCTCGAACGCAGTGACAAAACTACCAGTGAAAATATTCTCACCATTTTGTTGTTCAAATATAGAGCGTCCGCGCCATGTAAGTGACAAGCCGGTTTCGCTGTCCTTAACTGGCCACTGAATGTTTACATTATCGAATGATTTTTGATCGACAAAGAAATCGGTCGCGACGCCATCTGGGTCTAGCTCGAAACGCTCAGCAACATCATGCCAATTTTCGCCTAGCAATTCTGCCGCTGGGTAGCCTGTTAGGGTTTCGAAATTTCCACCAAGTTGTACAAAATTTAGTTCATCATCTAAAATGAAGTAAAAATCACTGCCCAATTTTGTAAGCTGCTCTAGTTTTGCAATACGCTCCACTAGAATTTGCTCATAGTGTCGTTCATCTGCCACATCACGTAAGTAAATAAGCACATATTTTTCACCATCATTAAATGGTTTTACAGCAAATGATTTGGCAATGATGCTATGGGTGCGTGCGCCATAAGCCGTGGCTAATTTGGCGCTGATATTTGCCACTTTATAATTGAGACATTTCTCGATTAAGCCAGTGACATTGTTTGAAATCTCTTCGGAATTATCTTCATCGGTTACAAACCAATCGGCCAATTGCTCGGGCGCTGAAAATTCTTCGGCCTTGCGGCTGAATATGTTTTTACAAGCTTTATTGGCAAAGCAGAATTGACCATCTTTATCGAATAACGCCAACGCTGCGGGTGCATTGTCTAGCATTTTTGCAATTAACACTTCGTTTTGCTCTGCATTTTGAGCCAAAGAACCTGCATCGGTTGCTATCGAGCTTTGTTGAGTGATTTGCACCAAAATTATTTGGCGAGCTTCATCATTTTGTAACGCAGAAAATTGACAACTTATATTTTCATCAATATCCATAGAGCCAAAATCGACATTCATCTCGGCCTGTATATTTGCATCGGTAAGTTGGCCGATGGCTTTGGTAAATTGCAAACTAACTGGGTGATATTCGCCAAACAAAGTATCAATAAGATCTAAAACGCTTAACTCATGCCAGAATTTAACTGCCAAACCATTGGCCGCGATGATGCGATTGCGATCGCCATCCCATACCCAAGCGGCAGTGGCCAGGTTATCAAGACCGTTTTCAATGTTCTTAAAGCTTAATATATTGGTAAGCTGCACCATACTCGTTACTCACTTTGAATACTCAACAGATATGTTGCTAAAATTAGAAACATATTTAAATAAAATCTTAACTAATAATTAACCAGAATTCTAGTGTGAGGTAAAGAAAGCATTAAATCTATAGTTAAGATTGCAAAATATGCCACTAAAATGGCGCAAGTTGGTGCATAAGCCAATTTATTTTTTGCGGCTACGCTTGCTATTTTTTTTCGCAATCTGTTCGGCTTCATCGGCCGATGCCAATAGTTCAGCCGCTATCTCACGGGCTTCATCTGGTTCAAAGTCCATGGGTAGGTCAATTTCTTCACCGATTACATAGATGCGCACAAGGCCATCGGATGTAGAGCCTAATTGTAAATCTGCAACGGTTTGTGATGGTGAATTAATACCCATTTGACTCTCAATCTAATTTATATGTTGATTATAAGACCATAGCAGCGCCAAAAAGAAAAGCCCGAAAAGAGAACTGCATGGAGATTTTAAGCATAAATATACATATTTGCACAATCTTTGTGGGACAAATCAGAATCTTACTTGCAAATAGGAAAATTAGAGGCTAGATAGTGGCATCTTGGTTCGAAATTTGGCTCAAGATACGTGCAGTTATAGCTCAGTTGGTTAGAGCGCCTGGTTGTGGACCAGGAGGTCGCAGGTTCGAACCCCGCTAACTGTACCATTTTTTCTTTTCAGTTTTATCATCATTGCTTTTGAAGTGATGATTTATGTTGAGACACTTCCAATCATATTTATCCGTTGTTGTTTGACGCTAAGGTAACCTTAAACTTATGTTAAGGATAATATCCTAAAACTACGCTCAATAATATTTGCAAAAACTAATGCTAAGAGGGGCTTGATGTTAGTTGCGCGGAATTAGGGGGGGTATTGTGAAAATAAGTGTAACATCTTGGCAAAACCGTGCTGAAACCATTAGCAGCACAAGTTTTGATAATAAACCAAACCTTATTATTTTTTTTGGCGATGTTGATGTATTAAAAAACGCCGCTCAGCAAATTCACACCTCATTACCCAATGCCATTTCAATTGGTTGCTCAACTGGTGGCCAGATATTCGACAATATAGCTGACGCCCCAATATTTGTGGCCGCTGCTATAGAATTTGAAGCCACCTCTGTTAAAGCTGCACAATATATGATTGGCGATCAAATAAGCTCACTTCAAGCGGGTGAAAATATTGGCACTCAGCTTAGAGCTGATGATTTAGCGGGTATTTTTGTATTATCTGATGGACTAGCCGCCAATGGAAGCGATTTAGCCAAAGGCATAAGTGACGCGGTGGGCCTGCATATGCCCGTGGTCGGAGGCCTAGCAGGAGATGGCGAAAGGTTTGAAGAAACTTTTGTGGCACTTAATGGGCAAACGAACACAGGACAAGTTGTAGCCATTGGCATGTATGGCGATAAAATACGCATTGGCCATGGCTGCCAAGGCGGGTGGAAACCATTTGGCCCGAAACGCACCGTCAGCCGCTCTGACGGTAATATCTTATATGAATTAGATGGTGAACCTGCTTTGGATTTATATGAAAAATATTTAGGTGAGGAAGCTGCTAATTTGCCTGCTTCGGCACTGTTATTTCCACTATTAATCACAGATCCAGATGTTGAAAATAGCGACAATACGCGCACAATATTAAACATTAACCGTGATGATAAGTCGATGGTTTTTGCTGGCAATATGCCGCAAGGCTCAAAAGCGCAATTTATGCGCGCCTCACATGACGGCCTTATTGTGGGTGCTGCGGTGGCAGCACAAGCTGCAGTTGATCACGAGAAAAATGGCGAGCTCGCACTTATGGTGAGTTGTATCGGCCGTAGATTAGTGATGAAGCAGCGCACCGAAGAAGAGGTAGATGCCGCAGCAGAAGTGCTTGGCAAAGACATGCCACGCATTGGTTTTTATTCTTATGGTGAAATTTGCCCCAACCGCATTGGCGGCGCGCCACGATTGCACAATCAGACCATGACCATTTCAGTTATTTCGGAAAGTATGTGATTGAATATGCATAAATTATTAAAACGGCAATTGGCAAAATCCAAATTCACAAGCGATGAAGCAGGCGTTGATATTGAACGTTTAAGCACACTTGTGAGCGAAGCCTATGAAGGTTTGTATTTAGACCAAAACCGTGCTGATCGTGCCAATACACTCATGTCGGATGAGTTGGAAAACTTAAATGAAGATTTGACCAAAGCTGCAGAAAGCGCAAGTGATCAAAATACTTGGTTTGAAGCTGCAATTAGCAACATCCCACTTGGCTTAGCTATGTTTAATGAAAAATTTGAATTGGTAATTTTTAACGACAATTATGCGACAATCTACGGTTTAGCACCAGATCAGTTTTACGAGGGTATGCCCCTTAGAGATCAACTGCAATTGCGTGTCGATCGGGGCATTTTCTTTGGCGATAACCCAGATGAATATATTGCCAATAGCATGAAAAATGTGGCCAAGAACGGGCGCTCATCTAAAGTTTATAAGCTCAATACAGGGCAAGAAATTGAAATTATCATCCAACCGCTAAAGTCGGGTGGTTTTTTAAGCACTCATAATGACGTTACTGAACGCCGCGCTGCGGAGCGAAAAATTTACCAATTGGCCAATAAAGACACTTTGACATCATTGCCCAACCGTCGCAGTTTTTTTGATCAACTAAATGCCGAAACCTTAAAACTTGAAAACCTTCCTGATGGTAAACTTGTTGTTGGCTTACTAGATCTAGACGGGTTTAAGCGCATTAACGATGTTTTTGGCCATCCTGCAGGTGATGAGTTGCTGATCAAAACGGGTGAAAGATTATCTGAGGTTTTGGGTGAAGGCATTATTTTGGCGCGTTTAGGCGGCGATGAATTTGGTGTTATTCTGACTGAACGATCAGATATAGATAATGTAGTGGGCATTGGTCAAAGAATTTGTGAAGCCATGCGCCATGTTTTTCATTTACGAGATGGCAGTGTGCAAATTGCGGCAACTGTCGGTTTTGTTGAATTTCCATCTATGGCAGATACCAGCCAGAAAATTTTTGAACGCGCTGATTATGCACTTTGTTACTCGAAGCAGAACAGCAAAGGCGAACCTGTGATATTTTCGGATAAACATGAAACCATCATCAGGGAAAGCGCGAATATAGACCACCAATTAACTGAGGCCAATTTGGAAGAAGAATTGTCCATGCTATTTCAACCCATTGTTGATTTACAAAGACACAAAATTGTTGGTTTCGAAGCGTTGGCGCGCTGGAATAACCCGGTTTTAGGTAATGTAAGCCCTGATGTTTTTATCACCGCTGCAGAGCAGATTGGCTTGATTGGTAAATTGACCACTATATTGCTGAACAAAGCGTTGACCGCAGCAAGCGAATGGCCAGATAATATTTATTTGTCATTCAATCTATCGGCCTACGATTTATCATCTGAAGTGACGGTGCTTAATTTAATTAGCATTGTTGAAAAATCTAAATTCCCGAATAACCGCATTGTATTTGAAGTGACTGAAACTGCAGTGATGCAGGATTTTGAACTCGCCAATAGGGCGCTTGAATTGCTTAAAATGCAAGGCGCTCACATTGCATTAGATGATTTTGGCACGGGCTATTCATCTTTAAGTCATGTACAGCGGATGCCATTGGACAGGTTAAAGGTTGATCGTAGTTTTATAAGTGAAGTGAATAGCGATAAAAGCAGCCGTAACATTGTAAAAACCATTATCGACCTGTGCAATAATTTAAACCTTTACTGCATTATAGAAGGGGTTGAAAACGAAACTCAGCTTTCTATTTTAGAAGATATGGGATGTCGCTACATTCAGGGCTATTATTTTAGCCGCCCCTTAACTCATGAGGATGCGCTAAAATTCTTAGAGGTGAATGACATTGTTTGGACAGCCACCCCTAGATTTGTTGCATAATTTACAGTGTATGCGGTGGGTTTGCCTGCTCTAGCGCCAAAATATAACTGGCATGGTCTAAATCGCCTTGGCCGCTTTCGCACATTTTTTTATAAACGTCATTTACATGGCTAAGCAGTGGTAATTTTAGGTCTAGCTCTTTTGCGGCATCTAAAATTGCCTTCATATCTTTAATGAAAATGACATTCGGCCCCCCTGGGGTGAAGTTGCGCTCGACCATGCGTAAGCCATGCTCGCTCAGTATGCGGCTATCTGCAAAACCGCCCATTAGGCATTCGCGCACTATGCCTGCATCGGCACCACCAGCAGCGGCCAATAACAGCCCTTCGGAAACTGCAGCAATGGTTATCGCCACAATGGTTTGGTTGGCAAGCTTGGTAAGCTGACCACTACCTGTTTTACCAATATGCGTGGCGCGACCTAGAGTTTTAAAAACACTTTGGGCTTGAGCAAAAGCTGCATCTGTTCCGCCGACCATAATTACCAATGTGCCAAGTTCAGCGCCTTTTGTGCCACCAGAAACGGGGGCGTCTAAATATCCTATGCCAAGTGGTTGCAGCATTTCACAATGTTTTTTGGCCATAACAGGTGCGATGCTGCTGCAATCAATAACCAATGCGCCTTTCTTAATATGTGCAATGGCGCCTGATGCGTATAAAACATCATCGACAATATCGCCATTTTGCAACATGGTGATGATGATGTCGACATCCTTTACGGCCTCGGTGGCATTGGCGCAATTGGTGGCGCCAAGTTCAATAAGCGGTTTTAATTTGGGTTGGCTGCGGTTCCAAATATTCACCGCAAAGCCATCGCGCAATAACCGTTCGGACATATGAATGCCCATCAGCCCAATGCCCAAAAATGCTATTTTTATGCTTGTTTGATCTGCCATGTCTATCCCCTTTTAATATATGAACCGAATCGGTTTTATAATATGATATTAATATTGTTATCTGCATTAGCGTTAATGTGGAAGGTCTAATGCTTTATAACAGACCATTTAACGCCCAACTTGAAAGTATGACTTTGCCAAAACTACACGCTAACTTATCTATGATGTTTTTAGAGTTTGACTTTTTTGCTCGCTTTGAAGCAGCGCATAAAGCAGGGTTTCAAGCCGTGGAAATGATGTTTCCCTACGAATATAAAGTGCAAGACATTTGCACAGAATTAGAAAAATATTCATTAGATATGAAATTGATTAATATGCCGCCAGGTAATTGGGCAGAGGGTGAACGTGGCATTGCCGCATTGCCAGATAGGGTCGAAGAATTTAGGAAATCTGTCGATATGGCATTGATATATGCGCAAGCTTTAAAATGCCCAATCATTCATTGCATGTCGGGTATTATACCACCAAATATCAGCCGTGATATTTGTACAAATGTCTATATTGAAAATTTAAAATATTTGGCTGCAAAAGCCAAGCCGATGGGTATTAACATTATGGTTGAAGCCATTAACAGTGTGGATATTCCGAATTTTTTGGTCAATAATCAAGAGCAATCGTTAGCCATTGTGCAGCAAACGGGCATGGATAATGTGAAAATGCAATTTGATATTTATCATTGCCAAATGGCGCAAGGCAACGTAGCCACAAGATTAATTAAGTTTTTGCCCTATATTGGCCATGTGCAAATTGCAGATGTGCCGGGGCGGCACGAGCCAGGAACGGGCGAGATTAATTTTGATTTTTTGTTCAATCATCTGGATGAAATTGGATATACTGGCTGGGTTGGGTGCGAATATAAACCACGTGGAAACACAATTGATGGTTTGGGTTGGTGGCACGAATTTAAACAAAAATAATTAAGGTTTGGGTTGAATATGGATTTCTTTGAAGCAATATTTATCGTTATTTTTTTGGTTGTTTTTGTAACTCCGTTTTTTAAGAAGCTTAAAAACACACCGCCAAAGCCCAAGCTAGAAAACGTAGATGAGGCCATTCCCAAGCATAAATCCACCATGGATAGCCATGCCGAATGGGATGAAGCGGCATGGGGAAAGTCTAAAGGCGCTGGAAATAAAACAGTTGTGGGGGCGAGTTCAGGGCATAATATACCGAGTTGGGATAAGCCAAAAATTGCCAAACCACCAGAGATGGGCATCCGCCCTGTGGCCGCAAAGCGGATTGAATTGCAAACGAAATCTAACCGTTCGGCACCTGATATAAATTTAGATGAAAATTTAGAAAAAATGGGGTTGGGCTTTTTTGTGGTGTTGCTCGTCATTGCAGCAAACCTGACTACATTTATCTATTATGGGTATACAGAATATATGGCATCGAGCCAAATTGGGGGCGTAAGGGCGGCGGTGAACACCGAAGCGGTTAGCTTTGGGGGCAGTTATTCGTGGTATATTAATATAGCTATGGCGGGGGTCATTCTCATTATCATTGGGTTGGTGGCTTTGCTGTTTCAATGGCTTGATAGAGGGCATGCTGCGCCAAAACTATTTATCGACTTGTTTGTTTTTATGATGTTTTTTGTGGCAGTAGATGGCGTCGCTTATAATTATTTTTTCCCCTATTCGGGCTTTGAAGGCGCGGTTATAGGCTACCGAGATGTCATGGTTTTGATTGGGTTGGTGTGTTTTGCGCCATATATATGGGCATCTAAAAAAGTAAGCGCCACTTTTAGTGCTTAAGGCATTGGTGGCTGTTTTTTTACGATGTAATGAAAGTAGCTTGACTCTAAGTTTGTGACATAATAACATGAACAAACAGTGAACATTAGAATCGAGTATATTATGAGCCTTGCCAAAGAATCGGAATATGGCGCGAAACAGTTTTTTGTATGCCAAGTCTATATTGTGAAAACCGTTAATGGGCACTCGAGCATTCAACTGCTCGAAGCGTTTCATTTGAGCAATATGAATGATGCCATCCGCAAAGCCGATAGAATGAATGATGCCGAACATATATGTGGGGCGATTGCGTTTTCTATTGAGGTTGATGAGGAGGCTGGTGATTATGGCGATATGCAGGATGTGCATCAGTTTGGGGCAGTTCCAGACCCAAGCTTAGAATGATTATAAAAGATAATTGTGTACTATAGTAATTTACTTTGGTATGTGAATTGACAATCATTCTTAATATCCTATATCTCAGGCATGATTATTTGTAACTGTAATGTCATTTCTGACAAAGATTTTAAGCAAGCCGCACAAAATAGTGATGGCACGATTAAAAAATGCTTTTCGGCTTTGGGTAAAAAACCCAATTGCGGGCGGTGTTTCACCAGTGTGCAAAATATTATTGATGATGTGCGTAGCGACTATGAAGCTGCTGCGAAAATTAAAAAATCAGTCGCATAATATATAATCGTAATTCATTAACTAATTCAGACAGATATATTGTCTCGATAATTTGCTATAGAAAATGCTAACTAATTGGGTTGACTGTAATTTTCAATTAGATTAGAATTATTATAAACTACATTCTAAAGGAGATTGCTATGAAAGGCGATAAACAAGTTATTGAATTTTTAAACAAGGCGTTAAAGCTTGAGCTAACGGCTGTGAACCAGTTTTTCTTGCATGCTCGCATTTTAGATGATTGGGGTTTTGAAACTCTGGGCAAAAAAATGATGGAAGAATCGGTTGAAGAAATGCGCCATGCGGACACCATTATCCAGCGTATTTTGCAAATTGAAGGCCACCCAAATTTACAAGATCTTGCAGGATTGCGCATTGGCGAAACTGTGAAAGAAATGCATGAAGTTGATTTGAAAACCGAATATGAAGCCAAGGCTTTGTATACTGAAGCGCTTACGCTTTGCGAAGAGAAAAAAGACTATGTAACGCGTGAATTATTTGTAAAAATTCTTGGTGATGAAGAAGAGCATATTGATTGGCTTGAAACTCGTTTGTCACTTATTGAGAGAGTTGGCGAGCAAAATTACTTGCAGTCCATAATGTAACTTTACCCGTTCAACAATTGCTGCTCTCGCCAAAAGGCCGTAGGCCCGCCCGTGGGCGCAGCAAGAGAACGGAGTGAACGCACGCAGTGCAAACTAATACGCGAGCAAAATTACTTGCAGTCCATAATGTAACATTACCCGTTCAACAATTGCTGCTCTCGCCAAAAGGCCGTAGGCCCGCCCTTGGGCGCAGCAAGAGAACGGAGTGAACGCACGTAGTGCAAACTAATACGTGAGCAAAATTACTTGCAGTCCATAATGTAGCTCTGCTCGATTGAGCAAATTAAAAGCGCACTTATTTCAAATAAATGTATGGCTCGCCTTGTCTCAAGTGCGAGTCATTATTTTTATATTAGACAATACTATTGTTAATAATGGCAATTTTGGCTAAAGAATCCCAAATTTCTATGTTAGACAGATTATATGTAAGTAACTGAGTGTGCGGTCGTTATGAAAAAAAAGAGGTTCGGATTAGAATCTATAGGGTATTTTTCGCATAAATATTCTAAATTTACCTTGGCGATCATTGTTCTTGTCACGATTTTTATGGCATTTGGGCAATCTAAAATTGTGTTCAACTCAAATGTTTCCGATCTGTTTAAAGACGATAGCCCGCAATATCATTTGTTCGAAAAAGTGAACATGCTGTTCGCAGCAAGTGATGACGATTTTCTGCTGACAGTTTCTGGTGATGATTTAATGTCACCCGAAAACATCAGTAAACTAAATAATTTACAGCTAGAATTAGAATTTGATGACGCAATTAGTGGCGTTGTTTCACCTTTCTCTATGCGTGATTTCCCAGATGAAAACGGCCAAATGGGCCCGTTATTTCCTGCCGATATTACCTCTGATAATGTGGAGCAAGTTTTAGACCATGCGCAAACGCACCCATTGGTTGGCGATAAATTGCTGTCTGCGGACAATCAACTGATTTTATATATCATAAGTTTTGTAAAACCAAATATTGCCGAAGGTGCAGAGAAATCCAGTGACGCAACTTTACGTGATGAACAGTTGGTTTTAAGAACCCGCTTGTTGGATTTAGCCAAAGGCCAAGTTGATGGCGCAAATCTAAGTTTTGAAATGTCTGGCCTTAGTATTTTTAAAGCCGAAATTATTGGCTATATGTTATATGACCAATGGAGCTTTACTGTTTTTGGCATCTTGTTTGGTTTCATAATTTCTTGGATATATTTTCGCCGCATGAAATTTGTGGTTCTAGCTGGCTTGCCAACGGTAATTGCGCTGCTCACTATGCGTGGCATGCTGGGTTGGGCTGGCATCGAGATGGATGTTTTGGCCAACATCGCGCCCATCCTAATTATGGTGATTTCATTTTGTGACAGCGTGCATTTGGTTTACGGCATTAGACGTCGCCTTGAACAAGGCTATGACCGCGATACTGCCATCAAATCTACCGTTAAACATATTGGCCCTGCATGCGTTTTGACTTCGCTCACAACTGGCATTGCCATGGTGTCATTATTGGCTGCTCAACATCCAATTATCAGTAAATTTGGTTTTATCTGTACCTTTGGTACGGGCTTTGCGTTCGTAATTACCCTCACTCTTATCCCTGCATTGGCAAAATTAATTTTGCCCGAAAAACTCGAAATGCACAATGTAGTGACAGATGCCGAACCTGGCTATAAACACCCGCTTATGCACAGATTGCTAGATTCATATACGGAGTTTACCAAAAAATTACTCATGAATTGGCCTACACAAATCACCCTTTTTGCTGTTGTGGTAACATGCATCTTGGCCGTTTTCTATGTGCAAAATGAGCCGCGCTATCGCTATGTAGATAATCTCCCGCAGCATAATGAAGCCTTTATTGGCGTGAGTAGGGTCGAAGAAAAGCTTTCAGGCACCAACGAAATACGCATTTTTATGGAGTTTGATAAAACATATAATATGCGCAGTGAAGAAAACTTTGAACTCTACGCAGAAATTGAAGAAATTCTGCAGAATACAGGGTTTGTAAAACAAACATTATCGCTTGGTACTTTAAGGCAATATGCACAAAAAAATAGCCAAGATAAAAGCGTAGAAAACTTCTTTGAATTTATAGAACAAAATGGCGGTGCTGCCGAAGGCTTGCTGCACGAAGATAATAAACAAAGCTTGGTAGTGGGTTTATTACCAGATACAGATGCGGCTGCGCTTTTGCCGAGTTTACACAAGTTAGAAGCTGATTTAAAACAGCTTGAAAGTAAATATACGGGTGTTAAATTATCCGCAACGGGCATCTTACCACTTTCTGCAAAATCCAGTTATAAAATGATTGATATGCTAAATTACAGCCTTTTGTTGGCTATTTTTGGTGGCGTGCTGATTGTTGCAATTTCGTTTCGCAGCTTCTATGCGGGTATATTTGCCTTTATCGCCAATATCATCCCCATTGGGCTGGCGGGCTTATACCTATATATATTTAATGAGGGCTTGCAATTTACCTCGGTGGTGGCTTTCACCATTGGCTTTGGCATTGCGGTCGATAATACAATTCATGTCGTCCATCGTTACAACCGTGCCATTCAAGAAGGTTTAAGCATTGAAGGTGCGTTGCGCAAAACTATGGACAGCGTGACATCTGTTCTAGTGGTCACCTCTTTAGTACTGGGCGGAGGCATTGGCATTGTGGTGCTAAGTGAAATGCCGCTCATTAAGCTCTACGGTATTTTGCTGATGATGTTGGTTTTTGCAGCATTGATTACCGATACCCTGTTATTACCATCTGCCATGCGGGTGATTTATAACTATCAGCAAAGAAAAAAATCTAAATCAAATAAATAAAGCTTAACGCATGTTTAGAAAAACTCGTTAATTTTTTATGATCTATTGTTGCAGCTTTTGACTTAAATATTTTTTTGATAAAAATTATTTTTTAACCAGCCTCCTTATGAAGACGATAACAAATATTGCTTATTGTTCTAGTTGTTAGAGCCAATAGTAGATGTATGTCTACGGGTCTAATAGTGAAATATATGTAAGGAGTTACATCTGTTATGAGTGTTTTAGCCCATAATAATGCTTATGAGACAGCAGAAGCTGACATCTATAGCGATACAAAGGCCGCGTTTTTGTATGAAACAGAAATGACCATTATTGAGCTCATGCAAGAGCCAATGGACATTCTTGCCTTAAAGGCCATCGAAAAGGATGTGAAACTTTTCTATGAGCCAACAAAAATTAAAATCAGCCTGAAAGTTGACCAAGAGAAAATTCGTCAATCAATCATTCATGTTGTTAAAAATGCTTTGAAATTTTCAAGTCCTTCTGCTTCTATATATGTGATGACAGGTTTGGATTTTAATGGGGATTTTTACATTCGAGTTGATGATGAAGGCACCGGTATTGCTACAGAGGTGCTCAATCGTATTCTTGAACCATTTGCCAAAGTCGAAAATGGCATCGAAACCCGCATCGGCAGTAATGCTTGTGGTTTAAATGTTGTGAACGCTTATTTGAAAATGCACTTTGGTTATTTGCGCATTCAAAGCCAAGTGTCGCGTGGCACAAGCGTAACGCTCACTTTACCGAAATCTTGCCTGTTGAGCCGTTAAAAGCGGCTCAAGGCATTAATTGCGATTGTTTTTTTGGCGCCATTTAAAAGGCTCTTCAAATGTGCCTTGCCAAATACCGAGCGATTTATTTTTAGCAAACGCTTCTTGTTGAGTATAGCGTTTGGAATAATACCGATAAGCAATTGCCCAACCGTTCTTAACCATCCAAGCGTTTAGGTTTTGATAGGTATTTTGTTGAGCAACAAACAAATAACATGTCGCGATCAATCGCCCATATTTATCTTTTTCGTCACCGATACAGGTGATTTTTTGGTTGCCGATTTTGTTTTTTAAAGCAAATTTGGCCGCCTCGCCACATTTCCAGTTTTTACCATTCTTCTTACATTTTTGTGCAAGTTCTGGGCTGTCTATGCCAAATAGGCGCGCGCGCTTGGCTTTGCTACCAAATTGCAAACTATCACCATCGCTTAATTTAACTTTTCCGTTGAGACTAAAATGAGCATTGGGCAGTTTAGTGATAGTTTTGACGTTTTGGTCATCAGTATTTGCTGTGTCTTTTACATAATCTGTAAAAAACAATACATAGATAGCAGCAAGAATAAGAATAATAATCGAAATGATGTTTTTTTTATACATAATGTAGAAGAATTGCAGTTTGAGTTGTTTTGTAAATAATTCTTTAATTCATTTTGGTTAATTTTATAAGTGAGTTTTAGTTTTTTTTAACTAAATACCCCTAAACAGTTAAAAATGGTTGATTATATATGAGATCCGCAAATAAACGCATGTTTCGCATAGAACGCAATAACCCACTTACAACAGTAGAGATTGAACCAGCTACTGATGAAGATATCCGACATAAAGAAATTTTAGATGCAATTGCAGATCTAAAAAATAGTGGCATATCTGTTGGTGGCAATAGCGATGAAGCAGGCCCTGCCGCAGTGGCCGCGCAAACAGAGAGCCAATTTTTAATTGATTTTAAGCAAGAATTATCCGACGCGCGTCAATTGCGCCAAGAGCTGAATGAAATTTCAATGTCTATCTCTGAAACAAAACGCGAAATTGCAACTTTGCATCATACCAATTTTGGTGATAGTACGGATGTGCAAGTGGCTGATGAGCTAGATGCTGTGGTGATGGCAACAGAACATGCGACTGATAACATATTAACAGCTACCGAAGCGATTGATGGCAATGCCCGTGATTTAGCGGCGCAGCTTGCAGGTACAGAACATGAAGATATGGTTTTGGACATGCAAGAACAAACCATTAAGATTTTTGAAGCTTGTAACTTTCAAGATTTAACTGGTCAACGCGTGCAAAAAGTGCTCGAAACCATGAAATTCATCGAAGGTCATATTGATAAAATGATCACCATTTGGGGTGGTCTGGATAACTTCCTTGATATCTCACCAGATAGTTTGAATAAGAAAACAGGCGATGATGCATTGCTTTCTGGCCCAGGTCTAGATGATGACGGTGCCATTAGATCATCTCAAGATGATATTGATTCACTATTTGACTAATAATCAGTCAAAAATATTACGAATTGAAGCCTCGATTGAAACATATCGAGGTTTTTTTATGACTAAAATTCGCAATTACAAATATAGTTGGACTAAAATACCCTGTTTAAGCTAAACTTACGGCTAAATAATGCCGTAAGAGCATAAAGAGGGTTTAAAATAATGCGTGAAGTTTTAAAAGTGACGGGCTTTATCGCCTTTATTTGGGTGGCGTTTATAAATGCATTTGTGGATTTGGGTCATAAAATCCTTATTCAAAATACATTGCTTAAGGCCTATGAAGGTTCTGAGCAAGTTATCTTAACCGCCATAATAAATGCATTAATCCTTATACCATTCATTTTATTATTCACGCCAGCGGGTTTTATATCCGATAGATATTCAAAAGCCAAAGTTATGCGTTGGGCAGCGAGGTTTGCGGTACTTTTAACATTGTTGATTACGCTATGTTATTACCAAGGTTGGTTTTACTATGCGTTTGGCCTTACATTTGCTTTGGCGTTGCAATCAGCGCTATATTCACCTGCAAAATATGGCTATATCCGCGACTTATTGGGCAGTGATAACCTATCCGAAGGCAATAGCTGGGTGCAATCGGTAACTATGGTTGCTATTTTAGCGGGTATTGTTGTGTTTTCATTGTTGTTTGAAGTGATGATTGGCCAGCATGATATTGACCTGAGCGACACGGCTCAATTGGCTAGATCTTACGCGCCTTTGGGGTGGTTTCTGGTTTTAGGTTCAGTTGTAGAAGCCTTTTTGGCACAACGCTTGCCAGATATTACCAATGCCTCTAAACCAGAAAAATTTCAATGGAAAGCCTATATTACCACCAAATTAGTCAGAAATGACATGAAGGCGATATATGACAATAAGCCGATTATTCGCTCTATTTTTGGCATTGCGGGCTTTTGGACAATTAGCCAAGTGTTGTTGGCTGTCTATCCATCTTATATAGAAACCCTTACGGGCGAGAGTAATGTATTCATCATCCAAGGTGTTATGGCGCTTGCGGGTATTGGCATTATGGCGGGTTCAGTTATTGCAGGGCGCATGTCGAGCCATTATATAAATCTAGCCCTAGTGCCTGTTGGGGCAGTGGGTGTTGCCATTAGTTTGCTGCTGCTTTTATGGGTAACCAGTCTAGCGTGGGCAGCACCTGTGTTTTTTGCTGTGGGCTTGTTTGGCGCGTTGATGATTATTCCGCTTAATGCATTGATACAGTTTAATGCCCCCAAGGCAGAGCTAGGCACAATATTAGCGGGTAGTAATTTAGTGCAGAATATCTGCATGCTTTCTGGCCTTTTGCTCACTGTGTTATTTGCCTATTATAATTATGAAGAAAAATGGTTATTAACCGCCTTGGCGATTATAGGCGTATTGCTTTCAGCGCAAGCAGTGCGCACATTACCGCATCTTTTTGTTCGGGCGTTATTTGCAGGTATCATTAGGCAAAAATATAATTTGGTGGTGCAAGGTTACGAGAATATTTTAGATAACCAACGTGACACGACAAAAGGTATGTTGTTGCTTGGTAACCACATTAGTTGGATAGATTGGGCGTTGGTTCAACTTGCGTTTCCACGTCGCATTCGCTTTGTTATGGAACGCTCGTTTTACGAAAAATGGTATTTGAAGTGGTTCCTAAATTTTATGGGCTGCATACCTGTATCATCTGCAGGTAGTAAAAAATCGTTACAAATGATACGTAAACATTTGGAAGATGGGCAGATTGTTTGCTTGTTCCCCGAAGGCGCAATTAGTTATACTGGGCAATTAGGTGAATTTAAGCGCGGTTTCGAGCAGGCCATAAGAGGTACAGATGCGGTAATTGTGCCGTTCTATTTGCGCGGTCTTTGGGGCAGTCGTTTTTCCAAATCATCTAGCAAATTACGCGAAGTGACAAGCCGTGGCAGCGTGAAGCGCGATGTGATTGTTTCTTTTGGCTCGCCTTTAGATGCCGACACTTCGGCCGTGGATGTGAAACAGAAAGTCTTTGAGCTTTCCATCCAAGCATGGTCGACATATACAGGCGGTTTACAAAATATTGGGCAAGCTTTTGTAGACACTTGCAAAACCAGTGGCAGTGAATGGGCAATTACTGACGCAACAGGTGTGCCTGTAAGCCGTAAAAAATTGCTCACAGGAGCTTTGTTATTTCGCGATTACATAGCACCAACACGCGGGCAGAATATTGGACTATTGGTGCCAACGACCACCGCAGGTGCGATTACCAATATGGCGGCTTTGATGGCGGGTAAAACCTTGGTCAATTTAAACTATACCGCGCCAATAGAATCCATAATGAGCGCCATTGAGCAGGCTGACATAAGAACCATTGTTACCTCAACCCAATTTGTAACCAAACTGGAAGCCAGAGGCCTTGATGTAGAGCCATTATTTGAAGGCAAAGAAGTTTTATACCTAGAAGACATTCGCGATGATATACCGAATGCCAAACGCATTACAACACTGCTTAAAGTGATTTTGATGCCTAAATTTATGATTAAATCACTTTATTGCGCCAATCAAAAACTAGATGATACAGCCGCAATATTATTCTCCTCTGGTAGTGAAGGGGCGCCTAAAGGGGTGATGTTGAGCCATCGTAATTTCATGTCTAATCTCAAGCAGATTGCCGATGTATTGAATATGCGTGATGATGATACGATTATGGCATCGCTTCCATTATTTCATGCCTTTGGCCTCACGGTTACTTGCTTTCTGCCACTTATTGAAGGCGTGCCTGTGGTTTGCCATCCCGACCCGACAGATGCCGTGGGCGTGGGCAAAGCTGTTGCTAAATATAAAGCCACCGTATTATGTGCAACGGCCACGTTTTTAAGGCTTTATAGCCGTAACAGGCGTTTATTGCCCATTATGTTCGATAGTTTGCGGCTTACGGTTGCTGGCGCTGAAAAACTACCACATGCCACCCGAGAATTGTTCGAAAACCGTTTTCATAAAACTTTGCTCGAAGGCTATGGCTGCACAGAAACCACACCCGTCGCATCATGTAACATTCCCGATAGTTTGGATACCCAATATTGGACAGTGCAACAGGGCAATAGATTGGGCACAGTTGGCCTTGCGCTACCTGGCACAACTTTTAGAATTGTCGACCCTGAAAGCATGGAAACTTTGCCGATTGGTGAGGCGGGTTTGATTTTAATTGGTGGTACACAAATCATGAAGGGCTATTTAAATGAGCCTGAAAAAACCGAACAAGCCATTGTGACATTGGACGGAATACGTTTTTACAAGACAGGTGATAAAGGCCAATTGGATGAAGATGGCTTCCTGACCATTGTTGACCGCTATTCGCGTTTTGCAAAATTAGGTGGTGAAATGGTGAGCCTTGCTGACTTGGAACAGCGTGTTCGTGATGCTTTGAGCATTCAAGAAACACCGCTTATTGCAACCGCCTTGCCTGATGAGCGCAAAGGCGAAAAACTGATATTGTTAATTGAAGGCGATCATGATGAGACTGACGTTAAAAATAAAATATTAAAAAGCAGCATTCCGCCTCTTATGCGGCCAGCACATATTTTTGTGGTCGAAACTGTGCCAATTTTAGGCAGTGGCAAGCAAGATTTCTCGGCAGCACGCAATATGGCTAAAAAGCTAATTGAGCAGCAATAGAAAGTTGAAGATTTACTTTAACTCATGACCAAATAAACCATTGCCGCGCCTGTGAGGGAGTTTACCAATAGGTGAATGACAAAGGCAGGCCAAATGCTTTTGGTTTTATATACCACAAAGGCCATGAACAGGCTTAAAGGTAATATTTGTGGCAATAGCCACAATTGGAATGTGTGGTAAAAAGCAAATGCAACGCCATTAACAACCCATGATGCTTTGCCTAAGCTCTGCATTTTAGGCAAAAGCCACGCTCTGAAATAAATTTCCTCGACCAGAATATTGAGCAATAAAGTGACAAGCATCAGCCCGATAAGCCAGTAAGCACCTTTGAGTTCAAACCCGGGGGTTAGGCTTGCAGGGTCCGTTGCCATTGGGTCGATAGCAGGGTTTAAGAAAAATGGAAAATATTTGGGCACTTTAAACCCTGAAAATTCACTCCACATGACACTAGCACTGCCCAAAGCCACGGCCGCAATAAGCCCGATAACCAATATACCTAATGCCAACAACCATTCTTTTCGTGAAATTGGCTTTAGGCATAAGCGGGCTTTTAGGCTTATGCCTAGGCTAGCTGCTTCTCGTTTCATAAACCAAAGCGGTGCAAGGGTGAAAGCCAGTAACATTATGGATGCAATGGCTGGCCACGCAACAACGGCGGGTGTACCATTGTCATATATTATCGGCAGGATTACGCGGAAACCAAAAAAGCCAATTGCACTTGGGATGGCGAAAGCTAAAAATATTTGGGCATATGAAAACTGCTTTGCATCATTCCAATTAAATTGAGTGCTCGCCATAAATTATCACCTAACTTACCAATGTAAAGTTAGGTGATAACATAGAATATAACAAGTTACAAGCCAATCAACACTGGTCGCAATTAACATGAAAAAGGGAAGAATTAGTTATTTTCGGTCAAAGCCAATTTAGCAGCCAGACCAGCAAAGATAAGCGCAAAGCCGCGTTGGGTGAGTTGCATTATTTTGTCTGAGCTTAAAATATAATGGCGCATTTTATAGGCGAATAAACCGTAAACTACAAATACCACAAAGGTAGCGCCCATAAACACTGCGCTTAATAACCAAAATTCTAAAATTGGCGAGGCCGCATTTGTAGGAATGAATTGCGGCAAAAATGCCAAAAAGAAAATCGACAATTTAGGGTTGAGGATATTGATAAGAAAACCTTTAACTGCAATGTTAATGCCATCAAGAGGTTTGGCATTGTTTTCGAATTTTAAGCCACCTGTTTCGCGCCACATGCCCCAAGCCATATACAGCAAATAAGCCACACCAATATATTTAACCGCCTGATAGAGCAGGGCGCTGGTGTGCATTATGGCCGCTAAACCCAATGAGCTAGCAAGTAAATGCGGCACGATGCCCATAGTGCAGCCCAGTGCTGCAAATATACTGGCCTGTTTGCCTTGCAACAAACCTGTAGAGATTGTGTAAATAACGCCTGTACCTGGAATAAGAACGACGATGAGGGTGGTCAATAAAAATTCAAAGCTCATTGTTTTGGTTTACCTTCGCTAGAGAAAATTGTGCTGACCCGTCGGCTATCGGCCAAATATTCAACCACTAGATCGCGCACCAATTCATATTCGGTTGTTTTAATGATGTCGATAAGTGACGCGGTGCGTTCTAAATCATACCCCATTGCAAATTTACGCCCCATATAACGTGCGAATGATGCATTGCTATTGTGCAATTTTTCATGATCCTCGAGCATTTTATCGCGTTTATCAATAAATTCTTTTTCGGTGATCGGGTTATCTATCAAATCCTGCAAGGCGGTATCGACAATTTTGATGGCCTGTATTTCATTGCTCGGTTTAACCGAGAAACCAATGCTGAAGTTAGAGGTCTCAACACTGCCTTCTTGTGGTGAGAAATTAACCCGCACGCCATAAGTAAGCCCTTCTTCTTTACGCATTATGTCGTAAATTCTTTTGGTCAATATGCGGGCAGCAATCACCTGAGCGACATTGTTTTCGAAGCTTTTTTCGTATTTTTGAGTGTGAAATTGCAATCTAACGCTAGATTGATCTTTCGGGTTATTGGTTGCACGAATTTCCACATCGCGGTCGAACAATTGAATGTCAGCAACGGCATTGGTTACTTTTTGGCTCGGTATATTGGCAATGTATTTTTCTAGTAATTCTCTCACTTTGGCTTCATCAAAATCACCTGCAATCACAAAATGATATTGGCTTAAATCGCTGTAAAAATGCTCATATACTTTTTTGATGTCAGCCTCTGTAACTGCATCTATCTTGGCTGGGTTAATGTTGAAATAGTCTTTGCCGCTCTCAAACAGGCCATCGACCACCAGTTGTTGATATTGCCCATTTTCGGTGGTGAGCCATTTTTTATAAGCTTCTGCAGTGGATTTTTGCACAGTTTTAAACTGATCACTATGAATTTTACCCTGATAGAAATTCATATGAATGAGGTTAAAAGCATCTTCTAAACTTGCTGCTTTTTCCAAACTTGTGCCAATGCCATGGGTTGTGCTGCCCGCAAAACGGCGCACGCCTTTAATGCGCTTTTTAGCCATATATTCAGCAAGCTCATATTGTTCAAACCCGCCAAAACCACTGGCCGAAATCACATTATTGGCAAAAATGGCTGCAGTTTGTAATTCAAGAGGCAATGAATGTGTACCGCCTTTTGCAAATGCGGTAATGCTCACATGGCCTTCATCTTTTAAACGGTTGAGCAGATAGGCATGTGCGCCATTGCTGAGTGTTAGCTGTATCACATCGGAATTATCAATTGTCTTCTCGGCAGTAATTTTGCCAGCCGCTAATGTCATTTCGGGCAATTGCTTCTCGCTCAACGCTGTTGTGTCTTGCGGGGCGACTTCAATTGTGTGGTTGTTGAAGCTTTCAATCAACTTTGTCGCCTCGGCCTGTTTGTCATCCGCCACTAAATTGCGGCTAATCACAATCAGTGAGGCTTTGTTTTGCAACATGTCTTTAAGTTGCTTATTAATCGGAGCTATTTCCACTTCTTCTAAAAATGCGCCAAGCTGCGTTTCTTCCGATTTTTCGGATATATGCAGATATTCCTGATCTATATCTCCGACAATTTCATCGGCAATTTTTGCGGGTTTGCCGTCTTTTTTGTACGGAGAATATGGTTTATCTTTTTGTCTCTCAATAAAATCCAATTGATTTTCAAACTGAGATTCAGTCAACCCATATTCGCGTAATGAAGCAAGCTCACTCAAAGCAAATTCAATAGCTTTGTTGCGTTCGCCAATTTTATGCTGCAAATATAATTCTAAATATAAGCGGCGTTCATAATAACCAATACCTGCTGTTATATAGGGTAATAATTTTCCGTTGGCATCATTTTTGCGTTGTAGATGGCTGTCAATTCCGCCCGAAACCACATCATATGAAATTTCTTCTTGATAATCGGCAGTGTTTTGCACACCACCATCAAATGCCGGAATGGGCAATATAATAGACACGCTATTGCCTGTGCTATCATCGGCAGTGGCAAAGTGAATGCCTGTCGGTAAATTGTAATAGGGTTCAGCAAGCTTAAGCGCTTCATCGGATTCAATGTTGCTAAATTCTTGGATGATTTGTTTTTCCAATAATTCGGCATCAATTTGGCCCGTTACGATAAAGTGCATATGTTGTGGTTGATACCAAGTGTCCATAAATTCTTTAACGCTATCTTGCGTGGCGGCGTTTAATACGGCTTTGGTGCCAATGGGTTTTTTGTCGTCTAAATATTGCCCATTGTCATAAATTTTCATCATTTTATCATCAATGCCACCTTCTTTAGAGGCACGCAAACGCAATTCCTCAAGCACAATTTTGCGCTCAAGTTCAAAATCAGATTTTGTGATGAACATGCCATCGGCAAAATCGCGGAAAAGCTTTAAATGTTTTTCCATCCGTTCATCGGTTGGGTTGCGGTCATTCACATAATAAACCGTGCGGTTATATGTGGTGTAAGCATTGGTATGCAGCCCTAAATTTTCCAGATGGTCGTTTTTCTCTTCATGGGTAAAGTAGCGGCTGTCTCTAAAGCCTAAATGCTCCACCAAATGTGCATAGCCTTTTTGTTGGTCATTTTCATCTAACGAACCAATTTGCACATAAAGGCGCAAGGCAACTTCCTCATCATGGTCGTCTTTTTTTTCGTCATTAGATTCATATAAGTGATAAGTGAGGCCGTTATCCAATACGCCAGTTACAACTTTAGGGTCGCTTTTTAGTTCCGGTGCTGCCTGTGCCGATGTGGCGGTGACGAGCAGAATAATTGGTAAAATATTTTTAAAAAATGACATATAACCCCATGCGTAAATTCAATATTGGCAAGTTATAAACCAATAGAGTCAATTATGAGGCAAATTGAGTAAAAGACCAATCACATAATGTTGAGATTGCATAAAAAAAGGATGCACAATAAAAATTGCACATCCTTCTTTCAAACCTTCAGTTTGTAACAGCTAAAGGAAACTTCTAGGAGACATATTACATCATGCCGCCCATGCCGCCCATACCGCCCATATCAGGCATTGCAGGAGCGCCACCACCAGCAGGTGCAGGTGCATCAGCAACCATAGCTTCAGTCGTAATCATAAGACCAGCGATAGATGCAGCATCTGTAAGCGCAGTTTTAACCACTTTAGTTGGGTCAATAATGCCTTCAGAAACCATATCTACATATTGTTCTGTTTGAGCGTTAAAGCCAATTTTACCGTCTGATTCAAGGATCTTGTTAACAACAACACTACCTTCAACACCAGCATTTTCGCAGATTTGGCGAATAGGTGCTTGGATTGCGTTGGCGATAATTTTAATACCAGCTTGAATGTCAGCATTTTCATCTGTCAATGTTTCAAGAACTTTAGTTGCTTTAAGTAGTGCAGTACCACCGCCAGAAACAATACCTTCTTGAACCGCAGCACGTGTTGCGTTCAGCGCATCATCTACACGGTCTTTACGTTCTTTAACTTCAACTTCAGTAGCGCCGCCAACTTTAAGTACAGCCACACCGCCAGCTAGTTTAGCCAAACGTTCTTGTAGTTTTTCACGGTCATAATCAGAAGAAGTTTCTTCGATTTGAGCTTTGATTTGGCCAACACGAGCTTGCACAGCATCGTTACCACCAACACCGTCAACAATCACAGTTTCGTCTTTAGTGATGTTAATACGTTTCGCTGATCCTAGACCTTCCAATGTGAAAGTTTCTAGTGAAACACCAGTTTCTTCTGAAACCAAAGTACCACCAGTAAGAATAGCAATATCTTCAAGCATAGCTTTACGACGATCACCAAAACCAGGAGCTTTAACAGCTGCGATTTTAAGGCCACCACGTAGTTTGTTTACAACAAGAGTTGCAAGTGCTTCGCCTTCAATGTCTTCAGCAATGATCAAAAGCGGACGGCTTGATTGAACAACTTGCTCAAGGATAGGAAGCATAGGCTGTAGGTTTGTAAGTTTCTTTTCGTGCAAAAGAATTAGTGGATCTTCAAGATCTACAGTCATTTTTTCTGAATTAGTCACGAAATATGGTGAAAGGTAACCACGGTCAAACTGCATGCCTTCAACAACTGTAAGTTCAGATTCTAGACCTTTAGCTTCTTCAACAGTGATAACACCTTCGTTACCAACTTTTTCCATAGCTTCAGCAATCATAGTACCGATAGCCGCTTCACCATTTGCAGAAATTGTGCCCACTTGAGCCACTTCTTCATTAGATTTAACGGTTTTGCTTTGGGCTTCCAAATCAGCAACTACAGCGCGTGTCGCAAGTTCGATGCCGCGTTTTAGGTCCATTGGGTTCATGCCAGCAGCTACAGCTTTTGTACCTTCACGTACAATGGCTTGTGCCAATACTGTTGCAGTTGTTGTACCGTCACCAGCGATGTCGTTAGTTTTAGATGCAACTTCACGAATAAGCTGTGCGCCCATGTTTTCGAACTTGTCTTCAAGTTCAATTTCGCGTGCAACAGATACACCATCTTTGGTTGTGCGCGGTGCGCCAAAACCTTTTTCAATCACTACATTACGGCCTTTAGGACCCAATGTTACTTTAACAGCATTTGCCAAGATATCGACACCTGCAAGCATTTTTACGCGGGCTTCTGAGCCAAACTTTACTTCTTTAGCCATGTTATTCTCCAACTAAATTAATGTTATTATATAATATGTGTGTGCTTATTCTACGATGCCGAGAATGTCAGCTTCTTTCATAATCATCAGGTCTTCGCCATCAACGCGAATTTCTGTGCCTGACCATTTGCCAAACAAAACAGTGTCGCCAGCTTTAACTTCTAAAGCTACCAAAGCGCCAGCTTCGTTGCGTGTGCCATTACCAACAGCAACAACAGTACCTTGTGAAGGTTTGTCTTGTGCAGAATCAACAATGATAAGGCCTGAAGCTGTTTTTGTTTCAGCTTCGTCTGTGCGTACTAAAACGCGATCTTGTAACGGACGTAGTGCCATTCGAGCTCTCCCTAAATACTATTTAAACAATTAGCACTCACTGGGTGCGAGTGCTAACACTGATAGATAAATAGGATCAGTAGGCAAAAGAGTCAATGCGTGCGCTTGTTTTTTTTTGAAAATTCATCAATATAACTTAAAAAATTCAAAAATATATGGTTAACAAATCATTACCCATAGCATATGGTAAAAAAAATTGATTTGTAATTAGGGCAGTTTATGCGCACCAGAGAAATCTCATATGTTGGCTCCATAGCAATTTTTGCCATTGTGGCAGTGATTGCAATATGTATTGCCGTGTCCGCTAGTATTTTGCTAGGGCTAACCATGGCAGAAACCATATTTTCAACTTTATTGGTAGGGCTTATATTATTGGTTATGCATATGGTTTTAATGCTCAGCGTAAAGGCCGATAAAAACACTGAAACAAGCTTAGATCAAAAAATAAACTATATCGCCGCCGAAATTAGTGCATTACGAAAGCAACAAGCGCATTTACGCCAACATTTTGACCATGAGCTAAAATATATGCACGGGCTTAACCGCACGACTGAAGATAATTTAGCCGCCATGACGTTTAACATTGAAAACAGCCTCGCCAAGCTATTGCAAGAAACTAAAAATATTTCGGTGCAGGCTGCAGAACGCCCGACTTTGGAGCAAATTAGGCAACAACAAGCCAACTTGTTTCTTGAAGAAGTTGATTCGGATATAGAATTGATCGAAAAGCCACTAAGCCTCGAAGAAGCTAAAGATAATGAGCTTATCGAATTGCTAAATCAATCTCTATCCGACAATAAAGTTGATCTTTATGCGCAGCCAATTGTGTCTCTGCCTGATCGCCATATTGCTTATTATGAAAGCTACACATGGGTGCGCGACGCCAATGGCAAAGTGATCACCCCGCGCGAATATTTAGAAACAGCGGAACGTGCGGGTATTATGCCAGTGATAGATAATCTAATGCTGTTCAGGTCTGTTTTACTGGCGCAACGGTTTGTCGAACGCAATAGAGATTTGAAAATATTCTGCAATATATCGGGCCATTCTTTATTAGACGTTACATTTTTCGATCAATTCATCGAATTTATGGATAATAATAAAGAGAAATCCAAAATGTTGGTTTTTGAATTTTCTCAAAAAACACTGTCGGAAACAGGCATTATTGAAAGTGAAGCATTGCTCGCTCTTAAAGAGCTTGGCTTTAGATTCTCACTAGATAACGTAACCGACCTTAATATTGATTTTGCTAAATTATATGCACTTGGCTTTAGGCATATTAAGATTTCGGCGGGTATATTCCTGAATAATGCCGAGGAACATGGTGCGCAAATTATGGTTGATGACTTTGCCGAACATGTAAGGCGTTCGGGACTCGAATTAATTATTGATGAAGTGCAAAATGAGCATATAGTGCCAGAATTGTTAGAATATAACGTGAAATTTGCTCAAGGTTATTTATTTGGCGAGCCAACATTGGTGCGTGATAAATCGCATTTACTAGATGATTTAAAGAAAACAGCTTGAGTGAACTTAACGCCACTTGTTAAAAATAGGCGGAGATAATATGCGTAAAATTACCAATTTAGATGAAATTATAAATGACTATGATGCCATTTTAAGTGACATTTGGGGTGTTGTTCATAATGGCATAGAACCCTTTAAAAACAGCGTATCTGCTTTGTCTGCAGCACGCGCTAAAGGTGTTAAAGTCGTGTTGATTACCAATGCGCCAAGTTCATCTAAGCAGGTGATCCGCCATTTAAAGCACAAAATTGGCGCGGGTGATGAATTTTATGATGACATTATAACATCTGGCGATGTTGCAAAGTCTATTATTGATGGTTGGAGCGATAAAAAATGCTTCCATTTAGGCGTACGTGATAGTGATACTGAAGCCGTGCAACCAAGCATTGCTGAATTGGTAGATATAGAACAAGCTGACTATGTTTTATGTACATTTTTGGCACGTACAGATGAGGTTGACCCTCAAGACTATTTACCACTATTAAAACAGATGAAGCAAAAAGAGCTGTCGTTTTTATGCTCTAACCCCGATGCAATTGTCGATGTTGGTGGGGTGTTATATTATTGCGCAGGCACGCTTGCAAAAATGTATGAAGAATTGAACGGTGAAGTTATATATACAGGTAAGCCTCATGCCGCCATATATGAAGAAGCGCTCAAGAAACTAGCCAATCTAGGCGGTGATATTAAACCGAGCAAGATATTGATTATCGGAGATGGTTTGGCAACTGATGTGCCTGGTGCAAACCGTTTGGGCAGCGATATGTTGCTTGTTGCTGATGGCATTCATGCGCGCGAGTTTGAACAAGCCAATGCAGATGAAAATGCGAATATTTACTCACCTGAATTTATTAAATTTATTGAAAAACAGATTGAGCAACGCGGCGTTGAAGTCGATTATTTTATCGAGCAGCTCGCATAGATTAGATGCCTGTTTAAACAAAAAAAGCAGAACCGAAGTTCTGCTTTTTAAAATTCTATACTTATACTTACAATGTCTTAATCAAACATAGCATCAATATCATCTTGAGCCGTTGCTTCTTCAGCGTCTTGCGGGCCATGTAGAATAAGATCTTTTTTGCGTTTAGCCTGTACTGCTTCTTCATCACTCATCTCAACGTCACCATCTTGGATGCCAGTTGCAGATGCGAATTTAGAAACACGATCTTCAATATGTTTAAGTGTGCCAACCACTTTGTTAATGCGCTGTCCAGTAATATCTTGAAAGCTACAAGCTTCAAAAATATTCATAAGACCTTCATTAACAGCAGCTTGGTAGGCATCGTGGTCACTAGGGTCAGTGCCCATAATATTTTCGGCATTTTCCATGATTGTATTGGTAGCGCGTTCAGTTGCCGCAACAACTTCATCTAATTCGCGACCAGCCACTGGAATATGTTCACCTTTAAGCTTATTGGCTTGGAGGCTAGAGATGTCGCCTTTTGCTTTTTCAATATAGCTTGCGATGTCCCGCATTTCTTTATAAACAGCAACATCCATGCTTTTGAAAAAGCCGTGCATGCTGTTCATCATAATTTCAGCCATAGACATAACGTCATTAAGCTGAACATCTTTATTTCTAGCGTCTTTTAAAAGGGTCAGTATCTCATCTGAATGCTTTGATAGCGCGTTATTAAATTTCATGATTTGCCCTCTTCTCGATAACCAAGGTATTATCGTCATTATTATTTAGTGCGAATGACCACAATTTCAATTCTAAGACCATAAGCCTGATTGAAAGTGATTTATGCTTCACCAAACACGGCATTAATTTTTGCTTTTAGCGTTGCAGCATTAAAAGGTTTTACGATGTAGTTGTTTACACCAGCTTTTTTAGCAGCAATTACATTTTCGGTTTTAGATTCTGCAGTCACCATAATGAAAGGCGTCTTTGCAAGAACTTCGTCACCGCGTACTTCTTTAAGTAATTCGTAGCCAGTCATTGGTTCCATATTCCAATCGGAAATCACCAAGCCATAGCTTTTTTCTTTAAGTTTACCAAGGGCTTCGGCACCATCAGCTGCATCATCAATATTCTCAAAGCCTAATTGTTTCAAAAGGTTTCTGATAATACGGATCATTGTTTTATAGTCGTCTACAACTAAAACTTCCATTGAAAGGTTTAAAGCCATCCACTTTACTCCAAGAATTTGATTATCAACCATGCCCCGACATCGTTAAAGATACACATTAAAACCAAACGGCCAAAACTAAAGTATAGGGAGTTGAGGCTTGTCTGACTGATATATTCGACTAAGGACATAAAAATAAGGTTAACAAAACTAAATTGGTTAGATTTATTTTAAAATATTATGTAAAACTATAGTCAATATAGAGAAATTGAGCTTTGAGCCTCAAATAAAGATTGAAAATATGTACCAATTTAATGCAAATACCAGCCAAATTGTCAGCGGAAATTATACAATATCAACCGAGCATAAAGGCGCAGTTTTAGCGATTGGTAATTTTGATGGCGTGCATGTTGGGCACCAGTTTATATTAAATCAAGCACGGCAAATTGCAGGTGAGTTGGGTGATAATGTACCTTTTGGTGCGATTAGTTTTTCGCCTCATCCGCGGGCATTTTTCAACCCAAGTGGCCAGTTTTTTCGCCTGACAGATAATATTGCCCGCGCCGAATTATTTACAGCTTTAGGTGTAGACCTGTTGGTAGATTTGGAATTTTCTCAGCAATTGGCTAGTTTATCGGCCGAGGATTTTGTTAAAAATATACTTGTCGACATGCTCGGCATTGCACATGTCATCGTAGGCGAAGACTTCTATTTTGGTAAATCCAGACAAGGTGATGCCAAGTTTTTAAAAGATATGGGTGAAAAATATGGCTTTGGTGTGAGCGTTCTAGCTCAGATTGAAAATAATGCCGAAATTATATCGTCTAGCGTCATTCGCCAAGCATTGCGTGATGGCGATGTGCAGCGGGCAAATGAATTGCTTGGCCATAATTGGTATCTGTATGGTGCCGTTGTCGAAGGTAAACGCCTTGGGCGCACCATTGGTTTCCCCACTGCCAATATTGCCACCCGTGCCGATTGTGAGTTAAAACAAGGCACTTATGCCGCACAAATTGAAATTGATGGCAAATTATATCAAGGCGCCGGTAATTATGGCACGCGCCCCACAGTTAACGGCATTGGCGCAAGGTTCGAAATTTTTATATTTGATTTCGACCAAGATATTTATGGCAAGCAAGTAAAAATCTACCTACATAAATACATCCGTGGCGATGAAAAATTCGATGGCTTAGACGCTTTAATTACCGCTATTGATAAAGATGTAACCCAAATAAAGCAATATTTCGCAAAAAACAGTGCTGAACCAAAGCAAATGCGCAAACTCATTTGATTTTTCTGCCATTTCAGTTCATAAAGCTATGAGTTCTACAGAATAGGTCTGACATGTTGGTTTTAAATCAAATTATATTGAAACTGAATCATATTATAATAGGTAATTTCATACGAATTATCTGCCCGATTTTTGCGTGAATCGTAAAGGTCGGGATTATCCAACAATTGTTTAAGATGTTTCATCAGCAATTGTCACCAAAATCAAAAATATCATTGCGCAGAGAGGCATTTGCCCCGCGCCTTCCAAAAAGAGCTAAAAATGAGCGAAACTAGAGATTTTAAAGATACATTAGCATTACCAAAAACAAGTTTTCCAATGCGTGCAGGGCTCGCAAAAGCCGAGCCAAAACATTTGGAACATTGGGAAAATTTAGACCTATATAAAAGACTACGCAGCGATGCCAAAGGCCGCACAAAATATATTTTGCATGATGGCCCTCCATATGCCAACGGTCACCTACATGCTGGGCATGCGCAAAACAAAATCTTAAAAGACATCATCACCCGCAGCCAACAAATGATGGGCAAAGACGCACTTTATGTGCCGGGCTGGGATTGCCATGGTCTGCCGATCGAATGGAAAATTGAAGAAAAATACCGCGCCAAGGGTTTAGATAAAGATGATGTCGACCTTGTTGAGTTCCGTCAAGAATGTCGTACATTTGCTCAAGGTTGGGTGGATATTCAACGCGAAGAATTTAAGCGCCTAGGCATTAATGGCGAGTGGGATAACCCATATTTGACTATGAAATATGCCGCTGAAGCACAGATTGCCCGCGAGTTTATGAAATATGTAATGAATGGCGGCCTGTACCAAGGTTCCAAACCTGTTATGTGGTCAGTGGTCGAAAAAACATCTCTAGCCGAAGCCGAAATTGAATATCACGATCATAAATCACCGACAATTTGGGTTAAATTTCCTGTTATTTCGGGCGATCACGCCATTGCTGGCGCTTCTATTGTCATTTGGACAACAACACCGTGGACTATCCCTGCTAACCGTGCCGTTTGCTATAGCGAAAACATCATATATGCAGTTTATGAAGTTGCCGATGTGACAGATGAAAGCCTCGCACAAGTGGGTGATAAGCTTATTCTGGCTGTAGATTTGGCCGAAGATGTGGCAATGAAAGCCAAAGGCATCACGCTGAATAAAATTACCGATTTAACAGCAGCGCAATTATCTGGCGCCATTATGAGCCATCCTTTGCGTGGCCTTGGCCTCGAGCAGGGCGGTTTTGAATTTGACGTGCCATTATTTGCTGGTGACCATGTAACTAATGAAGCGGGTACTGGCTTTGTGCATACAGCCCCAGGCCATGGCGCAGATGATTATGAAATTGGTGTACGAGAAAAATTAGAAATACCACAAACTGTGGGTGCTGATGGTAGATATTTCGACCATGTGCCTTTGTTTGCAGGTCTTCAAGTGATTGACGATAAAGGCAAGTTTGGCCCCGCCAATGGCGCGGTGATTAAACAATTAATCGAAACTGGAAATTTGGTTGCTAAAGGCAGTGTGCGCCATAGTTACCCACATAGCTGGCGTTCAAAAGCTCCTATTATTTTCCGCAATACACCACAATGGTTTATTTCGATGGATGTAAACGACCTACGCGCCAAAGCGTTAAATGCCATTGATAATGACGTGAAATGGTATCCAGAAGTTAGTAAAAACCGCATCCGCACTATGGTAGAAGGCCGCCCAGATTGGGTGATTTCTCGCCAACGTGCTTGGGGTGTGCCGCTTTGTTGTTTTACACATAAAAAGACTGGCGAATTATTACGTGATGACGCGCTAAATAGTTTTGTTGCCGATGAATTTGAAAAACATGGTGCTGACATTTGGTACGCCAAAGATGCGGAATATTTCCTAAGAAGCAGTAATTATGATGCTGAAGATTACGACATGGTGATGGACATTTTAGACGTTTGGTTTGATTCTGGTTCAACACATGCTTTTGTTTTAGAAGCCAGAGAAGATCATTTATGGCCTGCTGATTTATATTTAGAAGGAACAGATCAACATCGTGGTTGGTTCCAATCATCATTGATGAACGGCATTGGCACACGCGGTGCTGCGCCATATAAAGCTGTGCTAACGCATGGTTTTGTAAATGATAAAGACGGTAAAAAAATGTCTAAATCATTAGGCAACGGCATGGACCCTGTAAAAATGGCCAACAGCCAAGGTGCTGATATTCTACGCCTTTGGGTTGGATCTACCGATTATACTGACAATACCCGCCTAGGTGATGAAGCCATTAAAACCACAATGGATAGCTATCGTAAAATTCGTAACACGATGCGCTTTCTACTTGGTAACTTAACCAATTTTGAAGAAGCCGAACGCCTTGATTATGGCCAAATGCCAGAGCTTGAACGCTATATTCTAGACCGTCTATTTGCACTTGATGCCCAAGTAAGAGCCGCTTATTTAGCCTATGACTTTAAACTTGTAAGCCAATTGGTGCTTAACTTTTGTGCATTTGATTTATCGGCATTTTATTTCGATATTCGTAAAGATGCGCTATATTGTGATGTGCATGACAGCATTAATCGCCGCGCAAGCCGCACGGTTATGGACCATATTTACCACGCAGTTACAGCTTGGTTAGCACCAATTTTGGCCTTCACAATGGAAGAAGTGTGGCAAACACGTTTCCCTAACTTAGAAGACAGTGTGCATTTACACCTATTCCCAGAAATGAAAGCCAATTGGAAAGATGATGAGTTGGCCGATAAATGGGGTAAAATTCGCGAAGTGCGTAAAGTGGTAACTGGCGCATTAGAAATTGAACGCCGCGAGAAAAATATCGGCTCAAGCCTAGAATCTGCACCCGAAATTTACATTAACAATGCAGACTATGTCAGCCTGTTTGAAGGCATGAGCGATGCCGATTTTGCTGATATTTTCATCACAAGCCAAGCGGTGTTATTGCTAAACCAGCAAACAGAAACTGGCTTTACTTTACCGGATGTGAACGGTGTTACTGTGATACACAAAATGGCCGAAGGTAAAAAATGTGCGCGCAGTTGGAAAATATTGGCAGATGTTGGCAGTGATGCGCAATATCCCGATCTTTCAGCTCGTGATGCAGCAGCGGTTAGAGTTTTTGACGCTGCGCAATAAATTTGCAAGACTTTAGGAGACACCATGCCACAAAATGCACAAGATAAACTGCTTAGTTTTAATATGCGTTTGGCATGGCTTGTCGCCATTGCAGGCTTTTGGTTTATTGCCGACCAATATCATAAATATTATATGCTCGAAATTTATAATATTGCCGATAAAGGTGTTGTAGAATGGCTACCGATTATGAATTTGGTGCTGGTTTGGAACAAGGGCATATCTTATGGCATGTTTCAGCAATCTGGTTATGGCACTATAATTTTAGCCAGTGTCACCACCATTGTTGGGCTAATTCTCATCATCACCACCTTGCGCACTAAAGAAAAAATGAGCGTTATTTATTTCTCTTGTTTTGTTGGTACGGCTTTAGGCAATGGATATGACCGCTGGTTCAGGCCAGGGGTGGTAGATGTGTTCCAACCGCGCTTTGGCGATTGGGTTTGGAGCTATGTTTTTAACATTGCCGACGTTGCTATGACGGTGGGTGTGGCGTTACTTTTGATAGATGTCTTCTTTTTGTCCAAATCGGATGCTAAAGAGGATTGAATTAATTAGAAATCATCTATAGTATTAACTATAAATAGTATTTGAGGTCTTAAAGTATGAATAAATCAATTGGTAAATCATCTAAATTTTTATTAGCCGTTGCTGCAAGCGCTATGTTGGTGTCTTGTGGTTCTATTGGTGGGTTCGGCGAAATGCTCGGAATTAGCAATGAAGGCATAGATGCCCAAAATGTCGAAGTGAATAAACCGCTTAAAAACGCCAATGGTAGTGATTTGCCAACACCTCAAGGTGCGGCGCTTACCAATGTTTCAGCCACAACGCCTTCTATCACGGCACCCAGAATTGTCGCGCCTAAAATTGTAGCACCTAAAATAGTTGCACCAAAGATTGCGGCACCAAAAATTACCAAGCCAAAGATTAAAGTTGCAAAAATTACAGCGCCTAAAGTAAAAGTACCAAAGGTTACTGTACCAAAGGTAACAACGCCAAAGGTCACCACTCCAAAAGTTGCTGTGAAACCAATTGAAGTGGCCGCAAAGCCAACAAAAATAGCGCCTACTGCCTATAAATTTATAGATTTATTCTCTTTCCGCAGTGATATGCGCGCAGGAAAATTATCTAATCCGTTGGCCACCGCGCAACATATTGCCAGAACAAACCCGCAAAAATGTAAGATTGAAGGCAAGAAATTCACTTGTGGTGATTATTTCATTACAGTTCAATAGGCTTTTAAAACTTGATGCGGGTCGAAAAGTTATTATATGAAAATTGAAAAAATGAAAAACGGCATTAGCTGTTTTTCTCTTGAAAATGGGTTAGATGTCGTGGTGATCGAAGATCATCGCGCTCCCGTTATCACACATATGGTTTGGTACAAAGTTGGTGCTGCTGATGAAGTCGCTGGAAAATCGGGCATTGCTCATTTTCTAGAACATTTAATGTTTAAAGGCACTTCCAAAATTGCGCCTGGTGAGCATAGCAAAATTATCGCTAAAAATGGCGGTCAAGATAATGCTTTTACGGGCCAAGATTACACTTGCTATTATGAACGCTTAGCTGCCGATAGACTAGGTTTGGCTATGGAACTAGAAGCCGATCGTATGACGGGGCTAGTGCTTTCAGATGAAGTGTTGCTGCCAGAACGCGATGTGGTACGTGAAGAACGTAAACAACGTACTGACAATAAACCAGATGCCATTCATTTTGAGCAAATGAGCGCCGCATTGTTTTTGGCGCATCCTTATGGTGTGCCTATCATTGGGTGGGATCACGAAATAGCTGAGCTTGACCGCCATGATGCTTTGGCTTTTTATAAAAAGCATTATGCACCAGATAACGCCACATTGGTTGTGGCAGGTGATGTAACGCCAGAACAAGTGCAAAAATTAGCGCAACAACATTATGGTAGCATCGAACGCCAAAATATCACACCGCGCAAACGGGTTATTGAGCCACCACATATGTGTGCTCGCCAAGTGGATATGTTTGATGAACGCGTTGAACAACCACAATGGATTAAACAATATTTAGTGCCATCTGCACGCGTAGCAAATGCCGAGAAAGCCAACCAATCCGAAGCATTACAGCTTGCCGTTATGTTGCTGGCAGGTGGAGCAACTTCTCATTTATACGTAGATCTAGTGGTCGAAAAACAAGCCGCGGTTGCCGCAGGCGGTTGGTATAACAGCGTGGCGATGGATTATGCGCCTCTTGGCCTTTACGCCATACCACGTGAGCCATACGGCCTTATGCATATGGATGAACTGGTAGATGCATCGGTGCAAGAATTTATTAAAAACGGCCCAACAGACCGTGCTTTTGACCGCGCGAAAAACCTTTTAGTTGCTGAAAGCCTTTATGCCCGCGATAACCAAACATCTATGGCACGTATGATTGGCGCAGGCTTAAGCTGTAATATGAGTTTAGAAGATATATTGGATTGGCCAGACCGCATCGAACAGCTCAAAAAAGATGAAATTTTGGAAGCTCTCGATAAATATATAGACGAAAAATCCTCTGTAACAGGACAGTTATTGGGCGCAGAAAAGCATCTGGTCGGTAGCTTAGATGAAGCGGATGGTGAATAATGGAAATTAAAAAATTAAGCCTGAGCCAAGAAAATGCTTCTGATTTAGATGTTTGGTTGGTCGAAGATCACCGCTTGCCGATTGTTAATATTGAATTTGCGTTCATTGGTGGCGCGTCGTTAGATGGCGATCAGCACGGCCTTGCATATTTAATGGCGGCTTTGTTAGATGAAGGCGCTGGCGATTTAGACGACCAAGCGTTTCATAAAGCGTTGGACGAGACCGCCACACATTTACATTTTTCGGCGACCAGAGACATTATCAATGGCTCCATAAAAATGCTGAAAAAGCATAAAGAGCGTGCGGCAGATCTATTAAACATGGCAATGTTTGCACCAACTTTTGCCGAAGAAGCTGTAGATCGCGTGAAAGCCCAAATTGTGGCCTCCATTCGCAGTGCAAGCTCAAACCCATCTGAGATTGCCGCCAAGAAGCTAATGAAACTTAGTTTTGGCGACCATGTATACGGCAATTTGGTTAAGGGTAGTGAGGCATGTTTAAATACCATCACCCAAACCGATTTGCAAAAGGCATCAGGGCAAAATTTTTGCAGTAGTCATCCTTATTTGGTTATTGTTGGCGATGTAAATGAAACCGAAGCCGAACAATTGGTAACCCGCATTTTTGCAGGCCGTAAATGTACGGTTAGCAATGAGAATATCATTCCTGAAGCAGACTTTGCAGGTATTGGTAAAACAGAAAACCATTATATGGATGTGCCGCAAGCTGTGGTTAATTTCGCGCTGCCATCCATACCTCAAAATGACCCCGATTTCATGACTTTATTGGTGTTAAACCATATTTTGGGTGGTGGCGGTTTCTCATCGCGCCTGATGGAAGAAATTCGCGAAAAACGTGGCCTAACTTATGGCATCCATACGTCATTGATGCCGCTCAAGCACGGCTCTCTTATCACAGGCAGTGCGGCGACCTCGGCTGAAAAAATGTCTGAAACCATTAGAATTCTACGCGATGAAATTGCTAAAATGCACGATTCTGGCGTGACTGATGAAGAGCTAGAAAATGCCAAAACCTATCTTACAGGGGCATACCCGCTACGATTTGATACTGGCTCAAAAATTGCTCATCAACTATTATCGATGCAATATTTTAATTTCGGCATTGATTTTATCAATCAGCGTAATGAATATGTGAATAAAGTGAGTGAAGCCGATGTTGCTAAAATGGCAACTCGTTTACTCGATGTAAAAAATATGGCACAAGTTGTCGTAAGCCCAGATGTAAAACCTTAAGCGGAAAAATTTATGAATCTATACGAAGCTCATATCCTAAACCAAGATCAGCTTGCAATTAATAACGATCGTATGACTATATTAATTGATAAAGCCCAAAGAGCATTGGATGCCAAATTTAATGAAATGCCATTTTTTGATGTGGCGTCAGATATGGCCGATGTTGACGATCTCAATAAATTGGCTCAAAAATTTAAAACTGGCCTGACTGATATTGTACATATTGGTTGTGGCGGCTCTAGCTTAGGCGCACAAGCCTTGGTGCAATTGGCTGGTTATGGCTGTGTGGGTAGCGATGCCAACAAACCATTTAACATTCATTTTCTAGATAATTTGGATGCGCTAAGCCTGTCAAACCTACTGAATGGCCTTAACCCAAAAACCACTCGTGTGGTTATCATTTCAAAATCTGGCACAACGCTTGAAACTGTGGCACTTGCCAGTGTTTATTTGGATTGGTCAATCACTCATAATGGCACCGAATATCTTGCCGATAGTGCGGTTATCATCACTGAACCACATAAAGAAAAATTAAACCCAGTTCGCCAATTGGCTGAAAAATATGGCATGCCTATTCTCGATCATCATGAAGGCATCGGTGGTCGTTTTTCTGTATTGTCTAATGTTGGTCTATTTGTCGCCGCATTATTTGATATTGACCTTGCACAAATTAAACTGGGTGCTAAATCGGTTATTGATAACCCTAAATATGCTGTCGAAGGCGCTGCTTATAGCGTGTATTTTGATGAAAAAGGCCATTGTGAAAACATCCTTTGGGCATATATGGATCAGCTAAAATTATTCACATCTTGGTATGTGCAATTATGGGCTGAAAGCCTTGGTAAAGACGGCAAAGGCATCACGCCAATCGCGTCTATTGGCCCTGTTGACCAACATAGCCAACAACAATTATTCTTAGACGGTCCTAAAAATAAATTTGTAACCTTCATCACTAAAGATCAATCTGGCCAAGGCAATTTGCTAAAACCAGATGTATTTATGGGCGATCAGTTCGATTATATTGAAGGACGCACCATTGGCGACATCGTAACTGCACAACAAAAAGCCACAGCGGCTACATTGGCTGATAATGGCATTCCTGTGCGTTATATGACTTTAAAAACTTTAGACGCCGCTACAATGGGCGCATTGCTTATGCACTTTATGTGCGAAACCATTGCTGCTGCTGCTTTGCTAGAAGTGAACGCATTTGACCAACCTGCTGTTGAGCAAAGCAAAAACCTCACCAGAAAATACATTGCAGAACTTTAAATAGATCTAAGAAAAACGCGCCATAATTAATTTTATGGCGCGTTTTTTATGGTGTGAATGTTTTTGAAAATTCAGGAAGCCTGAATTATATCCATGCGTTAAAGCAACGCACAGATTAAGCAAAATAAAACTGAACTCTATATTAGATTCTGTCTTGTTCTTCAACGTCGATATCAAGATCGATAAGCTTGTGAAGGTTAAAAACAAAATAACGCATATGGGCGTTGTCTACTGTGCTTTGGGCTTTAGATTTCCAAGCCGCAACAGCTTCTTCATAATTGGGGTAGATGCCAACAATATCAAGGTCATCTAAATTACGAAATGTAATATTTGCTAGGTCTTCAAGTTCCCCACCAACAACCATATGTAATTTTTGTGTGCCTGCCATTTTTGTCTCCTCAATGAGTTTTTATTAAATTAACCAATTTGTTAGCAAAAGGCAAGTTAAGAGCTATCGCTTAAATATATTGTCATCAGGAAAATCAAAATAAGCAGTATGCTCAATTATTTTTTCGTGCAATTTAGCCCCTGCTGCCACCATATGCGGTAAGCTCGGTTTGGTTTTGTTATATGTCAGTAATTGCCCGAACCCATCGGTAATATAACCACCCGCTTCATGAATAATTACATCTACAGCCGCAATATCCCATTCGCCCTTATTGGTAAAACTCACCATGGCGTCGAATTCGCCACACGCCACCAGCGCCACACGCATCGCCATGCTGTTTACAATTTGATACTGCATATCTGGCCAAATATATTCTGACCTCGTGGTCATGCGGTCAAAATGAAATTTATAAGCCAGTATTTGAGCATCATGGACATTTTGTTTGTCAGTTGGCGCAATTTTTACCTGCTGGTTTTTCGCGTTTATAATATAGGCGCCTTGCCCTGTTTGTGCATAGTATAAAATTTCAGCAATCGGGTCGTAAACCAAACCCAAAACAGGGCGATTATCTTTCACAATAGCAACAGAAACCACCCATTCGGCCATGCCCTTAATAAATGCCTTGGTGCCGTCAATAGGGTCTACAATCCAAATATATTCTTTTTCTTGGCGCTCCAGATTATCAACTGTTTCTTCGGATAACCAACCGAATTCGGGCATTAGCTTTTTAAGCCGCTCATCCAAAAAATCATTCACCGCCAAATCGGCTTCGGTAATCGGTGTATCGTCTGATTTTTGCCAGTTTTTAATATTTTTACCAAAATAGCTAAGGCCAATACGCCCTGCTTCACAAACAATCTGTTGCAATTCTTCAAGCTTTTCTTCGCCTAATTCCAAATTGTTTGAAGCCATATTAAACAATGCCCAACGTGAGGTAAGATATGAAGAATAGTAGGGTTACAATGCCACCAAATGCAATGTTAGATTTGAAAATCCGCAAACAAACAGCCGTATCGTCAAAGTCTAATTTAACAATTTGCCATGCAAGTTGCAAAGCGACAGGTAGCATTAATATAATGAAAACAAAGTTTAATCCCGCATAAAGCCCGCTAATAATAAAGCAAGTAACGGTTAAACTATATAAAACAGCAAGCCATAGCTTGGTTTTTTTGCCAAATAATATGGCGGTAGATTTAAGCCCGACCATCATGTCATCATCTTTGTCTTGATGCGCATATATAGTGTCATAGCCGATCGTCCAAAAAAATCCACCCAGATATAATATAAAAACTGCGGGTGATAAATAACCTGTAACAGCGGTAAAGCCAACCAACGCACCCCAGTTAAAAGTAAGCCCTAAAAAAGCTTGCGGCCAATGGGTAAAGCGTTTCATCCAAGGGTAGATAGCAACTAATATAAGCGATGTTGCACCCACAAATATAGTGAACCAGTTAAACTGAACAAGCACCAATAGGCCTGCAAATAATAACCCAACCAAGAATTTTTTTGCTTGGGCTTTGGTAATGTCACCCGCGGGCAGGGGGCGGCTTTTGGTGCGTTCAACCTGCATGTCATATTTATAATCAACTAAATCATTATAAACACACCCCGCACCGCGCATAATAATGGCGCCAACAGCGCATAAAATAACATATTTAATCTGCGAGAATGTCGAAAAGCTGTAACTGGTTTGAGCTATTTTAACTTCGCTCAATGCTACTATTTGCCCCCAAAAGCACGGCCACAATAGCAACCATACGCCAACAGGTCTGTCTAAACGCATCAATCTGGCATAGGGTCTGAATTTAAGAGGTAACCATTTGTCACTCCAATTTTCTTGGTGTGCGTCGGCTACTTTACTGTTGATCACTGGTTTGTTTTGCGGCATGCGGTTTTCACCACCTTATAGTCTAACGATTCGATTTTACACTAACAACTTCATTAAAGTTATAGACACGCGCGTTTTTTTTACAACAAAAGACCTTGCAAAATTGACAATAGTTCAAATATTTACCTTTTGGTAACCATAATCCTGCAATTTAGCAATAAGTATCAAACCATATACCTCCTATGGTCTACTTTTATATGAAAGATCAAAAAATGAGCAGTATTAATTCCATCATCGCCCATGCCGATAATGTTAAAACCGCCGCGAATGAAATTGCCGCGTCAACTCAAGAAGTTCAGCAAATTGGTGAAAATGCACTGAGTGACACAAATAATTCTCGCGATGGATTGATGAGCGCTGTAAGCGAAATTACAAATTTGGTGGAAGCTGTAACCCAAATTGAACAACAATTAAATGGCCTGCAAAAAAGCCTAGATAATGTTGGTAAAGTGGCTTCTACAATTGATGATATTGCCAAACAAACAAACCTTTTGGCGCTAAATGCCACCATCGAAGCTGCACGTGCTGGCGAAGCTGGTAAAGGCTTTGCGGTTGTTGCGGGCGAAGTGAAAGCACTTGCCAACCAAACATCAACAGCGACAGGCGAAATTGAAAAAACACTGACTGAACTATCAGATCAAACCAAAATATTGATCGCACATGGTTCATCAACTGTGAAAACAGCCACAACTGTGCAAGAAAGCACAGACACAATAGGCAACGTAATCGACAGTGTGCAAGATGCTATTCATAACATGGCCTCATCATTGCAAAATATTGCAACTAAAGTTAGCGATTTGAACACAGGTACAGATGCAATCCTAGCTGATTGCGATGCAAGCGAATCAGCAGCAGCATAAATAGTTATAAAATTTTAGAAAAAGGGAAAGCTTAGGCTTTCCTTTTTTTTTGTGATGCGCCATAAAAGAGCCATGACCCAAGAAAACCACAAATTACCACGCCTATATGTAACGCAGGCGATTGTAGAAAATCAGCAAATTCCATTAGATCAAGAACAATGGCATTATATCCGTAATGTCATGCGGTTGGTCGATGGCGATAAGATGATGATTTTCAACGGTCAAGACGGTGAATGGCTAGCGTCGCTTATTTATGAGACCAAAAAGAGATTGGTCTTAAACCCAATAGAGCAAACTGCACAACAACCGCAACAATCAGAATTACTATATGCCTTCGCACCGCTCAAAAAAGGCCGCCTAGATTATATGGTGCAGAAGGCCACCGAATTGGGTGCAAGCCAATTGCTACCCGTATTAACCGCCTATACCGATAACCATAAAATTAAGCTTGAAAAGCTAGAAGCTAATGCCATTGAAGCGGCAGAACAATGCACAATGTTAAGCATTCCATCCATATTAAAGCCTCAAAAATTCGATGCCTTCATTGAGCAATATTCTCAAACCCATCAAATTATATTTTGCGATGAACGCGCCGAAACAGTATCACCCATCAGTTTGATTGCTAGGTTAAAAGGCAAGCAAATTTGTGTTCTCATTGGGCCCGAAGGGGGCTTTTCGGCCGCCGAACGCAACGCATTGCTAGCTTTGGATTGCGTGCATGCCATTTCACTTGGCCCGCGCATTATGCGCGCCGATACAGCTGCGGTTGCCGCGCTTACCTTGGTACAGGCGACAATTGGTGACTGGTAGTATTAACACAATTTAAGTGTAGAAAATCAATCAAAATTATTTGCCATTCACACGAAAATTTGACTTAACATTTGCAGTTCAACACCTATATAATGAGTGATTGCAACAAGTAGAAGGTCCTGAAAAATGGCAAATAAATCTCGGTTAATTGAAAATAAGCAGGACCTCATAAATGCGTTAAGCCGCGGCTGTAAGCCCAAAGAGCAATGGCGCATTGGCACCGAGCACGAAAAATTCGGCTATTGTTTAGACCAATTCACCCCTTTGGCTTATGATGGCGATTGCGGCATCAAACAGTTGATGGAAAGCCTACGAGATGGCTTTGGTTGGACGCCAATGATTGAAGACAATAAGTTAATCGGCCTTAAAGCCCCTCGAACCGAAGCTAGCACCGATGTTTTAGGCTCAATTACTTTAGAACCAGGTGGACAGTTCGAACTTTCGGGCGCACCTTTAAGTACAATTCACGAAACTTGCCGCGAAGTACATAGCCATTTGCGCCAGGTGCGTGCCGTGGGCGATGAACATTGCCGTGGCTTTATTGGCCTTGGGTTTGCCCCAAGTTGGAAATTAGAAGACGTGCCAATTATGCCAAAAGGCCGCTATAAAATAATGCGTGAATACATGCAAACTGTGGGTAGCCTTGGCCGCGAGATGATGTTCCGCAGCTCAACAGTGCAGGTGAATTTAGATTTTTCATCGGAAGCCGATATGCTTAAAAAAATGCGGGTTAGTTTGGCGTTACAACCCATTGCCACAGCATTATTTGCAAATTCACCATTTAAAGATGGCAAGCCAAATGGCTTTTTAAGTTATAGAAGCGAAGTTTGGAAAGACACCGATAACAGCCGCACAGGCATGTTAGCATTTATGTTTGACGAAGGCGCGAGCTTTGAAAGCTATGTCGACCATGCACTAGATGTTCCCATGTATTTTGTGTATCGCGATGGCCAATATATCAACGCCACAGGCGAAAGCTTCCGTGATTTCTTGGCTGGCGAACTAAAATGCCTGCCAGGCGAAAAACCAACAATGAGTGATTGGGAAGATCATTTAACAACCTTATTCCCCGAAGTGCGTATGAAACAATTCTTAGAAATGCGCGGTGCAGATGCAGGCTCATGGCAAAACCTATGTGCATTGCCTGCTTTATGGGTTGGCTTGCTATATGATGACAGCGCGTTAGACCAAGCCTATCAGCTTATCAAAGACTGGAGCACAGATGAAATGCTAGCCTTGCGTAATGCTGTGCCGAAAACTGCGCTTAAAACACCATTTAGAAATGGCACAGTTCAAGACATTGCCAAACAAATGGTCGACATTTCCCGCCAAGGTCTAACTGCACGTAACATGCAAGATGGCAACGGCGATAATGAAGCGCATTTTATCGACAATATCGCAGAGATTGCCCAGTCAGGCCGTACAAATGCCGAGATAATGCTCGACAAATTTCATGGTGAATGGAATGGCGACATCAACCAAATCTTCAAAGAATATTCTTACTGATTAGTCTCAACTATCACTCGGCAGCTTCTGCAAAATTACGCAACCCATTGGTGCCTAAGGTTGCCAAGCTGTCGCAAATATGTTGCGACAATATTTCGGCAGCAGATGAAAGCGGTGTTAGTGGCTTAAGCAGTAAAATATCACTTGTGCCTAACTCAGCAAAGCCTTCATCAGGGCCTAACGTACGCATGCCGGGGCGTAAACCGCTTTCGGCAATGGCGGTTACAGCCAAACCTGCAATAACTGTCGAGGCGATAACTGCATGGTTACGCGCTTGATATGCAATCCGATATGGTCTGCCCATTTGTTTCAAAGTACGTGTGGCTTGGTTGCTCCAACAGCAATCATCAGCACATACAGCCAATGGCAAAACATCTTGTAATTGCGCACTATGTGTGGCGCTTGTTGCCCAAACGAGGCGCTCGCGTTTGAGCAATTCACCTTGCTCGGTAAACGCACTACCTGTGCCAATTGCCAAGTCCAGATCACCTTTTTGCAATTGTTTGGCAACATAATCACTGCCATCACAAATAATCGAAACTTCGACATTCGGGTTTGAATATGAAAATCGCGCTAAAATTTCTGGCAAATAACGTTCAGCGTAATCATCGCCAATACCAAGGCGCACAAGGCCAGATATTTCGGGCTGTGTGATGGTTAGCAAGGCTTCGTTGTTAAGCCGAATGATGCGACGGGCAAAATTAAGCAAAATGTCGCCATCTCTAGTGAGACGGTTAATACGGCCTTCTTTGTAGAAAAGTTTTTTCCCAATAGTTTCTTCAAGGCGCTTCATTTGCATGGATACAGCACTTTGTGTTTTAAACACTTCGCGTGATGCAGCGGTAAAACTGCCTGATTCGGCAATCGCCAAAAATGTACGAAGATTATCCATATCCAAAATTTGCGCCATGATCCAACCCCTATATAAAGCATCAATAATATTGTTATGATGGTAACTTGCATTCAATTTGTTAAACAGTCAATCTACGGACAACATATTTATTTTATTTGAGTGGATAACCCAACCTATCAATTTTGTTGAACTAACTATAAATAGTTTTGACTTGAAAAAAAATCAGAATATTGTATTAACCAAGCATGCAGTCAATTTTTGGCGGCTATACATTAACAATTGTGGAGGATTACTATGACTATATTTAACTTTAAATCCTCTGGATTTGTGCTTTGGCGGATCGGTACACCCTTACTGTCATATCGTCTCGCAACGGCAGCATGAATCCGTCTAGAAATTAGACCATTCAGCACCTGTAGCAGACAATTTCCTTGAAGAAATAATTTTTCAACTACAAAAAATTTGCGCCTAAATTCCGATTTATTCGAAAATCAGCGCATCATCACTGGCGTTCATACGTCAAGAAAGGAGTGTCTATGCAAATAGCAACCACAAATAACCAATCTCAACGGCCTCATTTTGTGCCGACATATTATTCAAATAAAAAAGAGAACGAGAAAATGTCGAAAATAGTATTTGTAAAGTTTTTACGAAAATTCTTTTGGATGAGTAAAGCAGATCATGGACATTCCGATGTGCATTTATCTGATCATCTTAAAAGAGATATTGGCCTTATTGATAGCGCTGCAAAACCAAATGCACGCAGTAATGACAGCCTTTTGCCAAAATTACCAATTGGGAATATTTGGCTTTAACAGCATGAAAAATTAAAAATGGCTCAGATCATCTCTGGGTCATTTTTTGCTGCGTTGCCTAAACCCTGTTTCAGGGCCCTTGCCATCATTCATATTGGCTAATTTATTAATGATATATATACTGGTCGCCAGTGCCGAGATGCCAAAAATAACACTGCCCACGCCATTGCCAAAAAATATGCCCTCTGCACCCATATTATACGAAAAATACATTACGAACGGAATGGTGCCAATGGTCGCTTTGCCAAAGTTAAACGCAGTGGAAACCAACGGATATCCTAAATTGTTAAAGGCAGCGTTGGCTACAAATAATATACTATAAAACCCAAAAGCAGGGCCAATCCATATAGCGGTAAACCGTAGGAATTTCTCGGCTTCGCCCGTCGCACCAAAAATTGAAATTAAAGAGTCTATATTGAGGTAAAACAAAACTGAGGCAATGATGCTATAAATGACCACAAAAATCATACTGTCACATAGTGTGCGTCGCACGCGGCTAAAAATCCGAGCGCCAAAATTTTGCCCGTATATAGGCCCAACGGCACCAGATAACGCAAACAATACACCAAATACCAACGGTGTTAGACGACCAGAGAGCGACCAGCCTGCCATATAACCTTCGCCAAATTTAGCCATTTCCCATGTCATATAAGCGTTGCCAATGGGCGATGCTAATTGGGTTGCCATTGCGGGCAGGGCGATGGCCAGTATAATTGGCAATTGTGCTTTAAAGACAGGCATCGAGAATTTTGCCGAAAAATCATGTTTTGCATATATTAAATATAATGCTGAACAACCAATAGATATGCGTGCTGCAAAAGACGCCCATGCTGCGCCTTCAATGCCCATATCAAATGTAAAAATGAATAATGGGTCTAATATTATATTCACAACCGAGCCAGAAAGCATGGCAAACATGGCCATTTTGGGAGCGCCCATAGCGCGCACCAACCCACTACCCGACATGCCTAATGACAATATCGGCAGGCTTGGTAAAATAATCGCTAGATAACGCGAGGCATAGTCTAAACTTGCCCCTTCTGCACCGACCATTTTTAAAAAATCGTCTCTAAATGTCCAAGTGATGATGGCCGTGATGACGGTGAAAGTCACAGAAACAGCAAAATTATTAAGCGCTAAACCGCGGGCTTTCTTGTCATTTTTCTCCCCTATGGCTTTGGCAACCGTGGCCGACATAGCAATTGATAAGCCTATAGCAAAGCTCATGTTAAAAAACATAATGCTTGCGGCCAGCCCAAGTGATGCGATTATTGCCTGGTCTTCTAATAGTGATAAATAATATAGATCAATTAAATCCACAGCAAAAATTGAAACAAGACCGATGGATGCGGTGCTCACCATGGTAATAACGTGCCCCATAATAGAGCCAGTTACAAACCGAGCGGTCACTTTGGTTTTAGTTTTACTATTTGAGGGCATCAAATCCCTCTGCCAATCCGTCTAACTTAATCGGGATTGAGAGACCATCTTCTGGTGTTAAAAACACCGTAAAAGAAGCTGTTTTTGCTTGTTTTAGTGTGGTGAGTAATGGTTGAGATAATGTTGCAACTGCGGTGCAGCCGTTAGGCAAACAGCGTAAAAACCCTGTAAGGCCCAAATTTTCACCATCAATATTCATCCCAACACCTGTTGGAATCAAAACGCCAAGCGGAACCAAAATTTTAATCAGGCCAGCAGGCTTTTCGCTAGAATTGGTTGATATGGTGGTTGTGCCGTCATCTTTAGAGATCAATACGGTTAGGCCAAAGCGAGGGCGGTTTTCAGCCGCAACACTTTGAAACAAAGCACAGGCATCTTTGGTTGGTGCATTTGCGCCATTTGAAGGTATGGTTTCAGGTGCGGCAATCTCAGAACAATGTAAAAGCCAGTTGCCAAATTTTTTGTTTGGCTGCGCAGCTTGGGTTTGCGAAACAACAAAAGCACAAATAAATAAGCTTAGCCCCAACATTTGCAAAATTTTATTTACGCTGATTCTCATCATTAATATTACCTCAAAATTACCCGCGACTCACCCAAATATAGCTCAAATCTAGACGATGAATAGATGTTTATTACAAATAATTGTCTAACTTAATAATGTGGCGATTGTTGTACATTAGTTTTATTCATGTAATTGACCGTCAGGCTAAATGATTCAAAAGATTTGATATATATCAACAACACCAACATATCCCTTGTGAAATCGTGCATTTTGCCTATAAATTAAGGGTATATTCAAGAGTTATTCAGCAAAATGGTTTTTCTACAGTTTGTAATGGTTTTAATTTGTTGAATTATGTGAACAATTGAGTTATTGACATAAGTCAAACTATAGCTAGTTTGCGTGCGTAAAAGTGATATTATCCCTGCACTTAGCAGTGAAAACCATAATTTGCGACGCTTTATAATAAAATTAAGGGAAACTCGGTTCAGGGTTTTGACACTAAATATGATGAATCATTCTAAGAATTTCAAGAGTTTGGTATGGCAAAAACTTTCTGCCGTATTTTTTGCTATGACTGGTCTGCTCTCTGCCTCTACAGCTTTTGCTGGCGAGAATGACTATGGCATAGCTAGCGATTGGCAAATGGACACACAAGCCCCCGCAACTGATTTAATGTCAAATATGATTGACTTTCATAATCTGCTATTGTGGATTATCGGCTTAGTCGTTGTCTTTGTTGCAGGATTATTGCTGGTTGTGATTTTTAAATACAATGCAAAAAGCAACCCTACACCCGCAAAATTCACTCACAATACTCTTATAGAGATCATCTGGACAGTCGCGCCGATTATGGTTTTGGTTATCATCGCCATCCCTTCATTTGATTTGCTATATAAGCAACGTGTTATTCCAGAGCCAGATTTCACCATTAAAGTGGTTGGTAATCAATGGTATTGGTCTTACGAATATCCAGATCATGGCGACATCGCATTTGATTCGGTAATGGTTCCTGAAGATGAGCTAAAAGAAGGCCAACCCCGTCTACTTGCTGTGGATAATGAGGTTGTTGTTCCTGTTAACAAAACGGTTCGCTTGGTAGTGACAGGTGCTGATGTTATTCACGCTTGGACAATCCCATCATTCGGTGTGAAAATTGATACTGTGCCAGGTCGTTTGAACGAAGCTTGGTTTAAAGCCAATCGCGAAGGCATTTATTATGGCCAATGTTCTGAACTTTGCGGCAAAGACCATGCGTTTATGCCCATTGCAGTACGTGTTGTAAGCGAAGGCGAATTTGCCAAATGGCTCGAGGATGCAAAAGTTAAATTTGCCTCCATTCCACTACAAATTGAAGTTGCTTCGTTAAGCGCAGCAGAATAAATAAGGGTTTATAATATTATGGCAACTGATACAGCACATGACGACCACGGACACCACACCCCAACGGGTTGGCGTCGTTGGTTATTGTCTACCAATCACAAAGACATTGGTACATTATATTTAATATTTGCGATTATTGCGGGCTTCATTGGTGGTGCGGTGTCTATGGGCATGCGTATCGAACTAGCTGAACCTGGCATGCAGTTCTTTCCATGGATTGCAGAATATATTGCTGGTGCAGATGATCCTGTAAATGCAGGTAAGCATTTGTTCAACGTGTTCACCACAGCTCATGGTCTAATCATGGTGTTTTTCATGGTGATGCCGGCGGTTATTGGTGGTTTTGGTAACTGGTTTGTGCCGCTAATGATTGGCGCGCCAGATATGGCTTTCCCACGTATGAATAATATTTCATTCTGGTTTGTTCCACCTGCACTATGTTTGCTAATCATTTCAATGTTTGTTGACGGCCCATCTGGCTTCACAGGTACTGGTGGCGGTTGGACTATCTATCCACCACTTTCTACATCTGGCCAACCTGGCCCTGCGATGGATTTTGCGATCTTTGCGTTGCATTTAGCGGGTGCTGGTTCTATTTTGGGTGCCATTAACATCATCACAACAATCTTTAATATGCGTGCTCCTGGCATGACTATCCATAAGATGCCATTATTTGTGTGGTCAATGCTTGTAACTGCATTCTTGCTGCTACTTTCAATGCCTGTACTTGCGGGTGCCATTACAATGTTGATTACCGATCGTAATTTCGGGACGACATTCTTCGATCCCTCCGGTGGCGGTGATCCGATCTTGTTCCAACATCTATTCTGGTTCTTTGGTCATCCTGAAGTTTATATTATGATTTTGCCAGCTTTTGGTATCATCTCTCAAGTTGTTTCAACTTTCTCCAAAAAGCCTGTATTTGGTTATATGGCTATGGCTTATGCTATGTCAGCTATTGGTTTTGTTGGCTTCGTGGTTTGGGCGCATCATATGTACACAGTGGGTATGGACGTAGATACACAAGCTTACTTTGTTTTTGCAACAATGGTAATTGCGGTACCAACTGGCGTTAAAATCTTTTCTTGGATTGCCACAATGTGGGGCGGTTCTGTAGAATTTAAAGTGCCAATGCTTTGGGCTGTTGGTTTCATCTTTGTATTCACCGTTGGTGGTGTAACAGGTGTTGTACTTGCCAATGCCGCTGCCGATCGTATCATGCATGATACTTATTATGTGGTAGCTCATTTCCATTACGTGCTTTCACTTGGTGCTGTGTTCGGTATCTTCAGTGGTTGGTACTATTGGTTCCCTAAAATGTCAGGCTATATGTACAGTGAAACAATCGGTCGTGTTCATTTCATCGTGACTATGATTGGTGTTAACTTGCTATTCTTCCCTCAACATTTCCTAGGTCTTGCGGGCATGCCGCGCCGTTATGTTGATTATCCAGATGTATATGCTGGTTGGAACTTGGTTTCATCATATGGTGCATATATTTCTTATGGCGCTGCAATCATCTTTATCTTTGGTGTATGGAAAGCCTTTAAGGACAAAGTTCCTGCAGGTGATAACCCATGGGGCGAATATGCAGATACATTGGAATGGACACTATCATCTCCACCTCCATTCCATCAGTTCAGTACTTTACCTAAGATTAAGTGATCGAAACAGCTATGAGTGATATGGATATAAATACCAACAAACCTGCCGATTATGCCAATGAGAACTTGGCTGATGTGCAAGATTTTTGGGAACTCTTAAAGCCAGGCGTCATGCGTCTGGTGGTGTTCACCGCCCTTGTTGGGTTGGTGGTAGCGCCTGGGTATATCCATCCATTCACTGCTGTTATATCTATTTTATGTATCGCTGTAGGCGCTGGCGCTGCTGGTTGTCTTAATATGTGGTATGAACATAAATTAGATGGCCTTATGAAGCGCACGCAAAATCGTCCAATTCCATCTGGTCGTATTGAGCCTACACAAGCGCTTACATTTGGGCTTATATTATCTATCGGTTCGGTGACCATGTTGGGTATGTTGGTTAATTGGTTTGCATCAGCATTCCTAGCCTTTACCATTTTTTACTATGTGGTTATTTATACCATGTGGCTAAAACCACGTACACCACTTAACATCGTTATTGGCGGTGCGTCTGGCGCATTTCCTCCAATGGTTGGTTATGCATGTGTTACAGGTAACATTACACTCGAAAGTGTAATTCTATTCCTCATCATATTCATGTGGACACCACCACATTTTTGGGCGCTAAACCTATATATTAAACGTGATTATGAAGCGGCTAACATTCCAATGCTACCAAGCGTTAAAGGCGAAGCCGAAACGCGTAAGCAAATCCTAATCTATACCTATATCGTAGCCTTATGCGGTGTATTGCCAACATTGCTCGGTTTTGCGGGAATGATATATGGCGGCACAGCATTGGTTTTGGGTCTTGGTTTTATATATTTTGCCCATCTGGTACATAGTAATGATAAGGGTGCTGCGGCAATCAAAGCGGCTAAAAACATGTTTGCATTTTCATTATTGTATTTAATGCTGTTGTTTACATTATTGTTAGCAGAACATAGTTTCGGCCTTTTGTTTAAATTAAACCTAATGGGGTTATAATGGCTATAGAAAATGATAAGTACGAATTAGATGCCGTGGTACAAACCGAAGCGCAAAAGAAAGTTATGAGACGTCGTAACTTGGCAATTGCATTGGTACTAGGCGCTTTGGCTGTCATATTTTTTGCATCAACAATCATTCGCTTGGGTGCAAACGTAGCAGATAGAACATTTTAGATTAAGAAGAAACAATGGTTCATATTGAAGAGAGGCAAGTAAATCAGGATAAGAAAACCGCGAGAACGGGCATAATATTAGTGCTGTTTGTTGCGCTTATGGTCGGTATGGCCTATGCAGCAGTTCCGTTATACGAGGCATTTTGCCAAGTGACGGGTTTTGGTGGTACAACGCAAAGAGCAGAGACGGGGTCTGATGTCATTTTAGCAAGAACTGTTAGAGTGCAATTCGATGCTAATGTAGCTGATGATCTACCTTGGGAATTTAAACCGGTTCAACGTGAGGTTGAGGTTAAAATTGGCGAGAGTAATTTAATTTTTTACAATGCTAAAAACTTTGCGAATAAAGATGTTAAAGGCAGTGCCATATTTAATGTATCTCCTGCTTCCGCAGGTGCATATTTTAACAAAATTGAGTGCTTTTGTTTTACCGAACAAATGCTCAATGCCAACCAATCGGTTGATATGCCTGTCGAGTTTTTTATTGATCCTGATTATGCAAGCGATCCAGATTTGGAACATGTGAATATCATAACATTGTCTTATACATTTTATCCTTCCGAGGATTAAGGCAGAATAAATAAAACGCGCAGAGCCACTGCGCAAATTGAGGAGACGGGCAACATGTCTGACGAAAAAAATCATGACTATCATTTAGTGGATCCGAGTCCATGGCCAATTTTGACCGCTTGGGGCGTGTTCTTGATGGCAGCAACATTTGTTTTCTACATGCATGATATGGGTTCAGGCCTATTTCCTATCATCGGCCTTCTTATTGTTTGTGCGATGGCATTCTTTTGGTGGTCAGATATCACCAACGAAGCCGAACATAAAGGTGATCATACGCCAGTTGTACAACTGCATCATCGTTATGGTGTGTTTATGTTCATTCTCTCAGAGCTTATGTTCTTTGTGGCTTGGTTCTGGGCATATTTCGACGCTGCATTATTCCCTAATGAATTAGTTCAAGAATTACGTATTGAGTATACAGGCGGTCAATGGCCTCCATTGTCAGTACGTACATTTGATGCATGGGATCTACCATTTATCAATACATTAGTGCTTCTATTGTCTGGTTTTGCTGTTACTTGGGCGCATCACGCTCTTATTCATAATGATCGCAAGACCGTTATTACAGGTCTTACTGGCGCTGTTGTTTTAGGCGTAATTTTTACAATTCTACAAGCAATCGAATATAGCCATGCTAGCTTTGGTATTGCTGATGGCCTATATCCATCTACATTCTACCTAGCAACTGGCTTCCATGGTTTCCATGTTATCATTGGTACCATCACTCTATTTGTAATGTTAATCCGTACCATTCGTGGTCACTTTAAACCAGATCACCATTTTGGTTTCGAAGCCGCTGCATGGTATTGGCATTTTGTTGACGTGGTTTGGATTTTCCTTTTCATCTTCATCTATGTGCTTGGCGCAGGCGACCCTGCAACAATGCCAGCTGCAGCACACTAATTTGTTAGGCTTAGCCTAAAGATAAGATAGTGAACAATTTTTATAAAGGCGATCCTGAGGGTCGCCTTTTTTTTTGGTTCGTGCTAGAGCTTGAACATGACCTTTAAACCATATCCTTGGCTTACATTTTTTACAATTTTGGTATTTGCTGCCCTTATTACATTGGGTGTCTGGCAAGTGCAGCGCTACGAGTGGAAGCTACAGCTCAATGCCGATATTGAATCTTATTCAAAATTAGAGCCAGTTATTCTGGCTAGCCTCTTAGATGATGAACCCACAAAAAACCATAAATATAGATCCGTTAAGCTCACCGGTAAATTTGTACAAGAAAGCCAAATTCTAGTGCGTGGTCAATATAAAAAGTCCGACCGCATAGTTCTCTATGGTTTTTACGTTTTCAATCCGTTTCAATATCAGGTGGGCAATATTCAACGCACGATAATGCTAGAACGTGGCTTTATCAGCGAAAATGCTTATTACGATCCTCAAATGTACAATCAATTGCCTGCTGATGAAGTGACACTTTATGGCAATATAAAAGCTACTGAAAATCCAGGTAGTTTCATGCCCGACAATGACAAGGTTACAAATGTTTGGTTTTGGCGAGAAATTATAGCCATGACCCAGAAATTCAATTTTGAAAATGCCGACGATTTTTATATTTCCTTGAATAAATTTGGCCTACAAGATTTCCCGAAACCAACAAAATTAGAGATTAAAAGCGCTGCCAACCATTTAAGTTATTTAATCACATGGTTTGCCTTAGCGGCTGGCCTGCTCATTCTCTATTTCTATATGCACGTCTATGCAGGGCGGCTATATCTAAATAAAAATAAACCTCAAGAAAACGAGACCACATCATGACTTCATTTATCTCGACAAGAAGTAATAACCCAAACAATGCCGAAAAATTGGATTTCGAAGATGTGATGTTGCGGGGTCTTGCTCCAGATGGAGGCCTCTACATTCCAGAAGTTTGGCCAACATTAAATATAGATGAGTGGCGTGATCTTGTTGGAAAACCGTATACCGATGTGGCCTTTGCAATTGTAAGTCGTTTCACAGGAACAACCATCCCGCATGATGAGCTGAAGAGCATGATTAATGCAGCCTATTCTAGCTTTTCCCACAAAGCCGTAACGCCCCTAACTCAACTTGATACCCGCCAATGGCTGCTAGAACTTTATCATGGCCCTACAATCGCCTTTAAAGATGTTGCTATGCAGCTTATTGCCCAGTTAATGGACAGAGCTCTAACAAAACGCGGCCTACGCTCAACCATTGTTTGTGCCACGTCTGGTGATACTGGTGGTGCAGCTGTCGAGGCGTTTAGAACCTGCGAGCGGATAGATCTTTTTGTTCTGCATCCAGACGAGCGTGTGAGCCAAGTTCAACGTAAACAGATGACCACATCAGGCAGCGCGAATGTCTATAATATTGCGGTTAAAGGTAATTTTGACGATTGCCAAAATCAAGTAAAAGCCATGTTCAATAATGAAGGTTTTCGCGATACGGTTGCGCTTTCTGGCGTCAATAGCATTAACTGGGCGCGCATTATGGCGCAAGTGGTTTATTATGCAACTTCAAGCCTTGCGCTTGGCGGGCCAGATAAGAAATGCGATTTCACAGTGCCAACAGGCAATTTTGGCGATATTTTTGCAGCATTTGTTGCCAAAAAAATGGGTCTGCCTATGGGTAAATTGGTCGTTGCCACTAATGAAAATGACATTTTACAACGCGCGTTGGAAACTGGCAGTTACGACATGCACGAAGTGATTGCAACCACAAGCCCAAGTATGGACATTCAAATATCTTCAAATTTCGAACGCCTACTATTTGAGGCGTCAGGCCGCGATGCAGATCAAATCAACCATATGATGGGTTCGTTAAAACAAAGCGGTCAATTTAACATCCCAAGCGATACTTTGGCTGTTATAAACCAAAACTTTGCTGCTGGCCGTGCCGATGAACCAAGCGTTGCTAAAACCATGAAGAGCGCGCTGAACCAAAGCGCCAAACTCATCGACCCACACACAAGTGTTGCCCTCACAGTCGCGCAGCAGCATCTTGGCGAAAATAACATGGTTATACTTTCGACCGCGCATCCTGCCAAATTCCCAGATGCTGTAAAAGCTGCGACAGGTATTCATCCGCCATTGCCAGTTCATTTGGCCGATCTGTTTGACCGCACCGAAAAATACGATATTCTAGAAGACGATGCAGCCGAAATTATGAATTATATTAAAACCAACAGCCGCGTGGTGGATTAAAAATTATGGGCAAAATACAAACCATAGAAATAGAAGATGGCGTATTCTCTTCAAAATTGGACAATGGTTTAACCATAGTGACACATCAAATGCCTTTGCAATCCGTTGCTGTTGGTGCATGGATTAAAGCAGGCTCAAGAAATGAAGACATTTCCGAGCATGGCGTGGCACATTTTCTTGAACATATGGCGTTTAAAGGCACAAAAAACCGCACTGCCAAACAAATTGTCGAGCAAATAGAAAATGTTGGCGGTGATATGAACGCCTCCACAGGCATAGAAGTGACAAGCTACTATTTTAGGCTGCTCAAACAAGACCTGAATTTAGGCATCGAAATACTCGCCGATATTTTGCTTAACCCAATATTTGATGTCGAAGAAATGGACAAAGAAAAACAGGTGATATTGCAGGAGATTGCTGCCACTGATGATGATCCCGATGATGTTCTTTACGATCGAATGATTGAAGATGCTTATGCAGGTCAAGCCATTGGCCGTTCTATTTTAGGCACGAATGCCTCCGTATTGGCACTTACCAAACAACAATTAACCGGTTTTCTATCCAAGCATTATGTACCAGAAAACATGACCATAGCCATGGCAGGTGGGGCAAGTCATTCCCAAGTTTTGGAAATGGTACAAAAATATTTTGGCAATATGCCGATGGTAAAACCTAGCACGCTCGAAAAAGCAGCCTTTACCCCTAATCAACTGAAAATAGATAAAAAATTAGAACAAAATTATTTGCTAATGGGCTTTGAATCACTAAATTTCAACGACCCAGATTTCTTCGCCCAACAAATATTATCACAACTGTTTGGTGGGGCAATGTCCTCACGTTTATTTCAAAACATCCGCGAGCAAAACGGCCTATGTTACAGCATTTATTCGGGTAGTTGGGGCTTTGATGACACAGGCCTTACTTTCATTTACGCGGCCACCAATAAAGATAAAGTCGAGACCGTAAAAAAACTCATTTGTAGCGAGCTGATTGCATTAATCACTCACATTTCGGATCAAGAATTATTGCGCGCCTGCAACCAAATTAAAGCAGGGCAAATGATGAGCTTAGAAAGCCCTGTTTCACGTAGTGAGCAAATTGCAAGACAAAGCATCTTCTACAAAAAACTTATAAAAATAGAAGACATTATCGAGCGCCTAGAAGCGGTTTCAATAACCGACCTAACCCGCGTCGCAAAACGCCTATTCTTAACTCCAAATGCACTAGAAAAACCACTAGATGGCCTCACTGAAAAAGATCTCAAGTCGCATATTTTAATAGAATTAGGCGAATGATGTTTTCTAAAAACAAATATATTAAACAAGCCAAAACAGGAGTGGTGGGTACCAATATTTACCTGCGTATGGCTCAAAAAAGTGACTATGAGCAGTGGCGTATTTTACGCCAATCCAACCAAGAGTTTTTACAACCATTTGAACCCACTTGGGGGCAAGAGGCGCTCAGCAAACAACAATTTTACGCCCGCGTTAGAAGCGATAAATACGATGCCACTAACGATACAAAATATGCGTTTTTCATATTTAAAAAGTCTACTGATCAGCTGATTGGCGGCATAAATATGAACAATGTTCAACGTGGCGTTTTTCAATGTTGCGCCCTTGGTTATTGGATGGGGCAAACTGAAAATTCAAAAGGTTATATGAGCGAAGCGGTTCAAATTATCAGCCAATATTGCTTTGAAAATTGGGGTTTTAACCGCATACAAGCAGCCACTTTGCTTCACAATCAAGCTTCAATTCGCGTACTCGAAAAAAACGGTTTTGAGCGCGAAGGGCAGGCGCGCCGCTATCTTAAAATTAACGGAAGTTGGCAAGATCATGTATTATTCGCCAAGATTGCGCCTTAACCATTACATTTAGCCACAGTTAGCCAGTTAATTTCATAAAAACATTGCTTTGGATTATCTCAATTGATAGAAATATTTTATAGTGAGTTCAACTAAGAATCGGTGAGATTTGAGGCATTTCTCAATGATTTTAAGCGACAAGTAAAAATCAGTGCATTTTCATATAATTGTAAATGCTCTTTTAGGAAATTTGATGATTTTAGAATATGCGGCAAAATATTCAATCAAAGGCAAAAATGCAATCTCGGGATTGTTGTTTTTAGTTGGCCTTTTTGCATTGATAACGACCCTTCCAACAGTTGTAAATGCTGCTGAAAACATCATCGTCTACCCAGATGCGCGCCACATTAGTGTTGCCGAAAACCTCACATTTCATGAATCCTCTCCAAGCATCAATATTAAGGCAGTACGCCCAAGTGACGGCGAGAAACCTTTTCTAAACGTGTTGGCCGAAGGCAGTTCACGCCCCACATGGATAAGCTTTGCTCTTACCAATCCTAGTAAAAAACCAATCCAACGCCTGTTAGTTGCACCGCATTATGGTGGTGGTAACGATGGCCTTATCCTACCCATTTTAAGCGGCACACGCCTTGCTCAGCTTTATGCATCATCTGGCCTTAAACCAACATTGCAAAAACTCAACGGCAACGATGTATTTTTAATTAATCTACCAGCCGAAAAAACCATCACATATGTCGCTAGCATTGCAGAAAATTTACCGACCCGCTTAAGCCTGTGGGATGTAGATGCCTATAAAAACCACCAAAATTATCTGCCTTTCTATCAAGGTATAATCATTGGAATACTGGGCCTATTGGCAATATTCATATCTAGCTTATTCATCGTAAAGCGCGATGTTTTATTTATAGTAGCAGCCATAATCTGTTGGGCAGCCCTCAGCTACAGCTTGCAAGAATTTGGCTTTATTACCGTAGTTCTGCCCGAGAATTCATATATTTTGGCTCTTGTCCGAGCGTTGTCAGAAGTGGCAATCACTGGCCTGCCGTTGCTGCTTGTCTATCTGTTTTTCAATAAAACCTACCGCCTAAATGCTTTGCAAATTATTATTTTGTCACCTTTATTTATCGCATTTATCGCTGTTCTAATCGCATTCATTTCGCCATCTATAGCCGCAACGATAGCGCGGATAAACGCCATATTTGTGGTTGGTATGGGTTTCTGGCTTATCATCGGACATTGGCCAACTGCCAAGTTCTTAACCTCACAAACCCTTTTGCCCATTTGGTTTATATTTTCGCTGTGGGCATTCGCTCAAATCTATGTGGCCGTAAGCCCTGATACGCTTTATCTAGATTTGCTTATTGGTGCGATATATCTATTATTCCTGCTTATGTGTTTCATCGCATTATTGCAAAACTTCACAGCAACAGACAATGTCGGTTATGCAACAACAAACACGCCAATTGTCGAGCAAGAACAACAACTCAGCGAGAATACGCAAACCCAAGAGCAGGCTCAAATTGCATTGCAAAACAACATTCCCAACATTGCCTTATCAGGCAGTGGTCAAGTTTTATGGGAGTGGGATTTAATTGAAGGCGTCATTAAATGTGGCAGTGAGTTAGACGAATTACTGCGCTATGACCCAGGCACAATGAGTGTGAACGTGAATGACTGGATTGGCTATTTACATTTGCGCGATATGCCAAAATTCGAAAATGTCCTTGCCGTTATTTTAGAAGAAGGTAATTCACGCATAGATCAAGACCTTAGATTGCGCACGGCAATGGGTGATTTTCTATGGTTCGAACTACGCGCAGTTGCCCTTACCGATGATGAAGGCTATTTAGTCAGCTTTGTTGGTACATTAAACGAAGTAACTTTGCGCAAAAACTCAGAAGATAGATTGCTGCAAAACGCAGTTCACGATAGTTTAACAGGCTTGCCAAACCGCTCACTATTTATAGATAGGCTCGATCAGGCGATTGTCAGAAGCCTAGATGCGCAAACAGTTATGCCGGCGTTATTGCTTATAGATATCAATAGATTCAAAGCCATTAACGACAATGTAGGCATCACAACTGGCGATAGCATTTTAATGACGATTGCCCGACGCCTAGAAAAATTTGTCGGCGGTTCTAACACCGTCGCGCGCTTAAGTGCCGACCAATTTGGTGTGGTTCTTACAGAATATTCCGACATTCAATTCGTTACAAATTTTGGCGAAAAAATGCGTAAGATTGTTTCGGCACCACTTAGTATTGAAGGCCAAGAAATTGTACTGAATTCAAGTGTTGGCATTGTACTGGCCGAAAAAGGCACCGAAAAACCCGAAGAAATTTTGCACAAAGCCGAGCTGGCATTAGTTAGCGCCAAACAAATGGATACCGATGCAGTTGTTATTTATTCTAGCGAATTAAGTGGCAAAGGTGGCGACTGGTTTACCCGCGAAAATGATCTACGCCAAGCGATTTCGCGTAATGAATTTGAGATGTTCTATCAGCCTATAATTTCACTCGAAACCATGCGGCCTGTGGGCTTTGAGGCTCTAATCAGGTGGAACCATCCTACAAATGGCAGTGTATTACCAAACGAATTTATCAGCCTTGCTGAGCAAACAGGGCATATTCATGCGTTAGGGCAATTTGCATTGGTCGAAGCCGCCAAACAGCTTAACACTTGGCAACGAACCTTCAATCATGGCGATCCCTTATTTGCCTCGGTCAATATGTCTAGCCTACAGCTGTTCCAACCAAAACTGGTTGAACAAGTGCAAGATGTTCTGGCACAATATAACATCATACCATCAACACTAAAATTAGAAATCACAGAATCATTGGTGATGAAAAATCCAGAACTTGCAGGCCAAATTTTAAAACGCCTTAAAGATGTTGGTGCGAGTTTGGCTTTAGATGATTTTGGCACAGGCTATTCTTCATTGTCCTACCTTCATCAATTCCCCTTCGATGTGATCAAAATTGATCAATCATTTGTAAGTGGCGATAATATCGGTCATACACGCCCCATTATTTTAAAAGCCATCATTCAACTCGCAAGAGAATTAGGGCTAAAAGTGGTCGCCGAAGGTGTCGAAAAAGATGAGCAAGCTCATGAACTTATCGACTTGGGATGCGAGTGGGTGCAAGGCTATAGATTTGGGCAACCAATGAATGCCAAAGAAGCACTAGATTTCCTAACAGCAAATTTCTAGGCATGACCTATATTTTGTGTGAGGGAATTCAACATTTCAGGTTTAATTCCCAATATTTTAAGCGATAAATCGTATTTTTCTTCAAAATTATGATCAAAAATAATGTCATCATCAGCATCGACAATCATCCAATAATTTGCCGCAATTTCTTCTTCAAGTTGGCCAGCTTGCCACCCAACGTAGCCGATGGCAAAACAAATTTTCTCTGGTCCTTGCCCCAATGAGATATCGGATAAAATCCTCGAAGTAGAGGTCATAGAAACAGTTTCAGAAATCTCTATTGTTTCTTCGTCCAAATTATATTCTTGTGAATGCAAAATAAACCCACGGTTATGCTCAACTGGCCCGCCATTCATAACGGGCATGTCAAACAAATGTGGCGGCATTTCAATGGTAAAATCATCTATTTGCGTCGAAATCGAATTGTCTTTTTTCAACGCTTCAATGTCAAGCTCGGGCAAATTAAGTTGTGCCAATGTATCGCCAATTGTAAGGTCTTCTGACGGAGAATTAACACGCAATCCAAGGCAACCATCCGCATTATGTGTGCAGATGTAAATTACCGCGCGCTCAAACCTAGGGTCACGAATGTTTGGCAGTGCAATTAATAATTGGTTGGTTAAGTCCATACTTATCTCACGAAAGTTTGATTGTCATGTTTATGGCAAATATAATATTGCTAAATTGGAAGAGAAATCAACCCATTCCGCATTTTATAGCAATTTAGGAACAATTATGCCGATATTTTATAAACCACTTATATCATTGACTACATTATTTGTCGCTATTTTGTCTGGTTATAATTTAGCTCTGGCCGAAAATAACCTAACCAGTGATTGGTATATGAGTGATTATAGCCAAGCACGTGCGCATATTTTACAAGCAGATGAAAATGAAATTAAACTGGCCGTTGAGATTAAAATTGTAGAGAATTACAAAACCTACTGGCAATCCCCAGGTAGTGCAGGTGTGCCTCCATTGGCAAGTTTTACGGGTAAAAATATTGTTGCAGGCTCAGCTGAAATTAAATTCCCTCATCCGCATAAATATGTCAATAAATATGGCGAAACATGGGGTTATAAAGATAAAATAGTATTATTTATGACTGCAAAAAAGCAGCAACAAAACGTGCCTTCAACCATTAACTTAAGCTTTGATTATGCAGTCTGCGATGTTATTTGCTTGCCCGAACATGCCGAGTTTACATTACACCTTAACAAAAACAAACTAGCTGCAACCATGGCATCACTCAAGTTTTCTAAATATCGCAAACAAATAGCCCAGCCGATTGAGCTTGCAAACGCAATTGTAAAAGATGCAAAATTAAATGCAAATCAGCAATTGGTTCTAACCTTTAACCGTCCCACGAATGAAGATATATTCATTACAGACAAGGACAATAGATTTTATCAACTTGTGTCGAGTGACCCTTTGCAAAATATCTATAGCCTGCATGGTTTACCAGTAGATGCTGATTATCAACAATCAAGCCTAGACCTGCTTTATAAGGATAATGATAGCCATTATAATTTGAGTATTAAGCTCAACTGAATGGATATAGGGCTACCAATTTTAAAAAAACTCAAATATTGATAGACAATTTTTAGGATTATGTTTATTTGTCGCTTATTATTTAGGCGGAGGACTGGGTTTATGTATGCAATTTTAGGAGACATCGGTGGGACAAATACCCGTTTGGCATTAGCCGAAAGCGCCGATTCAGAGCTATTACATGTGCAATATTTTGAAAATAAAAATTTTGAACATCTAGATCAAATCATCGAAAAATATTTAGCTATTAATGATTTGTCAGCTCATGCAAGTGTTGAGAATGCAGCCATTGCAGTTGCAGGCCCCATCACTGGCGATCAAATAGAGCTGACCAATGTGAGTTTTGGCTTTTCTCAAGCTGAATATAAACAAAAATTTGGCTTTAAACGCTTGAATATTATCAATGATTTTACAGCGCTTGCCTATTGCCTACCGCATATGACGGAAGAAGATTTAATTCCTGTTGGCGATAAAAAAATGGCCAAAAAAGGCAATAAATTGGTTATTGGACCTGGCACAGGCATGGGCATGGCAGCTCTTATTCCATGTGATATTGAAGGTCATGAAACACATTGGCAACCCATCCCAAGCGAGGCTGGACATTCAACATTTAGCCCCAATACAGAGCGTGAATTCCAGTTGGTGCGTGCTTTGCGTAAGCAATATTACCGTGTATCAATTGAGCGCCTCATTTCGGGCGTCGGCATCAAAACCATTTATGATACATTGGCGAAAATAGATAATCTAGCAATTAAAGATTTAACGCCCAGCCAAATCTCAAAATTGGCATTGGATAATGAAGACGATTTGGCCGTTGAAAGCCTAAACCTGTTTTGCAATATTTTAGGCCGCGCTGCAGGCGATCATTGTTTGCATTTTTCGGCTTATGGCGGTGTTTATATTGCAGGTGGCATCATTCCGAAAATCCTACCTTTCTTTTTGAAAAGCGATTTCCGTAAAATTTTCGATAAAAAAGGCCGTATGGCGGGTTTAACCAAAGATGTGGCAACCAATATCATCACTCATAAATACCCAGCACTAATTGGCGCATTAGCCAGCCTAGATTAGCATTAGCGAGCTTAGATTAAATTATTTGTGCGGCACGGGCTTTTTCAATAGCACCTGTCGCCAATTGGTCTGCACGTTCGTTGCCTTCATTGCCAGCATGGCCTTTTACCCAACGCCAATCAATTTGGTGGCGCTGTGTGGCTTCATCTAGCGCTTTCCAAAGCTCCACATTCTTAACTGGTTTTTTGGCGGCTGTGCGCCAATTGCGGGCTTTCCAGCCATCCATCCATTTGTTAATGCCATCTTTCACATAAACACTGTCAGTATATAATATAATTTCACAAGGTCGTTTCAGCACATTCAGCGCTTCAATTGTGGCTCTTAATTCCATACGGTTATTTGTGGTATCAGCGTCAAAACCACTTAATTCACGGGTTTTGCCGTTAAACGACATCCATGCACCCCAGCCACCAGGGCCAGGGTTGCCCGAACAAGCACCATCAGTATAAATCACCACTTTATTTACATCAGTCATTCAATGCCATACTCGCTAAAATTTTTAATTTTTTGATGGAAAATCAAGTTTCTTATATATTCATCCGGTTTTTTAGGAATCACCAAAGCATCATCAGGCACATTCATCCAATCATATAATCTTGTCAGTAAAAACCGAATGGCTGCACCGCGGCATAAAATTGGAATGGCATTCAGCTCTTCAGGTGTGAGTTTTCTTAAACTCTGATAGCCCCTAAAGAAAGCCCGTACTTTTGTGGTATTAAGCTCACCGTTTTTCTCAAAACACCAAGCATTAATAATAATTGCCAATTCGTAGCCATAAACTTCATTGCAAGCAAAGTAAAAATCAATAATGCCCGAAAGTTGCCCATGAATAAAAAATACATTGTCGGGAAAAAGATCAGCATGTATCACCCCATCAGGCAAATTAGTTGGCCAATTTTTTTCTAAGAAATTTAATTCTTCGGTTAAAAAACGGCCAAGGCCTTTTTCAAGATCAGGAGCCACAGGGTCAATTTCAGAACCACAACTTTCAAGTAATGGTCGCCAATCATTCAGGCTTAAGCCATTTTTCCGTTTTATATCAAAACTCTCGGCTGTCACATGAAATTTGGCAGTCTCTACACCCAATTGATAAAGGTTTTGGTTGCTAGGGGCTTTAATTGCCACGCCATCCAAAAACTCAATCAGTGCCGCAGGTTTGCCGCATAATTCGCTATAAATTGAACCATCATTTTGGATGATAGGCTGCGCAGTTTCTAACCCATTATCGGCCAAATGCTTCATAAGGCCTAAAAAAAATGGCAGGTCGTTTTCATCCACTCTGGCTTCGTACAGGGTTAGGATAAACTGCCCTTCATTGGTCGCCAAAATATAATTACTATTTTCAACACCCTCGGCAATGCCTTTGCACCATAATAGCTGCCCGACATTATACAGGCGTAAAAATTCTTCGAGCTTATGATCGCTCACTTCGGTATATACGGCCATTTGAGCCCTTATTCTATTTAGTTATGCAGTGGTTTTTTCTAGAGCTTTTTTTAATTTTGCAATCTGTAGCTTGCTTTTACCAGCTCTAGGCTCACGTAATTCTTTGGGCAGATTAAACGTTATGGTTTCTTTGGCTGTGGTCACCGTTTCAATTGTTACATCAAAGCGCGCGCGCATTGCATCAACAATTTCTTCAATCAATACATCGGGTGCAGATGCTCCAGCCGTTAGCCCCATCACGTCAACACCGTCAAACATGTTCCAGTCAATTTCAGTGGCGCGCTCAACCAAAGCTGAAGATTTACAGCCTTCGCGCTCAGCAATTTCCACCAAACGGCGCGAATTACTACTGTGTGGCGCACCTACAACAATCAAACCATCAATCATGCCCACAATGGCCTTCACCGCTTCTTGGCGGTTGGTGGTGGCGTAACAAACATCGTCCTTGCCAGGGCCATGAATGTTAGGAAATCTGTCCTTCAGGGCATCAATCATGTGTCGCGTATCATCAACCGATAAAGTGGTTTGAGACATGTAGGCAAGTTGTTCAGGGTCTTTCACAATTAATTTCTTTATGTCATCAATAGTCTCAACCAGCAATACTGCGCCATCTGGCAATTGCCCCATTGTACCCAGAACTTCGGGATGTCCAGCATGCCCAATTAAAATGGTTTCTAAGTTTTTCTTATGATGACGTTTGGCCTCAAAATGCACTTTAGTCACTAGCGGGCAGGTGGCATCAAGTTGAAACATATTGCGGCGTGTGGCCTCTGTAGGCACAGATGTTGGCACACCATGTGCCGAGAAGATAACAGGGGCTTTGGTGTCAGGAATTTCATCTAATTCCTTCACAAAAATCGCACCTTTATTTTTAAGGCTTTCAACTACAAATTTATTATGAACAATTTCATGGCGCACATAAACAGGAGCGCCAAATTTTTCGAGTGATTTTTCGACAATCTGAATTGCCCGATCAACCCCTGCACAAAAACCTAACGGTTCACACATCACAATTCTTAACGGACGTTTTGGCATTGATTTCCCATTCTGTAATTGAGCTTTCTAAATAACAGTTATGTTTCCAAATTTCAATGTTCAAAACAATATTTCTGCAGCCAATCGGTACATTATGCCGCAATTGTCTTTGATGTAGATCAACAGAATATCTAATGAGCCGCGTAAACTTAGCTCGTAAAGTCTAGTTAACTGTCTAAAGGAGAATATTATGTCACCGAAAAACATTTTAATAAACCTTAATGATGTCGATAATCTCGATGTGTTTTTAAAAACAGCCTGCGCGCTCGCAATCCGCCATCAAGCTCATTTAATAGGCGTATATGTAGTGCCGTTCTTTCACCTAAATATAGGTATCTATGATGCCGAGGCAGCTATGCAAACTTTACAACAAAGTGAGTTAGAGCATAACAAAAAAATCGCCAAAAAGGCTGTCGAGAAATTCGAAAAAGCACTTAAATCACAAGGCGTTCTGGGTAAGGCTAGGCTGGTTAATTCTCACAATACAGACATTGCCGAAACCTTTATAAACCAAGCCCGCACATCCGATTTTATTGTTATTCCCGTGGTCGAAGAAGACCAAAATTGCAGTGTCGAAAAAGGCTTTGATCAACAAGTGGTTTTAGGTTCTGGCCGCCCTGTAATTCTAGTGCCGCGTGGTAAAGTTTATGAAGATATCGGTGACAATGTCAGCGTCGGGTGGAATTTAACCAGTGAAGCCGCACGTGCCGCGTTTGATGTTATCCCCTTATTGGCACAAGCCGCGAATGTGCGTTTTGTGTGGGTAGATGCTCATTTGTCGCCACAAGAATCGGGTAATCTACCGGGTGCCGAAATTGCAGAAGCTTTTGCGCATTATGGCTTTAATGTAACCACGGAAGTCATCACCAGTGATGGTGGGAATATAGGCAAAACACTTATCCACGATGCAAAAGTCAATGGCGCAGACCTGTTGGTTATGGGCGCTTATGGCCATTCAAGGCTACATGAGCTTATCTTTGGCGGGGCAACACGTTATATCTTTAGTCACTTATCAGCACCCATTTTAATGTCACGCTGATTATAAACACTCTAAGTGATATTGACATCTAATTTACCATGGGTATATTAACCCCACATACAAGTGACGGCTGCGGGAGAGATTTGAATCTTTTTCACAACATCAGGTATCAAACGCCGAAGGAGCAACCACCCCGGAAACTCTCAGGCAAACGGACCGCAGTTTGATGACACTCTGGAGAGCGATGGCAGCAATGACCATCCACCGAAGGGCGTAAACTCATAATTTATTATGGGCAAATCTCTCAGGTTATGGACAGAGGGGGCAGATCTCTATTTTAGGAGGTCGGCACGAGTCTGAATCAAAATTGGAACATGTTTCCAGAACTTGAGGGGTATTTATGAGTGATAGTTTAAAAACCGCGTTATACGATTTGCATGTAGAATTAGGTGCTAAAATCGTTCCATTTGCAGGCTATGATATGCCTGTGCAATATCCACTTGGCGTATTGGGTGAGCATAATCACACACGCGATCAAGCTGGTTTGTTTGATGTTTCACATATGGGGCAAGCCATTTTAACGGCCACCGATAAAAACACAAATATTGCTGCATTATTTGAAACTCTGGTTCCAGGCTTGCTGCTAAGCCTCAAAGAAGGCCGCATGCGTTACAGCATGTTAATGGCCGATGATGGTGGTATTTTAGATGATCTTATGATCACGCGCATTGCCAACAATGCAGATGGGTTTGAACGCCTGTTCTTAGTGGTAAATGCGGGCTGTAAAGATGCCGATTTTGCTCACATAACTGCAAAATTAGCAGGCAAAGTCGAGTTGGAAGTCCTAGACCGCGCGCTCATCGCCCTTCAAGGCCCTAAAGCTGCGGAAGTTTTGGCGCGCCACATACCAGATGTGGCAACGCAACCGTTCATGAGCCTCTCTTATATAACATATCAAGGCACCGATTTAATTATCAGCCGTTGCGGATATACTGGCGAAGATGGTTTCGAAATTTCAGTCCCTAACAATAAAGCCATAGAATTTTGCAAAATACTTCTTGCCCATGATGAAGTCGAAGCCATTGGCCTTGGCGCACGTGATAGCTTGCGATTGGAAGTCGGCCTATGCCTTTATGGACACGACATCGACACAACAACTAACCCTGTTGAGGCCGATTTAATGTGGGCAATTGGCAAGCGCCGCCGCGAAGAGGGCGGTTTCCCGGGTGCCGATATTGTGCAACAACAATTAGCCAATGGCACAAGCCGCAAACGCGTTGGTATATTGGCCGAAGGCCGCGCCCCCGCACGTGAACACACTGAAATTTATAGCAAATCTGGCGATAAAATTGGTGAAATCACTTCTGGCGGTTTTGGCCCCACATTTGGCGGCCCTGTCGCCATGGGTTATGTCACCACTGAATTCGCCGAAATAGATACAGAAATCGACCTATTGGTACGCGGCAAAAAACGGCCAGCCAAAATTGCCGCCATGCCATTTGTGCCACAAAACTATTACCGCACAAGCAAATAACAAATCAACTGATTAAGGGAATCCAATGTCTAAACATTATACAGAAGACCATGAATACGCGTTTATTGAAGGCGATATCGCCATTGTTGGTGTGTCCAACCATGCACAAGATCAATTAGGTGACGTTGTATTTGTCGAACTGCCAGAAGTTGGCGTCACGTTCGAAAAAGGTGATGAAATTGCAGTTGTTGAATCTGTTAAAGCCGCATCAGAAGTTTACACACCTGTTGCAGGCGAAGTTATCGAAGTGAACGGTGCGCTTGAAGCTGCCCCAGAAACTGTAAATGCAGGTGCCGAAACTGTGGGTTGGTTTATTAAAATTAAAATCAGTAATCCATCAGATGTCGAAGGCCTTATGGATGAAGAAGCTTATACAGCATTTGCAGCCGAATAACCCCACCCAGTTTGAAGAGTAAAATATGCGTTATTTACCACATTCTCCCAAAGACCGCGAAACAATGTTAGCGGCCATCGGTGTCAACAGCATCGACGATTTATTTGCCGAAATCCCGCAATCTGCGCGGGTGACAGATGGTTTTGGCTTGCCAAATCATGCCACCGAGTTAGAGGTAGATCGCTATTTTCGCAAACAATCCGAAAAGAACTTAGCCGCCAGTGGAGCCGCGTTTTTCATCGGCGGTGGTGCTTATCGCCATCATGTGCCTGCTACGGTCGATCATCTCATTCAACGCAGTGAGTTTTTAACCGCCTATACGCCATACCAACCCGAAATATCACAAGGCACTTTGCAGGCTTTGTTCGAGTTCCAAACACAAGTTGCACAACTTTACGATATGGAAGTGGCAAATGCCTCCATGTATGATGGTTCAACAGGAACAGGCGAAGCCGTTTTAATGGCGCATCGTGCCACAAAACGCAAAAAAGCCATTGTTTCAGGTGGTGTGCATCCACAATATATTGAGGTGATTGAAAACCTATCTGACTTTGGCAACAAACAAGTGGTCAAATTACCCGCCAACCCAACAGGTGTTGAAGATATCATCAGCCAATTGGACAAAGAAACCTCTTGTGTTGTGGTGCAAACCCCTAACTTTTTTGGTGAATTGTCAGATTTTACAGCCCTAGCCGAAGCGGTACACGCTGTTAAAGCTTTACTAATTGTTGTGGTGACTGAAGTTGTGTCCCTCGGTGCCGTAAAAGCGCCAGGCACAATGGGTGCCGATATTGTGGTTGGCGAAGGCCAATCTATTGGTGTGGGTTTAAACTTTGGCGGGCCATATGTTGGCCTATTTGCCACAACCAAAAAACTATTGCGCCAAATGCCGGGTCGTGTGTGTGGCGAAACTGTAGATGCCGATGGCAAACGCGGTTTTGTACTTACAATGTCAACCCGCGAGCAACATATCAGACGCGAGAAAGCCACTTCTAACATTTGTACAAATGCAGGGCTTTGCACATTGGCCTTCACTATACATATGTCGTTGTTAGGTGAAGTTGGCCTTAGAAAAATGGCCATGGCTTCACATAATGGCGCAGTGGTTTTGGCCGATCGACTTGATAAAATTGATGGTGTTGAAGTTCTAAATAACAGCTTCTTTAATGAGTTTACAGTGCGTTTAAATGGCCATAATGCCAATGATATCGTAAATGCATTGGCCGCGCAAAATATTTTAGCAGGCTTGCCTGTCTCGCGTTTATTACCAAATGCAGATAATGATGACCTGCTGATTATTGCCGTCACAGAAACCAATACAGATGAAGATTTCGATTTGCTCGAAACCGCACTAAGAGGAGCGATGCAATGAGTGATACAACAAGCAAAATGAACAATGTTGGCCGCCCGTCTTCTCCTCAAACTAGCGCTGCAACCGAAGCACACCCTACTTTTACGGGCAATAAAGCTTTGCAAATTAACGAGCTTCTACTGTATGAAGTTGGCGCAATTGATCAAACAGGTGTCGACATTGCGACACCACGCGAAATCACAAAAAACCGCTTAGGTGGGCTAGATCGTGATGCTGAAATTGGCCTTTACGGCTTGTCAGAACCGCAAACAATGCGCCATTATGTGCGTTTAAGCCAAAAGAATTTTGCCATTGATATGGCCATGTATCCGCTTGGCTCATGCACCATGAAGCATAACCCACGTATCAACGAAAAAATTGCCCGCTTACCAGGTTTTGCTGATGTTCATCCGCTACAACCACAACAAACTGTGCGTGGCGCGATTGAAGTGATCGAAACATTGGCCGACTGGCTCATGAAGTTAACAGGCATGGAAGCCGTAGCAATGAGCCCTAAAGCAGGCGCACATGGCGAGCTTTGCGGAATGATGGCAATTGAAGCTGCATTGCGTGCCCGTGGTGATGCCACCAAACGCACAAAAGTGCTCATTCCAGAATCTGCCCACGGCACAAACCCAGCCACGGCTGTTTTTGTTGGCTATCAAGTGGTTACAATTAAAACGCGTGACGATGGCACAGTAGACCCGCAAACCATTAAGGATGCGCTCACCGACGAAGTTGCTGCCATCATGCTTACCAACCCAAATACATGTGGGTTATTCGAGCGCGATATTATGGAAATTGCCGACGCTGTACATGCCGCAGGCGCATTTTTCTATTGTGATGGCGCGAATTTCAACGCCATTATGGGGCGCACAAAACCGGGTGACCTCGGCGTAGACGCCATGCACATTAATTTGCATAAAACTTTCTCTACTCCGCATGGCGGTGGTGGGCCAGGCGCAGGGCCTGTGGTGCTTTCTAAAGCCTTGGCCGAGTTTGCTCCTGTGCCATTCGTAAAACGCGATGGTGACGTTGTTTCATTGGTCGAGCATGTGAATGATAGTGCTGCCTTTGGCCGCATGACTGCATTTCATGGTCAAATGGGCATGAATACCCGCGCATTGTCCTATATTTTGAGCCACGGGCAAGATGGCATTCGCCAAGCTGCCGAAGATGCAGTGCTAAACGCTAACTATGTGAAAGCGCAATTAAAAAATGTTATGACACCTTCATTTGAAGAGCAATCCGAAGGCTTTAAACGTCCTGCAATGCACGAAGCTTTGTTCCAAGATGATTTTTTGAAGGATACTGGCATCACAACATTAGATTTTGCAAAAGCTATGATTGATGAAGGTTTCCATCCGATGACAATGTATTTCCCATTGGTGGTACATGGTGCTATGCTGATTGAACCAACAGAATCAGAAAGTAAAGCAAGTTTAGATTTGTTCATCGCCACCATGCGTGATTTAGCAAAAAGTGCCAAAAACAAAGAAACCGAACGTTTTATTGGTGCGCCATTCCATGCGCCGATGCGGCGTTTAGATGAAACACTGGCTGCCCGTAAGCCAATACTTAAATGGGTGAAGCCAGAAGCTTAGGCCTCTAATAAGTTGAAAATTATACCTAATAACTGAGTGGGGGACCTCACTTAGTTTTGACCATCTTCACAGTCGGGGGACAAGTGAAGATGGTCTTTTTTTGTCGGTCAGAATATTAATTTATTCTGAGAATTGTTCAAATGCTTGCATAGCATCTGCTGCATACATCAAAGCAGGGCCACCACCCATATAAATACAGGTAGCTAATGTTTCCGCTAGCTCCTGCTTGGTGGTGCCAAGCTCCACCAATGATTTTACATGATAGCCAATGCAGCCATCGCAATGGTTGGTAATGCCAATCGCCAAGGCAATCAATTCTTTGGTTTTTAAATCCAATGCACCCGCTGCTGTCGCTGCAGAAGCCGTTGCCATAAAATTCTTCATCACTTCGGGTTGTAGTTCTGCAATCTTATTTACATTCTCACTAATCGCATTGGTAATTTCTTTGTAATTTTTACTCATCTCTAGCTCCCTTGTTAAATAGTCTACAAGTAAAGCCTATGCCCACCTCCCAAAATAACAATTCCCCAAATTGTCGCACAGAATAAATTTCACCAGCTGTTTATTGGTGGGTACTTTATAAACGCTGCTTTATTTGCGACCGCACAGACTACCGCTACAAGTTAAGTCATTAAAATTAAAAATAGCCGAATGCCCACCATTACCTAAGGGCATGTTCACTCCTTTAGGGACAAGAAATTTAACGGCATTGGCGCCATATAATCCCGTTGGGATGGCATAATTTTTTAACACGACATACATGCTCAATACGCCTTTATGTAGTGTTAGTTTTCCGTTTTCATCCGTGCGCGTAAACATAACGGTTTTCCTTTTACGTCCAAATTTTTCTTCCCAAACTCGTATGTCATCTTCATTTGCTAGTTTCAGAAAGCCATCTTTAATTCCCGTTTCAATTCCTGCCTTGCCAGACAAAGGAATTAGGGTGGCGGTAAATTTTTCAGGTGTCGAAAAATCGGATGATAATAGATTATTAGCATTATAATCCTGACTGCCCATAATGGTATATCCGCGCTTGTTTATTTTGAAAATTTTGGAAACTGGTTTTCCAAAATATGCCATAGCAATAGTATTAGGCTTAACTCTCCCCTTTGCATAAATGCTAAACCAATTGCAATTCACCTCGTCATATTTCGTATGAATTAACACAGGTGTCTCGGCGTCTATTCCCACAATAACCTGTTTTTTTAGCCCGCTCACAACAACACTGTGAATTTTTGTTCCCTCAGTACGATTTATCGACCAAATCACCCCATTATGCGCAGCAAGAAGCAGTGCAACGCTTTTGCCAGGCTCATTGACAACTATATCAACTTGAGTGTGTTGCCCGCTAGGCCCAACTTGTGGTTGAATTTCTCGACCATTGCTGCCATTCATACTGTAAACGAGTAAATTATTAGGAAAAGATAAATTCTTAAATTTACATTCGTCGGGCAATTTATGGCGCGTCTTTGCTAATTCCCACGCTTTTTTCCTATCCTCTCGGCGTTTAAGCTTCAAGTCACGTTCTGCAAGTATTTGATTGTGCAGAATTGTCTGTATTTTACCTAGCTCTGCTTTTGAAATGATGGAATCTCCATCAATATCTACCGTTGCAAATGCTTTGAGCGATAATTTCTCTAATTCAATAATGGTTAGCATTCCGTCTTCATTCGGATCGAGCTTTAACAAGATGGTAGCAAATTTACCGCGTCCCCAATCAATAAATTTTTGCCTAATATGAGGACTAACAACCAACATTTCTTCATATGATACGTATCCGTCACCGTCCGCATCTTTTGCCATGCCATGGCTAATTTGCTGTTCAAGAAGCCGGATTTGTTTGGGTTTTGCATAGGAAGGATTTTTTCGCACAAGGACTTGCTTAATCTCATGTGCATCAACGCGGTTATCTTGATCTATATCATAATAATTGAACTTCTTTTTTTCTTTGTTGCGCGCTCTTTCCATATCTTGACTAATTAGCAATTCGATTGTTTCTTGTGTGAGCGTGGTTTTGTCGCGCGCATATGTGCGAATATACCTTAGATTTGCTACAATATATTTCTCCAAATACCTATTCTTCCGAAAGGATTCTTTAAGAAATTTCGGAATTTCTTCCAGATTCTCATAGCTGTCTGTTGAATAATAATGAGAGCCTACTTCAGTAGCCAAGCCAGCACTTGGAATGACAAAAAACAACATAACTAAAAATGATTTCGATAAAATACTATGGCGGCCCATAAATAAACCAGCTCCCTTAAAAGAATACAATAAGTACTAGTAGAGTGAATAAAGGCCCAATATCAATATATTCGTAATATAGAGGTAAACAAAATCCTTAAAATTCAAACACCATGATCAAATACTCAACAATATGTAAACCTACAAAAAAACATCACCAAATTCATATAATGTAAGGCCATTGTTTTGATAAAATTTTCAGGTCACCAAGATCACCGAATTTGGTATCAAATGTCCTAATAGCGAAGAGACGATCACCGAGATCGTTAGATCTGGTGCCCAATGTTTTAATAAGGGAAAGTCGATCACCGAGATCGTTAGATCTGGTGCCCAATGTTTTAATAGGGGAAAGTCGATCACCGAGATCGCTAGATCTGGTGCCCAATGTCTTAATAGGGGAAAGTCGATCACCGAGATCGTTAGATCTGGTGATCGGGGTGTAGTAAACTGAAGCTAGTCAGCCACAACGTTTTTAGTAAAGGCAAGCCTTAACTTGGACATAGCGTCATCACCCCGATCATAAAACCTAGATGATGGTATATCGACGCGTCGATATGGCACTAGCTTTTAGGGTTACTAAGCCCCCCGACTGAAACAAATGAATCAACCTAGCATTAAGCTAACATTCGCATTGTAAATAAGCAATCCGATAAATGTAAAATGTCTGTATTTTTATAGGTTTATAGTAAAAGAACCTTTTTTTATTACAATTACTACCTCTAATATTATGATTTTAAACTGAAAATGAGAATAGTGAACCTTCAATGCTTAAAGCGAATAAATATGTGAAGATAATTTTAAAAATTCGAGAGACAGCAAAAAATAGTCGTACAACTAAAGGATAACAACAAAAAGATGATTAGAACCAAATTATATCCAATAAATGCCATCAGCCCCACTCAAAAAAAACGATCACCTAGATGATTTCCATCTGGTGATCGGGGTGTTAGTAAACTGAAGTAAGTCAGCCATGACGATTTTAGCTTCCACAAAGTCCGTAAACAAAGCGTAGGCTTGAACATAGCGCCACCACCCCAATCTTAGGATCGAGATGATGTATCTAATTGGTGATACCCCCACTTACTTTTGAGGTTACTAGCCCCAGGTTGGCAGAATTCAACCAACCCTATACTAAACTACCAGTAGACATGTAAATATGCAATCTGATAAATTAGGTCTTTAGTGGTAGATCATTAAAATAACAGATGATTTTCCAACAATTAAAGGCAAAATTACGACAAAATTAAAGATTCAAAAGCAATTTAGCCAATATTCTCAATGCTGTAATCGCTATTAATTGTAGTTTATAAAGGTTTTAGAAAGTATAAAAAAGTAATTCAATCAAAGAATATAGCGCAATAAAACCATTAAGTTATTCTGTCTATTGAAAGTAAATTTGAAGGAGAAAATTAACATTTTCTCTCCTCCGTATTTCACGATTTTTTGATGTATTTAAAATATTAAACTCGAATAAATACACGCGCATGATGATCATCAAAATTTATATGATATTATTTCAGAACAGCAAAAAAACCGTGTAAAATTAGGCACAATACAAGCAAGCGGCTCATTATGGCTTAAATCGATCCAAATAAGAGCTATAATCTTGATTGTTTACATCATATTCTTTCTTGAAGAACGGGCTCGTGACCAAAAAATCGGCAGATGCGCGGTTGCATGCCGTAGGGATATCATAGACCACAGCCAATCGCGTCAGAGCCTTTACATCAACATCATGTGGCATCGCTGTCATAGGGTCGGTAAAAAATATCAAAACATCAATTTTCCCTGTCGCAATTAATGATCCAATTTGCTGGTCTCCACCCAATGGGCCAGAAAGCTTAATATCAATATCAATATTTTCAAATTTTTGCTTCACCAAACTGCCAGTGGTTCCCGTAGCGATGAACTTATGGCCATCCAACATTTTGTAATGATCCTCCATCCATTCAAGCAAAACTTGTTTTTTCGAATCATGCGCCACAACAGCAATGTTTTTAATGTCCATTTTTACCTCAAATATCTGGTTTCTGATTTCACAAATAGATAAATATTGTTACACTTATATGAAATAAAAGGAAGTTACAAAATGCTAAAAAATAAAACAGCACTCATCACGGGGTCAACGTCAGGCATTGGCCTTGGTATCGCCATTCAACTCGCCAAACAAAATGCCAATGTCATTCTCAATGGGTTTGGCAGCCAAGCAGATATTGACGCGGCTATCAGCAGTGTTTCGGCCTCAGGCCAAGGCGTTGTAACTTATAGCGATGCCAACATGCTGGAAGTTAGCGAAATAGAGCAAATGATCCAGAACGCAAAACAAGAGTTTGGTGGTGTGGATATTCTAGTGAATAATGCAGGCATTCAACATGTGGTGCCAATCGAAGAGTTCACTACCCAAAAATGGAATGATATCATCGCGATTAACCTGACTTCTGCATTTCATACCACCCGCCTCAGTATCCCGCATATGCGAGAGCAAAATTGGGGGCGTATCATCAATGTGGCCTCAGTTCATGGGCTTGTGGCATCGGTCAATAAATCGGCTTACGTCGCAGCTAAACACGGTATTATCGGCCTCACCAAAACAATTGCGTTAGAAACCGCACAAAGCGGCATTACAGCAAATTCAATTTGCCCTGGTTTTACACTCACACCACTCATTCAAGCCCAAATAGACGAAAAAGCCGTAATAGTGGGCAGCCAAGAAGCCGCAATAGAGGCATTGCTGGGCGAAAAACAACCTTCAAAACAATTCGCCCAAGTCGAGCAATTGGGGCAATTGGCGGTGTTCCTTTGTAGTGGCGCAGCCGATCAAATGACAGGCGTCAGCCTGCCTGTAGATGGTGGATGGACAGCGCAATGATGATTATTTATTGCGTTTGAAATATATTATATACAAAGACGCGGCGCACATAATACTACCATAAAATATTTGTTGTGCGTCTAGTGCTTTATAGGGCAAGAAATCCCATTCTATTGCCACAGCTTCAAACGCCATGTTAGAAAATGGCATAAGCGCCATCGTACCCAAATAAAATTCGCTAGAGGTCAATTTAACTGAACGAAGCGAATAATAAATTGCCGCTGCTCTAAAAGTAGCCCCCGTTAAAAAGCCCCAAACCCATGCATAAGGGTTAAAGAAATCCTGCAAAACAAAACCAGCAATATGATCTCGTAAAACAGGGTAAAAATCTGCAGGTAACGAGGCCTCAAAAATAGATGCAGCATATGACAATATAAGCAATATCAGCGCACTAGCCACCAATACCATGCCCGTAAGGTAAAAGGTATCACCACTATTGTTGTTTTGGTTTAGCGGGTGAGTTTCACCCAGAGTAATGGCAATCGTGATGACAAATTGAGAAACCAAAAGCAACCAAATACCAGAGTTATTAAACCCATCTTCCATGCCTATTGCAAAATATATCCAAGCAATGGCAATAACCAAATGCCCAGGCAGTTCAACCCATTTAGGTTTGCGGCCAAGTAAAAACCACACATATAATACGCTAAAGGTAATGTTAGATGCACCCAAAAACGCTGTATTCGTGGCGCTTATATATAAAAAGCTACCAACATAAAAACTAGCCGATATAATTCTCAAACCACCAAATGCCCAAGTGTGAAAATGCTTAAGTGGTTCAAATCCAATCTGCCTAATTCTTTTGGGGCTCAGTAAAACAAGGCTTAACCCACCCGAAACCATTTGAATAAAAACAAATGTTGCCGGCGCCAAATTATATTCAATAAGTACCGCTCGACCAACCACAGAGATTAAACTCCAAGATAGAATGCAAGCAATGGTAACAAATAGTGGCGTTTCAAATTTCATCTTAAATCCATAAATAAACTAGCTCCTGTATATCAGCCCATAATATTTAAAACTAATGCAATTATTTGATATGTGAGTTTGTTTGGTGAATGATATTTTGAAAGCGCAGAGTTTTACCTATGCCCGTTATAACGTACAGAGATATTTAAGAAAACTCAATTGCAGGCATTTCAAAATGCCAGAATTTTTAGGATCGAAAAGCCTATGCAATAAGAAAATTGCATTTGAAAACTAAATGCAATTACGCGAGGTTAATGTAGATGCTGTGCCAGACCCAAGCACGGAAACATAATTGCCTAACGGACAAAACCCTTGAGTATGCAAAAACGAGGGCAAAAAAAAGCCCGATACAATTAAATATCGGGCTTAAATTCAATATGCAAACGTCTAGTTTAAACGTTCTTTCAAAGCAGCAATGCTATCATCAATTAAGTCATTGGCTTTTGCTTTGCCTAAATCGTTAGACAAAAGTTCTTCCGTGGCTGCAACAGCAATGTCAGCAGCATAAGCTTGTACATTTTTACGTGCTTGCAGTTGAGCTTGCAGAATTTTATTTTCGGCCATTTTTGTACGGCGATCAATAGTTTCTGTTAGCTTTTTCTCAGTTTCAGCAGCTAAGGCTTCTGCTTCCGCTTTGGCTTGCTCAATAATGCTTTGTGCTTCTTCTACAGCTGCTTTTTGCTTGCGCTCATATTCGGCAAGCATGTGCTGAGCTTCTTCTTTAAGCTTACGGGCAGTTTCTAGCTCGTTTTTAATGGCTTCTGCACGGTCATCCAATGCTTTGGTTGCCAATTTTGGCACTCCAAGATAGACAAGCATGGCAATAAAACCAACCATACCAACGGCAACCCAAAATGTAGGATCATGTAACATATTAATATCCTTTATGAACTAAGCTGAGCTGCAACAGCTTTGCTTATTTTTTTCTCGTCAATGCTTTCGCCAAGCAATGCACTCACAAGGTTTGCTGTGGTTTCTGTAGATATTGCACCCACTTCGGCCATTGCATTGTCGGTCATTGCAGTGATTTTGGTTTCAGCTTCTGCCAATTTAGTGGCTAGGTCAGCTTCTACTTTTTTGCGTTTCACATCAGCTTTTGAGTTTAGCTCATCACGCGTTGTTTGCGCAATGTCATGCGCTTGAGCGCGGGCGTCACCAAGGGCTTTTTCGTATGATGCAATGGCTTCGTCAGTTTCAGCACGTAGGCGCTCGGCATTGTCCAAATCGGTAGCAATGCGGTCGCGGCGCTCTTCAATCACTTCGCCAATACGTGGCAAAGCAATGCGGGCCATAACAAAATAAAGCACACCAAATGTAACGAATAGCCAAAAAATCTGTGGCAAATAAGTCGAAAAATCTAACTGAGGCATATGACTGCTCCTAAAAAAATCTTTTGTGAAATATTTTACAACCTTCACATATGGTTGCTACTGATGGGCTAAACGCAGGGAAAACCCACTATTGCTTAGCCCCACCAGAAAATTCTTATGCTTTTCTTATGAGAAAAGAATAATAAACGCGATAACCAAACCAAATAGGCCAGTGGCTTCTGTCAACGCAAAACCTAGTAGTAGGTTAGTTTGTTGGCCAGCAGCTGCTGAAGGGTTACGCAAAGCGCCTTGAAGGTAGCTACCGAAAATGTTACCGATACCAATACCAGCACCCAAAAGTGCCAAACACGCAATGCCAGCGCCGATGTATTTTGCTGCTTCTGCTTCCATGATTTATCTCCTTAAGATAAAAATGTCATTGGAGATCGTCTCCAATAGGTTATGGGAATATTCCCAATTTCACTGAGGTTGCCCTCAATTCGTGTAATGACTAATGAAGATTTTCAGCGTCATTTAAATAAATGCAGGTAAGAATGGCAAACACATAAGCTTGCAACACCGCTACCAATAATTCCAAACCTGTAAACATCACAATCACTAGCAATGGCACAACACCAAAGAAGCCAAGTGCAATCACAAAGCCTGCAAACACTTTAAGCATTGTATGGCCAGCCAACATGTTGGCAAACAAACGAACAGACAAGCTCAATGGGCGGCTAAGGTATGAAACAATTTCAATAGGTGTGATAATTGGGTACATATAAACAGGCAAGCCAGCAGGGGCGAAAAGTTTCAAGAAACCAAAACCATGTTTAATAAAGCCGTAAATTGTCACGAGCAAGAATACAGCCATTGCCATCACGAATGTAACCGCAATATGGCTTGTCACTGTAAATGAGTAAGGCACCAAACCAATAAGGTTTAGAAATAATACAAACATAAATAAGCTAAATACGAATGGGAAGAATTTAAGACCACCAGTACCAATGTTTTCGCGGATCATGCCAGCGATAAACTCATATGATAATTCAGCAAGTGATTGCATACGGCCAGGGATAATAGAACGGCCACGCATGCTCAAAATAGTGAAAGCCACAATCAGCACAACGGCAATAACCATCATCAACGCACTGTTTGTAAAGTGAATGTCATATCCACCAATAGAAATGTCTTTATAGCTGACAATTTCAAACTGGTGCATGGGGCCATGGTCTTCAGCGCCGGCTGTTTCTGCAGTTCCTGACATATGCCTATCCTTTAATCAAAAAATTCAATTCGTTTCGTCTTCTTTGCTATTCTTAGCTTGTTCTTCTGCCTTTTGATATTCTTCAAAGTCGCGTTTAGATGATTTTATGACATTGAAAATGCCTGCACCTGCGCCAATGAATATAAAGACAATCATAAATAATGGCTTTGTATCCAACCAATTATCTATCGACCAACCCATAATAGCACCAATCACAAAGCCTGCAAGTAATTCTGTGGCATAGCCATATGCATTACTCATCGCCTTTTTATTTTGGCTCTTATTCTTAACTTCTTTTGGCTTTTTAGCTTGTTTTAGCTTTTCGTCAAAGTCTTTTAGTTTCGTATTTTCAGAATCAGTCATTTTGCTCTCTTTTCAAAACATCTAAGAATCTAAAAAATCAGAAGAAGTTGGCCGAAATATATAAAAGTCGCCAATAGCTGTCAAGCACCTGCGCCTTGTTTTCGCCATGATTCTTACACTTGTCAAAGGCTTTGTTGAACAAAACCTTAAAACTTAGCACCAAGGTACCAATACATTTGATCAATTTGCACAGGAGGATTTTAAGAAATAGCCTAAAAACAAAAAAACCGCCTCATATGAATATGAAGCGGCTTGTATTTATTTTTGTAATTTGAGCGCTTATTCAGCCAATAGACCGTCAACTGTCGCCGAAAAAGCTTCGTAGCCAGTGTTGCCACCTTCTTGTTTTTCACCATTGATAAATAATGTCGGTGTAGAGCTCACATTCAGCACTTCAGCGGCATATTTTCTATCATCAAGTAAGTTACTAATTACTTCTTTTTTAGCAAAACATTCGTTTACTTTTTCGTCGGTATATCCAACAAGTTTAAGAATGTTGACCATTTCAGCAAATTGCTTCTCGGCTCTAATCCATTTAGATTGATTGCTGAAAATCAGATTGATAATAGGGTAATATTGTTCAGCAGGTGCGCACTCAGCTAACATTGTTGCCGCTAATGCCAATTGGTCAAGATGAAAATTACGATACACAAATTTAACTTTGTTGGTATCAATGTAATTTTTCTTAAATTCTTTAAAAGTATTTTCGTGGAAATTTGCACAATGAGGGCATGTTAAAGACGCATATTCTACAATTGTCACTTTAGCATCAGGGTTGCCGATGACGTGATCTGTAATTTTAATGTTCTCAAATAATGGCCCCGTGTCTTGAGCGGGTAATTTTATTTCAACTTTGGCCATTTTTTCCGTATCAGCCATTGTATCTGTTTTGGCCATTGTCTCTGCCTCCGCAGCGGCTTCAGTTTTGCCGTCAGCAGCAAGCGCAGTGCCACCTAAAGATAGGCTTAAAAATAAGGTGGTAAAACCAACTAATTTATTGAATTTCATGAGAACTCCCTACATGTCATATTTTATTTAATCACAACAAAGCAATCAATTGTGGCGAAATCAAGCTTAAATTCTAAATTTGGCTAATATACACAAGTGAAGCTCATCATTTTTTTGTGATCTCAGCTTTATGAATTTGAGCGCCAAGCGCGGTAAGGGCATCACGTAGGTTAGAATCTTTAACATCCTTAGTAGAATTTAACACAGTTTTAGGTGCTTCTGGAGGTTGCTCGGCAATAAATTTATTAGCAAAATCAAGGGTTTGAACTTGCTTTATTTTAATTTTGCCAATAGCTGCGTAGCCAAACATTATGTTGGCTCGTTGTAATATAGTAGGTGCCGCACTCTCTACCTCAAGTGCAAATGCACCTAGGCACCTAATCACTAATGTGGCGCTTAATTCTCGGTCAGTTTGTAATCCGCCTCGCGCAGCAGGCCAATTAATTTTATCGGGTATGCAATATTGGCTTAAATGGTCGCCAACAATATATGGCCATTGTTTGAAAATTTCGATGCCATTAAAACCATGCTTATGAAAGCTCTTGCGGCCAATATCTTGCGCCAAACGGCTGATATTGCGCAAGCCTTTGTGAGTGCGTTTATATTGTATTTTTGGTTTTGGCGCTTTGGTCATGATTTATTTTAGCGAATCTCTAAATAGTTAGCTATAGCTATTTAATGGATTTGAACTTTTCTAAAGAATTATTAGCTTGGTATGATGTGCAGGGCAGGGAATTGCCATGGCGCATTAAAAATTATGGCGGCATGCAAAATGTTGCACCCGACCCATATGCGGTTTGGTTAAGCGAAATTATGCTGCAACAAACCGTTGTGGCAACAGTAAAAGACTATTTTGCAAAATTCACAAACAAGTGGCCAACTGTACAAGATTTAGCTGCAGCGGATCAAGATGAGGTGTTAACCGCTTGGGCGGGGCTTGGATATTATGCCCGCGCAAGAAATTTACACAAATGCGCACAATATATATGTGATGAATTTAATGGTGAATTTCCACAAGCTGAAACCGATCTTTTGAAATTGCCTGGAGTGGGGCCGTATACCGCTGCCGCCATTGCGTCTATTGCATTTGGGCAAAAAGCTAATGTTGTCGATGGTAATGTCGAGCGAATATTTTCACGAGTTGAAAAACTGGAAGATGAATTGCCAGCGGCAAAACCAAAAATCTACGAAATTTCAGCTGAATATTTACCAAAATCTCGGTTTGGCGATTATGCACAGGCATTGATGGATTTAGGCGCAACGGTCTGTAAACCCAAAAATCCACGCTGTGAAACATGCCCTGTTTCAAGGTTTTGCACGTTATCTGGCAATGAAAATGTGCAATTTTACCCCAAAAAAACACCAAAAAAGCCAAAAAAACAGCTAAAAGCGCATGTTTTTTGGGTGGAAAATGGCAAAAATACCCAAGTTTTAATCCAAAAAAGACCCGAAAAAGGCCTGCTTGGGAACATGATGGAATTTCCATCAACCGAATGGTTACCCGATAAATTAAATGAGTTGGATGCAAAAAAAATGGGCATTATAACCCATATTTTTACCCACATTAAATTAGAACTAACTGTTTGGAAAATAAAAGAAACCCAGTTTCAAAACTTAATTGAAACTGGGCTAAATATAATTTTGCATGAGAACCCAAAGTGGGTTGAGGTGCAACAACTAGATGGTTTTGCCCTGCCTTCGCTCATGCAAAAGGTCGTGAAAATGGTTGAAAATTAATTTCCAATTTTTTTCATCTCATCGCGCAATATTTGGCGCATATCATCAATTGGCGAAAGGTCAGCACCTTCCATAGTATGCCAATATGTCCAGCCATTACAAGCACTTGCGCCTTGAACCATGGCGCCAACTTTATGAATTGAGCCAGTGCCTTCTGTTACTTCTAATGAGCCATCAGCACGAACTTGCGCGCCATTATTACCTTTGGAATCTACCAAAATTGTACCTGGTTCAATCATTCCGCGCTCGACAAGTTGTCCAAATGGAATACGCGGTTGAGATTTTTTGCCTTCGGTGACTTTTAGAGTTTCTTCATCTAGTGGATCAATTGCATCAATACGAGCTTGAGCGGCTTCTATATAGTCAGTTTGTTGTTCGCAACCGATAAAATGGCGGCCTAATTTTTTAGCCACAGCACCAGTTGTGCCAGTGCCAAAAAATGGATCAAGGATAACATCGCCAACATTTGTTGAGGATAAAATCACGCGACCCAAAAGACTTTCTGGTTTTTGGGTTGGATGGACTTTTTTACCGTCTTCTTTTTTAAGTCGTTCGCCACCATTACAAATCGGGAATAACCAATCTGAACGCATTTGAATATCTTCGTTCAGAGCCTTCATGGCTTCATAATTAAAGGTGTATTTTGATTTTTGGTTTTGCGAAGCCCAGATCAAAGTTTCGTGCGCATTTGTAAAGCGACGACCACGGAAATTGGGCATAGGGTTGGATTTACGCCAGATTACATCATTGAGCATCCAATAGCCCAAATCCATAAGTTGAGTGCCAACACGGAAAATATTGTGATATGAACCAATGACCCAAATTGTGCCATTTGGTTTTAGAATGCGGCGTGCGGCGATTAGCCATTCTTTTGTGAAATCGTCATAGGCTTTAAAGCTTGAGAATTGATCCCAATCGTTGGTGACGGCATCAACATGGCTTGCGTCTGGGCGGGTTAAATCGCCTTTTAATTGTAAATTGTAAGGAGGGTCAGCAAAAATCATATCGACAGAAGCTTCGGGCAAGCTGTTCATTGCGTCTACGCAATTGCCTTGCATAATTGTATCGACATTCAAAATATTGGATGATTTTTTAGTCATTTACTACCCCTAATACTCAAAACAAACTGCGAACTGCAGTGGAATGGGGTCATTATGATTCAATAGGGTAAATAATGGTTTAACGAAAACCTATTTTTGTTTCGATTCGAGAATCAGCTTTTTAATAGGGGCATAAGAACGACGATGATGCAGGGTTATGCCGTGTTTTGCTAGGCCTTCTTGATGGGCTTTTGTGCCATAGCCCGCATTTGTATTCCATCCATAATGTGGAAACTCTTGATGTAATGCCTGCATTTGGCGGTCGCGGGTGACTTTAGCCATGATGGAAGCTGCGGCAATTGAAAACGAACGGCCATCGCCTTTGATAATGGCTTCGGCAGGCATTGTAAGTTGCTGCGGAATTTTATTGCCATCAATAAGCGCATATTCAGCTTTGTTTTTGAGGCCATCAATGGCGCGAGACATAGCTAACATGGAGGCTTGCAAAATATTGATCTCGTCAATTTCCTCGACACTGGCTTGGGCAACTGATGTATCGCAATGCTCTAGAATATATTCATATAAATAATCACGCTTTTTGGCGCTTAGTTTTTTGCTGTCATTTAAATGTGTGAGAAACTCGGCTTTATAATGTGGTTTAAAAATAGCAGCGCCTGCAACAACGGGCCCAGCCCAAGGGCCACGGCCTGCTTCATCGACCCCTGCAATATACATCATGTCTTCTTGCCAGAGGCCTTGTTCGAAAGAAAAATCTATTTGATATTGTTGTTTTGGTTTTTGCATAGCGGTAAAATAAACCGACTGGCATAAATTATAAAGGGAAATCGCAGATATATTCAGGATCTTTTTTCGGGAAAGGGTGAATATACCTGCAACCCCAAAAGCTCCCCACGAATGGGGAGCTAGCTGAGTAGAGTATTATATTTTTGGGTTAGGTGTTGAATGTTCGAGTTTTGGATGCGGACATTCAACACCTAAGGGGTATTCAACATAAATAGTGGTAAGCGGATGGATAATTATATGGTCAATACGAGTTTGGTAATGAGTAGGTTTTGACCATTGGTACGGCTATGTATAATTATCGAAAGTCTATTTATATTGAACTTCTTGCGGCTTTTCTCCTTTTTGTCATTGTCAATTTATCTTAGTATTGTGTAAGTGCTTGTGTATGTTTAAGACAAGAATATATATAGCGGAACAAAAAAGATAAAGCAAGAACAAAAAAAGAACAAACAGGGAAAACTATTGACTTATGGTAAACAAAAAGTTAAGGTTTTATTCTGAATAATATGAGGTAACATATTAAAATGACGTCTAAAATTACGATTATTATACCGACGTTAAACAGCGCTGGGCGCATTATACCAACTTTGGCCTGTTTGGTGCCTCCTATGGTTTCGGGCTTGATTAGGAATGTGGTTTTTGCTGATGGCGGTTCGGACGATATAACCAAAGATATTGCCGAGGAAGCGGGTGCTGATTTTATAAGCACGCCGAAGGGCAGGGGTTTGCAATGCAAGATTGGGGTGATTTATGCCAAGGGTGATTGGTTGCTATTTTTGCATGATGATAGTTTGCTTGATGAAGGTTGGGATAGCGAAGTGATGGCCTTTATTAGCACGCAAGAGAATGCCGAAAAAGTGGCATATTTTAAACTCTCATTAGAAAGCCGATCTGTAAAAGCTAAAATTGTGACTTGGGGCGCGAATTTGCGCTGCAAAATATTTGGTCTGCCATATGGTGACCAAGGCCTATTGATAAGCCGTAAACTTTATGAAGAAGTGGGTGGTTTTGGCACTATGCCTTTGATGGAAGATGTGGACATGATTACCCGCATCAAAGCAAAAATAGGTAAACAGAATTTGGTGATGCTGAATGGTGTTATGACGACATCCGCCGAAAAGTATAGCAACGGATATACAAAACGGGTTTTGCGGAACTTTAAGTATTTGATGAGTTATAAAATGGGCAAAGACCCAAAAGACATTGCCGAGAGTTACTATAAATGACGCAGAATTTACATCTAGTGATTATGGCAAAACGCCCGACCATGGGGCGCGTAAAAACGCGGCTTGCCAAAACCATTGGCAATGGCGCGGCATATAGGTTTTTTGATCAGAATTTAAAAAACTTGATGAGGAAGCTTGGGCAGAGAGAAAAATTTACAATGCACGTGGCGACAACGCCAGCAAAAGCAGTACAAGATAGTTATTGGCCTACATATGTAAATGTTTTTGACCAAGGTGATGGTGACTTGGGTGACCGAATGGGCGGTGTGTTTGAGCAAATACATGCCCACTACGGGGCGTCGAAAATTCTAATCATTGGCAGTGATATACCTTATATAGAGATGACACATATAATGAGTGGGTTTGAAATGCTAGGCCGCAAAAAAATCTGTTTTGGCGCATCGGGCGATGGTGGGTATTGGCTTGTGGGGCAACGCACTAGCCCCAAAGTGACCAAGCTATTTGCTGATGTGCGTTGGTCTAGCGAACATGCCCTCGCTGACACGATGAAAAACGCCATGAGAAATGACATTGGGATGATTGCTACGCTGAATGATGTTGATGAGGCTAAGGATTATGCAGAATACTGTGCAAGCCTTAGGTGATTTTGCGACTAGTAACGTAATTCCCTAGTGTCCGCACAAAGACAGTTAGCGTGCTTGTTAATGCTCTGGAAGTCTCATCTTTTTCGTTCGGCTTTGCCTCTCTAGTAGCACTGGCGT
>JAOPTR010000008.1:0-139204 GCA_051531935.1 Hyphomicrobiales bacterium
GTTCGCCGAAGAGACGGCTCAGCTCTCTTTCCATGTGAGTCAGTGTGTGCTTTTTTTTGGGGGGGGGGCGCGCTTGTTGGTGCTCTGGAAGTTTGCTTTATTACGTTCGGCTTCGCCTCTCTAGTGGCACTGCGTGCGTTCGCTCCGCTCTCTTGCTNNTCGCCGAAGAGACGGCTCAGCTCTTTTTCCATGTGAAGTCAATGTGTGTTTTAGGTGGAGCTCCTGTTGGGGCTCTAGAAGTTCACTTCACTCATAAAACTTGGCTTTAGCAATCATGCTTCTGGCTATGTCTGCGTGTAGGCGTTCTACCATTTTGCCGTCTACTGTTATGGCGCCTTGGCTGGCGTTTTCGGGTTTGTTAAAAGCGTCTACAATATTTTGTGCAGCTTCTAGCTCCGCCTCATTGGGAGCGAAAATTGTATTTACCATGCCAATTTGAACAGGATGGATAATGGTTTTGCCATCAAAGCCAAATTGTCTGGCTTGTTCGGTTTCGACTTCCAGACCAGATTCATCATTATAGTTATTAAACACACCGTCCAACACCACCAAACCATAAGCTTTTGCGGCCAAAATACAGCTTGAAAAATAAGCTTGAAAGCCAATTCTGTCAGGATAGTCTTCGGTCGGCAGCGGAATTTGCATGTCTTTTGCCAAATCATTAGTGCCTAGCACCAAACCATCAAGGCGAGACACCTTGCCTAAAGCTGCAATTTCATTGATATTTATCAAAGCCAAAGGCGTTTCAATCATCACCCACAGAGCTATATTATTAGGTGCGTTTTCCATATCATGCAGAATGTTGCTGACATCATCGGCATTGTTGATTTTTGGCACTAAAATCACGTCAACATTGGCTTCAATGGCCATTGATAAATCGTCTTTATACCAATTTGTGCTTGTATCATTTGTACGAACGATGACCAATTTTTTACCGTATGATTTTTGCGCCAATTTGGCTCTTAACAAGCCGCGGGCATTGTCTTTTTGGTCGATGACGGTTGCATCTTCTAAATCTAGAATCAGGCCATCAGCTTTTAAATTATCGGCTTTATCCAACGCCCTTTGGTTAGAGGCTGGCATATATAATATTGAGCTTAAAGGACGGTTTTGCATATAATCTATTGTGTCACATTGTCAGTTGGGCGGCTATTATAAGCTAATTTTGGGTCGAACTCACGCGTACCACCTGCTTTTAACGGCACAATTTTATCGGTTAACTTAGCTTCAAGCGCAGCATCTTGATGGCTCATCACATGGCCTTCGGGCGACATACCCAATTCGGCCAATAATGCCATATCATTATTTTTAATTGGGTTGGGCGTGGTGAGTAGTTTTTCGCCATAAAACATGCTGTTTGCACCTGCCATAAAGCAATAGGCTTGCATCTTTTTATCCATACTTTCGCGACCTGCTGACAGGCGCACATAGGCTTTTGGCATCATAATACGCGCCACAGCAATTGTGCGGATAAAGTCAAAATCGCTAATTTCATCAATGCTATCATCGTAAAGCGGAGTGCCTTTAACTTGCACCAATTTATTAATGGGCACACTATCTGGATGCGCTGGCATATTGGCTAACGTTTCCAACATTCCTGCACGGTCGGTTTCTTCTTCGCCCATACCAATAATACCACCAGAACATACATTAATGCCGGCATCTCGCACATTTTGAATTGTGTCTAAACGATCTTGATATGTACGCGTGGTGATAATTTCTTTGTAATATTCTTCGGATGTATCGACGTTATGGTTGTAATAATCTAGCCCGGATTGTTTAAAGCGGCTGATTTGATCTGATGTCAGCATGCCTAATGTAACGCAGCTTTCCATACCTAAATCTTTAACGCCTTCAATCATCGCGCAAATTTGGTCGACATCACGGTCTTTAAGGTCGCGCCATGCAGCACCCATGCAATAACGTGTGGCACCAGCTTCTTTAGCATTTTGGGCGAGTTCAACCACGCGGTTAACTTCCATCATTTTACTTGCTTTTAAGCCCGTATCATAGCGTGCGGATTGTGGACAATATTTACAATCTTCGGCACAGCCGCCTGTTTTAATGCTGCAAAGCTGGCTTAGCTGTACTTTATTTGGGTCGAAATGTGTGCGATGGATAACTTGCGCTTCGAATAGTAAATCCATAAACGGCATATTGAAAAGATCTAAAATCTCCTCCCGCGACCAATCGTGGCGAATGGAGCCCAAAATATTTTTTGCAGAATCGTGTGTGGGAGAAAGCGACATATAGATAAGCCTTTTAGATTTCAATATTCATTTGTGACATTATAATTTATAAGAAAATAGGTCAATCTCAAAAAGGTCTCACATGGCAGTAATTTTAGCAATATCTTCGCAAGTCGCTTATGGCCGTGTGGGCTTAAGCGCCTATAGCTTTGCGCTCCAAAAACTAGGCCATGAGGTGATAAGTTTACCCACAGTTAGCTGGCTTACCCACCCCAAACTTGCTGCCAACAAAGACAGGCGGCCAATTGGCGACATTGTGAGCGGTGATAAACTAGCTGATATGGGTGCTGAATTGATATCTATGCGGTTAGAAGAAAATATTGATTGGGTGATGAGTGGTTATTTTGCCAACGCCCAACAAGCTGCCAGTGTAAAATGGCTAGTGACGCAGCTAAAAAGCAAAAACCCAGATATAAAATATTGCTGCGACCCCGTTATGGGTGATGAACCCAAAGGCTTATATGTAGCTGAAGAGGTGGCGCAATATATCAAAACCTATTTAGCGCCAATGGCTGACCTTGTGACACCTAATGTTTTTGAGGCCGAATATCTAGGGAAACTGCGCGCCAAAACGGTTTTGCTTAAACAAAAAGCAGAGAATATTTACACGGTAAATGGTGAGAATATTCGCCAGAGTTTTGAACCTGTAGATGTGCATTTAAATGGTGCGGGGGATTTATTTACCGCTTTATTTTTGGGGTATCAGCTCAACGGTTTAACGCCTAAATTGGCACTAGAAAAGGCCAGTGCATTTTTACAATTATGCGCGGAATATAGCCGCGAACATGGCTGTGCACAACTACCTGTGGTTGAACTACAAAGCTACATATAAAGTAGGGTGCGACAATATTAGCAATTGCTAATGTAATATATGTGATTTAAATATGAGTGGACTTAAATTTATAGAAGGACATTGAAATGAAAAATCTTGGATCAACAGATAAAATTTTAAGATATGTTGTCGGTATTGCCCTAGCGATTGTGGCCTATGTATATATGGACACATTGGGTGTTTGGCTTTGGGTGGCAATTGCCGCAGCAATTATTATGATTGGCACAGCCACAATTAACTTTTGCCCACTATACCGTATTTTTGGCATTAACACTTGCAAAATCAAGTGATAATCAGCTAATCTAGCCGCATATTAGATGAGGTGAGATATGAAAAATTTAGGCCAAATAGACAAAACTCTACGGGTAATCATTGCCCTTGGCCTTATTTATCTCACCCATTTTTCTGGCGTTGAAATTGGCATATTTTCTTGGCTAGCCATACCCGTTTATGGTTATTTTTTACTGACATCATTATTCAGTTTTTGCTATATATATTACCCGCTAGATTTATCGACCTATGATAGGTCTAAACCGCGCATTTACAAAGCTTAGCGCTTGTAAAAAAGGGCATGTAGCCAAGCTACACACCCCAATATAATGGTTATATTTACGTTTTACAGAAGCCCACGATTGATAAGAAGCTCGGCAATTTGCACGGTGTTAAGTGCTGCGCCTTTACGTAGATTATCCGATACCACCCAGATATTAAGGCCGTTATCGACTGTTATATCTTCGCGGATACGGCTGACATAAGTTGCATCTTCGCCAACACATTCGACAGGTGTTACATAGCCTGCATCATCACGCTTATCGACAACTAATAAACCTGGTGAAACCCGCATAAGTTCACGCGCTTGTTGGGCAGTCACTGGTTTTTCGAACTCAATATTAATGGCTTCACTATGGCCGATAAATACTGGCACACGAACAGCTGTGGCTGTAACTTTAATTTTTGGGTCAAGAATTTTTTTGGTTTCAGCAACCAATTTCCATTCTTCTTTTGTGTAGCCATCTTCCATAAATACATCAATATGCGGGATGACGTTAAAGGCGATTTGTTTGGTGAATACTTCTTGCTCGATAGGGTCGTTTACAAAAATACCACGCGTTTGGTTGAACAGCTCGTCCATAGCTGCAGTGCCGCCACCAGAAACAGATTGGTAAGTTGAGATTACCAAACGTTTGATCGTAAAAGCATCGTGCAATGGTTTTAGAGCCACTAACATTTGCATGGTTGAACAATTTGGGTTGGCCACAATGTTGCGATTTTTAACATCGACAATGGCATCAGCATTCACTTCAGGAATGATCAATGGAATGTCACTGTGATAGCGAAAAAAGCTACTATTATCAATAACAGTGCAACCAGCTTCGGCAAATATTGGGCCATATTTTTCGGAAATAGAACCACCTGCGCTGAACAAGGCAACATCGGCTTTGCTTGGGTCGAAATGTTCTAGGTTTTGGCATTTGATATTTTTATCACCAAAGCTAATTTCGCGGCCTTGACTACGGCTTGAAGCCAAAGCAAAAATCTCATCTACTGGAAATTGACGTTCGGCTAAAATGGCCAACATTTCGCGACCAACATTACCAGTGGCGCCAACAACTGCAACTTTATATCCCATTATATTCATCCTATTTGGAGGTTCACTCCGCTATTCTCCCGCTGATAAGCCTTTAGGCTCTCTTCTCCCCTGCGGGGAGACAATGCAGGAAGGACAAGAGGAAAGGTTACGCAACCATCTTAGTGGTGCGTTTGGTTGTTGTCTTGGTCGTTTTTAGTGCAAAAACAGTCATTTCAATTTCCATCTTTCATCTGCCCTTATGGCAAGAAGTGCCACACAGTTATCAAACAAATGAGTAAATTTCAAGTGTAAAGCACATTTCTTGCCAATATCTATGGAATTATCGACAGAAATTGCCGCTACATTTGGGAAACCACATAAGGCCCAACTTTACGTCCTGCACCTCTATGTCGGTGGAAAATAATACCATTGGGGCTATTGAGGATGATTTGGCAATCTGTATCGGTACGTTTCGTGCCAATGGTAATGTTGCGGCAATAAAAATCGCCCTTGCTTGACCATTCGCCAGTGACCATTTGACCGCCCATTAGACCTGATATTTTACCATCGGCGTTTAATTGAATATGGCCTTCGGGGCTTGATAGTTTTTTATCAATAATCTGCGCAAGAATATCGAGCGTTTTTGTAGCGGTGATTTTGAAACCATTATCCGCCGCATGTGCCACATGCCCCGACAAAATAAGTTGTGCGCCAACTAGCCCGTATAAAATAATGGTTTTCAATTTCATGGTCTCAATCCGTTTATGTTATGGCATTGCACCTTGGTCGACGGTGGGTAAAATGCCGGTTAGCGCCTCGAATTGGTTGAGACGTGCGTTAATTTTTTGCCCTAGCTTACCGTTATATAATGTCGGCACGCGAGTTTTATCGGTTTCATAATTAAGTTCGGAAAAATCTTCATCGAATTTATGCGCTATATTTTGCGGCTTACGGCGGATGGTTGTGGAAAGGTTCGCCACAGCTAGAATGCTGTTATTACGGCTAAAACGTGCTGCTTTTTTATAGAGGAAATTTTCATCCACATGGCGATCGCTCAGTTTAATAAGCTCGGCCATGAGTGCATAATAAATCTCGTTCATGTCTAAACGATCTAACAATAAATGTAGTTTTCTAGTATAGATTTCTGGTAGACTGGTTTTTGCATCTGGGTAAATGCGCAACTCAACAAGCCATTTATCACTGCTCACTTCTTCAATTTCTGTCAACTCAAACCGAGCATGGTCGTAGCGGATGTCACTGAGATCAAACTCATCATCAGCATGGCTATTATGCTCCACCAAGTCGACATTTTGGCAAATTAGTGGCAAATCATGATGGTTGTTAAATGGTGTGGTGCTGCTGCCATTTTGGTGAAACCGCAATAGCTCCCGCACCTCATGTTCACGCGCACATTTGACCGCTAACAATGTGGTTTGAATAATTTCAGAGGTCGGCAATTGTGGTTCCAAGCGCCATTTGCGGCCATAGGTGATTTTGGGCTGAGCGCGGTGCGCCTGTGTGCCATAATTATCGTGACCGATGATGCCCACTTGCAGGTAAATCCCTGTCGCATCTTCGCACACAAAAATAGGAAATTCATCGCTATATTCCACATCGCAAATGATTGATTCGGCTGTTTTGCGGGTATGTTTATACTTTAAGTAATGCTGCGGAATACACTGCTCGCCATTGCTCAACCCGATCACTGGTGCATTTTTGATCGGTGTTTCGCCTGCAATTAATTTTGGTTCGACAATATTATTTTTAAAATTATTCACTTTAAAGCCTATATAGTATAGTTTAGGACATATAATAAATAGTCTTTTTATATGACAACACAATGACGAACATCACACCAGCGTGGTGCAAAAACAAACCACAAACTCTTGGAAACAGGTAATTCATGAATTGGGATAATTTAAAATACTTTCTAGCTGTTGCTCAGACCACCTCTATGCGCGCGGCTGGTAAACATTTAAAAGTTAGCCACACCACAATATCGCGCCATATTGATGATTTGGAAAATCAATTAAATGTGAAGTTGTTTGAGCGATTACCTGATGGGTATAGATTGACCCAATCTGGCAGTGAATTATTACCGATTGCTTTGCAAACAGATGATAACTTGCTAGCCTTTGGTCGCCATGTAACAGGCCGAGATGCAGCGTTAGAAGGTAAATTAACCGTGACATTTCCTGAAGGCATGATTGTTGATTTACTTATGCCCTATATTTTTGACTTTATGGAAAACCACCCTAAAATTTTTGTCAAAGTAATCACCAGTTTACAAACACTCGATTTATCTAGACGTGAAGCCGACATTGCTGTGCGGGTAACCCAGAACCCACCCGAACATTTAATAGGCCGTAAGCTTGGTACATTACACCAAGCAGCTTATGCCACCCCAAAATACATTGAGACCCATAGCCCATTGGAAGATTTAGACACAACTGCCAAATGGATAGGTTGGGGCGTGCCAGAGCAGCGGCCAAAATGGAAAAAAGGAGCGGTATTTCCACATTTGGACACGGTTGGAAGTTTTAACAATATTGACATCCAAGTGGAGGCCGCCAAGCGTCATTTGGGCATTGCTTATGTGCCTTGTGTGCAAGGTGATGTGCATGCTGAACTGGTGCGATTGTCGGAGCCAAAACCGTCATTTGACATTTGGTTGTTAAGCCATGCCGATTTACGCGCAACAGCTCGAGTGCGGGCATTTAGGCAGTATATCATTCAAAGAATACCTGATATTGAGCATGCGATTTCGGGTCAAAAATAGAGCTGTTTTTGCTATCACCCCACCTAAACAATAAGTATAATTATTGTTGTTTTTTTGGTTTTCTGCTTGAAAAATAGAGCCTGGCTAGCCAATTTAATGATATAAATTAGGGAATAGCCATATGAAAAATGCACTCACCGTCACCGCCTTTACCGCCACATTACTAAACGCAGCCATTTTTGGATTTTTTTATGCGTGGATATGCTCGACCATGTGGGGCTTAGATGCCGCAACACCTGACATTGCCATCGGCGCTATGCAGGCCATGAACGCATCGGTACGTAACGTTGTTTTTGCACCAGCTTTTTTTGCCACGCCATTTACTTTATGGATAGCCGCTTTTTTGGCATTGCGTTTAAAATATAAAAACACTGCATGGTTATTTGCCATAGCTGGCATTGTATATTTGAGTGGTGGCTTGATATTGACCATGGCCATAAATGTGCCCATGAACGAAGCTTTGGCCCTTGTTGAAATATCTAGCGACCAAGCTATTAATGCTGAAGTTTGGACTACCTACTCAAGCGAATGGCAAATTTGGAACATCACCCGCACGATATTAAGCGCTATCGCTCTGACATTCTCACTTGTTGGAATTTACATGTTAGGCCAGAAAAAATAAAAAACCCGAGATAATATATCTCGGGCAAAGGTTAAGTTTCATCTTATTATTTTTATCACTTAGTGCGATAATCAATCACCTTAGTTGGGAAGGTGAGCTTGACCATTGATACGGCTTTGCCATCAATGCCAAAATCATTGTCATTAACCAGCAATAATTCATGATCATTTAACATCGCAATACCTTCTGTTTTAGAAGGTAGACCTTTTAAATCGTCTGAATTGAACACAAGTTCCTTAGCAACAGGCGAGAGATTTTCGGGGTCGGTTTGTTCTAGACTTGGTGAGGTGGTGATGTCATCAAATTTAGCGTCAACATTTACGGCTTTTGCAAGATCAACCAGATAGTATTTTGTCGTATTTGAAATACGCTCTAGCACTAACATTTTCTCATTTTCCAGAACAATCATTTCGGAAATTTTAATGTCTTTTTGGACACGCTTTTTCTGAGAAAAATCTTTGATAAAGGTTTCTGGTTTATCCAGCAGATAAAGATATTCGCCAACTGTTTTTTGCTGCTCAATGTTGAAAGCAAAAATTCTGACATTGCGGCTTTTCTTATGCGCATCGACATTTGGATTTGAAAGTGGACTTTGCATGGCAAAATAAAGCGTGGTTTCATCGGCCGAGATAGTGAGCGATTCGATACCTCGGTTTAGCTTACGTTTGGCAATGATAGCCGGCAGGCTTTCGACCACTTTATAATCGGCATCTGTTAAATCTATTGCCATGCCTTTGGGTACATGGCGCTCAAGCACCTTGCCATTGGGCGCCAGCAATGCGATTGAGCCGCCATATTCTTCTGAAACCCAAAAATTACCATTGGTTAACTTGACAATACCTTCTGTGTCGAGGCCATTGGCGGTAAAATTGATGAGCTCGCCCATATTGGAATATGATTTTTCGGTATTGGTAATGGTGAGGCCATTGGTAAGCCCTGACATTGGTTTACCAGACAAGCCCGTGAGAGAAATTTTCTCGACTAAATTGGCTTTATCGCCATCTAATTGCCATTTGACAATCAGCGGAGCAAAATCAGGAATGGGGAAGATTTTACTTTTCTCATCTCCTGCGCACATAGATTTTGCATCTTGGCCAAGAATCTCTTGAGCATCGCTGCATTTAATGTTGGGGCCGCGGTCTGTAATCGTATAGAAAACATTTTCGGGGTCGTTTTTAAAATGCACAGCGCCCGAGCCAATGCCAACATCTAAGGTGATTTTTTTACCGCCTTTAAACACAACATTCTCCAACGGTAATGTTGGCACTGCAATGGTTGTGACTTTAATGTCGGCTGCAAATGCTGTGCTGCTTAACAAAGCAGCAGCGGTGATTAGTGAAAATTGATTAAAAAATTTAGACATAAATATTCCTTTTTAAAGTAATATGTCCAAGTTAATCAGTTTGTATGACGCCTATATGACAAAACCCCGCTTGAGCAAACAAACGGGGTTTTGGTAATTTAGATCGTGACGCTGCTATTTAAGCTTATTCATTTCAGCCAAGATTGCATCGCCCATTTCTGATGTGGAGCAAATGGCTTCATTACCACGTGCAATATCACCAGTACGTAGGCCAGAAGCCAATACGGCTTGAATGGCATCTTCAACCAATTTAGCTTCATCAGTCATTTTAAAGCTATATTTTAGCGCCATGCTAAAGCTCAAAATTGTCGCGATTGGGTTTGCAAGGCCTTTGCCTGCAATGTCTGGTGCTGAACCATGTACTGGTTCGTATAGCGCAGGAATTTTGCCATCTTTTTCGGCACCTAGTGATGCTGAAGGCAACATGCCCAATGAGCCAGTGAGCATAGCTGCGATGTCTGACAAGATATCACCAAACAAGTTGTCTGTAACGATAACGTCAAATTGTTTTGGCGTGCGCACAAGCTGCATGGCACAGTTATCGGCAAGCATATGCTCTAATGTCATATCGGCATATTCTTCTTGATGGATTTTAGTGGCTACGTCTTTCCATAGCAAACCTGATTCCATAACATTGTGTTTTTCGACTGACATCACACGGCTGTCACGTACTTTTGCAAGTTCGAAAGCCACACGTGTTACACGCTCGATTTCATATGTATCATAAACTTGAGTGTTCACACCACGTTGTTGACCATTTGGTAGGTCGGTAATGCCGCGAGGCTCGCCAAAGTAAACACCGCCAGTTAGCTCACGTACGATTAGGATGTCTAAGCCTTCGACAAGTTCGCGTTTTAGTGACGAAGCATCAGCCAATTGGTCGAAGCAAACAGCGGGACGAAGGTTGGCAAACAACCCCATATCTTTACGCAAGCGCAATAGGCCAGCTTCTGGGCGCACATCATAACCGATATTTTCCCATTGAGCGCCACCAACGGCACCAAAAATAACCGCATCGGCTGCTAGAGCTTTTTCCATTGTTTCATCTGAGATGGATTGGCCGTGACTTTCATAGGCGCAACCACCAACAAGGTCGGTCTCGGTTGCGAAATCGGCACCATTTTGGTTGAACCATTCGATAATACGTTCGACTTGCGCCATAACTTCGGGGCCAATGCCATCACCAGGTAAAAGAAGTAAATTAGTTGCCATTGCGTGTTGCTCCGTAAAGTTATTTTGAGATTTTGTTAAGCTTTTTTAGCGCATGAGGCGGCTTTTGCAAAGTGAAAATATGAAAAAAACACTTGCAATGTTTTTGAGTTAGATGTACCCCTAGTACAAATGGTACATATTTTAGGAATATTTATGCAAATCACCATCGATATAGATGACAAAATACCGTTATTTGCACAACTGGTAGAACAGATAAAGCAAGCGGTATTAGAAAATGAAATTAAAGCTGGCGATGCTTTGCCATCAATGAGGCAGTTAGCTGCCGATTTACAGGTGAATAAAAAGACCATTGCCAAGGCTTACCAATTATTGGAGCGCGATAACATCATTCAAACCAAGGGATATAGGGGTACATTTGTGCATCCTGATGCCATTGCCAATTGTGCGATCGACTTAGATGATTGGGTGAATGACACAATTGAGACTGCAATTGCAGCCTTGCGCAATGCGGGTATTACCGACAGTGAAATACGCATTGCCTTTACCAAGAACATGAATAGCAATTAGAATTAAGGAATTAAAATGGAATATTTAGCACCATTTGGAGTGGTTGGTTTTATGATAGCAGCGCGGCTTTACACAGAAGTTAAAACGCTAAAAAGCCAAATCACCCAACTTGACCAAAGACTAACCCAATTAGAAACCACGAAAGGAGATTGATATGCCATTTATGGAAGCATTATTTTATCTCATATTACTGAGCCAAATCTTCACCCTGTCTTACCATTATCCAATGGTGATTATAAAACGTTATGAGTATATTTTTAAACATTATCCTGCAAAGGATTACCCTAAATTCTACCCGACCGAGACATTTGTAAACCCAGAAAAAATTATGAAACAGCGGTTGAATATATTCAAATATATGAATTTTGTGATTATTGTCGTAGGCATTGCCGCGTTAATTTACGCCATCAGTTCGGGCTTTAGGTTGAACGAAAAAGGTGGTGCCGAGATTTTTGTGGTAATCTATTTCTTTTTACAATTTGTGCCGCATCTTCTGCTTGAATTACATATTAAAAAGCACAACCGACAGATGCGTGAGGCTTTTCAGAATCACAAACGCACTGCCGAATTAAAACCTCGTGGGTTGTTTGATTTCATTTCGCCATTTTGGGTGTTTTTTGCCATCGGTATATTTATATGTAATGTGGTTCTATTTCTTTATTATGAGGGGTTTGGCAATTCGTGGGACGATGATGTTTATTTATCAATCGGCGTCAGCACCATCATCAACATTGTTTTTGCGTTTATGGTATTCAGGTTTGTTAATGGCGCAAAATTTGACCCTCACCAAGCCTATAGTGATCAATTGATTGTTATAAAATCTACCGTACATGTGCTTGTTTTTACGAGTATTATGATGAGTGTTTTCTTTATCGTGATTAACAGTGTGCGGGAATTTGGGCTAGATAAGTGGGAGCCTATTTTAATGAGTGTTTATTTCCAAATCATTGTGATTTTTGGGTTAGGCGAGCAGCTACGCAGCATTAAAGTTGAAGATGTGGATTTTGAAGTTTATCGTGCGGACAAAGAAGCTGAACCTGCGTAAAGCAGGGTTGAATTTCTAAAAAAACAAAAAGCCAAGCCGTACTATTGTATGGCTTGGCTTTTTAATTGGTAATTTGGTGAGCAGATTTTTAGCCGCGACCACGATAGGTTGGCACATCTTGCGGTTGCACCCAAACGCCAGAAGGTTGCTCGCCAGTTTGGTAAAAAACATCAATTGGTATGCCACCTCTTGGATACCAATAGCCACCAATACGTAACCATTTAGGGTCCAACAAATCTACCAATTTACGGGCAATGCTCACTGTGCAATCTTCATGAAATGCGCCATGATTACGGAATGCACCTAAGAAAAGTTTAAGGCTTTTACTTTCGACTAACCAATCGCCTGGGATATAATCTATCACCAAATGTGCGAAATCGGGTTGGCCTGTCATGGGGCAAAGAGACGTAAATTCTGGCGCTGTGAAGCGGATGGCATAATCGACATCGGCTTGTGGATTTTGCACACGTTCTAGAATGTCTTGTTCTGGATCGGTTGGTAAATCGGTGGTTTTGCCGAGTTGTTTAAGGTCTTTATATATATCTTCTTTTGTCATATTAGACTCCTGTCATATTTCCCCAGAGCATCACATGCAATTGCGGGAGTATTGTAACGTCATACCATTTATCGGCATTGACCCAATCTATCAGCTCGCGCATTTTAGCATGTAATGCTTCTTTGTCGACTGCTGCTTGTGGGTCCGTATCATCATTGCCGATGGATAAGAACATGGGTAAATTGGGGTATCGGGCTGCCACATCTTGTGCATAGGCATAATCGGTGCGGTTAAACACCACCACTTTAAGAGATGTTTCTACATCTTGTGCGGCTGCGATACATTTCTCGAGCTTCGCCCAATCTGTTGTTTCGCCAGATGATGGCGGTTTAGGGCTTAAGGTGAGTTGATCGAGTTTATCAAACCATGGTTTTGACACACTGCCTTGGGTTTCCATCGAGAATGTATGGCCGTTGGCTTTTGCCAAATTTAAAAATTCTTCGAGCTGTTGAATGGCGGGGTTACCGCCAGAAATGGTGATAAGGATTGGTTTACCGCCAGTGAGAGCTTCGACTGCATCTAGAATATCTTGCGCGGTTTTTTTTGCCCATTCATGTGCATATTGCTTGCCGACGGCGTGCATTGTATCGCACCATAGGCAGCGATAATCGCACCCGCCAAAGCGCACAAATACAGTGGGGCGACCGATATAAGCGCCCTCACCCTGAATGGTGGGGCCAAAAATTTCGACCACGCGCAAAGTCTTACTTTTACCTATGGCAATTTCGGGTCGTTCTACAACGCCTGCGGCTGTATTCATGGTCGGTATTCCGCCCATGTTTTGGCCGTTTCGGACACACGCACAGCGCACACTTCAGGCCATTTTTGTTTTGACCAATCGTAAAAATGCTTGGCTAAAAGTTCGGATGTTGTAGGGGTGTCGCCAAAAACATCGTTTAGATATTGATGGTCGAATGTATCATCAATATAATTTTTAAGCGGTGTGAGATCACGAAAATCGACCACAAAACCATCTGCACCCAATTGAGCAGATTTCAGCTCGACGGTGACAATGTAATTATGCCCATGAAGGCGAAAACAGGGGTGATCTTCGGCCAAAGTGAGCAAGCGATGTGCGGCTGAAAAATGAAATTCTTTGCTAATTGTAAACATTAGTGAGCGCCTTTCTCTACAACACTTTGCCAATAATCGGGGTCGGCATATATGGTGGGGTCAGCATAGCCTGCCAAATCAAATGCTTCGCGCCGTTCAACACATGTGCCACAACGCCCGCAATGGGTTTCTGTGCCTTTATAGCATGACCAAGATTTTGAATGATCGACATTTAGTGCTTTAGCATCAGTGGCAATATCGGCTTTTGAGGCGTTGACATAGGGGGCATAAATATCAATATCGGCATAACCTTCGAGCGCCATTTTTTGCATTTTGGCAAAGGCCTCAATAAAATCTGGTCGGCAATCGGGGTAGATGAAATGATCGCCACCATGTACTGCAAGTGCCACGCGGGTTAGTTTGTGAGTGGCAGCAAGGCCATAGGCAATGCTCAACATAATGACATTGCGGTTTGGCACCATGGTCACTTTCATGTTGCTTTGCTCATAGTGGCCATCAGGCACATCTACATCATCCGTTAGGGCTGTGCCTGTAAACTCTTTGCCAATGTTAGACATATCTATGAGGGTGAATTTTACGCCTAGATCGGCTGCACATTGGCGCGCATAGTCAATTTCTTTAACATGGCGCTGGCCATAATCGAATGTAAGGATGTGCGATAAATTGCCCTGTTGGGCTACTTTATGTGCGAGCGTAACGCTATCCATTCCGCCCGAACAGATGACAAGTGTCGGCTGTTGCATGTGCTGTTTCCTGTTTTCTCCGGGTGGTTCTCGACCGGTGATGCAAATGAAGCATCAAAAATGTAATTTTGGCTTTATATAGTGAGCAAACAACAAATGCAAGTGCTAGTTTTGCATGGTTGATTGGCTTTAAATAGATAGCCTATACTGTTAATTACTGTGGTTTTTGTTAGCTTAAAATTTGGCTTGCGCCAGAAAATACGCTCGCCACACCAATGACAACAAATAACAACGGAATGAATTTTGCAAATTTACTTTGGCTATTTTCTGTTGCTTCTATTTTGTTTCGTTTGAAATAAACATAAGCCAAAGTGAGTAAAAACAGCCCCAGAAAAATACCGTGCAGATGATATGCAAGTTCGATGTCATATATATAATAAGCGAGCATGCTCACAAAAACACCCAAGCCGAAAACAATGGCTATGGGGTTTTTGAGTAATGTTTTATCAATTATCTTTGCCATAAGGTTTTATTTCATACGATTATAGGCAGAGAGCAAGCCTTTGATTGAAGCTTTAATCACATCTGAATCTTGCCCGACGCCATAAAACTCTTGTCCGCCATCGGAAACCAGAGAAATATATGCGGCTGCCAATGCGCCACTGCCCGTGGACAATGTATGCTCTTCGTAATCGCGCAAGCTGAATTTGGCGTTCATTTGATTGCGGAAACCGTTGGCAAAGGCATTAATGGGGCCTGAGCCTTGAGACGTAATTTCGACCTCGGCACCTTGTGGGGTGACAATTTTTGCAGTGATTGCGATTTGCTCGCCACTTTCATCGACCGAATGATAACTGAAAGATTTGAGTGAATAGCTGGTTTTTTGCTCTAGATATTCTTTTGCAAACGCATCCCACACATGTTCGGGCAGAATTTCTTGTGCGGTGGCATCGGCAATTTTTTGAATGACCCGCGAAAACTCAATTTGCATAGACTTTGGCAATTTAAAACCAAACCGCGTTTCTAAAATATAAGCAATGCCGCTTTTGCCCGATTGGCTGTTGATGCGGATTGTGGTTTCGTATGAGCGGCCAATGTCGTTAGGATCGAGCGGTAAATACGGCACATCCCAATGGTTGCGTTGTTCAGATTTATGGGCATCGAGGCCTTTTTTAATGGCATCTTGATGCGAGCCAGATAAAGCGGTAAACACCAATTCACCCGCATATGGGTGGCGTGGATGGGTTGCCATCTGGTTGCATTCTTCGACAATTTTTACAATTTCTGGCAAGTTATCGAATTTTAATTCGGGGTCGATGCCTTGGGTGAATAGATTTAGCCCAAGAGTGATTAAATCGGCATTGCCTGTGCGTTCGCCATTGCCTAGCAATGTGCCTTCGACCCGATCGGCACCCGCTAAAATAGCAAGTTCGGTAGCCGCTTCGGCACCGCCACGGTCGTTATGAGTATGAATACTCAACAATATGCTATCGCGCCTAGCAAGATGTCTATCCATCCATTCGATTTGATCGGCAAATATATTTGGTGATGTAAGCTCGACAGTTGCAGGCAAATTGATAATCATTTTGCGCTCGGGCGTAGGCTGCCAAGTTTCGATAACCGCATTACAAACATCTGCCGCAACATCTAGCTCGGTGCCTGTAAAGCTTTCGGGTGAATATTCTAGCACCCATTCGGTTTCGGGGTGTTTTTCGCAATGGCGTTGAATCATCCGCACGCCATCACAGGCTAGCTCGGCAATTTGTTCTGCAGTTTTATTAAAAACATCGCGCCTTTGGGCAACAGATGTTGAATTGTAAAGATGCACAATAACTTTACGAGCGCCTTTCATGGCGGCAAAAGTTTTTTCGATAAGATGCTCACGCGCTTGCACTAACACTTGTGGCACAACATCCTCGGGTATTAAGTCATTTTCGATAATGTGACGCGCAAAATTAAACTCGATTTCAGAAGCTGATGGAAAACCAATTTCAATTTCTTTAAACCCAACGGCAAGCAACAGATTGTACATTTTCATCTTACGATCATGATCCATAGGATTGACCAAAGCCTGATTGCCATCACGCAGATCGACCGCGCACCAAATGGGCGCTTTTTCGATGGTCTGATCTGGCCATGTGCGATCGGTTAGTTTGAATTTTTGGGATGGGGCATATTTTGAAAATGTGTTTTTCATCGCTATCAATCTTATAAGTAAACTATTGCCTAACAGCCTACAATAAACCGCAAATAATGAAAACAAAATTTTAGTATACAGCACAGCAATTACCAACAATGTGCCAAAATAAGTACTCCGCAAACCTCTCGCATCAAAACAACGGCCAACCAAAGAGCGCGAAAGATGCCGTGCAGCCTATAAGACTATTTTGAATATGTTTGGAACAAGAGTTGAGCCATGCAATGGCGAACTTGCCAACTGAGGCCGCCCCTTAGGGCGAGCAAGCAAAACGGAGTTTTGCGCACGCAGTGGCTAACAAGGAGCGAAGCGACTGTATAAATGCAAACTTCCAGAGCGCCCAAAACAAACCTAACTGTCTTATCCCTTCAAAAGTCTCAATTCAGATTGCCAATTTACAAGCATGCTGATAGTTTGTAGGTGGATCAATTCTGCTGAATTGGTCTGGGGATTAGTAACCTCAACACAAAGTGGTTGTGCCAACCGAAATGGCATCATCTCGATCATATGGTCGGGGTGGTGGCGCCATGTCTAGGCGCGTGCTTCGGCACGGGCTAAAAGCGTTGCACTGTCTTTGTGCAGTTTTACTAACACCCCGATCACCAGAGAAATCTGGTGGTTTACCTTTCTGGCAAGGGGCGATTATGAATACGAATTACATACTCATTGCAGCCGCGCTGTTCATTCCCGCGTTCGCCATAATATTGCATACATGGCAACACACAATCCGCCCGATGCAAATTCCCAAGGCCGAAACCCAAACCCTAGCCGCAAAACTCATAAAAACCCACGGCAACAACGCCTACGACTTCGCCCACACCCAAGAAGACAAAGCATGGCGCAACAGCGAAACCTACGAACAAGCCAAATGGCGAAAAGTAGGCAAAGCCATCCGCAAACTTCAACCGCATCTTTATGGCTAACAACACCCTCCTCAAGTTTCTGAACTTCCGCAACCCCCTCGCATCAAAACAACGTGCCACCCAGAGAGCGCGATAGCTGCCGTTCGAAGCCGCGGCCATCCAACGCGCGGTGGCTAGCGTCGGGAACGAAGTGACTAGAGCGCACGCAAGTGCTAACAGGGAGAAGGCCGCTAGGCCGCCCGACCGTATAAATGAGACTTCCAGAGTGTTGGCAGGCGTGGGGTGCTTACTAGTCATCAAATAATAATTGAGTATTTTGATCCAAAACAAAAGTTGACATTTATAATACTAGTTGCATTATTGATACACTACTTCGAATCGAAGTACCTATACTTAGTTTTTTCGGGGCAATAATGGCATACAGTTACTCCAATTTGGACAGAACAAACTTGGGATGGATGAAACATGATAACACTCGCCAAACCTTACGGGTTATTGAAATGGCAAATGGTCACCTAAGAGGTCTGAGTAAATTTAAAATAAATTTTGACTATCCAATTTCTGCAATTGCAGGAGAAAACGGTTCTGGAAAATCTACTTTGCTCGCGATGTCAGCATGTGCATTTCATAACGATTCTACTGGATACAACCCAAGTGAAAGAAAAAACACCTACTATACTTTTAGTGATTTCTTTATCCAATCTCGAACCGAAGAGCCGCCAGATGGCATAGCAATTAATTATCATATAATGCATAATAACTGGTATCGAATTGGAGAAGGCCTAGCACAACAAACACGAAAGAAAAAAGTTGGAGGGCGATGGAATGATTATGCGCTTCGAGTCCCACGAAACGTGGCCTACTTTGGTATTCAACGTGTTGTCCCTCACTATGAAAGAAGCGCACACAAATCCTATCGACGAAGGTTTGTTGAAGGAGATATGATTGTTGAAAATAGAAATAGAATTCGTGAAATTGCCGGTAGAATAATTGGTAAAAATTATACTGATTTTAAAGTACTAAAACATAGAAAATACTCACTGCCTGTTGTTGTTTGTGATGAGGTAGAATATTCTGGCTTTAATATGGGGGCTGGAGAAAATGCAATTTTTGAAATTCTAATTTCTTTGTTTGAAGCTGGTACAGGTTTATTGTTAGTTATCGATGAAATCGAACTGGGGTTGCATGAAAAGGCTCAACGAAGACTAGTATCTGAATTAAAAAAACTATGTAAAGAATTTAAATGCCAAATAATATGCTCCACCCATTCTCATGTTATTTTAGATGAACTGCCGCCTGAAGGAAGATTCTATGTCGAAAAAAGATTAAATAACACAACTATTATCCCTAAAATTTCACCCGATTCTGCATGCGGAAAAATGAGTGGTAGAAATACCAGCGAGCTTGATCTAATTGTTGAAGATGGTCTATCTCATTTGATCCTAGAAGCTTACCTTAGCTATGATATCCGTTGCCGCATTGGTATACGTCCCATTGGTTCATCTGCTGCATTAATGAGGAGTATTGCTAGTCGAATACTTGAAGAAAGAGAAAATTGTATAGCAATACTTGACGGTGATCAAAGTACAAATAAACTAATATTAAGGAATCAAATTAGAGCTTATTCAGAAGCAAGTACAAAAGACGAAAAAAAATTAATTGATGATTGGATGGACGCTAAAGTTGACTTTCTCCCTGGCGAAAATTGGCCCGAAAAATGGCTATTTGATTCAATGTTGGCTCAACTCAAAGGCGATGGTGACACAATGACACCAACCATAATGGAAAGTTGGGCGTTACGAAGCAACGGACAACTCATCGACAAATTGGAAGAGGCATTGCGGGCAGGAAAACACCGTGAATTCGCTGAATTGAGCAAAGGTTTGAACTGTTCCGATAACCAAATAAAGTCTGATGTAGTTCGATTCGTGAAATTTCATTATCCAGATGAATTGAATTCAATTATAGATAAAATATGCCTATTATTGAATGAGTAAAAGCAAAAACCAGTTCCGCCCCCTCTCTGCAATCTCCCATCCATACGGTCGGACGGCCTATCGGCCTTCTCCCTGTTAGCACTTGCGTGCGCAGCGCACACCTAGCGGCGCGCGCAGCTAGCCACCGCGCGTTAGAAGGCCGCGGCTTCGAACAGCATCTTTCGCGCTCACGGAATGGCACGTTGCATTGAAACAAGACACAACGCATATTCAGACCCAATATACCCTCTCCACCCCCGCCCCACGTTAAGCTACCCAAAAGCCCCCCACCAAACCAAAAAAAAGCCCAAAGCGCATTCACGCTTCGGGCTTTCTAATTTCATTCACAAGCTAGATTACTAAATCCAAGGTGTGGTTTCTGCCATTTTAGCTTCGAACGCATCAATGCTTTCATCTTTTTGCATTGTTTGGCCGATGTCGTCTAGGCCTTCAAGCAAGCAATGCTTTTTAAAGCCGTCAATCTCGAATTTAATCACGCCGCCATCGGGGCCTTTAATTTCTTGATTCACCAGATCAACTGTCATTGTGGCATTGGCACCACGACGGGCATCATCCATTAACAAATCGACTTGTTCTTGCGGCAGTTTAATAGGCAAGATGCCGTTTTTAAAGCAGTTGCCATAAAAAATATCGGCAAAGCTTGTGCTGATAATCACTTTAATGCCCAAATCACCAATCGCCCAAGGCGCATGTTCGCGGCTTGAACCACAACCAAAATTATCGCCAGCGACGATGATTTTAGTATTGCGGTAGCCCGCTTGGTTAAGTATAAAATCTGGGTTTTCGGTGCCATCTTCATGGTAACGCATTTCGGCAAAGGCGTGAACGCCGAGGCCAGAACGTTTAATGGTTTTCAAGAATTGCTTTGGGATGATCATATCAGTGTCGATATTAATCAACGGCATAGGAGCGGCAACGCCTTCGACTGTTTCAAATTTATCCATGGGGTATTTCCTTCCTATTGCTTAAATATCGCGTACATCTGTTAAGTGACCTTTAATGGCAGCGGCTGCGGCCATAGCGGGTGATACCAAATGCGTGCGGCCTTTAAAGCCTTGACGGCCTTCGAAGTTACGGTTTGATGTTGAAGCACAACGCTCGCCTGGTTTTAGCTGATCGTCGTTCATAGCTAGGCACATAGAGCAGCCTGGCTCACGCCAATCAAAGCCTGCATCTTTAAAGATCGTGTCTAGGCCTTCTTCTTCGGCTAATATTTTAACCAAGCCAGAACCTGGCACAACCATAGCATCAACAGTAGCGGCAACTTTACGGCCTTTAAGGATAGCTGCGGCAGCGCGTAAATCTTCGATACGGCCATTGGTGCAAGATCCTACAAATACGCGGTCGATCTTAATGTCTGTAAGCTTCATGCCTGCTTCTAAACCCATATAATCTAGCGCACGTTGTGTGGCATCTTGTCTGGCTTCATCGGCAAAATCTTTAGGGAAAGGCACTGTGCCATCAATTGGCAATACATCTTGTGGGCTTGTGCCCCAAGTTGCGTTTGGAATTAATTCTGAAGCATCCATAACAAGTTCTAGGTCGAACTTAGCGTCTTGATCGGTGAACAATGTTTTCCAATAAGCTACGGCTTGATCCCACATTTCGCCTTTTGGTGCGCGTGGTTTGCCTTTTAGGTAAGCGAATGTAGTTTCATCTGGTGCGATAAGGCCAGCGCGTGCGCCGCCTTCGATAGCCATATTACAAACAGTCATACGGCCTTCCATTGAAAGTTCTTCTATGGCTTGGCCTGCATATTCCATTACATAACCAGTGCCGCCGCCTGTGCCTGTTTTACCAATGATTGCCATGGTAATGTCTTTAGCCGTTACGCCATCTGGCAAACTGCCATTAATGGTAACGCGCATGTTTTTAGATTTAGATTGAATGAGTGTTTGGGTGGCAAGCACATGTTCAACTTCACTTGTACCAATACCATGTGCCAAAGCGCCAAAAGCACCATGAGTGGCAGTATGGCTATCGCCACATACAATGGTCATACCCGGCAATGTAAAGCCTTGTTCGGGGCCAACAATATGCACAACGCCGCGGCGTTTATCTTCGGTATCGAAATATTCAATGCCAAATTCTTTAACATTGGCTTCTAGAGCCTGAATTTGAATGCGAGATTCGTCGTTTTTAATGGCTGCAACACCGCCAACCATTGGGCTTGTTGGTACATTATGATCGGCCACGGCTAGCACTTTTTCGGGTGCGCGCACTTTACGACCAGACATACGCAAGCCTTCGAAAGCTTGTGGGCTTGTCACTTCATGCACCATATGGCGATCAATATACAGCAAGCAAGTGCCATCTTCGCCTTGGTGGGCTACATGTGCATCCCAAATTTTGTCGTATAGTGTTTTGGCCATTTTTTATCCTTAGTGGGGTATATATTCTTTGGAAACAAAAACAGCGACGAACCAATAAAGGAATGTCGCTGCAAATTGAATGTAATTTAAACCGTTAAACGGTAAAAATTATTTCTTTTTTGAAAGTCTTTTATGATCAACTTTTTCAACGATACGAGCAGCTTTACCACGTAGTTCACGTAGATAGTAAAGTTTCGCACGTCTTACTTTACCACGACGAATAACTTCGATGCTTTCGATCAGTGGGCTATGTAGTGGGAATTTACGTTCAACACCTTCGCCGTAAGAAATTTTACGTACGTTGAAGTTTTCGTTAATGCCGCCGCCAGTACGAGCGATACACACGCCTTCGTATGCTTGCACACGTTCGCGGTTACCCTCTTTAATTTTCACGTTAACACGCAATGTGTCACCAGGTTGAAATTTTGGGATTGGGCGTTTAGCTTCAAGTTCGTCTTGTAGCTCTTTTTCAATTTCTTGTAATAGGTTCATTACTCTTACCTTAAAATGCAGATGACATAGGTTTTGCCCTAAATACGGCTTGCCTGTTTTTCAAGGCGTCTCAGGGCGTGTTTACCCGTCACAAAACGTGTCATTAGCTTTTGTTGATGGGTTTTTGACATATAATGCTTGCCAAATCAAGTGAGATTGTCGGATTTCCCACTAAATCCTTTGAAAATCAGCCATAGACTTAAGAAAATTTCGAACAAACCGCCTGGTGCGTTCATCATCAGCCCATATGGATAGCCAAAAAGCTCAAACAATGTACCTGCAATGAATATCACATAGCCGACAAAACCCCAAATGCTGACCAACCTTGGTAACAATTTATGCTGATATAATACGCTCACAAATAGCAACCCGCCTAAGCCCCACAAAGCCATGCCCAATTGATATGACATCGCACCTGCTTTTACCAGTAGGTTACCAGTGACATCGAAATAAGGATTCATAACTGCGCCCGATTTTATAAACGCGGTGCTAAGTGGCAATAGCAACCACAGGAATATAACGCCCACCACCAAAATAACCGTAGCGGCAATGGCCAAAGTCAAATAACCATAAGCAAAATTTGAGTTATATTGGCGTAAAATTGGCAGCATTAATACAGGCAAAGCTATGTTCATAACGGTATGGACAACCGCCATAAGCAGGCCACCAAATATAATGCTTGTTGATTTTTCCTGCATAATGGTTAAGAAATTTGGCGAGGTTACAATGTCATTGACCAATGTTGAGCCGATGCCGTAGGCCATGAATGTGATGATAAAAAATATGCCAAACAGCCGTTCATTTAGCCTAAATTGGGTTATGTTATTTGTGTTCATAATGGGTCTCTTTCCTTTAAAATAATCTAGCTGCAATATACAGACCCAATGCTCTAATTAAATTGACTAATTTTGTTGAGCAACTATGCTTTTATGTATGGATTGGAACGCACCAAAATTTGACTGGAACAGAGCAAGAGCCTTTTTAGTGACGGCTGAGCAAGGCTCATTGTCGGCCGCTGCCCGCACATTGGGCATGACTCAACCCACATTGGGCAGGCAAGTTGAGGCTTTGGAGACCGAATTGAATGTTGTGCTTTTTGAACGCATTGGGCGCGGTATGACTTTAACTCCTTGCGGGTTGGAATTACTTGAATATGTGAGAACCATGGGCAAAGCCGCAGGAGAAATGTCATTTGCTGCGCGCGATTATTCGCAATCCATCAAGGGGCGCATATGTATTTCGGCAAGTGAAACCTACGCAACGCATTTATTGCCGCCAATTATAAAGAAAATACATCAGGCAGAACCCGATATTGAAATTGAAGTTATTGCCACTGTAAATACCAGTGATTTACGCAGACGCGAAGCCGACATTGCCATACGGAATTTCAGGCCAACTGAGCCCGATTTAATTGCCAAAAAAATTAAAGACATTCCTGCAAGACTTTACGCGACACCCGAATATTTGGCGCAAATTGGCAACCCAACAACCATTGAAGATTTAAGCCAAGCGCAATTTATTGCCATTGATAACCATCATTCGGTGATGAAAGGGTTAAACCATACGGGTTTTAACCTGACAGAAAACAACTTCCCGTTTATTACCGAGAATTTTTTGGTGATGTGGGAAATGGTAAAGCAAGGCATTGCCATTGGTGTTTTGGATGGGCATATTGGCGACAGAGAACCAAAAGTCGTGCAGGTATTACCTGACATGCCACCACTTATATTTCCGATTTGGCTTGTCGCTCATCGGGAGTTAAATACCAATAAACGCATTCGATTGGTATTTAACTTATTGGCCGATGAGCTTAAGAAACTAGCCTAGTAATATATTTTCAAACTCATCGCGCAATTTATTTTTGAGCAGCTTTCCAGTGCCGCCATGCGGCAATTCGGCCACAAAAACCACACGATCAGGTATCCACCATTTCGCCACTTTACCAGGGTAAATGGCTAATAATTCATCTTCGGTTAAAGTAGAACCTTCGGCTTTTACAGCCAATAAAATGGGTCTTTCATCCCATTTCTCATGCTTGGCACCAATGACGGCCGCATCTAGAATGTCTTCGTGGCCGATGGCTAGGTTTTCTAAATCAATCGAGCTTATCCATTCGCCGCCTGATTTAATAACATCTTTAGCGCGGTCGGTAATTTGCATGAAGCCATCATTATCAAGTGTGGCAACATCGCCAGTGGCAAACCAATTGTCGACTGTCAATGTTTCGGCTTCGGCTTTGAAATATTCATTGATCACCCAAGGGCCCCGCACTTGCAGTTCACCCTGCGCTTCAGCATCGCGCGGCAATACATTGCCTTCATCATCACAAATGCGCAATTCTATGCCATAAGGAGGACGGCCTTGCTTGACTGACATTTCATCATTTTCAGCATCTGATTGACTTAAATGTTTACTTAGTGGTCTGTTAACACTGCCAAGTGGGCTGGTTTCTGTCATGCCCCAGGCGTGAATGATATCGACACCATAATCATCTTCATAGGCTTTGATGAGAGATAATGGACAAGCTGCGCCACCAATGATTGTGCTTTTAAGGCTTGGCATTTTTTCGCCACTTTCGCGCAACGCAATAAGCAAGCCTTGCCACAATGTTGGCACACCTGCTGCCAATGTAACTTTATACTTGTTGATCAGATTTTTAAGGCTGACACCATCCAACCCAGGGCCAGGTAGTGTGAGTTGTGAGCCCGTCATGGCAGTGGCATATGGCAAACCCCATGCGTTCACATGAAACATCGGCACTACAGGCAATACATTATCGGTTGAACTTAGGTTTAAACTATCAGGAGCCACCACACAGAATGTATGCAATATTGTTGAACGATGTGAATATAAAACGCCTTTTGGATTGCCTGTCGTGCCTGAAGTATAACAGAGGCTAGAGGCAGCGTTTTCATCAAATGTTGGCCATTGATAATCATCATCACCATCGGCAATTAAATCTTCATAAAACAGGATATTTGGTAAGGCTGCGAGTGCTTCTTCATCCCTTGCGCCCATTAGCACAACGTGTTTTACGGTCTTCAGATGATCTTTAAGCCCAACAGCGATGGGCAAAAATGTTTTGTCTATAAACAGAATTTGATCTTCGGCATGGTTGATAATATAGGCGATTTGAGTGGGAATGAGCCTTGGATTTATAGTATGGCAAACATATTCACCACCTGAAACGCCGAAATAAATTTCTAAGTGTCGATGGTTATTCCATGCAATTGTTGCCGCACGATCACCTACTTTTAAGCCCAATTTACCAAGGGCAGACGCTAGCTTACGCGACCGCAGCTCGACATTTTTCCAATTAGTTTTGGTGACGCTGCCATCGGTTTCAACAGAAATAATGTCTCTATCTGAATGATATGTACCTGCATGTTTAACCAAGCTTGAAATTAGCATTGGTTCGCTCATCATTTGTCCCAACATGGCCTTCTCCCTTTTTGTTTTAGGTGAGTAGAGACCGATTTCACACTATGAGCAAGTGAAAAATACCGATGAGTATGTTTTACTCACTCAAATGAAAGTTGCTGCATTGATGACGATATTTAGTTTTCATCGTGCAAATAGGCGTCCCACAAATCGGGTCGTCTTTCTTGGGTGATTTTTTCTGACTGTTGCTTGCGCCATTTGGAAATTTTGCCATGGTCGCCACTACGCAATATATCTGGTGCTTCTAACCCTTGCCACTCGCGTGGTTTGGTATAATGCGGATATTCTAACAAGCCATTTTCGAAGCTTTCATCTTCGCCCGAATGCTGGCTACCCATAACTTCGGGTAACAACCTAACACAGGCATCTAGCAAGGTAAGTGCAGCCACTTCGCCGCCTGATAATATATAATCACCAATGCTAATTTCTTCGATATTTTCATGATCCAGCAAGCGTTGATCAACGCCTTCAAAACGGCCACAAAGCAGAATAACCCCCTCACCTGCGGTTAGCTCGCGCACCCGTTGTTGGGTGAGCGTTTTACCGCGTGGGGAAAGATAAATAAGTGGTCTTGTATCACCGTCTGTACGTGTTGAGTTGATACATTTGCTTAAAACATCGGGTCTGAGCACCATGCCTGCACCACCACCTGTTGGCGTATCGTCGACGTTTTTGTGCTTACCTTCGGCGTAATCGCGTATTTGGGTGGTTTCGCATAGCCAACGGCCCGCGGCCAACGCGCGCCCAGCAATAGACATGCCCAAAGACCCTGGGAACATATCGGGGTATAAAGTCATAACGCTAACGCGCCATGGTTTAGAGATTATTTTTTGATTATTGTTTTGGTGCATCTTCATGCCCAATATCGCTTAAATAATTTTCCAAATCATCATCGGCTGTCGATAATAATTCATCGCGTGCGAACACAACATAGCCTTCTTTAACTTTAACCGTTGGTACAACTTCTAAAGTAAACGGAATGAAAAACGTAGGCTCAGCCTCGCCATCAGTAACCGAAGGGTCAATTTCTAGTAAATCGCCAGCGCCAAAATCTTGAACAGATTTTACGGTGCCAATTGAAACACCATCGTCATCGCGCACATCTAAGCCAATTAGATCAATATGATAAAAATCTTCATCATTTTCTGGCTCAGGTAGCATATCACGGCTTACATAAAGGCGTGTGCCTTTTAAGCTTTGCATTTCTTCTGGGTTATTTATGCCTTTAACGCGGCAGATAGCACCCATTTTATCAACCCGAACAAAGCTCAACTCATAAGTCGTCTTGCCGTCTTCGGATTGTAATTTGCCATAAGAGCAGATATCGCGGGCATTCTCGGTGAAACATTTAACTTTGGTTTCACCGCGCACACCGTACGAGCCAGCAAAAGCGCCTAAACAGATAAATTCATCATTATTTGCTTTTGCCATACTATATCTTTCTTAATTATTCCGCAGATGCTTCTTCAGCAGCGGCAGCAGCAGCTTCAGCAGCGTCGGCAACTTTTTGTGCAGCTTCTTCAATACGTTCCTGTGCTTTACGGCCAGGCTTCGCTTTGTTAGGGTTGTTGCGTGGAGCACGTTTAAGAATGCCAGCAGCATCTAGAAAACGTAAAACACGGTCTGTAGGTTGAGCACCAGTAGCCAACCAATGTTTGATACGGTCTTCAAGCAAAATTACGCGTTTTTCATCGTCTTTTGGCAAAGCTGGGTTGTATGTACCCACTTTTTCAATATAACGGCCATCACGCGGTGAGCGCTCATCAGCTACAACGATACGGTAATAAGGACGCTTTTTAGAACCACCACGGGCCAAACGAATTTTAACTGCCATTTTCTTTTCTTTCTAGTTTATGAGCATCATGCCCAATTTGTTAATTTCTTAATCTCTATTTTTTCTTACCAGGTAAGCCGCCTAAACCAGGCAAGCCTCCCAAACCTTTGCCGCCTAGGCCCGGCAAACCGCCACCTAAACCGCCTAAGCCACCAGCGGCACCGCCACCAAGTTGCTTTTGCATTTCTTCTAATTTATTAATATCTGGCATTTGGCCTGCAAGTGCCGATGTATCCACATCAGGCATAGCACCACCGCCGCCAAACATGTTGTTCAACATGCCACCACGGCCACCTTTGGCCATTTTTTTCATCATGTCCGCCATTTGACGGTGCATTTTGAGCAATTTATTAATTTCGGGTACTTCGCGGCCACAGCCTTTGGCAATACGCTTTTTACGTGATGCATTAAGCAATTTAGGGTTACGACGTTCTTTTTTGGTCATAGATGAAATGATTGCCATTTGATATTTAAACATATCATCATCTAAATTTGCGCCAGCAAGTTGTTTCTTCATCTTGCCCATGCCGGGAAGTAGGTTCATCACGCCGCCCATGCCGCCCATTTTTTCCATTTGCTTCAATTGGTCAGAAAGGTCGTTAAGGTCAAATTGGCCTTTACGCATTTTCTTAGCCATAATTTCGGCTTTTTCGGCATCAATGGCATCGGCTGCTTTTTCGACCAAGGCAACAATATCGCCCATACCTAAAATACGGCCAGCAACACGTTTTGGGTCGAACGTATCTAAATCTTCGGGGCGTTCGCCTGTGCCTAAGAACTTAATCGGGCAACCTGTAACCGCGCGCATAGACAAAGCTGCACCACCGCGGCCATCGCCATCAATACGTGTTAGCGCAATGCCTGTTACTTTAACTTGCTCATTAAACGCCCGTGCCACATTAACCGCATCTTGGCCTGTTAAGCTATCGGCAACCAGCATAACTTCTGCAGGGTCGATAATATCTCGGACAGAAACAACTTCGCGCATTAAGTCATCATCAATATGCAAACGGCCTGCTGTATCAATCATCAATACATCATAGCCACCAAGTTTAGCGGCTGTTTGGGCACGCTTTGCGATGTCTAATGGTTTTTGACCTTCAACAATTGGTAGCGTTTCCACACCAATTGAACGGCCTAAAATAGCCAATTGCTCTTGCGCCGCTGGGCGATAAATATCCAACGAAGCCATTAAAACTTTTTTGTTTTCGCGTTCGGTAAGGCGTTTGGCAAGTTTAGCGGTCATGGTTGTTTTACCAGAACCTTGCAAACCCACCATCATTATGCCAACAGGTGACACAGCATTAAGATTAAGCGCAACGGCATCCTCACCAAGCATGGCGACCAATTCGTCATGCACGATTTTAACCACCATTTGCCCAGGTTTAACCGATTTTACAACCGCAGCACCAATGGCTTGCTCTTTAACCGTAGCGATAAAGGCTTTTACAACATCTAGAGACACATCAGCTTCAATAAGCGCGCGTCTAATTTCGCGCATGGCGGCGCTGACATCAGATTCACTAAGCGCACCACGCCCTGTAATCTTGTCAAATACACTACCTAATCGGTCTGATAAGCTTTCAAACATTTATAACACCTTTTAAACCTAAACCACTAAACAACGAAAACAACACCCAAGGGCGCGACGCGCTGTTGGATGTTAACTTCCATATCTCCCATCGCATGAGCAATTTGTATATGGCCGTTTAGAGTTTAGACTCTTATGAACTTGGCTGCAAAATATGTTTTTATGGGGGGAATGTCAAGTAAAGTTTTTTGGCGCATATTTACTGCACAACTTGACATTTTCGTCGCCAATGAACATGGTTAATTTAATGTTAACATCTTAGACTTATAGATTAAAGCCTAAGTCAAATTTCTGCGAATTAATATTGAGGCAACATGAAAAAAATAATCTTATCGGCAACTGCTTTGAGCGGTTTGTTACTTACGGGGTGTATTCCATTAGACAGCGACAAAGTTGGCGTGAATTTTGACTTTGCCAAAGAATCTACCGCGGCATTAGCTAATGTAACAGCCGAAAAGCTAACCTCAGTAAACGGCGCGCAAGAAGGCAATTCTTACAAATCTAGCTTCGACCCAACCCAAACAAAATATTCAGCCCAAAAAAGTACCATTTTGGGCCTAGATGGTTTCGACATTAAGTCCAAAGTAACGGCCATTGCCAATGGCACAACCCGCATTAAAAATGGCAACAAATGGGATCGCGTGCAAAACCACCCACTTACAGTAGATATGGACATTCAGGTAAACCTTGCTTCGATTGAAAATGTAGATGATGCCTTGGTAACCAAAGCTAATTTCGTTATACAAGGCGAATTCGGTACAGATGATGTAACCGCATTTAGAGATTTTGAATCTCATCCAAACAATGAATTATCCGGGAAAAAACCCGATGATGCTTATTTTATTCCCACTGGCGGCACCATAAAAGCAGTAATCAGTGATGTTTCGTTAAAAGATTATGCCAAAAATCTATTAACACCTAAAGAGAAAATAACCGACAAAGAACTATATGGTGCTTATAGAAATGGCGACCAATATACTGCATTTTTTGCCGCTGGCACAGCAGCCACCGAAGCAAGCCAAGTGAAAGAAAATGCCGCAAATAGCAAATATGATATTAATTACCGCGGTATAGCCAATTGGGGCGGCACGGCTTATGACAAGTTGGGCGGCACAGGTAACTTGAATGTAAACTTCAAGGCTGGTACTTATAAAGGTGACATCACTGTTAAAAATGGCGCTGTTGATTTGGGCGAGATTGCCTTTGATGGCTCATCAACCAACACCGTATCTTTTAACGACAACCAAGCCACATATACACCAACAGGCCAAACTGCTGTTAAAGGTTATGTTGAAGGCAGCGCTTATGGCAATGATGCCGCCACCTTTATGGGTGTTACCGATTTTGCCAATGGCAATGATGTATTAGTGGGCGCCTTTAACGCAACCGCAAAATAGTAAAATTAAGAAAAGAGATTTTAACCGATCTCTTTTCTTTTCATATCATAAGAAAAATGTTATATTCGCACAGGTCAGTTTTAAGTTGCGAGTATCTGTTTGACGATATTAATTAAAAATAAAATATTATTTATATTTACAATATTTATACTTGTCATCGCTGCTTTTTATCCGCGCCCCATTTATGCGGCCGAAGACACAGCGCAAACAGTTAACTTAGCCACAATGGGCGACACAGAACGCTTAAAACTTGCTAAATATTTACTCGAAAATCAGCAGGCTATAAAAGCCATTCAAGCCATTAGCTTTAAAAATTTCGACACCAAAGATCATATCATCATTGCCCAAACTATATTGGCGGATAGCTTGTTTGCAGTTGGTAAAAAAGCCGATGCGATTGCAGTGTTAAGACGGGTATTGTCGATTGATCCTGAATTATTTGTCATACGCTATAAATTGGCTCAAATGCTATTTACCACCAAAGATGATGCAGCGGCTAAACATCATTTCAAGATATTACGTGCATCTATGGATGATGAGAATAACCAAAACGTCATTGACCAATATTTAAAACAAATGGATTTGCGCAAACGCTGGTTTTTTAGTGTTGGTGGCGATATCTCTCCTCAAACCAATTATAATGGGGGCAGCAATAAAAAGCTCTTTTATTGCGAAGACACCGCGCCTACCCAAGAACAAGTTGACGCATGGACAAAAATTTTTAGTGGATGCAAAACAGGGATTCCAATTGAGGCCGATAAGCTAGCAAAAACAGGTGTTGTGATAAGTGGTAATGCAGCAGTTGGATATCGTTTTAGGTTAAACGAAAATATCGGCTGGACAATACGTGGTACTGGTGAATATACACGCTATCCTAGCACGACGCCTGACGTGATAACCCTTGCACTAAACTCAGGCCCAACTATAAGCCTAAATGATAGAACTCGACTTAATATCAATGGTGTCGCATCCATTAGCATTGCCAACAAATCTATTACCCAAAAGTATTACGCGGGCAGTGCAACCCTTGACCATGTATTTAGCCCACAACTGTCTGGCAGCTTTATCACCACTGTCGCCAAAACAGAAAATCTGAATAATGACGATTATAGTAATCTGCTCGGAAGTCTTAATACGTCTTTGCAGATATCCATAGATAATAGTAGCTTTGTACGGTTAATGGGTGGTGTGGCGCGGGCTAAATATGAAGGACCACATCTGTCTTATTGGCGCGGAAACCTTGGGGCAGGATATTACAAAGAATTTGAACAAGGCATTACGCTTTATTCCGAAATTGACATTGCCCATAAAATTACAACAAATGAAGTCACTACTACATTTAATTTAAATGCTAAATTAAGCAAACGAGATTTTAACTTTTTCGGTTTTACCCCGCAACTTGTCTATAATTATAACTTTAAAGACAGCAATATAAGTTATTATGATACCAATTCTCATAGAGTGAGCATTGGCATTACAAGGTCGTTTTAAATGCGGTCGGGCTGGCAGGAAATTACGCCTCGGGCCATCTCTGACAATCAAATTTCGCATATGTGCCAAATGGTATTTGGTGACGCGACTTATAAAACCGCGACACCCCTCACCAATGGTCGGTCGCACCAAAACCTACTGATAACGCTGAATAGCGGCATTCATGTTGTATTGCGCATTTCGGCACATCGGAAAAATTTAGAAAAACAGTATAATATTGCCGAAAAACTATGGCGTAAACTGCCTGTGCCACGTTTTCTATCTGCCCCTCAAGAAGCCAATGGCAAAAAATATTTTGCGTTTTTAGAATTTAAACGTGGTGAATTACTTGCCAATATCGAAACGCTTTCGACCGCCGACCAAGCGCAATTGGGCTTTGAATTGGGTGAATATTTAGCTTTATTACATAGCCAAAAATTCAAACAAGCAGGCGAGCTTAACAGCCAGTTAAAAATAACCGAAGCCTATGATATGGCACCTTCGGGCATTTGCAAATATTTTGAACTTTTTTTAGATAAAGCCACTGCATTTGAGCGGATTGATAAAAACACTGCGCAACAATATAAGCAGGTTTTTAGCGAAAAAATACAGATTATCAATCAATGGAAACATAATCACTGTCTGATTCATGCCGATTTAAATGAAGATAATATTTTACAATTTGGTGGCAACATTAGCGGCATATTGGATTGGGAATTTGTGATGAGTGGTCACCCCGCATTTGATTTTGGAAAATTCACCCGCACCCCCTATTTTAACTGCCCAATATTTTTAGAAAATCTTTGTGATAGTTATTATCTGACACATAAAAGTTTGCCCGTAAATTGGGATGACATTGCGCGCATCGTTGACATATTGGCTTGGGCAGAATTTTTAAGCCGCCCTCAGTTGCATGATGATGTTAAAGCCAGCGCATTGCAAAAACTAAACATAACCTTAGGAGGTGGCTGACAGTGAAAAACAATTTTTGCGCCACTCTACTAGGAATTTTATGTTTATGCCTGCCCCTATCGGCCAATGCTGCACAAAAGGAATATCTAACAGGCAAACAGCTAGAAAACATCGTGCGTGGTGACAATTTATGGTGTTATGAATTTTATAAAAATGAATGCCTTTGGATTGAGGATATCAATATTACCAAAAGCAAAATCACTCAATGGTATAAAGAGTGGGATTCGGGCAATAAAATTATGGTGAAATTTGCCCCTAGCCGACTTGTTGGTAATAATTTATGTGATGAGACACCTGCGGCAACATCTGATTTTTCGGCTTTATTTTATCTAAATGATACCCACCACTGGCAGGCAGTCGATAAAATTGAGCATGCTTTTGACTATGGTGCAAAAAACACTCAAATATTGTTAGAAGACTATCGCAAGCATATTAATTGCTACCAATATATTGATGATGGTTTCACCGATAATGGCTATCGCAAGCTCCAACAAGTTACCTTTATTGGCGGAGACATTAATGATGTGGCCGCTGATCGCTCTCGCATTGCGATCATTCCGAAATTGCAAATGTATGGCGTTAAGCTTGAAGCGCGCCCCTAAAACTCCAAGCGCATTCTACCAATAAAAAAGCCCCACCAAAGGTGAGGCTTTAAAATGTCTTATCAACCGTAGATTATGCGTGAATTTGACGTTTGTCTACTGCCATAGCCGCTTCTTTAACCGCTTCTGACATGGTTGGATGTGCATGGCATGAGCGCGCAAGATCTTCCGAGCTGCCACCAAATTCCATAAGCAATACAACTTCGTGAATCATTTCGCCTGCACTGGCACCAACAATGTGGCAACCCAATACTTTGTCTGTGGCTTTATCGGCAATAAATTTAACAAAGCCTTCGGATTTTAACATCGCTTTGGCACGGCCATTGGCTGAGAATGGGAATTTACCAACATTATAGGCAACGCCTTCGGCTTTCAACTGCTCTTCAGTTTTACCAACTGTTGCAATTTCGGGCATTGTGTAAACCACACCTGGAATGATGTCATAATTTACATGACCAGCTTGTCCGACCAAAATTTCGGCCAGAGCAACGCCTTCTTCTTCGGCTTTATGAGCAAGCATAGGGCCAACAACCACGTCGCCAATGGCATAAATACCTTCAACATTGGTTTTAAAATGCCCATCAATTGCCACACGGCCGCGTTCATCTAATTGTACACCAGCTTCTTCTAAGCCAAGACCTTGAGTGTAAGGACGACGGCCAATAGCCACCAATACGATATCGGCTTCTAGAATTTCGGCCTCGCCACCTTTTGCAGGTTCAACTGCCACTCTAACGCCAGTTGCGCTGGTTTCTGTTGCCACAACTTTAGTGCCTAGTTTAAACTTAAAGCCTTGTTTTTTAAGCATACGGGTGAAGTTTTTAACCACTTCGCCATCCATACCCGGCAAAATATTATCTAAAAATTCAACCACAGTCACGTCTGCGCCCAAACGGCTCCACACAGAACCAAGTTCTAGGCCAATCACGCCACCACCAACAACAATCATTTTATTGGGAACTTCTTTAAGCTCTAAACCACCAGTAGAGGATACGATGCGATCTTCATCAATATTCACGCCTGGCAAAGGCATCACTTCAGAGCCTGTGGCAATGATGATATTTTTAGTGCTAATTTCGGTTGTCGCGCCATCATCAGCTGTTACCGACACCAAACCAGCTTTTACAATTTTACCCAAACCGTTAAAGCTTGTGATTTTGTTTTTCTTAAACAGATAGTCGATGCCACCAGTATTGCCATCAATAACTGATTGTTTATGCGCCATCATATTTGCAAGGTTAAGCTGAGGCTTGCTTACGTCAATGCCCAAAGCCGCAAAATTATGCTCAGCTTCTTCGAACATTTCGGAGGCGTGCAACATCGCTTTAGAAGGAATACAACCGACATTAAGACAAGTGCCGCCATGGGTTTTGCGTTTTTCAACCACGGCAACTTTTAAACCAAGTTGAGCTGCGCGGATTGCGCCTACATAACCACCAGGGCCTGTGCCAATTACCACTACGTCAAAATCTGCCATTTTCCATCCTTCAATCTTAAATTTCAATGCCCAAAAGCATTAGTATAATATAGTTTGTTCGCTGCCTTTTGGCGGCGAGCCTAACGACCAATTATGCCCAAACGGATCTTTAATCTCGCCATAATATTGCCCCCAAAACATATCGCAGAATGGAAAAATAATTTCGCACCCTGCTTCTAAGGCATTTTCCAAAAATCCATCGACGTCTATATAACTATCAAACGCCCAATGCATAACAATGGATTGGCTTCTATTCCGATCGGGAACATCTCTGTCTTGTTCTATTTCTTTAATATAGTCGGAGACCATAAATTCGATAGCACCCACTTTAAAATGTGCATGCATAACGCGGTTAGCATCCTCGGCAATATGGTGAGTCACCAACCGAGCGCCAAACGCTTTTTGATAAAAGGAAAGTGCTTCTGAGGCATTGTCTACTATTAAATACGGTATTAAAGCCTTAGGCTTCATAGGTCTTGCCATCACACTTTCCTCTCAAATCTATTTTTAAAGATCAAGCACCAACCTTTGAGGGTCTTCCAATGCTTCTTTCACACGCACAAGGAAAGTAACAGCTTCTTTGCCGTCAACAATTCTATGATCATAGGAAAGTGCCAGATACATCATCGGGCGAATTTCGATCTTACCATCAACAACCATTGCGCGCTGCTGAATTGAGTGCATACCTAATATGCCAGATTGTGGGGCGTTAAGAATAGGCGTACTCATAAGTGAGCCGTAAACACCACCATTAGTGATGGTAAATGTGCCACCTTGCATATCGTCCATACCTAATTTACCAGCACGAGCTTTCACTGCATAATCGACAATCGCGCCTTCAACACCAGCAAATGACAATTGATCACAATCGCGCAATACAGGTACAAATAAGCCTTTGTCGGTGCCAATAGCCACTGCAACATTATAGTAATTTTTATAAATAATATCGCCGCCATCAATTTCGGCGTTCACGGCAGGAATGTCTTGCAACGCAGCCACAACAGCTTTTACGAAAAAGCTCATAAAGCCAAGTTTTGTGCCATGCTTTTTAAAGAATAAGTCTTTATATTGGTTACGCATTTCCATAACCGCAGTCATATCAACTTCGTTAAAAGTTGTGAGCATAGCGGCTGTGTTTTGCACGTCTTTCAAACGCGTTGCAATGGTTTTGCGCAAGCGAGTCATTTTAACGCGTTCTTCACGAGCGCCTTGTTCAACCGCAGCAGGGGCAGCAGCAGCTACTGCAGCAGGAGCTGGGTTGGCAATTGCATTTTGCATATCGGCTTTGGTTACATTGCCTTTAGGGCCAGTGGCCACAACAGATGCAGCCGCAACGCCAGATTCGGCAGCTAATTTTGCCACAGCAGGGCTTGCAGTTGTTGCCGCAGGGCTAACCGCTGCAGGGGCAGCAGCCACTACAGGCGCCACAGGCGCTGCAACAGGTGCCGCTTGGGCAGCCGCAGGAGCAGGTGCAGCAGCTGCGCCTTCTTCCATTTTTGCCAATATAGCATCGGGGCCAACAACATCACCATCGGCGGCTAAAATTTCTGTCAACACGCCATCGGTAGGGGCTAATACTTCTAGAGTTACTTTGTCAGTTTCTAGCTCCACCAAAACTTCTTCGGCTTTAACAGCATCACCAACTTGTTTATTCCATGTTGCCACTTCGGCTTCTGAAACAGACTCGCCCATTGCAGGCACTTTAATTTCGATTGTCATATTTTTTTCTTTCACATATGAAGCCTTGCGGCTCATTCAATATCTATTCAAAAGCAGCATTTAAGAATGCAGCTAACTCGGCTTTATGTTTAGCACCATTACCTGTAGCAGGTGATGCAGCGGCTTTACGCCCTACATATTTAGCACGTGAATTCGCGGTGCCCGCTTTGATCAAAGCTTCTTCCAACGGCTCATTTACAAATGTCCAATAACCCATATTTTTTGGCTCTTCTTGACACCAGATAAATTCGGCATTTTTAAAGCGCGAACATTCGGCTGCCAAAGCAGATTTAGGGAACGGATATAGTTGCTCAACACGTAGTAAATACACATCATCAATGCCGCGCGCGATACGCTCTTCATATAGATCGTAATAAACTTTACCGCTGCATAAAACCACTTTGCGGATTTTATCATCGGCTTGTAGTTTAACTTCACTATCGGCCAAATATTGCGCATCATCCCACAACACTCTATGGAAACCGCTATCGGGGCCAATTTCTTCGATGGTCGAAACACAACGTTTATGACGCAACAAGCTTTTTGGTGTCATCACAATAAGTGGTTTACGATAATCGCGTTTCAACTGACGGCGCAAAACATGAAAATAGTTTGCAGGCGTTGTGATATTGGCGACAATCATATTATCTTCGGCACAAAGTTGCAAGAAACGCTCTGGTCGTGCGCTAGAATGCTCAGGCCCTTGGCCTTCATAACCATGTGGAAGTAAGCATACAAGGCCAGACATACGTAGCCATTTTTGCTCACCAGATGAGATAAATTGATCGAACAACACTTGGGCACCATTGGCGAAATCGCCAAATTGTGCTTCCCAAATTGTTAAGCAATCTGGTTCGGTAAGTGAGTAGCCATATTCGAAACCAAGCACAGCTTCTTCTGAAAGCATCGAGTTAATAACCTCGTAACGGCCTTGGCCTTCGGCCAAATGGTTAAGTGGTTTATAAGTGCTTTCGTTTACCTGATCGTTAAGCACAGAGTGACGATGCACAAATGTACCACGTTCACAATCTTGCCCAGACAAACGCACTGGGAAACCTTCTTCGAGCAATGTAGCAAAAGCCAAAGCTTCGCCTGTACCCCAATCAATACCCACACCGTTAGAAATGCTTTCTCCACGGCGTTTATAAATACGCTTAAGTGTTTTATGTACATTAAAACCATCAGGCAAATGCACCAAACGCTCGCCTAGTGTTTTAATTTTTTCGATGTCGTAACCAGTAACACCACGGCGTGCCTCGCCAGCATCTTTTGTGGCGTTTTTGTCAGACCAATGTCCGTCTAACCAATCGGCTTTGTCGGGTGTGAAGTTATTTGACTCTTCAAATTCAATATCCAAGAATTTGCGGAAATTCTCTTTTGTGTCCACAACGTCTTCGGCACTTAGCAAGCCCTCAGCAACCAATTGCTCTGAATATAGATCGAGCGTGGTTTTGTGAGTTTTAATGGTTTTGTACATGATCGGTTGCGTCATGCTTGGATCGTCGCCCTCATTATGGCCAAAACGGCGATAACAGAACATATCAATAACCACTGGTTTGCCAAATTTTTGGCGGTATTCTGTTGCAATACGCGCAACATATACCACGCTTTCAGGGTCATCACCGTTCACATGGAAAATAGGCGCTTCAATCATTTTTGCTACATCTGATGGATATGGTGATGAGCGAGAATAATGCGGTGCGGTTGTAAAACCAATTTGGTTATTGACGATAAAATGAATACTACCGCCTGTTCTATGGCCTTTAAGCCCAGACAAACCAAAACATTCGGCCACAACGCCCTGCCCTGCAAAAGCGGCATCACCATGCAATAGCAATGGAATAACTTGTTGGCGGTTGACCTCGGTCGTATGTTTAGGGAAATTGCTGTGCTGATCTTGTTTAGCGCGCACTTTACCTAAAACAACTGGGTTAACAATTTCTAGATGTGAAGGGTTAGCAGTGAGTGACAAATGCACTTTATTGCCATTAAAATCACGATCAGAAGATGCACCTAAATGATATTTTACATCGCCAGAGCCGTCAATTTCTTCGGGTGTTGAGGCGCCGCCTCTAAACTCGTGAAACAAAGCACGGTATGGTTTGCCCATAACAGCAGTCAATACATTAAGGCGGCCACGATGCGGCATGCCAAGCACAATATCTTTAACGCCCATTTGACCGCCAACTTTGATAATTTGCTCTAGCGCAGGGATAAGTGCTTCACCACCATCTAGCCCAAAACGTTTTGTGCCTGTGTATTTTTTGTCGATGAAGTTTTCAAGACCTTGAGTTTCGACCAATTTATTGAGGATGGCATTTTTGCCATTGGCAGTGAACTCAATCTCTTTGTCTTTACCTTCGATACGTTGTTGCAACCATGCTTTTTGTTCAGCATCGGTAATGTGCATAAATTCTATGCCAATTTTTGAGCAATATGTACGCTTAAGAATTTCGAGAATTTCAGTTAAATTTGCATATTCGAGACCCAACACATTATCAATAAAGATAGGGCGGTTGTAATCGGCAGCAGAAAAACCAAATGCCTCGGCAGTGAGCATTTTTTCACGGCCTTGGCTTTCCATTTTAAGCGGATCAAGATCGGCAGCTAAATGCCCAATGGCACGAAACGCTCTGATCATCATAATCGCGCGAATAGAATCAAGCGTTGCAGCTTTAATTTCGTCGGCAGAGGCAGCAGCTACGGGGGCAGCGCTTGTTGCAGCAGCAGGTGCTGCGGCTTTTACGCCTGTTGAGGCTTCTAATTTTTTGGCAGCAACTTTGGCATTAGCAGCGATCTTGCCAGCTATATTCGCTTCAAACGCGCTCCAGTCGCCACTTAGGGCAGCTGTATCTTCAGCTATATCGGCAGGTGGCCAATTGGGTCTGTCCCATGATGCACCCATCGCATTGCTAGCGACATCTTGCTCATTATCACCAAGCTCGGCAAAAAAGCCTTGCCAACCGGCATCTACTGAATTTGGATTTTGCTTATATTTAGCATAAAGATCTTCGATGAAACTAGCGTTACCACCGTAAAGAAACGACGTGCGTTCGAACGCCTCGTTCTGTTCCTGCTTTGCCATATTTCTCGACCAAGCCTTGTGGGCTTAATCCCTTGAGTTTAGCGCTCAATAAAACTCTATAGAAAAACTCTATTAGAGCTTTCTTGATCGTTTAATTTCGTCCCAACAATAGGCGAATATTCACCCATCATCCCTTGTCTCAAATGTTAATCTACCGTTACATCTGTATCGGACAAACTAACCTTTTTATAGTTAACGGCTTCTTAATAAAAAAATCAATCAAATAATTATTCAAGTAAAAACCGTTACTCATATTTATCTAGACTTAAAAAAAGCCGATCATCTAGATCGGCTCTTTAAATTATATGTTGGTTTAGCCTTTAAGCAGCTCAACCAATGTTTTACCAAGCATTGCAGGGCTTGGAGAAACGCGAATGCCCGCTTCTTCCATGGCTGCAATTTTATCCTCAGCGCCACCTTTACCACCAGAAATAATGGCACCAGCATGGCCCATTGTACGGCCTGGAGGCGCTGTACGACCAGCAATAAAGCCAACAACAGGTTTTTTGATTTTATGTTGCATCAAAAATTCTGCAGCTTCTTCTTCAGCAGATCCGCCAATTTCACCGATCATTACGATAGATTGTGTGGCTTCATCATGTAAGAATAGATCGAGGCAATCAATAAAGTTTGTGCCGTTTACAGGGTCACCACCAATACCGATACATGTTGTTTGACCAAGGCCTTCGGCAGTGGTTTGAGCAACAGCTTCATAAGTAAGCGTACCAGAACGTGAAACAATGCCCACGCTACCAGGTTGATGAATGTGACCAGGCATAATACCGATTTTGCAAGAACCAGGAGTGATAACGCCTGGGCAGTTAGGGCCAACTAAACGTGTTTTCGAACCTGTTAGGGCGCGTTTCACTTTAATCATATCCGAAACTGGAATGCCTTCTGTGATACAGATTGCAAGTTCAACTTCGGCATCAATGGCTTCTAAAATAGCATCAGCAGCAAATGGTGGCGGCACATAAATAACCGTTGCATTGGCATCTGTTTTTTTCTTAGCGTCTAAAACGCTGTCAAATACGGGCAGGTCTAAATGCTTTTGACCACCTTTACCAGGTGTCACGCCACCAACCATATTTGTACCATATGCAATGGCTTGTTCACTATGGAATGTACCTTGGCTACCAGTGAAGCCTTGGCAAATTAATCTTGTATCTTTTCCAACTAAAACACTCATTATTTTGCCTCCTTAACAGCGGCTACAATTTTTTGTGCAGCATCGTCTAAATTATCGGCAGAGATAATTGCCATGCCAGATTGTGCCAAAATTTCTTTACCTTTTTCAACATTTGTACCTTCGAGGCGAACCACCAATGGCACTGTTAAATCAAGTTCTTTTGCAGCAGCAATCACGCCTTCAGCAATAATATCGCAGCGCATAATACCACCAAAGATATTTACCAAAATGCCTTTTACATTATCATCAGATGTAATAATTTTAAAAGCTTCTGTTACTTTTTCACGCGTCGCGCCACCACCAACATCGAGGAAGTTAGCAGGTGAAGAACCGTAAAGGTTAATGATGTCCATAGTTGCCATCGCAAGGCCAGCGCCGTTTACCATGCAACCAATTTCGCCATCAAGCGCAATATAGTTTAGGTCATATTCAGCAGCTTTAACTTCTTTATCATCTTCTTCAGTTAGATCGCGAAGTTCTAGAATGTCTTTATGACGGTATAGAGCGTTGCCATCAAAACTCACTTTGGCATCAAGGCAAACCAAATCGCCTTTATCTGTCACTACAAGTGGGTTAATTTCCAGCATTGCCATGTCTTTTTCGACAAAAGCTTTGTAAAGCTTAGCAGCCAAAGCGCCAGCTTGTTTTGCAGTTGCACCTTTAAGACCAAGAGCAGCAGCCAAACGGCGGCCATGCAAACCAGAAATACCTGTTGCAGGATCTACTGTGAATGAAATGATTTTTTCAGGTGTTTCTTCGGCAACAGTTTCAATGTCCATGCCACCTTCAGTTGAAGCTACAAATGAAACACGGCTTGTTGCGCGGTCTACCAATAGTGAAAGGTAAAGCTCATCAGCAATGGCGCAACCACCTTCAATATAAAGACGGTTAACTTGTTTGCCAACAGGGCCAGTTTGGTGAGTAACCAAAGTATTGCCAAGCATTTCTTTAGCAAATTGTGCCACTTCAGCTTCTGATTTAGCCAGACGTACACCGCCTAGTTCACCAGCAGCAGCTTCTTTAAACTTACCTTTACCACGACCACCTGCATGGATTTGCGATTTAACAACCCAGATAGGGCCGCCCAATTTGCTTGCCGCTTCGATTGCATCTTCAACATTGAAAGCCGGGAAGCCCTCACCTGTTACGATGCCAAATTCGCGCAAAACAGCTTTGGCTTGATATTCATGAATATTCATTTTTATTCCTTTTTATGGAGGGAATTAATTCTAACATCACTGATGCTATTTAAGGCTTGGCTCAATTTTCTGACACGCTTCGATCAGACCTTTAACAGCATTTACACTATTTTCGAACTGAGATTTTTCATCTTCGTTCAACTCGATTTCGATGATTTTTTCGATGCCGCCTTCACCAATAATGGTTGGCACACCAACGTAAATATCTTCTTGGCCATAAACGCCGTCTAAGTAAGCGGCACATGGTAGAATACGTTTTTGATCTTTAATATAAGCTTCGGCCATAGATACGGCAGACGCAGCAGGCGCATAAAAAGCTGAACCTGTTTTAAGCAGACCCACAATTTCGGCACCGCCATCACGTGTACGTTGTACAATTTCGTCTAGCTTTGTTTGGCTCATCCAACCCATTTTTACCACGTCGTCAAGGCTAATGCCGCCAACTGTAGAATAACGAGTAGATGGCACCATAGTGTCGCCATGGCCGCCCAATACAAATGCAGATACATCTTGCACTGAAACGCCTAATTCTTCGGATAGGAAAAAGCGGAAACGCGAACTATCCAAAACGCCAGCCATACCCACAACTTTATTGGCAGGAAGACCTGAGAATTTTTGCAAAGCCCAAACCATTGCGTCTAGCGGGTTTGTGATACAAATTACAAATGCATCTGGTGCGTATTTAGCAATACCTGCACCCACTTGGTTCATAACTTTTAGATTGATAGCGACCAAATCGTCACGGCTCATACCTGGTTTACGAGGTACACCTGCAGTTACGATGATAACATCTGAATCTGCAATGTCTTTATATTCGGTTGTGCCTTTAAGGCTAATGTTGAAACCATTGACTGGCGCGCTTTCAGCAATGTCCAAAGACTTACCTTGTGGAATGCCATCGGCAATATCAAACATGACGACATCGCCAAGTTCTTTAAGACCAATTAGATGTGCCAATGTGCCGCCAATTTGGCCTGCACCAATGAGGGATATTTTTTTACGCGCCATGGATAAGTTTCCTTAATAAGATTGTTCGAACAGATAACGCCCATTATCTATATACACCGTTTGAATAAGCCCATTTTTGGTTAACTTCAAGTTACCATGCTCAATTTTTGTGCTTTTTTTCCCGTTTTTTGGGATTCGCTTATAATTTAGGCTTGTGGTAGGAGAAATGCCCAAAAAAACCACACCATGGGACTAGAAGTTTTGCACCGCAGTTTCTGAATTATGGTTAATACCAATTAACTGATTCGTTTTGTACATTTATGCGGCTAAATATTCTTCTGAACGCATCTCCATAAGCCGCGAAATTGTCCGATCAAATTCAAACACACCGTCACCTTTTTTGTAGAGTTCAGTCACTTCCACATCGGCAGAGCAAATAAATTTTGTACCCGCTTCGTATAAGGCATCAATAAAAATTACAAACCGCTTGGCTTCATTGCGATATTCGGCACTTAACTGCGGGATGTCATCCATAAGAATGGTAGTGAACTCTTGTGCCATTGCCAAATAATCTGCAGCACCCAAATTAACCGCGCAAATGCCATTAAAATCGACCCGTGCAATATTCTTATAACGTTGTGCAATTTCAACTTTGCGACCCTGCACTTCTAATTGGGTTTGCAACCAATCTTCACCATCTGTGAGTTTTTGCCAAACGCCATCCATCGCATCCAGTGAGTTGCTGCCTAGTGGGTGAAAATACACATCTTGCCCAACCAATCTGTCTAGCCGATAATCGCGCTGTGCCTCTAAACTCACCACATCACATTTTTCTTGTAGCAATGCAATAAATGGGGTGAAAAGCTGGCGGTTAATGCCATGCTTATATAAGTCATCAGGCACTCTATTGGAGGTCGAAACCACCACCACGCCCAAATCAAATAATTGGGTAAACAGTCGGCCTAAAATCATTGCATCGGCAATATCTGTCACTTGGAATTCATCGAAACATAATAAAGTTGATTTCTCAGCTATGTTTTTCGCCAATGGCTCCAATGGATCGGCAATTCTATCTTTGCCTTTTAACTGACGCGCTGCATGAATGCCTTTATGCACCTCTTGCATAAATTCATGAAAGTGCACCCGTCTTTTATGGGCAATGTCGACATGGTCAAAAAACATATCCATGAGCATAGATTTACCACGCCCCACATCGCCATATATATAAAGGCCCTTAAAGTCTGGAACTGGTTTTTTGTAAATACCAAAATTTGCCGATAATTTTTGCCAATAAGGCACAGGTTTGTTGCCCAAATTTTCTAAATGCTCGCCAAGGTTTTGTAATTTTTGCATCACCGCAAACTGTGCTGAGTCGGCCGATATATCGCCATTATCAATAAGTTGCTGATAAGCCTGAGTTAGTTTCATATTAAGTGCCGTTATTTTTTTAAATCAACATAAACTTAAATGATGAATAATCCGTAGACAAAACATAGAATAAAGACTCGACTCTGAATTATATACTCCCTATATTATGGAACAAATAGTGAACATGATTAAGGATTGCAAATGCATAATCTCCCCCAATTGGCACAAAAATTTGAAGTCGCATCTGGCAAATATTGCCAAGCCAATGATATAGAACGTAGTGATGATTGGGTGCTTATGAAATTACAAGAAGAAGTTGGTGAGCTTTTTCAGGCATGGCTGATGCATACAGGCCGCGGACGTGACAAAGGCCAAACACCAGAAGAGTTAAAAGAAATGCTAGCCTGTGAAACGGCCGATGTATTGGGAATGATACTTATTTTCGCTGCCACTCAAGGAGTAGACTTAAATAAGTATATTGAGAAAAAATGGCGTTTTGCGGTTGAGGATTAGAATATTGATTTTAACTTAATCTTCGTCTTGCTTTTTAAGTTCCATATCCAAAGTTTCTCGGGCTTTGTTTTTATGTCGTGGTTTTATATATTGGGACACCAGACCAAAAGCCGTCATCAACACTGTTGCATCATCGCTAAAGCCCATGCCGATTATAAAATCGGGCACAAAATCTATCGGCATTATAAAATAAGCCAAAGCCGCCAATAGTACGCCTCGTACTTTACGAGGAGTTTTTTCATCAAATGCACAATAGTAAGCCGCCAACAAATCATCACTAAACGGAACCTTGCCAACAAACTTACGAAATTTTGGCCAAAAACCAACCTTTATACTTTTATGTTTCTTAAAATCATACTGTGAAACTGCCAAATACTTACCTGCCATTTCACTATCCATCACTGAAAGCTTGGATGATTTGTGGCTGATCTTTTTATTTCTGTTAAAAGTAATTTTCATATTATTCTCTAAATTAGGCTTCTTTATAGATAGATATTTTGAAACAAATTTCAATATATTGCAACCGCAACAACAACTTATTTATAACATCCAGAACGACTGTATGATCAGTAAAACGGTGCATTTGAAACATCTACACCACTTAAGTTAAAGTAGCAAAATATATTTTTGTTAACCTATATATGTTTTTTATTTAGGTGTACTTAAATAATAATGGAACGAATTTATGAATGGTCTCCTACAGAAAATTTCCAAAATTGCCTTTAAATTACCCGCGGCAATCATCATAGCTTCAACGGTCGCGGCTATAAGTGCAGGATATTTCGGATATACTGAAATTGACACTAATTTAAGCAAAACCACAAATGATCGAATTCGCATTATTCTTAACAATCAAAAAACGCGCCTTGCAAATTACCTTGGCGAAATTGAAAATGACCTACACGAAAAAGCCATTAATGTTGAAACCATACAAGCGGTAAACCAGTTTAACGCGGCGTGGGCAAAACTAGGCAGCGCGCCAGAAGCAAAATTACAAAAAGCCTATATCACCGATAATGCTAATAAATTAGGTGAGAAAGAAAAACTAGATTTTGCACCTGCGGATAATACTTATAATATAGCGCATAAAAAATTCCATCCTCGTATGCGCGATTTCCTTTATACGCGTGGCTATTATGATATTTTCTTATTTAACTTAGAGGGTGATTTAATTTACACCGTGTTTAAAGAGCTAGATTATGCCACCAATTTAAAAACAGGGAAATATAACAATACTGGCCTTGGAACTGTGTTTCAAAAAGCACTTAAGCTAAATGTCGGAGAACGAATTTTTGATGATTTTAAACCATATTCACCAAGCCATGGTGCCCCAGCAAGCTTTATCGCCGAACCGATATTTGACTTAGCCGGCAAAAGAATTGGCGTGATTGCATTTCAAATGCCGATAGACAATATGAATAACATTATGAAGTCTAAAGGACAGCTAGGCGCAACTGGTGAAACTTTCATCATTGGCAGTGATGGGTTAATGCGCAGTGACTCTGAACGAAATGAAGATTTTAAAATTTTAGCTACAAAAATAGAAGCACCTTTATTGGCCGAAGCAACGATTGATACTGTTGTCATTCGCGAAAACCAAAACTATCATAACCAAAATTCAATTATGGCCGTATCCAACCTAAGTTTTCATAATTCCATTTGGACATTGGTTGCAGTGCAAGACATGGATGAAATTTTCGCACCTCTATACAAAACCCGCAACTTCATGCTTTTGGCGGTTTTCATTGTATTGTCTATAATTGGGTTTGTTGGGTTTTTGGTATCTCGTTCGATCACCAAACCAGTTTCAAATTTAACCAATGTCATGACTTTAATAGCTGGGGGCAAGCTAGAAACAGAGATTAAAGGAGCTGTACGTAGCGATGAAATTGGCGACATGGCAAAAGCTGTATTGGTGTTTAAAGACAATGCACTAGACAATATTAAGCTCGAAAAACAACAAGTAATTGAACGCAAAAACATGCAAGAAAACGCCAAAGCAGGCCAACAAAGCTTTGCCAATAGCTTCAAGCAGAATATTGTGGGTTTAATTGAAAATGTAAGTGAAAGCTGCGGAAACATGAATTTAAACTCGAAGGAGTTAATCTCAGAATCCGAACAAAGCATTGAACAATCTAAAAACGCTAAAACCGCATCGGAACGGGCATCTATGAATGTGCAAAATGTAGCCGCTGCAGCCGAGGAGCTTTCATCTTCAATCGAAGAAATTGGCCGTCAGGTGAACCAAAGCCGCGGCATTGTATCAGAGGCCATGACAGGTGCCGCTGCCACAAACAACAAAGTTACTGAATTATCCACCGCTGCCAAAGGCATTGGTGAGGTTATCAACCTCATTCAATCTATTGCCGAACAAACTAACCTTTTAGCTTTAAACGCCACCATTGAAGCAGCCCGTGCAGGCGATGCAGGCAAAGGGTTTGCCGTTGTGGCAACCGAAGTAAAAGCACTTGCCAACCAAACGGCAAAAGCCACCGATGACATTAGTGCGCACATTCTATCTATACAAGAATCCACCGAACATACTGTTTCATCCATTGCCGAAATCACAGATACGATGACACAAGTGAATGAAATAACCGCTGTAATCGCTGCCGCTGTTGAAGAACAAGGCAGTGCCACCATTTTAATTTCGGAAAATATTCAAGAAGCATCTGCCGAAACAACACTGGTTTCTAACAATATGGTGGTGGTGACGGATAGAGCTGACAAAGCCAACCAAAGCGCTAATGAGATGAATAACGCCACAGAAATAATGAACCTACAAACCCAACAATTGCAAACTCAGGTCGATGATTTCATCAACGAAATATTAGTGGCCTAGTTAGTTAAATTGGTGCCATTTATTCAACAAAAAAGCCATCTCAAAAAGAGATGGCTTTTTAATGTTGATTGCATCACTAACAATTAGACACAAGGGTTTGTGTGTACTGCATGTACCGCATCAATAGCGGCTTGCATTTCGTCCGTAATCACAAGATTTACGGAATCAATGGCAATTTTAAGCTGCTCCATTGATGTCGCACCAATAATGTTAGAAGTTGTAAAGCTACGTGTGGTAACAAATTGGTTAGCCATTTGCGTTACATCCACACCAAAATCTTTGGCTATTTGAACATATTTAGCAGTTGCTTCTTCGGCACCAGGGGTTTCATAACGTTCCATACGGCCAAACAATGTCTTGCGGGCATTAGCAGGTTTTGCACCATCCAAATATTTGCCAGACAATATACCTTGCGCCAATGGAGAGTAAGCAAATAAGCCGCAATCTTCGCGATGAGCAAATTCAGCCAAGCTCCACTCATAAGCGCGGTTAAGCAAGTTATAAGCATTTTGTACGCTTTGCACGCGTGGCAAGCCTTTAGCATCAGCAAGTTGTAAAAATTTTGATGTGCCCCAAGCATTTTCATTAGACAAACCAATATGGCGAATTTTACCCGCTTTAACCATTTCGGCCAACGCATCTAATTGAGTTTCAATGCTATTGATTTCTTCGCCTTTATGCTCGTAAACGGCTGCGCCAAAAGCGGCCAACGGGCGGTCAGGCCAATGAATTTGGTATAGGTCAATATAATCGGTTTGCAAACGGCGCAAGCTGCCTTCTACCGCTTCGATGATTTGCGCGCGACTAACAGCTGATGCGCTGCCATCTTTACGAAACCAGTTCATACCTGAGCGGCCAACCACTTTAGATGCTAAAATAACTTTATCGCGGTTTTTACGTTCGGCAAAATAATTACCAATGATGGTTTCAGTTGAGCCTGAAGTTTCGGCTTTAGGCGGAATTGAATAAAGTTCAGCCGTATCAAAAAAGTTTACGCCTTGCTCCAGCGCATAATCCATTTGTTCAAAACCTTCTGCTTGGGTATTTTGTTGCCCCCAAGTCATTGTGCCAAGGCAAATTGCGCTTACGTCGATGCCACTACGGCCAAGTTTTCTATATTCCATACAATTCCCTTAGAATTAACGACCCCAAAATAAAATTTGAGGAATTATCTTTCAATGAATTGTTATTTATAGATAGATTATTCGATTAATTCAAGTATAGACGGCATGATATTAACGATAATCACGTCAACACCCTCTGGAGTGGGGTGAATGCCATCTTTTTGATTAAGCTCCAAATTACCAGCAACGCCATCTAGAAAAAATGGATAGAATAAAACATCATTATTTTCAGCCAGTTGTTTGAATATCAAAGCAAACTCTGCTTCATAATCATCACCCATATTTGGCGGTGCTAACATACCTGCCAATATAATTTTTATATTTTGCGCGGCCATTTTATCAATAATTTCTTGCAAAGCGATTTTGGTTTGGCTTGGCAAAATGCCTCTAAAGGCATCATTTGCGCCCAATTCTATAATCGCATATTTTATATTATCGGCCTTAACATCGCCCAATGCCCACAATAGTCTTTCATTCGCTGCGGTGCTGGTATCGCCAGACACCCCAGAGCTAATAATCTCGATATTTGCGCCCAACTCTTTAAGCTTAGCGCCTAGCTTTACGGGGAAGGCATCATCTAAATCTTCCAACCCGTAACCCGCTGTAAGGCTGTCTCCAAATACAATTAATTTGGGTATTTTATCGGCTGCTTGCGCGGTTGAAAACATCGCAATTGTAAAAAAAATACAAAACGATACAATTATTTTGTTGAAATGGGTGTGGTAGCTCACTATATCACCTAAATATTCAATTTAATGTTATTTCTGTTAGTAGACATTGAATATATGGCACGGCAAGATATATTCAATGGCAATCAGCATTATTTTTATAATGACAACCAATTTAGAGTTAATTATGACAACAAACGACCAGCAAATCATTTCTACAGACAAGCTTTCACTCTCCTACCAATCCCACGCAGGCAGTGTTGATGTCCTTAAGGGAGTTGATCTTATTGTCAACAAAGGCGAGTCGGTTGTTTTGGTGGGGCCATCAGGTGCTGGTAAATCCTCAATATTAATGTTGCTTGCGGGTCTTGAAGAAATTACATCTGGCGATTTAAGCTTGATGGGGCAAAATGTCAGCAGTTTTTCTGAAGATGAATTTGCAACTTTTCGTAAAGATAATATTGGCATTGTGTTTCAAAACTTCCATCTAATCCCAACCATGACTGCGCTTGAAAATGTGTCTATTCCGTTGGAATTACAACAAGCGCCTGACGCGACCGAACAAGCGCAAGAATGGCTAAACAAAGTTGGTTTAAGCCACAGGGGCGAGCATTACCCTGCACAGCTTTCGGGCGGTGAACAACAACGTGTTGCTATCGCACGCGCTTTATCTTCCAACGCGCAGCTTATCTTAGCCGACGAGCCGACAGGTAATTTAGATGAAGTCACTGGCAACGAGATTGCAGACCTATTGTTCAGCCTGAACAAACAAGAAGGCCGTACATTATTGCTCATCACTCATGATTTGGATTTGGCACAAAAAGCCGACCGCATTTTGCGCCTAGAAAATGGCAAATTGCACGCTCAAGCCCATGCCAACAAATCCGACGAGGCCTAAATGTCAGCACAAAACATAGACAATCAGCTCGCATTTAAATGGGCAAAACGAGAAGTATTTTCTAACTTTAAAAATGGTGGCATCTGGGGTGGTGTTCGTGGTTTTGGTATATTTTTAACTGCCATATTTTTGGGTGTATTTGCCATCGCACTGGTTGGTACTTTTAGCGCCGCACTAAACAGTGGGCTTAACGACAGTGGCCAAACACTTTTGGGCGGCGATGTAGACATGCGCATGACCAACCAATTTGCCGATGATGATCTGATTGAATATCTACAGAGCAAAGGCAAGCTTAGCCAAGTGACCCATTTCAGGGGCATGGTGCGTGATGAAACTTCATCAGATAATGCCATATTGGTTGATGCAAAAGGCGTTGATACGTCCTACCCATTAGTCGGCACGCTAGATGTTGACATTGATGATGTGAGGCACAATTTAAACTCCGCGCAAACCACTGAAATTTTATCTGAAAAAAATGGGCATTATGGCCTATTTATTGATCAGGCATTGTTATTTAGATTGGATATTAATAGCAGCGCCAAGCTAAAATTTGGCACTCAGGTTTTTGACATTAGAGGCATTGTTTTTAATGAGCCTGACCGTGTGTCGGCACCTTTTACTTTTGGCCCTCGCATCATTTTAAGCCGTGAAGCCATGTTAAGCGCTGACCTTATTGAAACAGGCTCTATATTTGATCAATATCATAAAATTCAACTTAATGACCAAAGCGAAACAGCCTTAAAAACATTTGCGGACGATTTAAAAGCCGATTTTCCTAAAGTCATCACCCGTGTGATGGACAAAGAGAATGCGGCACCAAATCTAAAGCGAATGGTTGAACGTTTGACCATGTTCTTAACGCTGATCAGCCTCACAATTTTAGTGGTTGGTGGCGTTGGCATTGCTAACAGCGTGAAGTTATATATAGAAGGCAAGCGTGCCTCAATCGCAACATTTAAAAGCCTTGGCGCCACTGACAGCCTTATTTTTAAGCTCTATAGTTTGCAGATTTTAGGTATCACTTTGTTTGGCATCATTTTGGGCATTGCTTTAGGTGTAGCCATTCCTAATATTTTCATTGCTATTTTCCAAAACCAGTTACCCTTACCATTGGTTGCCAACGTCTACTGGCGCCCGATTATCGACGCCACTTTATTTGGCTTAATTATTTCGGCCTTGTTCTCGCTTTTACCGTTAGCTGGTGTATATAAAATTTCACCTCGCAGTTTATACCGTGCGCATATCGAGGCTCAAGGGTTTAAAATCTCGTTAGCATTTGTCGTTCCTATGATTATTCTGGTTTTAATAATGATTTGGCGCACATTGGCCGTGGCCGATTACAACCCATTGTCACAATGGTTTGTCGGCGCTATTTTAGCAGCCTTTATATTGTTGCGTATCATCGGTTGGGCAATTAGCGCGCTTATGCGCAAAATGCCACGCACAAAACGCCCCGAATTACGGTTGGCCATTAGCAATATGGCACGGCCACAAAGCCCACTTACCACGATTATTATTTCACTCGGCCTTGGGCTTACATTACTGGTTACATTGTCGATGGTTGAGGGTAATATTGGCCGACAATTACAGCAAGACCTACCAGATCGCGCGCCAGCATTCTTTTTAATCGACATAAAAAAGAATGAAGTGAAACCGCTGAATGAGAAATTGCAAGCCACAGGGCTTATGGACATTGTCGAAACTGTGCCATTAATGCGCGGTAAAATTGTCAAATTAAAAGGCATTGATGTCAATAAATATGAAACAAATGGCCGCCAAGGATGGGTTACCCGCGGCAGCCGTGGCCTAACTTATTCGCACACCCTGCCCGAAAACAGCACGCTGACAGATGGCGAATGGTGGGGCAAGGATTATAATGGCGAACCTTTGGTTTCTCTAGTTGATGACATTGCACATGATTTAAATTTGGCCATTGGCGATTATATGACCATCAACTTGTTTGGCCGAGAAATTCGCGCCAAAATCGCTAGCTTTCGTAAAGTTAAATGGGAAGGTTTAGGCATTAATTTTGTGATGGTATTCTCGCCAAACACTTTAGAAAATGCACCACATGTGCATATGGCAACAATCACCCTAACGCCCGAAGCCACCATTAAAGATGAAGCCAATATACAAAAACTATTGGTGCAAAACTTCCCAACTGTGACCACCATTGCCATGCGCAATGCCCTTGAAACAGCTTATGAGCTGACCTCACAGCTCACAATGGTTATTAAACTTGCCGGCGGGTTGACCTTAATCACTGGGTTCTTGGTATTAGGCGGCGCCATCGCGGCAGGCAACCGCGCGCGCACATATGATATGGCAATTCTCAAAGCATTGGGCGCGACACGTGGGCGGTTACTCAATGTGTTGATGGCCGAATTTGCAATTTTAGGGTTGTTGGCATCCGTCATCGCTTTATTATTGGGCAGCATTGCTGCGCAGACCATTTTGGGCTTTATGAATATTCCTTATGAGTTTTTGTACAGCCGCGCATTTTACACGCTTATATTGGGTACAATTTCGGTTTTGATTTTGGGTCTATTTGGCACATGGCGCATTTTGGGGCGTAAAACGAGCCAATTTTTACAAAATGCCTAATTATAAAGATGATGCAGGAATATGATTAGAAATATCGACAAAGATTTGTGGGTGAAGGAAAGCCATTTTATGGCTTTAGGCTGCAAAGGCAGTACCCGTATGACCATACTCAAAACCTCCCAAGGTTTGCTCATCCATTCGCCTGTTACTTTGACCAATGAGGACATTGAACAAATTAACGCGTTAGGCAAAGTTGCGCATATTGTAGCGCCAAACCTATTTCATCACATACATTTTGCTAAATGTGCCACTATTTTTCCCGATGCGAAATGTTGGGCAGCAAAAGGCTTGGGTGAAAAGCTCGAAAATGCCCCTGTACATTCTCAATTGGCCGCAAGTCAGCCCATTTTTGACAATGACGAATTGGTTCAAATTGACATTCTGGGTCATAAGTTAAATGAAACTGTGTTTTATCACACCGCCTCATCCACACTTATCACCGCTGATTTTTTATATAATTACCAATCTGAGCAAAACACTGCCGAAAAGCTGTTTTTCAGGGCGCTCAATTGTTATGGCAAACCTGCCGTGCCTTTTTACCATGCAATGGCGGTTTTTAATAAACGAGATTTCCTCATCAGCCTTAAGCAAATTTCCGAATTGCCGTTCACGCGGGTTATTATGTCTCATGGCCGCATTATAGAATCCGATGAAGCAGGAAACATGTTCAACAGTGCTTGGGCGCGGACCATCCACCGCCTTAATAGAGACAATATTGGCATTTAGTTTATAGCTAAATATGTAGGGCGATTATTTTCTGACCATAATCCACCTTCTAGCTTAATAATTTGCCATCACGACTTGCAAATTAGATCAGAAAACCCCATATTAAAAACAGAATTCATATTGAAAGGTTTAAATATGTCAAATTTCAATCAAAATAACTCTGGTTTTACGCCAAGCGTAAGCCGTGAGCAACTGGATGCAGGCTTGCGTTCATACATGCTCAAAGTATACAATTACATGGGTTTGGGCTTAGCCTTCACTGCATTAATTGTACTTTATATGTCTAGCAACCCTGAGCTTATGGTGTCTATTGCTATGGGCCCTATGAAATGGGTTTTATTTGCTGGTGTATTAGGCCTTGGCTGGTTTTCACCTAAGCTTATTTTCTCAGGCAACCCAATTTTAGCACATGGCGCGTTTTGGCTATATGCGGCTCTTTGGGGCGCGATGATCTCACCTATGGTGGCTTCATTCCTATTGGCTGATCAATCTGCTCTTATCTACCAAGCTTTACTATATACAGTTGTAGCTTTTGCAGGCATGAGCTTATTTGGCTATACCACTAAAAAGAACCTATCTGGTTTTGGAACATTCTTTACAATGGCATTTATCGGCATCATTGCTGTGTCATTTATCAACCTGTTCTTCTTCCAATCTGGTTTGTTTAGTGTGATTGTTTCTTGTGGTGTGGTTGTGCTTATTTCTGGCGTAACAGCTTACGAAACACAGCAAATTAAAAACATGTATTACCAAGGTGGTAACTTACAAGAAAAAGCTATTTTTGGTGCTTTCATGCTTTATGGTAGCTTCATTACATTATTCATTCATATCCTGAATATTCTTGGTTTTATGAATAATGACTAGTCTTTAATTCACGACAAATTATCAAGCCCTGATATTTATTTATCAGGGCTTTTTTGTGTCTTGATGTGCCTATTATTGCACATCATCATAGATTTTTATTGGTTTAGATCTAGGCATTAACACAGCACTCTGTGGCGTGCTGTTGCGGCCTAATAACATACCGCGATATTTGCGCCTTTGCCCCACTGGCACTGCCTTGCGTTTAAACACGCGGGCGATGATGTAAACAATCATAATGCCATGGATGATGGCATTAGATAGAAACAGGCCTGTTGGGTTAAGCTGTGTCATAAAGATACCCGCCATAATCGGGCCAACAATGGTGCCAATGCCAAATAGCAACAACAAGCCGCTAGCAACCGTTACCAAGCTCCCAGGCTTCGCATGGTCATTAGCATGCGCCACCAATATAGAATATTCGCTATACATAAATGCGCCATAGAGACCCGCCAATAAAAGTATGGTGGTTTCATCTCGGCTATCTAGCAAAAATATGGAAACTGAAACTATGCAAGCACAGGTGGCAATCATAATCGCAACATAACGCCTATCCATTTTATCCGATAATCTGCCAAATGGTTTTTGGCTAAAAATACTGGTGAAAATTGCCGCCACCATAAAATAAGAAATCATTTGCCCAGACAGGCCAATGCCCTGCCCATAAGCTGCTGCCATGCCACCAAAAGCGCCATTGGTAACCCCGACTAAAAAGCAGCCAACCGCCGCCACAGGAGAGTTTTCGTAAATGGCCTTTAAATTAACCTTGGTATTGGCAAGTGGTTGCGGTTGCGAAATACGCGATAGCGCGGTAGGCACCAAGGCCATACAGAATAATATAGCGCCCAGTAAAAACAGGCGGTCATCATCGGGAGCGACAAATGAAACCAGCAAAAAGCCAAACATAGTTGTGGCCAAGCTAACAATCATATAGGTCGAAAAAACTGAACCACGGGTTTCATTGGTCGATTTTTCATTAAGCCAACTTTCGGTAATCATAAATGCGCCCGCAAAGCAAAAACCCGAAACAGCGCGCAGGATAACCCACGCATAAGGTGTGATGATTAGCACATTCAACAAAATAGTAACCGCACCAAATGCTGCCATAACACTATATGTGCGGATATGCCCAACGCGTTTAACCATGCTTGGCACATATAGCGAGCCTGTGATAAAGCCAACAGCCCAACCCACACCAATAAGCGAAATTTCTAGCGTGCTAAAATTTTCGTGGCCTGCACGTATATATATGAGCAAGCCTTGAAGGCCACCCGCAAATTTTAATATACCCGCACTCGCGAGTAATGCGACAACCGCTCTAATTTGTGAAAACATATTTAAACAACCGAAAGGTGTGAACTGAATTTATCGATGATTTTTATAACTTGTTTAAGCTCATCACCGCGCTTTAATATTTGTCCCGTTTGCGTCACCACCCTAAATTGTCCTTGTTTGTTACGCAATGCGGGTTCTTTTATGACCTGATAAATAGGCACTTCGCTTGCATTTCGAAATATAGAAAAAATGGCAATGCCTTGGCCAATGTCTATGGCATAATCTTTCCATATGCCCGCAGCCACGCCGCGCCCATATAGGCCCTGCACCATGTGTAATTCTAACCGATGAAAGCAAATAATTTCTTTTTTTGCTTTTACATTCATCCCACTCTCCCGCCAACATATGTCTTTAAAGTAATGCTATCTCATATAAAGAAATATGAAAGAAAAAAAATACAATCACATATCCACACTTCACGCGACTGTGATTAAGAAACACAAAAAAGCCTTATTTCAACCCTTGTCCTGCCATGTTTCGTACCTATATTATTTATGTTGCCTCTGGATTTGGTATCACCTGCATCCCCGTTGCGGTTGATACCAATCCTACCTTTTCCCAAAAATAGATTATGTAAGTAAGATTCTCATAAGCAGAAATTCTCGCTAGCTAGCGCGCGCTTTATAGTTAATTATTTATTAATATCTTAAATTAGTGACTTATAGATGTTTTTTAATGTTATGAAAATGAGATCGCAAATTCCAATAAGATTATTTGGCCGGCTAATAAATTTTGCTCGCTAGCAAAATTATCGCCATAAACTGATTTTCAATATTTGTATAAACAGCTTTTAACATTGGATTACAGATATGCGGTTAAATAAAATTGGGGCAATACTAGTTGCTTGCACCATAGTTATCACTATCCTATTTGCCATTTACGGGCGCTCAATTTGGGTGCCGATAAAGCATAAAATAATGGGGCGCCAAACTGTGGCTGATATTCAAATGCAAATTGGCGTTAAAAATTTATCTAATTTGCAACATATTTTTAAAGCTAAACAGCAAAACTATCCGCCAAAGTCTATTACTTTATTGGCCATAAAAGATGAAGCAAAGCTTGAATTGTGGGATAGCTCCAATCAAAATAATATACATATTAAAACTTACAAAATAAAAGCCCTAAGTGGTATATCTGGCCCAAAATTACGGGAAGGTGATAAACAGGTACCAGAAGGCCTATATAAAATTTCTGGTTTAAACCCCAATAGTTCTTATCATTTATCCATGAAAATAAACTATCCTAATGCCTTCGATTTGGCTCAGAGCAAACAAGAAAATAGAACCAATTTAGGTGGCGATATATTCATTCATGGCAAAGCTTTGTCTATCGGCTGTTTAGCTATGGACGATGAGGCCATTGAAGAATTATTCATTTTAGTGGCCGATATTGGAATTACAAATATCGACATTGTCATCGCCCCTAGTGACCCGCGGAAATCTAGCCTTAACACCACAGGTCGGGCTGATTGGATTGAAAAGCTTTATCAAAATATTGAAACCGAGTTCAATAAGTTTAAATAGGCTCACTACGTGTAGATTTAGGCTGATTTTCGGCCTAATTTTTGCGCAGTTTCTAGCCATTTATTCCGTTTCTTTTCGCTCGATTGCCTGATTGGTGAAAGCATATGAAATTTAATTGGTTTGAACCCAGAAAAGCCTAATATTTGATTTTTCAAAATTTTAAAAACAGCAGCTTTATATATTAAGCTCATAATCCAACCTGGCGTATCACTGGTCATAATTATTTCGGCGCTTCTGCCCTCTAACAATTTCTTGGGAAGTGAAGAATTTTCGACATATTTATAAGCATAATCTGGTAAAAAACTACGGTCGATCAACCCCTTCATTTTAGCAGGTATAAAACCCCACCAGAGCGGGAATATAAACACGGCATGTTCACTCCAACTTAAATTCTGTTGAAACTCAACAAGGCTTGGCTCTAGCTCATCACCCAATTGGTAATTGGCAAGATCTGAATCGAACTGCATTTCAGATAGACGCATGGTTTTAATTTCATGCCCAGCACTTTGCGCACCTTTTACATATTCTTCGAACAAGCTTTGGCAGAAACTTTTCTTTGCTGCATGGCAATTGATAATGAATTTTTTAGTCATAACTCTTCCTTAAATTGACTATGGTCATTTAATGACTTAGGTCAATATTTGACTAAGGTCAACAAAAATATTATGTTGCTCATAATAAAATTGGAGAGATTATGGTTGGTAGACCCCAAAAAAGAACAATAGAAACAAGACGAAAAATCTTACATGCCGCCGAAAAATTATTTAACAAAAATGGTTTTGAGAATACCAGCATGGAAGAAGTTGCAAACATGGCAGGTGTCGTAAAAGGCTCTGTTTTTTCGCATTATGGCGACAAAAAAAGCCTACTTATTGCAATTAATATAAAAATCTTGCTTGAACTATTGGCATCACAAGAAACATCACTAAAAGATGATTGCGGTTCAGACCTGAGTGAAAAGCTAATGAAGCTTTACCGCCCATGGCTACAAATATTTAGACAAAACCCCGATTTTGTTCAGCTATTCTTGGTACAAGCCACACTTAAAAGCGGCGTTTGGACAGATGAATTTGTAAAATTATGTGGCGGCTTTGAGCAAGTGATAAGCGAAACTCTACAACAGCAGTTGAACACAGATCAAGCAGGCATAGAGTTAGCCACACAAGCCATGCAAGCCTTTTATTATCACGCAATAGCGCTTTATAATGGCGGCTATATAAAATCCGCCACTGAACAAGAAAACCTGTTAAACCAACTTATTTCCAAATGGTGTGCTAATTAACTTTAAGTGCTGATACGATGGGGCCAACACCATCTATTTGCAACAAGAACGCAAACTTATTGGTCTTTAAATTACCGACCATGCTGTTTAAATCTCGATGAGCAATGGTGAAAGTTTGGGCTTTGCCTTCCCACATGCCGAGTGACGTAAAATCACCAACCACATTGTGATATTCAATATCTCGACCCGCATTTTCACCAGCCGCAATGCTGACTTTTGCCACATCTTTATATTTAACCAACCACAATGTAGCATCGAAATTTTGGCGCGAGGCCAACAATTCGGGCGAGGCAGCAGGCAACATGATTTTAAGCTTCATATCATCTTGGATGATTTTCATATCTACATAGATATTTTTATTTTTTAAATGCGAGCTTTTAAGGTTTTTGCTTATTTTTCTGGCATCACTACCAACCGCATCTGTTGCACCATTAACCACAGATTGCGGCGTATAAACATTGCCAAGGCTCATATAACGGCTGTAATTACGTTGGCGATTGGTATTTTTAACAGTTGCAAATTTGTCTTTCCAACCTAAATAATCCCATATAGTCACCGCATAAGTAAGCGCCAAACTATCTTTATAAACCTGCTTAACTTCGCCCATATATTTATCTGCGGGCGGGCAGGATGAACAGCCTTGTGAGGTAAATAGTTCAACAACACCATCGACTTTTTTAAAGTCATATTTAGGAGCGGCATAGGCAAAAGGGGTATAACCCACAGCAACAGCAGCCAATAATAACAGTGAAATTTTACGCATATTTACAAAATCCTTAAATAATCTTAAGCCTAATATACGCGATTGCCTATTTTTTAGCCAATCACAACCTCACATAAATCCTCACAATTTGGTGATATGGTTAAAGCAGAGCAGAATCTAATGGTTATGAATGCGCCTTATTCAGCCTAAATTTAATAAAAACTTCGCCGTCTAGGTTAATTTTGCCTTCTTCAACAAACCCATAACGCGTGACTGCACGAGAATTTGTACGTGTCGGTGGAAATAGTATCGTTAAAGAGTCTCGTCCCAATTCATGAAACGCTTGATCTCTAACTTTGTTGAAAACCCGTCGTCCCCAACCCCAAAAATTAGGATGTAGAACCAAAGCAAAATCGGCTTCACCTTGTTCAGGTTGAACACCGCCCCAACCTGCAAACTCACCATTAATAACAAAACCCCAAGGACCAAAGCCAAATTCTTTCCATAACAGGGTTTTAGCTTTTACAAACGCTTTACAATGTTCAGCGGTAAATTCCCCCTGCAACAATGGCAAAAGCTTACCGACTTCTTCTTCATTCATAAGGTCTATAATATCTTGTTCATTTATTTCGGATAAATGAACAAATTTAATGTCATCCATTAAATTATCCTTTTATTTTTTGAATTGCCTTCTTGCCATCAAGCTTTCGGTTAATTCCTATTTTTTGATCACAATGTTTGGCTCACATTTTTAAAATTAATTATAGATTTTATCCAATCACTTTGTCGTTAACATGTGTTTTTACTGATGTTTTTGATCAAAATATGTTATTTTTAGCACTAATGTTCTATAATTATGTATGTTGGGACAAATTGTCCTGTTTCCATTGCACCGCATATTGTTATGATGCAAAAATAAGGTAAAGCCCAATAGCCTCAGTGATATTATGAAGATTAATCAGTTAAAAATTCAAAATCTAAGTGCCCAAAAAGGCGAGCGCCTGCTGTTTGAAAACATTAATTTCGAGCTTTCGGCAGGACAATCACTATTGTTAAAAGGCCCCAATGGCAGCGGCAAAACCACTTTGTTGCACATTCTTGCTGGTGCAGATAGCGCCAAGGGCGGAAAAATAGATTTGTTCACCGCAGCCAGTGGCAAATCCCCACGCCAGGATGGTATATTAGGCGTTGCACATTTTGTCACCCATCAAGACACGCTTAAGAAAAGCCTTACAGTGCTTGAGAACCTAACTTTTTGGACAGAATTTATGGGTGGCGATAAAAGCCGTATTGAAAATGCGCTTGCCACTGTGGGGCTTGCCCCCATGCCACATATTTTAGCCGCACGTTTAAGCGCGGGGCAAAAGAAACGCCTCATGTTGGCGCGCCTCCTTACAGTGTCCCATCCGCTTTGGTTATTGGATGAACCATCGGTCGCGCTAGATGATGACGGCCAGAAATTGCTCATTGAACTGATGCAAAATCATATTGAGGCGGGCGGTATTTTAATTGCCTCTACCCATTTGCCGTTAGGCATTGATTTCAGCCAAACACTCGAACTTACGGGTGGCCGATACATGTTTAATGATGATTTTCTTTTAGAAGGCGATGTATTATGAAACCGCTTCTCGCCTTATTGCGCCGTGACATAAGCCTGTTTTTCCGCTCTGGTGGCGGTGCAGGGCAAGCCATTGGTTTTTATTTAGTGGTGGTAATTCTATTTCCATTCGGCGTTGGCCCAGATGTGAATTTATTAGCGCGTATTTCGGTGGGCGTTTTGTGGGTGGTGCTTTTATTGGCCATATTACTAAGTGCCGAACGTATTTTTGGCGATGATTTAGAAGACGGCAGCTTAACCCTACTACTTACTTCTGGCCCCCTGCCCGAATTGGTTATTTTGGTAAAATTGTTGGCTCATTGGCTAAGCATTGCATTGCCTCTGCTCATCATCACCCCGTTTTTGGCTTTATTACTTAACCTGCCCTCTGGCGGCATTGGTCCTCTAATGCTTTCTATGGCCATTGGCTCACTAGGGCTAAGTGCAATGGCAACCATCGGGGCGGCAATATTGGTCAGCATCAGACGCGCCAATCAAATCATCAGCCTGCTTATTTTACCACTCTATATACCCATTTTAATATTTGGGGTGAGCGCCACAAATGACATGTTATATCAAATCGACAAACCCTATACCTCATTGCTTATTTTGGTAGGCATCACGCTGATCGCAACCATAACCGCACCTTTTGCTTCTGCACAGGCACTAAAGGCTAACTTATAGTTTACAGCCGCTAAAAAGTGGTTATAAACTCATTGAAACAACGAAGAGAAATCATATGTTCGGGCTTGCAAATCCAACAAAATTTATGCGATTTTCATCCATATTATTGCCATTTTTTGTGGTCATTACCCTTGGCTTGTTAAGTTGGGGACTTTATACCGTTTTCAACGCGCCCGAAGATTATTTACAAGGCCCGCTTAGCCGTATTTTATACGTGCATGCACCATCAGCATATTTGGCACAAGGCATCTATGTTTTTATGGCCTTAGCAAATTTCACTGGTTATATTTGGCGCCACCCCTTGGCAGATATGGCAGCTAAAAACGCAGCTCCAATTGGTGCCGTTTTCGCCATACTCACACTTGTAACAGGCATGTTATGGGGCAAACCTGCTTGGGGCACTTGGTGGGTTTGGGATGCGCGCTTAACATCGGTTTTGGTTTTATTTGTAATGTATATTGGCTACATGGCCATATGGCAGGTGATTGAAGACCAAGTGAAAGCCGCACGGGTTGCCACCATCGTGGCGGCTGTTGGTCTCATTAACATTCCTATCATTAAATTTTCGGTCGAATGGTGGAACACCTTGCACCAACCTGCAAGCCTCACGACATCAGGTTCATCCATTCATCCCACAATGCTCACGGCTCTTATTGTTATGTTTGGCGCATTTACATTTATGTTTGCCACGTTGTTATTCATCAGCATTCGCACAGAGATTACCCGCCGCCGCGCGCGCGCCATCGAAATGCGAATTCTGCAACATAATATTGCCCAAACCAATGCGTCTTTGCAACAAAACCAAGAGGTGAAATGATGGAATTTTTAAGTTTTACCGAATTTGAACATTATGTCACCGGTGTCTATGTGGTGGTAACAATTGGTGTTTTGGGTTTAACGGCCTATACATTGTTCAATAGTCAAAAACAGCGCCGACGCTTAAAAGATTTAGAGAGAAAACGTGACCAGCAAATTTAAAATTTGGCGGCTCGCCCCTATCGTTATTTTCATAGGGCTAGCAAGTATATTTTTATATCGTTTATATGGCGAAGACCCTTCGGTCATACCCTCGGTGCTCATTCAAAAACCTGCGCCTAGCTATGAATTATCGCCATTGGGTGACCTACCCAGTTTTAATTCGACCGATTTAAATGGCCAAGTAACAGTTGTTAATTTCTGGGCATCATGGTGCGTGGCTTGCCGTGCTGAGCATATAGAATTGGACAAACTTAAGCAGCTTGGCATTGCTATTTATGGCATCAACCATAAAGATGTCGATGAAAATGCACTCGAATTCCTAACCAAGTATGGCAATGTATACGCGGCTGTTGGCACCAACAGCTCTGGCCGTGTGGGTATAGATTTTGGGGTTCGCGCTTTACCTGAAACCTTCATCATTGATGAAAATGGCATTATACGCTACAAACAAATTGGGCCAATTTTGGCAGGCGAAGGTTATGATAATTTTGTCAAACAATTTGAAGCGGCAAAATTGCCGATAAAATAAATGCAAAATAAAGCGTTACAGCAAAAATGGTTAAAACCTTATAAGCTCGCCTGGCCTGGTTATTTGGTATTAATTGCCATTGTGACCCTTGCCATTGCTGTTTTGTTGGCATTATTCACTCATTCCAACCACGGAATCATTGGTTTTGGGCAAGTGTTTTATCAGATAATAACCGATGACTATATTCAATATATCACTTATTTTAGTTTTCTACAGGCTGCATTATCGACATTTGCAGCCATTATCATTGCCATTCCTGTCGCGCGGTTTTTATACCGTAGACAGTTTTGGGGCAAACAATATTTACTCAAATTATTCATTTTAGCTTTTATTATGCCTACCATGGTTTCGGTTTTTGGCATCATTGCCATTCATGGGCGGCAGGGTATATTTAACGATCTTTATGAGTGGTTTGGTTTTGAGCGTAGTACATATCTATATGGCCTGACGGGCATCATATTGGCTCACATATTTATCAATATGCCGTTCAGCGCACGCATATTTTTAAATGAGTTAGAAAATATCCCACCCGAATACTGGCGGCTATCCAAGCAACTTGGCATGAGCGAATGGCAAATTTTTAAGCAAATTGAATGGCCAATTATGCGGCTTTCATTGGCTAGCCTTGCCGCTTTGCTGTTTATCTTACACTTTACAAGCTTTGCCACAGTGCTCACCTTAGGTGGCGGGCCATCTGCAACCACGCTCGAAGTCGCTATTTATCAAAGTTTAAAATTCGATTTTGATTTGCCAAAAGGCGCATCATTAGCATTATTACAATTAGGTTTTTGCCTATTATTCACCTTGTTTTTACATCGTTTTTCCAACCAAATTAACTTACTAAACAGCTTGGGTAAGGGTAGCAATCGACCCCATCCAAAATCAAAAATTAGCTTCGCAGTTGATGCTTTTGTGGTACTGGCAATATTCATTCTACTTATTTTACCACTGAGCAGCACTGTACTAAAAGCACTTGTTCAGACCTACCATTCGGTCTTATATTCCACTGCTTTATGGTTGAGCATTCAAAATAGTTTTATATTGGCAATTTGCGCAGCCTCCCTTGCCACCATTTTAACTGTCACATTGCTGCTTTCCAAACGCGCATTGGCCGCTCACCAATTTAAAAACATTGGTTATCATATGTTTTCATCCATCGGCAATGTCATACTCATTGTGCCATCATTAGTGTTTGGTATGGGCTTGTTTTTATTGCTGCGCGAACATATTAACATTTTCACTTATGGGCTGCATATAATTTTGGTTATCAATGCGCTTATGGCATTGCCCTATATGCTCAAAACACTCAGCCCAGCGGTTGATAGCATGGCGGCAATTCACCAAAAACTGGCCATGTCGCTCGGTATAAAAGGCATAAACCGCGCCCTGATTATAGATTGGCCAACATTACGCAAACCACTAGGCCGTGCGGTGGCGCTTTCGGCGACCATTAGCTTTGGCGATTTTGGGGTGATTGCACTATTTGGCAACGATCAAACCATCACATTGCCAATGTTGCTTTATCAATCCATCGGAGCATATCGCAGTGCTGATGGCGCCATTATCGCCTGTATTTTGATATTATTGGCTTTCGGCTTATATGCAATCATCGAACGGTTAATTGGAGGGCGAAATGCTCGAAATTAAACAAGTAAACCTAACATTAGGTGATATGAAATTCGCTTTTAACGGCAAATTTGAGCCACAAAGAATCCATGCGATCATCGGACGGTCTGGAAGTGGAAAATCTACTTTGCTCAATTTAATTGCAGGTTTCACGTCGCCAACAAATGGTGATATATTGTGGAACCAGAATTCCATAACCCCTCAAGAGCCACACCAAAGGCCTATTACCAGTCTATTTCAAGAGCATAATTTATTTGCCCATTTAAGCACATTTAAAAACATCGCCATCGGGCTAAACCCAAGCTTAAAGTTAGATGCAGCACAAATTGAGCTAACAAATAACGCCATTAAATCCGTTGGGTTAGATGGCAAAGCCGACATGCTGCCTAAAGACCTTTCGGGCGGCGAAGCACAGCGCGTTGCCTTGGCGCGGGCATTGGCGCGGGCGCAAGATGCTAGCCACCCTCGCCCAATATTATTGCTTGATGAGCCATTCTCAGCACTTGACCCTGAAACACGGTTGCAAATGCGCGATATTATTTTGCAAATTCAACAAGAATTCAAGCTAACGATTTTGATTATTTCTCACAACCCCACAGAAATGCTAGATTTCGCTGATGAAATATCCCTCATCGAAAACGGCAAAATCGCCATTCGGCACGATTGTCACAATAAAAAACTGCCCAAAAAATTGGACAGTTTTATCAATATTTAAGTTTTTAATCACAATGCGGTATTAAGCTTGAATGATTACCCGTGTGCCAACTTTTACACGATTATAAAGATCCACTACATCGACATTGCGCATGCGGTAGCAACCGTGTGATGCCGCTTTACCGATCGACCAAGGCGCATTGGTTCCGTGAATACGCAAAGTTGGTGTGCCACCCAAATTCATGGCGCGAACGCCTAATGGGTTGCGAGGGCCAGGTTTATAAACTTTTGGCATTCTTGGGTTTTCGCGTAAAATACTCGCGGTTGGAATCCAAGTTGGGTTTGGGCGTTTGCGGCTGATATAGCTCTTGCCTTTCCATTGGCGGCCAGCAGTACTGCCAACTGCAATGCCATAGCGCAATGCTTTGCCATTTTCACCAATCAGGTAAATTTTGCGTTCCGATGTTTTGATAATCAGCGTGCCAGGTTTATATTTGGTACTAAAGCTCACCTCGGTTTTTGTCGGGCCATAAACCTTTTTCTTTTTCTTGGTTTTCTTTTTTACAAACTTGCGAGATGGCGCTTTAATACGCGACAAATTGTTGATTATTTGATCAACATGAATGATTTTGCTAGCTGCAAAACTGCTCGGCGCAAAAGTAAAAGCCAAAATAAAAGTTAAAATAATTTTTAAAGAAATTTTCATATATATCCACCTGTAAAACTGGCGCCAGTATACGGAAATTCATTAAATTTTCAGTAAATTTGTCGTGATTGAGTTAATTGTTTGTAAACAATATTTTTGAAAGCAAAAAACATAGTATAAACAACAAGATAGATACCACAATAATCGCTGCATTGCCCGCCACATCATTGACCAATGATATATAAAGCCCCATTGCCACCGAGATCATACCCAAAACAGATGCAAGCACCGCCATTCTCTCTGGACTGGTCGAAATAAACCGCGCTGCTGCCGCAGGAATGATTAAAATTGCCGACACCAATAACAAACCGGTAATCTTCATAGTTATCGCGACCAAAATGGCCACCAAAAGCGTAAATACAAATTCAGCTTCGGGTTTACTGGCTTTCTCGGCAATGGCTAAATCTGGTGAAATGGTTGCCGCCACTAGGCTGCGCCAATAATACAGCAAGGTGGCAAAAATAGCCCCGCCCCCAATAAAAATAATGCCGATGTCTAATTTATCAATCGCAAACAGACTGCCAAATAAATAGGCCTCTAAATCAAGCCGTGCATCGGGCATTAAGCTAAAAATAAACAAGCCAACGCCTAATGCACCATGGGCAATAACGGTCAGTGAAACATCACGTGCCAAACCTTTGGCTTTATCGAGCAGGAACAAAACCACCGCAACACCAAGTGCCACAAATATAATGGCATATTGCGGTACAATTCCGAGCATTAACCCCAATACAACGCCTAACAGTGAAGAATGTGCAATGGTTTCGCCCATAAATGCCATACGGCGCCACGCTAACAAACAGCCAAATGGCCCTGCAATGGCAGCCACAACAATACCCGCAATCATAGCGCGGATAAAAAAATCATCTAAAAATTCAAACATATATGGCCTCAATGCTCGTGTTCGTGTTGGCAATGTTCGCCGTGTATGTGTGCGCCGTTGCCCGCATTATGGGCATGGTCGTGCGCGTGAGTATAGATTGCGAACTGGTCTACCAACGAGCCAAAAATGTCTTTAAATTCGTCCATATGTTGCACCTGTTCTGGCTTGCCCTGGCAACATATATGGCCATTGATGCAGTAAACTTTATCGGTAGATTTCATCACTAGATGTAAATCATGCGATACCATTAAAATTGCCGTGCCATATTGTTTGGAATAATCGCTAATCAATTTATTCAGCCGCACTTCGCCTGCTTGATCAACCCCTTGCAAGGCCTCGTCCAAAACCAAAATATCGGGTTTAGATAACATTGCCCGCGCCAATAATACACGTTGCAACTCACCGCCAGATAAATCTTTCACTTGGCTTAAAAGCAAATGGGCGCTATCGGTGGTCGCCAAAGTTTCGGTTAACTTTTCATCTTTATATTTTGATGTAAAGTTGAGCAGCCTTTTGACATTCAATGGCAAAAATGGGCTGATTTCAAATTTCTGCGGTACATAGGATATTTTCAAACCTGCTTTGCGGGAAATATTGCCCTCGGTCGGCTTATGAAGACCAAGCAGCAACTTAACCAATGATGTTTTACCACCACCATTGGGGCCAATAAACATAGCAATTTCACCCGTTTTAATTTCAAAATTTACATTCGATAATATAACTCGATTGCCCAATTTTAGCTGAGCATTTTTAGCGCTAATCAATGCCTCAGTCATAAAGCCTCCAACTTTGCATTTGGACCATCTTGTTTTTGCACACATGGCGCACACTTACCACGGCATTCCATAATCACTTGCTCGACCTGAAAACCAAATGTATCGGCTTTTTCGAGTAGGTTTTTAGCACCCGAATTGGCTATTTTCTCTTCTACATGTCCACAATCATCACAAATAAAGGCTTGAGCCAAATGCGGTTCATTTTCAGTTGTTTCGACCATACAAGCGTAATAACTGTTCTGGCTTTCAATCTTGTGAATTAAACCCAAATCTAGCAAAAAATCCAATGCACGGTAAACAGTTGGCGGCTGTGGGGTGCTTTGTTTATCATTTTTAAGGTTGCGCATTTTATCCAAAATATCATAAGCACCAAGTGCTTTATGGTCGCTCAACAAAATCTGCAACACCTGCAAGCGTTGCTGAGTGAGCTTTTTACCTTTTTGGCTTGCGGTGTCTTGCGCCAATTGGGTGTATTTTTCTATGCATTTTTTATGGTTATGTTTGGTCATTTTGTTATATTATAACATAACAATTGACTTGGCAAGTGGAACCCGCTAGATATCAAGATATTCTTAGAAAGGACCCATTATGAAAACAATTTATCAATTAATCTCTTTAATATTCATCGCTTCTTTAAGTGCACATTCCGCAAACGCCGAAATCAACATAGTCAGTACCATTAGGCCAATTCTATATTTGGTCGAAGGTGTCAATCAGGGTATTAACCCAAATAGTCTACTCGTTTCGGGCAACATATCACCGCATGATTACCAACCCAAACCTTCCGACATTCAAAAGGTTAAAAATGCCGACATTATTTTCCGCATTGACCACGAATTTCAACCGAGGTTTAATAAAATATTCAGTGCAAATGCACCAGATACCGACATAATATTATTAGCAGAATTGCCAAATCTGGATCTAGAAGCCACAGAACAACATTTGCAAGAATCTCATGCAGACGAACATGCACATGAGCATTCTCACTCAAGCTTTGATTTACATATATGGTTGTCACCTAAAAATGCTATTATTATCACCAACCATGTTGCCACTTATCTCTCGAAATTAGACCCAAAAAATCGCGAAAAGTATCAGTATAATGCGGGAATTCAAATCGAACATTTAAAGAAATTAGACCTAACTTTACATGAGAAACTAGCACCTTATAAAGGCAAAAACTTCTTTTCTTACCATGACGCTTATGGTTATTTCACCACTAGCTACGGCCTTAATCATTCAATTTCCATCACACCGTCTAGCCATCAATTGTCGGCAAAAAAAATGCAAGCCATTATTAAACAGGCAAACCAATTAGATGTGAAGTGCATCATGTTAGAGCCACATTTGAATGATAAGATCTCCAAAGTAGTACGTAATGCAAAGCCTGACATGCGCACCGCAACTTGGGATCCGTTAGGCTTTGAGTTAAAATTAAATGCAAATTCCTATCATATATTAATGAAATCTATGGCCGATAATCTTATAAAATGCTTTTCCTAAAAAATTCTCTTAAACTTGGCTGTATCGCCTTACTGTTAGCGCCGCCTTTGTCGGCACATGCACATCCGCATATTTTAATTGATGCGGAGGTGCATTTTATGGTCAGCAGAAATGATGATAATATTTATCAGCTCAATTCGCTGGCCTATAAATGGCAGTTTGACGAGAATTTCAGCATGTTATTGGTTGGCGATTATGATGATGACCAAAACCAATTGTTAAACCAACAAGAATTAACAACCATGGGCATTGAAACCATGGAGGGCGCTAAAGAGTTAGGCTATTTTACTTATTTAGCCAACGGAAACCAAGCCATTAAACCTGCAGATGCGCCAGAGGTTTTGGCCAGTTTTTCCGACAACCGCCTAACCCTCGATTTTAACTTGAGCTTAGAGAAACCCATAATTTTAAATTCAAACTTTAAATTCAAATTATTTGATGATGAATATTACACTGCATTCATACTACAACAAAAAACAGGTTACCAAATCATCGGAACAAGTGTAGAAAATTGCGCGATAAAACAAATTCAGGGCGAAGTTGATAATAACCTTGAAACTGCCCTACAAAACGCGTTCAATGATGATACAACAAACCAAGGCATGGGCGCGCAATTTGCCGACGAAATGAGCATTAAATGCGAGTGATGATTTTAGCTATTATATTCGGAATATTTGCAAGTGTTTCGATGGCAAATGCCGAAAATATCTTTCGCCCACAAAAAAATACAAATTTAGAACAAAGCAATCAACTTATCCCGCAACCATTTATGCCATTGGTGCATAAAATCAGGCAATTACAAGCACAATATCTTGCACAAGTTACTGAAAATTTACGGCAGATAAAACAAAATAATGCGCCACTATTTTCATTTTCATTATTACTGCTTAGCTTTATATATGGGCTTTTACATGCTGCAGGGCCTGGTCATGGCAAGGCCGTTATCTCAGCTTACTTACTTAGCACCAAGGCGCAGTTGCGCCAAGGCATTCAAATTGCATTTTTTGCATCCATGATGCAGGCGGTCACGGCCATCATCATCACTTTTTCGGGTTTGTTTTTATTTCACAATTCGGTGCGCACTATAAATGAGAATTTTGGGTATTTTGAGCAATTCTCTTATATCCTCATTGCGCTGCTCGGGCTGTATTTACTGCTAACAAGCTTTAGAAAAATTCGTTCCCGCAACGCGCATCATGCACATCATATACATGATGAACATTGTGGTTGCGGCCATGAGCATATTCCAGCACCACAAAAGCCGCAAAATTTCAAACAAAAAGCCCTGACAATTTTAAGCATAGGCATCAGGCCTTGCACTGGCGCTTTGATAATTTTAATTTTGGCGCACAGCTTACAACTTTATTCGGTGGCTATCCTCGCCACATTCTTAATGGCACTAGGAACCTTTACCACTATATCCATAGTCGCCACCTTCGCGGTTTCCATTCAATCAATAGCTGCAAAATTAAGCCATAAAATATCGGCAAAAAACATAAAAACCTATACTTATATAATAGATGCATTGAAAATCATGTTGGGTTTGTTTATCCTAGGCTTAGGAATTTTACTCATTTTTGCCACTCTATAAATCTCTAAATTATTGCGATTCAATTATGACCTCTGCTAACGACCCAACCGCTGAAGACTTCGCCCAAATGGGCATTGACGAAGATGTAATTAGAAAATTTGTCATTCATTTTTACAAGGTCGTACATGATGATGAAATTTTAGGCCCCTACTTTCATAAACAAATGGAAGCAACTTGGGATGAACATTTGGATAAGATGTGTAATTTCTGGTCTGCCATTCTTTTAAAAACCAACCGTTTCAACGGCCGTCCTATGCCAGCCCATACAAAATTAACTGGCTTGCAGCAAAGTGATTTCTTACATTGGCTCAAAACCTTTGAGAAAACCATTAAACATTGCTGCCCCGCCGAAGCTGTGCCGCATATTATGAAAAAAGCCCATATGATTGCAAATAGCTTACAATATGGCGTATTTTATCGCCCCGAAGTGATGAAAGAAAAATTTGACCTCGAATAAATGTCATTTTCTTTGAATTTTATTTTCCACAAGCTGGGGATATGTCCGCAAAAGTGTATCCAAATGTAACAAGCACGCCATTTGCGACAATTGCTAACCAATCAGCCTATTTCTGCCCATTTTTGGTAACAATTGCCTTCTATCTTAATTTCAGAAGGCAACATTAACCCTCATGTAAGGAAATAAAATGAAAAAGAACACTATACTAGCAGCACTTTTAGCAACAACAGTCATCTTCTCTGGCACAGCGGCTTATGCCCATGGCAATAACAACGGTGGCGACAATAACGGCAGCAACGATAAGCAAGGCCAACATTTCAAAAAAGGCGGCGGCCAAGGCGGTAAGCACCAAGGTAAACGCATGGGCAAACGCGGTGGACGCGGTGGCATGATGCGCCAACATTTAGTTGCAGCGGCCGATACAGATAATGACGGCAAAGTAAGCCAAGAAGAAATGAAAGCTTACAAAGATGCCGAATTTAAAAAATATGATGCCAATAGCGATGGTAAATTGAGCCAAGAAGAAATGACAGCCATGCATGACGCACATAAAGCTGCAATGCAAAAAGCCCGCTTTACGAACTTGGACACTGATAAAGACGGTCAAATTAGCCCAGAAGAGCTGAGCGCTGGCGCTAATGGTCGTGCTAAAGGTAATAAGTAATTTTAGCATGATGCGAATGACGTAGGAATCTAGTTATCCTGCGTCATTTTCTTTTACATTAAATCAAAACACCATTATATTTAAATTGAATCACAATTTTGTTGGTGTTTATGAAAATTCTTTATGCGGTACAAGGCACTGGCAATGGCCACCTAACCCGCGCGCGGGTTATGGCCGCAGCTTTTAGACAACAAAATATCCAAGTTGATTGGGTCTTTTCAGGTCGGAATAAAGACGAATATTTTGACATGCAAGCCTTCGGCGATTTTAAAGCCTATCGCGGCCTCTCTTTTACGGTGAAAAACAACCGTTTAGATTTTATAAAAACATTTTTTAAAGCCGACCTTTTTCGATTTTATAAAGACTTAAAATCCATAGATTTCAGCCATTATGATTTACTCATTAATGATTTTGAACCAATAACCGCTTGGGCGGCAAAATTTAGCAAAATAAAATCTATGTCTCTGTCCCATCAATCTGCTTTTTTAAGCGACATTCCGCATGTGCAGAATAATTTTATTTTCAATCTGATTACAAAATATTACGCGCCCGCTAAATTTCCAATCGGTGTGCATTGGCAACGTTTTAGCTCCAACATCATACCGCCGATTATTGCCACGACGGCAACAAATGAAACCAAAAAAACCAACCAGATTTTGGTTTATATACCTTTTTATTCTGCAGAAGAAATAGTGAAGTTATTGGCCGATTTTGGGAGCTATCATTTTCATATTTACCATGCCAATCAACCACAAAACAGCCCGCAGAACATTAGTTTCCATGCTTTTTCGACCAGTGGTTTTGCCGCACATTTAGCCACTTGTGATGGCGTCATTAGCAATGCGGGTTTTGAATTGCCATCCGAAGCGTTACATTTGGGCAAAAAATTATTACTAGAACCAATTAAAAACCAAACAGAACAGTTATCAAACGCTCATATTTTAGAAAATTTCGATTGGGCGCAAACTGAACCAAAAATTAAAAAACGCCATATAGAATATTGGCTAGAGAATTCCAAGCCCAACCAAGTTATCTGGCCAAATGTAGCCGATGAACTGGTAAGTTGGATTCAAACAGAAGACCCAAGCACCCTAGACCAATTATCAAAAAAACTGTGGTCGCAAGTGAAAAACTAACAACACCCTTGCCGCATATTTTCCAAAGAGCATCATCGCACCCAGCCGCCGAAATACACTCCCAGAAATTCAATAATTGAGATGGATTTTGGTGAATGAAGCGAGGTTAGCGAAGGGAATAGTACACTATTTCCAAAGCGCGGCATCGCGCCCAGTCGCCGAAATACACTCAATTATTTTTAGAAATAGGTGTGAAATTCCTTAACACATTCGTGCCAACTATTCGCTTCGGCAAATTCGCGGGCTTTGGTTTTGCTTAGGCTTAGGGCGGCGAGTGCGGCTTTTTGCAAATCATCGTCCATGACGGCGGCTTCGCAATCTGGCAAAACGTCTATGGGGCCGCGCACGGGATAAGCTGCAACGGGCACTCCGCAGGCGAGCGCTTCTAGCAACACCAAGCCAAAGGTATCAGTTTTGCTCGCAAAAACAAACACATCGGCACTTCTATAATGTGCGGCTAGGGCATCACCATTTTGGTTCCCTGCAAAATAAACGTCTTTATATTCGGCTTTTAGTTCGGCCAATTGCACACCATCGCCGACCACCATTTTTGTACCAGGTAATTCTAAATCTAAAAATGCTTTTATATTTTTTTCAAGCGATACGCGGCCAACATAACAAAAAACAGGGCCGTCTAACTGAACTGCTTTTTCGCCCTCTGGCACAAATTGTTCGGTATCCACACCACGTCCCCAAACCGAAACATTTTTAAACCCATTGCTGCGCAGGTCTTTGGCCATGCGTTCAGTCGTTGCCAATGTGTGTTTGGCGGGTTTATGAAACCAACGCAAAACAGCAAAGGTTAAACGTGTCGGAAAACCGAACATTTCTTTTAAATATTCAGGGTAATTTGTATGATAACAGGTGGTGAATTCGATGTTATTTTTAAGGCAGTAATTACGTGCCGCATAGCCCAATGGGCCTTCGGTGGCGATATGCACACATTCAGGGTTAAAATCTTTAATCAGGCGTGATACGTGTTTTTTGGCAAATGGCGCTATTTTAATATCGTGATAACGTGGGATAGAGTAGGTTTTCAAATCACCATTGGTAATTAAACTCACCTCATGCCCAAGTTTTTTAGATTCTTCAACAATATATTCAACCGTGCGCACCACCCCGTTTACCTGAGGATGCCAAGCATCAGAGACAATTTGCACGCGCATAATAATACTTCTCTTAAAACCAATTTATACTCAGAATATAGACAGTTTTATCCAAACATTAAAGCATAATCTAGCCATAGTAAAATAACGCTTTAAACAAGGCCATAACCACTATATAACAGGGCTTCAAATTTGCGACATATTGCGCTATAATGGCAAAAAATATTGGTGATTATAATGGCTCAGACAGACATTCCATTTTTTAAAATGAACGGCCTCGGCAATGATTTTGTAATTCTTGACGCCCGCAAACACGATTTTAATTTATCCGTAGCCGCCCTGCAAGCCATTGCCAACCGCGAAACTGACCCTATAACTGGCCGCGGCTTTGATCAATTAATCGTGCTCGAAAACTCCAAAATTGCCAATGTTTTTATGCGTATTTATAATGCCGATGGCAGCCAAGTGAACGCTTGCGGCAATGCTACACGCTGTGTTGGCTCGCTTACCATGCAGGCACTTAGTAAAGATGAATGCAGCATTGAAACCAATGACGGTAAAAAATTCGCACGGTTTGAAGAAAGCCTATGCGCCCATAGCAATATGGCCGAACAGCGCCAAGTGACAGCCAATATGGGGCCTGTAAAATTACAGTGGGATCAAATTCCATTGAGTGAAGAGTTTCATGATACTGCAGGCATTGAGCTAGAAATTGGCCCCTTTGGCAACCCAATTCTGCACACGCCATCTGTTGCCAATATGGGCAATCCGCATGTTATTTTTTGGGCAGACAAACACCCAGACGAGTATGGCCTTAAAAACTTTGGCCCGATGATAGAAAATCATCCGCTTTTTCCTGAGCGCGTGAATGTATCGGTAGGGCAAGTGGTTGATGGCAATAAAGTTATTTTGCGCACATGGGAGCGCGGCGTTGGCCTTACGCGGGCGTGTGGCACAGCTGCATGTGCGGCAGGTGTTTCGGCACATCGTCGTGGTTTCACTGGTAATAAAGTGACCATTTCTATTCCCGCAGGTGAGATTAAAATCGAATGGACAAAAGCTAATAATGTACTTATGACGGGCGATTGGATGCTCGATTATGAAGGCACTATACCAGCCGAAATTTTCCTGCTTGAAGATGCGGGTGTGGCGTAGGAATGGCTAAGAACTTCATTGAAAATAAAGTTGTTACCTTTGGTTGCCGCCTCAATACCTATGAATCGGAAGTCATCAAAAACAACCTCGATGTTTCGGGCGTTGACAATAGCATTGTATTCAATACCTGTGCGGTGACCAATGAAGCCAGTCGCCAAGCGCGGCAAGCCATTCGCAAAGCACGGCGCGACAACCCAGATATACGCATCATCGTGACAGGCTGCGGTGCGCAGATAGAAACAGATACTTATGCCGCCATGCCCGAAGTGGATATGTTACTTGGCAATGACGAGAAAATGCACGCCAAAAGCTACCAAGCTTTTGATTTTGGTATCAGCAAAGAAGAACGGCTTAAAGTTAACGACATTATGAGCGTTAAAGAAACCGCAAACCACCTCATTCAGGGTATGAGCGAGCATACACGTGCTTTTGTACAGGTGCAAAATGGCTGTGATCATCGTTGCACTTTTTGCATCATTCCCTTTGGACGGGGTGTTAGCCGCAGTGTGCCTGCGGGCGAAGTTGTAAACCAAATCAAAACCCTAGTTGCCAACGGCTACCAAGAAGTGGTGTTAACAGGTGTTGACATAACCTCATATGGAACAGACCTGCCAGGCAAACCACCCTTGGGCAATTTAGTGCAACGCATTTTAAAAATGGTGCCAGATTTGCCGCGTTTACGTATATCATCTATCGACAGTGTTGAGGCGGATGGCGAACTTATGGATGCGTTGAGCGACCTGCGATTGATGCCAAGCCTGCATTTAAGTTTGCAGCATGGCGATGATATGATTTTAAAACGCATGAAGCGCCGCCATTTACGCGATGATGCCATTAAATTTTGTGATGACGCGCGTAAAATTCGCCCAGATCTTATTTTAGGCGCTGATATCATTGCAGGTTTTCCAACCGAAACCGATGAAATGTTTGAAAATTCACTCAGTCTGGTTGATGAATGCGGGCTCACAAATTTACATGTTTTCCCATTTTCAGCACGCCAAGGCACACCTGCAGCACGCATGCCGCAAACCGATGGAAAAATCATCAAACATCGTGCCGATAAATTGCGCCAAAAAGGCAAGGCAGCACTTGCCAAACATCTTGCCGCCGAAACAGGCATGACCCGCTATATTTTGGTTGAAAAAGACAATAAAGGCCGCACAGAACATTTCACGCCTGTTACACTTGATAAACATCACCAAACAGGCCATATAATTAAGGCACGCATAACAGGCATATCTGGCAATGAACTTGTGGCCACGGCTTACTCATAAAGCCAGAAAATAACGGATACTAAATGTTTAAAAAACTATTTGGCAGAAAAAAGAAAACTGAGGCTCCGATTGATGAAATCGAAACGGTTGCCGAAGAGATAGTCGAAGAAATTGCCGAGCCAGTTGTAGAAGCCATTGCCGAACCATTGGTTGAAGCTGTTGAACAACCTATTGAACCAGTGCCGGAAATTATTGAAGCGGCATTGCCTGAGATAGTCCCTCAACCTGAGCCAGAAATAAAAACCCAAACCGAACCCAAAAAATCTTGGTTTAAGCGCCTCACTCAAGGGCTTTCCAAAAGCAACAGTAATTTGGTGGCGGGTATTGGTAATATTTTCACCAAGAAAAAACTCAACGATGATACGCTTGAAGAGTTAGAAGACATCCTCATACAAGCTGATTTAGGCACTGATACAGCCGTAAAAATATGCGAAGGTCTTGCCAGAACTTCTTATGACAAAGAAATTGAGCCAGAAGAAATTCGCCAATTACTCAACAGAGAAATCGGTCAAATTTTAGAACCTGTTGCCAAACCACTTATCATCGACACCAATGCAAAACCTTATATTATTTTGATGACGGGCGTAAACGGCGCAGGCAAAACCACCACCATTGGCAAAATGGCGCAAAAATTACAATCTGAAGGCAAAAAAGTTATGCTGGCAGCGGGTGATACATTCCGCGCGGCAGCAGTGGAACAACTTGCAGTTTGGGGCGAACGCGCAGGCGTGCCTGTTGTCACCGCGCCCGAAGGTAGCGATGCAGCTAGCCTTGCATTTGAAGCCATCGCAAAAGCCCGAGAGCAAAATATTGATGTGCTATTAATCGACACAGCAGGGCGTTTGCAAAACCGCACCGAATTAATGGACGAGCTAGAAAAAATTGTCCGTGTGATTAAAAAACAAGATAACACCGCCCCGCATGCCACACTTTTGGTACTTGATGCCACCACAGGGCAAAATGCCATAAGCCAAGCTCAAATTTTCTCCGATAAGGTGGATATTTCTGGTTTGGTGATGACCAAGTTAGATGGCACTGCCAAGGGCGGCATATTGGTTGCCATTGCTGCCAAGTTCAAACTACCCGTACATTATATTGGCGTGGGCGAAACCATTGACGATTTAGAACCTTTTGATGCATCCGAATTTGCAGATGCCCTCACCCAAACAAATTTAAACTGAGAATTACATGTCCGAAACAGATAAAAAATCCAACAATTTCTTGCTTGAAATTTTCCCGCTTGCGGCTTTCTTTCTGGGCTATAAATTTGCACATGTTGTTTTTAAAAATGACCCAGAAGACAATCTAATTTATGCCACTGGTATATTGATGGCCGCCACAATAATTGCATTGGCAATCCGTTGGGTTAAAGAGAGAAAAATCGCAGTAATGCCATTGGTCACATTGGTCATTGTTCTTATTTTCGGCGGGTTGACTATCTATTTCGACAGTAAATTATTCATCAAAATAAAACCCACAATTTTAAACCTAAGCTTTGCCAGCATTCTGTTGGGCGGGCTTTTATTCAAAAAAAGCTTCATCTCTATCATCATGGGGCCAGTGCTAAACCTACAACCACGCGGTTGGTTTATCCTCACACTTATGTGGGGCATCTTCTTTATATTCTTGGCAGGTTTAAACGAATATGTATGGCGTAATTATATAGAAGAAACATGGGTTAGCTTTAAAGTATTTGGGGTATTGCCAATCACCCTCACCTTCTCCATGGTCTCCATTTTCGCAGTAAGTAAACATCTTATTCAAGATGAAGATGAGCCTAAAAAACTCGAAAAATAATACTAGGTCCGATCAAAATTGCTAAGTTGAAACCCGTATTTATACGGGTCGTCATCATCAATATAGATTTCATTTTTGCCTGTTATTTCCGCCCATCCTTGTACCGATGGCATTATCGCCGCATGGTTACCAACTTTAGCGTTGGATTCATAACGGCCAATAAATTCACTACCAATTATGCTTTCGTGAATAAAATTTTCGCCCAATTGTAATTTACCTTGCGCAGCCCATTGCGCCATACGTGCACTCGTGCCCGTGCCACATGGCGATCGGTCAATCGCATTGTCGCCATAGAAAACAGCATTACGCGCGGTGCTGTTTTTATTCAATATATCACCCGTCCACAATATGTGCGATATGCCGTTTATAGTCGCATCTTCGGGGTGGCTTACGGCTAATTTTTCATTCAATAAATTGCGTATAATTGGCGAAAAATGCAATATTTTACGGGCACCAATATCATCCAAACCCATATAATTTTTTTGCTTGTCCAAAATGGCGTAAAAATTCCCACCATAGCTAATGTCAAAGCTTAGCGTTCCAAGTTCAGGGCAATCAATAGATACATTTTCATGCGCTAAATATGATGCAACATTGTAAAGCCGCACCCATTCTACTTTTCCATCCACCTGCTTATAGTTTATTTTCACTAACCCCGCGGGTGTTTCAATCGTCAGCTTACCAATGCCATTTTCATCACATTGTTTCGAAGGTGAAATGAAACCAAATTCAATGCCCGCAGTGATCGTGCCAATGGTGCCATGCCCACACATTGGCAAACACCCACTGGTTTCAATATACAACACACCAATATCAGCATCTGGGTGAAGAGATGGATATAAAATCGATCCCGACATCATGTCATGCCCGCGCGGTTCAAACATTAAACCAGTGCGAATCCAATCATGGTTATTCAGAAAATCTTGGCGTTTTTCGGCCATGGTTTCGCCACATAATTCTGGCCCACCATGCGTAACCAAACGCACAGGGTTACCACATGTGTGAGCGTCAATACATTTGAAAACATGCCTTGCCATATAAAACCTATTTATATTTGCTCAAATCTGGGCGGGTTTTAAGCGCTGTTTCGGTAACGTCAATTACATGTTGGCGTTCAGCACCTTCTAGCAACAAACGCGGCGCACGCACCATTTCACTACCACGACCACAAATTTCTTCACAAAGCTTAATGCACTGCACAAGTGTTGGGATTGTATCTAAATGCAATAAAGGCATAAACCATCGGTAAATTTCTAACGCTTCTTTATAGCGGCCTTGTTGTGCCAAATCCCAAATCGCCACGGATTCAGCAGGAAAAGCCGATGTAAGCCCCGAAATCCAACCTTTTGTGCCAAGCATCAAACATTCGAGTGCAATGTCATCAACACCACAGAAAATAGTGAACCTATCATCAAATTGGTTGTAAAGATCAGTGATCCGTCTTGTATCTTCGGTGCTTTCTTTAATGGCTTTGATATTTTTGACACTTGCCAATTCTTCAAGCATATCGGGCGTTACATCAATGCCATAGCTGACAGGGTTATTATAGATCATAATCGGCAAAGCAGTGCTATTGGCCACACTCTTATAATGAGTAATCACCTCGCGTTTTGATGCTTTATACGACATTGCGGGCAGCACCATCAGTCCATCAATACCGATTTTCTCAGCATTTTGAGCAAATTCCATAGCCGATTTTGTTGTGAATTCCGAAACGCCACTATATAAAGGCACACGCCCTGCCACGACTTCTTGCGCGGCCGCCAAAACTTCGAGCTTTTCGTCCTTCAACAAAGAATTATTCTCGCCACATGTACCCATGATAATGAGGCCATGTACGCCATCTTTAATTAAATTATCAAAAGTCCGTTGCGTCGCCTCTATATTCAAGCTGCTGTCATCATTAAACTGGGTTGTTGCTGCTGGATATACGCCAAAAATTTCACTCATTCTTTTTCCTCAAATTTTTCTAAAAGCATATACCAGTTATATAATATCAACGAATAAAAATAATTCATACTTTCATATGTCCTAAATTATTTGGCGTAAAATGTCCGAAATGTGTCACAAGCTTGTATTTTATATCAATTCATATAAGCTATATTCACCTTATAACTTTAAGGAAAAAACATGACAAAAAATATTGAAACCGTACATTTTGCGATAGACGTTCAAAACAGCTTCCTACATATGCCCTATTGGACAACCGATGGATTTGAGACCTATAAGCACAATCAATTAGCGCTTATAGAGCTGTGCCAATCGGTTAACATACCCACTTTACAGGTTTTTCATATTGGCAAACAAGGCCCGTTTAAAAAAGAAACTGGCCACACTATCCCTATGGATTTTATGCCAACCAACCTTGATGGTGTTTTTGAAAAGACAGTTCACAACGCCCTAACTGAAAGCGGTTTAGATGAATGGCTAAAGGCACATAATGTCCGCAATATCATTATATCTGGATTGCGCACTGAGCAATGTTGCGAAACCACCACACGTGTTGCATCCGACTTTGGTTATCATATAGACTTTGTGACCGAAGCCACTCACACTTTTGCAATGACGCACCCAACCACTGGCAAAATTTATTCCGCCAGCGAAATTAAACAAAAAACTGAACTGGTATTAGCAGGTAGATTTGCCGAAATTCACACCGTTGATAGCCTACTTAAAAAATACAAAGGTTAAACCATGAGCAATACGCAGCACATATATTGTATCTTAGGTGCCGATATGCTCCTGCTAGATTTTGCAGGGCCAATAACGCCACTTTTATTCGCAAAACAATATGGCATTGATATTGAATTTCACTTCATCTCGCCACAAGCATCGCTGCCGCTCATCCCTCCGCTTGACAATTCACCAACCATATCGGGCATCGAACCTATGCCCGATAAAATTAATCAAGATGACATCGTCATGCTGTTTGGCTCACATAGTACCGACATCACCATGGCAAGCCCTCTGACCCAAGAAATTATCAATTGGCTGCGCGAGAAAACCCATAAAGACCAAACCCTTATTTCGGTTTGTATTGGAGCGCTCATCCTCGCCAAAGCGGGGTTGTTAAAGGGTAAATATTGCACAACTTTTTACACGCGGCTGGATGATTTGGCACGTTATAGCCCCTCGGCAAAGCCCTGCCCTAACCAAATTTTTGTGCATGATGGCAATGTTATCACCAGTGCAGGCATCACCACGGGCATTGATGCGGCGCTATATTTTGTCGAGCTTAAATGGGGGGCAAAATTAGCTTATATAATTGCCCGCGAAATGGTGGTTTATAACCGTCGCCAAGGCAGCGATGCACAATTAAGCCCCTATTTAACCCAACGCAATCATGTGAATGACAAAGTCCATAAAGCCCAAGATTTAATATGCCACAACCCTCAAAAGAGTTGGACAGCCGATAATATAGCGCAGGAATTGAATATGTCGGCGCGGCATTTTGTCAGAAAATTTACCGAGATTACCAATACAAGTTTGGCAAAATATATCCAACAAATTCGCCTTGCCTATGCTCAACAGCTTATGCAAAACAAAGCCAAAAGTTTGGAGTTAATTGCCGAGGAAAGTGGCATTGGCACCACAAGGTCATTAAGGCGTATTTGGCAGGAACGCTTTAACCAATCGCCCCATACATGGCGGCGCGAAAATTGTTAATATCGCCCCAAAATAAAAAGGCCTGCGCTCGCAAAAGCACAGGCCTCCCCCTCTTATCGCTCACTTACTTAAGCGCATTCTGCCATTCAGAAATCCAAGCTTTGCGGTTAGCTTCAACTTCAACAGGATCAATTAACAAAGTTTTAGCTGGTTTCACCAAACTGTCATAACTCGCGGGCACACCATCGGTATTTGCACCTAAACGGTACATCCACTGGCCTTGCGGAATAAAGCTTTGAAACTCATCACTTGTGATATAATTCAAGAACATATCGGCAAGCTCTGGCTGTGGTGCAGCTTTTAATTTAGCTGCCACTTCAATTTGCATATAATGGCCTTCGGCAAAATCGGCACCGTTATACTTTTCATCCTTTTCTACCGTAATGTGGTAGGCAGGTGATGTTGTATAAGAAAGCACCATATCGGCTTCGCCACCTTGGAAAATTGTGTAATAAGCTTCTGACCAGCCTTTAGTTACAGTCACAATTTTAGGAGCTAATTTGGCCCATTGTTCTGCAGCTTTATCGCCATAGATATCTTTCATCCATAGCATTAAGCCAAGTCCAGGGGTCGATGTGCGTGGGTCTTGAATCACAATTTTCAGACTATCGGGTGCATCAATAAGTTCTTGCATAGATTTTGGCGGGTTTTTAACCACTTCACTATTATAGACAAAACTAAAATAGCCATAATCAAACGGTACAAATTGGCTATGCGTCCAGCCATTTGGCACAGGTATGCCACTTACATCTACACTATGTTCCGCAAAAAGCCCTGTTGCAACAGCGGCCTCTGTCATATTCGTATCAAGGCCAATAACCACATCGGCTTCACTTTTAGCGCCTTCCAAGCGAATGCGGTTCAGCACCGATACACCATCGTCTAAACTCGTGAACTTCAACTCACAATCACAAATGGCTTCAAAGCCTGTCTTAACTTTTGGCCCAACACCCCAATCGGCACTGAATGACGAATAGGTATAAACATTTAAAGTTGCGGCCTGCACAAGTGATTGCCCTAGCAATAAACTTGTTGCGATGGCTGTTGTGGCAATTATTTTAGATAATTTTATTTGCATTTTAGCTCCCTAAATTGCGTTATTTCAACGCGCTAGGGCAGCGAGTGGGGCAGAAAAGCAATACACTCTTCCGTCGAATCCCATCCCTCCGCCAATATTAACTGGATCAGGTTCAACGGGTCACTTTTACAAGCATCTCAGCGCCATTCAATTGAATTTTGCACCCCGTGAGATCATTCACAAATATATATACTTTTTAAAATCTATCAACCCGAAACAAGTTCAAATCAACATCTGTTTTGCCATCGACAATTAAATTGCAAATATGCTTGGCAGTAACCGCCGCCATAGTCATGCCCAAATGCCCATGCCCAAAGGCAAAGTTAACCCGCTCATCACGTGGGTGACGGCCAATTACAGGCATATCATCAGCCATTGAAGGCCGACAACCCATCCACCTCACACCACGATCATCGGGGATAGATGGAAATAATTCCTGTGCCAAGCCCAGCATTTTGTCGATACGTCCGTATTCTGGTTTGGCATCAAGGCCAGCAAATTCAACACCGCCACCAACGCGCAAGCCTTCGGTTTGGGAGCTAATAGCAATTTGGGCGTCTGTGGCAATAATTGCGCAGTCATTTTCAAACGGTGGGTTTTCAATCATCACATTATACCCGCGCTCTGTGTCTAGTGGCACGTTAAAGCCGAGTTGTTTAACCAGTTTGCGCGAATACGCACCCGCTGCAATCACAATTTCATCGGCTTCTATGGCCGTACCATCTGCCAGATCAACAAATATAGTTTCTGCATTTCGCCGAATATGTGTCACCTCACCAGTAGTGAAATCAACCCCCGCTGCTTTGGCTTTATCTCGCAAATAAGACGTCAGCCCTTTTGGAGATTTTAAGACAGCGCTGTCTTTTTCGAACACCGATTTGTAAACACCTCGTTCTAAACCGTTTACACGTTTGTAAGTATCGGTTGCCGATAGAGTTTCCATTCCATACCCATAGCTTTCTTTTAGGCTATGAATGCCCTCATCACGCTTAAAGCTAGCCTCTTTTTGATAAAGATAATAGGTACCAGTTTCCGATATGAATCTCGCTCTATCCGCCTCATCAATTTGGTCATAATGGTCGGCCAATGCCGTCTCCATAAGGCTTAAGCGGGCTTTAATAATGCCTTCTCTACGGCTTGGCAAGGCAGCTTTAACAAATTCATAAAACCAGGGCACCATTTTTAAAGCATAACTAGGGCGCAGTGCAATCATAGCTTTTGGGTCTAACAACCAAAAAGGGATTCTCAACAAATCCTTAGCGCTTAACATCGGGAAAATATCACAATAAGCAATGATACCTGCATTATTACTCGATGCAGCCAAATCATCAAATGCTTTGTCAATTAGGACAACATCTTGCCCCTTTTGTGCCAAGCGCAAAGCGGTCGAAGTGCCAATAAGGCCGCCACCGATAACAACTATTTTTTTGGACATTATTTTCTCCTAAACAGACTGTTCTGTCATAAAATTAAGCATGAATTTGGCGATCGGCAAGCGTGTGCTGTTTTTACCGTCCTCAGCACTAGCCATAGCCTCGTCTTTAATTTGTTGGCTCACCCAATCTTGACCCAAATCCCATTTATATTCAATTAAGTCTCTAATGAATTGATTGTCAAACTCTGGATGCCCTTGATAGGTTAAAACACCCTCAGGATAATAAAGCCCTGCAAACTCACAAAAATCAGATGAAGCGATAATTTCGGCCGTTGTTGGTAACTCAACCACCTGATCACCATGCATTACATTCACCGTAAAAGTGGTTTGCAACGCCAATGCGCCATCTTTTGCCAAATGCGAAAGTTCAGTTGGGATGACCATTTTATACTCGTGCATGCCAATGCCAAAGCCCTGTTTAACTTTAGTCACTTTGCCACCCAAGGCATGGGCGATAATCTGATGCCCAAAGCAAACCCCAGTCAATCGTTTCTTTGCCGAAACTATATCTCGAATAAAATCAGCAAGCCTCGCCATCCACGGCAACTCATCATACACACCATGCTTGCTACCAGTGACCAAATAAGCATCACATTCATCGGCAGATGCAGGAAACTCATCCCGCAAAACATAGTATATTTTCCATTCTATTTTTGGCGAAGTGGCATCAATCAATGGATCGAATAAATCAATAAACTGCTGTTCATGAAGGCCGTATTTATTGGCCATGCTGCCTGCGCTCTCGCCTGCCATTAAAAGTCCAATTTTCATGATGCATCACTCCCATTTTCAACAATGCTAAAACTCACCTTTTTTGTGGCGAGAATGAACAGTAAAAAGCCAATAAAGGCCAGAACACCTGCGGCCACAAATGGCGCACCAGGCATATAAATATAAGCCTCGTCACTGGTGAAATAACCAAATATTTGTGTCATCATCAACGGCGAAATAAATGCCACGATACTCGACATACTGGTAAGCGCTCCAGACAACTCACCCTGAGCATCTTCTGGTACCTGATAAGATAATACAGTGCGCATCACCACGCCTGCAAACCCGCCCAAAGCCATAAGCGGCATAAACGCATATAATACCCAACCAGTTGAAACCATACTCACAATAAAGAATGTCAGTATTGTCGCGACAAAGCCAATATAGGCGGTTTTCATATTACCTAGTTTTTGAATAGATATGCCAATTAGCCCACCCTGTGCAAGCGCCATCAACACCCCAAAGAATGTGAGAGAATAACCAACTTCTTGGATCGACCAATCAAACCTTTCAATGGTAAAAAATGTCCATATAGACGGGTAAGCTTGCCCTGCCATTTCCAGACAAAACATAACGGACATAAGCCCCAATACCCATTTATATTTACTCATTTGAATCAGCGTACCAACGGGGTTAGCGCGCTTCCAATTAAATTCACGACGTTTATCTTTGCTCAAACTTTCTGGTAAAATAAAATAGCCTATAATGGCTGCAGCGCCCATTACAGCGGCCGCCACCCAAAATGGCAAGCGCACATCAATTTGCCCCAAAACACCACCCAAAGCAGGGCCTAAAATAAAGCCAACCCCAATGGCAGCACCTAGCATGCCAAAATATTTACCTCTATTTTCTTTGCTGCTAATGTCTGTCACATAGGCATGTGCAGGGGTAATGCTACTGCCAGCAATGCCGCCAATTATCCGCCCGATGGTCAGCCAATAAATATTAGGTGCGTTTGCCAATAATATATAGTCGAGCATAAAAATAAATAATGCGATGAGAATAACAGGTCTACGGCCAAATTTATCCGACAATGCGCCCGTAATTGGCGCAAATATAAATTGCATAAACGCGTATATAAATACCAAATAGCCGCCAATAATGGCAGCTTCGCTTAACGAAACACCCGCTAACTCCATCAACAATTTTGGATAAATAGGAATAATAATGCCAAGGCTTATCACCTCTAGCAGCACAACAAAAAGGATAAAATATAAATGTCTACGCTGTTCCGTCATATCATCATCACTATAATTTAATAAAATCTCAATGTTGAGAATATAGGTCTTATAAATAGAAACACAAATTAGATTTTAATATGAACACAGGTTTTACAAAAAAAACATGTCAAATTGGAAAGTTTATATAATACAATGTGCTGATAACACCCTTTACACGGGCATTAGCAACAATGTCGACAAGCGTATGGAGGTTCATAACGCAGGCAAAGGTGCCAAATATACCCGCGTGCGCTTACCCGTAAAGTTGGTCTATCAAGAAAATGCAGAAGACCGCAGCACAGCCTCAAAGCGCGAGGCAAAAATTAAAAAACTATCTCGCGCCCAAAAGCTAAAGCTTATAGAGCTTTACCATCATACTGGGTGATGTCGAGTTTCGATAAATCTAAATTGGCAAATGTACGAATGTTAACACCTGCTTTTTCGACCCCTTTGTCATCTCCATGAGTGAACATAGCGGTACTGCAAGTCTTACATGAGCGATGGTTTAGGTGCTTTTTACCAAATTTATATTCTGTCAAATGCGCTTCACCACATTCAAATTTCAAGGCTTCCATATCGACAAACCATAATATATGCGCCCTACGGCTGCATATAGAACAGTTACATTCAACCAAATAATCAAACTCACCTTCAACTTGATATTTCACCGCGCCGCAATGGCAAGAAGCATTATATACTGTCATATTATTTCCCATCTGTTTACGCATAGTCTATCATAGTCAAAATTTTAATATTGTAGAAACCCGACATTATATGCACGAGCAAAAAACCGAAAATTTACGTGGCGTCGTAGGCAAAGCCCGCGCTCAGCAACGTTTTTTATTAGAACGGTTTTATCCCTCCAAAAATTTAAAACAATTTATCGAGCATTATTGGCTAATTTCGTGGGATTTACCAGAGGGCACTTCCCACACCCAACAAGTGATCTCACACCCTTGTGTTAACGTATCATTTTTGCAAAATAATTCATCAGCAACGGGTGTAAGTACCAAGCAGTTTGAGCATACATTAATGGGCAAAGGCAATTTAGTTGGCATTCGTTTTACCCCCGCAGGTTTTTACCCATTTGCAACACAAGCAGATGTAAAAATGACCGATTTAACCAATCAGATCATGCCCGTTGATAAGTTTTTTAAAATTGATGTTTCGAAGTTTGAAACCAACATCCTCGCCCTACCAACCACGAGCGCCAAAACCAAAAGCATTGAACAAAGTCTATTCACCACCTCGCCAAAAGCAGATGTAAATATAGCCAAAATCAATGAAATCGTAAAACAGGTAGAAACCGACAAAAACATTCTAAAGGTCAGTGACATATGCCAAAAATTCAACCTTGAAGACCGCCAATTACAACGCTTATTTAAAAAATATATCGGTATAAATGCCAAATGGATCATTAACCGCTACCGCATTCACCAAGCTCTAGAAGCAGTAGAAACCACAAATCACATTAACTGGAGTGACCTCGCAATAAGCCTTGGTTATTTCGACCAAGCCCATTTTGCAAAAGACTTCAAAAACCTGTTAGGCATGACACCCCAAAGATATTTGAAAAACTTAAAATAATCACTTCCTCACATCCATATAACAGTTGGTTAGATTGATTTAAATCAATCCATTCACCCATTTTTCTTGTTAAAATACACTCAATCAACAAGGAGAATAAAATGAAAAACACACCACATGAATTAAGTGAAGAATTTCCTGAATTTACAGAGAAAATGCATCAACTTAAATTGGATGATAACCATTTTGTAAAATTGGCTGATGAGTATCACGAGTTAAACCGAGAGGTTCATCGTCTAGAAATTGGTGAACAGCATTTGTCTCACTTCGAAGAAGAGCAATTGCGCAAAAAACGCATGCTACTTAAAGATGAAATATTTACTTATTTGACAAAAGACTAATAACTAAACAGCGCCAAAATTAAACACATCTATGTTTTGGCGCTGCAAACTAACTATTTAGCAACAAAAATACCGCTAACTGTACCGGCGTCGCCATTTTTTAAAACAGTTCCTGCGGCTTCAGCTGGCGTAGAGCCAATAGCATCCTGCCCATAAAAATACCCCACTGATGAAGCTGTGCTGTTTGCACCTGTCGCGTCAACCTCAACGCCATTTTTTTGCAAACTAAGCGACCCACTAGAGAATTTATTACCAGAAATTGTCATGCCACTAGCGCGGATGGTATCAATGCTCGCATTCACCGCAAGGCCAGAAACTGAATCAGTGGCAGTAAAACCGTTCAACGTCAGATCAACAGTGCTAGCCGCAAAATCGACCTCAAGTTTACTTGTGCCACCTTTAAGAATATCGGTAGTACCGCCCGCTCTTGCAACCACCGCTTCGGCCTTGCCATCATAAGTAGCCACACCCAAGGCTGGCATATCGGCATTACGTGTTGCAACACCTAAAACGCCGTTAGTTTCGTAATCAGCGCCGTTATAATTATAACTTTCTTGGTAGGTCATCAAATATTTATAGCCATCAGATAGTGCTGTTTTGGTCAAAACTGCCGTGCCATCGGTTAATACCCCACTTGCATCAAAGCCGTCAGCATCAACAATTGCATATTGATTGTCAGTCACAAAATATGTTTTCGAAGCATGAGTAAGTGTGCCGCCTAGTTTTTGAGACACTATTTCGGCAGTGCTTTTATTGGTTCGGGTTCCATTACCCACCAATTCACTGGTGCCCGCTGCATTGCTTGTTAATTCCTCATAACCTTCGGTTGTTGTCAAACTAGAGCCAACAACTGTACTGGCACATAGGCCAAGCAATAAACTTTTTACAACTAAATTTTTCATCTTGTCACCTATCTATTAAAACGTCATCAGCAAAGGTTTAAAATTATCTATTCAATATAATAATTTAATATAACAGTAATATCCGCAGCGTCATCTATATAATGCACAAATATACTCAAGCCACATGCTCCCATAAACATTAGACAATCAGCAGGTTACAAAATACCGCTTGCAGTGTTTCTTTATTTCTGTATGTTTGACCAATAATTCAACATTGGTCAATAGGTCATAAATGCCAAAAAACAACCAACAAATCCGTCATGATGCCATCATAAACGCCGCCGCTTCATTATTCATAAAGTTCGGTTATGACAAAACATCTGTGGCCGATATTGCCAAACGAGCTGGCATATCCAAAGGCGCAATCTACCTACATTTCAAAAGCAAAGACAAGTTATTTGAAACCCTACTCATGACAAAAATGGGCCGATTCAGCTATGCGTGGATGGACAATGTCGAGGCCGACCCCAATGGTGGTCTGATGGCAAATATGTACATCAATATGATAGATGCCATGCATAAAGATGAGTTTATCACCGCTATGATGCGCCAAGACGGCGAGCTTTTTGGCACCTATTTAAACAAACCCGACAGCTTGTTCAAAAACCAATATCATCAAAACACCCGCCACGAATTTATAAAAATGATGCAAGATGTTGGCTGCATTCGCCAAGAGTTAGACCCATTAACCACCGCCCATGTGATGAATATCATTTCCTATGGTTTGGTATCGGTTGGTAATGTGATGCATAAAGATGACATCCCGCCGATTGACGACACCATAAAAACCCTTGCCGATATTATGCACCGCGCCCTCACACCTGATGATGGTGGCAATAGCGATGCAGGTAAACAAATTTTACGCCATATATTTAAAGGGGCGATTGCTGATTTTCAAAAAAATTACGGCATCGACCCTGCAACATTTCACGATAATTAATCTTGGAGATCCACATGATAAAAGTCAAAAATCTAGATTTCACATATCACAAAGCCGACGTTCCAACATTGCATGATATGAATTTCGAAATTTCACAAGGCGAGATAATGGGCTTTTTAGGCCCCTCTGGCGCGGGCAAATCCACCACTCAAAATATTCTCATTGGCATGCTTAAAAACTATCAAGGCAGCATAGATATTATGGGCAAGGAATTAAGCTCGTGGGGTAAAGATTTTTACGAACATGTTGGCGTTTCATTTGAATTGCCAAACCATTTTTTAAAGCTCACTGCGCGCGAAAATTTAGAACATTTTTCATCGCTCTACTCAGGCGATAAACACGATGTTTTAGAAGTTATGTCATGGGTCGACTTAGCTGATGATGCCGATAAAAAAGTATCTGAATTCTCAAAAGGCATGAAAATTCGGCTCAACGTCGCTCGCTCGGTCATTCACAAACCCAAAATTCTGTTTTTGGATGAGCCAACTTCGGGCTTAGACCCTGTGAATGCCGCCAAGGTTAAAAAACTAGCCTTTAATTTGCGCGACCAAGGAACAACCATTTTTATAACCACGCATAACATGGCCTTGGCCGACCAAATGTGCGACCGCGTGGCATTTGTGACCAATGGCCATTTAAGGGCGATAGACAAGCCTTCCAATTTCAAAAAACAATTTGGCAAACGCTTTGTCGATGTCGAATTTATCAACGCTGCACAAAATTCCGAAACCGCAAAATTCTCATTGGATAATCTTGGCGAAAATAAAGAGTTTTTAGCATTGCTAAAATCTGGTCAGCATCTCGAAACCATTCACAGCGAAGAAACCACATTAGAAAATGTTTTCATTGAATTAACAGGACAGGAGTTAATTATATGAAACCATTATTTTCAGAGATAAAAACCAACACGATTGTTCAGTATCGTAACGGTTTATACCATGTGGGCATTGGGGTCGGCATATTGGTTGCTATCGCTATTTCCCAGCTCATCGCGGCAGAAATCATTTCTTTAGCCATGATTGTTATCATGCTATTAATCATTGGCGGCTCCACCTTATTATATGTAGCAGCTATGTTAATGTTTGAGCGCGATGAAAATACCATCACCGCCACCATAATATCGCCGCTTTCCACCACCGAATATATTGTTGCAAAAACCATCAGTCTCACAATTTTGGCTAGTATTGAATCCTTCGTTTCATTTTTTGGCGCTTTGGTCATTATGCACTTTCAAGGGGCGCAATTCGAGCTACCCAATTTACTCATTCTCACCTTAAGCCTATTTGCCATATGCATTATTTTTGTGCTGTTAGGCATTATCATTGCAGTGAGATATAGAAATATTACCAATTTTATTATGCCCATGGCATCGGTCATTATCTTCCTACAAATCCCAATTTTCTATTTCACTGGGTTTAGCGATAATTTCATATTCCTGCTTTTCCCTGTATCCCCACCAACGATGATGATGCTAGGCGCATTTGAAACCATAGAGGTTTGGCAATTTATCTATGCCATTGGCTTTGGCCTTATTTGTATAATTGGGCTTTTTTATTGGGCTCATAAAGCCTTCACCAAGCATGTAATTGGAGAATAAAAATGGATATTTTCACTACAATTCCTAAATTTTTTCACAATGATAAAAAGTTGATTTTCCGCGATAGCTTTATGATTTTCATGTTGCTTTTTACCTTTGTTATGGCCATAGCTGTTCGTTATTTATTGCCGTGGATAGACAGTGTTCTTATTGAAAAATCCTACATGCCAAGTGAAACAATTTCATTTGCTTTACATGATACTTATCCCATGTGGGCAAGCTTCATTTCACTCTATAATGGTGGCTTGTTAGCTGGCATGGTGTCTGGCTTCCTTATTTTAGACGAAAAAGACGAAGGCACAATCACTGCACTTATTGTCACCCCAGTTCCTTTGCATTATTATACAAATTATCGGTTTGGTCTGGCTGCAATTTTCAGCTTTTTCACCATGATTTTGATGGTATATATTGTTGGTGTCGAAATTCTTCCCTTTTGGCAGCTCTCCTTACTTTGCGCATCCGCATCATTAGTATCAGTCATGGTTTCGCTGTTTCTATCGTTAGCCGCCCAAAATAAAATTCAAGGTTTCGCTATGGGCAAATTCACTTCCATAGCAGGTTGGGTTATTATGGGCGGGTGGTTTCTACCCGAAAATTGGCAATGGATATTAGCAATTTTTCCACCATTCTTAATTCACAAGGCCTATTGGCTAGCCTTAGATGGCAATGATCTATGGTGGTTCGCACTAGCTTTAGGCACATTATTGCAATTATTAGCCATCTATTGGATGTCTAGAAAATTCAATCAATCTGTCTATAAATAATTAGGTTTATCAAGTGATTTAGTCACCACTCGTAAAGTAAATTATGTTATTCATCACCCACATTAAAGCACAAATATACAGGCTAATATTGAATGACAAAAACTCCCATTAAATTTTTAGCCACAAGTATTCTGTGCCTTTTTGCAAGCCAATCCTTTGCCCACGAAGGCATTAAATATGATTGTGGTGACGACAAAACAAATCTAATGGTTGAGTTTTTTGAAGCAGAAGGCCGCGCTCAGATTACCCACAATGCCGAGAGTTTTGGGGTTATTTACAACGACAAAGATGGCTATCTAAATGTATTTAAGCAAGCTCAGTTTTACCCTGAAAATGGCAAAACCCGTGTTTATATAAGCTCCAAACAATTTGAATGTGTTTTCCCATCTGACAAGCCTAAAACTATCGACCAAGCTGAAGCTCAAGTCAAAATTAGCAACCCTATATATACGGGTCGTTCATTGGGTGGCAAAGTACGTATTGGTGCCAGCATGCAGGCCAAACAAATTGCAAGCCTTTATGAAGGTGACCCCATTATAATTATGAACGATTCAGGCGTCGAAATGAACGGCTATGACTGGTTCGAAATTAAATTCAAAAATGGCAAAACAGGTTATCAATGGGGCGGCATCATGTGTTCGGATAACGAAAAAATTAACGGCCTATATCAACAATGCCAATAGTTAAGCCATCCGCGGTGCAGGCCGCATAAATTTAATCGCTGCCGAAATCACACCTGCGACAATTGCCAATATAATAGAAGCAATCCACATCTCTTCATATCTGGCAAATAAATCGAACAAATAACCACCATAATAAGCACCTGCGGCTGCACCCAACGCATGGCCTGCAGCCAAAACGCCCATGGTGATGCCTAATAATTTTTGTCCTAAATGTTCAACGATTATTCCCGCTGTTACGGGCACAGTTGAATAATCAAACAAACCAAAGGCAATGGTGAATATAGCAAGCGCAGCATAATCATCCACCACAAACATCAACACAATAAAACTTAGCCCGCGCATGATATAAATAATCGTCAACAATAAAACCTTGTTCATTTTATCACTCAAATAACCAGATAGCATCATGCCGATCATGTTAAAACCAGATAAGAAACCATAACTCAGCGCACTGTCTAATGTCGGGTAACCGCAAGCCGCCAAATATGGCATTAAATGAGTTTCCACCACACCAGTAGAGGTAAATCCACACAGAGTAAAACTCCAAAACACCGCATGGAAGACTGGTTTTCTAATCAGATATTTAAAATCCACCGCAAAAGTCGATTTTACTTGTTCATCATTCACTTGTTTTTTTGTGGTCGATAATAGCCGCCAACAAAGCAGCGCCACAACGGCACAAACCACCGCATAAACAATGTAAGTTTCGCGCCACCCAAAGGAAACTAAAAACACCGCCACTATTGGAATGATAAGCAATTGCCCCGCGGTAGAACCTGCTGTAGCAATACCTGTTGCTAGGCCTTTATTTTCGTCAAACAAAGGCGAAACCGAAGCCACAATCACATGCATAGCCACCACACCAAACCCAACACCAGAGATAAGGCTAAACGCCACAAAAAACATCCACGCGCTTTGCATTGTCGCCATTAATATGGCGCTAATGGCCACCGCAATCAAGCCACCAACAACAAATGGTCGTGGGCCATATTTATCCACCGCACTGCCTGCAAAGGGCGCAATGACTGCCATGACAATAAGGCACATTGCCCCGCCAGATGAAATCATACTGCGCGACCAGCCAAATTCTTCTGACCAAATTGGCATCATCAATCCAATGGTCGAACGAATGGTATAAACCAAGCCGAGTATTAAAAACCCAACAAACACAACTAACCATCTCGATGAAATATTTTTTGTCATAACGCGCCTTTTTGCGAATGAAATTTTAACTTGCCACAAACTAATAAATATATAAACATTACACAATGGAATTTTAGGAATGAGATATATGCCAAATAAGAATATAGATATTCTGCGTGTGGGGCAATTTAAATTGTTCAAAGAAATTTACGAGCAAGGCAGTCTGCAAAACGCCGCCGACAGCCTAAACCTCACTCAATCATCCGCAAGTAAACAACTAAAATTAATGCGTGAACAGTTTAATGACGATCTTTTTGTGCGCACATCTAGCGATATGAAGCCCACTAAAAAAGCCACCCAAATGATTGCCAGCATCCAAAACATTCTCAATGAGGCAGATAACCTCAACCAAGCAGACGCATTTGAGCCTAGCCAAATCACCACTCATTTTACGGTGAGTATTGCCGATGAATTGCAATGTTTCCTCATTCCCCGCCTTATGGAGCGCATAGCCGTCGAAGCTCCCAAAGTGCGTCTGTCATTATTCCTGCATGATAAAGATTATGATGCCAAGCAATTAGAAGACGGCAACGTGAAACTGGTTTTGGCAGTGAATTGCACCGCCCCCGAACATTTAAGCCAAAGCCGCATTTATACCGATGATTTTGTATGCCTTATGCGTAAAAATCACCACTTAAACAATTCAAAAATCACCATGCAGGATTATGTAAATGCCGAGCATTTATCGGTCGTTTCGCTTAGCGAATTGTCTTTTTACATCGAAAAAGGTCTTTCGAGCCATGGCTTTAAACGCCAAATAAAGCTCACCATCCCCACTTTTATTCAAGCCGAAAATATCTTACTTTTTACCGATCACATCCTCACCTGCCCCCGCCGCATGGCCAAGAAATTGGCGCAAGAAAGCGAATTGTCGATTGTTGAATTGCCAATGCAAGTGCAAAATTTTAGCTATTTTCAATTTTGGCATAAACGCTACAATAAAGACCCCGCCCGCATTTGGCTCAAAAATATGATTAATGACATACTCAGCAATTACTAGCTAAATTCAGCCACCAAATCACTTGACTCAAAATCTAGTCAAAACTAACCTATCCTCAAAAAATAATTGGAGAAAAAACATGCCATCAGCCATTCAAGTTTCTGAATTTGGCGGTTCAGATCAATTAAAATTCGAAGCCGTTACCATTGGCACACCTGCTGCAGGCCAAGTGCATTTAAAGCAAGCCACATGCGGGCTGAATTTTATAGATGTATATCACCGCACAGGGTTTTACGACATTCCATTGCCTTTTATTCCTGGTTCAGAGGGCGCGGGCACCGTGGTTTCAGTGGGCGAAGGCGTTACCAACGTTGCAGCGGGTGATCGTGTGGCCTATGCAGGCGCGCGCGGCTCTTATGCCGAGGAGCGCATTATTGATGCCGATCAATTGGTAATACTCCCAACCGAAATATCGTTTGAACAGGCATCAGCTATGATGCTGCAGGGCATGACAGCACAAATGCTATTGCGCCAAGTTTATGATGTAAAAGCGGGCGATACCATTTTGGTGCATGCCGCAGCAGGCGGTGTTGGCCTCATCATGTGCCAATGGGCAAATGCTTTGGGCGCAACGGTTATCGGCACTGTTTCAACACCCGAAAAAGCCGCTCTTGCCAAAGCCCATGGCTGCCATCACACCATTATTTACACGCAAGAAAACTTTGTCGAACAAGTGCAAAAAATTACCAATGGCAATGGCGTGCCCGTGGTTTATGACAGTGTTGGCAAAACCACTTTTATGGATAGTCTAGACTGCATCGCCAAACGCGGCCTTATGGTGACATTTGGGCAAGCTTCTGGGCCTATTGAGCCATTTTCTCCATTGATACTCAATGCCAAAGGCTGTTTATTCCTCACCCGCCCTAACCTGTTTAACTATCTAGATACCCGCCAAAAACTGGAAGACACAGCCAACGAATTATTCGAAATGGTCACATCTGGCAAAGTTAAAATCAACGTAAACCAAACTTTCCCACTTAAAGATGCTGCCAAAGCCCATGATGCTTTAGAAAGCCGCGCCACCACGGGTTCTACTGTGTTAATTTGTTCGTAATCGTTAAATATGACTTTAGAAATATTGCCACAAAAACTATTCACTATGCCCAATGTAACGCCATTGATGCAGCATGGTAACGCGGCAATATTTCATAAAACCCTAAAGCACGATCTGCTCGATAAAGAAATTTACCTATCCCAAACGGCTATATTATTCATTGTCAAAGGCCGCCAATTATTACATCAAAATACAAACCAACCAACTGCAGTGCAACAAGGCGATTTATTGCTACTGCCCAAAGATATTTATTTGGTTTCCGATTACACAACCAATGATAACCAGTTCGAAGCCATATTATTTTTTATTACCGATGAGATTATAGACAGGCTGCGCCCTTCAAATTTGCCATCTAATCCCAGTAACACTGGCCTTGCGCAAATACACACGCCTCCCCTACAAATTGCCAAATTCATGGCAAGCCTGTTAGATATTTATGGCAATCAGCCCAATATTGGTCAACTGTTAGAGCTAAAATTAAAAGAATTTCTATCGCTTATTGCCCAAACTAATGCAGGGCGCGAGTTCTCATCTGCCTTTTACCATTCAACCCATGGCCGCAAACGCGACATCGCCCAATTTATGAAAGACAATTATTTAAAAAACTTAAAAGTCGAAGATTATGCAAGCTTAACAGGCCATAGCAAATCCACCTTCACTCGCGAATTTAAAAAATTATACGCCACCACGCCGCACCAATGGCTTATCGAACAACGGTTGTTAAAAGCCCATCAAATCCTCATCACAGGCAAAGCAAGCGTCATTCAAACGGCACTTGCTGTGGGGTATGATAATGCCTCCCACTTTACCACCGCTTATAAAAACAAATATAACCAAACACCCAACCAAACAAAAAGCCAATTGTGAACCAATTTCAATAGTCTTGCGGTTTTTTGGGTGGTTTAGGCATAATGCAAAGCCTATCTAATCTCCATCATAAAAAGGAGATTATTATGAGCATAACATTCATCATTAAATTTAACGTCAATACGGCCGATTTAACCAATTTCAACGCCATTATGCAAGATGTGAAAACGGGTTTACCGCAAGTCGAAGGCTGTAACCATGTCGAGATATATCAAAATGCCGAAACCGACACGAGCTTTACATTGGTCGAAAATTGGCAGACCAAACAAGCCCACCAAACCCACATAGAAAATCTAAGCAATAATGGCGAGTGGGATAAAATCGCCAAACTATTGTCTGCCGATCCAGACGGGCATTATTTCAATCCCGTCTGAATGGCATTCAGATATTAGAAGCGCATTTTAAAGCTAACGGCAGCACCGTAGTTTAAGCTTGTTTGCGAGATGTCAGCCATGGCCGAAAAGCTCAATGTGCTGTTCTCATCTAATTGCACGCCTAGAGTTGCATTTAATTGCAAACTATCGCGTGCAATGGCTGCGCTCTGCACCGCAAAAGCATTGGCCGCGCCTGCAAGTTTATAATTCATCGGTGTGCTTACATCACCAAATTCATGCTTCCAAGCAGCCGATAATGAACCGTTAAATTCACTGCCTTCAACTTCGAATTTATTCGAGATTTCAACACCCACAAGGCTGTTAAACTTGTTAACATTTGTCGCGCCAGCGGTGATGTTAAAAGCACCTGCACCCGTTTCAGTATAAGCATTGGTATGACTACGCGAGAAGCCTGCCCCTACAAATGGCGCCACAACAATGTCGGTGCCTTCAACTAAGTTGTCAAAGCCATAACGAGCTTTCAATTCACCCGAAATTGTCGAGCCATAATAATCGGCAACCGCTGTTTTGCCCAAGCCAACAGCGCTGATAATACGGCTTGTTTTATAATGTTGCAAACCATAGCTTAATGCACCCATCACACCCAAACCAGCTTCGTCAGCAGCAACACTGCCCCACCCACCGTATAGGCCAACATTTAAGCTGCTGCTGGTAGATTTTGAGGCAGCATTAATTGTGCTGAAATTGGTCGAAATATAACCTGCGCTTGCGCCCACTGTCCAATCATCACCACCTGCAATTTTGCCGCCAAATGTCATACCCGAGCTAAATGCAGATACCGCACCAAAATTATTACTGGCTTTAATAGATGACCGCATGGCCACCAAATCTGCCCAAACAACATTATTATCGGTTTGACTTATCACTTGGTTAGAGGCCGTAAAACCAACAGCTTGTGGTGCATTTTGCACACCACCACCGCCACCCGCGCGGGTCATCATAGAGTTTTGGAAAACAGTGCCCGATTGGTCACTAAGCGATGAGGCCGAACCATGGTCAGCACCCGATACTTGTTTTAGAGTTTCCTTGGCTTGTGCCGTTGTAAAACCAACTAATTTATTATAAATCTCTTTGCCTTCATCACTTGTATAGTCAAACCCATCCAAGGCAACAGCCGCCATTTTTTCGGTTTCATTGTCGCTAAATGGTTTAAAATCTAAACCAGTCGGAGCTTCTGCTACGCTGAAGCTTAATTTCACATCATTAGCACCATCGGTATTTTTTTCTACCTTGGCATTTAGGAATGCAAAATTATCAGTCACGTTAGTAAAGTCGCCCGTAACGGCATCCGTGCCGTCATTTGCAATCAACGTATATTTGTAATTTTTGCCCGCCGTATAATCACCCAACGCGCCAGTGGCCATAATGTCTAGTTCGCCACCCAAAACCACACTACCAGTCACGTTAATCACATCGGTATTGTCGTTTTTATCAATGTCTAATTTTATTTTTGAGGCCGAACCCAAAGTCAGGTCACCTACATTCACACTGTCATTAGCAGCGCCATTTTGCAGGTTTAATATGCCGTTATTTTCAAACGCGCCCTCAAAGGTCGATGCCCCACCAGCAGCATTCCATGTGCCAGTGTTGGTAAATTTAGAGCTTGCATAGTCAGAACCAGTGATCTGAATTTTTCCGGTTAAAACTGCTGCATTATCAAGTGTCACTTTACCACCGCTCGATGTGCCAGATATAACATAAGGGTCAAGCGCAATGTTAGCCGTTGGCGCTGCATTTACCAGATAATTCACATTCGATTTTAACACCAATTCCACATCCGATGCCGTGCCAGTAAATTTAACACCCTCACTATTGTTTTGAGCAATGCCGCCATCAATAGCTTTCACTTTGTTTTGTGCAACAATTGTGGTTTGAACCAAACTATCAACACTGGTTTGGCTGAAATAAGTTGCTGTTAGCCCTGATGTCCCAATCACGGTGCCACCTAGTAGTTCAAATGTTTCTACAGTTTCATCATTGCCAACTCGAACCTGACTGTCTTTTTTCACAGTTAATTTAGCGGTATCAGCAATCGCAGCACCCCCCGATAATCCAAGGCTACCAGCTTCAACAATTGTATTACCTGTATATGTATTCGCACCCATAAGGTAAATTTCACCATCACCTTTTTTAACCAAATTATGAGACCCAGAAAACCCGCCCGTTAATGTACTTAGATGGCCTGAACCGTTCTCAATGTTTAAATCACTGGTTAAGGCAATATTCTTGTTAATTGAGATATTATCCGCAAGCTCTAGTGTTTTATCGGCGCTGCCCGAAAGCGTAAATGCACCACTACCAAAGGCAGCATTTGTACCCGCCACTAATGTGCCTTCTTTTAACACAGTGCCACCAGCATGTGAATTCACTCCAGAAAGCAAAATTCTACCCGCACCCGTTTTAACAAGCCCACCTGCGCCACTTATAGCGCCATATAATGTACCTTTATGGTTTTCATCAGCTTCAATAGATAAGTCTTGTTGTAATGTAATGAAATTTCCAATGTTAACTTGATCAGCTATTTTAATGGCTTTATCAGTATCACTTGCAACATCAGTTTTTAGTATGTTTGAAGTTTGCCCGAGCGCATCATCATGGCCCAAAATTAGCTTACCCTCATTTAAGATCACACCAGTATTAGCCGCAAAATCATTATCGCCATTTAGTGTTAAACTACCAGTACCCCATTTTCCAAAATCGCCACTACCAGTAATTTTACCGTTTAATACAGTGTCATTATTGTTAAACCCACTTTTTAAATCAGCGGCAAGCAATATGTCTCCATCACCTTCAACAGAGCCAACAGAAGATAAGCCATCTACTTTAAGCACACCACCTGTATTAATCTTCACACTAGTTGCATTTGACAATGAGTTAGCTTTCAGCACCAACGTGCCTTCATCAACAACCGTATCGCCAGTGTGGGTATTTGCACCCGATAAACTCAGCGCACCCGTACCCTTTTTAGTTAAATCACTGGCGCCAGAAAACACGCCTGCAAATGTAGCTGCACCAGATGTGTCAACTTTAACATTTAGATCACTGGTTAAGGCAACATTGCCGACCAAAGTCATAGTATTTTTAATCTCAAGTGTTTTATCAGCACTACCCGAAAGTGAAAGCCCCCCACTGCCAAATGCACCATTAAAACCAAACACCAAAGTGCCTTCTTTTAACACAGTGCCGCCCGAATATGCATTCGATCTAGACAGTTCAACACTACCCGCACCCGTTTTAGTTAACACGCCTGCACCAGTTATCCAGCCAGACAAAACACCACTAGCACCACTATCGGCACTCACGTTCAAATCACTCGTCAAAGCAATATTCTTATTAATAGTCACACCATCTTTAAGACCAAGTGTTTTGTCAGCACTGCCCGAAAGCACAAATGCCCCACTGCTAAATGCTGCATTATTACCCGCCACTAATGTACCTTCAATAAGCGTTGTTGTACCATCATAAGTATTAGCAGCGTCCAAGGCTAACGAGCCAGAACCTGTTTTATTCACACCACCAGTACCACTCATAACACCCGATATAGTGCCTTTTTGCGCACCACTTGATGTAAGGTTAAGATCACCCGTTATGCCAATATTTATCGCTGTACCAAGGTCAATGTCATTCAAAATTTCAAGTGATTTCGAATAACTGTTATTGGTTAATATCAGTTGATTGCTACCAATGGCATCATCATGCCCAATGATTAATTTGCCATAGGTCAAAATAAAGTTGGTGTTTGTAGCGCTATTGTCACCACTTAAAGTTAAATTTTGCGAATTAAGCTTATTAAAACCACCCGGCCCCGTAAATTTACCAGAAAACTCTGTAGATAGCCCATTGCCATAGATAACCATGGAGCCGCCAGACAATATATTTATATCGCCCGAGCCCTCAATAGAACCAACAAAATTACTGCCAGCCACTTGGAATTCACCATCAGAATTCACAATCACTCTGTTTGTACTTTTAACTTTAGCACCAACAGAAAGCGCAAGTACGCCCGCATCTACAACGGTTGTACCATTATAGCTATTGTCAGCAGTTAGTGTAATTGTGCCATCACCTTTTTTGGTAATGCCATTGCTACCTGTCAGAAAACCACTTAATGTGCCACTTTCACCAGCACCCGCGCTCACATTCAAATTACTTGTTAAAGCAATGCTTTTATTGATTGTAACGCCGTCTGCAAGACCAATAGTTTTGTCTGCACTGCCCGAAAGCGTAAATGTGCCACTGCCAAATGCATCATTAGTTCCTGCCACCAACGTGCCTTCTGTAAGCACAGTACCACCGCTATAAGTGTTCGTACCAGACAAAATAATTGTGCCCGCATCCACTTTTTCTAAACCGCCCCCATTTTTCAGAATGCCCGAAATTGTACCGATTTCACCTTCAGCCGCACTAACACCTAAAGTATAGTTTTGAAGCCATAAATCATTAGAAATATTAATATTGTCTTCAATCACCAATATATGCTCGGCTGAAGTTCCTGATACAAAAAAACTTGCGCCTAAAGCTTTATTATGCCCAACGATCACTTTACCTCTGTATAAAGCCATGTATCCATTATAACTACTGTTATCACCCGTTAATGTTAAACTCCCAGAATTATACTTATGCAAAATACCATCACCAGTTATTTCTCCAGAAAATACACCGTCACTGCTGCTTTCCACAGTCAAACTAGACATTATGCCCCCACTAATATTAACAAGACCCGCGCCAGAAAGAGTCCCCACCGAAGTTTCGCCAGTAACATTCAAAGTCCCATTTACGACATAATCATCACGAAGACCTGCGAAGCCGCTATTATTTGGGCCAACCAATGTCTCTCCCACATTCACTATCACCGTATCGGCCAATACAGGCGCAAAGTTTAACATGCTAGCTATCACCCCTATCGCAAGGCTTGTGCTGCTCATTAATTTGGTTTTGGCGTGTGGTTTGTGAAGTGATAATGCAGTCATAATTGTCCCGTTACTAAGTGGTGCGCAAATAAAAACCAGTCTTCTAGTTCACTTTACGATTCGTATACTTAAGTTGGTAAATAGTTATAGTTAACAAATCGTTAATTTTACCCCATATAAAGAGCTTTCAAATTCAATTAATTAGCGTTAATATAATTTCCAACAACGGATAAAAAGAAAGAAAAATCATGGCGGTTACAATTTTTGATGATACCCAATGCGCACTTGGCGAAGGCCCACTTTGGCACCCCCTACGCGAGCAATTTTTTTGGTTCGATATTAACCAAAAACAACTGCTCACCAGTAAAAATGGCAACCGCAAAATGTGGCAATTTACTGAGCATGTATCGGCCGCAGGTTGGCTAGATGAAAATACACTGCTCATTTGCAGCGAAACCGCTTTTCTAGAATTTAACATCGAAACTGGCGAGCAAGATGTCATCGCGCCATTAGAGGCCGACATCCCCAACAACCGCTCTAACGATGGCCGCGCCGACCCGCAAGGCGGCATGTGGATAGGCACGATGGATCTAGAGGCCAAAAAACACGCAGGCGCTATTTATCGCTATTATCAAGGCGAAATTCGCACGCTTTACCCTAATATTACCATTCCAAACAGCATTTGTTTTTCGCCTGATGGCAGCACAGCTTATTATGCCGATACACCAGAAAAATGCATTATGAGCCAAGCCTTAGATAATGAAGGTTGGCCAGTGGGCGATGCTCAAATGTTTATAGATATGAAACAAGATGGCCTATCGCCAGATGGCAGTGTTGTCGATGCCGAAGGCTGTTTGTGGAACGCCCAATGGGGTGCGTCCCGCATTGCAAAATATAATGCAGCAGGTAAGTTTTTAATGGCAATCGACATTCCCGATGCCAAACAAACCACCTGCCCCGCCTTTGGTGGTGCCGATTTACAAACCATATTTGTAACCTCAGCAGCCGATGGTGATGATAGCAAAAATGCAGGCAAAACATTTGCTGTTTTACCCCGCGGTATTGTTGGGCAAAAAGAACATCAAGTGAAGCTCTAACATCTAGCAGGGTTGACCTTTAACCCCGCGCTGTATAATCTCTCACCCGTGAATATATTACAATTTACGGGTGATCTATGTCAGATAATTATAGCGAATCAAGCTCCACATCATGGGGCAAAAGAATTATGAATTCTTTTGCAGGCATCATCATTGGCTTGCTCGTATTTTTAGCTTCTTTTGGTGTTATTTGGTGGAACGAGGGACGCTCAGTCGACCGTATAAAAACCTTAGAAGAAGGCCGCGGCATTGTGGTATCCGCCAATGCCGATCAGGTTAACACCATCCATCAAAACGCCTTAATTCATTTATCAGGCATTGCCACAACGCCCGATACAGTTTCCGACAGCCAATTTGGCGTACAGGTACAAGCCATCAAGCTAAAACGCATAGTAGAAATGTATCAATGGCGCCAAAAATCCACCACAAAAACCGAAAAAAAATTAGGCGGTGGCGAAACCCAAACCACCACATATTCTTACAGCAAAATTTGGTCAGAAGGCCTCATTAACTCCACCGAATTTAAAAAATCTACAGGCCATACAAACCCTGCGACGATGCCCTATTCAAGTCAACGCTTCCAAGCCGAGAATGTAACCCTTGGCGCTTATAAACTTAGCGAGGCATTTGTCAGCCAAATTAACAATTATCAAGATTACACCCTCACCATCGACAACCTAAATGCAATGGATGCAAACCTTAAAAAAGCTTTCAAATTAATTGGCAACCAGTATTTCTTTGGCAACGCAGCCAGCCCCGAAATTGGCGCAGTGCGGGTTAAATATACCGTCGCCATGCCAACCGAGGCCAGTGTAATTGGCAAGCAAAATAACGGCATCATCGAAGCCTACACAACCCAAAATGGCGCATTGCAATTACTGCAAACAAACATAGCCACCGCCGATGCCATGTTCGATAGCTCCGAAAGCGCCAACAGCCTTATGACATGGGCAATCCGTTTTGGTGCATTTTTGCTTATGTGGGGCGGCCTCTCGCGCATTTTAGCGCCCATTCGGGTGCTTGGCGATGTTGTGCCATTGGTTGGCCGTATATTGGGCGCAGGCATTGGTTTGGTTACAGGCATCATTGCCGCCATCCTCACCATCATCACCATTGCATTGGCGTGGATCTTCTTCCGCCCTCTCATTGGCTTTGCATTACTGGCAATCGCCGCACTGTTTTTCTTTGGCGGCTTTAAAGCCATCAGAACCAAATTAGCCAAAGTCACCAATCAAAACGCACAAGATCAAGACGCATCTCAAGCTTAAAAACTGTATTACGTATAAAGAAAAGAAAAATAACTCATGAAAAAAACACTAATACTCACCCTGTCTTGTAAAGACAAAGCAGGTCTGACTGCAAAAACCACTAATTTTTTATATGAGATGGGCGCCAATATACTAGAAGCACAACAATTTAACGACCTTGATACCCAACTATTTTTCATCCGCGTGGTGTTTGAACTAGAAGTCACAAGCTCAGGCGTTTCAGAACTCATCAGCAAATTTGAGCCCATTGCCAAACAACATAATATGACATGGCATTTGCAAGACAAAGCCGAGAAAAAGAAAATCCTAATGATGGTTTCTAAATTCGATCATTGCTTGGGAGACCTGCTTTACAGAGCGCGCATTAACGAGCTTCATGTCGAAGTGGTTGGCATTGTATCCAACCACCCTAAAGAGGCGCTAAACCTCACCTTAGTCGATGACATCCCTTACCATCACCTACCCATTACCAAAGATACAAAGCCCGAACAAGAAGCCCAAATCAAACAAATTATCAACCAATCTGGCGCCGAACTCATTATACTGGCACGCTATATGCAAATTTTATCAGATGATTTTTCGCGCTTTTTACAAGGGCGCTGCATTAACATTCATCACTCATTCCTACCTGGTTTTAAAGGCGCAAAACCCTATCACCAAGCCTATGCTCGTGGTGTTAAAATGATTGGCGCCACCGCCCATTATGTCACCGATGATTTAGATGAAGGCCCCATTATATCGCAAGATGTAGAGCATATTAGCCACACAGATATGCCCGATGACTTAGTGCGCAAAGGCCGCGACATTGAACGACGCGTATTGGCGCGGGCAGTGCAGTATCATTTGGAAAACAGGGTATTGCTCAACGGCACCAAAACCGTCGTATTCAAAGACTAAATATTGAGGTGCTCCCCAATAAAGAGACAGTGACTTAAGCTACAATTTTTGCTTGACTGGTCTATAAATCAGACGAGGAAATTTAAAATGTCCAAACGTAAGAACCATAATCCCGCCTTTAAAGCTCGTGTTGCTTTAGAAGCTATAAAAGGTGAACAAACGGTCACGGAACTGGCCAGTCGTTTTGGAGTTCAACCAACCCAAATCCATCAGTGGAAACGATCATTACTCGAAGGTTTAGCCGAAGTGTTTGAGCGAGGACAGAAGACAAAACAGGCCGATGATAATGAAATAAAAGTAAAAGCCCTTCATGCCAAGATAGGGGAGTTGGCCGTCGCCAATGATTTTTTGCGGGAAAAGCTAGCTCCTTGGCTCGACAAGTGAGGGTTAGCATGATTAACAAGCAACATCCAAAACTGGCGATAAAATCTCAATGTCAGCTATTGTCAATATCACGTTCATCGGTTTATCGGCAGGCCAAAGGCGAAATTGATTATAAGCTTGAGCTAATGACTTTAATTGACAAACAATTCTTAGCGAGGGCATTTATGCGCCCAAGGTATAAAGTCAACATCAAACGGGTAAGGCGACTTATGCGCTTGATGGGGCTAATACCAATTTATCAGAAGCCCAACACCAGCAAGCCGAATAAACAACATAAAATCTATCCTTATTTATTGAGGGGAATGAATATCACTAAACCAAACCATGTTTGGTGTGCTGACATTACTTACATTCCTATGCGCAAGGGCTTTTTATATCTGGTTGCGATTATGGACTGGGCAACGCGTCGGGTTTTATGCTGGCGCTTATCAAACACCATGGAAGCTGATTTTTGCATTGAGGCATTGAATGAAGCCATTCACTGCTTTGGTGCACCTAAGATATTTAATACTGATCAAGGCAGTCAGTTCACATCTTGGCAATGGATTAATCGGCTTAAGTCTGCCAACATTAAAATATCGGTGGATAGCAAAGGTCGGTATTTGCACAATATATTTATCGAACAGCTGTGGCGATCACTTAAATATAAATGTGTTTATTTACATGCTTGGAGTGGTGGTACAGAAGCCCGAGAAAGAATTGGCAAGTGGATCGACCTCTATAATACGGAACGTCCTCATAAAGCTCATTGTGGTTTAGCGCCTGATGTAATTTATTGGAATAAATTAAACAATCAACCCAACGATTGGTAAGTGAAAACTGTAGCTTAAATCAATGCAAAATCTGTCTCTTTATTGGGGAGCATCAACACATTTTGATGAGTAATCTAACGAAATATATATCACGGTGTAAATCGCGATTGCAGTCACCAAAATTGCGCCTATCAATTTTGTAAGTGAATCGACGCCAACATATCTAAATATATGCTTGTAGCCATCGGCTGCATAAATGAACACAACACCAACCGCAGAAAACAAAACAAAAATAATTGTTATTTCCGCCACTGGAATTTCTAGCATTAGATTTTTTACAATCGCAAAAGCGACCACAAAAGAAATTAGGGATGTTATAAAATCTACAATTGCAACAAGTGCAATTTTGCTAGTTCTTTTCATATTAATAATATTTTATAAAAACAATAATTTTTTCATTATTACTCGACCACATGTTAAATAAAAAATAAGCGTAAACGGAATATATATTAATTTTGTTAATAAAGGTAAATTAAATGTTAATATACTTAATGCTAATGTATGCAAATACCTAAAAGCATCCACAACCTGTCAATAAGTCTTGTTTTATGCAGTATTAAGTAGTTAATTCAATTGCTTATATTTACACAGCCCCTTGTATAGATGTTTCCGAAATCGAGATTTCTCCACCCATTTTGGGGCACATTGTGCCAAAATGAAACAACGCTAAGTTAAAAGCTAAGTAAATAGTATTAACTATTTAGATTAACTTACCGGCCGCGATAATTGTATCGTTTTCGGACGAAAGAAACGCTGAAGTATTTCTTTCGTCCCCGCTCCTCAAATCAGCGATTAGCGCTTAACTAAAAAGGCCGCGCCTCGTTAAAGGCATAAAAAAAGCGCCCCATGTGGGACGCCGTCTCTCTATATATACTTGCAGCAGTTTACTTCATCGAACTGAATCCAATCATATTACCTTCAGTATCCATGCAAATACTTACCCACCCAAATTCCCCAATCGACATTTTGGGTCGGATTACCTGTCCGCCAGCGGTGACCACTCTAGATTGCTCTTCTGAACAATCAGCAACGCCAAAGTAAATCAACGTGCCACCCATTCCCGGTGTAGATCCTTGTCTTTTGATAAGTGCACCACCAGCGCCATATGCCCGCATATCGGTTGGGAAGCTCTTCATAATTACATTATTATCCGTTGGGTCAATCATATCTTCTAATTCTTGCTGAAGCACAGATTGATAAAAATCAATAGCTCTGCCCATATCATCTACATAGATATCAAACCAACCAATTGCATTTTGTTTCATGATTATTTTCCATTTCATTGTTTAAATCAAGTTGGATAATATTCAATCTTATGGCGTGAGTATTGTAGATATCAGACATCGAAATTCCGATAATATTCAGCAGGCGTATAGCCAGTGATTTTGCGAAACGAATGAATAAAATGCGACTGATCAGCAAAAAAATCTAAATAATGTTGCTTAAATGATTGTTGCAAGCGCAATACTTTCATAAAATCATGCGGAGAAAACCCCGTCGTACTTTTAAGCACACGCTGTAGCTGCCGTGGTGACATTTGTACGAGAGCCGCCATATCCGCAACAGTATGAATGCTATCCAAATTTGATAATATTTTAGCCGTTACCGCATTTGCAGCCACAAGCTTACAATCAATAAGTTCATGTACAAGTTCAGACAACACTGCCTGCTTGTCGTCAAATTCCATTGCAAAAAGTTCATTATTTTTATCAATCAACGGCAACTTACCAAGATAGGGTGTGCCCACAAAACCATCGCTAGTCTCATCCAAATTGCCACGCCATACCCCAGGGAAAAATTGAATTCCAACATAATGAAACTGTTTACCCAAATTAAGCTCTTCATATGTAGTGCGAAGCGCCGTAACGCCAGCAATTTTTGTATCCAATTGGTTAAATAAAATATTTACACAAGCGTCAGGCAAAGCATGAAGGCAAAAATCGTCAACCAATTTAACATCTGTCTTAAGTTCCCAAAAACTATGTACAAACTCAGAAAGACTAACTGGTGGCTTCACCTCATTGTAAATCACAGGTTCCACTGTTCTGGGCATACCGTCTTGTATCGGGTCATACATGTTCAAACCTCAAATCATTTACCAAGTACTTAGCATATTACACCATCAGTTAAACGTCACAATTTTGTTGCAGACTGCTATTCACAAGCAATCTGCAACATTCAACTTCTATAATATAGGGTCAGATTTAAGAGATCAGCCTTCGTTATTTTTTAATTTTTAGGTTCATGGCCTTAGCTTTGCCGCTCACAGCGCCTTTTTTAACTTCTTTTAGGGTTGGCGAATTTCTGTAACAAGTTCCAGCTACCTGCTTAGCGCTAGCTTTCTGCTCGATCATGTTCAAGATTTTATCTGATTCACATATAGCCACATATTTGCCACCATTTTTATTTAAAGTTTTTTGATTTGAAGCTTGCATTAAGCCATCTTTTCTCATTTTTTCAATGCGTCCAGTGTCACCACCATCTGGGCCACCTGGCATAATATAATCGCCACCAAGCACGTCTGATAACCAGCAACCAATATGGTCCCATGTACGCGATACACAGCCGTCATATGACGATGGTGATGCAAAAGTTGGTGTCACCGAAAAACCGATTGATAAAAGTAAGCTAGATACGATTGCAATTTTTTTGAAGTTATTCATAATTTTATTCCCATAATCTCGAACAACCAACAATTGGCTATCCCTCTTTGTTATAGCCTTACCTTAACCTACTCATACTGAACCCAATCTGAACACCCTGTTATCTTAGGTTCATGCAATCAAAACCCAATTCCAACATTTTGTGACCACACACTTCATTGTCTGCAGTCGTCATCGCAATTTAGCTAGAAAGTATTGACCACTTTCAGACCTCGTTGTAGCCTATCTTAAAAAGATCATATTATTTACTCAGCGGAATGAACTTATGGACAAACTAAACGGCAACATTATAAAAGGTCGTTGCCTTTGTGGCGCATGTGGTTTCGAACTAATTGGCCCTCAAAATTGGGTCGGTCATTGCCATTGCGAGAGCTGCAGAAGAACGAAATCCTCACCCTTCGGGCTCGGGCAGCTTACTTAGTTTAAACTGCTCATCCCGTTACGCACATAAAAAAAGCCCCACTATGTGAGGCTATATTTTGTTTTGATGTTGGTTGCGGGGGCACGCAACTCGCGCCTTCTACTGCACACAGCTTGGGACATAAAGCCACCTTCACCTAGATTCTAATCATTCCATTTGAGTGATTATTTAAGGCCGTGTGGCTGCATGTTCCGAATTGGATTTTTATGCAGCAGTTAAAGAAAAAACAGCTACCACCCTTATCTCTTCGATTAACACCAGAAGAAAGACAAGCATTAGAAAAAGCCGCATCTGGAATATCATTAAGTGCCTATATCCGAAAATGTATTTTTGGCAAAACGGCCAAACCACGCAAAGTCCGCAGCCGCGTTCCCATTAAGGATGAAGAAGCACTTGCGCAAGTCTTAGCTTTGTTAGGCCAAACCCGTATCGCCAATAACCTCAATCAAATAGCATTTGAAGCCAATTGCGGTTCTTTACTGATGGATGAAGAAACAGAAAATGAAATCAATAAAGCCTGCACCCACATTGCCTTCATGCGCGCTGAACTCATCAAAGCCCTTGGTCTTTCAGAAAGGGGTGCGTCATGATTTTAAAAGGCAGCCAACGCGCTGGTGCAACCCAATTGGCAATTCATCTGCTTAAAGATGAAAATGAACATGTTGAAGTCCATGAAATTAGTGGTTTTGTTTCTGACAATCCAATGGGTGCTTTGAAGGAAGCACAAGCCATAAGTAAAGGCACAAAATGCCGTCAATTTCTTTTCTCTTTAAGTTTAAGCCCACCTGAAAAAGAAAAAGTACCAATCAGTGTTTTTAAAAAAGCAATTTCCGACATTGAGAATAGCCTTGGTTTGGCTGGACAGCCTAGAATTATCGTTTTTCACGAAAAAGAAGGACGACGACATGCTCATTGTGTTTGGTCAAGAATTGATGCCAATAAAATGACCGCCATTAATCTCCCATATTACAAATATAAATTACGCGATATTTCTCGTGAACTTTATCTCGAACATAATTGGCAAATGCCCATTGGCTTCATTAATAATGAGGAACGAAACCCTCTCAATTTCAACCAAGCCGAATGGCAACAGGCAAAACGTATTCAACAAGACCCACGTACAATTAAAGAAGCGTTCCAAGATTGCTGGACTATTTCAGATTCAAGAAAAGCATTTGCAAAATCCCTAGAAGAACGTGGTTATTATCTTGCAAAAGGTGATAGAAGAGCCTTTGTTGCTGTTGATTGGCGTGGTGAAGTTTATCCAATATCTCGTTGGATAGGTATTAAAACAAAAGAAGTTAAGGGAAAACTTGGCGATGCGAATGAATTACCGTCGATTGATGAGACAAAAAAACAAATTGCTAAAAACTTCACAAATAAACTTGAAACTCTTATTAGTAGCGCAACTACATCACATAAAAAATCCAGTTTATCACTGAATAACAAACGTCAGACACTAGCTAAGCATCATCAGGATGAGCGTAAATTGGCCAAAAACGTGCATGTTAAAAGAAAAATTTCAGAAGTAACGGCCAGATCATCATTACTTCCAACAGGGCTAAAAGCACTTTGGTTTCGAGTTACTGGAAAATATCGTCAAATTAAAAAACTAAATGAAGCTCAGGCCGTTCAATGTAAATTGAGAGATGAAGTAGAAATGCAAAAATTGATTGAACAACAACTTATCGAACGCAGACAAATTCAACAAGAAATTAGACAATTACGCTTTCATCATACATTGACTACAAAAAAGCTTAATCGTGACGTCAGCAACTATTTGAAATTATCACCAGAACAGCAAAATTTGGAACTTACAAAATTGTCTCATCAGAATATGCAACGAAAACGGAAAAAATCGATCTCATTCAACCCATAGCAAACATTCAACATTATTTTTAAAATAAAGTCATAAGCACTAAATTTATATAATTTAGAATTATTGCTTATTTTCAATGCATTAAAATACATTATTTTACATTTAATCTGAGATTAATATGTGCTTTTATCTCAGATAGTGAGAATAGTTATCCAGTCATGAAAAATATTTATTTCCCGAAGGCTTCAGTATACGCTTCTCAACGTATCGAACTTCGTTTTTCTCTAATGCCTTAAATTCTTTCCCTAAATGCGAGGTAATGAGCCAAAAATATAATTTCAACATATTAACCTAAATATAGAACTACATAGTAGCCTAAATATAAAACTACATAATAACATAAACATAGAACTACATAATAACCTAAACATAGAACTACATAATAACCTAAACATAGAACTACATAATAACCTAAATATCAGTCGACGTGATAACCTAAATATGATACAATTTAATAACCTAGTAATTAAACAAAGAAAATTGGGCACAACATGGCAACACCTTCAGAAAAATTAGCTAGCTCTTTAGAGACACTGAAGTCACTACAAGATAAGGGCGTTATAGCCATACGTTCCGCCGATCTATCTCGTATCCACCGCGAACGCCTAATGAAGCATGGATTTCTGCAAAATGTTATGAAAGGCTGGTATATACCAGCGCGCCCAGACAACGCGACAGGAGAAAGTACCGCTTGGTACGCTTCCTATTGGGGCTTCTGCGCCTCTTACCTAGCTTCCCGTTTTAAAGATGATTGGTGTCTTTCCCCTGAACAATCTTTGCAAATCCAAGCTGGCAACATGCAAGTGCCGAAACAATTGGTTGTAAGGTCAAAAAAAGCTGGAAATGATATCACCAACTTACCGCATGAGACGTCATTCTATGGCGTGAAAGCATCAATTCCAAAAGCTAAAGATATAGAAATCAAAGATGGCTTAAGGCTCTTCCCTCTGCCCGCATCCCTCATTGCCTGCTCGCTTTCCTACTATCAACAACACCCCACCGAACTACGTACAGCTCTTGCCCTTGTTAAAAACTCGGCCGACATATTAGAGCCTCTCTTAGAGGGCGAACATAGCAAGGTAGCAGGCCGTTTAGTTGGAGCCTTCCGCAATATTGGTCGTGACCGTATAGCCGACGAAATATTAGCAACTATGAAAGCCGCTGATTTTGACGTAAGGGAGGTTGACCCATTCACAGAGAAACTGCCCCCCATTGGGGATATACGGCAAACCTCGCCGCTTGCAATGCGTATAAAATTAATGTGGCAGGCTATGCGAGAAGATGTTGTTGGCAAGCTGCCAGCGCCAACACCGATGAATGATATTAATGCATATTTAACGCAAGTGGACGATATCTATGTAACGGACGCTTACCATTCCCTTTCTATTGAGGGCTATCGAGTCAATGTCGAACTTATTGAACGTGTCCGCTCTGGAAGTTGGAACCCAGACTCTATTGAGGAAGATAAAAAACACAGAGACGCCCTCGCCGCACGCGGTTACTGGCAAGCATTCCAAGAAGTTAAGCACAGTGTTCAACAATGTCTCGAAGGCCAAAATGCTGGTCAAGTCGCCGACCAAAATCATAGTGCATGGTACAGAGAGTTATTCGCCCCCAGCGTCACCGCTGGCCTGTTAAAACTTTCTGATTTGGCTGGATATAGAAACGTTCCCGTCTATATACGCCGTTCCATGCATGTGCCACCTTCACCTGAGGCGGTACGTGACGCCATGCCAGTACTATTTGAACTCTTGGAAACAGAGGAAGACGCTAGCACCCGCATAGTGCTCGGGCATTTCATCTTCGTCTATATCCATCCCTATATTGACGGTAATGGCCGCACAGGCCGCTTTTTAATGAATGTCATGATGGCCGCAGGCGGAAATCCATGGACAGTCATCCCCGTTGAACGTCGCGACGAATATATGGCAGCACTGGAAACTGCCAGCGTTGATGGTAACATTATACCCTTCGCTGAATTCATTGCTGATGTAATGAACAGCAATTGATAGAACCTCTATCAAGCACAAAATTTTGAGGTCAATTCATGAAAAATAATTATATGTCATGAAAATTGACTATTTTTTTGTAGTTTTGTGAAAAACGCTTATTTTTACCTTCAAAATGGCGCATTCAGCTCAAAAATGCGTTTCATAAGAATACACGGTGCGGCACGAAAGCGGGACACGACCAATAGCGCGGTTCTGAACACCTTCCAGAATTTCGATCAGCATAATTACCTCGGCAGATTCAAACATACTCTCCACCCCAAGGGCATCAATCTCATTAACTTTCTTTTTCATGATCAGGCAACAACGGCAATTTAAGGGCACGCAAGAAGTTGTTATGCTCACTCGTTACAGCTATGATTTTATCCTCTAGCTTCACAAGTTCATCGTTTACATCGCTCAGTATGATTTCTTCTTCAGGTTTGGCGGTGCTCACATAGCGGGAGATATTTAAGTTGAAATCATTCTTTTCGATTTCTTCCATCGATACACGCCGCGCATAACGTTTCTCTTCATTACGAAACTGGTATGTTTCTACAATTTTCTCAATATCGTTTGGCTCACCATTTTTTCCTTCTCGTAATCTATTTTGACGTTTGCCTTTTTCAAAATGTTCACTAGCATTAATAAACAATACATCATCGAACTTCTTGCACTTTTTCAATATCAAAATACACACAGGAATCCCTGTTGAGAAAAATAGGTTTGCAGGCAATCCAATCACCGTATCTATATTGTGATCTTTTAACAGCTTGGTACGAATACGCGCTTCAGCACCACCACGGAACAAAACGCCGTGCGGCAAGATAATAGCCATAGTGCCCTCATCACCCAAAAAGTGAAATCCGTGCAATAAAAAGGCAAAGTCGGCTGCGGATTTAGGTGCAAGACCATAACTTTTAAAACGGAAATCCTCACCCAAGGCTTCAGTTGGATCCCAGCGCAAACTGAATGGAGGGTTTGCCACAACGGCATCCACCTCCAGTTTTTTCGAGGGGTTCATTTCATTGAGTAATTCCCAATCATTAAGCAATGAATCTCCATGATGAATTTCGAATTCAGAATCCTTTACGCCATGCAGCAGCATGTTCATGCGTGCAAGGTTATAGGTAGTGATATTTTTTTCCTGTCCATAGATTTTACCAACTCCATGTTGCCCGAGCTTATTACGCACGTTCAATAGAAGAGAGCCAGAACCACAAGCAAAGTCCAACACTTTATTGAGCTTTTTCTTCTTACCTGTTGCAGGGTCTTGACTATCAAGGGTGACAATTTCTGAAAGAATTGTCGACAGTTGTTGCGGGGTATAAAATTCACCTGCTTTTTTGCCAGAACCAGCCGCAAACTGTCCAATCAAATATTCATAAGCATCACCGAGCACGTCACTCTCGCTAGAGAAACCAGTTATACCTTCAGCGATCTTAGTAATGATTGTGCAAAGTTTGGCATTGCGGGCGCTATAGTTTTTACCAAGCTTGTCAGAATCCAAATTAATTTCAGAGAACAATCCTTGAAAGCTATTCTCAAAGGATTTATTTTCAATATATTTAAAACCTTGCTGCAAGGTTTTCAGTAAATCTTCGTTTTGGGTTCTGGCTAACTCTGCAATGCTGCTCCAGAGATGGCTTGGCTCAATCACATAGTGCACTTTACGGCGCATCTGTTTTTCAAACGCGGGAATATCCTCAGCATTGTTGTCATACCACAATGTTAATGGTGCGCGTTTGTCACCGTCTTTAGGTTTAGGATAATCTGAGCCCAATTCTTTTTTGGAAGAGGCCTCATAGTTATCAGACAGATAACGCAGAAACAAAAACGACAACATATAATCGCGAAAATCATCGGCATTCATCGCACCGCGTAACTCATCGGCTATGCCCCAGAGTGTGCTCCCTAATTTATTTAAGTCTTGTTCAGTCATCGTTGGGTAGCCTCTTCTGGTGTTTGTTCTATTTGTTCTGGGAATAATTGTGAATTAAAACTGTATTCATCCATAAATGCACTCAGAACCATTTTAAAATATCTCTTATTTTCTGGCATCATTTCCAAGGGTTCCATCATTGAATACCCATCATGATTTAAGAGTTGAACGATCCTATTGAGAAGCGTTCCTTCCTCATCATCCTCATCTATTTTCAGAAAGTGCCCCATATCAGCATAGCCATGAAAGGTTGCAGTCTTTTCCATTAGGCTCCGCAGGATCCCAAAATGATATGTATATACTTTGTCAGTATCCAATGATGTCTTCAGCATTTTTAACATGGCGACATGATAAAAGCGTGCTTTGTCACCATGCATTTTTTCTAAATAATATTCGCCTGAATCTTCATTACTTCCCAGAAAAAGCCTATCTGCTTTCTTTAATCCATTACACATTACATTAAAAAACAATGTATGATGCGATGACAAAATTGTCCTGATTCCTGAATTGGAAATTTTAAGCATTTGGGACAAGTGATGTGCAACAGCGATAGCATTATTGTCATCAAGGGATGAAATGGGGTCATCAATGTAAATGTATTTCACCCATTCATAGGGCGAGCCTTCTTCTTTATCCAATACAAGTTGAAGGATAGCCAGAAAGAAACACCAAATAAATATATTTTCTTCGCCTCTGGAAACTTTGATATTTTCCACCTTGGTATCTACTTCGATTGGTTCTTCCGCTTCAGTTTCGCTGCCAGCTGGAGGTTTAATTACATCTCGTTCAAAAGATACGTAGGTTATTTTGCGCCCATCTTCCAAAACCCTATCTAAAATCCTGAAATCAAAATCAGCATAGCGGCTTAAGAAACGTCGAATCCGCGTGTCCATTTCTAACTGTTCTATAGCATCAAAAAAACTTGAATCACCATTAAGCTGGAGCTCCCTAACTTCATCTCCATCCAGATCATTATCCCAGATAAAAAGATCTTCAGTGAATGCATTAAAATAGAGGGTATCCTTTTCACCCCCATCTTTGCCGAGTTCCTTAAACGTCATAGAAAGCCGTGTTTTTCCCGTACCATTATATGCAAAGAGCAAAGTTACTTTCTTTTCACGTTCTTCACGTAAATGAATAGCTATATCTTTCAAGGTAGAAAAAGTTTGCTGTGTATCAGCCATGTTCCACCTTATCGGCTGAGGGGAAAAGTTGTTGCATCAAGCCTTTTTTATGAGCTTTCAAGAATTTTATTTTTTGTGCTTGTACGGTGATCAACTCATCAACGGCAGAAAAGCAATCGGCTATTTTTTGCTGTTCTTCTTTATTATCTGGCAAGCGTATTAAAAAATCATTCAGGTCAGCAGTATCTAGCTTTCCAGCACCAATTCCAGTTTTAGTAACTGCGCCAAGTAACCTCGTTTCACAAGAAATTAGCAGCTGAAGCAGAAAGATTTCGAGCATGTCAATTTTAAGTTTTAGTGCCTTCACATCTTGATTAAAAGCTACATCAAGCACTGCTATACCAATAGGAATTCTCTTATGTAACATACTTCCGCGAACCAATAACAACACCGTACCTCTTGGGGCTATTCGAGCGCCCTGATCGACAGCTAATTTTGTAATATTATGATCAGAACCGTCGATGCATGTACTGTGCATTGAAGAAGCGCTAATCCAAGGAATATCCCCGTCCCAAAATTCTGCCCTTCCTTTTGATGGTGTACCCCCTGATGCAAAATCTGTGATTTCACCAAATTTCTTTTCAACCCAATCCCCAGTATCACGAAATTCAGGGAAGCGACGTTTGGGGGCGGTTTCGCCTTCGGCTGGGAAAAGCTGCTGCATCAGACCTTTTTTATGAGCCTTCAGTGCTTCGTATTTTTTGGTATGAGCGATTATCAATTTATCAAGAGAAGATAAACAATCGGCAATTTTTTGTTGTTCGCCAGTTTCTTTTGACGGGAAGAATATCTGCTTCTCTTTGAGAGCAGAATAATGTCTTTTATAACTATCCGTAGTAAGTGGCACGAATTGTAAAAATTGAAATAAATAAAGAGATTCCAATGGCTCTTTTGTATCTAAAACTTTGATTCCATCAGCACCTTGTGCAAACGGCTCCGTAGCAAATTTTAGAACACAAGTATGATCACCAAATATAATCAGCGGTAAGGGTTCATATATCACGGCTTCATTATTATTGGTCCATCCACAAATATCTTTTTGAGATTGATCAATTACAGGAAATTGACCTTCGTTCAAATACTGGCCAGAAGGTATTTTTATAGGTGGAGTTACTGTTAATACTAACTTTCCTAATGGCTCATTACTCCACGCCCCATCCTCCTGAAATTCAGGGAAGCGCAATTCAGGAACTAGCAGCTTTTTTTGGGGGTCACTCATAGGCCGCTAACCCCGATATTTCACGCCCAACGGCGAGTTTATGGAGTAATGGCACTAGCCCTTCCATCAGTGCTAGCTCTGCCTTGGTGCGGGCTTTCCATCCTAGGTCAAGTGGTTCCATCAAGTCGCTAAGCTGTTCACCGTCGAATATCATGCGATCCATAACTCCATCAACAAGGGCTTGCAGGGCTTTAATAGTAAGGCCATGCTTCTCAGCCAAAGCATTTAATTCTTTAGCCGATTTCTCAGCCTTAAATTCTTCATATCCTTGACGTATGGATTTTTCATTCAAAGTCTCACCCGCAGGTAAACTACTGATATAATCCACAATATCATCCCGCTCATCCATCAGGTTGGCGCTGGAACTAATCAAGTCAATCAACTGCTGGCGAGTCATTTCCTGCTTGCTAGGCTTGTCATCAGTGGATCTGGCAATCAATCCCATAATATAGTCATAATCAATTAAACTGGATGAAAAAAGCACCAGCTCAAAATCCAATTGCTCTACAGGATTATCAGCGTCACCTTTTCCTTGTTGCGCTTTAAGACGCTTAGCCGTTTCTAGATACTGGCTTTTGAAGCCACGCAGTTTTTCTTCTGACAGCTTTCCTTCAACACTATTTTCTTGCTCATCACTGAGGTCTGTATATTGATCCAACTGAGTCTTTAGCCGCTGTATTTCCTTAAAGTGGTTGATAAATTCACCTCGTGCAGCATCGCCTTTCAGGTTGTTCACCTCCTCTGGCGTGCAAGCTAGCCCCTGAGACCCCATGAATTTCTCTAGATTGCTAATGGCACCATCTAGTTTTTGAATGACCTTAGGTGCGGGATCGACAAGCCATATTTCCTTGGCATATTCTTTATTAGCGCCTGAGAATAAAGCGATTGCTTCGTTAACAGCTTGCTCCTGATAACGGAAATCGAGAATTTTACCATGAGGCTTAGTATCATTCAGTACGCGGTTAGTACGAGAGAAGGCTTGAATAAGCCCGTGATACTTTAAATTTTTATCTACATATAGGGTATTCAAGTATTTTGAATCAAAACCCGTTAACAACATATCTACGACGATCACAATATCGATTTTATTTTTACTCGGGTAATCTTTGTTGCTGTATTTTTGGTCTTTTATGCGCCTTTGCACATCCTGATAGTATAGGTCAAACTCAGTTATTTTATGATTAGTGCCATACTGATCATTATAATCGGCAATAATAGCCTTCAGCGCTTCTTTTTTCTTTTCAGGGTCTTGCTTGTTATCTTCTTTTTCCTGAGCAAGATCTTCCTGAAGCTGCTGCACATCCTTATTGCCCTCAGCAGGCGGAGAAAAAACACAGGAAATATTCAAGGGAATGAAGCTGTCATCTTCCTGACCACGTTCTATCTGTATGCTTTTAAACAGTTCATAATATTCAATGGCATGATTAATGGATGATGTGGCCAGCACCGCGTTAAAGCGCCTCTGACTGGTGACAGCATCGTGCTTGTCGAGGATTTCATTTACCACCGCTTCAGGTGCTGGTGCTTTTGGCTTGGATTTTCTTTTTTTATCGTCTTTTGGCTTTTCACCAAAATAATCAATATGAAAGCGCAGTACATTGCGGTCATCAATAGCATTGGTAATTGTGTAAGTAGGTAGTTCGTTTTGAAAAATATCTTTAGTGGTTTTGTACGATGCTTGTGTACCATCAATTTGTTTATAGGTTGCATTTTCTTTAAAGATTGGCGTGCCCGTAAAGCCAAACAACTGGGCATTAGGGAAGAAAGATTTAATGGCTTGATGGTTGTCACCAAACTGGGAGCGATGGCACTCATCAAAAATAAACACAATGCGCTGGTTGCGTAATGGTTCTAATCGTTCTTTGTATGAGAGCTTGCCTTTTTGCTTGTTGGCCTGATTGCGCTTGCTTGTTTCATCTAATGCGAGCCCGAGCTTTTGAATTGTGGTGACAATAACCTTGTCAGCATAATCGTCAGACAGCATACGCCTTACAAGCGCTTCAGTGTTGGTGTTTTCTTCGACACATCCTTCTTGGAATTTATTGAATTCTTCGCGGGTTTGGCGATCAAGGTCTTTACGATCCACGACAAACAGACATTTATCAATATCTGGGTTATCCTTAAGCAGTGTTGCGGCTTTAAAGGAAGTGAGAGTTTTACCGCTGCCTGTCGTGTGCCAAATGTAACCATTACCACGGTTTTCATGGATGCTATCGACAATTGCCTTTACCGCATAGACTTGGTACGGGCGCATAATCATCATTTTTTGTTCGCTGGCCACCAAAACCATATAGCGACTGATCAACTGCCCAAGCGTGCACTTGGCAAGTAGATTGTCGGCAAAATCATCCAAGTGGCTTATCTTATTATTATCTTCGTCCGCAAGTTGGTAAACTGGCAAAAACTGCTCATCAGCATCAAAGTTGAAATGCTGGTTTTGATTGTTAGCGAAATAGCGGGTATTTGTACGATTGCTAACAATAAATAACTGCATAAAGCATAGCAGCGTATTGGCGTAGCCATTACCAGCATCATTTTTATAGTCAACAATTTGTTGCATGGCGCGGCGCGGACTCACATCAAGCGTTTTAAGCTCAATTTGCACCACAGGCACACCGTTAATGAGTAAAATTACATCATAACGGTGATGGCTATTGTCAGTGTTAATGCGAAGCTGATTAATGACTTCAAATTCATTTTTGCACCAATCCTTAATGTTGACCAGTGTGTATTGAAGTGGGGTGCCGTCTTCACGGTGAAAGGTGTTGCGCTCGCGGAGAGTTTTGGCGGCGGCGAAAACATCAGGATTTACGATCTCATCACGCAAACGGGCGAATTCTGAATCAGTAAGATTAACGCGATTAAGCGCCTCAAACTTTGAACGGAAATTTTGCTCTAAACTAGACTTATCGCGAATATCTGGGCGATAGGCATATTTAAGGTCGACAAGCTTGTTGATCAGGTCTTGTTCGATTTTTTGTTCTTTCATCAACCACCTACACTCTCAATCAACTTACAAACCATGTTTAATCATTCTTCAACGATTTTCTTGAGGTGTAGCACATCTACATCACAACACCCAATATTATAGTGGCTCATCAGTTAAGCAAGCGGTAGTTCATATTTTTTAAGCAGTACTCAATTTAACTAAGACCAAACACTTACGGAATGTGCATCATAAAAATAATAATCTTTTCGCTGACCATCAGGCGTTTCTGCCCATGCAGTTACCTTTTGAATAATTATTTGGTTGCCTAGGCTTCCCATATCACCAAACAAACTAATAAACACTTTTTTAACAGCAGTGTTTTTTTCATTTAAATAATCAAAAATATGATCATCTTCATCTCGAATAGAATGGCCAAAAATAAAAAGATTGCCCCCAATACTTTTTATGCTAGAAAATGCCCTCGCCAAGTACGCATTTTTCTTGATGCGCGATAATTTATGATCGGTTGTCCCTTCTGATATAAAAACTGGAAATTTATCATTACTAACTGCATTACGCACCTGTTCTGAAAGCCTTTCGCCTGTATTATTATATGAAAGTTTCTCTATGTCAGCGCCATCACTAAAAATATGCATTGCACCGTGTAAATAATATAGATTTTGTTTTCGTTCTCGACCAATTTCCCAAAACACAGATAGATCAACCTCTATGTCTCCATAGCGAAAACCATCATCGCACTCCAACTTTTTTTCTTGATCATCCTTAAAATGCATATAAACCCAATAGAGCAATAAATCGTAGTTAAATGTATACTTTTTTCCATCAAAATTAGATAAAAACTGGCGGCAACACTCGTACTGCTCCTCAGTAATTTCATTTGGCGATGAAGGATGAGAGCTACTTATTACTTGAATCAGAGTATTTTTCAGTTCCTCCAAATCTTCATGTAATGCTTCCGAAATATCATCTGAATTTGGGTAATGTTCTACTATTTCGCCAGCTTCGAAAAGTCGACGCATTATAAACTCAAAATCGTTGGTCTCGATTTTCTCAAAGAGCTGCTTAATGTGCTCAGATTCTATATTTTCCGCTAATGTTCTATAGTTGAAAATATCAGGAAATAAATCCATGCTAAATCCATTACCTAGCATAAGGTGTTTTTTCTTACCCTGAACACACAGTTCTAAACATTGATTAAAAGTCTTAATCTCTAAATCTATGGTCATATATGATGCCTTTCCATCACTTGCGAGATTAGAGGCAAATGTCCATTACAACAAGTAGATTATAATAATCAAACCGATCTCGCGCATCAGTGAAAGTTAATATATGCGTGGATTTTGATTAATATAGCCATAAAACAAGCAATGTGTTTACATGGTTCGGGCAGGTGGAGAGGTAATTCTCCAAGCCCTGCTCATGGGTTCTAAGGGGCAGCGATGCGCTCATTAGTCTGCGGGTTTGGGGAAAGAGATATTTCCCCAACCTCAATGGCATTGTCCCTGTGAAACAGTCATGGGGTATTTAGGGGTAGCAGGAACGCTCCCTTAAATGGTGATACAACGGCCAAACGTTGTGATGGGGATGGGAAGGTTAAATACCTGAAACCCACCCCACGCCAGAGGGATGCAACGGGAGAGCGCCAGCGTCTCCCTTGTCAAGATCGTGTTGTACTACAACACACATCTTGCGGAGCGCGTTATACAGAATTACTGCTCTTCCGAATGGCACGGTGAAAGGGTCATGAACCAAACTATGTGTCGCTTCTGCGATGAACTGAGGCTGCGGTTTCCGTATCATATTTACCTTCGAATGCTAAAGAAACCAATTTTTTTTAAATAGCACTGAATAATGCCTTGATTTAAACTTTGAATTATAAAGGAAAATTATTATAGCTAATCAACAATTAGCAACTGTAAGCACACCTGTATCCGTTTTGGTGGAACAAATTAATTCTGGAGATTTGGCTCTACCTGATTTACAGCGCCCTTTCGTATGGAAACGATCCGCTATTCGCGATTTATTAGATTCTCTGTGTCGCGGACCTGTTTGCTTCTTTGAGGGAAGAAAGGGGGCAATAATCACCCATTCATTATCACTACAATCGCTTGCATAACTACCTGTTTTACGTTCATAATCCTTACGGGTGATATACTATTTTAAAAAAAACTTCTTTACACTACTTAAACGCAAGGGCTTCTAATCATGTTATCAGAAACGTATTTATTACTTAGTGCAGCAAGAAAATATTGCATGGAACAACACACACATTGGTGTTCAGTATATGCACCAATAGCCGAAAGGCATGGTATTGACTATACAGATGAAAGTTACGATACCTTTCCGCGCTATAACACTTTAAATACTATTTTGAACGAAGTTGAAAAGATTGATGGTGATAACCTTCCGTCTTTTTCTGTACTCAAGAAATTAATAGCTAAAGCTGGTAAAAATGCGACAAGTGACATGATACAATCACCTTCAAATGAAATTGAAGCTGCTGCGATTGGTGATGAAAAAACCAAGTTTGTTCAATATATAGAAAACCTAACAGAAGAAGAAATTAAAGCTATCGAACCTTTACCTTATATGCGCCTACTAACTCAAAAAGAAGTGGGTAAAATATGGAAAAAAATGGCAAGACTTTGGGGGTGTGAACAAGGTCAATATTGGTATCCACTAGCTGATAAAAGTGAGCCTTCTTTGTTCGCATTTGATGTTTCAGTTTTTGATAAAAACTTCTCCCCTGAGATATTACAAAATATTTTGCAGTCATGGAATATTGAACGTTTATATGAACTACGTGAGCATGGAGATGAAAACTATTACCTATCCAGAGAATTATGGGAGCCTTACTATAACGGTGCAGAAGGTTTCTGGGTTTCAGAAGACCTTGATTGGATAATGTATGCTTCCCATGAAAACACAATTACTGTCGGTGGGCGATTAAAAGAAGAGCTTCTCAGGCTTTGTCCCAATGAGAAAGAATTTAAATTGTAAATAATAATGATAATAACAATAATTTAAGCCCCGTTCGCCTGTTCTGCCTATCATCCTCGCTTGGTTTGGGTTTTAACTGCGAAGCTCTTAAACCTTATTTCTTAAACTGCGCATGAACCCTTGCTTGCGGCGAGCGGACAAATAAAATGCACCTAAGTTTATCAGGGTGCGTTGGTACGAGAGTTCAAAATCAGCGATGGCTCAAATGTTTTTGTGGGAGACTGTTTAGACATTCCCAAACGTTATTAGGTTTGGTTAGAATGGCTTACGGGTAAAAATAATTGAACCACCATAGAGTGTCGGTGGTTTTGATATAAGCTAGAATCTGGGTTCTAGCGCGTGAATACGCGCGTTCTAAATCAAATAGACAACTTCATTTTTCAAAAATGTTTCTTGACCCAAAACAAATTAAGTCTCAATTTACATATTATGGCTTTTAAGTAAATTTAATTGAATGGGGTTTTAAAAATGGGCAAATCAAATTTATCAGGTAAATATTTAATAACCCGAAACAAATTTGCATTTAAAAATGAACCAGAAATATTCTTATTACTGGAAGAAGAAGACAACCAAATCACTGGCGTTTGTGTCAATGAATTTGTGATACTGAATTCCGAGCAAAACAAAACATCCGAAGTTGCACTAGCATCGATGTTCGCAGATCATTTTGAAGAAGCAGGTTCAAAGTTTTACATTCCATTACTGCATTCACCTGTTCTCAAAGGTGGTTCAGATGAAACCTCATCATTTTATTTCATTCACACTGGTTATGATGGTGCAACAGAGTCACAAGTCTATTTAGAAAATTTCTATTACAAAAACAATGTAAAACAATTTGTTGAATCTATCGTCGAAAATTCCTTCCCAACGTTCGCTCAACTCGTATATGGAAGTCAAAAATTTACTCGTGAAGAAATTAATATTAACCGCACATCGGGCGACTGGGAGTTACGGTGGGGACTAGACTGGATGACTTATTGCCCACAACTTGAACGAAAATTCAAATATGTCGGCATGCTACATAAAGAAGAGGCTACCGACCACAAAATCGGAAAACTAGATATTGGTAATTTAATGCAACAGATAATGGGTTTATTTCAGGAAGCTGGTCCTTCTATGATGTCAACCGCCACATTTGCTTACTATCGAAACGAAACTGATCTAAATGATGAAGAGATTCTAGAAGCCGTAAGAATGACCATCGCTATTTCTGAAACAGAAGGAAATAATGTCACAGAAATAATGGAGAAATACACTCATACTGAAATAATAAGCCAATACAATGATATGCTTAATGGCAAATATGAGTTCAAATTACTAGACCAATTTGACAAACGTAGGGCTATGATAGAAGACCTTGGCTTAAACCCAATAGCTTATGATGCACATGTCGCTCGGTCTGCGTTTGGCCTAATAAATAAACCAGAGAAAAAACCTCAAGAAGAAAAAAACGATAGTAGCAGTAATTTAGAACGGACATTGGCTGGTTTAATGAACATTGTTAAGGGAAAGTAGGTGGCTTTGGTTTCAAAGTAGAAACATTTGCACCTGTATCTTCCAACTCCTCTTTACGCGCAATATTCTCATCTACAGTTTTGAATATCCTATCTACAATGTCTTGCCTGCCTATTTGCATGGCGCAAAGATAAGCTGGCCGATTAAAATTATCTACAATCGAAATATCAATTCCAACTTGCTCACATAAATAATCAACACAGGAAAAATTACCATCACTTGAAACCAAGTGAAGTGCTGTAACGCCAGTTTGTTTATCTGTATCGTTTATACATTCTGGATTTTCTTCAACGGCGGCACTTATTTCTGCCAAATCGCCGTTATTTGCTCCATTAAGAATATTGGGGTATTCGCTTCTCGACATCTCTTTGTTTTTATTTATTAATTTATCTATATTAATCATAACAAACCCATTCTTAAAATGTCAATTTTCTTCTGAACAACCGCCAATTCATTGGTGTCAGAGACCTTTTGCAAATACCTTTTTAGGTTCGGGCCATAATGGATTTCAAATGCTTTCGCCATTTTAGGATCACCAGAATATTTGCTTTTAGGGGAATTTCGTGCCTGATCGCTTTTATCTGTTGTGAAAACCTCATAGGTAATTTCATCAAAAACACCACCCGACATATCTATCAAATTCCCTGCGGTATATAATAAACCTATGTGGCGTTTGTGTTCCTTAAATGAACGTAGAATCACAGGAGAAAATTCATCACCTGCTATACAAAACCCATATTTTAAATTTAGATAATCATCATCCCCAATCACTTTTTTTTCAACCAAATTCATATAAAAATCTAACATGAGTATGTAATCAATATTATTGCCTGCGATCAAGGCAACGATCCGAGTTTGTCCATGATACTGGCGCAAAGTGTCAACTTCATCATATTTAAACACACCCAAAACAGATTGAACATTTAGTGCCAATTGTGGTCGATTTTTTGCAGCAGACGGATCTCTTAAAAACTCTCCCATCATCATGCCCGTGGCTTCTATTGCTTCATGCTCGTCAAAAGCAGCATTAAAATTTGGTACTTTGAGTTGCATGAATGCATCTATATATCGAAGAAATATGGTGTCAGCGCTAGGTGGCTTTCCTGTTTTTAGATAAGTAGATATGTCTCGAAACCCATCATAAAAATTTGGTGCAGCAAGGGTGAAATTACTTTTTGTTTCATGTCCAATCTTGTTCAATTGCTTGACGATAAGGTCTTCCATGACTTCGACACAATATTTTGACCGACCCCTTGGGTCTCGTTCATATTCCACCTTAAATGCGCCGTGAAGAAAATTACAATAAGTTCTGTCGGTGTATTTTTCTCGAACAATTATAGGTCGTTTTTCAACCGCCATATCGTTAGTTCTGCCTCTAGTTTAATTCACCAAAAAATCGATTTTCCCAAACCTGTCCTAAGTTCTTACCGAGTCTGTGTGATGTTTAGTCATCGAATGCCAACAAATTTATGTTGCGTATTTCGATCTAACCACATGGAAGCAAATTAATGAAAATTAATCAATCCCATAATTATTTTAAAGGACTAGATCGTGAAACAAAATCCAAAAAATAAGTCAGATATTGTAATTGAGAAAACCAAAAGACCAGATGCAGAAAAATGGCTCATTCCAGTTGCATCCGTTGGCTCATGTATTTTACTGTCAATCGCACTTCCCAACCTCATTGAAGTTTCTGGTATAATGGGCGCTCTAAAGATTGCAGCATTGGCAACTACAACAGGCATAATATCATATAGCGTCAACAAATTTGCTATTGAAAAAGGAACAAAATATTTTGCGCGCGGTTACACTGGCGCAGGCATTGCTAGCATAATCTCAATGACCCTCATTGGGGCAGCTCTTTTTGGCGCCACGTATGCGGGCTTAACCATAAACGGTACTGAAAAACTACGTTTACAAGAACATGGCATTGCTTACAGTCAATTTATTGGCGAAAGAAGTCTAAAAGCAGCCGAAGCTGCACGTACACTTCCAATTATTCGCTCAATCAGTCAAGACCTTGAAGAAAAGGCTGCCTGTGAAAAGAAAAACAGCTGTGTCTCAGGTCGTGGTAACGGGGGAGTTGGAACATTCTCCAAGATATTACAAGTTCAAGCAGGCAGTGCTAAAAATATAGCCGTACAGCTTGAAACAGGCGAAGAAACAAGACAAAAATCGATTTCAAATCTAAATCAACTTCTAGATGATTATCAAAATAACCTTGGCAACCCTGACATTGATATTGATAAAAAACGTCGTCAGGCGGAAAAGATAAGTGCCAAAATGAACCAAGAAATTAGCATTCTTGATGAAGCCCTTCCAACAATATTTCTTGGGGCATATGCGGATAATCTAAAAAAAGGTATTGATGTTCCTAATCGACCTTTAGCAACTCAACACATAAATAGATTGTTAAATAAAAATGGGCAAAGCCTTGCTGTTGTTCTTGAGAGTATTGAAAAGGGTGATCAAAAACGCCCTATTTTCCCAACAGAAGCTGGCGTGGGTGACACTTTTACCTATCTTGGTCACTTCGCCCCCATAAGCTTACTCACCTTCATTATAGAGCTTGTCTGGCCTATTTCACTTTGGATTTACACCTTAATTGGCTTGAAGTGGGTTAATCATCTTGAAATCATCCGTATTGAAAGAGATGCCGCTGTTTTGCGTTCAAATAATGTTCGCAAAATCAATTCACCTCGTGGAGGGAAATAATGCCTTACGACACGAGCAACCTACCAATCAGCGGCGGCGTGATCGTCGCTGGTTTGGCTTACGTAGCCCTAACATATTTTGTCACCGCAGATGTTATCGGCGAGCGCACCATTGCTAAATCCGATTGGAATAAGCAATGCACCACCCATTTACGTGCCTTGATTTTGAATGATGTTCCGCAACAAGAATTCATTCCAAAACTAGATTGCAACTCCATCATGGGATTGTTTGGAGCACAAGGCAGAGCCGTTTGTAACAAGCACGGCAATCCAAGTTTTAATCTGCCGTTTTTAGATCAACTCAACGATCAGAAACGCCGCGTGAATGAATATAAACAGAAACGTCTTCAATCTACGGCCTCGCAGGTCGGCTCAAAATGTGATTGTGCCGTTTCTGTAAGCCTTGAGAAGAACCGCAGCGCATGGGCTCTATATGCTGGATCAGCGCGATTGGTTACACCCCATTCCGTCAAGAATTTTAGCTCTGAATTGCAATCTGCATTGAACTCATCTCATTGCGCTCCAAATAAATGAAAGTAATTATCATGATTTTAGGATCAATATATATTAACAATAATGCTGTCATCACTCATCGTGATAGCTATGTGCTAAACAATCTCTCTGTCATTAGTGTTCGAAGACCCTTTATTGGTTCTGCGCTTCTATTAGGCGGTGCATTTATGACGTTTGGTTATTCATTTTCTGATCTACTTTATCAAAATGAAATCACCACAATTGTTGGCGCGTCCATCACAGCAATAATCGCTGGCTGGAATATTGGTCAACTTAAGCTCCTATCGCGTGATTTGCGCGGCAGTGAGCTTTCTGGAGCAATATGGGGATCATTTTCTGATCTTAATCGCACCCGCACAAAAATTGTAATGCAGCTCGGTAATATTGATGAAGGGGAAAATAAATGAACCCTTCCGACAATTCATTTGGCACAACCATTCAAATCAATTCAAAATTTCTATTCGCTGCTCTGTGTCTTTTCATTGCCTATATCTCATGGCCGACAGAAGCCAAATATTGGGGCTATGGCTTCATTAGCATTTGCATGGGGTTAGCCTCCATAGGCCTCATCATTGATGCCATCAAAATGATGGTGAAGCTATATCAGCGCAAAAAAATTATCGCTGAATATATGAAGCAGGGCAAAAAACCCAAATCATCAAAAATCGCATCTGAGGATGCTTTAAGAAAGGCAGGTATGTTCGATGTCTAATGATAAACGCATATTGGGGATTACATTTAACGGCAAGGTGTTATTTGATCCCTACCCCAGTACCTCCTCAATTATTTACGGGGCAACTGGTGCAGCTAAAACAACAAGCGTTGTTGTTCCTGCCGTTGAATCTTTACTTTCTAACAACAAATTAGCCTTGATAATTAATGACGTAAAGGATGGTGAAATCGCTGCACAGATAGGCGAATGCTGCCAAAAATATAACCGTCGATTTGGTGTTCTAGATGATTTCAAAGTCCTTGGAGAAGATTATCCATATCGGCTTTCTCTCAATCCCTTTGGCTCAATTGTTTCTACTCATAAGAAAAACCCTACTGATGTTCTCTATGCCATTGAGGCAGCCTCTCAGGCTCTCATTCCTGAGCCTCAAAACGATAGCAAAAACCAATATTTTAGAGACGTTCCGCGCGAAGAAATAGATCTAGGCGTCCGTATTCTATTATCGCATCGTCCTGACATGGTTACACCAGGAGGGCTTAATGCCCTCATGGGTGATCCTGAAGTTTGGACAAGTGCAGTGAATATTGCAGCCGAAGAAGGTGACCCAGCTTTAATGGCACGGGCTCAACAGTCCATCGCCATGAGAGAAAATGATCCTGAACATTATTTTCAACATAGCCGCGCTGCCGTTACATCTCTTCGCATGTACGAGCCAAATTCAACACTTCACCATGCTGGGTTTGATGCCGACATCACCCATGAACAAATACTCAAAGGAAGTTATGTTTTTTGTTTGGTGCAACCGCAGCAACACACTGCAAGATTAGGATCTCATTACGCACTACACTTTAATAGCTTCATGGATGCTCAACTCACGGGTAATTCTGGCAATGCTTTATATATCCTCGATGAGCTTTGCAATGCGCCCTTAAAACCTGCTGTAGAGCGGGTTACAATCCAACGCTCCTATGGTGGTCGAAGTCTATATATAGCACAATCACGCGCCGATATTGAGCGCAAATATGGCGTGAAAGAAACCACAATATTAGAAGAGAATTGCCCCGTCATTCAATGGCTCAGTTTCACAAGCTTTAGCGAGGCTGAACGCGTTTCAAAAGCCATGGGCGAACAACAAAATGTATCGCAATCCATTGGGTTTAATTCTGACAAGCTAAATTTCAGCAATAACATTAATACAGGCAAAGAACGTTTGTTCGCCCCTGACGAATTAATGAACCTTAATCCTGATGAGCAAATTATTTTCATTAAGAGTGTTGGTTTCATTCATTGCAGAAAGCTATTCCAAAATGAAATCGCCCCCTATTGCTACGACCTCGCTGACAACCCTCTTGAGGGCGGCAGGTTAAAACCCAACCCTAAAATCACCCTAAGCACTGGAGGCCAATCATGAAGCCCCGTTTTCTTAATGTCAGATATTTTGTCTGGCTCATCGTACCACTTACTGTCTACGGCTTATATTTGATGCTCGGCCTACCGCACATGATTTGGTCACGCACTTGGATTGACGCAGGGCAAGGATTAGATCCATTTGCAAGCCGTCATTACACCCGATGTTCCTATGTTGGATATTATGGCAGGAAAAGCATTCCAGCCATTAATGGCAAATGCAGCTTGGCAATCTTCTACAAGCAGGAGGACGCGTAAATGTCACTCCACCAGCTTCAACCATGGCGTCACTTCGCGACGACGCAGACCATGTCTTTCAGTCAATTCAAGGCTAACAAACATTTTGAGCACATCAAGCACAGTTGCCTCATCAATTACACCAGTGGAGATTTGTTCATCACAATGATCGCGCGGTTGCAACACAAGATTATATGGCTGCACTGCATACCAGAAGCCTTGGTAATCCATAGGTTCAACCCACGATTCAACATCATCAATATATTTAAAATTTTTCATGGCGAAAGATTATCAAAGTTTAACTTCAAAATACAAATCTAATCAGAAAAGTGAGTGCCAACATGGCTTACAACATATCAGATGAACTCAGACATAGTTTCGGTTTGGCAAGCCTGCAACGTGAAGCGTCAAAAATCTTGACCGCCAAAGAATGGAAAGACTTTCAAGCGATCCAAAAGAAATACACCGATATTGGGAGGTCTGAACATCGCATTTATGAGTTGGAATATACAACCCGTGTCGAAGTTGCCAAAAAGCGCCTCATTAATAAAGCAGGTTCAAAATCCAAAACATTTAATCATCCATGGGCGCGTAATGATCGGTTTGATAAATCAGCAATAAACCGCCAAGCCCATAGGCACGTCCGCAATCAGCACATGCAGCTTATGTCTCATCTAGATGCACAAAAATACAATGAAACTAAATCCCTTATGGACAGTTCCAAGAACCGCCGCGCTCTAAAAGAAAAGCCCAAACGTGATTTTAACCGCGCCGCTGATCGGCGCAAAAATATAGATCGAAGGCAATCACCTCAACGAACTAGATAATGGTTATGTCATTTTTGACCGAAAATTACCTTCAAAAGTTCATTTATTACAACTATTTCTGCCAAATATGTCGAGTAACCTACCTTCAAATAAACCTGATAAGACATAATTTAATACACAGTAAAAAGGATAAAACAATTGACCAATCGAACTTCAAAAGCCAACTATAGAGGAAAGTATGCGCCGTATTCCATCACGCCGCCATCCAATGCTGCCTCTATGGCCTTTGTTAGGTTCGCGGCACGGGTCTTAGCAGAACGTGATGACGCAATATCAGTAGAAGCTGATATTAAAGCGCTTAGCACAAAATCTGATAGGAGCGCCCCATGACCAAACAACCTACCGTAGCCATTTATGCACGATATTCATCTGACAACCAACGCGATGCTTCTATTGAAGATCAAGTCCGCATCTGCCAAGAACGGGCGGAACGTGAGGGTTGGATTGTTTCAAAAATATATACAGATCATGCTGTTTCAGGCGCATCATTAATGCGTTCTGGAATTCAGCAACTCATGCAAGATGGTATGGCAGGTAAATTTAATATTATAGTAGCAGAGGCCTTAGACAGGCTTTCTCGTGACCAAGAAGACATTGCGGGCATTTACAAAAGATTAGAATTTGCAGATGTCAAAATGTTCACTCTTTCAGAAGGTGAAATCTCAAGCTTACATATCGGCCTCAAAGGCACAATGAATGCAATGTTCCTAAAAGACTTAGCCGATAAAACCCGCCGTGGTTTACGTGGTCGTGTCGAACAAGGAAAATCTGGTGGTGGAATTACATACGGTTATGACATTGTTAAAAAAATTGATGCCAATGGTGAATATATCAAAGGTGAAAGAACCATCAATAAGCAGCAAGCGATAGTTGTTAATCGCATTTTTACTGATTATCTGCGAGGCATTTCGCCAAGAGCCATTGCCCACCAACTTAATAAAGAAGGTATTAAAAGCCCATCTGGTAAAGGTTGGGGCGCGAGTACAATTTACGGAAATCGTCAACGTGGCACAGGCATATTGAACAATGAACTCTATATTGGGCGCATGGTTTGGAACAGATTGCGCTATATTAAAAACCCTGACACTGGTAAACGTATTTCCAGACAGAACCCAAAAGAAGAATGGATTATAAAAGAGCTTTCTAAGCTTGCTATTATAGACATTGCCTTATGGGATAAGGTCAAAGAAACTCAAGGTGAAATCAACCGTTCAGATACTGCCCTACATAAAAAGAACAGACCGACATATTTACTTTCTCATCTGGTTGAATGTGGCTGCTGTGGTGGTGGTTTTTCAATGATTGGCAGAACCAATATAGGTTGCTCTACACGCCGCAATAAAGGTACGTGCGACAATCACCTCACTATGAACCGTGAAGAACTGGAAGCCGCTGTTTTAGATTCACTCTCAAAGCATCTAATGAATGATGAACATTGCGCCGAATTCTGTAAGGAATACACCAGAAGGCGCAATGAGTTGCGCCAACAGCGCAATTCATCCCTAAAGTCACACAAAGATGAACTAAGAGAATTAGAAAAACAAGAAGACAAAATGATCCAAGCCATTATGGACGGGTTTGCCAATGAAGAACTTAAAATTCGTATGAATAATCTGGAGGCCAGAAAAAACGTTCTTAAATCCCTATTGGTTGAACAGAATGAAGATAAAGTACTATTTCATCCCAATATGGCTGATCGTTATCATAAAGAAATCAGAAACCTTGTGGGTATATTGAATGAATCAGACACAAGAACCGAGGCAGCGACCTTATTGCGCTCCTTAATCGAAAAGATAGTATTAACACCGACTGAGGACAATGAGAGCCTTACTGTCGATTTAATTGGTGATTTGGCTGGTATATTGTCTATTGCCACAAGTAGGGATAAACGGACTATTAAGTTCGATTTGTCTGAACATCAACCTGTGCAGGAAACGGCTGAATTTAGCGGTTCTCCAAGCGACTTAAACTCTAAGTCTGTAGAACAACTAGTAATGGTTGCGGGAGTGCGCTCTAAGCGCCAGTTACGCTCTAGTTCTAATGAACAAGAGGTAATGGTTGCGGGGGTAGGATTTGAACCTACGACCTTCAGGTTATGAGCCGTCAACGCCATACCTTAACTTATTGATTTTATAATATATAAATTGATTTAAAATTAAAATGTGCCACAGAATGTGCCAAATTAGACAATCTCAATGTAATTCGAATTAGTTTCAGTTGCCCATTGCAACTGATATTATAAACATCATTATCCCAGAACAATTCACCTCACAATACTGCTACATAAAAGTCACACAAATAAATAATAGTAACTTATTTTCATTTTTAGATAAATTTCTCGCGACCTAATTAGAATATATAGGGAGGGCAGTAATTTCACTTTTCTCTTAAACATCGAAAAAGGCGTTATTAACGTCTATATTCAACATAAGGAAAATAAATGCGAGTTAAAATTCATAGGGGCACAAAGGAAATCGGCGGAAGTTGCATTGAAGTAGAAGCACAAGGCAAACGCATTCTACTTGATTTAGGACTACCATTAGATAGAAAATCTGATGATCAATCTATATACCCCAAAATTGATGGCTTAACAGGCGACGAAGATTTATTAGCACTCATTTTATCGCATGGGCATCAAGACCATTGGGGCTTAGCTCATTTGGCTGGCAAAAACTTGCCTGTTGCTCTTGGTTCGGCAACACTTCGTATTTTCAAAGCAGCAGAACCATTTTTACCCACTCCCTACGTGCCATTTAAAACAGTGGAATATTCTAGCGGCAAGTCGTTCACATTTGGACCATTCACCATCACACCACATTTGGTCGACCATTCAGGCTATGATGCCTATGCGCTTGAAGTACAAGCTGACGGTAGAAAATTATTCTACTCGGGTGATTTTAGAGCACATGGTCGCAAAGCTTCATTATTTGAGCGGATGATCGCTAACCCGCCTAAAGATGTTGATGTATTGTTGATGGAAGGCTCAACATTAGGTAGATTAAACGCTGATCATAAATTCCCAGCCGAAGCTGATATTGAAGACAAGTTGGTAGATATTTTCAACGACACCAAAGGCATGGCATTGGTAGCAACCTCCGCTCAAAACATAGATAGAATGGTCAGCATGTATCGTGCCTGCAAGCGCACAGGCCGCACTCTTATTATCGACCTTTATGCCGCTGAAATTTTACGCGCAACAGAGAATAAGAGCATTCCTCAATCAGACTGGCCGCAAATGGCTGTTTATATCCCTCAATATCAACGCATTCGTATTAAAAAAGACGAACGATTTGATTTGCTTGAACCGCATAAGAAAAACCGTATTTACAAAGAGGACATGAAGGCTATGGCTCATAAGACCGTCTATCTATTTCGCCCTGCAATGCTACAGGATTTAGATAAAGCTGATTGTCTTAATGATGCCGTCGCTATTTGGTCACAATGGGATGGATATTTAAAACAAGAGACTGGTATAAAAACCGCTGCAAGGCTTGCCGAACGAAACATTCCACTTGTGCACGCCCATACCTCTGGACACGCAAGCATCGTTGATCTGAAACGCTTTGCTAAAGCTATTAATCCAAAGTCCATTGTGCCAATCCACACATTTGAAGCCAAGGATTTTCCTAAATTATTTGGCGATCAAGTTCAGCTCAAAAATGATGGCGATTGGTGGGATGTTTAATAATTTATAGATTTAATTCAAATAAACACAGGGAAAAAGAATGAGCAAATTTAACAGATATTTATCGGATAATTTTTTAAATGCTTTAGAAGAATTATCTGAAGCCAAACCATCAAATTGGTGGCAGGATGTTCTTGCTGACAAGGATTTGGTCATTGCAGTGCGAACAAATAACCTCGATGTTTATTATAAAGGCATGTCAATTTTCAATATTAAATTAATTTCAGGGCGAGTGGTTCCAGCTACTAATCTGAAATATTTAACACAAATTGAAGACACTCGAATTCAACTATCTGAAGACAATAATTTCAACTACACCCAAAAACCAATTTGCATCGAAAAATATATTGGAAATGCCTGCTTAGAAGAAATCAAAAAAAGAGCTGGAAAATTTGCTAGTGTGGAAGGTAAGGGTATTCATAAAATCCTTATTAAAGACAGAAGTTTTATTGATGTTGAAATCTCACTGGCTTCCGAAGATATAGATGGTAGTGATGTAACAAGAAGGATTGATATTGCAATCATTCAGAATAAAGATAAACCAATCATAACATTTGTAGAAGCTAAAGACTTCTCAAATAAAGAGATCCTCCCGAATTCTGAAAAAAAACACAAAGACATCCACAATACAGCCGTACTGAACCAAATAAAGGGCTATAATAAAGCACTTGTGGTCAATGAGAAAGAAATGCGTTGTAGCTACCTAAAGGTTGCTCAAGCCTTAGTGAAAATTGAAGATATGCGAAAGAACATTCAAGACAATTACGAGCTTCCTAAAGGGTTTGAGCCAATTCGCATAATTGCCAAAAATAATATGAAGCCTGAGATTAATCCAAAATGCAACCTTCTTGTATTCGGTTTTAATGCATCGCAACGCGATCAGTTAATCACAGAAGACAAGACTGTCCTTGAATTACTCGAAGATGAATTATCTAGCCGCATTCATTCGGCTCAAAATCCAACAACTTTTGTCAGTTCAAAAAAGAAATAAATTCCTGGAATTTGAACTGAATGTAACGAGATGAAGTCTAGTTTCGTCTCATAAAATTAATCATCTAAAGGGACGACACATGAATTCAGATAAATTATTCGGAATGTTCATTGGCTTTATCATTGGTGACGCGTTGGGCACAACGCTTGAGTTCAAACAAAGAGACACCTACCCGCCTTTAACTGATATGATTGGCGGTGGTGCGTTTAATCTTGTGGCAGGCGGGTGGACAGATGACACTTCTCTTATGCTTGCAACCTCGGCAGCTTTAATTGCAGAACCAAATTACAATGCCGAACTAATCATGCAAGAAATGTATGAGTGAATGTCTACGGGCAAACACAGCCATACAGGAACTTGTTTTGATATTGGGAATGGCACATCAATTGCACTTGAAGAATTTAATGAAACAGGCAATCCATACCAAGGCGAAGAAAGCCTTGTTGGCAACGGAGCGTTATGTCGCGTCATTCCCATTATCATTCATTGGAGGAATAATAAAGAAATGGCAATGCACTATGCTAGTGATTGCGCAAAATTTACCAATGGCGATGAAGAATCCCTAAAGTCAATTGTAAGGTTAGCTAATCTTCTGTGGAACTTAATTCAGATGCCTATAATTGAACCACCCTATAATGCCAATCAAATATCTCAGATGAGCAGAAACGCAATACCCTCTGGTGGCTACGCGCCTGAAACATTACTAGCTGCATTGTGGTCGGTTGAAACGACAGATAACTTTAAGAATGCTGTTCTTAAATGTGCAAATTTAGGGGATGATGCCGACTCAACTGCTTCGGTAGCTGGCGCTATTGCAGGTGCAAAATACGGTTTATCGGCAATACCAGTAAACTGGTATAAAAAACTAGCTCAGGTTCAAACACTAGATGAGATTATAAAAAAACTAATATCAAGTTAGTTGAATAGAGTGGTGTAAATAATGGGCATTACAGAAATAGAAGAAGGCGCTATAAATGGAGATAGAATCGCACAATTTCTACTTGGCACTGCATATGCTTTTGAAAAAGATAAAGAAGAAAACGCACGAAAGGCATTTGAATGGAACCTCAAATCAGCAATTCAAGGTTATGATCATGCTCAAGTATATATTGGAATGGCATACCAAATAGGTGATGGTGTAAAAAAAGATGATAAAAATGCGCTACTTTGGTTTCACAAGTCTGCTGAACAAGGTAACCCTTCCGCAATGTACCAAATTGGTAGTTGGTTTGCGTTGGATAATAATTTTCTTTGGGCATACGTATTCTTCAAGTTATCCAAAAAATATTGCAATGGTTTAGTCAATAAGGAGTTAATTATTTTAAAAGAGAAATTATTAAGCTCATCCCAATTAGAAAGATGTGACTTTTTAGTTGACGAATATGAAAGAATATTTCTTAATTAAAACCAAAAGAACTCAAGTTTGAATGGAAGTATATACGTTAAACGTCTAGAATCTTGAAATTTGATAAAACAATATTCCAAATAATATATAGACACGGCCAACCAACCGAAGTACCATGAATTTATCAATTATAACAACATCATAATTTTGGTTTCGGGAGTATGTTTTGCCCTTTTCTTGCGCTGCTATTCGTCCCCTT
>JAOPTR010000009.1:0-128 GCA_051531935.1 Hyphomicrobiales bacterium
AAGAGATGGCTCAGCTCTTTTTCCATGTGGGGTCATTATGTGTGTGGGTAGCGCTACTGCTTAAGCTCTGGAAGACTCATCTTTTACGTTCGGCTGCGCCTCTCTGTGGCACTGGCGTGCGTTCGCTC
>JAOPTR010000009.1:168-101929 GCA_051531935.1 Hyphomicrobiales bacterium
GTTCGCCGAAGAGATGGCTCAGCTCTTTTTCCATGTGGGTCGTTATGTGTTTTGGGTAGCGCTCCTGTTGAGGCTTTTCTTTTGCCATGCCGACAAGGTCTGCTACCAATTAATCCGCTACCTCTAGCTCCAACAAACCAATCAACGTATCAATATCCAGTGGTTGGCTATGCCTATGTGCGTTATTAATCACACCATTGCGTTCAAAATTCACATACCCCTCAAGCATTGTCCAAACCGCAATTTGGGTTAATTCTGCACTTCCGTGCTTCGGCTTAAAAGGCGCGCAAATGTCTATTAGAACTTGGTATGCGCCATCAGCCGCCTCTATCCATTCTGGTTCATCTTCAAAACATCTAGCTTTGTTAAAAATAATGCTCGCCAATGCCGTGTTTTCGCGCGAAAACTTTACATAGCCTTTGCTACACCCCCGCAATCGCGATATTGGGTCATTGTCAGCATCTTCAATATTTTTAATCATTTCAGCAGCAAACAGCTTATATCCACGGGTAACTATTGCAGTCACCAAGCCTTTTAACCCTCTAAAATGGTGCGCAGGTGCAGCATGTGATACGCCTGCCCGTGCCGCACATTTGCGCAATGTAAGTGCGTCAATGCCACCCTCGTCCAAAAGTTCTATTCCCGCCAAAACCAGTGCTTCACGTAGGTTTCCATGGTGATGAGGCTTGCTTTTTTTTGTTTTATCAATCATATCATCCAATCTATTGATTGACATTGTAAAGATCAAGTATTATATAACTTTACACTGTAAATATAAAGGCTATTCCCCATGAATTTTACCAAAATATTAAAACCCACTGGCTGGCTGTTGATGAGCATACTCGTTATCGCTGTTAGCATATATACCATCAAATATTTCCGCCCCGGCATGCCCAATGCCTTCCAACCCGAAATTTATAAAGCCTATGCGCTCGAATTGCGCATTCACATTGCAGGCGGCATCATTGCAGCGCTTGCTGGCCTCACTCAATTTTGGGGCAAGTTCCGTAATAAACATAAAAATATACACCGCTGGTTCGGCTTTATATACATTGCCTGCGTTGCCGTTTCGGCACCTATAGGGCTTATCCTCGCCACCGTATCTAGGGGTGGCTTTGTTACCCATGTTGGTTTTGGTATTTTGTCCATTTTGTGGGCATTCACCACTTTCAAGGCGCTCTATCACGTCACACAAGGGCAAATTCAACTTCATAAACAATGGATGCTACGATCTTATGCGCTCACTTTTGCTTTCGTAACCTTGCGCGCATGGCTAGGCGCTTTCATCGCTTCAGGCATTCCAGAGGATCAAGCCTATCAAACCGTGTCTTGGTTATGTTGGGTATCAAATCTGCTAATCGTCGAATATCTAATTGTCAGAAAACTAACAAAACCCCTTTCGCGCGTCGCACATTCTGGTTAATATAAGCTATGACTTTCGAATCTTTACTCTTATTTGCAGGCCTACTCACCGTGGCTTGCATCATTCCAGGCCCAGGTGTTATCACCCTATTGTCTCGTACTTTAGGCAGTGGTTGGTCATCGGGTATGGCATTCCTTATTGGCATCACCCTTGGCGATCTAATATTTGTCACACTGGCCTTTTTGGGTATGGCCGCTTTGGCACAAAATATGGGCGATTTATTCCAATGGATAAAATGGGCAGGTGCGGCATTTTTGGTCTATATGGGCTATCAACTTATCACCTCCAAGGGCCAAAGCTTTAATTTTCAAAAAAACACGGTAAAAACATCTGGTTATCTAGATGTAAGTAGCGGCTTATTGCTCACCTTGGGCAATCCAAAACCACTTATTTTTTATGCCGCCATCATGCCACAAGTGCTTGATGTCACGCAAATCAGCATGGTCGAATTTTCATTGGTTCTACTCACTGTGGTCATTGTGCTTTTTACGGTTTGCTGCACTTATATTTGGCTCGCGACAAAAGCCGCTAAATATCTAACCAGTCAAAAGATGCAACAACGCCTAAGCCAAGGCTCAGGAGCCGTTTTATTAGGCACCGCAACATGGGTAGCTCTTAAAGCATAATCACCGCCTGTGCATAAGACAAAGGCTTCTATATTTTTCATTTTTACCCAACAACACATCTCTACAAATGAAATCAAGGTAAGCATTTGATTTAAATCAATATTTCTTCCTGACAATCTGCTTTCCATTATTTACGTCAATGTGAATTTTCTGAGACTTCAACCCTGCGCCACAAACCATCGCTAAAGCGCTTTAAAATTTCTTAATTTTGGCTTTATGAGTTATAAATAGAGACGAATCAATCATACAGATGTGGACATAAATATGAGCGAGAATTCAACACCAAACAATGAGTCTGAAACTGGCAGTTCAGAAGAATATGGCGCTGATTCAATCAAAGTCTTAAAAGGCCTCGATGCTGTGCGTAAACGCCCAGGCATGTATATTGGCGACACTGATGATGGTTCAGGTTTACATCACATGGTATATGAAGCTGTCGATAACGCCATTGACGAAGCTTTGGCTGGTCATTGCGATGCGGTTCATGTTGGTATTCATCAAGATGGCTCTATTTCTGTACGTGATAATGGGCGCGGTATTCCTGTTGACATTCATAAAGAAGAAGGCGTGTCCGCTGCCGAAGTTATCATGACACAGCTACATGCTGGCGGTAAATTCGATAATAACAGCTATAAAGTTTCTGGCGGTTTGCATGGCGTGGGTGTTTCAGTTGTTAACGCTTTGTCTGTTTGGCTTAAATTGCGCATTTGGCGTAATGATAAAGAACATGAAATTAATTTCACTCATGGTGTGGCAGATGCACCACTGGCCGTTGTTGCCGATGCAAAAGGCGAAAAAGGCACAGAAATCTCATTCATGCCGTCAACTGAAACCTTCACCATGATTGAGTTTGAGTTTGCGACATTGGAGCATCGCTTACGCGAATTGGCATTTTTAAACTCAGGCGTTATGATTACCCTTACCGATCACCGCCCTACCGAAAAACTCAAAGTCGAAATGATGTATGAAGGTGGCTTGGAAGAATATGTGCGTTATCTTGACCGTACAAAAACCCCATTGCTCGAAAAACCAATCCTAGTCAATGTCGAAAATGATGAAGGCATGACTGTTGAAGCTGCGTTATGGTGGAATGATAGCTATCATGAAAATGTTATGTGCTTTACCAATAACATTCCACAACGCGATGGTGGCACCCATTTGGCGGGCTTTAGAGCCGCACTCACACGTACAATTAACAGCTATGCCACATCTTCAGGCATTGCAAAACGAGAAAAAGTTTCAATCTCTGGTGACGACAGCCGCGAAGGCCTGACATGTGTTTTATCTGTTAAAATTCCAGACCCTAAATTCTCTAGCCAAACCAAAGACAAATTGGTTTCATCCGAGGTGCGCCCCGTGGTGGAAAGCGCTATGGGCGGTTCACTAGGGCAGTATTTTGAAGAACATCCTAATGAGGCCAAAACCATTATTGGCAAAATTGCCGAAGCGGCTGCCGCGCGTGAAGCCGCGCGTCGTGCGCGTGAACTAACCCGTCGTAAAGGTGTGTTAGACATTGCAAGCTTGCCTGGTAAACTTGCCGATTGTCAGGAAAGAGATCCTGCCAAAGCTGAATTATTCATCGTGGAAGGGGACTCTGCGGGCGGCTCTGCCAAACAAGGCCGTAACCGTAAAAACCAAGCCATTTTGCCATTGCGCGGTAAAATTCTAAATGTTGAACGTGCCCGTTTTGATAAAATGTTATCTTCAGAACAAGTCGGTACGCTGATCACAGCCCTAGGCTGCGGCATTGGCCGCGAAGAGTTTAACATTGAAAAATTACGCTACCACAAAATCATCATTATGACCGATGCTGACGTCGATGGCGCGCATATTCGCACTTTGTTACTGACTTTCTTCTACCGTCAAATGCCTGAATTGATCGAAAAAGGCTATCTCTATATTGCCCAACCACCACTTTATAAAGTGCGCCGTGGCAAGGCCGAGCAATATCTAAAAGACGAAGAAGCTATGCAAAATTATCTTGTCAACACAGGTATTGATGGTGGTGTTTTACGTTTACACTCGGGTGAACAACGCATGGGTAACGACCTGTTAGACACTGTAAGCAAGGCGCGTGAGGTAAAAGCTACAATTGATCGCGTTTCCGTAACTTATCCTAAATTCATTGTCGAACAAGCTGCTATTGCGGGTATTTTAGACCCTGAAATGCTTTCAAATGATGATAATGCGCAAAAATCGGCCGAATTTGTGGCTGCACGATTAGATGGCATTAGCGATGAATTTGAAAAAGGTTGGGCTGGTAAAGCTTTGGACGATGGCGGGTTAGAATTTACCCGCACATTGCGTGGCGTAAGCGAAACTCATATATTGGACAAACATTTTATGGCTTCATCAGAAGCGCGTAAACTCAACAAACTAGCGGCACATTTACAAGAAGTTTATGAAAAAATGGGCACGTTTACATTGAAAGAAGTTAGCTCAGATGTATATGGCCCTGTTAGCTTCTTAACCACCATCTTCGCCGCAGGGCGTAAGGGTTTAAGCCTACAACGCTATAAAGGCTTGGGCGAAATGAACCCCGAACAATTGTGGGAAACCACACTGGATGATAGCGCTCGTACATTGCTGCAAGTGCAAGTTGATCGTTTAGACGAGGCTGATGATATCTTCACCAAGCTTATGGGCGATGTGGTTGAGCCAAGGCGTGAATTTATCGAATCCAATGCGCTTAGAGCCGATGTTGATGCTTAAAAATTCATAAAATATTAAGCGTGAATCTGTATATTTTATCTATCAAAATTAGATAAAATTTGAACTCGGATTCGCGCTAAAATGGCCAAACAACCACCCAAAAAGACGCCAAAAACAGCCGCAAAAGCCGCGCCAAAAACTGGGGCGAAAACTGGGACGAAAAAGCCCATGAAGCGCCCGCAAAGCGCTCAAAATCGGCCTAAAACGGCTCAAAAGAGCCCAAAAAAGCCTCAAAATTCATCTAAAAAGGCCATAAACAGGCCAAAAAATCGTAAAAAATCGACAAAAAAACAAGCAATGTGGTGGCGGATTACAAAATTCATCACCTATTGGTTAAGCTTTTTAGCAGCGCTTGGTTTTATCGCAGGTGGTGCAGTATTTTTATATTTATCGCTCGATTTGCCAAACCCAGACACACTTAGATTACCGCAATCTGTCCCCACGGTTACCATCACCACATCGGATGGAGAAATATTGACGCACAGAGCCGCGCAAGAATCTGGCCATATTGCCATTAAGCTCGTGCCAAAACATACAAAACAGGCCTTTATCGCTATTGAGGACAGAAGTTTTTACAGCCACGGTGGGGTGAATATTTTTGGCATTATGCGTGCCGCGATTACCAATTTAGTTAAGGGCACAAGGCAAGGCGGCAGTACAATTACGCAGCAGCTTGCAAAAATGCTTTATTTAAAACCCGAACAACGGCTTAAACGTAAAGTGCAAGAAGCTATGTTGGCGGTATGGTTGGAGAGTAAATATGAAAAAGACAAATTACTCGAGCTTTATTTAAACCGCGCTTATTATGGCGCTGGTGCCAACGGAATTGAAGCCGCGGCACAAAAATATTTTGACAAATCGGCACGTTATCTCACGATAAGTGAATCCGCACTATTAGCAGGTTTGATGAAAGCCCCATCGGCATATAACCCGATACGCCACCCCGAAAAAGCAAAAGCACGGCAAAAACTAGTGCTGAACGCTATGTTTGAAGAAGGCTATATCAGCCAAAAACAAATGACAGCAGCAAGCCAAGCCGCACTAGGTTTACGCAATACCAATGTTGCCTCGCAAGGGCAGTATGCTGCCGATTGGGTGATGCGCGAAATGCGGGGCATTGCAGGAGATTTAACAGGTGACATTGTGGTTGAAGCAACCATTGACCCCTATTTGCAGCAGGTTGCCGAAAATGCGCTTAACGCAGTGATGCAAGAAAATGGCAAAGCATTTAAAGCCGAACAAGCAGCACTTATATTGATGGATAGAAATGGTGCCGTACGCGCTATGGTTGGTGGGCGTGATTATGGCACATCGAGCTTTAACCGCGTGATAAATGCCAAGCGCCAACCTGGGTCGGTGTTCAAACCATTTGTTTATTTGGCCGCTTTGGAGAAGGGCTTTACACCCTCTAATATTCTACAAGATGCGCCAATAAGCTTTAAAGGCTGGGCGCCTAAAAATTATGGAAACAAATATTACGGCAGCGTAACAATGCGGGAAAGCCTCGCAAAATCAATGAATAGCGTGGCTTTAAGACTTGCCAAAAATGTCGGTGCAAAGCGCATTATTGAAGTGGCGCGTCGACTGGGCATCAGCTCTGAACTACGCAAAGACTTGTCGATTGCATTGGGCACGAGTGAGGTTAGCTTACAAGAATTAACATCTGCATATTTACCGTTCATGAACGGAGGGCTGGCGGCCGAAGCACATGTGGTGACACGCATTGCACATAGCGAAGGCGGCGCAATTTACCAACATCGAAACCATAATAATGATCGGTTATTCAGCAATGCCCATGCCCGCCAAATGAATGACATGCTATTTGCGGTTACGGATTGGGGAACAGGCAAGCGCGCTAGAATTGACAATTTCAAAGCTTTTGGCAAGACAGGCACCACTCAGAATTATAAGGATGGTTGGTTTGTTGGTTATACCAGTGAGTATATTGCAGGTATATGGGTGGGGAATGATGATAACAAGCCCACCAATAAAGTAACGGGCGGTAATTTGCCCGCTCAAATCTGGCATGACCTTATGGCGCATATTCATAATGGTTTAAATGACAATAGCCTTGGCGAAAATGTTGACTTTTCTGGTGGTACAGAAGAACGTTCTGGCACACCAGAAAACACACAAGGCGACGCCATTGCCGATTTGCTCAAAGGCTAATTAGGTTTCGACTTTATATTTCCCTGCCTCAAACCCGAATGATTTTGCCAAACGGTTCCATGCGTTGATTTGAACCACCGCAAGAGTGAGTTTTGCAATCTCATCTCGGCTGTAATGTGCCGACATAGATGTAAATGCGCCATCTAATTGAGCGTTATTATTTTGCAAGATTGTATTGCATTTTGCCCACTCCAAAAGGGCTTGTTCAGCAGCGGTATAATAATTTGTATCGCGCCAAAGCGCTACAGAGTATAACCTCAACTCTGTTTCACCTGCTGCAATGGCTTCTTTGTGATGCATGTCCAGACAATAGGCACATTCGTTTAATGCCGACACATATACTTTCATTAAACCTTGAGTTTTTTTGTCGATGAATGTAAGCGCTGACACATAGTTTTCTGTTTGCATCATGCAATCAATAACGTCTGATGGGATTTGCGGGAATGAAATTCTCGTCATGTTTTTTCCTTTAAATAGTTGCCTAGAAAAGTTACATTATTCCATATTGATATATAATATAGATTATGCGGGCTTTACTTTTGCAAAATACGCAAGGATGAATATGTTAGATACGGTCAAAATATTCTTAAAAGTTGTTGAATTGGGCAGTTTTTCGCAAACTGCCAAAGTTCTGAACATGGCGCCCTCGTCTATCGCCCGCGCTATTGATGGTTTGGAGAATGATTTACAAACCACATTATTTAAGCGCAGCACCCGCAAATTGATATTAACTGATAAGGGGCATTTATTCCTATTGGGCGCGGGTAAATTATTAGCTGATATGGATGCCATTCGAAGCGACTTAACCGACCAAAAAAATGAACCGCAAGGCAGATTGCGCATATCGGCCTTTGAAACTTATGGGCGGTTGATTATCTGCCCTTTATTGCCGAAATTTTTAGAAAAATACCCGCATGTCAGCATTGAGTTTGAGTTAGAAAACCGAATGTGTGATCTGGCAGCTGAAAATATAGATATAGGCATTCGCATTGGCACACCCGTGAATTCTAATTTGAAGAGCCGTATTTTGGCACCTCTGGAAACCCGCGTTTTTGCAGCACCAAAATATTTACGCAAACACCCTAAAATTACCGAGCCAAAGGATTTGGCAACGCATAATTGTTTAACCTTTACCCGCGACCATGTTGCCACCTATTGGCATTTTGAGCGCGGCAATGAATGTGAAAAAATACAAGTAAGGGGCAACTTAGCCTCCAAAGGTGGTAGTGTTTTATTGCAGACAGCTCTGGCTGGGCTTGGCGTGGTTTTAATGTCCGATTGGCTGGTCGGAAAACATGTGGAGCAAGGGCAGCTAATGCCATGTTTAGAAGATTGGCAGGCATCACTTAGCACAGGGAATAAGAGCCAGATTTATCTAGTCTATCAGGATGCTACATTCCCCAACCCATTGGTGCGCCTATTTATTGATTTCCTAATAGCAAATATTTAAGGCCTATTGACCTATAACTTTTAAACGTGAAAGGGGTGATAGAAATATCTACCACCCCCAAGCCTAGCTTCAGTTTACTAAGACCTACATTAGGTTTCTACGGTTTTGCCTAATTGGTTTTCACGCCACATAATGAATAATGAAGCACCAACGATGAGTGCTGCACCAACCCAAAGGTTGCCTGTTGGCGCCCAACCAAATACAGCGGCACCGAGAATTACATTAAATGGTAATTTAACATGATCGAACGGTTGCACATAAGCTGCATCGGCCATTTTATAAGCCATTACATAAGCGCCTTGAGCGACAGCGGTCAAAACACCTGCCATAATGAGTAGTGGCAACATATCGACCTCGGGTAATGTAAAGCCATCTATTGCGGCCAAGCCGAAGTTAATAGGCGTGAGTAATAGCAACAAATACATGGTGATAGATGCAGGGCTTTCCGTTGGTGTGAGCATTTTAACAATGATAGAAGCCCCCGCCCAAAAAGCAGCCGCTGCAACTGGTAATAGTGCAAGTGGTGTAAAAGCATCTGACCATGGTTCAAGAATAATCATTCCGCCAACGAAACCAACAAATGTGGCTGCAAATCGCATAATACCAACATGTTCTTTAAGCACAACAGATGCGGCAATGGTGACAAAGAATGGTGCTGTCATCAACAATGCGATGGCTTGCCAAATTGGCAGGCCATTGGCCAGTGCGTATATCCAACATTGCACACCAAATGCAGAGAATAATACCCTGATCAATTGCAGCCCAATGCGTTTGGTTTTAAGGCTATCTAGCCCCAACTTTATCAACCATGGCAGCATAACTACAAGGGCAATGAAATATTGCCAAAAGGCCATGCTTGAAGAAGCCAACCCCATATTTGAGGTTAAATATTGTGTGGCCACATTGATGATCGCATAAATAGCCCCACCCGCAACCATAAAGCAAGCGCCTGCAACAGGCGCGCTTAAATTAGAGAAAAATCGCATTATTTAACCCCTCCGTATAGAGAGTTTAAAATTATGCTTGTGTGTTTTTTACAGGTCTGATTCATCTGTTCATCCTTTCATCAACAGTTTGAATCAGGACGCACAGGCAGCTTTACAGAGGAGGATCACACCCAAAAAAAGGCGCAATTTCTCTGTTCAGTTTCCTGTTCTCTTTCATCCAGACTATAACTGTCGGCTCTGGAATTTAACCAGATCTGCTTGACCTTTTGTAAAACAAAAGCGCTCGCGGGCTTGTAAAATCACCAAATGAATTGGGTTTTATATACCGCCGGTGGGGAATTACGCCCCGCCCTGAGAACATACGCAAAATTGCGCGAGCCAGAATTAACATGTTTATTATGAAAAAGAAAGTGTTAACTTTTAGGAATTTAAAAGCCTGAAAGCTATGGCTATAGTTGCCCTCGCGTCAAAACCTCAAATAACACCTCTTAGGTGGTTTGTTTTGTACGGCTTAAAAATCCATCGGCAATGACGCAACAAATGAGCAATGCTCCACCAAAATATAGACCTGCGGACATATATTCTTTTTCGCCAAAAATGATGAGCGCGAGCACAATGCCATACACAGCCTCTAGATTTAACGACAAAATAGCCGTAAAAGCCGAAAGCACTTTAATGGCTTGCACATAAAGCACCATTGCTAGGGCGCTACAAATAACACCCAAAAACAACACGCCCCATATATCTGCTGTGGTATTTAATGTTAACCACTGCCAATCTGGCTCGATGAAGACATAAGCCACAAAAATAATGGCGGCAGCACCAAAAAGTTGATATTGCGCGGTGACACTGGCGTTGACTTTTTGATTGGTGCGGCTGGTAAACAGCGTATAAATCGCATCTAACAAACCCGCGATTAGGCCAATAATGATGCCCAATTGATAACTGCTTTCGAATTTGAAAATAATAGCCAGAGCCACCACTGAGGCACTGCCCAAAATGAGCTGTGCTGCCTTAATGCGTGTCCGCTCGACAATGGGTTGCAAAACCGCAATGAATATAGGCCCTGATGCAATGCAAACCAATGCAATTGATACTGTTGAATATTTTATAGCCGCAAAAAAGCACCACCAATGTACACCTAAAATCATACCTGTAAATATGAGGTGTAATTTCTCACGCGTAGAGAGTTTTTCGGTTGATTTGAAAAATTGATTTACTGCCCATAAAATAGCAAATGCGATGGCTGAGCGATACACAGTTATACCCGCCGCAGGCAGTGACATTAAATTGGCGGTTACGCCCGATGCACCCCATGCAAAAATAGCAAAATGCAACGCAATATAATTTAAAACTCGGTTATTCATAAAACGCCACCCTACAATATTCTGACTTTAAAACATCTGTATATTTGTCTTGGTGCGCTGTCTAATAAATTATTTTGATGAATTGAGATTGATGGCGGCATTGGCGAGTAACTTAAGCCCTTCGACCACTTTACTTTGCTCGTCACTGGACATTGTGCCTAGCAATTGAGTGATTTTATCTGCATCCAATACCGAATTTTCGACAATCGCATCATTACCTTTTGGGGTGATAGAGAAAATGGTTTGGCGGGCGTCTATCTGATCGGTCTTGAAGCTTGCATAACCCAATGAAACCAAATGGTGCAAAGCCTCGGACATGGTGGAAGCCGCTATATTCATATGCGCCGCAAGATTTTTAGGTGACTGGAAATAGGGCGTAGATAAATGTGCCAATATGGAAGCATCGCGCGCTGAAATACTTTGTGCGGATGAGCGTCGCTTTACGTGCTCGACATGACAAGCCATGTAAATACGCGGATAGAGTGTTTGAATTTGAAGCACAGTGTTTTTCATTCGGTTAGCCTAAATGTTATTTCATTTGGTGATTTTAGCCCTATAATATAGGCAACTTAAAGGAAAAGCATGGCTTATTTATATTATGGACTTGGCATTATTGCCATTTTGGTTGGCATTATTTTAGTGATGGGCGCTGCATTGCCCGTAAAACATGTTGCATCACGCGATGTTATATTAAATGCGGATATGGCACGGGTTTGGGAGCTGATAACGAATTATAGTGATATGCCAAAATGGCGGAAGGAATTGTTAAAAGTCGAGCGAGTTACCGCCGCAAATGGCACCGAAATTTGGCAGGAGTTTGAAAATGAGAGTGAATCTTTCGATTTTGAAACTGTTTCCCAAATTGAGGGCATAAAACTAGTGCGGAAAATTGTTGGTGACCGCACAGATTTTGGCGGCACATGGACTTTTGCACTCGAAACTGAGGGCGCAAAAACCAAGCTCACCATCACTGAAAATGGTGAGGTTTATAATATATTATTTCGGTTTGTTTCTAAATTCATCATGGGCCATTATAGCAGCATGAATAAATATATTAGCCAGTTGGAGGCGCATATAGAAACTCAATAGCGCTATGAATCGCTTAATTTTAAATTGCGATGTGTGAAACTAGCGAAGAAGTTTAATGAAGCTACGATTGCCACCATAAGCGGTAATATGATGATATAGGTTTCAATAAAACTACCGACAAGTGTGCCGACAAATGCCGCTGCCACAACTTGCATCACGCCTGCTAATGATGATGCCGCGCCTGCTTTATGTGGAAAATCGGACATGCTGCCTGCTTGTGATTGTGGCATAACAATGCCGTTGCCAAGCAGGTATAGAAACATTGGCACTATGATTTGCGCGACATGAAACACCCCTATAAGATGTAGAGCTATCATACCAAGGCCACCAACAAGTTGGAAAATTGCGCCGACAAAAATTATTTTATAAACGCCCAGTTTTGTGCCGTAGCGCGCGCTAAGCAATGTGCCTGTTAAATAGCCCAACACCGCAAATGAAAACGCAAAACCAAAAATTTTGGGTGGTAAATCAAAGCGTGTTTGAATGTAATATGATGAGCCCGTGATGAAGGCAAACAAGCCGCCATAGGCAAAGGCAATGCGCATGGCGAAAAACCTGAATATTTTACTCGCCAATAGGCCATCGTAAATTTTTACAAATGTAGTGGGCGTGAGTTTGGCATCGGCACGTTGTTTGAGTGTTTCGGGCAATAGAAAGAAAATTAGAGCCGCAATCATACTACCTGCGACGAAGAAAATATAGAAATGCCCGCGCCAGCCAAAATATGTTTCGACAAAGCCACCAATGACGGGCGCAATGAGTGGCACAAAACCCATAATAAAGCCCATTGAAGACAACATTTTGCCTGCCTCGGCACCTTTAAGCATATCGCGTACAATGGCACGACTTAGAACCACGGGGCCACACCCGCCAAAGGCTTGTAAAAAACGCCCCAAAATAAGCATCTCAATGTTGGGAGCAAAAATACAGATAATTGTGCCAATAGTATAGATGGCTAAACTGACCAATAAGACAGGTCTGCGGCCATATTTATCGGCAAAGGGGCCGTAGAAAATTTGACCCGTACCAAACCCGACCATAAAGGCTGTGAGCGTGAACTGAACCATGGACATGCTGGTTTGAAAATAAGCGCCAATGCTGAGCAGTGATGGCAAATACATGTCGGTTGATAAAGGTTGGATGGCGGTGATGGTTGCCAGTAATAAGGTCATTCCCCACATTGGTAATATTGGGATTAGGTTTGGTTTTTGGTTCAAAACAATTCGCTTTTTTAAGATGATTTATGGCTACTTAACACGAATTTGGTGTAACTGACCACCATTTGTTTTGAGCCAATTTTGGCTTGATTTCATATGTGGGCATACTTTAGTAACATGCGCCCAAAATTTGGGGCTGTGATTCATTTCTAAAATGTGAGCCAACTCGTGCGCGACCACATAATCTAACACATCTTCTGGCGCCATAACCAAGCGCCAAGAGAATGAAAGGGCTTTTGAGGAAGAGCAAGAACCCCAACGGCTTTTGGTATCGCGGATGGTCAATTTGCTATGCTTGACCTCTAGCAATGGTTGGTATTTGGTTATGCCGATGAGGATATCTTTTTTGGCCTCAGCTTTTAGCCAATTGACCAAGCGCCGTGGTGCATAATCTGCACCGCCAGGAACGTGTAATTCGTCATCTATGCGTTTAATTTGGCCGCGTAATTGGTCGATAAAAACTAGTTTTATTTGCTTGCCGCGTAAAGGAATGCTGTGACCATGCTTAAATTGGGTGGCATCTTGCATGGCGTTGCTGTGTTTTTGCATCCATGACAAGTTTTCTTGGCAAAATGCGCGTGCTTGGGCAATGGTGCCGCGCAATGGCATGGTGAGCTTAAAGTTTCCACCGCCGAGGTTTTGGCGTAAGGTCATGCGTTTAGAGCGTTTATTGCGGCTCAATAACACAGTGATTTTGCCGTGCTCATCATCCAAAATTATTTCGGTGACGGCACGGCTTGTAGGTTTTTTATTGAGATTTAAGAGGCTCGGTAAATTAATCACAGATGCTGTCTTATTTGTTTCACCATATCTTCAATTTCACTATTGGGCGCTAAATGGGTTAGATATTTATTATCTTCATCCATTAAATATGTATAGGCACTGTGATCCATAGTGTAGCCAATTTCGCTGTCTTCCTCGGGGATTTTGGCATAATATATCCGGTAAGCTTTGGCGGCTTTGGCGATTTGCTCAACACTGCCTGTGAGGCCGATAAAATCATCATGAAATGCGGTTACATATTCTTTCATCAATTCGGGGGTATCTTGTTCTGGGTCAATAGATATAAATAACACTTGTAAATTTTTAGCTTTGTCGGCACCCAGTTCATCTAATACCGATGCGATATTGTATAATTCGGTTGGGCAAACAGCGGGGCAATTGGTGAAGCCAAAAAACACTAGTTTTTTAATGCCTTTATAATCGTCTTGAGTTACAGCTTTGCCATCATGGTCTATCAAATCAAAATCGCCACCGATTAGTGCTGAAGTGGTGCTGGCTTGATAAGCTGCAGGTTGAGTTTGATAAATATACAGAAATGCGCCTGCAAGAAGCATCACAATAATAAGCAAACCGGAAATAAGTTTAGTACGAGACATAATGAGACCTTTTTAATGTTACTCAAGATATATCATTGTAAAAAAAATTAGACAAGGTGACAGCCTGTCGCATGACGATAAATTTACTGGGCATCCACACCTACATAATTGAAATTACGCATAATTTGACTTGAAAAAAACTTTACCTTGATACAATCTGCAATCATTCAACTTAGGAATGAATATGTTATCCATGAATTGGCTGCAATTTAACGCTGAAAAAGCGGTTACACCGAAGTTTCAAATTGCGCAACAAGACCGCCATCTGCGGTTGCAAACTTCAATTATTTTAAGATGGCTAGCCGTGGTTGGCCAAAGCTGTGCCGTTTTATTTGTGCATTTTGTTTTGGGCTTTAAATTGCCATTAATATGGTGTTTTGTGCCGATTATTCTTTCGGCGAACCTAAACGTTACGTTGGCGATATTATTTCCACAGAATAAACGTTTGCTGGGAGGCTATGCCACCATATTATTTAGTTATGATTTGCTGCAACTTGCCACAATTTTTTACTTCACTGGCGGGCTTGAAAACCCATTTGTATTTTTGTTTATTGTGCCTGTTTGTGTATCGGCAACCATTTTACGCAACAAAGACACCATCTTACTGGCTGTTTTGGCTTTGGTTTTGATTACATTTTTGGGTTTTTACCATGAGCCATTGCCATGGAAAGAGGGCGAGACTTTTAACATTCCCATTTCCTACCTTATTGGTTTGTGGACCTCGCTCATTTTAGTGATGTTGTTTTTAACCATTTATATTCGGCGTATATCGGTTGAGTCCTATGCTATGTTTGCCGCGCTAAGTGCAACGGAGCTTATGTTGGAACGTGAGCAGAAATTATCGGCTCTGGATGGTTTGGCAGCCGCCGCTGCACATGACTTGGGCACACCGCTTTCAACCATTACATTAGTAGCCAAAGAGCTAAAACTAGAATTGAAGAGCCAACCAGAATATCATGAAGACCTCGAATTACTTGCTGAACAAGCCACCAGATGCCGCTCTATATTAAGGGAATTACAAGCCCGTAAGACTGAACAGACTGATGATTTTTTAGAATTTCCAATTACTGAAATGATGGATGATTTGGTTTCGCCACATCGTATGGCTGATATCGACATTAAAGTTTTTGAACATGCAGAAGGTGATAGCCCCACACCAATATTACACCGCAACCCCGCTTTTTTATACGCTTTGGGTAATCTGGTTAACAATGCGGCAGAATTTGCGAATGAAAAAGTAGTGATTGCACTTGATTGGTCGGGTACATTTGTAAAAATTCATATTGCCGATGATGGCGATGGGTTCTCGGCTGATATTTTAGAAAAACTCGGCGAGCCTTTTGTATCGAGCCGTGTGGCGACAGAAGAGAGCTTAGAGACTGGCGAACATCATGGCATGGGACTGGGGTTTTTTATTGCGAAAACTGTGCTAGAAAGAAGTGGCGCACACATGATTATTGGCAACCAAAAATCTCATAAAGAAATGCTGGCTTTCCAGCAAAAATTTCCAGATATTGGCGGCGCACACATTAATTTAAAGTGGCGACGCGCAGATTTTGAAAAAATTGGTCTTGAAGACTAGAGATTAAATTATATGATGCGAGTTAGAGACTTTTGACCGTTGAGCATACATTGAATAAGGCAGGAAACTATTTTGATAAAATCACTCGAAGAATTGGACGACAAAAGCCTCTTATTGGTTGATGATGATTTGCCGTTTTTAAACCGCTTTGCGCGCGCCATGCAAACCAGAGGATTTGAAACCCAAACCGCAGATTCTGTCGAAGCTGCAATGGCATTGATTAAGCTTGCGCCACCTGCATTCGCCGTGGTGGACATGCGCTTGGGCGACGGCAATGGCCTAGATGTGATTGCCGAATTAAAAGAGATCCGCCCAGAAAGCAAAACCATAATGCTCACTGGATATGGTAATTTAACCACTGCTGTGAGCGCGGTTAAGCTAGGTGCGATTGATTATTTAGCTAAACCTGCCGATGCTGACGAAGTATTTGCCGCATTAATGGCTTTGCCTGGCGCAAATGCCGATGCGCCCATTAACCCAATGAGTGCAGACCGGGTGCGTTGGGAGCATATTCAGCGTGTTTATGAATTATGCAACCGTAATGTTTCGGAAACTGCGCGGCGTTTGAATATGCATCGACGAACTTTGCAACGAATTCTTTCTAAACGTGCCCCAAAATAGTACATAAAGTACAATACTTTAGTATAGTTTCTAGATGTTTCCGTGATTTTATACACCTATAGTAGTGTTTAATTAACTTTATTGATTCACTGTAAAGTAAGTATCAGTAAATAGATTTAAACCTATCCCCCAGGATTAATCATGTCAAATAAACATCTAGCGGCACTGTCTGCCGTTTTTGCGCAATTTAAACGCAAACCAAATTCACCTAAGAACAGCGCCAAAACTGTTGGCCGTCCTAAGGCGAAAGGCAAATCAGCGTTATTCTCATCATTTAAAATTGCCACTAGAATTAACAGTTTGGTGGTGATGGCTATTTTGGCCATGGGCGCATTATCTGCTCTTAGTTATTACCAAAAAACCGAAATTCATAGCTATTATGCGATGGAACAACAAGTGAGCTCACTTGGAACGCAAGCGATTAATCTAGAAAAAGACTTTTTGAAATTTTCGCTACAAACGCAAGAATTTTTTGCCAAAAAAGACATTGAATTTGCAACAGATGTTAAAAGCTCTTTAGCCAAACTTATAAAATCGCTAAACGCGATGAAGCGCCTACCCGGTGCTGAGTCTATTGACGCCCAAATTAATGCCATAATCAGCAATGGCCAAGCGCTTGATATGATTTTCGCTGAACTGGTCGCGCAACAAGAATTACTTGGCTTTAGTGAAAAATCAGGCTTACATAAATTATTCCATACAGCTGGTGAAAAATTTGAAGTGGCAATCACTAAAATTGGTAACCTGCCTAAAATGCAAGTTGAACTGAGTAAAATGCGCCGTTATGAAGCGGCTTATTTGAAAACAGGCATCACCAAGAATATTGGTAAAGTAGTGGGTGCAAAATCAATTATTTCTGGCTTTTTCTATTCTCGTGGGTTGGACAAAGAACAACGTGCGAGCTTAAAAACACCGCTTAACGAATATGTTAAGGGCTTTAGAAATTATGCCAAAGAAGCCGATATACTGGCTGAATCGCTAAACAAATTTAACGTCGAATTTGCAACATTGTCTCCAAACTTTACAGAATTGCGCATTGCTGCTGATATAGAGCTTGAACGTGTTAGTGCGATGGCTGAACAAAGTAATGAGCAACTTACCACATTAACTTGGACCGCTATTGGCATTATTGCTTTCATCATATTATTGTTCGGCATGGTGATTAGCCGCTCTATTTCACGCCCGTTATCGACAATGGTGACATTGATGGAACGCTCGGCAAAGGGTGAAATTGGCCTTAAAATACCAGCGACCCAACAAAAAGATGAAGTGGGCGACTTGGCACGAGCGCTTGAAGTGTTCGACGAAAACAATGCCGAAGTTGATCGTTTGAAACAACAAGAGCAAGTGAACAGAGAAAAAGCCTCGCAAGAGAGAAGCGAAGAATTAAATACCATTGCAGGATCGCTTGAAACTCAAGTGCAATCAGTAGTGAGTAATGTAAGTAAACAATCTCAAACCATGAGCACTGAATCGACCCGCTTGGATGATGTGATTGAAACTTTGGTTGAACACACGACCAATGCGAATGAAAATGCCACGAACATCTCGAGCCAAATCAACATGATTGCATCGGCTTCTGAAGAGCTTTCTTGCTCGCTAAACGAAGTGGCTGAGCAGGTTGAAAGATCAACTAAAATTAGCAAAGCTGCGGTTGATCAATCGCAAGAAACTAACGAGACTGTAAAAACACTAGCAAGCTCGGCACAAGCCATTGGTGATGTTGTGAAGCTAATCTCTGACATTGCGGAGCAAACCAACCTATTGGCGCTTAATGCAACAATTGAAGCCGCTAGAGCGGGTGATGCAGGCAGAGGTTTTGCTGTTGTGGCATCGGAAGTGAAAAACCTTGCTAGCCAAACGGCCAATGCGACGGTGGAAATTTCTAGCCAAATTAATACCATTCAGAGTGTAACAAATAGTACGGTGACCGCGATTGCTGGCATTAGTAGCACGGTTCAGGATATGGGCGAGATTACCAGCCAAATCCAACTGGCGGTGGAGCAACAAAGCTCGGCAACAGCAGAAATTAGCCGTAATGTACATGAAGCAGCTCATAGCACTGACGAGTTTACCCAAATTCTGCAATCGGTCTCTGACCAAACCAGCGCAGTGGGCGATATTTCCACGACGGTTTCATCTGAAGCGGAGAAAACATCTGGCCAAATTGGCGAGCTGGGCGACAGAATGACTGGCGTGATTGATAGTTTACAAGAAAGCGCAACCGCAGCCTAACAAAACTAAGCACCGATTAGGGCGCAGTTTGCATTTTATGTAGGCTGCGCCTTATTTATTTGGGATTTTATGTAAATTAGTAGCGATTAATTAACCTTATTATACCAAAGTTCATATAGTAATTTAGTAATTTTCAACCTTGCCTCGGGGATTAGTACATGTCGACGAACCCATCAAACATGATAAATGGCGTCATAGCCAAGTTAAAAAATATTCTGAACGTAAAGAAAAAAAACCGAACGAAAAGCTTTTCAAATAAACCTGCTTTGTTTTCTTCCTTTAAGATTGCAACCAGAATAAACACGTTGGTTGTGCTGGCAATCATCGCAATGGCCTCGATTTCTGGCCTTGCTTATTACCAAAAAATTAAAAGCGATGGATATTTGGAACAAGAAAGCCAAGTGGCTTCGCTTGGTGTTCAGTCACTTAATTTTGAAAAAGATTTCCTGAAATTCTCGAACCAAACTAAAGACTTTTTCATCCAAAAAGATATTGAATTTGCAGAAGAAGTAAGTGGTTCATTAGACAAACTAATTAAGTCGCTTGGGTTTATGAAGCGGTTGGTTGGTGCTGATAAAGTAAGCCCACAAATTGACGCATTGGTTGTGGGTGCACAAGCACTTAAAATTGACTTTACGGACCTTGTTGCCGTGCAAGAAAAAATTGGTTTTACTGAAAAATTTGGCATGCATAAAGTTTTCCATAAACTTGCGCTAAAAAGCGAAGCAAAGTTGCTTAAAATTAATGGATTACCAGTTGTTGAATCTAAATTAAACCTGATGCGCCGTTATGAAGGTGATTTTTTAGGCACACATAAGAAACGTTTATTAAGCAAACATTCCGCAACTAAGAACCAACTTATCATGGAACTTAAAAAGGGTGATTTGGATAAAGATCTTATTGCTGAAATTAGCAAAACAGTGAAAGATTATAACGCTGCGCTAAAAGCTTATGGTAAGGAAATTAAGATTTTGGATGCTGCGGTTAAAAAGTTTGACAAAGCTTTTGCTGAATTGGCTCCTAAGTTTTTTGACCTGCATGTTGCTGCAGATATTGAACTAGAAAAAGTAGCTCAAGATAGACTAGAAAGCACAGAACAATTGACGACAATCACCCTCGTCGGTGTGGGCACAATTGCTTTGCTTATTCTTACATTTGGTTTGATTATTAGCCGCTCAATTTCGAAACCACTCTCCACCATGGTGAGCCTTATGGATAGATCTTCAAAGGGTGAAATTGGTTTGGATATTCCTGCGACAAGTCAAAAAGATGAAGTGGGTGATCTGGCCCGTGCGTTAGAAATTTTTGATATGAATAACGCTGAAGTTGACCGCTTAAAACAACAAGAACATGTAAACAGAAAAAAATCTGCGCATGAAAGAAGCGAAGAATTAAACACCATTGCTGGATCACTTGAAACTCAAGTGCAATCGGTAGTGAGTAATGTGGGTGAGCAAACTCAAACCATGAGCACTGAATCGACCCGCTTGGATGATGTGATTGAAACCTTGGTTGAACACACGACCAACGCTAATGAAAATGCCACGAACATCTCGAGCCAGATCAACATGATTGCATCGGCTTCTGAAGAGCTTTCTTGCTCACTTAACGAAGTGGCTGAACAGGTTGAAAGATCGACTAAAATTAGCCAAAATGCGGTGTCTCAGTCGCAAGAAACCAACGAGACTGTTAAAACACTTGCAAGCTCGGCACAAGCGATTGGTGATGTTGTGAAGCTAATCTCTGACATTGCAGAACAAACCAACCTATTGGCGCTTAATGCGACAATTGAGGCCGCTAGAGCGGGTGATGCAGGTAAAGGTTTTGCTGTTGTGGCATCGGAAGTGAAAAACCTTGCCAACCAAACAGCCAATGCGACAGTCGAAATTTCTAGCCAAATTAATACCATTCAGAGTGTAACGAATAGCACAGTAACCGCGATTGCAGGTATTAGCAGCACGGTGCAAGATATGGGTGAAATTACCAGCCAAATTCAACTGGCGGTTGAGCAACAAAGCTCGGCGACAGCAGAAATTAGCCGTAATGTGCATGAGGCAGCTCATAGCACTGACGAATTTACCCAAATTCTGCAATCGGTATCTGATCAGACTGGGGCTGTGGGTGATATTTCTGCTACTGTTTCATCTGAAGCCGAGAAAACATCTGGCCAAATTGGCGAGCTGGGCGACAGAATGACAGAAGTGATCGACACATTGCACCAAAGTGCAGAAGCCAGCGATGCTGCTTAATAGCAAACATGACTTTTAAAAAAGGCCGATTAGAGCAAGTGAATTGCTTTAATCGGCCTTTTTAATTTGTGCAATAATTGCTGCCCTGCTTGTTAAAACAATGGCAGCAATAATCAATTAACTTTGTTCGAATTTATATGATACGCAATGGCTATCATCGAAATCTTTGAGTTGTTTTTTAAGCTTAGAGCGTTTTAACAAACCTGATTGGGTATCAATTTGCCCCACAACAGCGGCAGAGTTTAAAGTTGCGGCATGCACTGCATCTGGAATGGATGCGCCATCTACAAATAATGATGCGAAGGTCGAGAAGAAAGCATCGCCAGCGCCGGCTGTGCCTTTCACTTCTACCTTACGGGATTTACAGAAATATACGCCATCCTTATCGCCAATATAAGCGCCTTCTTTGCCATTGGTGAGCACAAAAATCTCTATGCCCAAATTAATGATGGTGGCGAAAAAATCACCTAATGACATTTCGAAGCCACCAGAAGATAAGCCATTGGCAATTAAATCTGGTGTGTTTTCAGGGTCGTCGATAGCGCTGGTATTTACAAGTTTGGCTTTTTGTGCGTCCTTCATAATCAGCGGCACTAATTTTGCGGTTTCCTCGGCGTTCAATGATAGAATGTCGATAAGCTCTAGGCTTTTATAAAAATCTTGACTGCGTGAAGACAATTGGCGAATGCCAGGGTTGGCGGCCACTTTGGCGCCCGATTTTTTAGCCAAGTTAACGATGTGCGGGAATGCCGCGCTACTATCGCCTGATAGGCCTGTGATATAGACCAAGTCCATATCAGTAAATTGATCGGCGTTGATTTCGCTAACGCTTAAGCGGGTATTGGCACCACGTGCTACAAAAATTGTTGGGTTTTTAACATGTGAAGACACCATGATAGAGCGGCCAGTGGCGTCGTTTTCGGTGGTGATTACATGATTAGCATTTACGCCTTCATTTTCAAATACGCGCAATACATTGCGCCCTGCATGGTCGTTACCAATTTTAACAATTGATGAGGTTTCAAAGCCTAATTTTGCCATTGAAACGGCTGCATTGGCTGCACCACCGCCGACAAAAGCATCAATACTTTTGGCTTCGACTTTGTGGCCTTCTTCGAATAACAGGTAAGAAGAGGTTGCATTATGCATGGTCATACGCTCGATGAATTCATCTTCAATGATCGCGATAAAATCGTTTGTTGCACCACCGATGGTTATGGCTTTCATGTAAACATCCACTCTTATTATTCAACTAAAAATTTGGGTGCTGTGGGCAATATGCCCACAGCCTTAATGTGTTTTCGCTGCTTACTTAGCGATTGATTTGCCGTATGATTCAAGATCTTTAAACGCTTCAACCATGCGTTCAGCAAAACCAACTTCACAAGCACGAACCCATTTACGTGGGTCATAAAATTTCTTATATGGTGTGCCATCATTAGGGTCGATTTGATGTTTAAATGCAATTGAATGTGCATCTACATAATCGCCAATTGGTTTGGCATAAGCATATTGTGTATCAGTATCAATGTTCATTTTAAACACACCATAGCCAAGTGCTTCGGCAATTTTTGCTTTTTCTGAACCAGAACCACCATGGAAAACCAAATGTAGTGGGTTATCAGCTAAGCTATGTGTTTTTTGAACGAGTGACTGAGAGTTTTTAAGAATTTCTGGACGAAGCTCTACGTTACCCGGTTTGTATACACCATGCACATTACCGAAGCTTGCAGCTACAGAGAAATGACCAATTGGGTTTAGCAGGTCGTAAGCTGCCAAAACATCTTCTGGTTGTGTGTAAAGATGGTCAGTATTTGCACCTTCTTCAAGATCATGACCAACGCCATCTTCTTCACCACCAGTGATGCCTAATTCAATTTCAACACTCATGTCGATTTTAGCCATACGCTCTAAATAGCGGGCTGATGTTTCGATATTGTCAGTTAGGTCTTCTTCTGAAAGGTCAAGCATGTGGCTTGAGAAAAGCGGGTGACCGTGAGTTTTGTAATAAGCTTCACCAAAATCTAGAAGTCCGTCAATCCAAGGTAGGAATTTGCGGTTTGCATGATCGGTATGCAATACAACAGCCACACCATAATGTTCGGCCATTAGATGAATGTGATGACAAGCAGCAACGCCACCTTTTACACGTGCAGTATGCGAGTCGGCCAATGATGGACCACCCCAGAATGCAGCGCCGCCATTAGACATTTGAATGATGATATCTGAACCTGCATTTGCAGCAGCTTCTAGAGCAGCATTGGCTGTGCTTGTGCTGGTAATGTTAACCGCAGGTAATGCGTAGCCGCCAGATTTACAAGCATCAACTAGTTCGAAATATGCTTTACCTGTTACAACGCCTGGTTTTAGAGAATTCGTACCCATTTTAATTCCTTTTCATGAATTATTCTAGTTTTGCATTTTAAAGGCATACATAATTGATACCCTTGATTCAACTTTTTAAAATTAATTGGTCATAAATCGGCTGATTTTTGAATCCAATTGTAGCTCTGTTACAAAATCATAACTATCACCACGATAAAACGACCTTGTAAACTCGACCGCACGGCCATCTTTTAAATAAGAGCGGCGTTCCATATATAGTGCCACACTATTTTGTTCTAAATTTAGCAGCTCGGCCATTTCGACACTAAATAGCTCGGCACGCAAACGTTGCAATGCCCGATATGGGCGATGGTTTGTGGAGGTTAACACATCATATAATGACAGGCTCACCAAATCTGGCGACGGTAAAAAAATACGTGGCACTGTTGTATATTCAATGGCCACTGGTTTTTCGGCACCATAACGAATGCGGGCTAAACGAGAAACTTCGGTTCCTGGTGAAATGTTGAGCGCCATCGCCTCTTCGGGGCTTGCCACGCCGATTGAGCGATCGAGCCATTTTACGCCTGGTGTCATACCGCGTTTGGCCATTTCTTCGGTAAAGCCCGTAAGCTTAGACATTGGTTGTTCCATACGGCCTTTAACAAAGGTACCAGCGCCTTGTCGTTGCACCAACAGGCCTTCATCTACCAACTCACGCACTGCTTTACGTACTGTCACGCGGGAAATGCCTAGATCGGCTGCAATATCGCGCTCTGCGGGTATCGCATCATCAACCACAATGGTGCCTAGCTCCATGGCTTCTTTTATCAATTGTTGCAATTGACGGTAAAGCGGCGTGGGGCTGCCTTCATTTAAATAGAAGTTAGAAAATACCGAGTTTTCAGATTTCGCCATGTCGGGCATCCTAGTATTGACCCATGGGATGAGCCTATAGAAATTAAACTGCTAAAGACCATATGTACCAATTTGCGCGTATAGTCTACTTATTTCAACATTCATATCTTATTTTTTGATAAAAATCAATACCAATGTGATACCATTGCTAGGGTGGTATTATCCTGTGGACATTGTAATATATTTTAATTAAAACAATGTGTTATACAAATATTGGAACTTCTATTTTGGTTTATACATACTTGAAGATAATACCAATAGGACAAAAGGTTTCTATAGGTATTGAATTGGTTGGAAAATGTTTTATAAAGATGGTGTGCACTTTATTGGACACGTTTTCTATCAGAGTGCTTTTAGCACACGCCCAATTTAGATCTGATATTATAACATACGCCCAATTTTTGTTATAAGTGAAAATCAAGCTTTTGTTTGATAGTGTTTAGATAAAGTACATATCCTTCCTTTAGGTTGGCCCTTTAACCGCTCCAATGCATTCAAATAGAATGTTTGGCGCGGTTTATTTTTTTTGGCATTGCTTATTACCCTAATTAACTTGGTAGACAGCGCCACTAGTGAATGCCTTAAGGTGATTTTTCTGATGCAATTTCCCATAAATTCTCTACAGCATCGCGGTTATGGTTTTTGAGCCTGTAGAGCCTGATTTCTAACTCTGTTTCCCATGTTTTATTTTTGGGTTTATTGACATCAATTGCTAAGCCTAGCTTGCCGCTTTCTAGCTCGCTCTGAATGTTGGACAATGGCAGCCATGCAATGCCGTGGCCTTCCTCGACCATGCCTTTAAGGGCTTCGGCCATTGAGTTTTCGTAGACAATGTTATATTCGGGCATTTCATTAACATGCCAAACTTGCTCGACAATTTTTGCCAACATGCTGCCTGGTGTATAGGCCAATAAAGTAGCGGGTTTTTTGGCTGTGCCTGGCCATTTGTGCATGGGCTTGCCTTTATCATTAAGCTTAGACACTGGCACCAGGCGGTCTTGCGACAATATAATGTATGGATAAGTGCTGCTATCTAGCAACACTGGCACTTTAGGATGGCCGAATGCCAAAAAGAAATCGCTACTGCCTTCGGTTAATGCCTGCATACATTCGGCCAAGTCTCTGGCGTTGATTTTGATGCTAATGTCACCCAGGTGTGGTTTAATTTCGGTCAGCCATTTTGGGAAAAAACAGATGGCTAGCGAATGTAAAGCGGCAATGTTGAGGTTGGATTTATGCGCACGATGGCCGTTTTTTATCTCATCTTTGGTGCTATAAAGTAGGCGCAAAATTTCTTCGGCGGTGCCTCTAAACGCACGTCCTGCAGGGGTCATTGTGATGGGGAAATTGTTACGATCGACAAGGTCGGTGCCTATCCAATGTTCTAGTGATTTTATGCGGCGTGAAAATGCGGGCTGTGTGACATGTCTTATTTCAGCGGACTTTGAAAAATTGCCTGTTTCAGCCAAACTTAAAAAGTCTTCTAGCCATTTGAGTTCCATTGGTTTTGCCCCGTAAATATCTAAACCTGTAAGTATAATGGGCGATAATTTGACAGATGCAAGTGAATAAGCAGCATTTTGAACTGCAAAATAGTTCACCATTCCTAAGTATTTGGTGTTTTTTGCTGTCATTATCACAAAAACGTGATAACGTCGTGATTACAGACTTTTGACAGCACAATGGGGGACATTTGTTGAAAGGGCGACTTCTAGCGCCCGAGTCTGTTTAAAACTTTGCCAAGTATTGCTAAATTTAAATAAGGTTAACCATTGGTATAGTTTGCTTCTATATTCTTTTGTCTAATGATTAATGACTATATGGCGAGACAGAAATTGAAAAAAATAAGCGCAATAAAATTGACTGTGGTTTTGGTGATAATATTTAGCCAAAGCACCACTGCGTTTGCGGCTTATAAAATTCAACCCGAAATTATTAAAAATGTTAAAAAGGTAGCTTATGGCGTTGCTTTGCTAAAATTCTGCCCGCTGCTTTCGCCGCAAGATCATATGAGTTTTACCCAAGAGCAATTAATGGCCGAACGCATTGTGAACTTTGAACATAAATCAGACTATAAATTCATCCTGAAAAACCAAGAAAGCATTGCTAAAGCCGATACGGATGCAGGGCAAAATTGCGATGGCGATACTTTAGATAAAATAATCGAAATTGAATTGATGATGAAGAGATTTATTTCGACCTCGCCTTTAAAAGATGAATTGATAGTTTCTCACCCGCAGCAACCAAAACTAAACCAAGCGTTTATATTTGCGGGCTATATGCAAGCGCGTTTAGCGTGGATATACCAACGGAAATGCAAGACATTAAGCGGTGCTGAGCAAGATGAATTTAATGATTTGGTTTTAGAAACTCAACATGAAATTGAAACCGTATTTAGGCCAGAGCAAGCGCAAAAGCTGAATGCCCGTGTGAGTGAAAACCAATATAGCGCGCTGATTAGAGATTGTAAAAATGCCTTGCCATTTATTGAGCATGCCCAAGAAATTATGACCGAAGACCTGCCTAATGCGATGGAAATATTGAAAAGATTTTGATAAATATGAACGAGAACAAAATGAACAAACAAATAAACAGCAATTTAACCGTATATTTTGCACTATTCTGGCTGATATTTTGGCTGTTTAACGGCCTTGATAAATTTTTATATCAAACTGATATGGGCATGTTGACTTGGTATGGTAAAGACCGCGGATGGCAGTTTTTAACCTATTTAACAAATGTGCAAATATCTGCCGATTTTGTCGGGCCGATATTACGTTTTGCGGGCATTTGGGAGGTGATGGTTTCTCTAATTTTTGGCGCTTTTCTGTGGTGTCAGGTTAAGAGCAAAGCACAAAGTAAAACCAAAAAAATTGAGCTTTATGATTTAGCGCTAAAAATATCCATGCTGACATTTATTGGCTTTTGTGGGTTTGACATTGTGGTGGGTGACCGCGCAGAACTACTTGAACACAGCACCTATATTGGCGTTGTGGGCGTTACTTATTTGGTGTCACATGTTGAACGGTTACTAGCAACAAAATGAAAATTCTGCAGTATTTTAGAACGCCAAACAGGTTTTTACTATTACTCGCGGGTTTAAGTGTCATCAGCCTAACCCCGTTATTAACGGGAATCACGGCTGGATTAGTTTTTGTTTTTGGCAAATTCGGTATCTTGTTGGCGCTTGGGGTTTATTTTTTATTTCTACCAATACCCGCGCTTTTTATCATTGGATTTATAGCATGGCTTGTCTATCGGGTTTTTGTGTTATTTTTTAAACCAATTCATTGGTTTTACTGCATTCTCATAGCGCTCGTTTTACTTGCCATTCCCCCCAACTTAATCAACCTTAAATTTGATGCTGAAATTAAACAACTGATCGCTAACGACACTGATTTGGTGGCAAAAATACCTACCGTCAGCACCATCGCACTTGTTGCAAATAATAAAAATATTGAAAATCGGTGTGGACAGGTTTGTTTTCGCCTATTGTGGAATAAGCAAGTTGCCAAAGTGATATTGTCTGAAGCCACTTCGCCTATTGGAAAGCTTGATACTTCCTTGATGGGGCAGGCTTATTGGTTAGAGAAACGCCAGCAATGTCCCAAAGTGAATAATTCTGCCGGCTCTGACAATTTCAATATGAATTTTTCCGATTGGAATGCTTTCAATTTGCAATATCAATCCATGCGAACTGATGGTTATTGCCTCATTAAGGCACCACAGTTAATTGCCAATTCTGATGCCATTATTTTGATTGGAAACGTGACTGAAAACAAACGTATATTGGATGCAGGCATTGACCCGTTGGAACCTTTTATTGATGCGCAACGGTTGGCCTTATACGCACACAAAGCAGGCGAGTTTTCGTTGAAGTTTCAGACAACAAACATTGCGGTTTATAAACATTTTCCAATTTTGTTTTTATTGCCAATTGCTAGTATGGATGCGCCTCTTCACTCGAGTTACATCCGCTATAAACAACGCCTGATTAATGGACAAAGTTCCAACCCGTTAAGATCAACATTAAACAAGGGTTTAGGTTTAAAATTAGCCATCAAGGATTTATTTCCTTAAATCAGACATTTGGTTTATCGTCGTATGTATCGTCTAGAATACGTTCGGATGCGCCTTCTATGTCGTCATATTGGCCGTTGCGCAATGTCCATAGGAAGCCTGCTAGGCCGATGGCGCCTAAAAATAGGGCGATGGGGATAAGGAATAGGAGTCCGCTCATTTTACTGTTCCTGCAGGCATTTTTGCTGCTTTTAATCTGATTAATTTAATGTATTTTCTTTTAGCCGCAAACGCAATGCGTTTAGTGTCACAATCATGGACGATGATGACATTGCAATGGCTGCCACAAACGGTGTTGCAAAGCCCAAAATAGCGATCGGCACGGCTATGATATTATAGGCAATGGCTAGGGTGATGTTTTGCTTGATCAGGCCACGTGAAAATTTGGCGACTTGCCACACTTTATAGGCCGCACTGAGGCTTTGACTTTGGAAAATAAGATCGGCACTTAACTGGCTAACATCGGACGCGCTGCCTGGTGACATTGAGACATGAGCCGCGATTAGTGCGGGGGCATCGTTACTGCCATCACCGATGACAAAGATTTTTTTGCCAACCTGTTGTTTGTTTTGCACCACCGATAATTTATCTTGCGGTGTACAATTGGCTTGCCAGTTTTTAATTTGCAACTGATCAGCAATATTTTTAACCGCTTCGTCACGATCGCCAGAGAGTATCGCCACTTCTATGCCCGAATTTTTAAATTTTTCAACTGTGTTTTTGGCATCAGGGCGCAAGCTGTCTTCGAAAATAAAGCGGATGGGGTCTTGGTTAAAAACGCTAAGGTAAAATTCGGAGTTTTCATTATTGGTTGATTGGATTTGTGGGGCGGCATAGGCTTGTTTGCCGAGTTTAATTTTTGATTTTTCGTCATAGAGGCCACAGCCAATTTCTTCGGTCACATTATCATTTGTGGTATATTTTAAACCGCGTTGAGTTGCAGCGTTGACGATGGCTTGTGACAAGGGATGTTTGCTGTTGATGGCGATTGATGCAGCGACCTTCATGGCTTCATCGCTAATGTCCGCACCATTTATCAACTTAGGTTGTCCCATAGTTAATGTGCCTGTTTTATCGAAAATCACCATATCAATATCGGCCAATTTTTCCAGTGCAATGCCGTCTTTTAACAATATGCCTAAACGCAATAATATGCCCGATGCCACAACCTGAACGGCGGGCACAGCCAAGCCCAAGGCGCAGGGGCAAGTGATGATGAGCACAGAAGTGGCAATAAACAAACTGTCGTTAAAGCCTTTGCCAAGCAGCATCCAACCAATGAGGGTGACGGCTGCCAATATATGCACTGCGGGGGCGTATAATTGCGCCACGCGGTCGGCAAGGCGAATATATTTTGCATCTGTGCGCTCGGCTTCCTCCATCAGGCGGATGATATCGGCCAACAGAGTGTCTTCGCCGATTGCGGTGACACTTAATGTTAGCGCTGCAGTTAGGTTTATACCGCCTGCGTGGATTTGAGCGCCAATATCGACCGTTTCGGGGATGGATTCGCCTGTCAGAAATGCGTTATCGACATCACTTTTACCTTGAATAATTTGGCCATCTACAGGGATTTTTTCACCCATGGCGACAAATATCTTATCGCCTAATTTTATGTCTGACAGCCTGATGCTTTGGCGGTCGCCATTGGGCAAGATGATTGTGGCTGCCGTGGCTAACATGCTCATTAATTGTTCGGCTGCTGATCTGGCACGTTGGCGCATTGATAAGTCTAAATATCGACCTGCAAGTAAGAAAAACACCAGTGTGATTGAGGCATCAAAATAGGCATGTGCGCCACCAATGATGGTTTCACTGATGCTTATATAGGTGGCTAAAATAATCGCCAAGCTAATTGGCACATCCATATTTAACTGTTTATGTTTGAGCGCATTATAAGCCGAGGCAAAGAATATTTGCCCACAATAAGCCAGTGCAGGAATGGCAATGAAGGCCGAAATCCAATGGAAAAAATTACGAGTAGATTCTTCGGCACCTGCCCATATTGAAACTGAAAGCAACATCACATTAGAGGCCGCAAAACCCGCTACGCCCAATGAGGTTAGTAGTTTTTTTTGATATGCATCGGTTTTGATGTTGGCAAATTCATCGCGGTTAAAAGGTTGGCCATGATAGCCAAGCCATTCTAGCACCACCATAATGTCTTTGGCGCTATTCTGGCTTTCATCCCACCGCACGGTGAGGCGTTTGCGGCTTAGGTTTAAGCGGGCATATTTGACAGATTTTAGTTTTTTGAAATTGCCTTCAATGGCACCAATACAAGCAGCACAATAGACTTCTGGCACTAAGATATCGAGCTGCGCCAAACCTTCGTCATCATAGCTTACCCACGGGCTGGGATCAGCCACTTGGTCGCCAGTCCAATCCAAACCTTTAGATTGGCGCATTTCTGTTATGTCATTAAGGGCGTAATCGACAGGGCAACAGCTGAGCATGAGCTTACTTTATTTATTTTTAAAAGTTAGGTGGCGGTCTTCTTCATAATGGTAGAATAGTTCGCCGCCTTGCAATACATCTAGCTCCAACCACCAAACGCCATTGGGTGTATTGGCATCTGCAGGCAATTTTGCAGTATAATGTCCCGCTTCAGTCTCGTTTAGGATGAGATGAATGTCGCCTTTTGCATCACGGTTTGGTAGCAAATTAAGGGTGACTAATTTTTTGCTGATCGGCTTGTTTTGCTTATCTAACAATATAAAATCTACACCTTGATCGTTAACCAGCAAATCTAACTGCCAGCCAAGTGATTTTTGCTTTTCGGCTTGCTCTATTTTCTCGTTATAAAACTGGCTTGCTACATATGAATTTTTAACCACCAGGCCTGAAAAGGCATCTAGAGCGCTGGTGACAAACACAATGTTGACCATAATGATGGTGGCAAAAAACCCGAGCATCATAAACAGAAAATGCCAGCCAGTTAATTTGAATTGTTTTTTATTTTCATCACTTAGGGGTGTGGAATTTTGCATCATAAATATCTTGCTCTGCGCCGGTTATTTCTTTGGCGATTATTTTGAAATCTGTTTGGCTTCCTGTTGGCAAATCGGCCTTAGGTAGGTTTACAAATGCACGAATAGACTTTACGCGGTCTGGCCCGATGGTCAGATAAAGAACATCTGCAGGATTGTCCTTCGTATCACTTGTGGTGATAGTAGCATTGTTTAAGCCTTCCGTATACACGACAAAACGTCGCGTCTTGCCTTCCATATTTAACAGCTTAATTTCGAAACTATTGCGGATGGTTCCATCGGCCAATTGCACGTAAAGCGGATTGCGATCGTGCAATGCACTGATGGCGAAACGATCCCTTGTGGCTAGGCTGTAGAGCATGATAATACCCACAGCCATAAACAGGCCTAAATAGACATAATTTCTATAATTGTGCCACGGCCATCTGATGCCATCGGCATGCACAGCGGCTGGTTGGGATTTGCGAATATTTTCGTTATTTATTGTATCGTAAGCAATCAGACCTTGTGGTTTACCGACTTTTTTCATCACATCGTTGCAAGCATCTATACAGAGGCCACAAGTGATACATTCGAGTTGAATGCCATCGCGAATGTCGATGCCCATAGGGCATACAACCACGCACATATTGCAATCCACACAATCACCAACAGGTTGATTTGCGGCTTCGGCTTTTTTGGCTTTTTTAACACTCATGCGCGGTTCACCGCGTGTATCGTGATATGTTACCACAAGGCTATCGACATCCATCATTACTGATTGAATACGAGGCCATGGGCACATATAGGTGCAGACTTGCTCACGCAAATGACCACCAAACATATAGGTAAATATGGTGAAGAATAATATGGTGCCATAAGCCACAAAAGCCGCTTCAAAATGAATGAGCTGGTTCCACAATGTGGGGGCATCCATAAAGTAGAAAATCCACGCGCCGCCTGTGGCAACCGAGATAAACAACCAAATAGAATGCTTAAAGAAACGTAAGTAGAATTTACGGAATGTCCATGAGGCTTTGTCCAACCGCATACGTGCATTGCGATCACCTTCTATCCACCGTTCGACACTGATGAACAAATCCACCCAAACAGTTTGAGGGCATGCATAGCCGCACCATGCGCGGCCAACCGAGGCTGTGACTAAGAATAGTGCAAAGGCTGACATGATCAGCAAACCTGCAATATAATATAATTCTTGTGGCCAAATTTCGATGAAAAAGAAATAGAAGCGGCTATGTTCAAAGTCTACTAATATGGCTTGGTTAGGTGATGTTGGTCCTCTGTCCCATCTAATCCAAGGGCCTATATAATAGAAGCCCAATAGCAATATCATCGACACCCATTTGAATGTGCGAAAATTGCCTCTTGTACGTTTGGGATATATTTTCTTTTTGGCTTCAAATAATTCGCGATTAAGCGGACCGTTAACAGCTTTAACATCGGGAGCTATTGGATGGGCATCTTCGCCATCTTTATGTTTTAAATTGTCAATTAAATTTGCCATGGAGAACCTTAAATGGGGGTGACGGAGTGATTAAAACCACTCCGTCGTTTCGCGCGACAATGTTTAGTATTGGTGCTGACTAAATTATTGCCCCCCACCGCGAGAATGAATAAACATTGTAAGCTGTTTGATGACCGTATCGTCTAAACGATGCGCCCATGCAGGCATAACGCCTTTTCGACTTGCCGAAATTGTATTGACGATGGAATCATAATCAGAACCATAAAGCCAAACGGCATCGGTTAAGTTTGGAGCGCCTTGTTCCTGATCGCCTTGACCTGTATCACCATGGCATGCTGCACAATTGTCAGCAAAAATGGTTGCACCAGTAGCAGCAGCAGATGCATCATGATCTAACCCCGTAAGTGATCTTACAAAATGCGCGACTTGAGTGATGTCGGCTTTTTCTAAAATCTCATCGGTCAAGAAAGCAGGCATTTCACTAAAGCGTGTATCGTCATCTTCATTAAAACGAATGCCATGTTGGATGGTTGTGTAAATATCTTCTAATTTACCACCCCATAACCATTCATCATCATTTAAGTTCGGATAGCCTTTTGAACCTGTTGCGCCACTGCCATGACATTGCACACAGTTAACTGCATAAGCCGATTTACCACCTTGAACAGCAAAAGTCATCAACTCCTCATTGGCTGTAACTTCATCTAATGACGCTGTTTGTAGTGCATCAATATATTTAGATTGAGCCAAGCGTGCTTCGTTGATGGTTTCTTCAACCGCCATACGGCTCGACCAACCGAGCACACCTTTGGTATAGTCGTTGACCAATGGAATGGCAGGGTAAGCAATCACATAACCAATGGAAAATATTATACTTAGATAATATGACCAGAGCCACCAACGCGGAATGGGCTTATCAAATTCTTTAATACCGTCCCACTCATGGCCTGTGGTTGAATGGTCGCCAGCTTCCACTTGAGACTTTTCGTGTTCAGGCAGAACCTCTAAAATGGCATCCTGAACTTTATATTTATTTTCAGGTTTCTTAGACATTATCATCATCCTTTAGCGGAATTTTACTTAATTCGTCATATGTGGCCTTTGAGCCTGGGCGAAATACAAATAACACCACGATAACAAACACTGCGGTTAGATAGGCTAAACCCCAACTATCGGCAAATTGTCTAAAAGTTTCATAGTCCATAACTATCTCCCTATCGCTTGTTGGCGCTGGCGTCATATAGATCGAAATCAACCAATGTGCCTAACATTTGCAAATAGGCAACCAATGCGTCCATTTCGGAAATCATGTTAGGATTGCCATCCCATACACGCGATGATGCTTTTTGGTAACGCTCTTCGAAGCCGTCAATCTCATCACCATCTAGTTCGGCCTGAGTTTCCAAATCTTGCTTGGCGTTTGCGATTTGCTCATCAGTATATGGCACACCCACCCAACGGTTGGTTTTGAGCGTGGCTTCGATGAGTTTATAATCGAGCTTCGCTTCAGATAAGAAAGCATATTTAGGCATTACCGTTTCGGGCACCAATGCTTTTGGATCTTTAAGATGATCGACATGCCATTCATCTGAATAGCGACCACCAACACGTGCTAAATCTGGCCCTGTACGTTTTGAACCCCATTGGAAGGGATGATCGAACATACTTTCGGCAGCCAAACTATAATGGCCATAACGTTCCACTTCGTCGCGCAAGGGGCGAATCATCTGGCTATGGCAATTGTAACAGCCTTCGCGCATATAAATTTCGCGCCCTTTTAATTCTAGCGGAGTATATGGCCGCATACCTTCAACTTTTTCGATGGTATTTTCGAGATAGAATAAGGGAGCTATCTCGACGATACCACCAATGGTGACCACTAATAGTGAGCCGACCAGTAAAAGTGTGGCATTTTTTTCAATCAGTTCATGTTTAAACATATTAATTCTCCGATGAAGGCTTATGCCGCTTCTGTAGTTGATGGTACGGTTTCGATATTGGCTTCTTCATCCTCAGTCATGGTGATTGTGCGATAGACGTTATACGCCATCAAACATGCACCAAGTAAGAACAGAATACCGCCTGTTGTCCGTATGACATAATAAGGGAACATGGCTGCAACCGTTTCGGCAAAGCTATATTCTAGGAAGCCTGCTGCATTGTATGTTTTCCACATAACACCTTGCATGATGCCAGACACCCACATGGCGCTGATGTAAAATACAATACCCACTGTGGCTAACCAGAAATGTGCGTTGACCCATTTAAGGCTGTAAATTTCTTTTTTGCCCCAAAGTTTTGGTACGATGTAATAAATCATAGCAAAGGTAACCATGCCGTTCCAGCCTAGGGCTGCACTATGCACATGACCAATTGTCCAATCAGTATAATGGCTTAAAGAGTTCACTTCTTTGATGGCCATTAACGGGCCTTCAAATGTACCCATGCCGTAGAATGCGAGTGACAAAACAAACATTTTGATAATTGGATCGGTACGAATTTTATCCCACGCGCCTTGCAAAGTCATTAGACCGTTAATCATACCACCCCAACTTGGCATCCATAACATGATAGAGAATACCATGCCCAATGTTTGCGCCCAATCGGGTAGAGCTGTATATTGTAGATGATGCGGACCCGCCCAGATATAAAGGAAAATAAGCGACCAAAAATGCACAATAGACAAGCGATAAGAAAAGATAGGACGGTTAGCACGCTTAGGCACGAAATAATACATAATGCCCAAAAAGCCAGCTGTTAAGAAGAAGCCAACGGCATTATGACCGTACCACCACTGGGTAAGTGCATCTTGCACTCCTGAGAATAATGAATAGCTTTTCACGCCAAAGAAGGACACTGGAACCGCCATATTGTTAACCAAATGCAACATAGCAACGGTAACGATAAATGCGAGATAGAACCAGTTGGCTACAAAAATATGCGGCTCTTTACGTTTGAACAATGTACCCAAGAAAACCAATAGATACGACACCCAAACAATGGTAAGCCAAATGTCGATATACCATTCTGGCTCGGCATATTCACGCGCTTGGGTAACACCCAGAACATAAGATGTTGCCGCCAAAACGATAAAGAATTGATAACCCCAGAATACAAACCATGCCAAATTACCCAAGGCAAGCCGCGCACTGGTTGTACGTTGCACCACATAAAAGCTAGATGCGATAAGCGCGTTACCACCAAAGGCAAAAATAACCGCCGATGTATGTAATGGACGCAAGCGACCAAAGTTCATTTCTTTGAATAAGTTTACTTGCGGAAATGCAAGCTCAGTGGCAATGATAATGCCGACAAGAAAGCCAACTATGCCCCAGCCAATGGTAGCAATAATGCCCCATCTGACCACCCCATCCATATATTGGGTTTGATCGGCTGGCTCAGTTGTGTAATTTCGAATCCCCCAGAAGAGGAAAATTAGGCTGACCAGAACAGTGAGCCAAGAATGGAACGCAAACACCGCATCAACTGCAAACGCAGCCCCTACAAGGCCTGACATGGTTGTGAGAACCAAAAAAATGACAGAATATATACTCATAATTATCCCCGTGATAAAGAATTTAGACTTAATCTAAGGAATTATGAGATTTGATCTTTGATCTATGTCAAATTTGGATGATAAACTATTGTTTATATGCAGGACTTTTTGACGCAGGGGCTTGAATTGATAATTTATGCGATGGCGCGCAACGCCTGATCATCAACAATAGTGAGCATATGACCTGCATATTCACGGATAATTTGTTTTGATTTAAGGGTTGAAAAATGGCGGCTCACAGTTTCGATTGTTAGCCCTAAAAAATCGGCAATTTCTTGACGTTTAAGCGGCACTTTAAACGCTCCATTTTCGTTGAGGCCGTGATGATGGCTTGCCAATAAAATTAGAAATGACGCTATTTTTTCTTGTGCGGTTTTGCGGCCTAGCAGCAATAACCAATCATGCGCGTGACCAAGTTGTTCGTTGGTTTTGGCCATTATCGAGCGGTAAATTTCGGGGTTAGATTCTGCAAACCCGCTAATGCGACCCACTTGATAAAAGCAGATTTTTGTTTCACCAACAGATTCTGCAAAATAACGGTATTCTTGATCAACGATATTACCCAACATATCGCCTGGAAATGCCAATGAAACGATTTGTTGGCGGCCATCGTCTAACAATTTGTAGATTTTTACAATGCCTTGGGTAATTGAGCCAATATACTCATTTACATGGCCTTCAGAGAAAATAAGTTGCCCATCTTCAAATAGCTTTGTTTTAGAAAGAGCGGAAAACTCTTCTAAAGCGCAATTGTCTAACGCACTGCAAAATGAAAGATCGCGCACTGGGCAACTGTTACATTTGTCTAAATTATAGTGATTCGACATTAAATTATTCATGGGACACACCCTAACTGTAGAAGTTGATTTAGCATAGGGTGGAATTGATATAAATCAAATGGTGCAATTTGCCGCAGGGTGGATAACTAGATTAACCCGATATTTGCTTATACATAATTGTTGTGGCTTCAAGGTTTTTTGCGGCGGTATCGAGGGCAAACTTGGGTATTTTTCCAGCAATATTATAGCCCAATTCGCTATAGAGCCTTTGGGCGCCATCACTGGCGGTGTCTAATACCAATAGTTTTAATTGCTTTTCTATTGCGGCTTTTTCTGCCTGTTGCATTAAGGCATGCGCAATGCCGTTTCGGCGAAATTTTGGATGCACCAATAATTTGGCAATTTCGGCACGGTGGGGCTGGTTTGGCGGCATATCAAAATCTAACATCACACAGCCAGCCACCTGATCGGCAGCTTTTGCTACCAGTAGAATGCGATTGCTTTGAACAAGTGCCGGATGTATCTTATCAACCCAGAATGCCCGCGCATTTGCTAGCGAAAATGGCAAAACAAAGCTTACGCTTGCGCCATCTAAAACCGCTACATGCAGCAGTTCAGTTAGCTGATTGAGGTGATTTTCAAACTTCTTTTCGCTGATTGTTTCGATGGTGTAATGAATTTTCATATCGCCTCAAATAATGGTCAAAATATAGGTAGCCGACTGTTGGGAATTTGTTTTAAACTGGCTTGCACCACATAATTTATAGCGCAGGCAATCACCCTTATTAAGTTGGCTGACATTGCCATCAACTACCAATTCTAACTCGCCATCAAGCATATATAAATGATGCTCCAAGCCTTGCTGCGGTGATGATGAATAACTAATTTGTTGGTTTTTGGGTAGATGGCATTCAATCATCTCTGCGCAGAGCATGGCTGCGGGTGGCGAAATCATTTTTCGGGCAAACCCTGTTTCAAGGTCTTTCCAAACATCTATATCTTTACTGTAAATTTGGGCTGTGAATTCGGTTTCGACCAAAGACATAAGACGCGACATGGTGATTTTATAGACTGCACATAATTTTCCAAGAACGGCCGCGGTGGCGCTAACCTCGGCATTTTCTAACCGCGATAAAGAGGCGCGGCTAATGCCTGATTTATCACTTAGTTGCGCGAGAGACCATTGCTGGTCTGTGCGTAAAATCTTTAGCTGCGCTGCTATTTTTTGATCTACTGAATTGTCCATATATGAGATATAATCCCATATAAGAAACAAATCAAGTTTTTTTAGTTGAGTTTAATTTCACCGCTGCCTTGTTCATTGAGTTTTTGGTGCTTAAGTTTGCCGCCATATTCAATATCACCACTGCCTTGCACTTTGGCAATAAACCAATTCACATCGCCATCGTCAATTTCAATGTCACCGCTACCTTGCACATAAAGCTCTGCATCGCCGACCATTTTTTTAACTTCAATATCACCACTGCCACGTATTGACATGCGGTGAATGCCATGAATTTCGCCAAACTCAATATCACCACTACCGCGAATGTTGGAAGTGGTGTCTGATGCTACATTGTTAATTCTTACATTGCCGCTGCCACGCAATTGTGTGGTTGCAGAGCCACCAACCGAGGCAATTTCAACATCGCCACTACCAGATAAATTAATGCGCGCATCATTGGTGATATTACCAAAGCTTGCATTTCCGCAGCCCATCATATCAATGCTAAGTGATTCTAAATCACCAAATTTAGCAGAGATAACACTGCTTGTAATTTTTAAATCTATATGATCTGGCGTTTGAATTTCCACCACTGGGTAATCGCTAAATTTATGGCTTGAGCCATTATTAATGCCGACCTTTAGCTCATCGTCATCATCTGAATTGCCCCACCAGAACCACGAAAAGCCATTGCAACTTGTCGAGGAAACTTTATCGAAATTTGAAATTTGCAAACCACCGCCAATATGATCGAAGCGCGGAGTGAATGCTTGGTTTTTATGGGTGGTTATAAAATGAATTTGTTGATCAGGAGAATTTGTATGAATGATTTTTCCGACAAAATTTACAATACTAACCTCGCTAGATTGATATGAAAATTCTGTAGTTTCGGCTTCACCACGGAAGGAGCCTGTATAGGGATTAAGCAAATAAAGCCCCACCAATATGCCACCACCGATAAGTAGATTTTTCTTTTCAAACATATTGCATCTCCCAAATTGCTCACTTATTGTAAGTTTAAAATAGGAGGCTTTATTGTTATTTTCAACCGATCACCAAAATTATTTTGATATGTGGGACTTGTGCACTCCTCTAAAAAAACTCCAAACCCTATCGAGCTACTTATATTGGAGTGTTTTAAATGATCAGCCAGTGGTATTGAAAATTTATAAACCACAATCGGATGAAATGGCTTCGGTAAAATTACTTGATCATTATAATGGCCAAGGCGCTGTGAAGGTATTGAAGCATAATGACAATGCTTGCTTGTTGCAGGCCATTGGAGAAGGTTATGAGCTTGTGGAACTAACCCGCCAAGCGCAGGACGCGCTCGCAACAAAGACATTTTGTGCGGTTGTGCAGAAGCTACACCAAGCGCCGAAGGTTGATATTGGCCTCAGGCCTATCGACGAGTTTATTGAGGATTTTGACGGCTATTTAGCGAAAAAAACTGCACCCCATCGGGAAGTTGTTGAAATGATGCGCGGCATATTCATTGAACTATGCGCAAACCAACGCAATAAAACAAACCTACATGGTGACTTGCACCATTATAATGTAATTCGTGACAATGAAGGGGGCTGGCTAGCGATAGACCCCAAAGGCCTGTGGGGGGAAGCTGAATATGAAATTGGCAGATATTTGTTAAACCCACTGCCCGAAGAAAATATAAGCGTTGATGTAGTTGAGCGACTTAAAATCATTGATACTGAGCTTGGTTATGACATGGAGCGGGTGACAAAATGGGCATGGTGCCAGGCCGTTTTGGCAAGTATTTGGGCCGATGATGATATGGATTTTGGTTCTAAAATGCTGGATGCGCTTGGGCATCCAAGCACTTAATAGTTTGTGAGTGCGGAAGATGAGGGGAGTGCTTGAGTATAGGCCGGAGTGCGAGCACTCATTGGCTGTTTAAAGACAGTTAGCGCGCTTGTTAATGCTCTGGAAGTTTCATCTTTTTCGTTCGGCTTCGCCTCTCTTTAGCCCCTGCGGGCGCTTAACTCCGTTAAGCTTGCTCGTCCTAACGGACGGCCTCAGTCGGCAAGTTCGCCGAAGAGACGGCTCAACTCTTTTTCCATGTTAGGTTATTGTGTGTTTTTGGGGGCTATTATGAACGTGGGTAATGTTAGTTTTTGGTTTCGGTGCCTACAACATTATCTATCGCGATTTGGTTTTCGCCAGTGGTTTCGCTTAGTAAATTACCGTTTATTTCGGCTGCGTAAAGACGTGTATTTCCATCTGTTGCGATGATTGCATTGCCTTGAATATTTTGCAAAATGAATGTATTTCCGTCATCACCTATTGCGGTGCTTTTGAGGCTAAAATCGCCACCGATATCATCTGCAACAATCATGCTTGCACCGCGCATATCAAACTCGGCTCCATTGGCAATTTTGCCAATTACTAAACTTGAGCAATTCACATTGATAAATTTTGCACCGCCAATATTGGCCGCAAAACCAAATGCGTTGCTGCGTCTTATATCCAGTATAATATCATGCTTTGCCGTAATTTTTACAATTGGATAGGTTTTAATATCAAAAGTTTGGCCGCCCTCTTCCGTGATGGATGCGGTTTGCAATAAATTATCTTGGTCGTGTTTAATGTCACAGGCTTCAATTGGCGCAAATCGGCCATCAATCGTGGCAATTGTTGGTGTACCCATTTTAAATAGCGGGTAATAGCCCGCAATATCATCGGCTTTTTTATTGCTAAATTCTAATTTAAAGCCATCTTCTTCAGATGTATTTAGCTCAATGGTGCCAATGAAATTTTTAAACTCGACCTTTTCGACCAAATCACGCGTATAAACGGGGTTGCTGAGGTGGGCGTTTTGGGTAAAGACAGTCAGCCAAATATACATGCCAATTAAAACCACAGCCAATGTGCCTGTGATGATTTTTATGGAATTATTTGCGTAAAATTGTTTCATGTCGGTTCACCTGTATTTTTTCCTCAACATATAAAAAATGCCCAGCGAATGCTAGGCAAATCTTCTTATTATAAATTGTAACAATAATTTACATGTCTTTAAGGCGTACAATAACGTCGATCCGCCAAACTTCTTGGCCTTCTGGTGGTGTCGGAATGCCGATAACCTGCATTTCATTGGTATCAATATCGTAAATATGGCCAGTATCTTCATGGTAAAAATGATGATGATTGCTGGTATTTGTATCGAAATATGTTTTGGCGCCATCCACAGCCACTTCGCGAAGCAAGCCTGCTTGTGTGAAATGATGTAATGTATTGTAAATAGTCGCCATAGAAACGGGAATTTTTGCGAAAACAGCTTCTTCATGTAAAGCTTCGGCAGTTATATGACGGCCACCTTTACCAAATAATAAATCCGACAATGCAATACGTTGGCGTGTTGGGCGCAAACCAGAACGGCGTAAATATTGCGTCACTTCTTCGCGGGACAAATCTTGCATTGGGCATTCTTTTTCAGCTTTAGCGCTGGCAATATCTGTACCTAAATTTGCTTGTAAAGTGATTGCCTCAACCTGATAATTCGACATTTTTTAATTCCAACTGTTTTACTTTGGTTTACATTTGACCCATAACTACACTGTATACATTGTTTTTGCAAATGTTTCTTAAAAAAAACTTGCCTAGTTTAGAATGGAACCCATGAATATTAAGTAAACCCGCTATTTTACTCATATTCCTAGCCTTTTTTGAGTTGGTAACGACCATGTGAAATTTTTGTAATTTTGTTTTTTTGGGTCAAATTGGATAGAGCCCGATATGTGGCTTCGTGCGATAAGCCAATTTTGGCGGCAAAAGATTTAATATCTGCATCTAATATGCCCTCTGACATTGCCACCATCACACGCTTGTTGGCACTGCGGATAGATTGAATTTCTAAACGGCGGCGCAGTGTTTGGATTTGCCGTGCGAAATGAGCCGATAGAGCCAAGGAAAATTCAGAATTTTGCTGCATTTCAGTTAAAATTTGCGTCTTATCAATTATTCTAACTTGGCTGTTTTCTACCATCACCGCATCACAGTGATATTGGTTTGAAAACAAAGCCGCCTCCGCAAATGTTTCGCCATTTTGAGCATGATGAATAATAATTTGGTCGCCATTCTCATTATATCTATGCAGTTTCACTTGGCCTTCTTGCAATACAAACATGGCATAGGTTTTGTCGCCTTGCCTAAACAGCGTATCATCCTTGCGTAATTTTTTGGTCTTAAGCGGTAAAATGTCTAAAAATGATAGCGTCATGAATTGATTATATGATTTGAATCATATTTGGCCAACCGAAAAAATGCTAATTTTTGCTTTTCTGGGAGAAACTTATGAAAACCCTCACATCTATTTTTGCCATTTGCCTCGGCCTAAGCGCTGGGATACCCAGTATTCTGGCGGCTGATTCTCATTCTAATCATTCGGCACACGCTAACCATACTATAGCAGAACCGATGAAAATGCCGACCGAAACTGGCCAATCGGCATTTGCGGCTATCGCCGAAATTGTGGTGCTGCTGAATGCAGACCCAAATACAGATTGGGCAAATGTTAGCATTGATAAATTACGCAAGCATTTGGTGGATATGAATGAAGTGACTTTAAATGCGACCGCCACGCAAAGTGACGCTGAGGGCATGGTGGTGTTTAAAGTGAATGGCACTGGCCGCACTTTGGTAGCCATTAAGGCCATGGTGCCCGCGCATTCTGCAGAGCTAAATAAACTTAATGAATGGCAAGTGAGCGCCGAAGTTAAGGCCGATTATGTGAATATGATGGTGAAAAGTGACAACCCGCAAACACTGGCTAAAGTTCGAGCGCTTGGGTTTTTTGGTATGATGGCAACTGGCGCACACCACCAACCACACCATTGGGGCATGGCAACAGGTGCTATGGGCGGGCACTAACTACCTATAAGAGTTATCCAATTATAGTCCTTTGATGCTAGCAAGTGCGGGTTAACCATGCTAAAAGTAGGAGAGGCCGCGCATAATGCTGCGCAAAATTAAGGAGACTCATATTGTTTGAACGCAAATCTAGCTACAGTTTTGAAGATTTAATAAACTGCGGAAATAAAAAATTTGGCGCTGATTTCCCTCAGCTACCTGTACCGCCCATGTTGATGATGGACAGAATTACCCACATTTCAGAAGAAGGTGGCGAATTTGATAAAGGCGAGATTATTGCGGAATATGATATTAATGCCGACCGTTGGTTTTTTGACTGTCATTTTGTAAATGACCCTGTCATGCCAGGTTGCCTTGGCCTAGATGGTATGTGGCAATTGCTTGGTTTTTACCTTGGTTGGATGGGTGGCGAAGGCAAAGGCCGTGCGTTTGGCGTGGGCGAAGTTAAATTTGCCAATATGGTTTTGCCAACATCTAAAAAAATTACCTATAAAATTAGCATTAAACGCGTGATGATGCGCCGTTTGATTTTAGCCACTGCCGATGCCGTGGTGTTAATTGATGGTGAACCAGGCTTTACTGCCACAGATTTAAAAGTCGGTCTCTTTAAAGACGACAAATAGAACTTATATACCCTATATATTGACTTTAAAAGGAGTTAGATATGCGACGTGTTGTTGTAACAGGAATGGGCGTAGTCTCAAGCATTGGTAACGATATAGACCAAGTGAAGCAGTCTCTTTGGGATGCAAAATCGGGCATTGCGGCCGATGAAGATATGATTAAACACGGCTTTAGAAGCCAAATTTCTGGCGCACCTAAGCTAGATTGGGAAGAGGTTTTAGACCGCAAAGAACGCCGTTTTATGGGCGCTGGCGCGGCTTGGAATTACATTGCCATGAAAGAAGCCATTGCTATGTCTGGCCTTGAAGATAATGACATTTCTAATATTCGTACAGGTTTGATTATGGGCTCTGGTGGGCCATCGACCAAAACATTGCATGAAGCCATGCAAACAGTGCTAGAAAAAAATAGCCCAAAACGCATTGGGCCGCTCGCTGTGCCAAAAGCCATGAGCAGCACCAACAGCGCTACACTTGCCACACCATTTAAAATTAAAGGCATGAGCTATTCAATTTCATCTGCTTGTACCACAAGCTTGCATTGCATTGGTAATGCGGTTGAGATGATCCAGTGGGGTAAACAAGATGTTATGTTTGCTGGCGGCGGCGAAGAATTATTTTGGGGCATGTCTTGCTTATTTGACGCCATGGGCGCAATGAGCAGTAAATTTAACGACACACCCGAAAAAGCTAGCCGTACATATGACATCGCGCGCGATGGTTTTGTGATTGCTGGCGGTGCAGGCGTGCTTGTGCTTGAAGAATATGAACGTGCAAAAGCCCGTGGTGCTAATATCATTGCCGAAGTGACAGGCTATGGTGCTACATCTGACGGTTATGACATGGTTGCGCCAAGTGGCGAAGGTGGCCAACGCGCCATGGAGCTTGCTTTGACAACTCATAAAGACGGTATTGATTATATCAACCCGCATGGCACATCGACCCCTGTGGGCGATATTCCTGAAATTGATGGCATTCGTAATGTTTGGGGTGCAGACAAAGCGCCACTTATTTCGGCAACGAAAGCATTAACAGGTCATAGTTTGGGTGCTGCTGGCGCACAAGAAGCTATTTATTCACTGATTATGTTGCGTGATAGTTTTGTATGCGAAAGCGCCAATATCGAAGAAATTGACCCTAGAGTGGCTGACATGCCAATCACCCGCCAACGTGTTGAAAAAGAAGTTACTTCTGTGCTTTCTAACAGCTTTGGGTTTGGTGGCACAAATGGCAGTGTAATCTTTAGTAAAGCAAATTTGTAGAATCGAGAATAATATGGATGGATTAATGCAAGGCAAACGCGGCCTCATTATGGGTGTTGCGAATAACCGTTCTATTGCATGGGGCATTGCCACTAAACTAGCCGAACATGGCGCCGAAATTGCTTTTACCTACCAAGGTGAAGGCTTTGGCCCACGGGTTGAAAAGCTAGGTAAAACCATTGGCTCCGATATTTTTATTGATTGTGATGTTGAAAACCTTGACTCAGTTGATAATGTATTTGCCGTTTTGAAAGAAAAATGGGGCAAAATTGACTTTTTGGTGCATGCCATTGGCTTTAGCGATAAAGACGAGCTAGACGGCAAATATGCCGATACAAGCCGCGATAACTTTACCCGCACGATGATCATCAGCAGCTTCTCATTTACTGAGGCTGCCAAACGCGCTGCCGAATTAATGACAGATGGCGGTAGCATGATTACGCTCACTTATGGTGGGTCTACCCGTGTGATGCCAAATTATAATGTAATGGGTGTGGCTAAAGCTGCGCTTGAAGCTTCTGTTCGTTATTTAGCTGTGGATTTTGGGCCAGATAATATACGCGTTAACGCGCTATCGCCTGGGCCTATGCGGACTTTAGCGGGCAATGGCATTAGTGGCGCGCGTGAAATGTTTAAATTTCAACAAAAACATGCGCCATTGGAGCGTGTAGTTTCGTTAGAAGATGTTGGTGGTTCGGCTTTGTATATGCTTTCTGATCTATCATCGGGCATTACGGGCGATGTGCATTTTGTTGATGCCGGTTATAACATCACATCAACACCTCATCCAAGCAAGATGGATACGTAACATTAAGCTGCCAATTAAATTGGCAGCATTGTCCGAAAATGATGTTTAATTGACCTTTCGGACAAATTAAAATTGGCTATACTCATCTTCATTAGAGGAGATGAGTATGCTAAAATTAAAACCTAATTGTGAATGTTGCGACAAAGATTTACCTGCCAATTCTAAAGAAGCGATGATGTGCAGCTATGAATGTACTTTCTGCAAAGACTGTGTCGACAATATATTAAGTAATGTTTGCCCCAATTGCGGTGGCGGTTTTGCTGCTCGCCCCATTCGACCTTCTGTAGAACGCTTGCCAAATGCACATTTGGGCAGCAACCCAGCATCAACAGTGCGGGTGAATACTAAATTAAGCCGTCAAGAAATCGCTAATATTGTGAACCCGATAAAAGACATTCCTCCTGCGGAACGATAATTAGTGAAACATATTATCTGGAGGGGATTTGCTATTTAGCAATGAGGCTTATGGCTTGTTTCATATAATAGTCGATTACCACTTCATCCCATTCTACTATAGGCAAAACCCGCATGGCTTTGCCATTACCTGTTAATTTACCCAGCTCATCTTGCATTTTTGCACCCTTTAGAAACCCAAAATCTATGCCGTGCGGCATGGTGCGCATATGGCAAATGCCACCATTTTTGTTGGAATAGGTGGTGATGCGTGGTTTTTGAGTTTCCACCATACCATCAATTGCCAATAGGTATTTTTGGGCTGTTAAAAATAAATTTTTATGCTTTGACTGCATGTCTGTTTCGAACTGCATGGGCGCTCCTTTGTGTTTTTTTTAAAGCCTATCGGTTTGGTTTTGACATTGAAAGCACTATTAAAAACTGAGGATAAAAGCTTGATTTGCAATCACTACTGACATTCATATACGCATAGCTTCGCCTCAATATTGGGGGCTGTTTAGACATTGCTGAATATATTAAATTATCTACAAACAGGAGATGTTTATGAAAATTCGATATATTTTACAATTTGAAGGCGCAGCAATATTAGCATTATCTGTCTATATATATGCGCAAATGGCGGCGAGTTGGTGGTTATTTGGCTTGCTCATTTTAGCGCCTGATATTGCCATGTTTGGGTATTTATTTGGGCTTAAAATTGGTAGTTTTTGCTATAATTTGGCGCATAATTACATAATCCCTGCGATCTTAGTCGCATTGGGCATCTATATAAAAAATGATTCACTCATTCATATCGGTATTATTTGGTTTGCGCATATTGGCATGGATCGGATGCTTGGATATGGACTTAAATATAGCCGCGGTTTTAAGCACACGCATTTAAGTGAATTGGCAGAACCGCAATAACGGCTCTGCCATGCTGATTAATAGGTGGCGAGTGAAGGGTGGAATTCTAACTCCATATCTTCTGCGCCTGTCATATCCATGATAGAGAAAAATTCAGCACATACGGCAGATTCCATCTCTCTTGCAATCACTTGATGCGCAGCTTCGACGCTTGTGAATTGCACAATGTCAATATATGTGCCATCGGCTTTTTTAATCAATTCGCGGCGCAAAACATCTGGTTCACCATTTACAAATTCTTTTTGAAACTTAGCCGATGCAGCTAATAACTGGGCTTCGGTTACGCCTTTGGCTAATTTTGCGGGCGCGAATACGGTCACTATGTTGGACATATAATTTTCTTTCATCATGTTGTTATATCAATTTACAAAGTGACTATATTGATAAATAGGACAAATAATGTCATATTAAATCATGGAAAACAAAAGCACCAAAAATCGCCTAGATAGATTAGAAGTTTTAAAAGCTCGTTTGAAATCTGGCGAGGCAATTACAATTGAGCAGATTGCACGGGAACTTGGCGTTGCGCCCCGCACCATTAGCCGCGATATACAAATTTTGCGTGGCCAAGGGCTGCCCATTGATGCCGATCGTGGGCGCGGTGGTGGCATTCGGCTGGACCGCCATTGGGGCATTGGGCGGGTCAACTTTAATTATAACGAAGCGGTCGACCTATTGCTTAGCTTGGCCGTGGCCGAGCAATCACAATCACCACTTTTCATGGCCAATTTGCAAAATATCCGCCTTAAAGTTATGGCTTCATTCTCGCCAGATATGCGGTTCGATGTGCAAAATTTAAAATCCCGCATTCTCATCGGCCAAACCGCATCGGCGCCTGTCTTGTCAAGTTATGATGCCGCTAATCACTCCGTCATTCAAAAACTACATCAAGCGTTTTTAACCCGCAACTTTGTGCAAATAAACTATCTCTCCATGGCAGGTAAACGCAGCCAAAGGTGTATTGAGCCTCATTATCTGCTGCTCAACAACCCCGTATGGTATATACTAACGTGGGATGAATTGCGCCAAGACATACGCACATTCAGGTGCGATCATATCGAAAAGATACAGATTTTAGACAGACAGTTTAAACTGCGCCCTCAATCAGATTTCACCGATGCCCTAGACGGTGTCACCTTTATATAGGAATGAATATGCTCAAAAAGAAAAACTACGCCAACGGCCAACCGACACATAAGCTCGAAGACAATATACTCACCTATTTTTTCAAAACAGGTAAAATTAAAGCGCAGGGTCAATACATAAATGAACAAATGCAAGGCGAGTGGATTTTTTACCGTGAATCAAAAGGCACCACAAACCATTTGTGGCAAGTCGCTAATTTCCTAGACAATGCCAAGCATGGCGAATGGAAACGCTATAGTCGAAACGACGAATTAGAATATCACGAGACATTTAACAAAGGCAAAAAACTCTAGCTCCTAAATTTCACGCTATAAACCAGCACCACCGCCAATAATAAAAACCCCATATACAGCATCACATTCGGTGTTAAATCCGTCGCAGATGCAGACATCGGCCTCACATATTCTAAATAATAACCCACAATCGGCATAGATATTGGCACCAATAATTGCCGCAAGCCACCATAAGCCGCAAACACCCGCCCGCGCATATTTTCAGGCACATGGCGTTGTAAATAAGTGGCTTCGAGCGGCCCCGAAAAACCTAAAAATATGCCGATAACCAATATGATGCCCGCAAACGCCCAAAATGATGTCGCGAAATTAATGGCCATAATGCTCAATGCCAAACCTGCATATCCAAAAGACAATAGGTTTTGATAATCGAACTTATTACCCAGAAAAGTATAGAATATTGTCGATGACATTGTGCCCAAGGCAAAACACACCATAATGATGCCTTGGTCGATGGGAGATTGTAAAATTTGGTTGGCGAATATTGGCAAATATAAGAACAGCAGAACCGATAATGCCATTGAAATTATGGCACTTAATAGGGTGATGATGAGCGTTTCTTTGTGCTTATAAATATAGTGAAAGCCCGCTAGAAATTGTTTAAAATTTTGTTTGGTTTCTTGTGGTTTGGTTGGCGCCAAATGTTTTTGTAAAAGCAGCAAACCAATGATGGGTATCAGGAAGCTAAACGCATCGAACCACAATAAATTTACCACCCCATAAAGGCTGATAAGCAGGCCTGCCAATAATGGCCCCAGTAAATCCATCGCGCTTTCTACAAATGAATTAAGGCCATTAAATTTTTCACGGCTGTCATTATGGGCATCTAATTGTTGGGCAAATATCACATCTTTTGCACTGCGCCCTGGGCTATCTAGCACAGCACTTAAAAATATCAATATCACCAAAAAGCTCATGTCCAATTGATTGTATATAAACAAGAGAGGTATCAGCGCCACCGCAAAAAAATTTAATAGATCAGAATATTGAGATGTCTTTACACCTCCGAAACGATCTATCAATCCACCGCCAATTATAGCCGATAAGAATGCGGGAATGAATTTAAAACCAAGCAATATACCGACATAGGTTGGGCTGCCCGTCATTTCTAATATCAGCCACGGAATGGCGAATTCGGTTAAGGCGTTACCCAAGATGGAAACGCCATTAAACGATATGAGTGATGATATAACCCGTGTGCTAGACACTTAATAAGCCCCATTTATTGCCATGCTTTTTATAGCGTAGATATAGCACGATAATCACCAAAGTCAGCACCAGAATTTCGGCCGCGGCACCCGCCAACCAAATGCCCAACTCGCCAATATAAAGCGGCATTATGAATGTCAGTGGTAGGGCAAATAAATAGGTGCGGGTTAGGCTTAATAAGGCGCTGCGCGCGGCATCACCGATCGCCTGAAAATAGGTCGAGATAATCATATGCGGGCCAAACAGGAAAAATGTTAGTGTCGCCAATGGCACAATGCGCGCCACTTCGTTTTGCACGGCAAGGTCGTTCACAAAATAACCGCCAATATCTTGTCTTATGAGATTCACAATAAGCTGCATCAACAGGCAATATATAAAGGCTGTGGCAATGGCAATTTTAACACTCGCATCCACTCTATCCCACATTTTTGCGCCAAAATTATTACCTAATATACTTTGGAAAGCCATGCTCAAACCCAGAAATGGTAAGAATAAAAATGTCATCATGCGGTTGATAATGCCGTAGGCAGCAATGGTTGTCGGGTAATCTTCAATGCCTTGTTGTTGTAGATTGTAAATAACGGCCGTCGATAAAATGGATATGCCCAAATAGGTGAGACTTGCAGGAATACCCAAACTGATAAATTGCCACCAATATTTTGTGGTAAGTTTGATGTCTGGCCAACCTACATGAATGGTTACTTTTGCATATCTACGGTAGAGAAATGCCGCCACAAGCGCACAGGCTTGCGCCAATATCGTGCCATAAGCACTACCCGCCACACCATATTCAAAAGTAACGATGAACAAATAGTTGAAAACAAAATTCAATGCCACCGATGAGAGGCTGAAGAATAACATCGCCCCCATTTTGCCTTCGGCACGCAAAGTATCGGATATTATGGCCAAAACAAAAGTGATAGGTGCAAAAAATATAAGAATTGAAATGTAATCATAGCCCATGTCATGTAGCTGATGATTGCCCGCGGTGACAGTGTCAATAAACCCATCTCCTTTGGCTAAAAACAAGCCAATCATCGCAGCACAAATTACCAAACTAAGCGCAATCGCTTCGACCAAGGCTGACTTTGCTGCTTTGGTATTTTGCTCACCTAAAATACGCGCCACAACGCTGGAGTAGCCACCACTTACCAAGCTAGACAATGCCACAATAATCATAAACGCAGGAAACATAAGCGTAACTGCAGTGAGTGCGTCAGCACCAACATATTCTCCCAGAAAATACGCGTCCACTAGAGTGAAGGTGCCATTGACCAACATGATAAAGATAATGGGCGCAGCGGTTGAGAAAAATAATTTAGGCAAAGAGCCTTTTAAATATGTGTTTTCTATTTGTGTATCAGCGCTCATATGTGTACCTTGACTTAAAAAATGGATATAGTAATATTCTATTATTGACACAGTCAACTATCACGCTTAATTGACGCTGTCAATAATAAAAATGAGCCGTGTTTATTGAGGATATTATGGTACGCACCCTGACAGAAGACGAAAAAAACCAAAAACGCGCCAAATTGATAGAGCTTGCCACATGTATATTAGAACGTGAGGGCGAAGCGGGCTTAACGGCGCGCGGCCTTGCCAAAGAAGCAGGCATTAGTCGCACCACACCTTATTTATACTTTAAAGACAAAGAGGCCATTTTAAACGGCATCAGAATTGAAACCCTTAAAAATCTAACTGCCCAATTTTCTAAGGTAGCACCCGCAAAATCAATCATACAAATGCGAAATTTTGGCGAAATTTATACGCTTTTTGGCATGAATAACCCCGCCCTTTATAAACTGGTTTTCATGTCTGAATTTTCGTGCAATCCCAAGCCAGTTGAATTAGAAAATGCTTTGGCTGACTTTCAATCGCTTATGATTTCACCCATGAAAAAAGCCTATGAGGATGGCTTGATAAGTCTTCCGCCCGAACGCCTGAACTTGGTTATGTGGTCATGTATTCATGGCCTTATTACCCTCAGCCATACAGGCCTGATAGACAAAGAGGTGGTTCTGCCGCAATTACGCCAAGATATTGGTTTTATATTATCACAAGGCTTTTTAGTGGGAGACAAAAACCCGTGAGTATTGAAACCAGCTCTCAAGCGGCCACATCTCCCTTGAATACCGGCTTAGAACCCAAACATAGAATTTGCGTTATTGGCGATGTGCATGGCGAAATTGGATTGATGCAGGCTATGATCTTGGCATTTAAAGATACTTGCAAAGATTTTGAAAGCACCAAATTATTATTCTTGGGTGATTTCATCAACAAAGGTAAGTACAGTATGGATTGCCTGAAACTGGCTTCTAATACATTAAACCAAGCACAGCGTGGTGATGGCGAATTTTGTGAAGTTATTTGTTTGCAAGGCAATCATGAAGCCATGTTGCGGGTATTATTACACCCCGAATTACCGACAAATATTAAAAATAAAATCAAGAAAAAACCTCATATAATGAAAGACCTCGGCCTTACAGACCTTGATAATTTGGATGTTGAAACGCTGAAAGCGCGTTTAGGAGCTGAATTGGTCGGCTTTATTGACGGTTTAGAATCTCACCGTCAATTTGGTAATTTGTTATTTGTCCATGCCGGTACTGACCCTCAAAATAATAATTTAGAAGATCATTTAAGCCAAAAATGGAATTGCAGATCAGATACGCATTGGTGCTGGATTAAAGACACGTTTTTAAATAACCCTGTTCAGTTTCCAAACCTCACCGTTATACATGGGCATTCGCCCGTAAAGCCCAACCCGAGCGGAATATTTATAGGGCGCGAATGTAAAGATGGTAAAATAAACTTAGATGCGGGCAGCTATAAAACACATGTTATTATGGGCGCAGAATTTACCAATATTGGGTATAACTTGTCTTGCGCTTATGATTTAACCACAAATGACATTATGTAATTAGGTTTGATAGTTTAAAGCACAACCTGAATATAAATTTAAGAAATAGACATATGAGCAAACCCTTATTAGCAGCACAAAATATTCATTTCGGCTATGGCGTCGAAAAAATGTTTGACGAATTAACCCTGCATATTGGCGCGAATGACCGCGTTGGTTTGGTGGGTACAAATGGCTGTGGCAAATCTACCTTATTGAAAATATTGAGCAAAACACTAGATATATCGAGCGGCGAGATTATCAATAATAACCGCATGGTTATGTCTGTTGTCGACCAATTTGTGCCCACAGATTTACAAAGCGAAAATATTTACAACATTATACTGGCGCAATTGCCTGCCGATATGCGCAATGAAAGTGCCTATCTAGTCGATATTATGCTTAAAGATATGGGCTTTGCCGAGGTTGATTTTGGCAAAAACATTAATGAGCTATCGGGTGGTCAGGTGAATTTGGTATTGATGGCACGCGCGCTCATCACCAACCCAGATTTATTGCTTATGGACGAGCCTTCAAACCATTTGGACGTCGAAGCCATATTGAAACTAGAGCAATTTTTTATTGAGCATTATAAAAATGCCTTCTTAATCATCTCGCATGATGTTGAATTACTTAATAAAATAACCAATAAAACAATATTCATTAAAGACGGCAAAGCCTATCAATATAACTTGCCCTATAGTGCGGCACGGGTCGAATTTTTGGCATATGAAGAAACGCTAAAAAAACAACGTGCAGCCGAAGAACAAGAGATTGATCGCTTGGCAGCCACTGCCAAACGCTTGGCAATTTGGGGGCGTGAACATGATAATGAGAAATTTGCCCGCAAGGCCAAATCCATCGAGAAAAAAGTCGATAAATTAGACGCCAAAAAAACCGAAACATTTAACCGTAATAAATATAAATTAAATGTCGAAACTGATAATTTACGCGCCAAAACTCTGCTCGAAGTGAAAGATTTTCAAGTAAAAACTCTTGATGGCGCACGTGACCTTTATAAAGTGAAGGGTTTTTACATTAACAATGGCGATCGTATTATTTTATTTGGCGCCAATGGTTTGGGGAAATCGACCTTTGTTAAAAATTTAGTCAGCCAGTTTGAAGGTGAATTTGGGCAAGATAATGTGGCGCAAATTCGGTTTAACCCACAAGTTTCAATGGGGTATTATGACCAAGAACAAGAGCAATTGGATGGCAATAAAAGTATTTTCAACTATCTGAATGACATGTTTGATATGCCCGATCTGACCATTCAGCGCGCTATATTACAAGCGGGTTTTAATTATGATGAAATGGATAAAAAGATAAGCCTCTTATCGGGTGGTGAAAAGGCGCGAATATTGTTCACCAAACTGAACTTACAGCGCCCCAACTTTATTATTTTGGACGAGCCAACCAACCATATTGACCTTTATGGACGCGAAGAATTGATACGCCAACTCACCTCTTCTGGTGCCACATTGCTAATCATTGGTCATGACCGAAAATTCTGTAACATTGTTGGAAATCGGTTTTTTATGATTGAGCGTAATAAACTGGTGGAGATTGAAAATTCGGGTATTTTTTATGATAGTTTAAAATCGTCAATGCCAACTAACACAAAGACAGAGTCGGTAGCGAAACAAGAATCTACGCAGACAATTATTGATGATGAAGAGCAAATATTAGAACGCGTTATGGAATTAGAAGAATTGCTCGAAGCGGATATTGCGCGCAAAGCCAAACATCAAAAACCTGTGTTGCAAAAAGTTTGGAAAGAAGAAATTGCAAAGCTTTATGAGGCACTGAATGACTAAACGTTCAGAGTTTTTGGCTGAATTGGTTAATCGGATTTTGGCCGCGCAGAATGACGGTGTTTTACAGGTGGCTATTAATGGTGTTGATGGCAGTGGTAAAACCCGTTTAGCCGATGAGTTGGCGCCGCTTTTAATTGCAAAAGGCGCACAAATTATCCGCGCTTCAATTGATGATTTTCACAACCCGCGCGCAGTTAGATATGCCAAAGGTAGATCATCTCCTATTGGCTTTTACCAAGATAGTTTTAATTTTGAAGTTTTTAAAAATTTACTGCTAAAACCCTTAAGCGCAAACGGTAATCTGCTTTACAAAAATGCAGCTTTTGATCATGTGACAGATCAAGCGGTTGAGATGGATTATACAAAGGCCGAACGACCTTCTATATTATTAGTTGATGGCATTTTTTTGTTTCATTCAAAATTGATAAAATATTTTGACCTCAAGATTTTTCTTGATGTGCCATTTGAAATTTCATACGCACGAATGGCATTGCGTGATGGCTCTACGCCTGACCCAAATGCTGCCGAAAACAAGCGATATCTAGAAGGCCAGAAACTATATTTTGCAGATTGCAAGCCACATCAAAATGCCGATATTTTGATTGATTATGCTGATTTTAAACTGCCTAAAATTCTGTAAAATTCAACAGATACAGCACAAAAAAGGCCTGTTTAAAACAGGCCTTCTGCATTAGCTATACACGCCGAAGCGAGGTGCGGCTTTATTTAAAACATTGCCCTGCAATTTCGCGAGGCGATTGTGTTTTATTGATAACTTGTAGCAATTCTTCTGGCTTACAAGTTTGCTTCATCGGGCCTTTTACCCATTCTCTACTCTTCATCAGAGTGTCTTTATCCAATTTTACATTGGCAATTAGTTTTTTAGCAACAGATTGATATTCTTCTGTTTTTGGTGAAGGTAATTCAATATCGGTTTCAAAAGCACCTGCACTTGCGCTCACAGGGCAAGGGCCATTAAAAGTACATTGCAACCAGCACCCAACAGGGTCCCATGTTGACCAGCAGCTACTTGCGGCCGATGCTGATGTTCCCATTAAGCCAGTAATTGCGGCAACTGCTAGAACCATTGTTTTAATTTTTTTCATTATAAATACCCTCTTTAAATAATTTGGTGTTGAAATTTATTTAACAACACTCTGTTGAAGCTCTGTGTTTGTTTAAGCCTTAAACAAGATATAAACGAAGCTACATGAATGCAAAATGAACGACTTGACTTTAATTTTTGTTCTCGTTATGTTCTTTATAGTTCAAGAGGAGATGTATATGATTAACGGAAGTTGCCTTTGCGGAAATATTAAATTTGAAATTACGGGTGAACCATTTTCGCTGAGTTATTGCCATTGTTCGCGGTGCCGCAAGGCCGCAGGTGTATATTCTGCTGTTTTGGTTGGAAAAGCCGATGATCTTTTAATTACACAAGGCCATGATGATATTGCCAAATTCTCACCTGGGAAAGATTGGAAATTTGAACGGTGTTTTTGTAAAAATTGCGGTACATCTTTAGGCGATATGGCAACAGGCGATATATATGTAATTGCCGCCTCGGCTTTGGTTGATGACCCCAAAATACGGCCTAGTGCACATATTCATACGGCTTCAAAACCAGATTGGTACGAAATTATTGGCGATTTACAAAAATTCGAAGGCGATTATATTCCAGACAAATCGGTTTGATGGGGTAGTCTTTAAGCTTATTTCTTTAATGACGTGGATAGATAGTTAAAATTGTTTATATTTTTTTAAAATTATTCTAGTAAAGTGGAACTTAGTATCAGTTACAAAAGTTAAACACCATGTCTACACCCCATCGTAAATTCACCGAAAAAACTCTCATTGTTGCTAGCCATAACCAAGGCAAAATTCGTGAAATAAACGAATTACTCAAGCCATTTGGCATTTTGGCAAAATCAGCTGCTGAGCTAAACCTTATTGAACCCGAAGAAACGGGCGAAACATTTGCCGAAAATGCAGAGCTAAAAGCATTGACGGCTGCAGAAGCCTCGGGCTTACCATGTTTGGCTGATGATAGTGGTTATAGTGTTGTTGCCCTAAATGGCGACCCAGGTATTTACAGCGCGCGCTGGGCTGGTGATCACAAAGATTTTGCACTTGCCATGCAAATGGTTGAATGTAAATTGCAAGACAAAGACGCGCAGGAAGATGAAGACCGCGCTGCCGCATTTATTTGCGCATTAACATTGGCTTGGCCAGATGGGCATATGGAAACTTTTGAAGGCCGTGTTGATGGCACAAGCATTTGGCCACCCCAAGGCGAAAATGGTTTTGGTTATGACCCCATTTTTAAAGCCAAAGGCCATGACCGCACATTTGCCGAAATGGACAGAAGCGAAAAGCAAAAAATTTCTCATCGTGCTGATGCCTTTGAACAATTGGTCAACGCCTGTTTTAAAGCGGCTTAGCTATGTTGCAGGCTGAACAATTTGGTATATATGTGCATTGGCCGTTTTGTGCCGCAAAATGCCCTTATTGCGATTTCAATTCACATGTAAGGCGCAAGCCGATTGACGAAGCACGCTTTGTCGCGGCTTATCTTAAAGAGCTAGATTATATGCACAATCTAGCGCCTAACCGCAAAGTAAGCTCGGTATTTTTTGGTGGCGGCACACCGTCCTTAATGAGCGGCCGTGCTGTTGGCGCAATTTTAGATAGAATAGACCATTTATGGGGCTATGAGCCACAGGCCGAAATTAGCTTAGAGGCCAACCCAACATCAATTGATAGCCAAAATTTTGCCGCTTACAAAAGCGCTGGCGTTAACCGCATATCCATTGGCGTACAAGCCATGAATGATGCTGATTTACGAAAACTTGGCCGCATGCATAGTGTCGATGAGGCCAAAGGCGCCATTAAACTTGCACAAAATTTATTTGAACGCATTTCGTTTGATTTAATTTACGCACGGCCACAGCAAACTCTTGCGCAATGGCAAAACGAGCTAAAGCAAGCCATCGAGCTTGGTACGGATCATCTATCACTTTATCAACTCACCATTGAAAGCGGCACTCGCTTTGCCGATCTTTACAAATTGGGTAAAATTGATATGCCGGATGATGACCATGCACGCGAACTATATGACGCAACCGAAGAAATTTGTGCAGGCTATGGTTTGTATAATTACGAAATTTCTAACTATGCCAAAGCCGGCGAAGAATGCCGACATAATTTGCTTTATTGGCGTTATGACGAATATGCTGCCATTGGCGCAGGGGCGCATAGCCGCTTGAAATCAAGCAACGACCCGCGCGTCCGCCATGCTCGCATTGACCAACGGCAACCCGAAATTTGGTTGGAGACAGTCGAAACCCAAGGCCATGCCTTTATTGATGTTGAGGAATTAACACCACCTGCACAAGCGGTTGAATATTTACTTATGTGCATGCGGTTGCGCGAAGGTGTGAGCCTGGAGCGTTATCAGCATCTATCGGGTGAAGATTTAAATATACAAAACATCAACAAGATGGTCGAAGCCAAGTTGTTGATCCATGATGCTGACGCCAAACGCATCCGCACCACAGAAGAAGGTTTAAGATTGACCGATTATATAATCGGCCAATTATTAGATTAAGCATTGCATTCGCTTGGCTAAGTTTAGCGATTAATTACCCGCTAAACCACCACGGCCAACATTTTTAAAACCACCGCTACCCGCTTGCATCACACTCAAACTATAATTTGAGATGCCGTTAAAGCTGTAGCTGTAATGACCCAATACGCCACCAAAGCCGCCTGCCCGTGCAATCGCATCTGGGGTGAAGCGTGTGCCTGCAATACCTGTACGACCCAATGTAGCCACTAAGCTCAAAGAATCATAAGCCAAAGCTGCGCGTTCTGTCGAGGGTGTGCTGCCAAATAATGAGGCATAGCGTGAGTTAAAGCGGTTAAGCGCATTTGAATCGGCACTGGCAAACCAACCACCAGACAATTGCGCAATGCTGTTAGTACCCGCTTTATTCCAAAGACTTGTGCCTAGGAATTTAACACCGCTAGCTTCATAACCTGCTGATTGCATCACTTTAATGATATTTTTGTTCACATTCGGGCCTTCAGGCAATAACAATGCGTTAGCTTTGGCCGATTTTGCTTGGGCGGCAAAGCCTTTTACATCGGCAATGAAACTAGCTTTTGATGCTGCAGTTCTTAACCGTGTATATGTGCCAGATGCAACCAATGTACCATGTCTGCTAGCTGCCGATTTAAACGATGCGGCCACAACATTACCAAAACCACTTTTTGGTGTGAGTGAAGCAAAACGAGTTAAGCCACGGCTTGCGGCATATGCCACAACTTTTTCAATTTCTTTTTCACGCAAGAATGTTTGTAAATAAACACCATTGCCTGCCACTTTACGATCTTGCGAGAAAGCGATTACAGGAATGCCTGCAGATCTGGCTTCTAAACCCACAACCCGAACAGCACTACCAGTGATAGGGCCTAAAATAACTTCTGCACCTTTGGCAATTACATTACGTGCCGCCGTACGCGGGCCTACGTCACTGCTGTTTTCAATAATCATTAGGATTTTGGCACCCTTATTATCAATAACCGCTAGTTCTAAAGCGTTTTTAACAATCTTGCCATATTTTGTACCCAGCGGCAGCACCACACCAACACGAATCGCCCCATCTTGAATTAGGCGGTTAGGCACGTCACCTACCAAGCCCTCTTGAACGGGTGTTGTGTTTTGTAGCGGAGAGCCAAACCTAAGGCTAGAGGCACATGATGTGAGGCCAACAGCCATTAAAGCCATCATGCCAAATTTAAATATGCTAGATTTCTTCATCATAACTGCTTCAACCTTTTTAAAATATCAAGAATATTGCTGATTTATAATCCAATTTTTATAGACTATAATTTAATTTCAAGTAAAAATTAACCATAAAATGCGCCACTCGCTATCTTTTTATACCTTAAACCTACCATTATGCATTATGTGTTGCCTTTTAGCCGCAAAATATGGCAATAATGAGCCACATATTCAAGGCCGCGACCTGAGGAAAACCTGTGCAGATAAACATCGAAAAACAACAATTACCCGCAGGGCTCTATGTGGTCGCCACTCCCTTAGGTAATTTAAAGGATATCAGCATCCGCGCGCTTGAAACCTTAGAATCGGTCGATTTTATTTGGTGTGAGGATAAACGTATTTCGGTAAGGCTGCTACAAGCCTATGGTATAAACACAAAATTATTTGCCTATCACGAGCATAATGCAGCCGATGAAATGCCACATATATTGGCCAAAATTGAATCGGGTGCAGCGGTTGCCCTTATATCCGATGCCGGCACACCGCTTATTTCAGACCCGGGAATGAAATTAATATCCGAATGCCGCGCCCAAGATTTAGCGCTTATACCTATCCCGGGTGCTAGCGCCCCTATTACCGCGCTCAGCGTTGCGGGCATGCCGACAAATCGGTTTTTATTTGAAGGGTTTTTACCCAATAAAAAAATGAAAAAAGCTTCTGTCATTGACGAGCTTAAAAATATCGACGCCACATTGATCTTTTTTGAATCGCCAAAAAGACTGCTCTCTAGCCTAGAGCTTATTGCCGAAATGCTGCCTGATAGACAAGTGACAGTGGCGCGCGAGCTGACCAAAATCTACGAAGAAGTAGTTACCCTTGATGCCGTGCAAATATACGCCGAGTTTAAAAGCCGCGAGCGTATAAGAGGCGAAATTGTTTTGATGATTGCCCCCGCCACCCAACAAGCCGAAATTAGCCAAGATGATATTGATATGGCACTTGGAAAAGCGCTTGAAAAAATGCGGGTTAAAGAAGCCGCTAATTTTGTTGCTGAGCAGCTTGGTTTACCTAAAAAAACATTATACCAACGGGCGCTAGAAATTAAATGACCCAAACCAATAATCGCCAAAAAAATGAACAAAAAGGGCGATTTGCAGAATATTTTGCAATCTTTTATATGGCCATCAGAGGCCACCGTTGCCTCGCCATGCGCTATAAATGTTCCGCAGGCGAAATAGATTTAATTTTCAAACGCGGTAACGACATTATTTTTTGTGAAGTTAAGTATAGAAGTGACGAAAAAACATTGCTTTATAGCGTGAGCAACCAACAAAAACAGCGGATTAGACGGGCTGCAGAATTTTGGCTGGCACAAAAAAATCTAGTGCGGCATAATATCCGCTTTGACTTTATTGGTTTGACAAAATGGAAAAAACCAACACATATAAAAGACGCATTCTAAGGGTTTTGGAGCTTGTTATGGATAAATATTTTAAGTATTTCACCTATTTTTTAGTGGCAAGTGTATTGCTTTTTGCTGCAGCCTATATTTGGGTTTTCATCACTCAAGGTGACTATGCCAAAGGCAAATTTGAAATTGTCAATCTCGAGCCATATTCTGTTCATATCGACATGGCCGCTACAAATGCCGAAGGCTCAAACAGGCTCTTTAGGGGCAGTATTGAAGAAGGCAAAAGCAAGGCCTTCGAAAAATTCATCTACGGCCAAGGCGTTTATGAAATCAAATTGAACAAAAATATTGATTTCTCAATTGGTGAGTTTAATGATAAAAATAATTTTTCTAAAAGACTTATAATTAAAGACAATAAAGCTTACTTTGATTCTGAGTGATATAATTGAACCGAAAGTAAATGTTATGGCATTAAAAATTGCTGTCCAAATGGATCCGATTGAAGATTTTGACATTAGAGGCGATTCAACTTTTGCCATCATGTTATCCGCGCAAAGCCGTGGCGCTAGTATATTCTGCTATCATGTTGATGATTTAGCAACACAAGGCAACCAAGTGGCAGCATATGGGCATTGGGTTACAGTGCGCGATGAAATTGGCAATCATTTCGATAAAGGTGATTTGGTGCGCGAAGACTTGCGCCAATTTGATGCACTATTTATGCGCCAAGACCCGCCTTTCGACATGGCATATATCACCGCCACACATATTTTAGACCAAATTGCCGATGATGTATTGATCGTTAACAATGCAACAGAAGTGCGCAACGCGCCCGAAAAAATATTTGTGCTTAGATTTCCCGATTTAATGCCCGAAACACTGATCACACGATCACAACGTGAGATTGAAGATTTTCGCGAAAAACATGGCGATATTATTGTGAAGCCATTATACGGAAATGGCGGGGCAGGTGTATTCCGCCTGACAAAAGGCGATTCAAATTTAGCTTCCCTACTCGAATTATTTTTTGAAAAAAACCGCGAACCATTGATGATTCAACCTTTCTTAAAAGATGTAAAATTTGGCGATAAACGCATTATACTAGTCGATGGCGAAATTGCAGGAGCGATAAACCGCGTGCCATTAGAAGGCCAAGTGCGCTCCAACATGCATGTTGGTGGGCGGCCAGAACCTGTTGAAATTACCGCAAGAGACCGCGAAATTTGCGAGGCACTGAAGCCAGAACTAAAAGCCCGAGGCCTTATATTTGTGGGTATTGACGTGATTGGCGATTATTTAACCGAGATTAATGTCACATCACCCACAGGCATTCGTGAAGTGCAGAAATTTGACGGTGTGAACATTGCCGACATGATATTAGACGTGGTGGAAGATAAACTCAAAGCCTAATTTGTTCTCTTTTTGTTCTTGACAATAAATGGTAATGCCTGTAGCTTGCTCTCAATTATTTAGAGGCAAAGCATGGTTGCACATATCAAAACCGTTACATTTTTAGGCACCGAAGCCATTGCGGTGGATGTGCAAGTGCAAATTAGTTCGGGCATGCCCGCCTTTACAATTGTTGGCTTGCCCGATAAGGCTGTTGCCGAAAGCCGTGAACGCGTGCGTGCCGCATTGGGTGCCATTGGTTTGGCATTGCCACCAAAACGCATCACTGTTAATTTGGCACCCGGAGACCTTCCTAAAGAAGGTAGCCATTTTGATTTGCCAATTGCGCTTGGTTTAATGGCTGCAGCAGGCATCATTCCGATAGATTATATTGGGCGATTTATCGCCATTGGTGAATTGTCGTTAGACGGCTCTATTGCCCGTGTGGGAGGTAGTTTGCCAACCGCAATGTTTGCCCATGCCCATAACTTAAGCCTCATCTGCCCTGCCGATTGCGGTGCCGAAGCCGCTTGGGCAGGCGATGATTTTGAAATTTTAGCGCCTAAAAACCTCATCAGCCTCATCAACCATATTAAGGGTGAGCAGGTGCTTTCTCGGCCTGTGGCATGTGTGCGTAAAATACCGCAAAACCTGCCCGATTTACGCGACATTCGCGGGCAAGAAAATGCCAAAAGAGCATTGGAAGTGACGGCAGCAGGTGGCCATAACATGCTATAGTTGTATCCTATTAAATTATCAACTATTTGTATCTATGTTTCTTTGCAAAACATAATAGTTTTCGGCTTAAGTTTGTAATTTTCAACTGAGTGCTCTGTCAATCTTCCCTCAATTCGTCATTTTCAATCTCAGCTAAAATTCTCTTTCGATCGGCCTCATATTTTTCAAAATTACGGCATACCTCTGGCTTGGCACCGCGGCTCTTACAGTTGCCACATATAAATACATGGCTAATGTCCGCGAAACCATCTCTATCGCCATATTTTTTGATGAGTTTTTGTACGTCAAGCAAAGTGCTATTTGGACAATTTTTACACTTCGCCCAAATTTGCCATTCATCTGTATTGAATTCAGAAAATCGACGGAATATTGGTATTTCTATTTTCTTCCACATAAGGAACAAATAGCGAACAAATGATTCACGGTCAACTAAAATAAAGGGCAGTTTACAATATTCTTCTCATACTGGATACTGACCTTCTGTATTGTTTCCACTTATATTGAATTGCAAATCCAATTAAAAGGAACAATATGGATATGGCAACTGAATAAAGTGAATTTTCGTTTAGAACGCCATACAGCGCAGCAGTGACGACTATAATCATGAAGGCAACAATTTTTGAAAACACGCTCCTAAAGGCATATTAAGACCACTGAATTACTATTGCAAAACCAATGGCACAATTTATTGCTAACCAAATATAGCTAAAAATGCCTAGACCAATTTTAATTGGATAGGGTAGCCATATTTGGCCAAACCCAATGGCTGGCGATAATAAATCACACGCCAAATGTACCGACAAACCAAGCATTGCTCCAGCTAAAGGCGCGGCACCTGTATTCTTTCCAAGAAACAAGAACACGAAACCGAATAAGAGTGAATGGGTGATAATTGATCTATGATGAAGTATGGGTAAAAAAATGAAATCAGTATCAGGAAGAGGAAGGAAAATAAATGCGGTGGTAGCTGCTAGAACTAACCTAACAACTTCACTTCGTCCAATTTTTGCTGAAACTTGAAATAATTTTGGTTTTTTTATAAGAGCCCCCCTCTTTATAACACAATGTTTAATGGCGCTTATGGGTTTATGATAGAAAATGATAGCTGGTGAAGGCTTGAACGTTGGCAAGATGCTGTTCATCAGCATAAGTAAGAAAGTCAAGAAAAATGCAGATAAAATCAATTTGCATTTTATTCATAATATTTTAGTGTAGATATATACTATATGTTTATATGTTATTGGAGAGTTAAGCGCAATGAATGATACATTTAAAATGAAGAATGGAAACCAAATTGAACTTACAGTTGATGATATTACTAACGCTGTTGTGGCAAAAAACTGTGATGGACAATTAATCGGTGGCATTGAGTTTTCTTATATTGAGGATCCAAATGGAAGTTACCTTAAAATTGTGAACCTCTTTTTAAATAAAGCAGGACCTGAATATTTACGTCAAGGTATTGGTAGAGCATGCATTAAACTTGTAATAGAAGTGACGGGGTTTCCTATATGTGCAGTATTTGACAATGGGCAACGTTTAGATGACGGATCCCATCTCACTGGAGACGCTCCTGGCTTCGTAAGTAAGCTAATAGAAGAAGGGTTGATAACTAGGTGCTAAATTTGCACTATATGAATATTTTGGATCGTCAATAGTTGTTTAACACCTAAATTACCTTTTTCGCATTTTCATCCATTTTTTTAAAAAGTACTACCAAAACTTTATTAATTACTAAATATTGCTTCCAAATTGATCTTTGAAGTAATTTACCTGATAATCTGCAAGGTGTTTAATAACCTAGGGGATGTTTATACCAATGGGTGGGGATCGTTACTTTGGAATAAGAAGCCGATGCTGAGAAATCGTGGACAACTGATAACATTTATAATTCTGACACAAATTATTATGAAAAAAGCCAAAATTCATTGACTGGATACGTATCCAATAAACCACTGTATTATTAGCTCTAGCCCTAGCAGAACATGTCCACTGCTCTCACATGTGTCTCATATGAGTTGAATTTGACAAAAAATACACATTGTCTTATAACGTCTATAGGCCTAACAGTACAAAGGTGGCAGTATGTTAATTGGATATTCGAGAACATCAACCATAGAACAAGTTGCAGGTTTTGAAGCACAGAAACGAGATTTAGAAACAATTGGCGTTGAAAAGCTCTTTCAAGAACAAATCTCTTCAGTCGCAAAACGAGTTGAATTATTGGCTGCTATTGATTATGCAAGAGAAGGCGACACATTGGTTGTTACAAAATTAGATCGTTTAGCAAGGTCAACATCAAATTTACTAGATATTGTTAAAACGCTCGAAGATAAAAAAGTAGCATTAAGAATTTTAGATTTTGGTGGTAGCGCCATTGATACTAAATCACCCACTGGCAAACTCACTATTACAATGTTTGGAGCTATGGCACAGTTTGAACGTGAGATGATGTTAGAGCGTCAACGTGAAGGGATCGCAAAAGCTAAATCCGAAGGTAAATACAAAGGTCGCAAGCCAACGGTGATGTTGCAAGCAGAAGAAATTAAACGATTGAAAAGCTCTGGTTTGGGAGCAACTGCTATATCTAAAAAATTAGGCATTGGACGCGCATCTGTTTACCGAATTTTAAAACCAGATGCGTTACAAGATCTTTAGTGTTTAATATTTTTTTGATATGTTCAACTGAATAACCCTTAGAATAGTAGACACCTTGCAAGGTAAAAAGGAAGCAAGGAGAAGTCATATGTCAAACAGTCGTAGCACCGAGGAATATAAACGTGCTGCCGTTACCCAGATCACGGTTCGAGGCTATTCAGTTAAAGATGTTTCTGAGAGGTTGGGGAGCACCCCACAACTATGGAAATCCCGATTTGTCTACTAATCGAGGGGCGATTCAGGTTGCTACAATATGTTCTTTATACATGCTCCTAGTGCGCTTCCTAACAAAGGAGGTACAGCGTTTCCAACTTGAGTATATTGCGGAACTTCAAACTTCCTCATCTTCCCACCAGTTGTAATTTTTGATTTAAACACAAAGTTGTCTGGAAAAGATTGAATTCTGGCCATTTCTCGGACTGTAAGGACGCGTATTTCGTGTTTATCATAATGACAGGTATCATCCGGTATAGATAATGCAGCAGGAGCAGGGGAGTCTGCAATTAAAGCTTTTTGCGTTTGTTTTTTTGTAGCATGTTTGGTTAAATAACCTTCAAAATCTATTTTATTAGTGAACCTTTGTAATTTACCATTTTCGTTAAGGAAAGTGTGCGTGGCAATAATTAGCCAAGCTTCTTCAGGTATTTCCTTCTCCTTACCTTTTAAGACATCAACAACTGATTGTTTTATAAATCTCTGGTTGATGCTTTGTAAAACTTGATAAAGCCGGAACCTTCTTTTAACTAGCGGGCTATTTTTTCTCAACTCATGATTTAATATTTTTTTTCTGGATACTAAGTTGCTAAATTCGGAGTTAATCTTCTTAACAAACAATGATGGCTTAGTCGGGTTGTTGATTTTTAAATCATTTATTGCTTTATGAACAGATACTTCGTCGCTATTTACAAGTGAAACTAGGAAGGTCTCTAGAAAATAAGGTAAATCTTTGCTTTTACTTGAATCAAAATAGCGAAGGTGTCCAAACTCCAGGTTTTCTCCAAATTTTTTTGTAAGTTTAAAAAAGTTAATCGATTTTTCAAATAACTCTTTTTCTCTTATATTAAACTTTTTACTAATTATTTTAAAGTGATCCAGTCTAATTCCGATCATTATAAACCTAGGCCTGTTTTGAGGAATACCAACCATTTTAGCGTTAATATGAAGACATAAAGGGATGTATCCAATGGATGCAAACACCTTTGCTATTTCATACCATGCATGAAATTTTTGGCCTGACTTATCTTTAAATGCTCGCAATATACCAGTAACATTTTCTAACAAAAATATTTTGGGTTGAGTAAGGTCGACAAAATTTGCAAATTCCCAAGGTAGTGAGTTTTTGTTACTGTCTTTTTCACGCTTACCTGCCATGCTAAATGATTGACAGGGTGGTCCACCTGAGACCAGATCCAATCCTCCTTCTCTACCAAACGCATTTTTAAGTAATTCCACCAGCTTTGGAGAGGACTTGAGAAGTCTATTTAATTCGATGATACTGCCGACAATTAATTTGCCATTCAAATCTTCTTGATTGTCGGGTAAATTGTTAAATCCTTCATCGAATACCTCAGGGTACTCGAAAGGGTTCTCTCGAAGGCGGGGCTTTAAAGAAATAAATTTGCTGTTTAGCCAAATAACGTTTTTGGGCGCTAATTGTTGGAGTGCTTTTTTTTCGAGGTCTTCATTGAAAAAATTATAAGAAAAAGTTTCCGCGGCCATTGGCGATAGCTCGTTGGCCATGACGAGGTCGAATCCAGAGTTTTCTAAGCCTAGAGATAAGCCTCCGCATCCTGCGAATAATTCAATATGGTTCAAGTTTGCTGCTTACTTATTAAAAGAGACGTTTTTGATTACATTACATTGGGACGGGATAAATGTCCAGGCTTTAAAATAATAATTTACAATTGTTTTTATAATGACTAGTTTAAATTTGCTATTTGAGAGTAGCAATTGAATTAATTCTCAAAGACCAATTTTAGGTTCTCTCTGTAGGTTTCAGATTTTTCTGAAAATTTGCAGTGATATTTCTCTCATCTGCAAACACCTACACAACCTGATTTAAAATAAAAAATATGTTGTCATTCTGATTTCGTATTCTTTGTTTTTATCACTTGGCTTGGTGGATTTAATAGCCCTCTGTATTACAGAAAAGCACTCTTCGTGCACATCCTATTTATTGATTAGTGCCTTTGAGCACACTAAAATAAAAAGGTAAATAGTTATGTTAATTAATAACTACCCAACAGAAAAAAAACTAAAACAACTAGTTAAAAAACTAGCCAAAACAAAAAATATTAAAATCTCTGAGGCATATGAAGATTATAGCAATGAGATGAATTCCAGTTCCTGGAGAGAGTTTAAGCCACTTCTTGAAGCATATTGGAAAAACAAACAACAGACTAAAACAGTAAATAAATACGTAGATGAAAACATGTCTTATTTGACTAGGCTGGGCGTTGTTTTCTCTATATTTGAACCAACGGCTACTGGGTTTGATAAATCTATACTTGATGCAACTCACCAAGTCCGAACTCACTTTGAGTTAGAAAACTTTCATCATTACTATTCGCAAGATCTTGGTCCCAAACACAAGGTTATTAAAGAAGCCCAGTTATTGACTTCTGAAAATGATATTTCATCGAGGGTTAGTTTATATAGGCCTAAAACCAAAAATGGTGACCCCAGAATGTGGTTTAAACATTTAAATAAACTGGCTGAGGCTAAGGACAAAGTTGCAGTTATAATTTTGAACGACAAGGTTTATTTGATAAATATTTCTAAAACTTTGATATCGTCGCTGTTATCTCTACCCGATAGCCCGGTTACTAAGTTTCTTAAACTATACATTAATGTTAATACATCTGTTTCAAAAGAACTGCTTGCAAAGCTTAGGATACTTGCAAAAAAACCATTTAAAGCGCTTAGAACAGGTGACACTGCCATTGGCTATACACTCGAAACGCTGCTTGGCATTCCAGCTAATTCCAATAAGCTACCAGATTATAAAGGAATCGAAATAAAATCTGGGCGAGGTGGTAAAAATCGCACGACGTTGTTTGCTCAGGTCGCAAATTGGAAAAAGAGTCCTTGTAAAAAGAGTGCAGAAATTTTAGATAAATATGGTTATCAAAAAGATGGTGATGATAGATTATATTGTACTATTAATGCTAAACGATCTAATTCTCAGGGACTATCATTTAAGTTAAACAATTCAGGCGATCTATTAGAAGAACATCATGATAAAGATGGGCTTGTTGCAGTCTGGGATGGGAACATTTTAAGGAAACGATTACTTGAAAAACATGCCGAAACATTTTGGGTTGAGGCAGAAAGTACTAAAATCGCCGGTGTAGAGCATTTCCAACTAAAGAGTGTAATTCATACTAAAAAGCCAATTTCCATTCAATTTTTGTCATTAATTGAAGCAGGCATTATAACTATGGATCATTTAATTAAGCGTAGTGGTAATACAAATAGGGTTAGCGAAAAAGGTCCTTTGTTCAAAATTAACAAAAGAGATCTGAGTTTATTATTCCCAGAACCCACTAAATATACTCTAATCTAACATTACATAAATATTTTTAAATCGTACCTGCATGTGATTTTTTCGAAACATGCAGGTATGTCTATGCCAAACAGTAATAAATATTTCAGGCTTATCTTAAAGAATTGGCATTGTGTTTATATTCACTTTTATACGCTTATCGACAGGTATCTACCATCAATCTGGTACTATCTAATCTATGCCTTGGTATTGTACCAAGAAAATAAATTCTGTTCTGTCATAAAAATTGCAATATTGTTGATTTTGGTGCGCAAGTTATGGAGGTTGCGAGCCCCCGCAATCAAAAATAAAAAACGTATTAACTATTTGAAAGTTATGATTATTATACTTGGATTTTTGATTTTTTCTATAGTTTTTATCAAATTAGTAATTTGTTGATTTCATAAACCGGTACAAAAGCCTGACGCGACCAATCTGCATTTAGTGTTCTGCTGAAAACAGAAACAGGCTGTTCAACTTTATGTGCTCCTCTATAATCGTAAGCGTGATCAACTCACAATTATTGGAGAAATATAAATTGGTAGTAAGATGGAAAAAGGAAATCATAAGAAAACGCCTTGATTCGATAAATGGCCTGTCTTTGGCTCAAATTATTGATTTTGATTTAAATACAGCCAGAAACGAAAAACAAATAGAAATAGCACAAAAAATTCATAGTGAATTATTTTCAGAAGAAACAGACCGCCATTATGATAGTAGTTGGGATACTCACGACAGAAAAAACGGCATTAATCCAATGTCGGCAGCTTACTCGAAACGTGCGAATGCAAAACGCCTTGAAATGGGCTTTAAATCGCTAGATAAAGATGGTCAAGCCATTGATGAAGAAACCTTCAATTTTATACTCAATGCCATAAAAAATAATGAGCAACATAAAATCGATTTACTGGTTAATATCAATGTTCGATATACAAAGGCATAATGTTAAATAAAAATTAATGCAATGAGGTTTGAGACTGTACGAAAAAACTACCGTGGCCATCTATCAAGAAGGCATTTTTTAAAAACAAATATATGTTTTTCGTTTGTCTTATTAAAGCTGTGGTTACTGTAATAGTGCATATAAATTGTGGAAGTCATCGTAGTTTATTGTGATTTTCCATCGGTTTAATTATTGTCAATTAACAATTTTTCATGACATATAAATTATATATTCACATTCGACCTTACGATGTGCTACGATCTGTGATCTGTACCAAGGTCTAGCGACTGTTTGACATACGTATTCTCCTAGAATCCATTGTAACTAGCAAGATGTTTGCTGATCTAGTGGTGTTTCTTAGTGAAACCAACCTATTTTGTTTTTATTTATTTTATATTATAAATATACAACGATATGATGGTATATCTGAAACTATCGCACATAATATTATATTTGGAGAGAAATGTGAAAAGAAAAAGTAAAGAAGAAGTATCTGCTAGTTTTCATTTTTTTCTGAGAAAACCTTCCTCCCCTTCAAAAGATACCATTGTTCCTTTTTCAAAAATCGAATTTTCTCAATTAGTTAACGCTATTAAAACGCGCCCCAAGTCAAATTTAAAAAATGCCAATGACCTTGAAGCCCTTCGATTCAATGGAATAGTATCATTAGAACAATTAAAAATAATAAATGACAGGACAGTTTTTGGAGTTTTTAGAGCACCATATACAGGCCATGCATACGAAAATTCTGAAAAAGGAAAAATTTCGGCGAACAGCGTGAGCATGAGAGGCTTTCATTACTTACTTTACCATGCAGAAGATGGAAAAATATACCTTGGTAGCCAATATCTCGGAAGCTACGGTGGTTATGGTGCGCTATCAAAAACGCTAAAAGAATTATTTGATACCCCAAAATCAATAACTAGTCATACCTTTAAACTTGACTCATCTTACTATGAGAATGCTCAAGCAAAAGAGGTTATTGTTACGTTCAGACGAAACCCTAAGATAATTAATTCTGACAATATTTTTGGTAACAATAGCATGATTGCGGTAAAAAAAGAAAACAGAGACGACGGTTTTGAGGATGGTGTTTCTAAATCCTTATTTCCACTTATTGGAAAAGGATCATCAGATATTAAGAGTGCTCTTGCTGAACTTGTAAATGAAAATGTCCTATTTGATGTTTCAGATGAAGATATTCAGGATTGTACAATATTAGCAACAATAAATGGTAAAAAGAAAAAAATATACATGTTCGAAAATGGAAGTTATGCAACTAAATTTACACTAAACGTTCCACTTTCTTCAGATGGGCATCCATTATATGAGAATACTAAGGATGAGATGCTTAGCCTTTTGCAGCATAAAATTTTATCTCGGAATCAAAATGTTTAATTTGTCTACTATTATAAAAAATAATAATAATACCTTTTACGACTACGACACTGACAAAAGAAATTCTATTTCTTTTAGAATTGTTTTAACATTATTATTTTCTGGTTTCTTGGGGATAATTAGTAGGACTGAACCATCATCATTTTTAAGTGCTGTGGTTGCTGTAGAAGCTATTCTTGCTGGTTTTAGCTTCAGTATTATGTTTTTTCTGTTGTCCGAAAATAACAACACATACATCAAACCTGATTCACTAGAAGGCGAATTAAGAGAAAATAAATTGAGAAAATTGTCAAAGGAGGTTTTTTACAATATAGCATATTTTAATTTTATGGCAGTTTTATGCGTTATATTTTGCTTACTACTATTACTTCCCGATTTTAATTTTGAAAATTATTGGAAACAGTGCTCCTTTCTACCATGTAATATTTCTTTATTGAGTGACATATTAAAATGGGTAACAAGTTCTTTCATTTTTTTACTTTGGCTCATTTTTTATTTCTCTTTAATGGAAAGCATGTACACGTTTGTCAGAACCGTTAGTAGAGTAAATTACTATTTTCACAAAAAAATATCTGGTAATAATAATCTTTAATTTCAATCATCAATTGTTTTGAAAAAATTGCGGTTTCAACCAAGCTAATCCAGAAAGAAAATGTGCTGAAGAAGGGTGGGCACGCAATATCAATATTTTCAAAATAGCTCCTATTTCTCTCAACTGACATTTAAGACTTGCTCACCCAAATAAAAGAATCAGGCCAACTGCCAAGTATTTTTCGAGGCATTACCACCCCACCTATCAAGAAGGCCTTTTTCATGACAACAACCGTATGTTTTTATTGCCTGTATTAGCAAGACGTGGTTGGTATCATAGCAAAATTCTCACCCAATCTACATCAGGGGAAGAGAAATATATCTGTCGATACATCGACAGAGAAGAATAAAGCAATATCAATTATGGTAGCATAACATTAGCCAGTGATGATAAGTGAAGTGAATTAATGCATGTATTAACAATAAGTTGTCACTTATCACCGTGCTTCAAAAAATAGAGTGTCGAGCGAAGCACATGACAATACTACGTATTGTCACCCCCCTCTCATTAACTAACGATATAAAATTTACTCCATTCTATACTTAATTAGAATCATTCAATCATACCTCTAGTTGAACGATTGATGATCATCAATCGTTCAAGGTCTAATTGGTAGCAATAGATTGTTTTTCCATCGACCTTCTTTTTACCACTGTTTTGAAATCTAAGTCCGATATAACCAAATAACCTTTTCAGTTCTGATACAGGTTTGTCATCAATATCTTTTCTTAAATCCTTTCCAAAAAGCCGTTTAAACGTTGCCTCACCATCTTTCATGAATTTTACAAAATCACCTAGCTCATTTGAAGTAAGAACTAGCTCCTCTTGCAACTCGCCATTACGAATCAAACCTGTAAAAGAAAGTGCCCAACCAATAAATATTGATTGTTTGTGACGTTTTGACGTGTCTTTTTGAGTTTTAAGTGCTTCTAAATCTGGCGTTGAGTCATAATCGACATTCGTAAAAATCTGATATGATAAGATCTTTGGTCTGAATTTGCCTTCATTATCAAGCTTTATTATGTCATATGACAATGGCACGTTATAAATTCTTTCAATTTTCGTACGATTATATGATATTAGCATGTCGTCTTCAATTGTACCGCCTCGTTCAAGGATGGAGGCTGCAATTTCAAATTTGTCAAAATTTAAACTAGCCGCATCCATATGTTTGTCAGCATAATCTTTTTCATAAATACTCTTGCCATCTTTATATTTTAAAGCGCCTTGTTCTGCTGCTAAAGCATCCTTTCTAATACTTACGATTTTAAACCCTTGGCTCTCCTTGTAATTTATGAAGTTGCTTTTCAACTTGTTCATTGAAGCGTGTCTAATTGAGACAATATCTGTAGCAAGATCTAGAATATCACATTCTTTCAATATTGGATTACCTCCATCATATCCCGTTATCAAATTGTCTAGAAGCTCATTGTACTTCAAATCCTCCCTTATTTTTTTGCTATCTAGCGTCTTACTTTCAATTTGAGGTGATATAAAAACGCTAACATTTTTAGGGTGGCGAACACGTGATAATTGTTGATCCCCATCAAAATGAGTAGTGACGCCACATACAAATATTCCAAAAACATGATCAAAAACCTGATTATGGTTAGGGTAAGAAATATCAATTCCTGCTGCAATGGTAGGTGTTGTCAAAATAATTTGATAGTCTAATGCATTTTTTGAAAAATCAGAAACAAACTCCTTAATACTTTTTACTTTTGAATTTTCGCCAGTGATTTTAATGCACCTCCTTGGACATTCTTTGTTTAAATAAGCATATAAGTTATCAATTTCTGACCTAGAGTTAGATGTAATAAATAGCTTCTTTCCTTCTTTTGATGCCAAATGAATATCTTCAATAATATGATTTTTAGATTGATATATATTGACGCTTTTGTCATTTGATACATATGAATTGGTGACCAATGTAGATTGGGCAGCTTCATTCTTACAGCGTTCAATGAAGTTGATTGTTAAAGGGCTTAAATCAGCATCCAGCACAATGACAAATTTGGCTCTTGAGATGAGATTTTTAAGAAGATGAAAAACCGAGTTTTGTTTGCCATTCATTGTACTAGACATGAAATGTGATAAAACCTGTTCAACTTCATCTATAATTAAATAATAGTAGGCTTTACTACTAGTAACTCTCCATAAACTGTCTAGGCATACGCCAAGCCGTTCAATTGAAAAATCCTTATCCTTGTAACTATCAATGTCAAGACGTAAAGCCACATGCTCTACTAATGACACCCTGTTTCCAATCATTAAGCACGACCTTGATTTATCATTTGTAAGCCCTTCAAGAAGTCTCGTTTTACCCGATCCTTTGGGACTTTTAATGTATGTCACCCCCTCCTTGATAGTCAGGTTCTCCAAATATTTTTGGCTTATTTCTATTTTTTTGATTTCTGCGTTCTTGGCTTTTTCGCTTAAAAGAGATTTATTAAATTCATCAAAATCAAAACTATTGTAATCAAATACGTTAAAATCAGGGGCGTTGCTTGGTTTTTCGAACCAATAGGTTTTATTGCAAGTCGAGCAATAAACACCTTTGTTGGAAGTTTTCTTGCTGGCTATTACAACGGCACTTGGATTCTTATCATCATGTTTTGGGCAATAAATTGAGGTTTTCTCATCCAACTGACTGAGTGAAGCTTTATTACCTTTGGCCGTAATTACCTTTATATCTTTGAAGTTAAGATCCTTGCTTATGGTTGGAACCTGAACCAGTTTCGTCATCTTTTTTATTGAATTCGCTTCATTCAAAAGTTTTTGGTACATTGCTGAATCTATACCTTTATTGAAGATTTCAATCTTATTATTCTTATTATTTCCAAAAAACATCCTTGCTGAATCTGCAGTAACTGGGTCTGTGTCAAGTTTATCAATTAGTAGTCTGGTAATTGCCTCATAATCTTCCGCATTAAAAATTGGTACTTCCAACAGAAAAATAGCACGGAAGCGATGAGCCCTATCAGTATGGCTGGCGGTTGTATGAATTAATGTAGCATGAGCGATTATGAAGGGATGATCTTTGAATTTTTCAAGGGTGTGATCTTTATCAATATCCAACGAAATAATCTGAGAACTAATAAAATTAGCAGAACATCTTTTCCCATTTAAAACGGGACAATACGCATACCCAGAGTTTATATTATTTGAAAGTTCCACTATGTTTAGGGTCTTCTTTTCAAAGCCGTTCACATAATTAGATTTATTGCCTAATTCATTTTTATTTATCATGTTGTTGTTTATCGAAACTTCAAATTTCTTAGTTTTCCAATTAATCATTTATATTATTCCTTAATATTTATTGTGCCCCTCTAACCTTTTTGTTTAGGGCTATTTTTGACGCAGTTCTTCGCTCCGAAATAACCAAATTAAGTTTTCCAGATTATGTACATAGATTAAACGAAGAGCTGAACGCCTTATAACGAGCGAGTCTTAGCTCGGTGCGGCCGTGCAATGCGCGAAACAACGCCACTGCCAACCATCAGCGACCATTTTTATATTTTTGGCCATAGGAGTGACTTAGAAAGCCCTACTGTACCAGTGGCGCAAATTCACCATATTTAAGTAAGATTCGAGCATAATATGCTCCTTGTAGTATTTTTCATATACCCCGTTTTAATTGGGGCTTTATTTATCTAAATTAAAAACAGGCAAACATAAAAAACATCGCCATCAAAATCAATTGATTGGCGATGACACGTCCAAATAATATTGGAATCAAAGCAGCCTGATATTTTTAATTAGTATAAGCAATCTCAATCAAAATAATAATGTTTATGATATTCAAGAGAATCAAAAGGCCACAACAGCCTTTTACTACTTATAGTTTTAAAGTAGCATAATAACCGTTATTGTCAAGAAAATTCTAAATAATATCTTAAATTAGTTAAATATAACAGAATGTTAATGTCTTCAAAATAAATTGGAATTTAGCAACAACAAATCAGCCTCAAAGGTATTTTACTAATTTTTATTGTTTCTATTTAAGTTTGTATTTGTAAGTTTAATAAGTTCTGTTGGCGAGGATAATGAGTTTTTACTCGCTAACTTGAGTTCCTCATATGTTGATGGCTTTTTCAATACACCGCTAAATGTTGATTTCTCAAGAAGTAACTCATAGAGCGCAAGTTGACGAGAGGTCAAATCAAAAATAGAATCTTTGTTTTGGCTTGCCGTGGTTATTAGCCACCCAATATAATTTAAATCATCGGCCGCCTCGGCATAAGTTGGAATACAAGACATATCAAGAATGGGCTTCCCAGAATCTGATGGTTTGATAGATAAAGTTCGAACAGATTCAATTATGTTTTTGTAATATTCTTCAAGTGAGCGTTCATTAGGTTTATAACCTTGCGCACTTGTATTGAAGATTTGAAAAACGGTTCCATCTTCATCTCTGGTTTGACTGAATAAATATTGGAGACGATTTTTGCGATCCATAACAACAACTTTTTCGCTGCCATCAATTAGAGTGAGCAGGAAGGTTGGGTTACCTTTCCATTGAGTGAAATATTCTTCCTCTAACACTTCTTTGTCTATATTTTGCTCGACATTGTGTAAACCATCGACAAAACAATCAATTCTTGTCACAACGCCTTTCAGACCATCAGCTAGTTTAATACGTGCGGCTAACATTTCATCCTTGGGAGTGTTTGATAATAGTTCAAATAATGCGGTAACACTTTGACTGTCTGATTGTTTCAATTTAAGAGCTGATAATTCAGCAATGGCTTGTTTATTTTGTGCTTTCAAAGCTATGGCAGCTTCTTCATTAATTCCAATTCGTTTGGACAATACTGAAACATTAGATTCCGGATCATAAAGAGCACTCTCTAGTTTTTTTAAAGTTATTTGATTTTTGTCGACTTCTTCCTCAATTTTGGCAAGCTTGTACTCAGATTTTGAAATTTCATCATCTGATTTTCTATTTTTTAAGATTGCAGAAAAATCTATTTTATGAGCATAGGTAAGAAATGATTTCTCAAACATTGGTGCTGGCCAACTGCCCATTACGCAATTTATGCCCTTTACTAAATTACTACACTTGAGATATTTCCCTCCTTTTGGCCCGTCACCTTTGTTAGTCAAATGCATCGAAGACTTACAATAACCACATTTTATTAGCCCAGTAAATAAATTTGCCTTAGTATCACCAATTCGGCCTTTGCCAGAAACTTGTCTTTTTGTTCTACACGATTGGACAATTATAAAATCTGACTCTGAAACTATTTTTGGAAAATACCCTTGGCTTGGACTCCCTTGAGCTAAACGTTTTCCATTCACTTTTTTGTATGCTTGAAATTCCCCAAAAACTGCTCTGTTTTTTAATATTTTAGTTATATAAGAAATAGACCAAGCTTTGGATTTTGAAATTGTGGGCGTACCACTAGCGTTTAATTGCTTAGTAATTTGATTTGAACCCTGACCGTTAATGGCAGAATCATATATTTGTTTTATCGTTTCAGCTTTCTCTTTATTCACAATAAAAGCCGTTCTATCAGTGTTCAAATCAAGCCACGCAGGGCAAATTCGAGTCAACTTTAACTTTCCAACATTCTTCCGCTTTTCAGCCCATGAAGCCGACAAGCGAACACTTTTTGAGAATGACTCCTCGTAAGCCCTAGCCATTATTGTTATTGATACCATCAGTTGCATTGGCTCGACATCATCAGCAAAATATACTTGTTCGTCAATTAATGTAACAATATTCACACCCGCATTTAGGATGTCAATGAATCCACCTAGTGCAACCATAACTTTATCACGACTAAGGCGATCAAACGATTCTATCAATAGATAGCTGCCCTTTGACACTTTATTAAATTTTATTAATTCTAAGAGTTCCCCCAACGAACCCGTTTCAATATTCTTACTTCTGAAAGCTGAAATTCCCATGTCAGAATATATATTCTCGTCCGCAAGTAATAAACCATGTTTTTTTGCGAAATTGATCGACATTTCTGTTTGTCGTCTTAAACTATCACCAGAAATTTGTGACTTTGTTGACATTCGCAAGTATGAGTAAGCAGTTGAACCTGGTAAAATTTTCATATTGCTACAATAACTTTTTATCAGGCTTATGCAAGTTTAAATAGGTACAACATGCTTATGGTTGGCCCTCCTGGGGCGGGTAAATCTATGCTAGCCGCACGGCTCAGCGGCATATTACCTGCGCTTCAAACTAAAGAAATGTTAGAAACGAGCATTGTGGCAAGTGTTGCAGGCAATTTACCTGATGGGCAATTGACCGATATACGCCCATTTCGTGCGCCTCATCATAGCGCCAGTATGGCGGCTTTAATTGGTGGGGGTAGTAAACCACAACCTGGAGAAATTTCTATGGCACATCGTGGTGTGTTATTTTTAGATGAGTTACCTGAATTTGCACCCCGTGTTTTAGACAGCCTGCGCCAACCTTTGGAAACTGGCGAGGTATTGGTTTCACGTGCTAACTATCATGTCAACTACCCTGCAAAATTTCAGCTTATTGCTGCCATGAACCCGTGTAAATGTGGCATGGCGGGGCAAGTGGGGCATGTTTGCAAGCGTGGTGCAAAATGCGCTGATGATTATCAAGCTAGGCTTTCGGGCCCGCTGCTTGATCGTATCGACATTCACATTCATGTACCATCGGTAAGCCCACAAGATTTGAGTTTACCTGCCGCCAAAGAAGGCAGTGCCGATGTCGCGAAGCGAGTTACCGCTGCGCGCGCCATACAAGCCGCTCGGTTTCAAAAACATGGCATCGACATTTTGACTAATAGTGAAATTTCTCCTCAATATATAGATGATATTATTGCTATAAATGATGATGCCAAAAACCTACTACTCAGAGCTTCAGATAAATTAAGATTAAGCGCCCGTGCTTATCACCGTGTTTTGCGCTTGGCTCGTACAATTGCTGATATTGAAAATACTGAAATGATTACAAATACACACATTGCCGAGGCCTTAAATTACCGAGGTTTGGCAAGCAACACGGCTAAGGCCGCTTAAGGTTTAGTTCAATTTCAATTGTCGAAAGTATTTAATAACTAATTTGATTTAAATTGTAAGTTATTCAGTTGCGATTTTTAAAATCATAAAGTTATATAATGCAAAATAATTTTCTCAAACATGCCTCTAACAAAAGATTTGTATCTGCTGAGCAGCAGCGTGACATTCATTTGCCACAAAATTCAGCAAGTGATTATAAAAATTTCGATCAAATTCTGATGGAACCAAGCGATTCTAGTGATTTTGAATATGACCGCACAGAAGATATTATTGAACAGCAGCAAATTCATAATTTCGATCAAGGGGTTGAAAGCACTGATTCTGATTTCATTAATTTTATCACTTCCCGAAAATTTTTAGCGTTTAACCTCATTGTTTCAATCGTTATTTTTTGTTTTGCTATTTATATAAAATATTTTCTCGGTATATCATTCGACATTTTATTATTAACTGCCATCATCCATGCCATCGGGTTTATGGGAATAAATATTTATGGCCGTGAATTCGTCAATCGACAGCGCCGTATCGACCGTTTATCGACTCAAAAAATGGCCGAAATTGCGGTTGACCTTGAACAGAATGTAGATGAGCTCAGCGTCAAGAAGTGGGATTTAGAACAAAGCGAAAAACGTTATCGTGGTTTGGTGAACAGCCAAAGTGATGTGATTATACGCCAAAATATTCAAGGTAAATACACTTATGTAAATAGTGTATTTTGCGAAATTTTTGACATGCCGCGCAGTGAAGTATTGAACCGCCGTAAAATTATACCTGTGGTGGATGGTGATAAATCTTCAATTTTTCCTGAAGTGACACAGCCACCATATAAAGTGCAGCGTGTGCAGCTTATCCAAACCCGTTTTGGCCTGAAATGGTATAGCTGGGAAGAACAAGCTATTTTTGATAAAAACAGGCGCATTACCGAAATTCAGTCTATCGGGCGTGACATCACCGCTTCTAAAGCCGCAGAAAAAGAAATTGAAGTTGCGCGTGACCATGCGCAAGCCGCAAACCGTGCAAAATCTATGTTTTTGGCGACGATGAGCCATGAAATTAGAACGCCAATGAACGGTGTTTTGGGCATGGCAAACCTGTTAATGGATACCGATTTAACCGCAGAACAACAGAATTATGCTGATGCCATAAAAACATCTGGTGAAAGCCTCTTATCGCTGATCAATGAAATTTTGGATTATTCAAAAATTGAAGCGGGTAAGTTGGCGCTATCTCCACATAAATTCGATGTCCATAAGCTCATTCAAAATGTGACTGAATTGCTTTCATCACGTACATTGGCCAAAAATATCGAAATTGCTTCACGTATCGACCCTACTGTTCCCCAGTATTTGGTGGGTGATGAAAAACGCATTCGCCAAGTGTTAGTGAACCTATTGGGCAATGCCATCAAATTTACCGAATATGGCGGCGTGTCCGTAGAGGTCGAAGCCAATAATGAAGATATCGACAATGCTGGCGATGTGATTTGTGACCTAAAATTTGTAATAAAAGACACTGGCATTGGCATCAGTCAAGAAAATCAAATTAAGATATTTGGCGAATTTGAGCAAGCCGATGGCACACATTCTAGAAAATTTGAAGGTACGGGTCTTGGCCTGTCGATTTCTCAAAAAATCATCAAAATGATGGGCGGTACAATTGAAGTGGCGAGCATACTTGGCAAAGGCTCTTGCTTTACGTATAATTTGTTACTACGAACCAACCAACAAGATGTTGTCATACAGGAAGACAACCAGTTAGAAGATCATCATTTTATCATTCTTTCTCAGCAAGCTATCGAAATCGGGCTTATTCAGCAACAACTCGACCAAGCCAAGGCAACCACCAAAACAATCACCTCTCATGATAAAATGGTACCACATATTGATGAAGCCATCGAAATGGATGCTTCTCATGTGACCATAATTGTCGATGCTGAAATGGTTGACGATGCGTATTTGAAGCAATTGGAAACCTGCGAAAAACACTGGCATGGCGCGCCATTACGCACAATTGTATTGCTGGCTCCCAAACAACGCCGCATGGTGCAAGAATTTAAAGAAAAATATGGATTTGATTTTTATCTCATCAAACCGATACGGCGCGAATCATTATTTAATATTATATTATGTGCCCATTTGAAGATTTCAATCGCAGGTATTGCCGAACCGAATAGCAATAGACAACTTATATACAAACGCCTTAACCAACAGGCAAGCCTCGAATCTTATCGCGCATCTGGTCATAATGTTGAAACAAAAACCGAGAGCTTGGCCGATAGTTTGGCTTCCAAAGCTGCAAGTATGATGTTTCCATCTACCGAGATTGCACCTGAAAACAAGCTTTCAGGACCGTCTCAAAACACAGACGAAAACACTAATGAAAAACTTAAAAGCGCTGCTCCAACGGTTAACATTCTATTGGCAGAAGACAACCAAATTAATGTAATGTTGGCCAATGCATTGCTCACAAAGCTTGGTCTAACCTGCCATCACGCCGAAAATGGCAAGCGTGCGCTAGAGATGGTGCAAGAAAAACCCGTGGGTTATTATCAGTTAATTTTAATGGATGTGCATATGCCCATTATGGATGGGCTTAAATCGACAATGGCCATACGTGCTATGGACGATTTGGAAAAAGCGAAAATTCCAATTGTAGCATTAACCGCCAATGCCTTTGAAGAAGATCGGAAAATGTGTTTGTCGGCTGGCATGGATGATTATTTGATGAAACCGCTAGACGAGAAAAAATTTAGAGAGATTATTGAAACATTTGTTGCGAAACAGGCGAATGAGTAAACAATCTAGCGCTTTAGGTTTGCATTTATAGTTTAAGTTTTATAATATTTAGACAACTTAAAAATTATGAGCAAACGCTACAAATGTCTAAAGATAAAGCAGCCGCAAAAAATAAAGTCACCCCCATGATGCAACAATTCATGGAAATTAAAATTGCCAACCCAGGAAAGCTGTTGTTTTTCAGAATGGGCGATTTCTATGAATTGTTTTTTGACGATGCCGTGGCTGCCTCGATGGCTCTTAACATCACCCTTACTAAACGTGGCAAACACAATGGGGAAGACATTCCCATGTGCGGAGTGCCTGTACATGCCTCGACAGGGTATTTGCAGCAACTCGCCAGAAAAGGTTTTAAGGTTGCGATTGTTGATCAGTTGGAAGACCCGAAGGAAGCCAAAAAGCGTGGCCCAAAATCGGTGGTTAAGCGTGGTGTTGTGCGTATTGTCACCGCAGGTACTTTAACCGAAGACAGTTTACTAAATGCACGGCTCAACAATTATCTGTTGTCAATCGTACCAAACATTAGCCTTTCCGAACAAGGTGATGCTATGGTGGCTGTGGCTTGGGTGGATATTTCTACAGGTAATTTCGCCTGCGAAACTATGTTACTCAGCCATGTAAACTCCACCGTTGCGCGCCTTGAGGCCAAAGAAATTATATTCTCCGATGGCCTTATTAAATTTATAGAGCCTTATAAAATTCTCGATAATTCAATTGACTACCTAGAATTATGGACTGAAAGTGGCGCCATATTATCGCCAAACGAACAGGCAAGTTTTGATAGCCAACAAGCGGTTCTAAATTTTTCAGAATATTTCAACCTTGATGACATCACTGAAATGGGTGAATTTAGCCGCACTGAGCTTAGTGCATTAGGCGGCCTATATTCTTACATACATGATACTCAAAAAGGCCAAATGCCTATTTTGAAAACGCCTGATCAACACCAAATTGGCAGTAATATGCTGATAGATGCAGCCACTCGCACAAGTTTAGAAATTTTAAAAACCCAAACTGGCGATAAAAAAGGCAGCTTGCTTAACGCTATTGACCGCACAATTACAGGCCAAGCCGCGCGGTTATTGGCCAGCCGCCTCTCCTCGCCATTAACCGACAAAACGAGCATTGAAAATAGATTAGATATGATTGCATGGTTTTTAGAGCAAAGCCATTTTATCCATGATTTTAGAGATCTGATTAAAAGTTTGCCCGATTTGGAGAGAGCGCTTGCTCGCCTTGCCATTGGCCGTGGTGGCCCACGCGACTTACTGGCACTGCGCACAGCTTTTTTAAAAGCCCAACAAAGCGAGGCTTTGTTTTTAAAATCTAAGCGCGATGAATGGCCTGTTAATTTAAACTTCGCCATAGAGAATTTAAACTTAAGCCATTGCGATTTGAACCAATTATTGATCGATAATTTAGATGAAGACGTGCCGTTATTGGCACGCGATGGCGGTTTTATACGTGATGGGTTGCGGCCAGATTTGGATGAGGCTCGGCAACTATCTACCCAAGGCCGACAATTTATTGTTAAGCTCGAACAAAAATATAGCGCGCAAACCAAAGTCAAGAACCTGCGTATCAAACACAATAATATGTTGGGTTATTTTATTGAAGTCAGCGCCTCCAACGGAGACATTTTGTTGAATGAGTTTAAGCAAGATTTCATCCATCGCCAAACCATGAAAAACGTCGTGCGGTTCACCAGTGTTGAGCTTGGGGAATTGGAAGTTAAAATATCATCCGCCGCGAATAAAGCACTAGAAATAGAAACCCAAGAATTTGATAAATTGGTTACCGCTACCGTTGATTATGCCTCTAACATAAGCTTGTTGGCCGCTGCTTTGGCAGAGTTAGACCTTGCAGCCTCGCTCGCACTATTGGCGGGAGAAGAAAATTACTGTCGCCCCAAAATTGACAATGACCCCGTTTTCGAAATTCGAAATGGCCGCCATATCGTGGTCGAGCAAGCCCTCAAAGCACGCAATGAACCTGCATTTATCGCCAATGGTTGTTTGTTGAATATGGCCGAAAAAGGCAGTAAGTCACCTGCCCGCATCACCTTACTCACAGGCCCGAACATGGCGGGTAAATCCACCTATTTACGCCAAAACGCGCTTATCGCTATTTTGGCGCAGATGGGTTGTTATGTACCTGCTGAATACGCAAATATTGGCATTATTGATAGATTGTTTAGCCGCGTTGGTGCGGCCGATGATTTGGCGCGTGGCCGCTCGACCTTTATGGTCGAAATGGTCGAAACCGCCACAATTTTAAACCAAGCCACCGATAAATCATTGGTGATATTAGACGAAATTGGCCGCGGCACCGCCACTTATGATGGACTTTCCATTGCATGGGCGACAATTGAACATTTGCACGAGCATAATAAATGCCGCTCATTATTTGCCACCCATTACCATGAGCTAACTGCCCTTAAAGAAAAGCTTTCACACCTAAAAAATGCCACCATGCGCGTTGCCGAATGGAATGGCGAAGTGCGGTTTCTGCATGAAGTTAGAAAAGGTGTCGCCGAGCGCTCCTACGGAATACATGTCGCCAAATTGGCAGGCTTGCCCGAATTGGTGATTGAGCGCGCCACCGAAGTGTTGGAATATTTAGAAAAAAATGAAACCAGTGAAATGCGCCAAAACATCATTGATGACTTGCCATTATTTAGCCATGCGCGGCCAAAATCCTTTAGCAAAACGGCCGATCCAATCGCCGAAGAATTAAAACAAAAAGTGGCGGCCATTTCGCCAGATGAACTCACGCCTAAAGTGGCACTTGATCTTATTTACGAACTTAAATCACTCGCCAACTCTACTTCCAAAAATTAAAGATAAATATTCTTCATGAACCAAACAGCCCCCAAGCCTGCAAAAACACATAAACTCAAAAAGCGCGTGAATTATCGCACGTCAAGCCGTAAAATGGCTCGAATTTTTGAAGCGGTAATCTATGGCGACTTTATTGAAATTATCGAACAAAATGGCGGTGATTATACGGTAAAATCGGCAGAAATTCGGCTTAAGCTTATTGATAAAGCAAAGCAATCTCTGGAAAATATACGAAAAGAAGCCTTTGAAGAATTGAGTAGAACCGGCAAAGGCACACAGTGTGCCCGCACTTTATCGGCCTATCAAGATGGGCTAGTCTCAGCAATTATGTTATTGGCTGAAAATCAGGTTTATATCGACCTAGACGCGCGTGAAGAACAGCAAATTTCGGTGGTGGCGGTTGGTGGTTATGGCCGCGATAGTCTAGCGCCACATTCTGATATAGATTTGCTAATGGTATTGCCAAACAAGCCCAACGATCGCTCTGAACAAGTGATCGAATATATTCTATATTTCTTATGGGATTTAAATTTTAAAGTTGGCCATGCGGTGCGTAACGTTGCGCAATCTATCAGTCATTCTAAAACCGATATGACCATCAGAACATCTATTTTGGAAGCCCGTTTCATCTGCGGAAATCACACTTTATTTGTCGAGCTTGGTGTTGAGTTTACCGAAAAAATCATCAAAGGCCGTGAGCAAGAATTTACTGAAGCTAAACTCGAAGAACGTGATTTGCGCCATCAAGCGTCTGGTAAATCTCGTTATTTGGTTGAGCCTAATATTAAAGATGGCAAAGGCGGCCTACGCGATTTACATACTTTATTCTGGATTGGCAAATATATTTACCACTTAAAACGCGCCAGCCAAATGGTTGATGCAGGGGTATTTACTGAAACTGAATATCGTAGTTTTAGAAAATGCGAAGATTTTTTATGGTCAGTACGATGCCATTTACATTTTTTAGTTGGCCGTGCTGAAGAGCGGGTTTCTTTTGATGTACAAGAAGAACTCGCTGAACGTTTGGGTTATTCATCACATGGTGGGTTGCGTGGTGTCGAGCGATTTATGAAACATTATTTCATCATCGCCAAACAAGTTGGAGATTTGACCCGAGTTTTCTGCGCTGTACTTGAGCAACAGGAAATCAAACAAGGCAATGCCGCGCAACGGTTTCTCAATCGGTTTCGTGCAGGTACAAATATTGAGGAAATCACCAAAACTAAGGCTTTTAAAGTAGAGCATGGGCGCATTATGGCGCTTAACGATAAGGTGTTTATCAAAGACCCGACCCATCTTGTTGGCTTGTTCTATTTGATTGATAAATATTCGCTGCTCATTCACCCAGAAACTCTTAAATTGGTGACCCGCTCTTTGCGGTTGATAGACAATAAATTGCGTTCTAACCCCAAGGCCAGTAATTTATTTTTAAAATTGCTATGCTCTAAAAACGATCCCGAAACAAATTTACGGAAAATGAACGAAGCGGGTGTTTTGGGGCGGTTTATCAAACCATTTGGTAAAATTGTTTCGCTGATGCAGTTTAACATGTACCACCATTACACGGTGGATGAGCATTTGTTACGCTCAGTAGGTATATTGGCGCAAATTGACGGCGGTAAAGAAGAAGAAAAACACCCCACCGCTCACCAAATTATTGGCGAAATTACCAACCGCCGTGCGCTATATGTAGCGGTATTTATACATGACATTGCCAAGGGCCGCAAAGAAAGCCATGCTGAAGCTGGTGCAAAAGAAGCGCAAATTTTATGCCCCAAACTTGGAATGAGCAAAGCCGAAACCGAACTGGTGGTCTGGCTTGTGGCCGATCATTTGGAAATGAGCGAAGTGTCACAAACGCGCGATTTAATGGACCCCAAAACCATTGAAGATTTTGCCAGTAAAGTTAAAACCTTAGAGCGGTTACGCCTATTATTGGTACTAACAGTGGTTGACATTCGTGCCGTTGGCCCAGGTGTTTGGAATGGCTGGAAAGGCCAATTGTTGCGCGAATTATACAACCAGACAGAACGACATTTAACAGGCGGCAATTCACAACAAAAAATTGATGAACGGGTGCGCATTGCCAAGCAAGTGCTAACCGAAGAATTGCAAAAACTACCCGTTAAAAAACTATCTAAAAAGCGCCAAACTGGGTTTGTAGAACGCCACTACCCACCTTATTTGCTTTATGTGCCGTTGGAAATGCAGGTTACACATGCCTTGCTGATTAACAAGGCCGATAAAGATGGCCTTGCCACCAGCACTGTTACCGATTCCTTTTTGGCAATGACAGAGATTAATGTCATTGCGGCCGATCACCCACGCTTATTATCAATTATCACAGGCTCTTGTGCGGTGATGGGAGCTGACATTGTGGGCGCAAATATTTTCACCACTCGTGATGGTATGGCTTTAGACAAGGTGCAAATTAAGCGCCATTTTGAAGATGATAGAGACGAAAAAAGACGTTCAAAATCCATCACCGAAACCATTGAAAAAGCTCTGTTGGGCGAAATTCATTTACCTTCAACCCTAGAGGCAAAAACCTTAAAGCAAAATATCGAAGCCTTTGAAGTTGAGCCAAAAGTGTCTATTTCTAATAACCTTTCCGATAAATATTCGGTGATTGAAATTAATGGTCTTGATAGACCAAAATTGCTTTATGACTTAACATGTGCTTTATACCAATTGAATTTGAATATTGGTTCGGCACATATCTCGACTATCGGCGAACGCGCCATTGATGTTTTTTACATTCGGGATTTAATGTTGCAAAAAATTACCAACGAAGAGCGACAAGAAAACATCACGACCACATTGTTGGAAATTTTGGAAAATTGAGCTAGGGGCAGGGTTAAAATGAAGCTAGCTAAAAGTGCATTTGTTGTGGGTATGATGACCATGCTTAGCCGTCTACTAGGCTTTGTACGTGACATTTTATTTGCAGCGGTGCTAGGCACGGGCCCTATTGCAGCGGCATTTATCATCGCCATGCGCATTCCCAACCTGTTCAGGCGTATCTTTGCCGAAGGCGCTTTTAACTCGGCTTTTATACCGCTTTATAACGAGAAGTTAGAAAACCGCGGTGTCGGCTCGGCCACGCGGTTTGCATCACAAGCCATGAGTGGCTTGGTTTTGGTACTAATATTACTCACCGCAATATTCGAAATTTTTATGCCCACTTTGTTGGGCGGCATCGCTTGGGGGCTTAAAGACAACCCAGATAAATATAATCTTGCGGTCGAATTCACCCGCATTATGTTTCCATATTTAATATTTTTATCAATAATGGCGTTGATTGCGGGCATTTTGAACAGTTTTCAAAAATTTGCTGTGGCAGCTCTTGTGCCTGTTTTACTCAACGTTATTTTAGTGGCCTGCATGTTTGGCTTGGTATTGTTCAACATCATTAGGCAAGAAGATGTGGCAAGGGCGCTATCCTATGCGGTTACATTTGCGGGTTTTGTTCAAGTTGCTGCGCTTTGGTATTATTGTAAAAAACAAGGGCATTTGCCGCGCTTTGTGCGCCCGCGTTACAATAAAGACATAAAAGATTTGGTTAAACTTGGCATTCCTGGGGTGATTGCAGGTGGCATCACGCAAATAAACATCGTGATTGGCACTGGCATTGCCACTTCTTATGCGGGTGCTGTTGGTTATTTATATTATGCCGACCGGCTTTACCAATTGCCATTGGGCGTGGTAGGGGTGGCCGTTGGGGTGGTATTATTGCCAAGCCTCACCCGGGCATTTACCTCCGACAATCAAACCGAGGCTAATGATTTACAAAATAGAGCGTTAGAATTTTCGATGATGCTCACTGTGCCTGCAATGGTTGCATTTTTGTTTATTGCCGAAACTTTGGTATCTGTTTTGTTTGAGCGTGGGCGGTTTAACCCCGATGCGACGATAGAAACCGCCATAGTCTTACGCGCCTTTGCGCTTGGTTTGCCTGCCTTTGTGGCGGTTAAAGTTTTCTCGCCTGGTTTTTTTGCCAATCAGGATACAAAAACTCCAATGTATTACGGCATTGCCGCCATCATTGTGAATACGGTTTTAGCACTTATATTTGCACAATATTGGCAACATGTTGGCATTGCGATTGCCACCTCCATCGCCGCATGGCTTAATGTGTTCTTGTTGGCTTTTACTTTATGGTGGCGCGGTAAATTTGCGCTAGATACAAAATGCATGAAAACTTTGCCAATGATTGGCGTTGCCAGCCTGCTTATGGGCGGCTGTGTTTATTACACTTGCCAATATTTGGCGCCTTGGCTGACAGTTGATAATAATGAATTGGTCCGCGGGTTGATTATGCTGGCAATTGTCATAGAAGGTGCACTGACTTATGGTCTATTTTTGCACTATACAGGCGCCCTAACCTTCGCAGAAATGAAGGGCTTTGTAAAACGCCCCGCCAAGAAAAAACTTGATAAACAAGCCAATTCAAGCGATAAAAACTCAACAGAAAAATAGACTTTTATTGGTCGCATATTTTAAGACACAGGAATCAAGGTTATGACCTCATTCACAAAACGCGTATTTTCGGGCATTCAGCCATCAGGTAAAATTCATCTTGGCAATTATCTTGGTGCCATTCAAAAATTTGTATTGCTGCAAGACGACAAAAGCTTTGAAAGCATTTATTGCGTGGTGGATATGCACGCCATCACCGTTGCTCAAGACCCTAAAATATTGCGCGAGCGCACAATAGAAGTGACATCCGCATATTTGGCCGCAGGTGTTGACCCAAAACAAAGCATTATATTTAACCAATCACGCGTGGCAGCACATACCGAATTAGGTTGGATATTTAACTGTGTGGCACGTCTTGGTTGGTTAAACCGTATGACACAATTTAAGGACAAAGCGGGCAAAAACTCCGAACGCATGTCTGTGGGCTTATACACTTACCCTAACCTCATGGCGGCCGATATTTTGGCCTATAATGCCACCCATGTGCCTGTTGGAGATGACCAAAAACAACATGTTGAATTGTGCCGCGACATTGCCCAAAAATTCAATAGTGATTATGCCAAAGAAATTAAAGAATTGGGCTTTGGCGAGCAGTTTTTCTGCCAGCCTGAACCGCTTATTAATTTTGGTGGCAAACCTGTGCGCGTTATGAATTTGCGTGATGGCACTAAAAAAATGAGCAGCTCGGCCGAATCGGATATGACGCGCATAAACATGAATGATGATAGCGAAACTTTGGCTAAAAAGCTTAAGAAGGCTAAAACCGACCCTGATGCACTTCCAAGTGAAGTGGCTGGGCTAGAAGGCCGCCCCGAAGCGCGTAACCTAGTGTCTATCTTTGCGGCATTGCAAGATAGTGATAGCCAAGCGGTACTCACCCAATTTGGTGGGCAACAATTCCGCGAATTTAAAACGGCATTGATAGATTTAGCCGTGACAAAAATTGGCCCTATTGGTGATGAGATGAACCATCTGATGAAAGATGAAGCTCACATCGACCAAGTGTTAAAAGATGGTGCTGAGCGCGCCCGCGCCATTGCTGAACCTTTGGTTCAAGACGTTAAAAAAATAATTGGCTTTATGGTATAAACGCGGCATTTAAACTTTGGCATCTGCTAAGGGCATTATGGTAAGGCTTGTCTTTTAGGTTAATAAATGGCAGCATACATATCAATTAAAGCTATTGATGAGGCATATATGGATGGCAAGCGTAAGTTTTTAGTGGTGATAGATGATACGCAAGAATGCCGCGTGGCATTAAAATATGCTGTGTCTCGTGCGTTGGCTACAGGCGCGTTGATTACTATTTTACACGTAATCGACAATGCCGATTTTCAACATTGGTTGGGGGTTGAGGCCATTATGCGTGACGAAGCTTATGCCAATGCCGAGGGGGTAATCTCCTCTATTTTGAATGATGTTGATTCGGCCGCACAACTCATGCCTGAAATTATTGTCAAACAAGGCGATAAGCGCGAAGAAATTTTATCGCTCATCACACAAGATCGTGCAATTGCAATTTTAATGCTAGGTTCAGCGGTAGATGGCTCTGGCCCTGGGCCTTTGGTCGCCTCGTTGGCCAATCAATCCGCCGAGGTGTTTCCCATTCCTGTAACGCTAATTCCAGGTAATTTAAGCGATAAAGATATTTCGGACTTGAGTTAGTTGGTAAAACCATTATATAAATAACTCCCAATTTATCAGTTATGATTGTAGGCATAAAATGTATATTCAAACAGAACAAACGCCAAACCCTGAAACGCTTAAATTTTTGCCGGGTCAGCCAATTTCGCCTTATGAGCCGCTAGAGTTTAGCAGCGATGCCGAAGCCGAATTTGCCCCTATGGCACAGCGCTTATTTGTAATTAGTGGTGTGAAGACTGTTTTTTTGGGCAGTGATTTTATCACCGTTACCAAAGCTGCCGATCAAAATTGGGATGACTTAACGCCTGCAATTATCAGCGCGATTATGGATCATTTCATGGCAAATATGCCTATTTTACTTGAAGATCCGAACGCTGATTATAGCGAAGAAGAATTTTTTGAAGAAGATGATAAAGACCTTGTTTTGGCCATTAAAGAATTAATCGACACCAGAATTCGCCCTGCTGTGGCGCAAGATGGTGGTGACATTGTATTTAAAGGTTTTAAAGCCGGCATCGTTTATTTGCGTATGAAAGGTGCTTGTGCGGGTTGCCCAAGTTCTAGCATGACGCTTAAAAGCGGCATCGAAAATTTGTTACGGCATTTCATTCCCGAAGTGGTTTCGGTTGAGCAGTCTGTTTAATAGGCATTCCTATGAGCTATCAATTGACTTTAGACAGTTGCACCAAAGCCTGCAGCGTTGCATTGACATCGCTTGATGACGCGCCAAATTTTTCTTGGTTCGAAATTTTAGAGCGTGGCCATGCCGAAATTATCGCTCATCAAGCTCAATTGCTTATGCAGCAAGCTGATATTAAGGCCAAAGACATCAGCCAAATTGCTGTTACCATCGGCCCCGGCACATTTACAGGTGCGCGTATTGCACTGTCGTTTGCGCGCATGTTTGCTGCCGCGCGCAACATACCGATAATTGCAGTCAACTCACTAGAAGCCATTGCATTTAATGCTATTAGTGATTTGAGTCTGGGCCGAAACGATGTCATTCACACTGCAATTGATGCCCGTCGAGGGCAAGTTTATTTTGCGTCTTATACAAGTGAAGGCAAGGTGATTTTTGCGCCCAAAGCCATAGAAATTGGAATCGCCGCCGAAATGATTAACGCGCAAGACATCATCATCGGTACAGGCCGCGAATTGCTATTAGCCGCATTGCCAGAACATTCGGAAAACCATACATTAAACCAAAATATTCATTTTCCGCAGGCTGCGATTTTTGGCCAATCAGTAAAAGAGCGTCAGCCTGAAACAGGTTCAGTTTCACCATTATATCTGCGTGCTGCCGATGCAAAACTACCCTCTAGCCACCCCATAAGTTTTACCAAATGAGCCATCATTTTTTACCCATTACCGATCAATTTGCCGACATGGCAAAAATCCACGGTCAGTCATTTGCCAAAGCGTGGTCTGAATCCACCTTTAGAGATATGTTTGAAGATGGCGTGCAATATAGCGGCTTTGTAATTCACAATGAACAGCATATTGTGGGTTTTTCAATTATTTCCAAAATCATAGATGAAGCCGAGATTATCACCATATGTGTTTTGCCTGAAATGCAAGGCCAAGCATTTGGTACGGCATTGTTGCAATATCAATTAGACCATCTACGCCAACAAGATTTTAAAAAATTATTCTTAGAGGTGAATGAAAACAACCATTCTGCCATTTGCCTTTATAAAAAAATGGGTTTCACACAAACGGCCTCCCGCAAGAATTATTATCGTTTGGCTGATGGAAGCGTTGCTGACGCGTTGGTTTTTGCGCTTATTTTGTAATTTATAACAATTATAAACTGGCAAATGAGCTATCTACTTTACGTTAGCGGCTTTGGGCATTATACCTAAAGATAGTTGATTCTTAACGGAGACGAATATGAGCGATGCCAGCCTATTAGAACGCCAATGCCTAGAAAAAGGCATGCGAATGACTGAACAACGCCGTGTGATTGCCCGCATTCTGTCTGAATCTGAAGACCATCCAGATGTTGAAGAGCTGTATCGACGTTCATCGGCCGTTGATAGCCGCATTTCCATTGCCACCATATACCGCACAGTGCGGCTTTTTGAAGAAGCGGGAATTCTAGAACGTCATGATTTCAGAGACGGCCGCTCGCGTTACGAAACCATTTCAGAAGAACATCACGACCATTTAATTGATGTGAATAGCGGCGAAGTTGTTGAATTTCATAATGAAGAAATTGAACGTTTGCAGAAAAAAATTGCCGAAGAGTTGGGCTATAAATTGGTCGATCATCGGATGGAACTTTATGCCGTGCCATTAGATAAAGCAGCAGCTAAAAAATAATGAGCTTTTTTATTGCAATTATGTTATTGAAGGCGATCTTTTAAAATTACGAGACGTCCGATGGCTAACATTCCTGCACATTTTTTCGATCATCAAAAAAAATCTAACAAAAAAAAGCAGTTGCGCCCCACCATAAGCCAAAAAAACACCAAAAAACTATTCATCAAAACCTATGGTTGCCAGATGAATGTTTATGATACGCAGCGCATGGCCGATGCCCTCGCGCCTGAAGGCTATGAAAATGTAGATACGCCTGATGATGCCGATATGGTGATTTTAAACACTTGCCACATACGCGAAAAAGCCGCTGAAAAAATATATTCAGAATTAGGCCGCATACGGGTGATGATTGATAAGAAAAACCGCGGCGTTGCCGAGGGCGAAGAAACCAAACCCGTTATAGCGGTCGCAGGCTGTGTTGCCCAAGCCGAAGGACGCGAAATTATGCGCCGCGCGCCATTGGTTGATATGGTTTTTGGCCCCCAGAGCTATCATAAGCTGCCCGCAATGTTAGGCAAACTTGCCCAAGGCCAACGTAAAGTATTGGATACTGATTTTCCAACCGAAGATAAATTCGATAACCTGCCCGAAGCCACCAAAACCAATACAATCGCCCGTGGCGTGAGTGCGTTTTTAACCATTCAAGAAGGCTGTGATAAATTTTGCACATTCTGCGTTGTGCCATATACCCGCGGTGCTGAATATAGCCGCTCTATTGCCCGTATTTTGAACGAAGCGCAAAACCTTGTAAGCGCTGGCGTGCGTGAAATCACCCTATTGGGGCAAAATGTAAATGCCTATCATGGGCAAGATGATGCAGGCGACAGTGTGAATTTAAGCGGCTTAATGCAAGCACTGGATGGCATTGATGGTCTCGACCGCATTCGTTATACGACCAGCCATCCTAATGATATGGATCAGCAGCTAATTGACATTCATGCCAACCAGAAATCGGCAATGCCATATTTGCATCTGCCCGTACAATCTGGCTCCAACTCTATTTTAGAAGCCATGAACCGCAAACATACCCGCGAAAGCTATATCGAAGTGATTAACCGCATTCGCCAAGCGCGCCCCGACATTGCATTATCTGGCGATTTTATCATCGGCTTCCCTGGCGAAACAGATGATGATTTTGAAGCCACTATGGATTTGGTACGCCAAGTGAAATACAGCCAAGCTTATAGCTTTAAATATTCGCCTCGGCCTGGCACATCTGCCGCGACAATGGAAACCCAAGTTGATGATGATATAAAAACCAAACGTTTGGCACAATTACAGGACTTATTAAACCAACATCAACGCGAGTTTAACCAAAATACCATTGGCCGCACTTTGGATATTTTGTTCGAGCGCAAAGGCCGCGAAGCAGGGCAACTCATTGGCCGTTCGCCTTATTTACAGCCCGTCTATGTCGATGCACCAGAAGAATTTATTGGTAAAATTGTACCCGTGCATATTCAAAGTCTCGGTAATTTTGCGCTGACTGGTAAAATTGTTGATTAATGCGTCATATATATGTAATGTTTGACAAGTAAATTATCTTTAAATGGAGCAATCTTGGGCAAACAAGTGAATAGCAAAACATCAGGTCATAAAAAATCGCATAATACTTATTCTGAAACTATTGAATTTGATGATAACCCGCTTGCCGCACAATTATTTGGGCAAAATAATCTACATTTGGCAATCATTGAATCACGTATTGATGTCGATTTGGCAGCTAAAGGCAATCGCTTATTGGTTGAAGGCCGCAAAGCCAATTGCAAACAAGCCATTGTGATTTTACGCAAATTATACGCCCGTGGCGAAGGTGGTTTAAGCCTCGCTAAGGCCGATGTAGATGCTGCCATTCGTATGGAAACAAGCACCAAAAAAGATCATAAAAACGACAATAATGATGTTTTCATCATCACCCGTCGCAAAAGCCTAAGCCCACGCACACCCACCCAAGAAACCTATATGAAAGCGCTGAAAAAAAGCGAATTGGTATTTGGCACTGGCCCTGCGGGTACTGGCAAAACCTATTTGGCCGTGGCCATGGCTTGCGCCATGCTAGAAGCCGGCCAAGTGCAACGCATTATCCTTTCACGCCCTGCGGTTGAAGCTGGAGAAAAACTAGGGTTTTTACCAGGTGATATGAAAGAAAAAGTCGATCCATATTTACGCCCATTATATGACGCATTATATGACATGATGGATGCCAGCACAGTCGAAAAAATGCTTGAAGATGGGGTCATTGAAATTGCACCTTTGGCCTTTATGCGAGGGCGGACACTCTCTAACAGTTTTGTAATTTTGGACGAAGCTCAAAATACCACCACCATGCAAATGAAAATGGTTCTAACCCGTTTGGGCGAAGAAAGCCGTATGGTGATTACCGGTGACCCAAGCCAAGTGGATTTGCCACGAGGCATGAAATCTGGCTTGATTGACTCGTTAGAAATTTTACGCAATGTAAAAGAAATTAAGCAAGTGCGCTTTAAAGAGGGCGATGTGATTAGACATCCGCTTGTGGCTAAAATTGTGACCGCTTACAACCGCGCCGATGGCACGAGCGAAACACCTCCTGCCAAAGAAGAAGTTGAAGCTTCGAAACCAAATGAATAGACTCGTTGCCGAAACGAACATGGCTTCATCTGACTTTGAACAACTTTCTGAACTTAACTCTTGGATTGAGATTGCGTTTGATACAGTTGCGCAAGCAACTGATTTGCTGATGCAGCCTCATGGTTCTATTGGCCTATTGCTTACATCCGATGACGAAATTAAAAAATTAAACGCCCAATTTAGGCAGCAGGACAAAGCCACCAATGTATTGTCTTTCCCTGCCGAAGCCGATGAATTTGACGAATTGTTTAAAGAAGATGATGAAGCGCCATATTTAGGCGACATTGCTATGGCATATGAAACGCTAATGCGTGAAGCCGAAGCACAGAGTAAGCCAATAAAACAACATTTTATTCATCTACTTATTCATTCTGTTTTGCATTTGCTAGGTTATGACCATATCGAGGATGACGGAGCTGAGATTATGGAAAGCTTAGAAATTAGACTACTTGCGACGATAAATATTGAAAATCCCTACGACTGATATAATATTAGTTAGAATCACTCATTGAGGTTATAGACCAGACATAATGTCAAACACTACCCAGCATACGCCCAGCCCCGAGCCATCTCCTTCTATTTTGAGACGCCTATTTAAACCTGTATTGGATTTAATTGCCAAAGCCCAAGGCGTAAAATTACGCGAAAGCTTGGAAGACGTCATTGAAAATGACGATCAAAGCCAAAATGTATTTTCCCCCGAAGAAAAGTCGATGATTCGTAACATCCTCGAATTCTCCGATGTTGATGTTGAAGATATTATGGTGCCAAGAGCCGATATTGTGGCAGCAGACATTTCGACATCAATATCCGATTTACTCTTAGTATTCTCTAAAGCGGGCGTTTCACGTTGCCCTATTTTTGATGGTAATTTAGACAAGCCCGTTGGCATGGTGCATTTTAAAGATATATTGAAATGGCTAGTTAAAAGCTCCAATACCAAGAAAAATCTGCTAGATTTGCAACAACTTAATTTCAACCAACCGATTGAAGATTTAAACATTATACGTGATGTACTTTATGTTCCACACGCCATGCTCGCATCCGACCTGTTACTCAACATGCAAAAACAGCGCATACATATGGCATTGGTGATTGATGAATATGGCGGCACTGACGGGTTGTTGACTATTGAAGATTTGGTCGAAGAAATTGTTGGTGAAATTGAAGATGAGCATGACGAGGTAGGCTTGCCATCCATCGAGCAAATAAACTCACTTAATTTTAATGCCGATGCGCGCTTGCTGATGGAAGATTTAGAAGCACAATTAAAAGTTGATTTTTTATCCGATGACCGCGATGAAGATGTTGAAACATTAGGTGGTTTGGTATTTAGCTTGGCAGGTCGCATTCCGATCAGAGGCGAACTTATCAACCATAGCAGCGGCACTATTTTCGAAATTTTAGAAGCTGACTCGCGCCGTATAAAGCGGGTTAAAATTACGCTTAAATCTAATATTCAAAAGCCGCTTAAATAATATGCCAAACAAACCAGTTGAAAATGGGCTCAGCAATGTAGAGACCAAATTGCAAAACTATGTGAAAACATGGTCAAATTATTGCATCACCCTTTGGGGTGTTCGTAAAATAATGTTGAGCATGGCGCTTGGTGGCATTTCGGTTTTGGCATTGCCACCAATTCATCTGTTTTTTGTGTTGTTTTTTACCCTGCCTAGCCTCATCTGGTTGTTAGAAGGGGCGATTCAAACCAATTTAGAAGTTCAAACCAAAGCAAACTCTAGTTTTATCTACAGGTTATGGTCTAAAATTTATGGTGCCAGATCGGCCTTTTGGGTTGGGCTTTCATTCGGTTTTGGTTATTTTTTCTTTGGGCTACTTTGGGTTGGCGAAGCCTTTTTGGTGGATGCCAATGCACATTTAGCATTATTGCCTTTTGCCATCACGTTATTGCCACTTTTACTTTCGGTTTTTTGGGGCTTGGCTTGCTTAACCGCACGCTTATTCTGGGGTGACAGCTTTAAAAATGTAATCATTTTGTCTATCAGTCTTGTGTTTTGGGAGTTTATCCGCGGCCATATTTTTACAGGTTTGCCGTGGAATTTGCTCGGGTCAGTATTTGATGTTTCGACCGCTATGTTACAAAGCGCGGCAATTTGGGGCGTTTATGGGCTTACATTCATTGTTATCTTTATCGGCTTAAGTCTGTCGTTAATTGTGAATAGCCGATTTAACATTCGGCAAGTTTTTTCTGGTGTTTTCATATGTTTAGCCGTCTTGTGGATTGGTGGAACTGTGCGGCTTTATAACCACCCAACACAATATCACGATGATATTTTGCTTCGTTTAGTGCAAGGAAATATCGCTCAAAAAGATAAGTGGCAAGCCGAAATGCGCACGGTAATTGCCAACCGTTATTTGGATTTGAGCGCACGGCAAACCTCCTCCGAAAATAATGGTTTGAGCGAAATTACCCATTTAATATGGCCAGAGTCGGCCATGCCATTTTTACTAGAAGCAGACAGTGATTTTATGCGCCAAGCCACACGTATTTTGGCGCAAGATGCTTATCTTATCACAGGTGCGGTGCGGCGCCAAAAGAATGGCGACAAAAACGATTTTTACAATAGTATTTTGGCGTTCGATTCAACTGGCAATCGCGTGGCACAATATGACAAACATCATTTGGTGCCATTTGGCGAATATATGCCGCTCAGCGATATGTTTAAAAAAATTGGCGTCGATAAGCTTGTTGCCATAAAAGAGAACTTCCAAACAGGCGACAAACCAAGTAATATATACTTAAAAAATACACCCGCTTTTGCGGCCAACATATGCTTTGAAATTATATTTTCTGGCAATGTCGTAGATCGGATAAACCGACCAGAATGGATTTTAAACCTCACCAATGACAGTTGGTTTGGCAAATCCATTGGCCCCTATCAACATTTGGCACAAGCCAGAATGCGTGCCATTGAAGAAGGCTTGCCACTGGTTCGCAATGCTAATTCTGGTATCACTGCCATATTCGACCCAGTGGGGCGCGTGATTGCGCAACTCCCTCAAGGCAAAACGGCTATTTTGGATAGCCGCCTGCCTCAAAATATTAGTCCAACTATATTCTCACACATTGCTTCATTTTTTACACAACAGTCACATTAAACTACAAGTAAGGATGTTAATTGCGAGTAGTATTTTAGTTTAATTGCCTTGATTAATGTATACGCATGTGTCAAAAATAGTTTAATTTAATTCTCCAGTATATGTGGAATTATAAAGCAGTGAATATTGTGGTGACTAGGAATTAGCTGAATGAACAAGAGACAACCCAACCCAATTGACATCCATGTTGGTGGCAGACTGCGCATGCGCCGTATGCTTGTGGGTATGAGTCAAGAAAAATTGGGTGAAAGCCTGGGGCTAACCTTTCAACAAGTGCAAAAATACGAAAAAGGTACCAATAGAATTGGCGCCAGTCGGCTTTACAAAATTTCTCAAATTCTTTCTGTTCCTGTAAACTTCTTTTTCGAAAACCTACCAAGTGAAGAAGAACAAATGGGTTTTTCAGAAAATAGCAGCGATAATTTCGCTTATGACTTTATGAACAGTGCCGAGGGCTTCCAACTTGGGCAAGCTTTCTCACTCATTAAAGATGTGCGCATTCGGCGCCGCATCATCGAATTGGTGCGCTCTCTATCGGATAATAAAGATTTTTCGAGCAAAGGCTAAAGGCATTTCAAAGCCAATATCCATCATTTAAACAGGTAGCTTGTTAAAGCGCCTGTTTTTTTTGACTTCTTTATTGAATTGTTAAATTTATTGACTATATTATGCATCATATAAGCATATAAAGAATTCTGCATATGTTTGATTAATTCTAAATTGAGTAGTGTTACTGACTCTTAAAAAATAAAAGGACCCAATATGTCTCGTAAAGACTATTTATTCACCAGTGAATCTGTTTCCGAAGGCCATCCAGATAAAATTTGTGACTATATTTCAGATACCATTGTCGACGCATTTTTAACTGCCGACCCTGAAAGCCGCATTGCGGTAGAAACCCTTGCCACAACCAATAAAGTTGTTTTGGCAGGCGAAGTGCGCGGTAAAAACGCCCCCACAAATGCCGATATGGAAGCTTTAGCACGCCAAGCGGTTAAAGACATCGGCTATGAGCAAGATGGTTTTCATTGGAAAAACATGAGTGTTGATGTGTTGGTGCATGAACAATCAGCCGACATTGCCCAAGGCGTTGACAGCGGTGATGATAAAGAAGAAGGCGCTGGCGACCAAGGCATTATGTTTGGTTATGCGGTAAATGAAACCGACAGCCTCATGCCAGCCCCTATCCATTACAGTCATGCTATTTTACGCACCTTGGCCGAAGCACGCCATGCTGGCAAAGTACCAGGTTTGCGCCCCGATATGAAAACCCAACTTTCAGTGCGCTATAAAAATGGCAAACCAGTTGGTGTTGAAACATTGGTGCTCTCCACCCAACATGATGAAGGCCTAAGCCAAGCAGATGTGACTAACATCGTAATGCCTTACATTAAATCTGCCTTACCAGAGGGTTGGATTAATGCCCAAACAGAAACATTCATTAACCCAACAGGCCAGTTTATCATTGGCGGTCCCGATGGTGATGCAGGCCTTACAGGCCGTAAAATTATTGTCGATACTTATGGCGGTGCTGCCCCCCATGGTGGTGGTGCATTTTCAGGTAAAGACCCAACCAAGGTCGATCGCTCTGCTGCCTATGCTGCGCGTTATTTGGCTAAAAATGTTGTGGCAACAGGCCTTGCGCACCGGTGCACCATTCAGTTATCATATGCCATTGGCGTCGCAAAACCATTGTCTGTTTATGTAGATACGCATGGCACATCCGATGTTGATAATGCAAAATTAGAATTGGCCGTTGCCAAAGTGATGGATCTTTCACCTAAAGGCATTCGCACGCATTTAGGTTTGAACAAGCCCATCTATGCGCGCACAGCCGCTTATGGACATTTTGGCCGTACACCAACAGAAGATGGTGGTTTCAGCTGGGAAAAAACAGATTTGGTTGATGAACTTAAAGCTGCGCTTAAGTAATCTTGCTGAATTTGCATTTTTATATTATAAGGCTCTCAATCAACCGATTGAGAGCCTTTTTTATGAATGAAAATTTTTATGACCCCAACAACCCGCTGCATAAAAAGCGCAAAGTACATGGCCGTACATTTGTAAAAGGCATGAGCCAAAGACAATTTGACTTGTTGGATGATTTTTTGCCAAAAGTTGCCTTAGATGTTGATTTGCTTAAAAACCAAGGCGTTGAAGCTTTGTTTGACGCACCAAAACAACAATATATAATGGAGGTTGGTTTTGGTGGTGGCGAACATTTAGCGCGCCAAGCACGCGAAAACCCAGAAATTGGCTATATTGGTTGTGAGCCGTTCCAAAATGGCGTGGCCAAAATCCTCATCGAAATTGAAGATGATAAAATAGACAATGTGAAAATTCACAGCGATGATGCCCGCACAGTATTGGACGCTCTGCCCGATGGCAGTTTAGACAAAATATTTTTGCTCTACCCAGACCCTTGGCACAAAAGTAAACATAATAAACGCCGCTTTGTAAGCCCTGAAAACATGGTGCAAATCGCCCGCGTACTTAAAAAAGGCGCCATATTTTTTGTCGCGTCAGACATTCCAGATTATGTGAGTTGGACTTTGCGACATTTGCAGAATGACAATAATTTTGAATGGCTAGCCGAACAGGACACAGATTGGCTAAACCCACCCGAAGGTTGGCAATCAACCAGATATGAAGCCAAAGCACAACGCAACGGCCGCAAAAGCGCCTACCTGTTTTTCCGTAAGCTTTGAGTTGGCGTTGGTTTTCGGGTAACACTGGGTCGCAGTACAAAAGAAACACCATGCATGGGCAAAAAAGCTGAGCCGTTTCTTTGGCGAACTTGCCGACTGAGG
>JAOPTR010000010.1:0-37951 GCA_051531935.1 Hyphomicrobiales bacterium
GTTCGCCGAAGAGACGGCTCAGGTTTTTTGCCCATGTTGGGTTGTTGTTCTTGTTGTTGTGTGAGGTCGAGTTTTTTGGAGTGCGGCCCAGTAGCTTGGGCGCAAAGACAGTGGTGTGTTTATTGAGGCTTTGGAAGTCTCTTTTTTTGGTGGGGGCTACTTCGCTTTTGGCTTAGTAGCTACCGTGACAATGTTTGTATTTTTTGCCGCTGCCGCATGGACAGGCTGAATTGCGTGATACTTTGCCCCATGTTGATGGGTCTTCCGGATTGGCAGGGCCTGTATTGTGCTGAATTTGTTGATTTGCTGATTGAACGCCCGCTTCGCCAGTATTGGTATCACTTTCGTGAGTGGCTTCGGCATCGGCCATGTCATATTCTTCAATTTCAGTGGGGGCGGCTGTCATTTCGACTTGTGAAAGAATTGTGGTTACCGCTTCACGCAGTTTGTCCAACAAAATTTCGAACAGGCCAAAAGCTTCGGTTTTATACTCGTTCAACGGATCACGTTGGCCATAACCACGTAAGCCAACACCTTGGCGTAAATGATCGAGCGTGAGTAGATGTCCGCGCCATAATTCGTCTAACGTTTGTAGCAATACACTACGCTCAATTTGGCGCATAATATCTGGTGTTACACGTGCAGCACGGGCGGCCATGTCTTCATCTGTAGCTTTGATGAGGCGCTCTTGAATTTCTTCATTGGCGATGCCTTCTTCGGCTGCCCAATCTTTTAACGGTAATTGCAGGTTGAAGGTTGTAGAAACTTTTTCAGTTAAGCCTTCAATATCCCATTGTTCAGCATAGGCATTTTCAGGGATGTGCTGAGCGATATAATCTTCAACCACATCGTGGCGCATGTCAATAATGGTTTCATTAATGTCTTCGGCAACCATGAGTTCTAGGCGTTGTTCGAAGATAACTTTACGTTGATCATTCATCACGTCATCGAATTTAAGTAGGTTTTTACGAATGTCAAAGTTATGGGCTTCGACTTTCTTTTGAGCATTTTCTAATGCTTTATTAATCCATGGATGGACAATGGCTTCGCCTTCTTCTAGGCCAAGGCGTTTGAGCATATTATCCATACGATCGGCCATGAAAATACGCATAAGATCATCTTCTAGCGAAACAAAGAATTTACTATGGCCTTTATCACCCTGACGGCCTGAACGGCCACGTAATTGGTTGTCGATGCGACGGCTTTCGTGACGTTCGGCAGACAATACAAATAGGCCACCTTTATCGAGAACTTCAAGTTTTTCGGCTTTCACTTCGGCAGTGATTTTTTCGATGGCGGCATCTTTGGCGCTGCCGTCTTCCATCTCGCTAAGTTCTTGCAGGATACGCATATCCAGATTACCACCAAGTTGAATGTCAGTACCACGACCTGCCATATTTGTGGCAATGGTGATGGCGCCTAGGCGACCTGCATAAGCCACAATGTTGGCTTCTTGCTCATGATGGCGTGCGCTCAACACATTATGTTTGATTTTGGCATCGGTAAGCAGATCTGAAATAATTTCTGAAGCTTGAATAGAGCCTGTGCCGACCAATACGGGTTGGCCTGTTTTTTGGCATTCTTGAACTTGTAAAATAATGGCGGCGTTTTTCTCATCTCTTGTGCGATAAACTTGGTCATCATCGTCAATACGTTGCACATCTACATTGGTTGGCACATCGACCACATCCAATTTATAAATGTCGCCAAATTCTTCGGCCTCGGTGAGGGCGGTGCCTGTCATACCTGAAAGCTTGTTATAAAGCCTAAAGTAATTTTGGAAGGTAACAGAAGCCAGAGTTTGGCTTTCTGGCTGAATGGTTACGTTCTCAAGAGCTTCTAGCGCTTGATGCAGGCCCTCTGAATAACGACGACCATCCATAACTCGGCCCGTGAATTCGTCGATGATTTGCACTTCATCATCTTTGACAATATATTCTTTGTCTTTGTTGAATAATTTATGGGCGCGTAAAGCTTGGCCAACATGATGGATGAGTGAAATATTCACACTGTCGTAAAATGTTGTATCGGCATCCATAAGCTCATTTTCGATGAGGATGGCTTCGATATGTTCATTGCCTGCTTCGGTTAGGTTTACGGATTTGGCTTTTTCGTCAACTTCAAAATCTTCGTCGACCAAGAGAGGCATAAGCTTGTCGATGGTTATATAAAGCTCGGATTTATCATCTAGCGGGCCAGAAATAATAAGTGGGGTACGCGCTTCGTCAATGAGGATTGAATCCACTTCATCGACGATGGCAAAGTGATGACCACGTTGTGCCATGGCATCAGTATGATATTTCATGTTATCGCGAAGATAATCGAAGCCTAATTCATTATTTGTGGCATATACGATGTCACGATTGTAAACGCTTTTACGCTCGCCATCATCCATACCGCCAACAACACAACCAACGCTAAGGCCTAAAAATTCGTAAATTTTGCCCATCCATTCGCTATCACGTTTGGCGAGGTAATCATTTACAGTGACCACATGCACGCCTTTATCGTCTAGCGCGTTTAGATAAGCAGCTAGTGTGGCAACAAGGGTTTTACCTTCGCCTGTGCGCATTTCAGTAATTTTACCTTGGTGTAATATCATGCCGCCCATAAGCTGCACATCGAAATGGCGCAAACCCAGGCTACGCACTGAAGCTTCTCTGACCATAGCAAAGGCTTGTGGTAGAATGTCATCCAATTTAGCGCCTGCGGCCACTTTGGCTTTTAGCTCGATTGTGGTGGTTTTGAACTGCTCATCGGAATAGGCTTTAATTTCATCCTCTAAGGCATTTATTTGCGTAACAATAGGACGCAGAGTCTTGATTTTGCGATCATTCGCATTGCCAAATATTTTAGAGATTACTGATCCGAGCATTTCATATACCTTTAAGAAACTTTTTGGGTTGTGTTATCAAACCAACCTTATGCAGAAGTAAGCATCTCTTATTTACTTGTCAATGATGTGAAGCATTTTTGAGCGCTTTTAATGATGATTATTTCTAAATTTAATGTGATAGGGGAGTGATAAAGGATAAACTCTCCAACTTGGTTAATTTTTGAAACTTTATTCGCTATTTTTATGAACGAATAACTTTTATTATTAACCACCATTTTCTTGCCATATTTGTATTTATTCTATCTAATGGATTTTAGGTAGCGTAGTGGTGCGTTTAACGAGTAAAGTATGAGTGTTATGCAGAATAAAACGATGAAGCCTTTGGTTTTAAAAATGGGCTTTAAATTTTTAATGGCGTTTGGCCTTACAGGCCTTTTATCACTCGGCATGGCGCAAGCAGCAGACGAAGTTGTAACGTCGCTTGACCCGAGCGAAAAATTGATTGCCATCGTGAATGGCATTAACATCCGCCAATATGAATATGACATTGCCAAACAGTCGCTCCAAGAGGAGCTTGAAAACCTTTCGGTTGCTCAGCAACAACAAAAGATTTTGCAATTTTTAATTGATTTGAAATTAATGAGTGAAGCTGCGCGCAAAGATGGTTTTGATGAGCGCATCGAATATAAGCAAAAAATTGCCTATTTGTCAGAGCAGACGCTCAACAACCTATATTTTTTGAAAAAAGTGCTTGAGAAAATTGATGAGACGGCTTTGCTGAATTATTATAACCAAGAAATGCTGAAGATTATTCCCTCTAGCGAAACACATGCACGCCATATTTTGTTTGATGACGAAAATAAAGGCAAGGCTGTTTTGGAATTGTTAGAAGATGGTGCTGATTTTGCGGAGATGGCGGCAGCGCATTCGACTGGCCCGACAAAAACACAGGGCGGTGATTTGGGTTATTTTTCTGAAGGCGAAATGGTTGCTGAATTTTCGGCAGCATTGGCGACCTTGGAAATTGGGCAATATACCACAGAGCTTGTGAAAACAAAGTTTGGCTATCATATTATTAAATTAGAAGACATTCGCGAAAAGCCACTGCCGACTTTTGAAAAAGTGAGACAAAGCCTTTATGGTATTTTGGTGCAAAATAGAGTGGATGAGCTGAGCAATGAATTGCGCAATACAGCCCAAATAGAGCTATTTTTAGAGCAAGTGCCTATGGATGCGCAAAAAACCATTACCCAACCCCTTGCTGATGACGCCGCTGCGCAATCTGTGACGATTAGCAATTAATTGATAGTGTTATTTATATTTTGAAATAGCCTTAAATATATCTGTTTTTAAAAACCTAAGTCTTAAATGTGAGGGAATTACATGAAAATTTCGCCATTAGCACCCACTCAATTTCCTGATATGCCCGATGTGGCAGGGGTGGTTATAAAAACTTATGAAGCGCGGGTGGTTTATAAAAACCGTGATGATTTATTATTAGCGCAGTTTGCCAAAGGCACGAAAGTGGCGGGGGTATTTACCAAATCTAAAACCCGCTCGGCTTCGGTTGATTGGTGTAAGAAACATTTGGCTTCGTTGAATGATGGGCGTTTGCTTATGGTCAACTCGGGCAATAGTAACGCATTTACAGGCGCTGCGGGTGAACGCAGTGTGACGGGTATTTTAAGCCATCTTGCCGATAAATTTAGTGTGCAGCCGAATGAAATTTATACAAGCTCAACAGGAGTGATTGGCCAATTACTATCGGGGCAGGACCTGCTTAATGTGGTTGATGCTGATAAGGTATCGACAGTTGATAATGCGTTTGTGGGCGCTGCAAATGCCATTAAGACCACAGATACTTTTGCGAAATATGCAAGTAGAATTGTTAAAATTGCCGGTGAAGACGTGGTGATAAACATCATTGCCAAGGGCAGTGGTATGATTGCGCCTGATATGGCGACGATGTTGAGTTATATTTTTACCGATGCCAATATCAGCCAAACTTTGTTGCAAGATATTTTGACCAAAGCGGTGGGTAAGAGCTTTAACAGCATCACCGTGGATAGTGATACATCGACCAGTGATACAGTGTTATTATTTGCAACGGGGCAATCGGCCGCGCCAAGAATTGATGTGGTGGGCGATGAAAGATTGGCTGATTTTGTAACGGCCATTGATGAATTATGTTTAGAAATGGCGCAGCAGATTGTCAAAGATGGCGAGGGCGCGCAGAAATTTATCACAGTGAAGATAGATGGCGCGCAGAATGACGCTGCTGCCAAAGTGATTGGGCTTTCGATTGCCAATTCGCCATTGGTTAAAACGGCTATTGCGGGCGAAGATGCCAATTGGGGTCGTATTATTATGGCCATTGGTAAATCGGGCGAAGATGCTGATAGAGATTTGATCGAAATTTCAATTGGTGGCGTAAAAATTACCGAAAATGGACAGGTTGTGGCGGGATATGACGAAACGCCAGTGGCTGCTCATATGAAAGGCCAATATGTAAACATTGAGGTTAAACTTGGCCTTGGAGACGGTGCTGCAACTATATATACATGTGACCTAACACACGGTTACATTGAAATAAATGCCGATTATAGGTCTTGATATGGAGATTAAATTAGTTGTCGCTTGTGCGTTGATTGACATTGATGGCCGCGTATTATTACAACAACGCCCTGCAGGCAAACAGCATGCGGGTTTGTGGGAATTCCCTGGTGGTAAAGTAGAGCTTGGTGAGACGCCAGAAGCTGCGCTTATTCGGGAACTTAAAGAGGAATTGAGTATAGACACTTCGTCTAACTGCCTTGCACCATTAAACTTTTCATCTTTTGGTTATGAAAATATTCACCTTTTAATGCCATTATATATTTGCAGGCGTTGGCAGGGTATAATTCAGCCGATGGAGCAGCAGAATTTAAAATGGGTACGGGCTAAGAATCTTAAAGATTACAAAATGTCCCCTGCAGACATTCCGTTGATACCAAGCCTGATTGATATATTGCCATAAATGGCAAATTATTTGTACTGAGGCGAAAATATGAAAATATTAGTTAAGAGTTTTTTCAAAAACGAAGACGGTGCAACAGCTATTGAATATGCTTTAATTGCGACAGGCATTGGCCTTGCAATTTTTGGTACTGTCTCCTTAATTGGTGACGATTTGGCTTCAAAATTTACATATTTATCAGAGAATATAGACGGCGAGTGATTTTTAATGCGCTTATAGACATGAGTGCGTTTATAAGAAATCAGCTAGGTTATTTTCGGCACTACCGGGCTTTAACGGCTTTTGTTGGCTTTCATGTGGTGACCATCCAATTATATTCAAAATATCAAACTGAGCTGTGATGCGGCCATCTGAATGGCTGAATTTTTCTTGATATATTTCAGCCGCGCGAGCGACAATGCTGCGGGTCAGCGGTTTGTTTTGGTTGGCATGATGTAGGCAATTAGTGGCACCCATAGCCCTTAAATCTTTAATCAAATCAAATATATGATCATAGCGCACTGTCAGGCTGTCCATATCGACAACTGGCAAGGCAAAGCCAGCGCGTTGCAGCAGGCTGCCCATTTGTTGCACATCGGCAAACGGTAATACCCGCGGTGTGGCACCGCCCGTTAGCTCGGTTTCGGCAATGAGCAGGCTTTCGCGTAATTCGTGCAGGCTTGCGCCCCCAATGAGGTTGGCGGCAAATAGGCCATCTGGCTTTAAACTGCGTTTGATTTGTGCCAACAGGCCAGGTAAATCATTGATGAATTGTAGGCTTAATGATGAGGTGATGAGATTGACAGATTGGGCTTTAAGCGGCAATATTTCATCATCGGCAATGATATTTGCTTCCGTTGGCGTGGATTCGATATTGTAGATATTCTGCGCCACATTATGGGCTTTTAATAGCTTAACAAAACTGCCATTATAGCCGCCAATATGCACAGAATTTTCGAATTCACGGGTGATTAAGCTCAAGCGATCGAGCAAATCTAGCTCGGCATTTTGCAATAAAAACTGGTTGTCGGCTAGAGCTTGTGGGCTAGACACGCGTTTTTGTGAACGGCGTTTTAACAATAATTGACGATTGATGATTTGCATTTTTTACCTGAATCTATTTAATATATATATCTAATCATATTTCTGGGTTTTGACCATCTTAAATCGTGTAATAAATTTTTTAAATCCGCCCAAATGCATGGCTTGTCGTGCACAAATTATGGATCAAGTGGGGCTTTGCATGGCCTGTTGGGGTGACATGCAATTTATAAACGCGCCATTTTGTGATGTGACGGGTGCGCCTTTGCCATTTGGCTCGGGCTATGATTTATTGAGCATTGAGGCGCTTGAAAACCCACCTCATTATGACAAAGCACGGATTGCGGTTAAGTTTAACCCACATTCGCAACGTTTAATCCATCGGTTAAAATATCAAGACCAACAGCATATTGCCCCATTAATGGCAAAAATGATGGTGCGAGCTGGCACTGATTTATTGGTGAACGAAGCTGAGAATGCTGTGATATGCCCTGTGCCGCTACATCATTGGCGATATGTGAGCAGGCGGTTTAATCAAGCTGATTTGCTGGCAAAGAATATTGCTAAAATAACCAATGCTGCCTATATGCCGCAACTTATAAAGCGGGTGAGACCTACAAAAACACAAGTGGGGCTGACGCGTGCTGAGCGGCAGGGCAATGTAAAAGATGCTTTTACAATAGACCCGAAACTAGCGGCAGAGGCTAAAGGCAAGGCGATATATATAGTCGATGATGTGATCACGACAGGCGCGACTGTGGATGAAATTTCGAAAAATTTGAAGGCATTGGGGTTAGAGCCTGTGTATATATTAGCATTTGCTAAAGTAATTCAAGAAAAAGTGATTTAAAAATTCTGGAAATCGGTTATAAAAAGTCTATATATATTATCCCACTGATAAAAGGATTAGAATTATGGCTAAAGTTGAAATTTACACAACCCCCACTTGCCCTTATTGCGTACGCGCAAAAGCATTGCTGAAATCTAAAAACGTTGATTTTACGGAAATTAATGTTGTGGCTGATGCAAATGTAAAAGCTAAAATGATTAAACGCGCAGAAGGCGCCCGCAGCGTGCCACAAATATTTATTGATAATGAACATATTGGTGGATGCGATGATTTATTTGCGCTGGAATCTAAAAACGCTTTAGATATATTGTTAAACTAATGGCGCGTTTATTAAAAGTTGCCTGTATCCAATTGTGTGCAGGCCAAAATGTGCAAGATAATATTGATATTGCCGATACTTTTATTCGACAAGCGGCAGCTGCTGGGGCGCAACTTATTGTAACGCCCGAGCAAACTGCGCTTATGGAATTGGCTGGCGATGCTTTATTTGAAAATATTTACGAGCAGCCAGATTGCCCTGCATTTGCACATTTAAAAGCCTTGGCAAAAGAGCTTGAAATTTACCTTTGCATTGGGTCTTTGGCATTTTTAAACTCTGATGACACTGTTGCCAATAGAGGTTTTTTGATTGCGCCATATGGCGAAGTGATTAGCCACTATGACAAAATTCATATGTTTGACATCACGCTTGAAAATGGCGAAGAGTATAAAGAATCGGCTACTTATAAGGCTGGTCAGAAGTCTTGCTTTGTGCAAACTGGCTTGTTTGGCTTTGGCCATGCGATTTGTTATGATTTGCGGTTTCCAAAATTGTTTAATGCCATGGCGCATCAGGGTGCTGAGATTATTGCTTTACCCGCTGCTTTTACAGTGCCAACAGGCAAAGCTCATTGGCATGTTTTATTGCGCGCACGGGCGATTGAAACGGCTAGTTTTATTGTGGCGGCTGCACAAGGCGGCACACATGAAAATGGCCGCACGACCTACGGGCATAGCATGATTATTAGCCCTTGGGGTGAGGTTTTGGCCGAAATGCAAGACGTAGATAATGTGCCGCAAACAGGCTATATTATGGCTGAAATTGATTTAGAAGACGTAACAAAACAGCGCAAGAACATTCCTGTATTAGACAATGAGCAAGACTTTCGGGTTTAATAATTGACTGCTTGTGGCAGAATTATAAAGAGGCGATTACGTTTTCTAGGCTTCGAATGCGTTGTTGATTGCTTGGATAATCTTTTTGATTGATGAAGCTTTGTCTGGATTGCAAAATTTCTAAACGCTTTAGCAAGGCAATGGCTTGTTGTGCATCATAGCCTGCATTTTTAAGCAGTTTAACGCTATATTTATCGGCAGCGATCTCTTGCGCTTTGTTGAATTTACTACCTGAATTTTTTTGACGTGCCAAATGATGACCTAGTTGAATATGAGAAATTTCATGCGCTAAAACTGACGCTAGCTGAGAGTCATTTTTGACAAAATTTACCAAACCGCGCGTTACATAAACATAGGCAAAATGTGATTGAGAGCCAAGTGAGTACGCATTAACTGTTTTTGATTTAAGCAAAATAGGTGTAATGGTTTTGGCGTTAAGGCGGTTGGAGCTTACTAATTTATTTATGATTTTGTTGAGGCGGCTATTGGTTGCGAAATCGCCATCTGTACCGCCATTTTTGGCTATGTGCCGACTATTTGCGGCCTTCATTATATTGTTATAGACTATGTTTTGATAATCGGCTTTGAGTGATTGCTTGCCATCAATTTTGCCCTGCGGTGTGGTTTGAACGCAAGCTGTAATCGCCAGACAGAATGTAAAAATAACAAATAATTTAACGGATTTTATCACTAAGTTTAGCCTTGAGTTTAAATGCTTTTGTGAATGATTTCGAGCATATTTGAAAGCTCAAACGGTTTTTGGACAATATCGACAACCAAGTTTTCCAGCCCAATAGCGCGCTCGCGTTGTTGGGCATATCCTGTCATTAAAATAAGCGGGATGTGCGGCATATCACGAGCGACATTGAGCGCCAATGCAATGCCATCCATCACGGGCATTTGAATGTCTGAAATTATCAGATGGATTTCGTTGTCGGCATGGCTTTGTTCTAGTATTTCAAGAGCCATGGCGCCATTTTTGCAAACAATTGTTAAAAAGCCATTTTGAGCCAATCCACGTTGTAAAAAGTGGGCTATATCGGCTTCGTCTTCAACAATTAGGATGCGTTTGGTCATGTTAGGTGGCTTTAATCTTCATCATCATCAACCACCACACCAATATAAGGTAATTGGCGGTAACCGTGTGCCATGTCCATACCGTAGCCAATCACGAATAAATCATCGCAATCAAATGCTTTATGATCGGGTTTGATATCAACAGCACGATGATGGGGTTTATCGAGCAATACGCATGTGCGTACATTTTTAGCACCGCGTGCATACATAAGATCTTTAGCAAATGCCATTGTACGACCAGATTCTAAAATATCATCGACAAGTAAGATTTCGCGACCTGCGACATCATTGTTAATGTCGCGCATGATTTCAACTTTACCACTTGATGTTTGGCGATGACCGTAGCTTGATAATGTGATGAACTCAACATCTGGAGTGCCGCCAGCACGGTGAATGGCGCGTAATAGGTCGGCTGCGAAAATAAAGCTACCCTTTAAAATTGAAATAACCAGAACATTTTCGGGCAAACCCACAGCAACTTCTTGTGCCAAACGTTCAATTTGCGTGGCTAGGGTTTCTTCGTCATATAATACTTTGATATTTGGTTTTTTATTTTCGGTCATAGCATCTATCTATTGTTGGGCTTATCTGGACGTTGTGTATTGAGCGGTTTTAAGCGAAAAGCTAATTGTCGGCAAGCTTTTTATCTAAAACAAATTGGAACTTTACTTTTTGAGCGCTGGAGGCGGGGTCTTTCATGCCAGATTTAAAGGATACGATCTCACCTGCAGCAAGGCTTGTTTTGGCGATTGGTATTGGCCAATTGAAAATACTGTTATCGTCTCTATCGACTAAATAACCACGTATTTTAGGCAGTATTTTTGTGCTTTCGCTATTATTCATAATGCTGCCATTGACCAAAAGGAACTCAATACCATCTTGAGTTTGGTGGCGCACGCTAATGTTGATAAATTCTAGCCCCAATGTGTTGGTTTCTAGGCCATAAAGCTCATAAGCAGCGGCACTTTTGGGGAAGTAATTTATAATTGCAGATTTGCCAATGAAAAATATCCCCATGACAAGGCTAGCGGCAAATGCCAGAGCGCCCCAATATATATAGGATGATTTAGCCTTGGGTGCAGTTTGTTTTTTATAGACCGCAGATTGAGAAGGCAGAGCTTTCTCAAATTCTTCTTTGGTGGAAGAGGCTGCTTGTGGTGCATTTTCTGCTTCTGCATTGTCGGCAACCAATGGTGTGTCAAACATGTCATCAACTGCACTTTGGTCGTTTTCTTCTTCAGGTGCGGCAGCGAACATGTCATCAACTGCACTTTGGTCGTTCTCTTCATCAGGAGCGGCAGCGAACATATCGTCAACGGCACTTTGGTCGTTTTCTTCTTCAGGTGCAGCGGCAAACATGTCGTCAATTGCGCCTTGGTCGTTTTCTTCATCAGGAGCAGCAGCGGCAAACATATCGTCGATTGCGCCTTGGTCATTTTCCTCATCAGGTGCAGCAGCGGCAAACATGTCGTCGATTGCGCCTTGATCATTTTCTTCATCAGGTGCAGCAGCGGCAAACATATCGTCAATTGCGCCTTGGTCATTTTCCTCATCAGGCGCAGCAGCGAACATGTCGTCAATTGCGCCTTGGTCATTTTCCTCATCAGGCGCAGCAGCGAACATGTCGTCAATTGCACCTTGGTCATTTTCTTCGGCAGGATCGGGTGTTGCGGGTGCTTTTGCTACGGGTGCTGGAGCAGGAGTGGGTTTTGGTGCAGGCGCAGGTTTTTTAGCTTCTGGTTTTGCGGTTTTCGGTTTTGGAGCGTCTTCATCGAACGCACGCCAAACATGGGCGCATGATGAGCATTTAAGCTTGCGACCTTTGGGGCCCAATTTGTCTATGCCAATTGCAAATTTGGTTTCGCAACTGGGGCAAATGATTTTCATGCCGCGCTCAATCCATCTTAATTTGTTTTCCCCAAAAAGGGGCGTTTACAGGGGTTAACACGATAAAACTTAATTTTCATCCGCTAACTTGTTATGGTTAATAAATTATCAACACATTTTGCCGATATTAACAAGTGGTTAATATAATCATGATAGCAAAAAAACATAAATATTTTCTATATTTTCTGTATTAGAATCATATATCAGATTTTTGCCACAAAATTATGGCACTAATGATAAATTAGAGAATCAAAAATTTAACTTATGGAGCCTTTCGTTGATTAAATTCGAAAATGTTGGTTTGCGCTATGGCATTGGGCCAGAGATATTGCGGAATGTTTCGTTTCATATAGAGCCACAATCATTTTATTTTATCAGTGGGCCAAGTGGCGCTGGTAAATCTAGCCTGTTAAATTTAATGTTTTTATCTATGCGGCCAACGCGGGGTTTGGTATCGTGCTTTGGTAAAGATATGTCGACTTTAGACCGCAGTGAATTGGCGCAAATGCGCCGAAAAATTGGTGTGGTTTTTCAAGATTTTAGACTATTAGACCATTTGACAGTTTATGAAAATGTATCTTTGCCGCTACGTGTGCGCGGATTTCCTGAGCATACTTACCGCCAAGATGTGATTGAGTTAATGCAGTGGGTGGATTTGGGTGATCATATGCACGTTTACCCTAACGTATTATCGGGCGGTGAAAAACAACGTACCGCCATTGCCCGTGCCGTGATTGGGCAGCCAGATTTATTGTTGGCGGATGAGCCAACAGGTAATGTTGACCCTGAATTAGCGGCTCGTTTGCTGCGGTTATTTGTAGAATTGAATAAAATGGGTACATCTATTGTGATTGCAACCCATGACCATGAGTTGATGAACCAATTTAGAGCGCCAAGATTAATGCTTGATGATGGCGAAGTGTATTTACTTGAGCAGTGATGCCAAATGTTAAACGAGATGAATTAGAATGGTAAATAAACCACCTAAAGATTACCCATATGAGCCGCAAGACGATGCGTCTGCGCGGCAAGGCGACCCACATGCTGCGCCATTAAGCCAACCAATTAATCAGCGCTATGTGAATGATGGGCAATTTTTAAACCAAGGTTATTATGAAGAAGCCGCGCCCGTGGATGTGGAACCATCTGTGCAGCAAGGCGAGTATGAATATGATTATGTTGATTCTGACTTAGTGGATGAAAATGCGGGTTATCTGCGCCCTGAATTTGTGCAGGGTAACGAATATCAGCATTATCATGATGAGACTACAGAAGAAATTGAAGCCCAGCCAGCCGAGGACATCGTTGAAGCCGGTGCTGTGGGGGCGATCACTACATTTGGCAACCAAGAAGCGCCAATTGCCAATGCGCCAACTTCGTTATCGCCGATCATTCCGCGTGGTACGATTATTGGCAAAAGTATTTTGGCCATTATCATTGCCATGTGTTTTTTAGCCAGTCTTGCCATTGTGTCCTTAATCTTGGTGCAAAGCTCGGTGGATGGATGGACGGCTGACATTGGCCGCCAAGCCACAGTGCAAATTATACCTAGCCCCGAGCGGGATTTGGATAGCGACATACAAACGGCATTGCAAATTATACGAGCAACAAGTGGCATTGCCCAAGCTGAACCTTTGACCAAAAATGAAACAGGGAAATTGCTAGAACCTTGGATTGGTGACGGGGTGATTGGCAAAGATGCCGATAATAACGACATTAGTATTTTGGATGAGCTGCCCATGCCGGCCTTAATTGCCATTGAATTTTCACCCGATACCGTAGCTGATTTAAACCTGCTAGATATATCGTTGAAAGCCGCGGTGCCTGGCATTAGTGTTGATGATCATAAAAAGTGGTTATCGCATTTATCGTCCATTGGTAACATATTGAAAATAGCGGCATTTGCAGTGTTGTTGTTGGTGATTGGCATTACTGTTACGATTATTATTTTTGCCACAGATGCAGCATTGAATAGCAATAAAAGCTCGATTGAGATTTTATTTTTAGTGGGAGCAGAAGAAAGCTTTATCACCAAAGAAGTGCGACATCATTTTTTACTTTTGGGTTTAAAAGCGGGTGTTATTGGGGCGGCCATTTGTGTGTTGTTTATTTTGGCACTTGGCTTGCTAATCAACCTAATATATGCGGCTCAATTTGATAATTTGGCGGCTGCGCGTATTTTATTTGGGCAGATAACCCTATCGCCTTATCAATATTTATACCTATTATTGGTGCCATTATTTGCAACCGCTATTGCGGGTGTGACTGTGCATTTATCGGCCAAGCGCATTATTAATAAGATGCACTAAAATATTGCGACACTTTTACCCCATTTTTACACTGGTTTGCGTTACAAATTGTGCTAAATTGGGTTAAATTTAGTTTTGAGGTTTTGCATGTCTGGTAATTTTGTATATGTCGTTTATGCGGCGATGGTGTTTTTAATTGTGGTTCTAGCGGCAGGTTTATGGACCATGCTAAAAGGCGGTCAACCAAACAAATCGCAAAAAATGATGCGTTGGCGCATTGGCGCGCAACTGTTATTGTTGGTTTTGGTATTTGCTTTTGTGGCCATTTATAAATATGGCGCGTAAATATGGTGAAACTCAATAAAATTTACACAAAAACTGGCGATAAAGGCACGACTATGCTCACATCGGGCGATATCGTGCCAAAGTTTGATCTGAGAATAGACGCTTATGGCAATGTGGATGAGCTGAACGCTCAACTTGGCATGGCCTGTATGTTGAGCGATGAAGCTTCGGCTTTGGGCAAATTATTGCAATCTATTCAGCATGATTTGTTTGATTTAGGGGCTGATTTATCGACCCCGATGGCTGAAAATGAGCAGCCTGACCAAGCGTTGCGGATTATACCCGCGCAGGTGACTGCACTTGAAAGCCATATTGATGAATTTAACGAGAATTTGGCACCGCTTAAAAGCTTTGTATTGCCCAATGGCACAAAATTGGCAGTGCAACTGCACATTTGCCGCACGGTGGCGCGCCGCGCCGAGCGCGGTGTGGCGCAATTGTTGGCCGAACAAGCTGCCACCACAAACGCTATAGGGCTTAAATACCTTAACCGCTTAAGTGATTTGTTTTTTGTTTTGAGCCGTCATGATAATGAAGTTTCGGGGCAGGGCGATATTTTATGGATGCCTGCAAAAAACCGTTAAATGATTTTTAGGAATTTAAATGCCGATACCTATAGCCGATGAAAACCCCACGAAAAAAGGCCAAAAATCGCCCGTGACTAAGATTTTAATTGCGCTGAATGTTTTGGTGTATTTATTTTATCAGGTGGATTTTACTAATTTTCTAAATGGCATGCCGTCTTATCAATCGCTTATGGGATTTGGTTTGATACCTGTGGTTTTTTGGGGTGACAGGCCATTGGCGGCTGAGTTGATTACCATACCCGCAGATTTTACGATTATTACCTATATGTTTTTACATGGCGGTCTGATGCATTTGGTGAGCAATATGCTGATTTTATGGATATTTGGCGATAATATTGAGCAGGCGCTTGGGCGGTATCGGTTTTTGGGTTTCTATTTATTGGGTGGCATTGTGGCGGGTTTGTTGCACGCGCTTATGCAGGCGGATTCGGTTGTGCCAATGATTGGCGCATCTGGCGCGGTGTCGGCAGTGGGGGCGGCATATCTTTTATTGCATCCACGGGCAAAATTATGGCTTTTGTTATTTTGGGTTATACCTGTGAAGATTGCAGCATGGATGGCGATTTTGGCTTGGATTGCTTATCAGCTCTATGAAAGTTTTAGCATTGCGGGTGATCAGGCAGTGGCTTGGTGGGCGCATATTGGTGGTTTTGGATTTGGGCTTGCCTATATTTTGCTTTTAAGACGCGATTTAATTAGCCCCGATATTAGCAATTGGTTTAAGAAGTAAAACATTGGGGTTTAAGAAATAAATTATTAGTGATCAAAAATAAAAATATTTGAGTGATTTGTTCAGATTGACGTTGCGACAGTGATTGACAGATAAAATTGTTAAAGTTAGTTTACGTTAAAGTAAGTCTATACACATGACGCCCCACATAATTTTAAATTATCGGTGAAGGAAAAAACATGAAGATTTTAGTGCCTGTGAAACGGGTTGTTGACTTTAACGTTAAGATACGCGTGAAAGCAGACGGTAGTGGTGTTGACCTTGCCAATGTAAAAATGAGCATGAACCCGTTTGACGAAATTGCTGTGGAAGAAGCTTTGCGCATTAAAGAAGCGGGCAATGCTGATGAAGTGATTGCGGTTTCAATTGGTGTGAAACAATGCCAAGAAACTTTGCGCACAGCTTTGGCTATGGGCGCAGACAGAGCGATTTTGGTAACAACAGATGAAGTTGTTGAACCTTTGGCAGTGGCAAAAATACTAGCCAAGATTACCGAAGAAGAAGGTGCTGAACTGGTTATTTTGGGCAAACAAGCCATTGATGATGACAGCAACCAAACAGGCCAAATGTTAGCGGCTTTAACTGGCCGCCCACAGGGTACATTTGCCAGTGAAGTGAAGTTTGAAGATGGCAAAATTGCGGTGACACGTGAAGTGGATGGCGGTTTAGAAACTATTTCTATAAGCCTACCAGCGGTTGTAACTGCCGATTTGCGTTTGAATGAACCACGCTATGCAAGCCTACCAAATATTATGAAAGCTAAGCGCAAGCCTTTGGATGAAAAATCTGCCGCTGATTATGGTGTTGATTTAACCCCAAGACATAAAATTGTGACAGTGACTGAACCTGCAGGACGTGAAGCAGGTATTAAAGTGGCTGATGTGGCTGAACTTGTTGAAAAATTAAAAGCAGTGGGAGCGATATAATGAGCATTTTATTATATGTTGAACATGATGGCGAAAATGTAAATGACGCCACATTAAAAGCTGCAACTGCGGCAAGCCAACTTGCTAGCCACAACGGCAGCGAAATTCATGCACTTGTGGCAGGCAGTGGCACGGCTGCTGTGGCTGAACAAGCGGCTAAAATTGCAGGCATTGCGAAGGTTATCCATGTTGATGACGCCGCTTACGAGCATGCAATGGCTGAAAATTTAACAGCTTTGGCGCAAAGCCTAATGGCTGATTATAAAGTATTGATTGCAGGCGCGACGACAAATGCGAAAAACTTTTTCCCTTGTGTAGCGGCATTGCAAGATGTGATGCAAATTTCCGATATTATCGAAATTAAATCGGCCAACAGTTTCGCGCGCCCAATCTACGCAGGCAATGCCATTCAGGTTTTAGAGACATCTGATGCCAAACTTATTGTTACAGTGAGGTCAACTGCGTTTGATGCGGCTGAGCTAAACGGTAATGCAAACATTACTGATGGTGCAGCTGTAAGTGGTGCTGATGGCTCGGCCTTTGTGAACGCGCAATTGTCGGAATCTGAACGGCCAGAACTGGCTTCTGCCAAAATTGTAATTTCTGGCGGTCGCGGTGTGGGCAGTGGCGAGAATTTTGCATTGATTGATGCAGTGGCCGATAAATTAGGCGCAGCTATTGGCGCATCTCGTGCAGCTGTCGACGCAGGCTACGTGCCAAACGATTATCAGGTTGGGCAAACGGGCAAAGTTATTGCACCAGATCTTTATATTGCGGTCGGTATTTCTGGCGCCATTCAACATTTGGCGGGCATGAAGGACAGTAAGATCATTGTAGCGATTAATAAGGATGAAGACGCGCCGATTTTTCAAGTTGCTGATTATGGTTTGGTGGCAGATTTATTTGAAGCGCTTCCTGAACTTGAATCTCGGTTGAACGCATAACCCTTGTTATCTCTGATTTGGCGTTTAGACGCCGCCAAACTTTACATTATTTAGTAGGAATTCCCCACCTTCAAAAATGTCTCGTTTAATGGCATCTGAGGCTGTTTTATGGTCTTTCTTTTTGAGCGCTGTAACAATTTCTTCGTGAAAATCTATTTCCAATATATCATGCAAATAGCCACCTGAATAAGTTGCTAAATTCCTTAAAAAAGGACCTGCTTGCATCCAAATTGTTTCAATTAAAAACAACAGGGGTTCGTTGCCGCAATGATTATAAATTGAGAATTTAAATTCGTAATTCTTTTGTAAATAGGTGTCTATATCACCAACTTGAGCGGCTTTTGTTAGTTCTGAGCTTAAGAAAGAAATTGTGCGCATATGGTTGCCGTTCAACCGTTCTGCTGCCAGTTCCGTGGCTTGGGTTTCAATCAGAAGCCGCGTTTGCATCAATTGTTTGAAATGCGGTTTATTCATAATTGGAACTTGCATGACGCCATTAGCTAATGGCTGCAGTGCCTTTAGAGCCTGAAAACGTGCCAACGCATAACGCACGGGCATATCGCTTGTGCCTAACTCTTTTGCAATCGTTCTGGAAGTTAACTTTTGACCAGGCTTAAATTGGCCTGATACCAGTGATTTTAAAAGAACCTGATATACTTTCTCGTGCAATGTTGTGACTTCAACGGTTGGTAGTTTTGTTAAATTCATATTTAATATTCATTCAAATAGGTAGGGTTGTTATTTACTTTAATGTAACGGGAGGACATAAATAAATTCAGCCCGCCCATTACTTAATTTTGCAAATTTAAAGTGAGGCGTAATTGCATTTTAGTGAGCACATATTTTTTTCATCATTTCGATATTGGCTAAATCAAGCCTGAATTGCGTGGGTGCGCGTTCCGATGATAATTTTACAATGGTTGTGCCGCTTTTTTTATCAACCCACAGCCATTGCCCCATAAGACCAATGCCCGCAATCATACTTTCATTTATATGATACCAATAATTTTTGTAACTGCCATTGGCTAGAAGCGGACCTTGGAAGCTCTCTTTCCAATCTTGTTGGTTGCCACCTTGCCAAATTGCATCTACCCAGTTAGATGGTATGACGCCATTGCCTGACAAACGCACAATTTCACCAATTCTGGCCAAGTCTCGAGCTGTCATTGAAAATCCACCTGATGTTCTTGCATTTCCCGCTCTGTCGAGGGTAATATGCGCGTCTGCTTTTGCTCCCATTGGCAACCAAATGTATTTATGAAATAATTCTGCGATTCTTTGGCCTGTGGCTTCTTCTAATATTATACCTGCGAAATCGGCATTTGGCGATTTATAGTCGTGAAATTTGCCATGCTCATATTTTGCTTTTGGAATGGAACATAATAATTCTTTAAGCCCTGGGGCGGGGGGTGTAGAGGTTTCTGGGTTCCATAGCATTGAACGGCGATATTGATCAAATACGCCATCTCGATCGAGGTAAGCTTCATCAAAAACCAAACTAATTTTCATGTTCAGTAATTGCTGGAAAGTTGCACCATCATATGCAGAACCTTTGCAATTTGGTAAAATATCTTGCAATTCATCGGTTAGATTAATGTGCCCGTTGTCAATTATAACCCCAGCAAGCAGGCCAAGTATAGATTTTGAAATTGAAAAAATAAGATGAGGTTTTTGAGGTTGGCAATGTTCGGCATACCATTCTGCTATAATCTTTCCATCACGCATGATCACCATTGCGTCTGTTTCACTGGCGTTCAAAAAGCTTGATAAGTTTTGAGTTTTGCCATTTTCATCATTAACTTGCAGGGTATCAAATTTCGAAAAATCAACAATGTTTGACTCTTTTTCCTGAGTTCCAGAGATAATTGCACTTGGGATCAGTTCGGAAATATTCTGATAAGCCCATTTTGAATATGGCCTTGTGCGCCAATTATTTAATGTGATGTCTGATCGTTTGAATTCTGTATGCATTTTACGCCCCATTTCTAATTATAATTTCAGTTTATACCAAAGAAATTCATATTGACACTAGTTTTAACGAATATATAGTAAGATTGTCAATCGCATAATTAATTCGCAGAATTTATAGTTTTATGTAAGTTTTTGCAAGAAAATACGTGGGAATAAAATGGATATTGATCAAAATAACAAAGAGTTTTTATTTCGAGATCCACAAAACCGTGGTGGAAAAAACATTCCGCGGCCCGAATGGGATTTACCACCATGGCATAAATGGACATTTCAACATATTCGTGAAATGACGCCAACCGAAGCCGTTTGGCGCGGCAACAATGGTGCATCACTTTTGTTAGAAAATAAGCAAGAGCTTGGTTCAATAAGCTTTATTAACAATGGCCACCAAAAAACAATTGAAGAATTTTTAAACACCACCAATACAAGTGCGTTTTTGGTAATGCATAAAAACAAAATAATTGCTGAAAAATATTATAATGGGATGCTTGCACACCGCCCCCATTTGGTGATGTCGGTAACAAAATCGCTTGTTGCAACATTGGCCAATATAATCATGGCTAAAGGTTTAATGAATAGAAATGATTTAGTGACTGATTATTTGCCAGAATTAGAGAGCACGGCTTATAAGGGCGCCAAAATATGCAACATACTTAATATGAATAGTGGTGTTGTATTCGATGAATCCTACACCAAAGCTGGTTGCCACATGGTTCAGTTGGATTTGGCGTGTGGATGGAAAGAAAATAATGAGCCGAGTTGGCCAAAGACTATTTGGGAACTTGTTTTAACACTAGATCAACGTGAATATGAACATGGTGAAAAATTTAGATATCGTTCTATTGAAACTGATGTACTGGCGTTTGCGCTTGAACGTTGTACCAAACAAACTTTATCTGATTTAATGTCCGAAGAAATATGGCAGCCATTGGGTGCGGAGGAAGATGCTTATTTTACAGTGGATCACTCAGGCTACCCTCTCGCAAATGGTGGGTTTAGTGCGACTTTGCGCGATTTGGGACGCTTTGCATTAATGATGCAAAATAATGGGCGTTTTAATGACCTTCAAATTGCGCCAAAAGATTGGGTGAATTCGTTGTCAGATACGCAACGAGATTATCATCAGGATATTTCTGCCAAAATAATTCCCAATGGAACCTACAGCGATATGTACTGGATTGAAGATATTAAGAAGCCAGCATTTATGGCGCGCGGCATATTTGGACAATATATTTATATTGATCCTCGGGCAGAAATATCCTTTGTAAAACTTTCTACTCATGATGAATTTCACAATCCAGAAGATACTAAGGAAACACTGGCAGCCTTTGATGCAATTAAAAAAAGATTGGTTGGGTAAGCAGTGAGCTAGGTCGTAGGAGCGGATTTAAATTTGGCTTTCGGCCCTCTCTGGCGCTTTTGGCATCTGTTTTTTTCTTACGAAACTATAATGATATTTAGCTCTCCACTCATAAAGGCATGTGAATAACCCAAGTCAAAACCTGCTAGATTGTAATTAAATGTAACCAAAAGATCTAAATTGTAATCGTTTGTAACCGTTTAAACTGGTTCATTGTTTCAAATAATCAATTGTCCTAATCCAATAGTTAAAAATAATAACTAATGGGTCAGAGAACATGTTGAAAACATCAACTATTAAAAACGTTGTTCATAGTAAAGACACAAATAAGCAACGCGTGTTTATTGTCGGTGCGAGTGTTGCAACTCTGATTGCCTCTGGTGAGACCACAATAGATAACAAGCTTTTTTCTTCGGGCGATGTTTCCTCTGCTGCCACCGATTCAGATGATAGAATTACAATTGGCTCCAAGGGTGGAGTGATTGATCTTGGTGACGGCGCTGACACAATCACTGGTGGCAGTGCTATTGATACAATTTTGGGAGGGGCGGGTGCCGATCAAATATTTGGTGGTGCAGGCCTAGATAATTTTGTGGTGATTGGTATTACCATTAATGCTGGTTACACAATTGAAGATTTACAGGACATAGCTGGCACGGGCGTTGACCTTTCGGCTTTGTTAGATTTGGCAACCATAAACAACCATAGTGTCAGTGATTTGGTAACGGGTGAGGCCATTGATGGTGGGGCAGATGGCGCGATAGTTTACATATTTGGCGCGGCTGACTTTACGGGCATCACTTTAGCCAACATCACCAAGATGTATTTAGACAATGAAGTTGTGATTTCCAACGCGACGCTAACAGCAAGTGGCATTACTGAACTGTTTGGCACTGGCAGCATTAAGGCAGATTCTGGTTTATTAGATTTAGATGGCATTACTGTACCCGAAGTGATTGACATTAAAGATGCAGATGGAAATATTATATTACCCACATTTAGTCATGGTGGTGGCGCTGTAAATGTTGCTGAGAACTCTAGTTTAGTTGGAACTTTTATCGTCACAGATGCTTCGGCAGTTGGTGAGGTAACTTATGCACTATCTGGAGCAGATGCTGATTTGTTTGATATAGACAGGACAACAGGCGCGGTGAGTTTTAAGGCAGCTCCAGATTACGAGTCGGTAACTGATGAATTTGATTTAACTATTACCGCAACTGATGAACATCAAAAATCCACATCGCAAGATGTGACGATTACCGTCACCAATGTTGAAGAAGCGCCGACCTTTGTCGAAAGTGCAATATCGGTAGAGGCTGCTGAGAACCAAACCACGGTGACCACAAGTGTAGCGACTGATGATGAAGGTGCTGACATTGCCTATAGTCTAGGTGGTGATGATGCGACTTTGTTTGAGATTGACCAAGATAGCGGAGCGATTACATTTACTGACGCGCCAAATTACGAAGTAGACCCAACTGTTTATAATGTGGTGGTGACGGCTTCGGATGGCGGTTTGAGCAGCACGCAAAATGTTCAAATTAACGTTGCCGATGTCACCGAGGAAATTGTGCAATTGTCGGAGCTTAATGGTTCAAACGGATATCGGTTAGTAGGCAATGAAGCTAATGATTTTAGCGGTTCTTCGGTTTCAGCCGCAGGCGACATTAATGGCGATGGATATGATGACTTCATTATTGGTGCGCCACTTGCCTCTAATCTTGATGATGAGGCTGGTTCGAGCTATGTGGTCTTTGGCAAGGCTACAAATTCTACATCTAGCATTGATTTAGCTTCACTAAACGGCACCTTGGGCTTTCGGTTAGATGGTGCTGTCGAGGATGGTAATAGCGGTGCATCCGTATCTAACGCAGGTGATATTAATGGTGACGGGTTTGATGATATTATCGTTAGTTCTTCGTTTTCTTCGGACACCTCGGTAGGTGTTAATCATGTTGTGTTTGGCAAAGCCGCTGGTTTTGATGCCGTCATTAATTTATCTTCATTAGATGGTTCGGATGGTTTTAAACTTAACAGCGTGGCCACTGCTGAATTTAACGGCTCCTCTGTTTCCTCAGCAGGAGATGTAAACGGTGATGGCTTTGATGATTTAATTGTTGGCGCTTATTATGCAACTCCCAATGGCACAGAATCTGGTTCTAGCTATGTGCTTTATGGCAAAGCGGAAACCTATGACTCAACAGTTGAACTAACCAATTTAACGGCAGCAGATGGATATCGTATAGATGGCGTGACCGAAGACGACAAAAGTGGTCATTCAGTTTCTGGCGCAGGTGATGTTAATGGTGATGGCTTTGATGACCTTATTGTTAGCGCAATTTATACCGACCATAATGGTTCTAATTCAGGCTCTAGCTATGTGGTATATGGTAAGCCGACCAATGCAAATGTAAGCGTTGATTTAGGTTTATTAGATGGCACAAATGGCTATAGATTAGATGGTGTGTTAGAGAACGAGCGTAGTGGTATATCAGTCTCAGCAGCTGGTGATGTTAACGGTGACGGTTATGACGACCTAGTTATCGGCTCTCCATATGCTGATGATTTTGACACTAGTTATGTGGTGTTCGGCAAAGAGACTGATTCAACCGCTGTGGTTGATTTGGGTTCTTTAAATGGCTCGACAGGCTTTCGGATAGTGGGCGATACTGTATTTGAAAATGCTGGTTTATCAGTTTCATCTATTGGAGATTTTAATGGTGATGGTTTTGATGATATAATTATAGGCGCGCCTAACGCAAGGTCAGACGAAAATAATACAGGTGCTAGTTTTGTATTATTTGGCTCCGCCAACGGTTTTGATGCAACGGCTTCTTTAGCAAATTTAGATGGTACAAATGGCTTCAGGGTAGATGGTGTGTCAGGTGCTGATTATAGTGGTGTTTCTGTTTCTGGCGCCGGTGATGTGAACGGTGATGGTTATGATGATTTAATTATAGGTGCACGACATGCCGACCCTGAAGAAGATGTTTTAACGGGCGCAGGCTATATTGTATATGGTGGTGGGCAATATGCCGCCAATGATGAAGTTGCAACAAGTGGTGACGATGCGCTTATTGGCACAACGGGTGATGACACTATCTACGGCCTTGCGGGTAATGATGTCATCCGTACGGGCTATGGCGACGACAATTTAACTGGCGGGGAGGGCGCAGACAGGCTCTATGGTGGGGGCGGCGCAGATACATTTACATTTAGTGCAGGAGATAGTGTCATTAGCATTGATGCTACAGATGTAGATAATGGTAAAATCACAGGTTACGACATTATTGAAGACTTTAAATTGGGTAATGTTGGTGTTGGTGATGTTTATGACATCACTGGCGGCTTACATATTGCAGATGATTTTACCGGCATCGGTGCCTCCACCCTTAAGGCAGATAATCACGTCATCTCTGGTTCGGTAGTTAATAACGGGGTGATTGCATTTTATAATGAAGGCAGCCTTTTGCAATTATCCACTCAAGCAGACATTGCTGCTGCAGTGCAGTTTTTACAACTGCATAACATTGGCAATGCGGGCGCGACAGTGGCGTTTGATGTGGGTAGTGATATGTTCCTATTCACCCAAGGCGATGATGACGGCACAAATGAGCAAGATATTTTGGTGCGGCTTGAAGGTGTGCAGAGCGATTATTTGGGTGAGATTTTGCAATCGACGCCATATTTTGCCGCCAACCAACTAAGTGTGGAAGTGGCCGAGGAAGAGACCGCAGTTACCACCAGCATTGCCAATGATTTTGCGGGTGATGATTTAAGTTACGCGCTTTCGGGCGATGATGCAGGTTTATTTAAAGTAAGCGGCGAAGGCGTCATCACCTTCAAATCTGCGCCTAATTACGAAACACCTCAAGATATTGGTGCCAATAATATTTATAACATTGTTCTAACGGCCACAGATGAAAGTGGCTTAACTGCCGCTCAAAACGTAAGCATTACTGTTGCAGATATTCTAGATTCATATGTTAATTTAGCAGAGCTTAACGGTACAAATGGCTATCGGCTGGATGGCGAAGAAGAAAATGATCGCGCAGGCAAGGGCGCTTCCAATGCAGGCGATGTGAATGGCGATGGTTATGATGATTTTATGATTTCGGGGAATTCTGGTGCTCCTGACTATGTCGTCTTTGGTAAGGCCACAGATAATACTGAAATAATAGCTTTAGGCTCGCTAGACGGTTCGAATGGTTTTATATTGGATGGGGTTAATTTAGACACGATTGGCGGCGCAATGTCGGCAGATGATATTAATGGTGATGGGTTTGCAGATTTGATCCTCATGGGACCGCTCTCTTCAAACGGCGCAACCAAAGATGCCTATGTGGTTTATGGTAAAGCCGATTATTCAAGCGGTAGTTTAGATTTAACCAATTTTGATGGCACAAATGGCGTTATAATAAACGGCGCGCTTGATGGTACCACTGCGGGAGCAAATTTAGCTTCATTGGGTGATGTGAATGGCGATGGGTTTGGTGACTTTATGATCAGTATGAACTCTACAAGCATTTCTTATGTTATTTTCGGCCAATCAGCCTTCGCATCAAATTCATTTAATGTAAGCTCTCTGGACGGCACAAATGGGTTTAAAATAGATACATCATCGGGCAATAATTCTGGATTTTTTGCCTCGGCAGCGGGCGATGTAAATGGCGATGGATTTGATGACATTATCATTGGTGCCACAAAAGCTGGCCCGCCATTTGCAACATTGGGCGATGAGGATGCCTATATTATATTTGGTTCAGCAACTTTCAGCGACACACTGACAGTCAGTAGTTTAAATGGCACAAATGGACCTAAATTGATTAGTACTATTTCCTATAGTTCGGAGTCAAATCGGGACACCAAATATCCTGTGTCAAATATTGGTGATATAAATGGTGATGGTTATGATGATATAATTACAGGTCAAAGCACTCAATTCATTATATATGGCACAGAAGATTTTGCATCTACCGCAATTAATTTAGACAATCTAAATGGCACAAATGGTTTTAAGCTTACTGGTGCAAGCTCTGAAGGCCTTAACTATCTATCTGCAGCAGGTGATTTTAATGGTGATGGCATTGACGATTTTATTGTGGGTTCTTCTTTTTCTATCTTTAATGGCACAGGGTCTGGCAGCTCATTTGTAATATTTGGTACAGAAGCGGGCTTTGGCGCAAGCTTTGATGTCAGTAGCGTAAATGGAGAAAATGGCTTTCGTATAGACGGCGTGGCACCAAATGACGCAAGTGGCAATGGCGTTTCTGGCGTGGGAGATGTGAATGGCGATGGCTATGATGATTTACTCATTGGCGCACAATTAGCAGGTAATAATGGTGACTTTTCAGGCTCTAGCTACATAATTTATGGTGGGGGGCAATATGCTGCCAATGACGCTGTTGCCACCAGTGGTGATGATGTGCTTATCGGCACAACTAGCAGCGACGTTAAAAATAGTGGTGCAGGCGATGATGTGATACGCACAGGTTTTGGTGATGATTTTCTTATCGGTGCCGAAGGTGCTGACCGCCTGTATGGTGGTGGCGGTTCTGATGTATTTATATTCACCCCGGGTGACAGCAAAATCATCATTGATGGTTCTGGTGATAATGGCACAATAAGTGGTTATGACGTTATTGAAGATTTTAAAGTCGGTGACGGCACACATGATAGTGAGACAATCGAAATTACCAATGGTGTTGGATATGTAGCGCCAGATTTTGCGACGGGTGGAACGCTTGGCAGTTTAACAATTGATGGCAATGTAATTAGTGAGGTTATTGTTAATGACGGAATAGCCCAATTCTCATCACCACCTTTTGGTGCACCGACGATAAGCAATCAAGCGTCTCTTGCTGCGGCGATAGAGGCTTTACAAGTGATAGACTTGGGTGATGTGGGCGCAACGGTGGCATTTGATGTGGGGGCAGATACATTTATATTCAGCCAAGGCAGTGATAATGGTGTGGACAACGATTTAGACGTTGTTGTGCGCTTAGAAGACGTGCAAGTCGACAGTTTGGTAGAAATAATGGGGAATGGCGCTTTCGATTTGTTCCTGAATTAAACAGGCATATGAAATTTAACAGGTTGCCGTGCAAACCACGGCTGCAGATGTGGGGCAACACCTGACCCGTTGCCCCACATTCAAATATAATTCTAAGGACAAGGTATTATGAAACATTCAATATTTTTGAGCATCATTTTTTTGGGGTTAGCTGGATGCGCTTCGGCGGTAGATAATTCTACTTCGTCAGCCAAAAACAACCAACGTTGTTTTAGTGGTGATGGCTTACCCGACCATAAAACAGGCACTTTTCCCAATCGCGGCAACCCAAACGGCATTCGGTCACAGAATGTCCATATGTGCGTACCTGCGACTCCTGTAAAGTCAAACACCGCGAAGGCAGTTCGTGGGGCGATTGGCATTGCGGTTAATGGTGTGCAATTTAGACCAACCACAGCAGGCTTTTGGGATGCGAATGCCCGCCGAGGCCATAGCAGAAGAGGTGATAAAAATTGGAGCTTAGATATCTTTGGCGCTCCAGGCCATCTTGGGTTAGATTTTAACAATGCTCATGTTGGGCCAAATGGTCTTTACCATTATCATGGCATTGCGAACAGCTTAACCAAAACCTCTGGTAGCTCATTAATTGGCTATGCAGGCGATGGTTTTGAAATGCATTATATTGGTGGCAAAGCAGTCCCTGGCTATCGGCTAAAACGAGGCCAACGCCCCTCTGGCCCACTTGGCAAATACGATGGCACTTATAACGAAGATTACGAGCATATCGCAGCTGCAAATACCCTAGACCAATGTAATGGTGGGATGTTGGGCAAAAAATATGTTTATTTCGTTACTGAATCCTACCCGTTTGTTGGCCGTTGCCTATGGGGTAATATTAGCCGAGACTTTGCCAACGGTGAGCATTAAACATAACTATTGGAATGAAAAAATGAAATTTTTAGCCACTATATTAGTAACTAGCGCCCTTTCGCTAACCACTGCCTCGGCCGAAACCATACAAGCCGATGTTTGGGTGGACAATTGGTTCGCATTTTATGTGAACGAAAAATTAGTCAAACAAGACAGTGTTTCGATTAACACCGAACGCTCTTTTAACAAGGAGAGTTTTAGTTTTAACGCAACGCGACCATATGTTTTGAATTTTGTGGCGAAAGATTTTAAAGCCAATGATACTGGCTTGGAATATATTGGCACACGGAAGCAACAAATGGGGGATGGCGGTTTAATTGCACAATTTTTAAATGGAAATACTGTGGTCTCCGTCACAAATTCTGCATGGAAATGTTTGGTTATTCATACTGCACCGCATGATAAATCTTGCGCGAAATCTAGCAACCCAATTGCGGGGCAGGGTAGCTGTGGTTTTAACAAATCAGCCGAACCTGCTGGGTGGAAAAATTTAAATTTCAATGATTCCTCATGGCCATCGGCTCAAGAATATGAGGAGCGCGATGTACGGCCAAAAGATGGTTATGACCGCGTGAATTGGAATGGAAGTGCCAAATTTATTTGGGGGGCAGATTTAGAGCAAAGCAATACAATTCTTTGTAGAATAATTGTAAAATAGTTTTAAATCGACAAACTCCATTGGCCGACCTAACATCCACGGGTCGGCCAGTTTAATTTATGACATAAAGCTTAGGTGTGAGATAATGCAAAACGGACATATATATATTGTTGATGACCATAAAGACATTAGAGATTTATTGGCACGCTATTTAAAAGAAAATGGCTACAAAACAAGCGTGGCTGAAAACGGCCAAGCTTTTAGAAATCTAATGCGTTCGGGAGAGCCTGACCTTGTGGTGTTGGACATTATGATGCCTGGAGAAGATGGCCTAAGTCTATGCCGTTATTTACGCGAAAGCAGTGATGTGCCTATTATTTTATTGACTGCCATGTCAGATGAAATGGATAAAATTATTGGCTTGGAAATGGGCGCTGATGACTATTTGGTTAAACCCTTTAATTTACGTGAGCTATTGGCGCGGATTAAGTCGGTATTGAGACGATCTAAAAGCGTGCCTCGTAAAAAAATAAATGACATAGAAGACGCAAACATTGTGGGTTTTGACCGCTGGAAGTTAGATGTAAAGGCGCGTGAGCTAGTTGATGAGAACGGCACATCATACGTATTAAGCTCGGCAGAATATCTATTGCTTTCGGTGTTTCTGCTTCATCCCAATACCGAACTTAACCGCGAACAATTGGTTGATATGACACGCGGGCGTGAGGTTCAGATGTTCGATAGATCTATTGACAATATGGTAAGCCGCTTAAGAAATAAATTGGAGCGTGATGTTAAAAACCCCGACATTATTAAAACCAATTGGGGTAAAGGTTATGTATTTTCTGCGACTGTTAAAATTGACTAATATGGAGATGGATTTATGCCAAAATTGAGTTGGTTTAAACAATGGCTTCCTAAAACATTATGGGGGCAGTTGATTTCTCTTTTGATGCTGGCTTTATTGGTTTCTCAAGCTGTGACATTGGTGGTGTTTATTAATGACCGCAGCAACCTGAGCCGCGGTATTGCCGAAGAGCAATTGGTTAGCCAAGTGGCAAAAATAATAAACCGATTTGAAAAAGAATTTCCGATAGATAGAGTGTCTAATGAGGCGTTGCAAGGGGCTTCTACGAATGAGCTAAGGTTTCGACCCGTTAAGACTATATCAAAAGGCATTGATGATCATCCTGAATATACTGAACCTCTTAAAGTGGCAATTTTGGATCAATTGGTGAAACAGCCAATAAATTTATTGATTGTTTCAAAAGGCGCAAATGAAAAAACCTTTAGCTCTGATAATGTTCCTGATGATTTGCTTATTTCCGTTCAATTGGCATCTAGATTTTGGGTGGAGATCAAACGCAAAAAGCAAAAATTTTCTTATGATTGGATTTGGCCTTTGTTGATGACAATGGGCATAATGATGTTGTTTATTATTATCATTGTTTCCTGGGTGGTGAAAAAAATTACCAACCCGCTCGCCGAACTGGCGAATGCTGCTCAAGAATTAGGGCGCGGAAGAGATGTTGTGCGGCTGGAGGAAATGGGCGCAGAAGACATACGCAAAGTGACCCGATCGTTTAACGATATGAACCAGAAAATCAAACGCTTTGTGAATGACCGCACTAAACTATTGGCCGCAATATCACATGATTTGCGCACACCGATTACGGCCTTGTTATTTCGTACCGAATTTATTAAGGACAAAGAAATGCAAGCCAAGTTTTTTGAAACACTTGAAGAAATGCAGACCATGACTGAAGCCACTTTAGGTTTTGCGAACGACAGCCAAAATAAAGAGAAAACTAAAAATATTGATTTGAAAAGCCTGTTAGAAACAGTCGCGAGCGATTATAATGATATGGGTAAAAATGTTGATTTGTTGTTTAACAGTGATAACCAACAAATCATAATACCCATGCGGGTGCAATCTATCAAGCGGGCGCTTCGTAATTTTATTGATAATGGCATTAAGTATGGAGATGCAGTTAAAATTGAATTCCAAGTGAAGGAGCATCGGCAAGTTGCCGAAATTTACATTCGTGACTCTGGTGAAGGCGTTGCTCCTGAAGAATTTGAACAAGTGTTTGAACCGTTCTATCGGTTAGAAAAATCACGCAATAAAGACACAGGTGGCGTGGGGCTCGGGCTTTCTATTTCGCGGGGCATTATTCGTGGCCATGGGGGGGAAGTGAATTTATCTAACATCACCGAAAAAAACAAAATAATTGGGTTAGAAGTAAAGGTGACATTGCCGCTAAAATAGTAATTTGTATATGTTTGTCACCAACTATTGTATGAAGATATTTGCTTACAATTTGCCCCATTTCAACCTTGTTATTGCCAGTTTTGATATGCAATATAAAGTCATGGCTTATATTTCATAAGCAATAACAACATATTGGATGAAATTATGAATATCAAAAAACTACTTATTACAACAGCGTTAATTTTGAATGTTTCCGTCAGTGCTGCTTATGCGGCAGATAATGAAAAGAACGGCACGCCTCCGCCACCTCCACCACCAATTGACGGTAAAGCACATAGTTCAGACACGCCTCCGCCTCCACCACCTGCAGGAAATCGAACACCGGGACAAAATAACGGCACTCCGCCTGAAAATAATGGTGGCGGTTTTGTACGCCCAGTACATTTAATTGGACCAGAGCTTGGCGTTACAGGCGACCAATTTGCTAAATGTTTTGAAGCCGTAAACCCAGTTGAACAAACGGGCATGGGTAATGTTGTTGAGCCTTCAGCAGAGCGGGAACAAGCCAATAAAGCAGTCCTACTGCCATGTTTGCAGGCAATCAATCCATCAATCACTAACGACTTGTTAGATAGTGTTTCAAATAAATACCGCCCAAATTAATGGCTTATTTGTAATTATTATATAATTATCAATGTGCAATTTCTATTTCTATTTCTAGGAAATTGCGCATTAGGGCTCAATAAGCCTTTTCAGAAAAAGTTAAAAAGTCTAATTTCATTACTTTATAACCATATATGAGGTGCATCACCATTGACTGGTGAAACCATTATCGAAGCTCGTCGATCATACCGCAAGGTTCTTCCATGTAAATATAGATTGAATCAGGGGCGAACCATCAATGAATGCCCTTAAGTTAGTAGATATTTTGGTGAGTAAAAAGAAGTAAAGAGAAATCATGTTTTGACCGTCGTTACACTGAGGAATTTACACAAATTCAATAATGGGAATGTGTCGCAGCCATCAAATTGTCCAATAACTATTCTGCAAATGAATTTTATATGCTTGACCTTATACGATAATGTATATTATCGTATAGATCGAATTTATAGAAAATATATATGTAATTCTAAATGAGTGAGGATAAATTAATGAATGAGAACGGCCAAACAAAATTGAGTATCAATAGCTGGAATATCGTTTTTTGGGTTGCGCAAAGTTTGCTCGCCCTAATTTATGGTTATGCAGCGTGGATGAAGCTCACGCTTCCTGTTGAAGGTTTGTTAGACTTAGGTTGGAATTGGGCATCTGATATTCCTTTGAATTATATTCATGCGATAGGGACTATAGAGATGCTTGGCGCAATCGGTATTATCTTACCTGCTTTATTACGTATTCTGCCTCGATTAACTCCCTTGGCAGCCTTGGGGATGACGTTTGTTCAATTCGCTGCTATCTCCTTGCATGGATTTAGAGGCGAATTTGAAGTGCTTCCGTTTAATTTGTTTTTGTTGGTTCTATCCGTATTTGTGATCTACGGGCGTACATATAAACGTGTTATTTTGTCGAAAAACAGCTAAGTGTATGTTGGGAAAAGTTGACAATCTAAGGCAAGCTTGACGAAGTAGGTGTTAACTTAACCCTAAATACATGGCGATTGCGATTTTGTGAAGTATCCCTCCAAAATATTAAATTTGCTATTATGTTATGTTGTTTTGGGGGCATAGTTTTTGTAAAATTTTTTCTATCGGCGTTTTAAACTCATACCTAACGGTATGGGCATTTCTGAATACATAAGTAGAAGGTTTGTTCCAATATACTTGCTGTTTACACGCATCCAATATCTGATAGGGTAGGACGGTGAAGCTAGTGGTACCAGAAAGTCAAATGCAACGAGAAAATCACAACATTGAAAATGTTGCCCAATGGTTGCAAATGTTGAGCTTTGCCGCGCTTAGTTTTGCAGGGGTGTAGTGGTTGTTGACACGTATGGGTTATTTCAGTATTTTTGAAATTTGACGATACGATACTGGTTACTATCGAAAATCTGAACCCACGACCATCACATGGAGGCAAAACCCAATGAAGCAATGGAGCGAAGATCATCCAAAAGCAGCGATTATGAATAAAAAAAGGGCTGACATATTAAATGCAGCTCGTGAGCAATTTTTATCTGCAGGGTTTGATGGGTCTAGCATGGAGAGCATTGCAAAAATTGCAAATGTATCCATTATGACGTTATATCGACACGCCCAAACTAAGGATAAGCTGTTTGCTGCCATTGTTGAATCAGCTTGTCAGCCTTCAACCACCGAAGAAAAAGCTGAACTTGAGGGCATTCTCAGCTTACCTCTTCCAGATGCGTTACTGCAATCGGCCCTTCATATGCAAGGAACGTTGATGAGTGAAGAGACGATTGCTTTGATGAGGGTCGTTATTAGTGAGGTTGATCGGTTTCCACATTTAGCCGAATTGGCTTATCAAGGCTTTTTTCACCGTCTTGTAGGAGTAACTGCAATGATCCTCTCTATGCTTCCAGAGACAAAGCATTTAAAATTGTCGGATCGCGAGTATCTTGGTCATGTATTTGTCAACCGAATTGTCGGAACACAAATTCTTAGATCTCTCATGGGGCTTGCTGATTTTGACGCTAATGATAAATTCCAGCGTGCAGAACTTGCTAGAGATGATATTATAAATCAGCTGCCAAAGTACAGTTAAAAATTCAAACTTCTCGCCACTAATAATCGTATTATTCACAGTAATAGCTCTGTGTTGACCCTCATTTTAATTTCTCTATCTGTAGTCGATATTGGCAAAATATTTAAATTTTCCAACTCGCTCTTTTGGGGTAATAGTTTTTAACGCTGTATGTAAAGTTGTCTAAAGAAAATATATACAACTAAACAAAATAGCTATTGGAAGAACCTTATAACACCTGGTATCAAATTTTAATGTTTAGTGGCCTAAAAAATATCATCTACGAAAAAAATTACGTCAATTGGTCAATTCAAATTGTCAAATTAAATCATATTGGTGATAGTTGCCTTTTAATTGTTATTGGCTCTACCTTTCGTTCTATTCAAACCAATTATTTCACACGTAGAAGCACTGCGAATATACTAATTTAGAACAGTTGTATTGGGTGAATGAACAAAAAACGTATTACAAATACGCGAATGTAGTAGATTTTAATTTTTAAAAAAATGCAGGAGAAAATTCTCCATTAAAATTGACTCGTTGTATGGTAAGGTCAAACTAGGTATTGGTGCGGCCGAGATACCTGTTTACGTTTTATTTATATAATTAAATCAGTAGTTTAATATGTTTTCATCAGGTGATTGTTTTACAATCTGATACACATCAGGTTCACGTTTATTAGTACCTCAAATTTATTCCTATAACAATCCATGGCTATCATTTGAAACTTGATTTGTATATTGGCAATGACTAAATAAATTGGCAATCAAATTTAGCTAATTTATTAATTATTGGAGGCTAGTTTACGTAAACCCAAAAAAACAAGCTTTAACGGCACTTTTCATTCCCACTAAGTCTTTTTTGAGAATAATTGCTGGTTATGTTCGTTCATGTAACAAAGAGAGTAGTGGTCTTGTCTATTTTTATCATACAAGTCCAAATTGTTAAAACAGACTCTATATAAATATGGATCGGTTTACAGAGGTAAGGTCACTTTAATAAAGTCTGCAGTCCGTATACGTAAACAGGATGAGTGGTTAGAGTTTTCCATAAAGTGCGATTAACTCAATTTGGCTCTGAACGTTGGTTTTGTTGTAAATTACTTTCAAGCGTTGGCGAATACTTGAAGCTTTTAGGCTCATTAGCTCAGCGATCATAGCAGGGGTATTGCCTGAGGATAGAAGATCCACAGTTGCGATCTCAGAATCGGAAAGCTGGAAATTTTCGCGTAGATGATTTTGCTTTATGGCACTTGTATCGCTACACTCTGTTTTGATCGCACAAACCTTAAAATGCATAAAAAAGTGCCTGAGGTTTGGCGGTATTTGGATGATTAGAAGATTTATGTTTTTATCTTGTTCTCTGATTTGATATGCTTTGCTCAGAGAAAGATTTGACTCGCTCGCACAGATTTCGCTTAAATCGGACCTAAGCTCGAGGTTGGTCTCGATTGGGAGTAGAGATGAAAGGTTGTTCTGCGCTCTAAATGATCCGTTATTGTCCATATTTAAACACTGGTTTCCATCGGCATCAAAAATATAAACTTCAGATTTTGAACCTTTAAAAAATTGTGCAAATGTGGCGATTCGCTTTAGTGCTATCTCATCGGCCTTGGTAACAGCATTTTCGATTAGTCGTTGCACTTTTTTAATTAAAACTAAATCAGCTTCACAAATTGGTGGGTGATCATTGTCATAGTGCAATACCATAGCCCAATATCCATTAGGTGTCAGAATGCGGACAGCGAATGAAACACCAAAATTTCGGGGAAAGAGAAATTGAGTATAAAATGGAATATCGTTTTTAACAGATCGGTCTGGAAATAACTCATCATCACCCGAATATCCATTTTTGAGCATGATTCTTGTAATTTTCTCGCGTGGATCGTCTAAGTGCCAACCTTTTGAAATATATTCGTCGAGTGCAAGCCCCAAACGGGTGCAGCACGACATCCATTTTCCGCGGAAATTAGGGTCGGTGGGTGCAAACACGACTCCGGTTGCGCCCAAAATATCGACGATTGAGTTACACGCTTCTTCCCAATGTTTTGCATCTTCGGTCGCAAGATTGAGCGCTTTCTCCAGTTGGATCATCTTATTCTATCCTCTCATACTCAAAACCATTAAGCGATTGTTTACGACTAAACTTTAGCCAAAAGTTGAACGCCTACCATATGGTAGTTCACATTAGGATTAGAAATCAATAGAATTGTGTAGCTCACATTCCAAAGTTGGGGTGGGGGAGGTGATTTATCGGATACTTGCTTTCAGTCTACTTAAATCTTGCAAAATACTGTGACTAATTTTATTTGGGATATAACAATGAAAAAACTAATATTGGCTTGTGGAATTATTATGCTCGTTACGCAAGGAGCTTTTGCCCAAAATTTATTGGTGAATGGAGACTTTGAGGGGGTCAATGTTCCCGTCTATGGTGACAATCTCGATGTAAATATTTCGCCGTGGCAGTATCCCGATTTGCTGCCATCGGGTTCCAATACGCCGTATCACAGAGTCTCCGTCATGAAACTCAACCCGACTCAAGGCTTTGCCTTTGCTAACAATTCTAATTTACCTGGTTTCATCCAGCCACAGAGCGACGCCTCACAAATCATAGGGCAGGATAGACATGCAATGCGTATATTTAGAGACTTTGCAACCAACTCCTATAGTGAAAAACGCCGTTTGCATCAGTTCTTTACCGCGCCTTATTCGGGCTGCGCGCGATACGAAACGGCTTTTAGGAATCGAGGTGGTCAAGGTGCTCTAGTCGGCCGTGTGGAACTCCATCATGCTACCAACAATACTGTCAATACCTTTAACCCCAACGGTGGTTGGGCATCCACTCCTGGGCTTCAACGCATCAGTTTTGCGAGTTGGCCATCAACTATTAGCGTAGATGGTTGGGGGATTACAAGTAATTATGTTCCGATTGTAGCTGGTCAACGTTACGCTTATTCAATAATGCCCGGAAGTACTTTCGTAGACAATGCAAAAGTTGAATATGTCGATAATATAAATTGTCCTAGCATCCCAGTAGGAACACCATCTGCACCAGACCTTGATGTTGTTAAAACCTGTGATCCTGTAACGGCTGTTATATCAGGTCCTATGACTCTCAATTGCTCTATTACAGTAACCGGCAGCAATCTTCCTGCTGGTAGTCATGCTACAATATTGGATGGTTTTTCAGCTATGTCGCCGCAAACTGGCGCCAATGTTGTTGGGCAGATGATGAATATCACTTCTAATGAAAATTGGTCATGCATTGACGCAAATACAAATCTTGGTTTGTGCGAACTTTCATCCAACGATCTGTTTCAGGCGGGTGGAACTTCAACAGTCAACATCACTTTCCAGTTTGAAAGCACGACAGGCGCAACACAGGCGGTCAATTGTCCGTTCAACCAGATTAGCACTACTTCCGTAATCGGCAGTCAAAATGGGGGGGATCAATCTGCTTTAAATTCTCTCGTGAACAATTCGGTGATCGGTTTGCCTTACGATGGTTGTGCTGTAATCGATATTCCGCCATTCCTAATAGATGACACACCCAAGGTGAATGTGGAGGTTAAAAAGAGCTGTGAGGTGCCTGTTGTCGGTTATCATAATGGCGTTCAGGGTTTCGTTTGGAATTGTAAAATTGATGTTGCGGCAACACCCGTTGGGCCATTTAATGGCACATTCATTCTGCTTGAAAATGCAAGCCAGATTTCTGGGACAACCGGTGGCATTTTCACCAGCTATTCCCCAACCACTCCTTGGCAATGTTCTGGCCTTAACACGCCGCTATTGACTTGCCCGATGAACGGATCAAACTTCACCTCTTCTAATGGCATTGAAACCCTGAACGTTCAGCTCTTTGCACCGCAAACTAGCGATACAGATCCCATTGAATGGAAAAACTGTGCGTCTGGCATATTGATTACCCAAGATGACCAAACGGAAATTGAAGATAATTGCCAGAACACCTATATTAAACCTGTCGAAATTATTGATCTTGTCAATGAGGTTGATGTTAAAAAAACCTGTGAACCAATTGAACCTGTAGCGGCTTCAGAACTTTACACATTACATTGTGCCATCACGGTAACAGGTTCTAACCTACCAGCAGGTAGTACCATTTCTGTTTTAGATGGCTTTGGCGCATTTCCAACAGGATCAGCCACCATTCAAGGTCCGATGACAAATATTACATCAAACGAGCCTTGGACATGCATTGATGCGAATGCCAATATTGGCCTTTGCGAATTACCTGCTACAGACTTAATGGCAGCGGGTGGCAGTTCAACGATTAATATGACGTTCAATTTCGCCGCAAGTAATGATGCTGTCAGCGTTGTTAACTGCCCATTTGTCGATATAAACGATGAATCTTACATTGATCAACAAAACAAACCTAAAAGCGCAATGCAAAACCCATTAAGTTCACAAAATAAAAGTGTGGCTGGGTTGCCCGATGGCTGTGTGATTATAGATCTACCAACAGATGAGCCGCCACACATTACATTGAAAAAATCATGTGATGCGCCTGTGGCTGGGTTTA
>JAOPTR010000011.1:0-2689 GCA_051531935.1 Hyphomicrobiales bacterium
AAAAAAGCCCCACTATGTGAGGCTATATTTTGTATTAATGTTGGTTGCGGGGGTAGGATTTGAACCTACGACCTTCAGGTTATGAGCCTGACGAGCTACCGGGCTGCTCCACCCCGCGACAATAGACGCATGATTTCACGTCTTGGTGATATACCCACCCATTTAATTTAAAGATTTCAGGGGTGAGGATTGTAATATAGTTGATGTCGTGTTCCGAAGAACTTAATTCATAAAATGTAATTCACAGAGCAGGCAACGTCCTACTCTCCCGTGACTTAAGTCAAAGTACCATTGGCGCAAAGGAATTTAACGGCCGAGTTCGGGATGGGATCGGGTTTAGGCTCCTTGCTATAATCACCTGCTCGGTGAATTACATTTATATGATGATATGATCTCAATTCTTTGTTATTTTTCACTTATATCTTTGCAGTATAAGGTATCTGTATGTTCTGTGAGTGTCTTGTTTGCTTACTTACACATATTGGTAAATAAGAGTTAATCAAGTCAATCGGGCAATTAGTAATGGTAAGCTTCAAGTATTGCTACTCTTCCACACCCATCCTATCAACGTGGTAGTCTTCCACGGCCCTGATAGGGAGAACTTGTTTCGAGGGGGGCTTCCCGCTTAGATGCTTTCAGCGGTTATCCTTTCCGTACATAGCTACCCTGCAATGCTGCGGGCGCAACAACAGGTCCACCAGAGGTACGTCCACCCCGGTCCTCTCGTACTAGGGGCAGCTCCTCTCAATTCTCCTACACCTACGGTAGATAGGGACCGAACTGTCTCACGACGTTCTAAACCCAGCTCACGTACCGCTTTAATTGGCGAACAGCCAAACCCTTGGGACCTGCTCCAGCCCCAGGATGCGATGAGCCGACATCGAGGTGCCAAACAACGCCGTCGATATGAACTCTTGGGCGTCATCAGCCTGTTATCCCCGGCGTACCTTTTATCCGTTGAGCGATGGCCCTTCCACGCGGGACCACCGGATCACTATGACCGACTTTCGTCTCTGCTCGAACTGTCACTCTCGCAGTCAGGCGGGCTTATGCCATTGCACTCTAACAATCGATTTCCGACCGATCTGAGCCCACCATCGCGCGCCTCCGTTACTCTTTGGGAGGCGACCGCCCCAGTCAAACTACCCACCACACAAGGTCCCGGATCCAGATAATGGACCGCGGTTAGATATCAATAAGGATAAGGGTGGTATTTCAAGGACGACTCCACACAAACTAGCGTTCATGCTTCAATGTCTACCACCTATCCTACACATATCGTTACTAATATCATTGTGAAGTTGTAGTGAAGGTGCACGGGGTCTTTCCGTCTAGCCGCAGGAACCCCGCATCTTCACGGGGAATTCAATTTCACTGAGTCTGCATTGGAGACAGCGGGGAAGTCGTTACGCCATTCGTGCAGGTCGGAACTTACCCGACAAGGAATTTCGCTACCTTAGGACCGTTATAGTTACGGCCGCCGTTTACTGGGGCTTCAATTCGCTGCTTGCACAGCTCCTCTTAACCTTCCAGCACCGGGCAGGCGTCAGACCCTATACGTCGTTTTGCAACTTCGCAGAGCCCTGTGTTTTTAATAAACAGTCGCAACCCCCTGGTCTGTGCCCCCCATTAAAAGTTGCCTTAAAATGGGGCCTCCTTCTCCCGAAGTTACGGAGGCATTTTGCCGAGTTCCTTCAATGCAGTTCTCTCAAGCGCCTTAGTATTCTCTACCTGCCCACCTGTGTCGGTTTGGGGTACGGTCATTAACGTGGAGGCTATTTCCTGGAACTATCGCATGGCACCAACAATCCAATAAGTCGGTACCACTCAAATAATCCGTCACTCTTCCACTGGCCGGGGAATATTAACCCCGTTTCCATCGACTACGCCTTTCGGCCTCGCCTTAGGAGCCGGCTAACCCTGCTCAGATTAGCTTTAAGCAGGAACCCTTGGGCTTTCGGCGAGAGTGTCTCTCACACTCTTTATCGTTACTCATGTCAGCATTCTCACTTCTGATACCTCCAGGCGTCCTCGCGGATCACCCTTCGCAGGCTTACAGAACGCTCCGCTACCGCTTACACTAAAAGTGTAAACCCGTGTCTTCGGTGTATGGCTTTAGCTCCGGTACATTTTCGGCGCAAGACCCCTTATTTAGACCAGTGAGCTGTTACGCTTTCTTTAAAGGATGGCTGCTTCTAAGCCAACCTCCTGGTTGTTTTGGGAGTCTCACATCCTTTCCCACTTAGCCATAACTTAGGAACCTTAGACGACGGTCAGGGCTGTTTCCCTTTCCACTACGGACCTTAGCACCCGCAGTGTGTCTGCTAAATATTACTCATAGGTATTCGGAGTTTGGTTAGGTTTGGTAATCCGGTGAGGACCCCTAGCCCATCCAGTGCTCTACCCCCTATGGTATTCGTTTAACGCTCTACCTAAATAGATTTCGCGGAGAACCAGCTATTTCCGGGCTTGATTGGCCTTTCACCCCTAGCCACAAGTCATCCCCTAATTTTTCAACATTAGTGGGTTCGGTCCTCCAGTGCATGTTACTGCACCTTCAACCTGCTCATGGCTAGATCGCCCGGTTTCGGGTCTAATACATCATACTAAGCGCCCTATTAAGACTCGCTTTCGCTGCGCCTACACCTAACGGTTTAAGCTCGCATGATACATTAAGTCGCTGACCCAT
>JAOPTR010000011.1:2727-4003 GCA_051531935.1 Hyphomicrobiales bacterium
TTTCACCTTTCCCTCACGGTACTTGTTCACTATTGGTCGGTAAGGAGTACTTAGGCTTGGAGGGTGGTCCCCCCATATTCAGACAGAATTTCACGTGTTCCGCCCTACTCAAATACGCATGTCTAAAACACCTGTACGGGACTATCACCCACTAAGGTACAGCTTTCCAGCTGTTTCCAGTTATTAAACACGCATCATTGGCCTGGTCCCCGTTCGCTCGCCACTACTAGGGGAGTCTCAATTGATGTCCTTTCCTCCTGCTACTTAGATGTTTCAGTTCACAGGGTTCGCCACCATAACCTATGTATTCAGTCATGGTTGACACATAAATGTGCCGAGTTTCCTCATTCGGAAATCGCCGGATCAAAGGTTATTCGCACCTCCCCGACGCTTATCGCAGCGTATCACGTCCTTCATCGCCTCTTACCGCCTAGGCATCCACCAAATGCTCTTAAGTCACTTGATTAACTCTCATTTCCAATAAATGTAAATAAATTTACAATCATTGATAAACTCTTTTCAGATCAGTTAATTTTTTTTAAATTAGTAAAATATCATTTTACACTCCAATAAATCAAAGTGTCCACAAACGGCGCCATGACAAAAGTCACGCTTACAGGCCATATGTAGCAAATATTCTACTTCCTAATATAATTGATTACAAAGATAAATCTTCGTAATAATTACGGTTAGATCAAAGAATTGAGATCAATAACCCTAAGTCCGTGCAGAACAAGCGGGTCATCAACTATATATACAATATCAAATACTGAAGAATAAATCCTTCAGCCTTCTACCAGTAAAATACTGGTAAACTGTTTAATCTCTTTTTCAAAAGCAATAGCTTAAAAATTGGTGGAGCCAGACGGAATCGAACCGACGACCTCCTGAATGCAAATCAGGCGCTCTCCCAACTGAGCTATGGCCCCATCAGAGATGTATAAAATTATCTGTTGAACTCCATCTTATCATTTAAAAGATGGTGGGTCTGGATAGACTCGAACTATCGACCTCACGCTTATCAGGCGTGCGCTCTAACCACCTGAGCTACAGACCCAGGAAAGCAAAGCTAATCCAGATGTAAGTTCAGATAATATATACTGATAAAAGAGAGACGTAGACGGATACTTTCGCGCAAATTTTAATAATCCAATAAACAGTTCAATAAGATAAATCTTGAAGAACTATCCTTAGAAAGGAGGTGATCCAGCCGCAGGTTCCCCTACGGCTACCTTGTTACGACTTCGCCCCAATTACCAGCCCTACCGTAGACGAC
>JAOPTR010000012.1:0-74756 GCA_051531935.1 Hyphomicrobiales bacterium
TCACAATGTTAAACAGCAATAAGATGAAACCAACGTTTCAAATACTTAAATAATTTATATCCTTAAGTGAGATATAAGTTGCAAACCTTGGTCTGCAGCCTAACTAACCAACAAGACTAAACAACCTCGCTGACCAGTGAGCGGGTTATAGCCCCGCACAATCAGAAGGTCAACACATAAAATAAACTTATTTCAAACTAACAAAACTTATCAACCGATTCATTTATCAGTGCAATTGAGCCCTATACATTATATATAGCTACTGTGAGTGGTGTCAATTATTGGGTCTAATGCCGCCCTGTCTATACAAACCTTAACTTGCCTTTTTTTCAGAATCCGCAAATATACTTGACAGCCCTGCCCCCACATGGCAAACCCCATTTAATATTTTTTTACGCCCCGTATGGGGGCGTGTACAATCTTAAGGAAATAAGCATGGCAGACCGTCCTGATTATGGCATAAAAATGGAATGCACAAGTTGTGGCGAACGTTTTTTCGACCTAAACCGCTCTCCTATCACATGCCCTAAATGTGAATATGTTTACCCAACATCAGAAGATAACACTGCTCCTGAAGTTGAAGAAAAGCCAAAAGAAGAAACAACTGAAGCCGCAGAAACAGAGGGTGATGCTGAATTTATTAGTCTTGAAGAAGCAGATGCAGCCACAATCTCTGAATTAACGGGCGATGATGATGATGATTCATCAACACCAGATGAAGATAGTTTCCTAGAAGAGGATGGCACAAATACAAGCGTTGAAGACATTGTTGTGCCTGGTTTAAATTCTGAAGAGACCGAAAACTAAACTAAATACACAATATGGTGAAAACTAAATTTAGCGCTTGCACTATTGCTTCGTTTTTTATAGTTTTCACCCACCATTTATGGCCACCCAAAGCCATAAATTATGTGGGGCCATAGCTCAGTTGGGAGAGCGCTTGGATGGCATTCAAGAGGTCGTCGGTTCGATCCCGTCTGGCTCCACCAATTATTCCTAAGTGAATAATATTTCATAACTATTTGAAATCAAAATATTTTTACCGCCTGACAACACTGTAGGTGCGGAAACATCGGCTTAACACCTCCCCCTAACACTCAAATATGCGCCTTACTATTTTGAGAACAAAACGCATAGTCATTTAGTCATCTTTGAGCTTCAGACCAGTCGGCAACCCATCCATGCTACTGAGGTTCTTTTCTTCCCAATATGAACTAATGCCTTCCGTCCCTTTGTTATTATGCCACTTATCCATAACTGTGCGTTCAGCCTGATAGTCAAATAAAGGCACCCCAAATCCACACGATGTTTGGACTAAGTCAAATTTCAGCATCATAATCTGTCTTGCGCCAAGTGGTGTTTTTCCATCATAATATTTGTCAATCAGTTCTTTAAACTTTGGGCTTTCCCAGCCGAACGAACAACCAAGCCCATATAGTCTCATAATTTGTGGTGCGCCAACAAATGCACAAAACATAATTGTCAGCCGACCGTCGGCCAACATATGTGCTGCTGTTTCATTACCACTGCCTGTTCGGTCCAAATAAATTACAGTGTTATCATCAACAATCCTAAGCGCGCCAATTTCTCGTGGCGATACGTTCACTCTGCTATCACCAGTGGCAGACGCAGTGAAAAACAAATGCTGCTGCATAATGAAGCCGCGATGAACAGCACTAAGTGATGTAAATTGTTTTGCCATTTTTTAATTTCCTAAAATGTGCGTCATGGTTTTATAATTACCTCACCAGCGCTCAATATTTATTAACTGCCTATAATTTTTCGCCACATGTCCCGTTTTCAATCGAAAAAACTTCAACCTGATATTGCCACTAATATTGAGTAAGCACACCAATATCTAATAATTTACAATGAGTCTCTTCACTTTCGGCATTTGTTGGCTCAAAAAACAACAATAAGCAAAGACAATTGGCTACTAAATTCAAAATCACATTACTCAAAGTACATTCTCCTACACCATATGAAAACCATCAATTAACCAAATTTTCTACAATCTTCAAAAGTCTTTAACTAGCTGAACAAACAGCTATATCAATAGAAAGCCAGTGAATTATTACAATTGCATAGGCAAGAATTCCAGCTGATATTTGTTCACAGTTCTTCGACTTTAGGTGCATGCAAATCCTCCCCTATTAACTATGGAAAATGAAACTAATTACAATTTGAATCAAATTTACATATTCTTATTTTCAACGGATAACTGATTGATATAGGCAACTAACTATCAATTATTTTATTAGACTTCAGTTTATCAACGCAGTTAGGTAGGTTCAAATGCAAAATCAAATTTTCCCTGAATGGCAGTCAAAAAATTCAGAATTGTTTAGCAAGCATATCATCACCGAAAAACACAATCTCCATAATCATGAGTTGTTTTCAGATGAGGCACTCGCGCGGTTAATAGATAAAACGCCACGCTCAAACTACCATGTTAATACCCATGATTTAGTGAATATAGACAAATCCACGTGGCGCGACGGAGAATTTGGCGACCTTTCAGGAACAGAAGTTATTGAGGCCGTTAGAAATGGCCATATATGGATTAATCTACAACGCCCTTGGGAAGTCGACCCTGCATATGGCATAATTCTAGATCAAATGTTTGATGAGCTACAAGCAAATGTATCAGATTTCACAACCATGCCGGACAAAAACAAGATGACGATTTTAATATCGTCTCCTAAAATCCAAGTTTTCTATCACTGCGACATACCTGGCCAAGCGTTATGGCAAATTCGGGGCAAAAAACGAGTCTACATTTACCCCAATACAGCCCCATTCTTAAAAGATGATGAGATGGAGAAAATCATTCTCGGCCGCATTGATGAGCATGACATCAGCTACCAAGATTGGTTCGATGAGTATGCCGAAATTCTAGAGTTAGAGCCAGGTGTAATGTCTCATTGGCCTATCAATGGCCCCCATCGCATTGAAAATATGGGTGTGATGAACGTCTCGCTTACAACAGAACATTGGAATACAGAACTTAGAAATCATTATGCAGTTAGGTATGCGAACGGCCTGCTAAGGGACACATTTGGTTTTAAAAGCCTTAAAACACCCACCTCTGGCATCGGTCTATATCTACGGCTTATATTGGCTGCGGTTCACAAGAAAAGTGGCTTAAGAAAACTCAAAAAAATGAAATATAACGTAGATTTTGCCGTTGATCCTAAAGAGCCACTCGGCTTTAAAACAATCGAGCCTTATCAACTAATTAAGTAATCTAATGAGGGTGATAATATGAGTATAAGCCAAACCCAAACCCGTTTTAACAAAAACAATCCGAGCACTAACCTGTTCGGATCACCATATTGGAATGCAACAAGCAACGATACAGAACAACAAAATGGCAAAACGATATCCATATATTTTAGTGAAAACGGCATTAAAGTAAAGTTGCTACAACTTGAAGTGAACCAAATCCTTGGGTTTAAAATAGCCCAATTATCTGGTGAACCAATCATTCAGTATAGTGACCTTCAAAACATACCACATATAGATGTGCAACAAACACTGCGCGCAATCAAAAGCCAACTTAAAAAACATAATGTTAAACTCCTAATCGTCAGGAATGTAAGGCAAGATTGCAAACTATATAAGCTATTGGAAATAGCTGGCAACGAGATTCTGGCAAAAAAATCGCCATTTATAGACTTAACTGGCATGCAGAACCTGGATGACTATTTCAAAACATTGTCGGCCTCTTCAAGAAAATCACGTCGTCGCACAATTAAGAAACTAGAAACAACTTTTGTCACTGATTTTGAAATCATAACAAACAAAGACATCACGTCCAATTTAGTAGACAAAGTGATCGAGCTTAAAAAACGCCAGCTAGACAGCATAAACCAAACCAGTCGTTTGTTTGCCGATGAAAAACAACTCGCAAAATTGAAGCACATCATCTTGAATAAGAATAAAGACTTTGAATGTATCATTTCAACCCTAAAACTAGATGGGCAAATCGTCGCTGCCGAAATTGGTTATTTACACCTCAATAAATATTACTCTTTCATTGGGGCAATGGATAATCAATTCTCTCAATATAGTCCGGGTGCTTACCAGTTGATCAAAACGATCGAATGGGCAATTCAAAATGATGTAGAGGTTTTTGATCTACTGCCACCAGAAGATGACTATAAGTTCAAATGGTCATCAGGAAAACATACAAATGTATATGATTTCATTCTACCACTCAACAGCAGCGGCAAACATCTTGGCTTGTTTTATTTCAAAACAGCAAGACCCTATTTAAAGAAAATATTCTTGAAGCTGAGACCTCAAATAAGCAAAATAAGTCTAGCTTACTTTAAGTAAGCTTCTAAAATATGCGTTTCTTTCCACATGCTGAGTTGCAATTTTGAATCAATAAATTGCAACTAAAACAATAAGTTATTAACTAAAACTAGAAAGTAATATACTAATTCATTAAGTCTTATATACAACAGCCTGTTATCCATAAGTATTTATTAACTAACTTTTCTTAAACTGGGAACGAATTACTACATTAGCAGGCTCTTATGTTTAAAAATATTACAATTAAAATCTACAGCTTTATCATTATTGGCTTCATAGCCTTAACTGGTATTGTTTTCTTCGCAAGTTCAGCATTGGTCACGACCAAAATATTTACCGCCGAGGATAAGTGGAAAACTTATCACACCAATAGTGCAAATCGAGTGCTAGCGCTAAATGCCTTAAATGAAAATATCGGTTATGGCGGCATGGTACAGTATTTTAAGACCTATATGTTGCGTAAAGAAAACCAATATATGGCATTATTCCAAGGCTCTATTGGCAGTGCAAATGCTGCATTGATGCAATATGAGCGTTCAGGTATAAGTGAAGAAGAGTTAGCTCTTGTAAATGAAGTTCGCGGAGTGGTTCGCCAATATTCACAAAAATTCAACATTGCTATGGCCTTTGTAAAAATGGACAAAGCCACCGTTGATATTGATAAAATTGCCGCAACTAAAGATGATGTCGCAATCGAGGCCATTAAAAAATTACAACAAATTTCTTGGGGTTTAAGCCAAACAGATGGCGCATCAACCCGCCTAGAATTATTGGCCCAAATGCGTCAGCTTATGGGTTTTGGTGGTGCCATTCACAATTTTGGTAACTATATGATCCGTCAAGAAGCAACATATGCAGATGCAACATCAGCAAGCCTGAATAGCATCACCTCATATATTGCAAAATATAGAGAATTTCCAGTAACAGAAGGCGAAGCTGCTTCACTAAAAGTTATTGAAAACACAGTAAATAATTACCTTGGGAAACTAGAACGTGCAAAAGGGCTTATTGCCGAAGAAACACGCCCTGAAGCCGTTGCAGGCCAATTAATTGTCGATGATGCTGCCGCGCTTACCGCCTTTAATAACCTATCAGTGGAGATTGCAAATCTAAACGGCCAAGATGTCGTGCAGCTAGATAGCAACCTTTCTGAAGCTGCTTTATTTGCTCAAATCATCATTGCAATTGCCGTTATATCTTCAATTTTCCTCATCGGGGTTATTGGTTATATCATGTTGCGTAAAATCATCGCGCCACTAAACAAGCTACGTGAAAGCATGGACCTACTATCGCAAAACGAATTGGATACTGAGATTTTTGGTGCCGATAGAAGCGACGAAATTGGCCTTATGTCACAAACTGTGCAAATTTTCAAAGACAATGCGCTTAAAATTCAAGCCTTTGAAAAAGAGAAAATCATTCAAGATGCATTGCACAAAACAGTGCAAGAAGTTGCTAATCTTAAACAATTGGCATCAACAATCACAAGCGTTAATGACTCAAGCCAGAATCTCAAAACTCTTGATAATCTTTCTGGCCAAGTTTCGGCAAACGGGCAACTTATTGCAACAGCCGCCGAAGAACTTGTTTCAGGTATTGACGAAATTTCAACAAACAGCGAAGGCGCTGCAGCCGATGCTCAAGAAACAGATAGAACGGTTACAGAAGGCCAACGCACCGTGCAAAAAGTTGATGACGCAATTGAAGAAATTTCTCAAACCGTCGAAAACTCTGTTTCTAGCTTAGATGAACTAACAACCGCATCAGATGAAATCAGTAAAATCATCGAAGTGATTGAAGGCATTTCAGAGCAAACTAACCTACTCGCGCTCAACGCAACCATCGAAGCTGCCAGAGCCGGCGAAGCTGGTAAAGGTTTCGCAGTTGTGGCTTCAGAAGTAAAAAGCTTGGCACAACAAACCAGCAAAGCAACCGAAGACATTTCACAACGTATTTCGGCGCTACAATCTGGCATGACTAATATTTCACAAACACTTGAAACCTCCCGCCAAGCCGTAAATGGCGGTCGCGAGTCTATTTCCGAAACATCGGTCACTATGAACCAAGCCGTTGAACAAGTGGCGAATGTTATGCATAGAATGCAAGAAATCACCAACATTCTCAGCGCACAAAAAATAGCATCAGCCGAAATCGCAACTAACATCACTTCTGTTGCCGATATGGCTGGTCTGAGTAAAGATGAAGTGGTCAATGTTTCACAATCTATCATTCGCTCTAATGAAAGCATTCTTGGCAGCGCCCATGATTGGTTTACTGGCGAAACGGTACAATCAATTTGCGAAATGTCTAAACTAGATCATATTGTTTTCAAAAAGAAAGTTATGGATTGCGTGATGGGCATAGGCGATATGAACTCACAAAATTTCCGTGACTTCAACAACAGACGCTTTATAAAATGGCGCGAAAAAAATGGAGACCTAGAAATCGCTCAATTGCCCGATTTCGAAGATCTTAAGATCATTCAAGAAAACATTGAAGATGCAGCAAACAAAGCCATTTCAGCATATGAGAACCATGATGATCAAACCGTTTCAACCGCGTTAGACACCTTGCAAGAACATAGCGTAAAACTCATCGCAACATTAGACAATCTTTCGCTAGAAATTGCCAATATAGCCGCCTAAAGATAGTGGAATACGGATAAATGAAAGCCTCGCTAATCTTTAGATTGGCGGGGCTTTTGCACGCATAATCCTATAAAACCTTTTTACAAAACCAGCTTTTTCAAGTAATACTCGGCAAAAACCAAAGGAACAGCAATATGATTATCGCCATTGACGGCCCAGAAGCATCGGGCAAAGGCACTGCCGCTAAATTAATTGCTCAAAAATATAACATTATTCACTTAGATTCTGGTTTGCTTTACCGCCTCACAGGCGTATCACTCATCGGCAAAACTTTCGCAAATGATGAAACCTTTACCCGCGCAGCCATTGAAGCTGCGCAACAAATTACCGCAGAAGATGTCAATAACCCTTCCGCGCAAGCACGTACCATGGAAGGCGGCATAATGGCCTCCAAAGTGGCAGTTATCCCCCGCGTGCGTGACTTAATCACCACCATTCAACAAAAATTTGCAGCACAACAAAACAGTGCTGTCATTGATGGCCGCGATATAGGCACAGTTGTATTCCCAAATGCCGACCTTAAATTCTGGGTTGATGCCAGTTTAGAATCCCGTGCAAGCCGCCGTTTTGCTGACTATCAGGCAAAAGGACGTAACGATAGTTTGGCCGATGTAACTGCCGCCATTGCCGAGCGCGATCATAGAGACGCCACCCGCGCCATGTCACCAATGAAAAAAGCCGATGATGCCCACTTGATTGATACGTCAAAACTGTCTATAGATGGCGTCGTTGAAGCTATGTCAGCTTATATAGACGCTAAACTTGCTTAATTTTTTAAAGCCAACGGCAAAACTTACAAACTTCAACATTTGCGCTTAATTTAAGGGCAAATAGATAAATGCAGTGGTTTGCATGTGTAAACCGTTGAAGACCAGTTGATCAACAATTGGCCAACCCTATATGAAACCGGAGACATTTGAATGTCAGATTCCCTAAACCCAAGCATGGACGAATTCGAAACCATGTTAAATGAAGCCCTTGCCGATACAAGTATCGACGAAGGTTCAGTTGTAACAGGCACAGTGCTTGCGATCGAAAACGACCTTGCGATTATCGACGTAGGTCTAAAAACAGAGGGTCGTATTCCTCTAAAAGAATTCCAAGTTGCTGGCGAAGAAAGCAATCTTTCTGTTGGCGATAAAGTTGAAGTTTATCTTGAACGTGTAGAAAACGCTATGGGCGAAGCAATGCTTAGCCGTGAAAAAGCCCGCCGTGAAGAAAGCTGGATTCGTCTTGAAAAAGCTTCTGAAGCAGGCGAAAAAGTTAACGGTGTTATCTTTGGCCGCGTTAAAGGTGGTTTCACTGTTGATCTTGATGGCGCGATTGCGTTCCTACCTGGTTCACAAGTAGACATTCGCCCTATCCGCGACATCACACCATTGATGAATATTTCTCAACCATTCCAAGTTCTTAAAATGGACAAACGCCGTGGCAACATCGTTGTATCACGTCGCTCTATTTTGGAAGAAGCTCGTGCTGAACAACGTGCTGACATTGTTGCTAACCTTGCAGAAGGCCAACAAATGGAAGGCATCGTTAAAAACATCACCGATTATGGTGCATTTGTTGATCTTGGCGGTATTGATGGTCTATTGCATGTTACAGACATTGCATGGAAACGCATCAACCATCCTTCAGAAGTTCTTACAGTTGGCGAAGCGGTTCAAGTTCAAATCGTTAAAATCAACCCAGACACACAACGCATCAGCCTTGGCATGAAGCAACTACAATCTGATCCATGGTCAGAAGTAGATGCTAAATTCCCAATCGGCGCACGTTTCACTGGTACAGTGACAAACATCACTGATTATGGTGCATTTGTAGAATTGAATGACGGCATCGAAGGCCTTGTTCATGTATCTGAAATGAGCTGGACTAAGAAAAACATCCACCCAGGTAAAATTGTGGCAACAAGCCAACAAGTTGAAGTTATGGTTCTTGAAGTTGATCCTTCAAAACGCCGTATTTCTCTTGGTCTTAAACAATGCCTAGACAACCCATGGCTTAAATTTGCTGAAACATATTCAGCTGGTACTGAAATTGAAGGTGAAGTTAAGAACATCACTGAATTCGGTCTATTCATCGGCCTAGATGGCGATGTAGACGGCATGGTTCATTTGTCAGATCTTGATTGGAACGTTTCTGGCGATGAAGCCATTAAAGAATTCAAAAAAGGTCAAGAAGTTAAAGCTGTTGTGCTTGAAGTCGATACCGACAAAGAACGCATTAGCCTTGGCATCAAACAACTTGGTGCAGACCCAATGTCTGGTTCAGCAGCAACTGGCCTTAAGCGTGGCGCAATTGTAACATGTGAAGTTATCGCTACATCTGATAACGGTGTTGAAGTTTCTATCGGCGACACAGGCATGACAACAACGATCCGTCGTAACGACCTATCTCGTGACCGCGACAACCAATCTGCAGACAACTTTAAAGTTGGCCAAACATTGGATGCTCGTATCACTCAATTCGATGCCCGCTCACGCCGTGTATCTGTTTCAATCAAAGCGCTAGAAATCGCTGAAGAAAAAGAAGCAGTGGCACAATATGGTTCAAGCGACTCAGGTGCATCACTTGGTGATATTCTTGGCGCAGCGCTTAACAAGCAAGATTAATTTAAAACTCAGTTTTAAAATATGACATTAAAGGCAACCTTCGGGTTGCCTTTTTTTTGTACCTATCAATAGCGGTATAAATGCAAATTTCCTGAGTGGCGGCAGGAGTGCAACTCAGTATTTGCAATGGAACGACAGTTGGCGCGCTTGTTGGAGCTCTGGAAGTCTCATTATTACGTTCGGCTTCGCCTCNNTCGCCGAAGAGACGGCTCAGCTTATTTGCCCATGTTGGGGTAAAATGTGTTTGGCGGACGTTGTTGTTTTCGCTTTAGAAGTTTGCATTTATCACTTCCATTATTTTCATTCCGCATTATGATGTTACCTAACAAATAAATTTAATTCAGAATGCCAACTCATGCCGTTAAATTCACACGAAATCGCCCAGCAACGCCACCTAAAGCGTCACCTCACCTTTTGGCGTTTAATGGCCATCGCCGTCATCATCATTGGCCTTATTGCGGTCAGCGCTGTGAGTGTAAATAATAAAAGCTTTTCATTTGCCAAAAAGCACATCGCCACCATTAAAATTGAAGGTGTTATCTATCGCGATGAATTACTCCTCGCTCAACTTAAAGAAATCAGAAAATCAGAAAATGTCACTGGCCTCATTGTCATCATTGATAGCCCAGGCGGCACCGTAACTGGCAGTGAAGATATATATCTAGCATTGCGTAAAATAGCAGCTAAAAAACCCGTCACCGCTCTCATGCGCGGCGTTGCCGCTTCGGGTGGCTATATCTCAGCCATAGCAGCCGATCAAATTTTTGCCAGTGGCAATACCATTACTGGCTCTATCGGCGTTATTTACCAATGGCCCGAATATGTCGAGTTCCTTAATAAGGTTGGCGTTAAAATGCAAACCATCAAAAGCTCACCGCTAAAAGCTGTGCCCGATCCGTCAATCCCCCTAACCGAACAAGTCCGTAAGGAAGTTCAGGCTTCGGTTAAAGATAGTTATGACTGGTTTGTTGGCTTAGTCGAGAAACGTCGTAAATTATCAAATGCCGATGCACTTCGTCTTGCCGATGGCCGCGTTTATTCAGGCCGCCAAGCCCTAAAAGAAAACCTTATAGACGCCATTGGCGATATTGATGACGCTCAAAAATGGATCGAAGCTCAATTGAAAAAAGCCGACAAGCCAAATAAGAATTTAGAACTTATAGATTGGACACCAGCACCATTTAGCGAAGACAGCCTCGCTCAATTCCTAAAAATGGGCGTTAACAGTACAATTGGCATGCAAGTATTCGATTCTAAAATCAGTAAAAACATCTCTTCAAATGGTTTAATGGCGCTTATGCTCAATTAAAAATTCGGCCACATCGCATTGCAATAGCTCACAAAATTGTGAATGTGCCGAATTTCCTTTACATTTCAATAAATCATGCTTAACTTTCAGCCTAAAGTATGAGCTGTCGCAAAGAATGGCGTTATTTTGAATATAGTTAATTTTTATCTTGATTTTGAACTGCATTTCAGGCCACGATGAAATATTAAACAAAAAAACTTTTTTTCGTCAGTTGGGAGTGATTGAACTATGATTAAATCTGAACTCATTCAAAAACTTGCAGATGCCAATCCACATTTATATCAACGTGATATTGAACGCATTGTAAATAAAATTTTTGATGAAATCACTGCCGCTTTGTCGCGTGGTGATCGTGTAGAATTACGCGGCTTTGGAGCTTTCTCCATTAAGCACCGTAAAGCACGTACAGGCCGCAACCCCCGCACAGGTGAAGTTGTGCAAGTCGCAGAAAAATATGTACCCTTTTTCAAAACGGGTAAAGAATTGCGCGATCGTTTAAACGATGAATAACAATGTTTAACCCATAAAATTGTGGTGGTTTTATGGGGTTAGCATTGCAAGCTGAACAATAAATCTCTATATTCAGTATATCATTAGCGCTGTTATTAAAGAGACATTTATGAAACGCATTTTTCGCTGGTTAATCACCTTCCCCATTTTATTGGTTGCAGGTTTTCTTCTCATTGCAAACCGCCACAGCATTCCCGTTTCGCTCGATCCATTCAATGCCGATGAGCCCGCATTAAGTTTCCAAATTCCATTATATATCGTCATTCTCATTGCCATTTTCATTGGCCTCATTCTTGGCGGCACCCTCACATGGCTAGGCCAGCATAAATACCGCAAGGCATCCCGTGTCGAGCGCCACAATGCCGATAAATGGCATCACGAGGCCGATGATTTGCGCAAGCGCGCCGAAAAAACCGCAGCAAGCCCAACAGCCACCGCCAAACAAATCACAAATTAATCAAAGTATAATGGGTCATATGAATAGCAATAACCCCTATAACCCCACACTTGTGGCACTCGATACGCCAAATCTTTCGCAAGCCTTAGAGCTCGCAAAATCCCTCACTGATAAAGTCGGCGGGATGAAGGTCGGTATGGAGTTTTTTAACGCCAATGGCCCGCAAGGTGTCAAACAGATTATTGATCTGGGTATGCCCGTATTCATTGATCTTAAGTTATCAGACATCCCCAACACAGTCGCTTCTGGCATTCGCAGCCTGCTTCCGTTGCAGCCTTTCATGGTCAATATCCACATTTTGGGTGGCCGAAAAATGATGCAAGCCGCAGTTGCAGCTACTAACGAGGCAGAAGCCTTAGGCTTCTCTCGCCCGCTACTCATCGGCGTTACCATCGTTACATCTATGGAAGATGCAGACATGGCTGAACTCGGCATGAGCCGTAGCGCGTCCGATCAGGTCATCCATCTTGCCAAACTCGCGCAAGATTGTGGCCTAGATGGCGTGGTTTGTTCCAGTCATGAGATTGCTGGCATTAAAGCCGCCTGCGGAGATGATTTTAAAACAATCGTGCCGGGCATTCGTCCCAAAGGCGTCAGCGCCCACGATCAAAAACGCATTATGACTCCTGCCGAAGCCATTAGCCAAGGTGCCGATTACTTAGTGGTTGGCCGCGCCATCACCCAAGCCACAAGCCCTACAAAAATGGCCGACGATATTTGGCAATCAGTACGCTATGCTGACTTATAGGTAAATTATGAATCTTAAAGTTAAAATCTGTGGCATTAAAAGCCCTGAGCTTATCGACACTTGCATCAATGCAGGTGCTAATTATATCGGTTTTGTACACTTCCCTAAAAGCCCCCGCCATCTTGATATGGTCGACATTGCCAATCTCACTCGCTACGCATCTGGTCGCATCCATAGCGTTGTCCTAACCGTCAACCCTACAGAATCAGAAGTGAGCCAAATTTCCAACTTAAATGCCGATTACATACAATTACATGGCAAAGAAACCCCAGAATTCTGCCAAAATATAAAAAACACAACAACTCTAAAAGTCATAAAAGCCATAAGTGTCGAAAATGAAACCGACATTCAAGCCGCAAAAGCCTATGAAAATTGTGTCGATATTCTGCTTTTTGATAGCAAACCTGTTAAAGGTGCAGAACTACCTGGGGGCAACGGCCAAGCCTTTAATTGGAATTTGCTTTTAGGTCAAAAATTCAGCTGTCAAACCATGTTGGCAGGCGGTTTAAACGCTAGTAATGTAAACCTAGCTATGCAACAATCGGGCATTATACAAGTAGATGTCTCGTCCGAGGTGGAAATCACCCGTGGCAACAAAGACAAAGCTTTGGTTGAAGCTTTCATTCAAAGCGCAAAAGGGAAAAAATAATGAGTGATGTGAAAAACCCAAATGGTTTGCGCCAAGGGCCTGATAAAGATGGATTTTTTGGTATTTTTGGTGGTCGTTTCGTTGCAGAAACATTAATGCCAAACATCCTAGCGCTCGAAAAAGCCTATGACGATGCTAAAGCCGACCCAAGCTTTGCTGCCGAACTTGAACATTTGGGAAAATATTACACAGGCCGTCCGAGCCCTATCTATTTAGCCGAACGCCTCACCGCACATTTTGGGGGCGCAAAGGTCTATTTCAAACGTGATGAGCTAAACCATACGGGTTCACATAAAATCAACAATTGCTTAGGCCAAATTTTACTTGCCAAACGCATGGGTGCCAAACGCATTATTGCCGAAACAGGCGCAGGCCAACATGGTGTGGCAGCCGCCACAGTGGCAGCACGTTTTGGTTTGCCTTGCACAGTTTATATGGGTGCCAAAGACATCGAACGCCAAAAACCAAATGTATTTCGCATGCGGCTTTTAGGTGCTAAAATCGTAGCCGTTACCAATGGCGCTGGCACATTAAAAGACGCTATGAACGAAGCGTTGCGCGACTGGGTCGCCAATGTTGAAGATACTTTTTACATCATCGGCACAGCCGCTGGGCCTCATCCATATCCGATGATGGTACGTGATTTCCAATCCATCATTGGCGAGGAAGCCAAAGTCCAAATGCAAGAAGAAGAAGGCAAATTGCCCGATGCAGTTGTGGCTTGTATCGGTGGCGGCTCCAACGCGATTGGCTTATTTCATCCGTTTTTAGATGATGAATCAGTCAAAATTTACGGCGTAGAAGCAGGTGGCAAAGGCCTTGATACCGAAGAACATTGCGCCTCTTTAGCGGGCGGCGAGCCAGGCGTTTTACATGGCAACCGCACATATTTACTGCAAGATGATGATGGCCAAATTCTCGAAGGCCACTCAATTTCAGCAGGGCTAGATTACCCTGGCATTGGCCCTGAGCATAGTTGGTTAAAAGAAATCGGCCGGGTGGAATATGTCAACGCCACTGATAAAGAAGCACTAGAAGCCTTCCAACTTTGCACATTGCAAGAGGGCATCATTCCTGCGCTCGAACCAAGCCATGCACTTGCATTTGTGGCCAAACTTGCGCCCACTATGGGCAAAGACGAAATTATTTTAATGAATCTTTGTGGCCGTGGCGATAAAGATGTATTCGCCGTTGCCGAGCATCTCGGCCAAGACATAGCTTAGAGGAATAGGATAAAATAATGACAAATTTCACCACCCGCCTCGACGCAAAATTTGAACAATGCAAAGCCGAAGGCCGTGCTGCGCTTAACTGCTTTATCACCGCTGGCGACCCCAATTATGATGACGCGCTTAAAATGCTAAAATCATTACCCGCAGCAGGCGCAGATGTCATCGAATTTGGCATGCCATTTACTGATCCTGCAGCCGAAGGCGTCACCATTCAATTATCATATGAACGCGCATTAGCAGCGGGCCAAACAGTCGCAAAAACTTTGCAAATGGTACGTGAGTTTCGCAAGGACGATACAACAACCCCTATCGTGCTCATGGGCTATTACAACCCCATCTACCATATGGGTTGTGACAAATTTCTCGATCAAGCAAAAGAAGCAGGTGTCGATGGCCTCATCATTGTCGATCTACCACCTGAAGCCGATAATGAGCTATGCCTTCCCGCCATTGAAAACGGCATCAATTTTATCCGTTTAGCCACCCCAACGACAGATGCCAAGCGCTTACCGCGTGTATTGCAAAATACCAGTGGTTTCCTTTATTACGTCTCAATCAATGGCATTACAGGCACTGCAACACCCGATTTTACCAAGGTCGAAAACGCAGTGGCAGCTATTAAGAAATCAACAGACATCCCCATTGCAGTGGGTTTCGGCATTAACACGCCCGAACATGCTGCGGCCGTGGCAAAATTCGCCGATGGCGTGGTTGTTGGTTCAGCATTGGTTAAAATCATCCCGAACACTATGGATGAAAATGGTAAAGCCACAGCCAAAACTTTCGAACAGTTGACAAATTTGGTCAAATCACTAAAACAAGCCATTATAGCTGCACGCTAATCGCGAATTCGGAGAAAACATATGAGCTGGATTAAAAACGTTGTGAGACCCCGCATTCAGGGCATGCTCACAAAAAAAGACACACCAGATAATCTTTGGATCACTTGCCCAAAATCTGGCAAAATGGTTTTCCATCGTGATGTTGAAGCCAATCAATTTGTCATACCAGAATCCGAACATCATATGCGCATTGGCGCCAAAAAACGGTTCGAAATTTGGTTTGATGATAGTAAATATGAAAGCATCGAAGTACCAGATGTACCGCTGGACCCTCTTAAGTTCCGCGACGAAAAACGCTATACTGACCGTCTTAAAGCCGCAAAAATCAAAACAGGCAATAAAGATAGTGTCGAGCTAGCTGTTGGTAAAGTGAATGGCCTAGAGCTGGTCACCGCTGTACAAGATTTTGGCTTTATGGGCGGCTCACTTGGTATGGCCGCAGGCGAGGCTATAATCGTTGGTATGCTAAAAGCTATTGAGCTACACACTGGTTTTGTTTTATTTGCCTCATCAGGTGGCGCACGTATGCAAGAGGGCATTTTGTCCCTCATGCAGATGCCGCGTACCACGGTTGCCGTACAGAAATTGCGCGAGGCTGGCTTGCCATATGTGGTGGTACTTACCGACCCGACAACAGGCGGCGTTACCGCTTCCTACGCCATGTTAGGCGACATTCACATTGCCGAGCCTGATGCACTTATTTGTTTTGCGGGCCCACGTGTGATCGAACAAACAATCCGCGAAAAACTGCCAGAAGGTTTCCAACGTAGTGACTATTTATACGAGCATGGTATGGTCGATATGGTGGTACATCGTCATAAACTACGTGACACCATTAGCCGTTTGGCACTAATGTTCCTCAACAAACCCGCTTTCGAAAACCCAGATGCGGTGTCAGAAAACAGCACTCAAAACCTGCCAGAAACCATCGAAGAAGTTGAAGGCGAAATTGTAGAAGCCACTGCCGAATCCTAAAATATGCTCAACAGTGACAATATATTAGCAGGCATGCATAATTTGCACCCCAAAATGATCGACCTTTCATTAGATCGACTTTTGGCTTTGCTTGAAAAACTGGGCAATCCACAGCATAATTTGCCGCCTGTCATTCACATTGCAGGCACCAATGGTAAAGGCTCTACAACCGCTTACATTAAAAGCATATTGCAAGCCCATGGCAAAGCAGTGCACGCCTATACTTCACCACATTTAGTGAATTTCCACGAGCGCATACACATAGCCAAAGCAACCCAAAATGGGCAAGGCACTAGTGCCGATATTTCCGAAACCTATCTAGTTGAAATACTCGAAGAAGTCGTACGCATTAATGATAATGCACCCATTACATTCTTCGAAATGACAACCGCTGCAGGCTTCCTTGCATTCTCCCGCCAACCAGCCGATTATCTAATATTAGAAGTTGGCCTTGGGGGGCGGTTCGATACCACAAATGTAGTGGCCAAGCCCGCACTTTCAATCATCACTCCCATAAGCATAGATCATGTGCAATTTCTAGGCGACAACCTTGCTGGTATTGCATTCGAAAAGGCAGGCATCATTAAGCAAGATTGCCCCGTCATTGTCGGACCTCAAGTTTCAGAAGCTTTCGACGTGGTAGAAAAAACCGCTCTACAATTAAATGCACCCATGCAGGCTTACGGTGTCGATTTCCAAGCCTATCAAGAACGCGATCGCTTAATATACCAACATCTAACAGGCCTGCGCGATTTGCCACTACCCGCGTTACAGGGCGCACATCAAATTCAAAATGCTGGCACTGCTATAAAAGCATGTGAATTCATATTAGGCGATCACTTAGATGAGGAGCTATTGGCAAAAGCCTTAACCAGTGTCAAATGGCCAGCGCGGTTCGAACGGCTAACCTCACCAGCGCTCGCAAGCCTCACCACAGATAATGCCGAAATTTGGCTCGATGGCGGCCATAATGCAGCAGGTGGCATCGCATTAGCGCAGCAATTAGGCAAAATCCACAATGCCGATCCTCGCCCTCTTTATATGCTTATCGGCATGATGAATAGCAAACAAGCCGATGAATTTTTACAGCCTTTTGCAAAACTCAATCCAACTGCATTCTGTTTATCCATCGAAAATGAGCCAAATAGCTTTTCAGCACAAGCCATGCACGAAACAGCACAAAAGGTTGGTATTAAATCTTTCACCGCTGAACACTTCACCCAAGCGCTTGCGCAAATAAAATCAGAATGCAAGCAAGCACCGCGCATTCTCATCTGCGGCTCCTTGTATCAAGCTGGCAATGTGCTAGCCTATATTGAAAAGCACAAAAAAAACCGCTAGAGAAATCCCTAGCGGTTCAAATTTAAAATCAAACGATTAAACGTTTTCTTCAATCCATTCAGCAATTTTACCTTTTGGCAAAGCGCCCACTTTAGTGGCAGCCAATTCGCCGTCTTTAAAAATCAACATCGTTGGAATACCACGCACACCAAACATAGTGTGTGTATTTGGGTTTTCATCAATATTCACTTTGGCAATCGTCACTTTGTCGCCTAGCTCGTCTGAAAGCTCTTCTAATGCGGGTCCAATTTGTTTACAAGGTCCACACCATTCTGCCCAAAAATCAACAATCACTGGTTTGCCAGCTTTTAATACATCAGCCTCAAAACTATCGTCAGTCACTTTAATTGTAGCCATTAGATTTCCTTTCAGGATTCTATTAATACTCGAGATGCAAATTTAGGTATTCCTACCACTTTCGTCAAGTGATTCGAGCAAATTATTGTTATTACTTTGTAAAAATAGCCTTATATGCTTCATCCAATTGCACATCCCCAAGGCGCATTAACTGCGCATTATATGTCCACAATATAGCCGATTTTATCTCATGATCAGGATAGGTTTGCCTAAGTAGCTCGCGATATGCAGCCATTTGTCCCAAATATTGCAGGCTCACATTTTCAGCCTGCAAAGGTGGCGGCCGGTTAGATTTATAATCAAGTATCAAGATTTCGTCATCGCCAATAAGTAACCGATCAATTTGACCCGAGATTAGTCGTTCTTGTCCCGAATTTTCAATATAACCCACAATCGCAACTTCAGACTGAGCTGCATCACTAAATATCGTTGCAAATTCAGGGTCATTTAACAGTCCCATCACTTCTTGCGCAATCTCAGTCAAATTTTCTACATCAAAATCATCTTGATATCTTGATAAATACCGTTCCGCCGCCGCCGCTCTCAAAGCCACATCAAGCTTGGGTAAGTTTTCAAGCAATTTATGTATCAAATTACCGCGCAAAAACCGCCTATTTTCATCATTCTCAATAGGTGAGAGACGCATTTCAACATCTGTGTCAAAGTCAAGATCAGTCACATCAAGCTCAACCTCCAACAATTTGGAAGGCGATATTGGCCGCATAACAGCTTTGGGTGTAGGCGCGTCAATATTCACCCAATCAGGCAACCGTTCTTCGGCTTCTTCCCATAAAGTCTCGTCGTTGCTTTCTTCAAGCTCACCTTCATTTTCAAATCGCAATATGCGCTTATCATCATCAAGTTTCTGCTCAGTCGCCCAACCTTCAAAGGCTTGCTCAACCAATTGATACCAGTTATAAAATTCAGCCTTTTCTGTTGCAGGTTTTTTAGCATAGCCTGCTATATAAAGCTCATCCCCTGCCCGTGTCATCGCCACATAAAGCAAGCGGTGATATTCATCAATTTCGGCCAAATAATTAGCCGTCTTTATTTGTTTCACAAGGCTTGGCTCAATGTCTTTGTTAGGCCGCCAGTAAGCGAAGTCTTGTTTAAATCCCAAATCTTCCCCACGCGATTTTTGCGGCAAGCCACATGTGTCGGGCAATATCACAATGTTAGATTCTAACCCCTTCGCGCCATGCACAGTCATGATGCGCACTTCATCTTTTTCTTGGTCAATCTCGCGTTTTAATTCTTCTTCGTCACTTTCAATCCACTTGATCAGCTGGTTCATATCAGCAATGTGGTTCAATTCAAAATTCTCAACCAAATTCAAAAATTCATCAAGCGGGTCGAGCGCATCCACACCTAACCGCGCAATTAAGCGTTCTCGCATGCCCTCGGCAGATAATATCTGCATGTAAAAATCAAATGGCCGTAACCGAATAGACAGTTTATGCCAACCTAACAATTGCTTATAGATCGCTTGCCATTTTGGCATTTGATTGTCTTTAAGTGCCTGCCACAAATTTATTTTTCGTCCATAAGCAAGTTCAAATAACGCAGTATCATCAATGCCAATTAGCGGGCTTTTTAGGATAATGGATAGGTTCAACTCATCCTCGGGCAACAAGCAAAATTTTCCCAAAGCAATCATGTCTTCAACAATAAGCTCATTACGCACACGCATCCGGTCAATGCCCGCCACAGGAATATTGTGATTTTTCAAGCCACGAATAAGCGCGTTCACAAAATCATTCCGCCTGCGAACCAATATTAAAATATCACCTGGTTTTACAACTTGATTGTTAGATTTTAATTTACGCCCCGTCTCAATCCAATCCGCAATTTTGTCGGCTATATTATCGGCCAACATGCGGCTTGGGCTAATGGGGCTTGCCTCATCAACAGGCGCTCGCCATGCGTTTGGCACATCCACTTCGGCGCCTTGTTCAATCGGCCACAATTCCACAATGCCGCCAACTTTTCGGTTTGCAAAATGTCGGCTGCCAACGCTGCCATCCTTAATCACCTCTGCCGCATCATCGTATACACCACTAGCAGCGCCCGCAAAGCTAAACACACGGTCAACAGCCTGCAGGATAGCAGGCGCCGATCTAAACGAAAGATCAAGCGGAATCTCTTTCCAAGGCAGATCAGCATTTTCAAATGCTTGCTTAAATCCAACTTGTTTACTCTTAAACTCCTCACGGTTCGCACCTTGAAATTTATAGATAGACTGTTTTTCATCACCCACCACAAACAGACTACGTTCCACCTCACGCGCACCCTCGCCTGCCGTAATTTCTTTCACCAGCGGCTCCATAACCGCCCATTGTTCGGGGCTTGTATCCTGCGCTTCATCAATTAAAATATGGTCTAAGCCATTGTCCAGCTTATATAAAACCCATGCAGTTTGGCCTTTATTCGCGCTGCCACCACCACTTAGTAAATTGGCGGTGATGTTAATCAAGTCATCATAATCCACCATGCTGCGGGCTTGCTTTTTTTGCACAAATTTCCATAAAATATCATTGCCAATTTCAAATAATGCCGTCGATGCTTGGTATAACTTTACCGCCATCAACAATTCATATTTTGTCACCGCTTTGGCTTGTTCTTCAATAAATTTGTCAAATAACGCAGGATATGACTTTTGAATTGGCTTACCAATCCATGCCTTCGCGGGTGTGCGGCTCGCCGTTAAAAATATATCAAAATATGCGTTTATTTTGGTTTCTAAATGCTCAGCCGATAATGCGGTTTCCATAAAGCTAGCAAATTTTACATTGGTTTTACCGCCATCCTCGCGCAATATTGCCGCCATTTCCTTGAACTCAGCAGCAGGCCAAGTGGTTTTGTCTGCCAAAATATTCCAATAAAGCGATAAAATATCCTCACCCAAATTATCGGCTTCACTCAATAATTCATCCAAACCTAGAACTTGCCCCAATTTACCAATCGCTTTGCCCAATGGCGCAGTGTCTAATTGAATATCTGCAAGTTCATAACCAATTAGCTTGGCGATTTTACTGCGGTTTTTGATTAATCCACCAAGCAATTCATCAAATTTACTTTCGTTGGCATATTGGCTGATAATTTGCATTGCATTGCCAAACCGCCCTGCAGAATTTTGGGCTTCATTCAACACATCTCGTTTAATTTTGGCCAACATTTCGTTGGCGGAACGATCATCAATCACTTCAAATTGCGGCGATATCCCAGCTTCAATCGGAAATGTATGCAATATCCTCTCACAGAAGGCGTGAATGGTCTGAATCTTCAACCCACCAGGAGTTTCTAGTGCTTCGGCAAATAGCCGCCTGGCCTTACCCAATTCATGCAGGCCGAGCTTCACAGCCGCCATTTTGTCAATTTCATCAATCAGTTTTTCATCAGGCATCACCGCCCATTCCGAAAGTATTTTAAACAGTCGGTTTTGCATCTCAGCAGCTGCGGTTTTGGTAAAGGTAAGGCATAATATCTTGTGCGGCATTGTGCCAGATAACAAAATCCTAATCACCCGTTTTACCAAAACATAAGTTTTACCGCTGCCTGCATTGGCCGATACCCATGCCGATAAATCAGGCGCAGCCGCCTCATTTTGCAAGCGCGTTGTGTTTAATAATTTGTCAGCAGCCAAAGTCAATTCACTCATGCCTCGCCCCCTTCGCCTAATGACCATTCTTTTAACCGCGATAAATGATCATAATCCCTAAATCGTGCTGCAAATTCGGCTAATTCCCGCGGTTTATAGGCAGTGTTTTGATCGGCAAAATCGGCAATCCGCTGTTGTAAACCTTCTAAGGCATCTTCAATCAATTGCGCTGCATCTAATTTTTTAAAATCTTGCACTTTACCCGCGGGGTACGCACCCGTAAGCTGAATATAAGTGAAGGCAATCGGCACATCTTGGTCTATATAACAATTCTCAAAACCGCCTGCAGCCAATATTGCGGCTTCTAGTAATAATTGCGGCGCAAACCCTGCTTTCACTTGTTTTACGGCAGGTGGTGCACCCGTTTTATAATCAATTATTTCGCCGCCCTGTGGCGCAATGTCAACACGGTCAGCGCGCGCTGTAAGGGTAAATGCCTGTAAGCCATCTTCACCATAATGCGCGTTAAACTGCATCTCGCCTCTTATCTCAGTAAATGTTTTTAAATCTTCATGGCGACGGTGTTTTTCTTGTTCTAAAAACCATTCGGCAACGCGCAAAAACCGTGGCCACCAAAAGGCATATAATTGCGGCCAAGACTTCTTGATCTCAGCAAATTTTTGCACACCAATATCGGTGATAACCGCCAATGCGTCATCAGCAATCAACCCTGTATATTTCTCACTAAATTGATGCAAAATATCATGGAATAACGAACCTTTTTCAGCCGCACTAATCTCTAACTCAATATCATCCAATGGCGATAGTTTCAAAATCCGCTTGGCGTATATCGCATAAGGGTCCCTGATCCAAGTTTCAATATCAGTCACACTCATACGCCTTGGTCGCGCCATTACAGGTGGGCGCGGCTCAGGTTTTGCCACTGCTTTCACCTGTTCTGGTTCATCAATTTTGTCAGCCCAATATGTCCATGGCTGTTCAGCCGTTAAAATACCATCCAAGTCTAACGATGCTAAAACAGCTTTTAAGCGCAATATCCAACGCGATGCAATGGTCGGCGCTCCCCCTAGTTTTTCTGCCCGTGTCATATAAATCTTCTTCACCGAAAATGCAGCTACAAAATCATGTGCAGATAAGCCGACGCGGCGTTCAGGCGCTGGCAGGCCAATTTGTTGCATCATTTGACGGCTTACCCAAGCATCAGCTTGGGGTATTTGCGGCCAAACACCTTCGTTAAGCCCACCCAAAATTGCAATGTCCAAATCTGCCAATCGTGCTTCCATCGCACCTAAAATAGCCAAACCGGTATAGGAAACATCTTTCGAGCGCACCATACGCCCCGCCATTAATTGCATCATCAAGGCTTCAAAATCATGCAAATTCACATCTTCAAAATGGTCCTCACTTTGTAATATCTCGCTGGCCAATAAAGCCAAGCTTTCTCCTTCATGGCTTTGCCAAACAACCGAGTTCCCAGCCTCATCAATTTGGCTTAACCGTTGCATAACCACCAAATATTGTTTAAATGCTTCGGCAAAGTTCTGCGTCTCCAATTCTTTTAAAGGCACAAAAATTGTTTGCAATCCCTCAAGTAGTAATTTCGCTAACTGCCAATCATCATCATCTAATTTCGCCAATAATGGGTGCATATATTGACTGCCTGCATCTCCATAAGAACGCTGATGATCTTTAAATTCAAACGTGGCAATCAAACCGTCGATACCTGCAGCAGGTCGCACCCCACGTAATAAAATTAGCTCCAAAGCATATATGGCTTGTGCGGCTTCTTCTGAGCTCAATGCAAAAACATCATCACTCCAATAATGGGTTTTAAAATAGGCATGCTTGAGCAAGGCTAGTAAGGCCGCAGGGCTAAATTCCTGCACCTGAACATTGATAATTTGTTTCAAAAACACTGCTGGCGATGTATCACTAAGCGGCACACCGCTCGAGTCATCAACGTCTATATTCCAGCGTTTCAATTCATTCTGCACACGCCGCGCCAGCTGCCTATCAGGAGTAATCAAAGCCGCTTTTTGTTTGTCTTCAACCGCTTTACGCATCATAAGTGCAATCGCCACAGCTTCCTGCTGCACACTTGTTGCTTCTATCAATTCCACATGCCCTACAAAGGCGGCAGATAATTCATCTCGGTTAAAACTCTCGGGCAATTTATGCCACATATGTGATGTCGCGGTCGGCCTCACCATTTCACTGGCAATTTGCCGTCTTAATTTGGCATTTTTTGTTTCGTTTGTTTCTAAATGTGGCATGGGTAATACATCTTGACGGTCGATACCCGCAAATTCCAAAAAGCATTTCAAATTATTTTGCGGATGCGCCAAAGAAACCTGCTCCCAGCTTTCATCATCCATATAAGCGTCCAAACCGGGCAATATCACCGCGCTTTGTTCAAGCTCCAAAATTCCCGATAAAAATCTCTTGGTTGCCATAACAGAGGCAGTCGAGCCAGCTGCAATTATCGGCCGACCCTTACCAATTTTCTCTTGCTGAGCTAAATGGCTAAGTTCCAATTTCATTAATTTTTGACGCCGAATAATCTGATCTATTTTGCCTTCTTCTTTTAAAATATCAGGCCATAATTTAAATATAATGTCTAAAAACTTCGTGATATTTTGCCAGTTTTCGGCAAACTCGCCACCCACTAAATTCTCAAATTGGCTTGGGTCAGCCTCTTCAATCAGAACACTATCAAACAACTTGCATAAATCCGCAGCCATATGCAATGCCATGGCAGGGTTTTCTAAGTTTAAACGACCATCCAACCCGCCCGATTTAGATAAAGCACCAATTAATTTCGCCAAAATAAGCTGTCTATCTAGTGGCGATATCGCTTGCTCAATCTCTAAACCTTCTGGGCTTTGTAAATCTTCATCCCCTACATAGGCCCACTCATCTTCAAGCGCGCCAAATGCCCTAATCTCAGGCATAATTAGAGGCTTATTATCATTTTCTTCAAACAATATTTCACGCAAATCACGGCAGGCACGCTGGGTTGGCAAAAGCACTAACACTTGGCTTATATTCTGATCGGGCAGATTGCCTAAAATTGGTAAATCATGGTCCAAAATACAACGTGCAAGCGCCCGCAAAAAACTATGACCAGAAGGAATATTATATATATTCTGCATTCTTTCCCTCATTTCTACAAAATAACTTTAAGCCGCTCTGCCCAAGTTTCTGTATACCAAATTTCTAGTTTTCGGCTGTTCAAGCCATCATGTTTAAATAATATATTCAAGCAATCTTTGGGCACATCACCCTCAAGTCGGCTTGGCCATTCAATCAAACAAATTGCCGTTTTCAAGGCATCATCTAAGCCCAGTTCATAAGCTTCATCGGGGCTAGAGAGACGGTATAAATCAAAATGCCAAATATGGGGTGCTAGCTGATCATATATCTGCACCAAAGTAAAAGTAGGGCTAGGTACATCCACACTCTTACCCAGCTGTTCAACCGCCAAATGGTTGATAAATTGCCGAGAAAAAAAACTCTTCCCAACTCCCAAATCACCATCTAATAACAATACATCACCGGTTTTAGAAAGCGCTGCCAATTGCCCTGCCAATGCCGACATTTCAGCTTCGGACTCAATGTGCATGTCTATCTTGCTGAATGCGGAAATCTCACTCATGCATCATCATCTTTATTGTCATCATTCTGACGATTATACAATGCTGTTAACCGAGAGTTTTCAAAAATACTCTTTTCCTTCACATCATCGTCATCAGGCGTTTCACCTGTTTTCTCACTAACCTCAGCGCTCACTTTTTCTGCGCCAACATCACGTTCATCAGCATCTTCTTTTAATATCTTTTCCAGTTCGGCATTTTTTTTCTTATTCTTATCCCGCAACATTTTCAATTGCTCAAGTGCCGAAGGCTTTTTGCTCTCAATAGGCGCAACTTCATCGACGTCCGCTTCATCAGATGTTGGTACGATTGTTAGACTAGGCACTTCAACCTCAGGTTCACTCGCCGCTACAAATGCCGAAACAATCGGCATCAAGGCGTCGTCAACTTTCACTTCTGTTACATTGCTGCCAACTTCAACTTGGGGTACTATGTCACCATCTTTAGGCAAAGTTCGGGCTTTATGTTGCACAATTGGTAAAAAACAATTCACCAATGTTCCTTTATTCACTTCAGATGATATTTGCACCTCACCCCCATGAAATTCTACAAGTTTTTTAACCAAAGCCAACCCAAGCCCCGCACCTGTCGGTTGGCTAGAGTTAAATTTGTCAAATACCATAGCAAGATTTTCTTCACTAATGCCTGCACCCGCATCACGCACCCATAAACGAATGCGGTTTTTTTGTTTTTCGGCACCAATCGAAACAATGCTATCAGCATCACTAAAATGAATAGCGTTCGAAAGCAGGTTATAAAGCACTTGCGAAACCCGCTCTTCGTCACCGACAAAACTACCAATATGCGGCATGATAATGCGGTTAAGAATTATGTTTTTCTGCTCAACAGGAATTTTTACAGCATCAACAGCGTTGGCAATCATCTCGACAACATCAATATCGTCGAACCGTAATTCCATGCGATCAGCATCCAGCGAGGCCAAATCCAAAATATCATTGATCAAAGCGCGTAAACCAATGCTAGAAGAGCGAATGAAATCAACATATTCAAGTTGTTTTTTATTCAGTTCGCCAAACACTTGGCCTTCCAACATTTCCGAAAACCCCAAAATATTGGTCAGAGGTTCGCGAAATTGGTAAGATACATGTGAGATAAAATCGGTTTTCAGTTGATCCGCAGCTTCAAGCGCCTCGTTACGCTCATATAATAAATTCGAAGACTTCGCCACAATGGTCACATCAGTAAACGTCATCAATGTCGAGCTGTTGGGCAGCGGAATGGAGGCATAATCAACCACATTATCATTGTCACATTCTATCCGTCCGTCAACTTCTTGTCTTTCGTCAACAATCGCTGTCACACTTGTTTTAAGCGCAGCCCAAACGTCGTTTTCCTTAGATTGCACTTGGCATAAATCCAACACTTTATTGACATGCGGTTTGTTGGCAAGCTGCTCTTGTTCAAGTTGCCAAATTTTGGCAAAAGCAGGGTTAGATATTTGCAATTCACCATCCGAGTTAAACACGGCTACGCCATCACTCAAATTATCTAGCGTTTCTGTTTGAATTTGGTCAAGCTCATTATATTTACTTGCCAACGCCACATGTTCTGTCACGTCATCATATAAAAATGTCACGCCACCAAATGGGTGCGGGTCTGCGATAATGTGAATATTCGTTCCATCTGGTAAATGCCACCATTTATCACTGGCTTCCACTTGCCTAAACGCATCTAATTCTTGGTCACGCCAGCTTTTAAAATTGGCTTGCTCAGGCATTTTCTTTAAATTTCTAATTTCTTCCAAAACCATCGACATACTCGGCTTACTGTCTAAAAATTCAGTATTTATGCCAAACAACTCTTGATAGGAGCTGTTATAAAATTCCAAGTTTTGGTCGGGGCCAAATTGCGCAATAGCGGTTTTTAGTTTATCTAGCGTTTGTTTGTGAGCGTGGTTATAACGTTCCAACTCATCTTTAATGCGTTCATATTTTGTTGCATCATAAGCCGTGGCAACAATGCCGCCATCAATTTTCCGATGCTGAATTTTCAAATGGCAGCGCTCACCTTTGATCACCGCAAAAACTTGCTGCTCAATGCTACCGTCGTCTAGCTCCTTAAAAGCAACTTCAGCATCTTTGTCTGCTGCTGTTGCATTTTGCTTTCCATCATCCATAAAATACTGGCGTGCTTTATATACATCTGCAGGGGCAATCAGCTCAATATTGTCTTGTACAACATTGCTCACATCTTCAGCTTCAACCGCCTGAATATAAGCCGCATTCACCCAAATTAACTTACCATCATCGTCTCTTAGCCATATCGGTAAAGGGCTAATGTTTAGCAAAGCGTCAGATTGCGATACTTTTTTCTCAAGCCCTGTCCATTTTTCATTGGCTCTGGCTAAAAATAGACGGTCTTCTTTTAAGTCACGTATCCTAAAAATAATCTCTCTACCAACCACATGGCCAGACATCTCAACCCGCTCAACCGCTTTTGTCTTCACAAAAAATGCAAACGGCTTGCCATCGTCTTTTAGCGCAGCAAGGGCGAGGTTGGTTTTCTCAACACCGTTCTCTTCTATCCAATTTTCAAATTGTAAAACATTTTCAATTTTTTTAGGCATGCCGATGACATTTTGCAAACCGCCAATTTCGCGCAATTTTTTGGCGCTTAATTTCAGCCCATCATACATGCTGTCCTGGCTTGGCCAAATCATCATAAGCTGTTCGTCACTTGCCAAAACCGCTTCTGTTTGTGCCAGCTTACTTGTCATAATTCGCGCTTGATGACCAAATTTCTTTTTCAAAACCAGTCTTTTGCGTTCTGATGAGAATAGAAACAATAGCAACAATATAGAAATAATCAGCAATGAAGCGATTATCAAAATAAGGATCATCTGGTTGGGGCTATCAAACAGGCTTAAAATATAGTCTATGTTTAAAAATTTTTCAAATTCCGCCATCATCTTCATCTCAAATATTGCCGCACGATTGTAACACCTTAGCGATAAGAAAATGATTTGCCCATAGAAATGCAATACAAACACAAAAAAAAGGGAGCAATAAGCTCCCTTTAAAATAACGGTGTAAATCCTGTGATTAACCAAAAAACTCGGTTTTAATATCTGTAATGGTCTGCTTTGAACGGGCCATCAACAGGTAGAGACAAGTAATCAGCTTGTTCTTGTGTTAATTTTGTAAGCTTCACGCCTAGTTTCGCCAGGTGCAATGAAGCCACTTTTTCGTCTAGATGCTTAGGCAATACATAAACTTTATTTTCATAAGTTTTGTAATTGTCCCAAATTTCCATTTGAGCCAACACTTGGTTGGTAAAACTTGCAGACATCACAAAGCTTGGGTGACCAGTTGCACAGCCAAGGTTTACCAAACGGCCCTCTGCCAAAACGATGATACGCTTGCCATCAGGAAATTCAACTTCGTCAACTTGTGGTTTCACATTGTGCCATTTAAGGTTACGCAATGCCGCAATTTGAATTTCACTATCAAAATGACCAATGTTACAAACGATGGCACGGTCTTTCATGTCACGCATATGGTCAATGGTAATTACATCTTTATTGCCCGTTGTGGTCACAAAAATGTCGCCAATTTTAGCAGCTTCATCCATGGTTACGACTTCATAACCTTCCATTGCAGCTTGTAACGCGCAAATAGGGTCAATTTCTGTTACCAAAACACGTGCACCTTGGCTACGTAGGCTTTCAGATGAGCCTTTGCCCACATCACCAAAACCACCAACCACACAAATTTTACCAGCAATCATTACGTCTGTTGCGCGTTTAATGCCATCTACAAGGCTTTCACGGCAACCATAAAGATTGTCAAATTTAGATTTTGTAACCGAGTCATTTACGTTGATTGCAGGAACTTTAAGAGTGCCAGCTTTTTCCATTTCATAAAGACGCATCACACCAGTAGTGGTTTCTTCAGACAAGCCACGTACATCATCCATAAGCTCAGGATAATTGTCATGCATCATCACAGTAAGGTCGCCGCCATCATCCAAAATCATGTTTGGTGTCCAGCCGTCTGGGCCTTTAATTGTTTGGTCAATACACCAGTTAAACTCTTCGTCTGTAAGGCCTTTCCAAGCATATATAGGAACGCCTGCTTCAGCCATGGCCGCAGCAGCTTGGTCTTGAGTCGAGAAAATATTACAGCTAGACCAACGGATAGTAGCACCAAGTGCTATCAGCGTTTCAATCAAAACAGCAGTTTGAATTGTCATATGCAAACAGCCAGCAATGCGAGCGCCTTTAAGAGGTTGGTCTTTGCCAAATTCTTCGCGCAATGCCATAAGACCAGGCATTTCAGTTTCAGCAATCGCAATTTCTTTACGGCCCCAGTCAGCTAGGCTCATGTCTGCCACTTTAAAATCAGTAAAACTCATGTTTTTCTCCAATGTTAAAAATTATGAAAGCTATATAGCAGACTCACCAACCGATTTCAATAAGGATATAAACATTTCTTTATAGTTAAAGCCAACAACAGCGATCACCTCTCAATTAATTCAACAGCAAATCCATCAGGATCACTAACAAATGCAATTTGCTCCGACAATTCGCCTTGCGATGCTTTAAATTTCATCAAACCTGGTTTTCTTAGAATGTCGTAGCCAAGTTCCTCTAGATGCCCGCATGTGGCTTTAATATCAGCCGTCCCGATCGCAATATGCCCATAGTTTTCACCATGCTCATAAGATTTTGTATCCCAGTTATGCGTTAATTCGATCACCGCGCCACTATGTTCAGCTTCATAACCCAAAAAAACCAAAGTAAATCGACCTTCTGGGAAATCCAATCGGCGTAGAATTTTCATCCTAAGCCCTTCCGTATAGAATCTTATCGAAGTTTCTAGATTTTCAACCCGCAACATTGTGTGCAATAACCTTAAAGAGTCTGAATTTTGTACCATTTATATTACTTTCCACTCGCTTAATACATTTTCAAAATATAGAATTGCCGCCAATTTTTTCTAGTTTCTAGCGGCAATCTATCTCAAATTTTAAAATGGCGCACGTTCACCAGCTAACACAGAACCTAACTCTTCATTTGTATAGGCATGGCCATCAATACCCCAAAGCCCATCAACCGCATAAACTACATTACCAGCAATTTTATCACGTTTTAATTTGCCATTTGCTGCTTGCAAAATTATATCAGTGCCTCGGCTTATCCATTCCAATTGAGCTTCTCTATTGGCGAGCACAAATGACGGCACTTTAAGTTCAAAAATCGCAATTTCGGTTGGCATACCGCCAGAATATGTGCGCCCCTTTGGCAAAGTGCTCACTTCACCAATTACATTTGGTTTCATAAATGTATGTCCAGAAATTCCATTAAGCTCTAGCAACAAATCGGTAAGTTGTGAAAAGACTTTCGCTTCACCTTCTGGGTTGAGAATTCCTTCTGAAATAATAAGTTGTAATGGCATTGTATAATCCTTTAAATTGTTTATATATAGATCGTTATATAATGATCGAAGTCGTTATAGTATAGTGATCACTATATTGTCAATTATTAAATACCGATCGCTATATAAAGACCCAAAACCAAGGAATATAATTATGCGCTATAAGCCTGGCCAAAAAGAACAAACAGCTCAGAGAATGCGACAAGTTGCAAATCGTTGCTTTAAAAGTCATGGATATGCTGGCATTGGTGTAAATGGCATAGCCGCCACCGCCAAAGTCACGTCAGGCGCCTTTTATGCGCATTTCGGTTCCAAACAAAATGCTTTTCACGCTGCACTTGAATTTGGGTTAGATGAAGTGATTACCGCCATTCCGAAATTTCAAGAAGATAATGGGCTAAATTGGGTTAAAGCATTTGTAGATTATTATTTAAGTCCCGCGCATCAAGCCGATTTAGAGGGAGGTTGCGCTATGACAACGCTATCTCCAGAGGTTGTTCGAGCTGACCCAGAAACGCATCAAATATACGAAAATAAAATGCAGACAATTATAACCCTAGTTGCCGATGGACTAGATGGAGCAGAAAAAACCAATAGAGCTTGGGCGATGATTAGCCTGCTCATTGGCAGCCTGACTGTCGTTCGTGCTATTCATGAGCAGGAATTAGTAGAAAACATCACACCATCTCTAAAGATAAGTGCTGTCCAAGCCGCAGGTCAAACTCGGATCGTGTCTAAATGATAATGAATTGAAATATTAGGTACGATGAAACCACAGCTATTCAAACCAACAAGGTCTTTAACATTCTTCATCAAATCGGCGGGCAACAAGATCAGATATAGCTTCAAGTGCTTTATCGGCATCTTTACCTTCCGCGCTCACGGCAATGCTACAACCTATAGATGCGCCAAGCATCATAAGCCCCATAATGGAGCGGGCATCTACCGATGATCCGTCTTTAGACACAGTAATTTTAGCTTTAAACTGCTCGGCACATTTTACAAATTTGGCCGAAGCTCTGGCATGTAAGCCACGTTGATTGCATATTTGTAATTCAAGCTCACTCATCAACAAATCATCCTGCCAACACTTGGCTAGCGATAGATATATATTTGCGTCCTGCCTCTTGCACTTGCAATGCAGCTTCTTCTAGGTCAAGCGTTTCACGTACGGCAGCAAGTTTAATCAACATCGGTAAATTCACACCAGCAATCACTTCAACTTGTGGCATATCCATCATTGATATCGCCAAATTAGAAGGCGTACCGCCAAACATGTCGGTCAATAAAATAACGCCCTTATCACTATTCACAGCAATAACAGCTTGTACAATTTCTTCACGTCGCTCATCCATGTCATCATCGGGGCCAATAGATATTGTAACCAAGCGCTCTTGCTCGCCCACAACATGTTCCATTGCTGCCCTAAATTCGCCTGCCAAAGCACCGTGTGTTACCAACACCAAACCAATCATTGTTTCGTCCACTACCAAATCATCAACGGAATTTTATATTGTGCTTGATTCTATTTAGAATCAATACAAATAATTTTCATTGCACACTTTCGTAGTATTGCCCTGTTAAAACACAGCGATAAATTGGGTATTTATGGCACAAGCTTATCTCGCATATGCGCATATAAGGCGGCTCTCACTCGTGCTTTTGCAAGCTTGTCGTCTTTGTAAATTTGGATATAGGGTATTTTTACATCCAATATATAACGATAGCGGTTTTTAACGTCAGGCATACGCGCAGGCAATGTATCAATTAGCTCTACAAGCAAATGCACTGGAGCGGGTGATTTAAATGGCACTTTGATAATGCCCAACCCACGCACTTCAAACAGGCCTTCAATGGTTTCGGGGCAACGTGCTACTAATTGCGCTTTTCCATCTTGCTCATCACGGCCAACATAAGTCTGGTCATCCGCCACCAACTTGCTAGTGCCACCGTTAATCAATACAAATTCAAACCCATGGGCGTCATTTAACAAATCCAATGCCAAGGCCGATTTTCCAATCCCCGCAGGGCCGCTAATCATCACCCCATAACCATCTAAATAAACGGTTGTCGCATGCATCAATTGTGTGTTTTCACTCATTGCTCAACTTTCAATTGGCTTTTGCAACCATTTCAACAGGTAGGATAATCGAAAATTTAGCGCCTAAAACCTTGTCATTGACCACAATATTCTCAGCATTTATTGTGCCTTGATGCGCCTCAACAATCTGCTTGCAAATCGAAAGCCCAAGCCCCGAATTGTCACCGAAATCTTGCTTCATATATTCATCAGGGTCAACATCCATCATATGTTGCCTGTCCGTGTAAAACCGCTCAAAAATCCGGTCAACGTCATCCACCTGAATGCCCGCGCCTGAATCAATTATATCAATATGAATTTTGTCGTTCAAACGTCGCATAATCACATCTATATTGCTATGCTTTGGGGCAAATGAACGGGCGTTGCCAATAATATTCTGCACCACTTGGCCTAGCCGTACATTATGCCCCGCAATTTTGAACGCGTCATCTTCTTCATATTCATCTGTTTCAGTCACGGCTACATCTAACAATATAGTGGCTTCGTCGGTCTTTTTGGTTTCATTGGCAATTAAAACCAATGTTTCCAACAGAGCTTTCATATCTACCACTTCTTTTTCTTCACGCGCCAATTCAGCATCAAGCCGCGAGGCGTCGCTAATGTCAGTAATCAAGCGGTCGAGGCGCTGCACATCTTGCAAAATAATTTCCATCAACCGCGCTTTATTCACGTCGCTTTTCGCAATGGGTAAAGTTTCCACCGCACTTCTTAGCGATGTAAGTGGGTTTTTAAGCTCGTGCGAAACATCGGCAGCAAACCGCTCAATCGCTTCAATACGGCTGAACAATGCTTCTGTCATCTTGCTGAGTGAGCTAGACAAATGCCCAATCTCATCACGTCTTTTGGCATAATTGGGTATTAGGTCTGCATTGGCAATGTCTTTTCCCACTTCTTCGGCAGCATTCGCTAAGTTTCGAATGGGCACCGCAATGGTTTGCGCTAAAAAGAACGACAGTACAGCCAAAACCACCGCCGCAATGGCAAATAGCTTAAACAAATTAGATTGCTCTGTCGCCACCATAGCCTCAATGTCGCTACCCTTAGTCGATAAAAATAATATACCCAAAACCGAACGTAATTTTTGAATCGGCACCGCAACAGATAAAACCAAATTGCCATTCTCATCAACCCGCACATTGGTACCTGCTTCGCCATTCAGCGCAGTTGCCACTTCTGAATATTTACGGCCATTTTCGCCCGAATATTCCTTGTAAAGCGCCAAGTCGCGGCGCAGATATTCTAACTTCACCCATTTCCATAAGCGTTCGTACCAAGCTTTGTGGGTCTGCCCAATTGGCGCCAATTCGCTTTGTAAAATGTCTCCACCCGCGTATAATGAGCGCGAATCCAACAAAAGCACGCCATCACTATCAAATATCCGCGCGCGAGTTTTCTTTTTCAGCAGCGAATGGCGTAATATTTGAGCAGCCGCTTCAGGGTCAATTGGCACACTAATGGTCGAGTAAACATCTTCGTCACTAATATCTATGTCACTGGTATCTTCAAGCAGTTCATCAATGTTTAGGTCAATTTCACCAAAATCATCTTCACTGGCACTGGCACTCAATGCCCCTGCAATCACCACACTTTGGGTGATGAGGCTTTCAAGCTTGGCATCAATCAAGCCTTCTTTGGTTTGGTCGAGATATAATATGCCCGAAAGCAAAACAGCCAACGCCAGCACATTCATAGCGATAATACGGCCATAAATTGTCGCAAAACCAAAAAATCTCAAATTGTAAAATCGGCGCAGCGCCAACAAAATGGGCGCCACGTTCGACGTTTTTTTTAAATCTTCGGTTTCATCAGCCACAAAAAACTCTTAGCTTTAAGATCCAGTTTTATACCGATAACCCACACCATAAAGGGTTTCAATATTATCAAAATCATCGTCAACCATCTTAAACTTCTTGCGCAAACGCTTAATATGGCTGTCAATTGTGCGGTCATCTACATAAATTTGCTCATCATAAGCGGCATCCATTAAGCTATCACGGCTCTTTACAATACCAGGGCGCACAGCCAAAGCTTCTAAAATTAAAAACTCAGTCACAGTTAAAACAACCTGCTTTTCAGCCCATAACACCTCATGGCGTTCGCGGTCCATGTGCAATTCGCCCTGCTCTAAAATATTTTCAGCAACCACGGCAACTGCACCATTGCTGGTTTTAGCCACTTCACGTGCGGCACTGCGGCGCATAATGGTTTTAATGCGCTCAATCACCAAGCGATGGCTAAATGGTTTGGTGATATAATCATCAGCACCCATTTTTAAACCAAACAACTCGTCAATTTCATCATCTTTAGATGTTAAAAATATCACAGGAAATTGATCCGTCTGGCGCACACGGCGTAATAATTCCATACCATCCATACGCGGCATTTTAATGTCAAATATAGCGATGTCAGGCTTATTTTCTTTAAAACCTTCAAGCGCATCAGCACCATTATTATATGTCGCCACCTCAAAACCTTCAGCTTCTAATGCAATAGAAACAGATGTAATGATGTTCATGTCGTCATCGACCAGTGCAATTTTTGGCATAATTCAACCCAGTAATATTAAAATTTAAATCGAGTATAGCCAATAAACACAAAAGATGAACAAAATAAGGCAAGTTATTCAAAGCACTGTTTTCAGTAACTCACATGGTAAAAATATCACTGAAACGTTTCAGTAGTATAGTTAACCGCATTATCCCCAATTAATAATACCAATAACTCATTTTATCAATTGCCATACCAGTTGGCATACCCTAAAGGTAACTTGTGTTTTCGTATATAAATGAAGGCACTTTCTCCTGGGCGGGAGAAATCATCGGGTGATAAGCGCATCAAAAATGGTATTGATTTAGGCGAATTGGTATTATCGAAGCAATTAAAACCTTGGGCGTAAATATGCAGGTTAAGGGCCGGCGTATAAATTTAGGAGTAGGATATGTCTATCCTCGAAAGAAATAATCACGACTATACGGAAGTTAGTTCTGGGTTTGATACACTCAACAATCTAAACATTAACAACTCCGCAGCCGAATTATTCCAATTCTCCATTGGTCGTGGCGAAGGTAGCATTGCCAAAGGCGGTGCCTTGGTTGTGCAAACTGGCAAACATACAGGCCGTAGCGCATCCGATAAATTCATCGTGCGCGATGCAGTTACCGAAGACACAGTCTGGTGGGATGCTAACAAGTCGATGACACCCGATCAATTCGACACGCTTTATCAAGATTTCCTCATTCACGCCACGTCTAACGACAAAAACGGTCGTACTTTATTTGTGCAAGATTTATTCGGTGGTGCCGATAAAGAAAACACACTTGCCACGCGCATTTATACCGAGTTTGCATGGCATGCATTATTCATCAAACATCTTCTACGTGAAGGTTCAGATGAGCAAATGCAAAATTTCGCTGCCGAAATGACTATTATTAATCTGCCAAGTTTCAGAGCCAATCCAAAACGTCATGGCTGCGAAACCAAAACAGTAATCGCCTGTGATTTCACGCGTAAAATCGTGCTTATTGGTGGCACAAGCTATGCAGGAGAAACCAAAAAAAGCGTCTTCTCTATGCTTAACTTCCTATTGCCCGCCAAAGGCATTATGCCTATGCACTGTAGCGCTAATATTGGCGATGAAGGCAGTGCCATATTCTTTGGTCTATCAGGCACAGGTAAAACTACATTAAGCGCAAATCCCGATAGAATTTTAGTTGGTGATGATGAGCATGGCTGGTCAGAAAACGGCATATTTAATTTCGAAGGCGGTTGCTACGCAAAGGTTATCCGCTTGTCGCAAGAAGCCGAGCCAGAAATTTTTGCCACAACACAACAATTCGGCACAGTGCTTGAAAATGTAGCCATGGACCCAATTACCCGTGAGCTAGATTTGGATGACGGTTCGTTGACCGAAAATACTCGTTCAGCTTATCCGCTAAGTGCAATTCCAAATGCCAATGAAAGCGGCACAGCGGGCATGCCTAAAAACATCATCATGCTAACGGCCGATGCCTTCGGCGTATTGCCTCCGCTTTCCAAGCTAACGCCTGAGCAAGCAATGTATCATTTCTTGTCTGGCTACACAGCTAAAGTGGCCGGCACAGAAAAAGGCGTCACCGAGCCACAAGCCACTTTCTCAGCATGTTTCGGTGCGCCTTTCATGTCACGCCATCCTGCCGAATATGGCGATCTACTACAAAAGCTCATCAAGCAACATGACGTAAAATGTTGGTTGGTCAACACAGGTTGGACAGGCGGCGCTTATGGCACAGGCAATCGCATGCCTATCAAAGCCACTCGCGCGTTATTAGATGCTGCCCTCAGTGGCGAGCTAGATGATTCCGATATGCGTATTGATGAAAACTTCGGCCTACAAGTGCCGTTCGAAGTCGATAATGTCGAAAAACAATTGCTCACACCGCGTGATACATGGGCCGATAAAAAAGCCTATGACAAGCAAGCCAAAGCCTTGGCTAAAATGTTCCGCGATAATTTCAATAAATATCAAGATCGCGTGAGTGAAGCGGTATTGGCTTCTGCCCCTCAAGGCTAATGTAGACCAATAAACCAATTCATAAAACGATCGAAAAGCCCCAGTCTCCTCCTGATTGGGGCTTTTCTTTTGCCTCACCCACTCCTCACAGACTTGTTATCACATGTGAGTTGCTTAAAAAGTCACCACCCCATAATGTATGTTTAAGCAATTTTAAAAGGATGACATCATGAACAGACGTAAATTTATCCAAAGCACAATATTAACAGGCGCTGCCCTCGCTGCCGTTCCTTATTTTTCGTTCGCAAACGCTGCCAATAGTGGCCTTGCAGATTTCGACAAATGGCAACTCAGCAAAAAACAATGGCGTGAGATTTTAAACAGTAGCCAATATAATGTAATGCGTAATGAAGATACCGAACGTCCTTATTCCAACGCGATGGAAAAAAACAAAACCGAAGGTACATATCATTGTGCAGGGTGCGATCTTGCGGCCTATAGCTCAGCTCATAAATTCGAAAGCGGCACAGGTTGGCCGAGTTTTTACCAACCCATCAAGCTCGATTTTGTAGAAACCAAAACAGATTTCAAACTGGTTTGGCCCCGTACCGAGGTGCATTGTGCACGCTGTGGCGGTCATCAAGGTCATGTGTTTAAAGATGGCCCCGCTCCAACGGGTCTGCGCTATTGCCTTAATTCAGCCTCTCTCATTTTTAAAGCTGCTTAAGCCCAAATGCTCAATAAGCCCCAAAAGTGCTCAAAGGAAATAACATGAAAAAACTCATTCCCTCGTTAATCATTAGTCTGTTTATCAGCGCAATGGCTATCTCAGCTCCACAAGCTGCCACCCAAAATGCAGTATTTGCAGGTGGTTGTTTCTGGTGTATGGAAGGGCCGTTCGATGCGCTAGATGGCGTTACAGAAACCACATCTGGCTATGCTGCAGGTACCGAAGCTACTGCCAATTATAGCCAAGTTTCATCTGGCCGCACAAATCACATCGAAGCCATTCAAGTCACTTACGACCCCGCCATTATTAGCTATGCAACTTTGCTAAAAACCTTTTGGGTTAACGTCGATCCGTTCGATGCAAAAGGCCAATTTTGTGACAAAGGACACCAATATACCACCGCCATCTGGACAAAAAATGCAGCTGAGCGCCAAGCCGCAATAGACAGCCAAGCCGCGTTCGAGCCACTGGCCAACGGCAGTGGCAGCTTCCAAACCGATATTACCGATTATGTATCGTTCTATGCTGCCGAAGAATATCACCAGAATTATTATCTCAAAAACCCAATTCGCTATAAATATTATAGAGGTGGTTGCCGCCGAGATCGTCGCCTACAGGCTGTATGGGGTGACCTAGCACATCATTAAAAATGAAATATAAAATAAATCAGGCTCCTCATCGGAGCCTTTTTTACGTTTGGCCTAAGATTTCAAACTACTCAATAACAGGTTCACAATAAATTCAGCATCATCCCGCGCACCACTACGTAGGGTTAATTCTACATATCCATGCAATGTAGACCATAATGCAAATGCCAGTTTCTCAGCTTCATCGGCTACAAATACGCCCTCAGCTTGGCCTTTTAAAACCAAAAGCTTCAAAATCTCAAACATCTTAGTGGCCAAGGCCGCAATTTCTTTATTGGCACTTTGCATTTGCGCAAAGTCACCATTCATCAGACCATAAATTTCGGCATGTTCCACCGCAAAATCAATATAAGCCATCGCCGTATCACTCAATTGCTCAATGCTGTTTTTGTCTTGCGCTTTTAGGCTTTGCGCCATTTGCAACATAAGCTGCCGATAACCTTTACGCGCCACCTCTAGCAATACCGCATCTTTATTTTTATAATGTCGGTAAAGTGCCGTGTGGCTTATGCCTATCTCGTCGGCCAAATGCCGCATGGTCAATTTTTTACCACCTTCAGCTTGTACAATGGCAAATGCGATATTTATCGCTTCTTGCTTCACATCGCCTTTATGATATTTTGGCTTTTCGCTCATAAATTCGCCTTTGAGTTTATTGACACAGTTTCCCATTGTAAGTAGCATCATTTCAAATTACCAATAAAACTCAGTTAACAAATTAAATTTACCAACCAATACAGAACAATAATGACAAATAACCAACACCCATTCGTAAAATATAACCGCTACCACCCCAATATGCCCCACGGCGCCGAGGCCACCGCAAAAGATTTCTATGAGCATATGAACCATAGGCGCACAGTGCGGCACTATTCTCCCGAGCCCGTTTCACGTAGCATCATCGAGAACTGCATAAAAACAGCGGGCACAGCACCTTCGGGCGCACACCAACAACCTTGGCATTTCTGCGCCATTTCAAGCCCACAAGCCAAACAAACCATTCGCCAAGCGGCCGAAAAAGAAGAGCAAGAATTTTATGCTGGCAAAGCCTCACCCGAGTGGCTAAAAGCACTAGAACCATTAGGCACTGATACCAATAAACAATTCATCGAAACCGCCCCTTGGGTCATTGCAATATTTGCCAAAAAATACGGGGTCGATGAAAATGGCAACCGCGTCAAACACTATTATTTCAACGAATCTGTTGGTTTAGCCACGGGCATGCTCATCACAGCTCTGCACAATGTCGGCCTCTCCACATTAACTCACACGCCAAGCCCTATGGGTTTTCTTAACGAGCTGTGCAGCCGCCCCAAAAACGAAAAACCCTATATGTTGCTCATCGTCGGCTACCCCGAAGATGAGTGCCAGGTGCCAGATATAGAACGGTTGCCATTGGATAAAATCAGCAACTTCATCGAATAATTTATAAATAAAAAAACCAATCCAACAAGTTTATTCACTGCCGCCAGAATGTTCAAAATTATGACTTCACCTTCACCAACTCTATATTTTATTTGCGGTAAAATTGCTGCGGGCAAAACCACACTTTCGAATAAACTTAAAAACCAACCAAATACCATTGTCATAAGTGAAGATGAGTGGCTGTCTGCCCTGTTTTCAGATGAAATGAAAACAGTCTCCGATTATGTTCGCCATTCCAAGAAGCTCAAAAGCGTGATGAAGCCGCACATCGTTAATCTGCTCAAGGCAGGAACATCCGTTATTCTAGATTTCCCTGCCAATAGAATCGTCGACCGAGCTTGGATGAGACAGATTTTTGAAGAGGCAGAAGTTCTTCATGAGTTGCATTATCTGGATGTCCCTGATGATATTTGCAAACAAAGATTGTTGAAAAGAAATGAACAAGGGCAACACGCGTTTGAAGCCACAGAAGCACAGTTTGAGTTAATAACAAAGCATTTCGAACCGCCAACACAAGATGAAGATTTTAACATTATTCTTTTAAATATTATTGAATAATGAGCCAAATCGCATATGATGAATCCACACAATATGCGGAGCAAAACATGGCAGACAAACCTCACCTGTATTTAATAGACGGTTCATCATTTATATTCAGAGCCTATCATGCTCTCCCGCCCCTCACCCGTAAATCCGACGGCACGCCCATTGGCGCAGTTTCTGGCTTTTGTAATATGCTGTGGAAGCTCATCCAAGAAGCCCGCACACCCGAAGGCCCAAGCCATCTTGCGGTTATATTCGATGCCAAAGGCAAAACCTTCCGTAATGATATTTATCAGGAATATAAAGCGCATCGTCCCCCCGCACCCGAAGATCTAGTGCCACAATTCCCACTCATCAAAGAATTGGTTAAGGCCTTTCACGTCCCTTCAATTGAAAAAATCGGTTTCGAAGCCGATGACATTATGGCAACCTATGCCAAGCAAGCTGTCGAAGTCGGTATGAAAGTCACTTTGGTCACATCCGATAAAGATATGATGCAGCTAATTAATGACGATGTCGATATGCTAGACACCATGAAGAACCGCCTCATTTCATATGATGGTGTGATGGAAAAATTCGGCGTTGCCCCCAATAAAGTAATCGACATTCAAGCCCTAGCTGGCGATAGCGCCGATAATGTGCCAGGTGTACCAGGCATTGGCGTTAAAACCGCAGCATTGCTCATCAATGAATATGGCGATCTAGACACGCTGTTAGAACACGCAGGTGAAATTAAACAGAAAAAACGCCGTGAAAACCTCATCGAATTTGCCGACCTAGCCCGCGTCAGCCGCACATTGGTCACCCTAAAAGATGATGTCGAGATGGAAGAAAAAGTTCAAGATTTTAAATTGGCATTCCCAATCCTCGATGATTTGCTAGAACATTTACAAGATTTAGGTCTCAGCAGCGCGGTTAAACGCATTGCCAACGCGCATGATGCTGACATCCCGCAAAAAGCCGCACCAGATGAAACCGATGCAGCCGTTCCTGTTGCAACTGATGGCTTCAGCCCAACAAACCTTGCCCAAAAACGCCAACAAAAATTGGCCTCATTACCCGTAAAACCCGAAGATTATCAATGTATCACCACTTTAGATGCACTCAATGATTATATCGCCAAGGTCTATAAAGTCGGGCAAGTGAGCTTCGATTTAGAAACTGATAGCCTCAACCCAATGGTCGCCAATATAGCGGGCATTTGCCTCTCGACCGAAGCGGGCGAAGGCGTTTACATTCCTGTTGCCCATAAAATTAAAACCGAAAAATTAGATCTTTTCGCCGCCGAAACGAGCGAAGAATCAGTCGATCAAATTGATTTTAAAACCGCACTGGGTATCATTGGTAAAATGCTCGAAGATAAGTCAATTCTTAAAATCGGCCAAAACCTTAAATATGACATCAGTGTGCTTAAAAAATACAAAATCAACTTCAAAAGCTTCCATGACACTATGCTCATTTCGGCCAGTTTAGATACCGGTCGCACCAATCATGGTATGGATGCCTTGGCCGAATATCATTTTGACCATAAGCCAATCGCGTTTAAAGATGTTTGCGGCAGTGGCAAATCACAAATCACATTTGATTATGTGCCACTGGCAGAAGCCACAAAATATGGTGCCGAAGATGCCGATGTGACACTGCGCCTTTTCCAAACTCTATACCCGCGCCTCGCTGCCGAAAAAGTCACCCAAGTTTATCAAACTATGGAACGCCCATTGGTCGATATTCTTGTCGATATGGAACAAAATGGCATAAAGGTCGATCGCGATCGTTTGTTAGAATTGTCTAACAGTTTCGCTGCTAAACTCGAAATTCTCACCACAGAAATCTACCTACTTGCAGGTCAAGAATTCAACATTGCTAGCCCCAAACAATTGGGCGAAATCTTATTCGAAAAGCTCGATCTTCCGGGTGGTAAAAAAACCAAAACAGGCGCATGGCAAACAGGTGCAAAAGTTTTAGATGATCTAGCAGCCGATGGACATGAATTACCCGTAAAAATGCTAGAATGGCGCGGGCTTTCCAAGCTTAAATCAACCTATACCGACAGCCTACCGAACCACATTAACGCCACAACAGGGCGCATTCATACCAGTTATGCCATGGCACATACCACCACAGGCCGCCTCGCTTCAACCGATCCAAATCTGCAAAATATCCCCGTGCGAACCGAAGAAGGCCGCATGATCAGAACTGCATTTATTTCCGATGTCGGCCATCAGCTCATCTCGGCCGATTATAGCCAAATTGAACTGCGCCTGTTGGCTCATATTGCCGATCTAAAAACCATGAAACAAGCCTTTGCTGATGGCGTCGACATTCACGCCATGACAGCATCCGAAATGTTTGGCGTGCCAATAGAGGGCATGGATAGTTCCATCCGCCGCCAAGCCAAAGCCATTAATTTTGGTATTATCTATGGCATTTCAGCCTTTGGTCTAGCCGCACAATTGGGCATAGGTCGTGCTGAAGCCAAGGACTATATAGGCAAATATTTCGAGCGTTTCCCAGGCATTCGCGATTATATGGAAGATACAAAACAATATGCGCGCGATCACGAATATGTAAAAACCATCTTCGGCCGCATTTGCCACACCCCACATATTAACGACAAAAACGGCATGCAACGCGCATTCACCGAACGTGCCGCCATTAACATGCCCATCCAAGGCGCCGCTGCAGATATCATCAAACGCGCGATGATTCAAATGCCCGATGCCCTCACAAATGCCGGTCTAAAAGCAAAAATGCTATTACAAGTGCATGATGAACTCATCTTCGAAGCTCCTGATGACGAAGTCGAAGCCACTATTAAAGTGGCACGTAACATTATGGAAAATGCCCACAACCCAGTGGTCAACATCACCGTCCCACTTAGAGTAGATGCCCAAGCCGCTTTAAATTGGAATGACGCACATTAGCCAAGGAGTTAACCTTGTTACATATTATCGTCGGCAATACAGGCGCAGGCAAAACCACCTACGCCCAAAATCTTAAACAGGCTTCCAACGCTGTGCTGTTCTCAATTAATGAATGGAACAACACCCTATTTATGGCCGACAAAACACCTAATGATGGTCTAGATTGGTTTCTCGAACGTATTGAGCGCAACGAAAATATGATTATGGCGCTCATCAAGCAATTAGAACAAGCCAATATAGACAGCTTATTGGATCTTGGATTTTCAAAATTTGAACATCGTGAAAAGTTCAAAAAATTCGCCTCCCATAATAGTTTTGAATCTAAAATCCACTTTTTAGACCTCGATAAACAAACCCGCAAAAACCGCATCACCAAACGCAATATTGAGCAAGGTGATAGTTATCAATTTGAAGTGAGCGATGCCGATTTCGAATTTATGGAAACATGGTTTGAAGTACCCACTGAATCAGAACTCAAAAATTCAATTATAGTGAATTCATAAATTAAATGCTAAAATCAATCCACCATGCAGCCATAATTTGCAGCGATTATGACCGCTCCAAAAATTTCTATGTCAATATTTTGGGCCTAAAAATCATCGCCGAAAATTACCGCACCGCGCGCCAAAGCTACAAGTTAGATTTAGCACTGCCACAAGGCGGCCAAATCGAACTCTTCTCTTTCCCAAACCCACCAAAGCGACCATCAACGCCCGAGGCCCAAGGGCTACGGCATTTATGTTTCTCCGTCGACTCTGTAAGCCAAGTTAAATTGGCATTAGAAGCCAAGCAGATCATAGTGGAAGACATTAGAATCGACGAATATACAGGCAAATCATTCACATTTTTTGCCGACCCAGATGGCCTCCCCCTTGAAATTTATCAGTCATAGATCTTTACACAAGCTAACCCTCACAAAAGGTTAATGAAAATTAACCATAATAACATTTCAAGGTAATCATCTTGACTCATAAAGGTAAATCGCTTTCTAATAGTCTCTTCTACTGAAAAATAAACTGTCATAAATTTGTTATACTTATGACCTAATGAACAATAATAATTCAATATTTTTAGGGAGAGAAAATTGAGAACCTTTACCAAACTAGCATTACTTTCGAGCTTGGCAACATTCACAATGTTAAGCGCTGTTACAGCCGAAACCATAAATCTGCGGATTATGGAAACCACCGATTTGCATGTGCATATGGCCGATTACGACTATTATCGTGATGCCCAAAGCGACCAAGTCGGCCTCGCAAAAGTCTCATCATTGCTCACCGCTGCACGAGCCGAAGTTAAAAATAGTATGTTTTTCGACAATGGCGACCTGCTACAAGGCAATCCATTGGGCGATTATGTTGCCAAAAAAACAGGCCTAAAAGCCGGCGAGGTTCATCCCGTTTATAAAGCCATGAATTTGTTAAATTATGATGCGGGCAATATCGGCAATCACGAATTTAATTATGGCCTAGAATTCTTAAAAACCGCCACCGATGGTGCCAATTTCCCTTACACCAACTCAAATGTATATGTCGACGATGGCGATGGCGACAAATCAAACGACAAGAACTTATTCCCCCCTTATCTCATGCTAGATCGCGAATTTTTAGACGATGAAGGCAACAAACAAATGGTCAAAGTCGGCGTTATTGGCTTCACACCACCGCAAATTATGCAATGGGATAAAGTTAACCTCGAAGGTAAGGTTTGGGCGGCAGACATTATCGACACCGCAAATAAATATGTCCCCATCATGAAATCAGAAGGCGCAGACATTATCGTCGCCATCCCTCATTCAGGCATTTCAAGTGCCGATCGCGTGGGCGGTGAAGCCAATACATCAGCCTATCTATCAAAAGTCGAAGGTATTGATGCCATTTTATTTGGTCATTCACACAGTTTCTTCCCATCAGATAGATATGAAGGTTTCCCAGGTGCTGATGTTAAAAAAGGCACATTAAATGGCATCCCCGCCACCATGCCAGGTTTCTGGGGCTCACATTTAGGCATAGTCGATCTCACACTCGAAAAAGATGGTGACGGCTGGAAACGTGCAGACGGCACCGCTCAAATCCGCTCCATTTACCGTCGCGATGGCCGCACAACCGTGCCACTAGTTACATCAGACCACCGAATTATGGAGGCAATCGAAACAGAGCATAAAGCCACAATCGCCTATATGAATGAAAAGCTCGGCACATTATCCGCGCCAATCAATTCCTATTTCGCGCTTATGTATGACGATCCATCCATCCAAATCGTCAACAACGCGCAATTGGCTTATGTAAAGCAGCAATTGCAAGGCACAGAATATGGCGATCTACCCGTATTATCAGCCGCAGCACCGTTTAAATCTGGTGGCCGCATTGGTGCCGATTATTTCACCGCACTAAGTGCTGGCGACATTGCATATAAAAACATTGCCGATCTTTATATTTATCCAAACACTTTGCACATTGTTAAAATGAATGGTGCCGATGTAAAAGAATGGCTAGAAATGTCTGCCCGTCAATTCCTTCAAATTGACCCCGCAAAATCGGGTGATCAAGAATTAATCAACCCCGATTTCCGCTCATATAACTTTGATGTCATTGATGGTATTGAGTATGAAATCGACATCACAGTGCCAGTTCGTTACAACAGCAAAGGCGAAGTGGTATCCGATACCCACCGCATTAAAAACGTAATGTTCGATGGCAAACCATTAGATGATGCCATGATGTTCGCAGTCGCGACCAACAATTATCGTGCTTCTGGTGGCGGTCGCTTCCCTGGCTTAGATGGCAGTAAAACCATTGTCGAAAGCCCCGATCAAAACCGCATTGTTTTAGGTAATTATATCTTCGAACAAGGCAATATAGATCCATCAGCCGATGGCAACTGGAAATTCGCATCCATCGGAACAGATGTAAATGTGGTGTTTATCTCTAGCCCAGATGGCGAAGCGTTCGGCGCCGCACAAGGCATCGAAGTCGTTGGCGAAGCAGCAGATGGCTTCACCCAATATCGTTTAACCATTAAATAATATTCGATATTGAATACAATCAAGGCAAGTGTTGCTATCAGCAGCACTTGCCTCAAATACTTTACTTACCGTAAATTAATATCTAAACTTACCCATGCCTTATATATTCCGCACACTTTTTATTACCTGCCTCACATTCATAAGCATCAACTTCGCCTATGCAGAAGAACCTAAAACCTTTCCCAAAAACGCCATAGATAAACCAATGAGCTTTATTTTCGCGTATAATGGCGGCAATTGTTCCGGCTGCGAGTGGATCGCCGCTGAAGGCAATATAACACCCGAAACACCCGCAAAACTTAAGAATTTTTTAAAGAAAAATCCCAGCGCTTACTTAGAAATAAATTCAAAGGGTGGCAACTTAGCAGCCGCTTTAGAAATGGGTAGAATCTTCAGAAAACACGAACTAGTCATCAGCACAGGCAAAACTTGGATAGATGAAAACGAACAAAGCTATAAAGATGGCTTTAGATATCATCAGATTACAGACGGCATTTGTGCCGATGCTTGTGCCTACGCATTCTTAGGCGGCATTTTACGCCAGCCCCATGCTAGCAATTTTGGTATAAGCTACATAGAGCCAACGAATGTCAGTAATCAGCAAATAAAAAATTATTTCAGCGAAATGGGCATCAAACCACAATTAGCAGCCACAATATTTGATCAAGCCGCCAATCACAATTATTTCCCCAACTCAAAGGATCTCATTGCTTGGGGTGTAGACAATATTACCAACCTATATTCCAAACCAACATTGCTTGCTTATGGCAAAAATAACGGCAAAATTGTCGAAACTAAACACTTATCGGGTCGCTTTGCTAACCCACAGAACCCTCGGACATATCGGTTATACTGTCGTGGTAAAAACAAAGTCCCGCATTTCACGATACTTGAAAAGCATACAAATAATTCATCAAATCCACCCGATGAGTGGGGGGAAATGGTCAAACATATAACCACCGCCAACATACACTATAATAATAGTATTTATTCCGACACTCCTGTAAAAGTTGCCGCCTATCATAATGGCAAAAATACCAAAGCACTAGCCTTTGAACTACTCGATTTACCGCTTAGAAAATTCAAAGATATTCAATCAATATCAATCACACTATTCAATGTGCCACGTGAATATATGTTCGCAATCAACCAGCTTCATGCCGATTTTGGAAACATAAACCAACAATTAGAAATCGCTTTACAGCATTGTATCGAATGAAGTTGTATCGAATGACATTTTTTCATAATATCTGATGGCCTTATTCGCAAATTCCTCATCAGTCACCCCAAAATCGCCATAAGTTTTTGTAAGTTCTCGCAATATCGGCACATGTTTTGCAACCGATAATTCGCTAGCGCATTCAACATCTTGCCCAAAATCATATGCAAATAATTCCTGCCCCGATAAGCAGCCTATCATAAGCTTTTGCAAGTTAGGTTCTGCCCATCTAAAGCTCGCAGCCGCAGCACCTGCTTCAGCGGTTAATATGCCGTTTAATAAATTAACAATCGCCCCACAAGCCACCCAGTCTTCAAAAGCAGGGCGTAGACCACCGTCATCCCATTTTTCACCTGCGGCTATAAATTGCACATCACGTACACCCGATTTATTGATAAAATCAGCCACCGCCTTGGCATTGCGTAAACAGCCAATCAATACAATTGGGGCCTCAACAAATAATGACAAATGCGATCCGTTGGGCGATGGCAAAATCATCTCATCACCCGCACCCAACCCAAATAATGTCGGTGGCGATAACGACACCCCGCCTTCACTACGTTTATTGGCTATTTTGACATTCATTTCATTAGCGAAATTATGGGCTGCTTGCTTCAAACTAAAAGGGTAAATTCGTGCGCCTTTTTCAGTTGCCACGGTGGTGGCCGTACTGAAACTCAAGCAATCAACAATCACCACAATGTCGGCTTTCATGTCGAGCGCCCGCGCCCCCCATTCAACATGTATCTTCATTTAATCACTCTTAACCCATCAGGCACTTCATAAAGCGCGTCAGCACCACCATGGCCAACAATTAACTTGGTCAAAGTTTCGCTCTCCACTTTGCCATTATAATCAGCATGCCGATGAACCAATATCATATTCTCGTCATAACAATATTTTGCACCAAAATTTTCTTGCTTCCAATATCGGCAGGAGAAGCCATTAAATTCTCCCATTTCATCCGTTTCAACAGCGCCAAATTCTCTAAAGAAAAACTTCATAGCCTCTATGGCACCACGCTTTTGCGCAATTGTTAAAATTCGCTGATAGTTTTTATCAGGAATTTCCCTAACTGTGCCATCAATGAAGTTAATGGAGTGTTCAACTTCACCGCCACCAATCACTCTAATTTTAAAATCAAGTAAATCAGCACTGCTCGATTTTAAATCCATCGCCAATATTCTTTGATTGCAATAATCTCGGCAATAAACTGCGCCAGCACCCGATAATTCGCCTTCATGCTCATAAAATGCACTGTAGCTTTCATATGTGTGTTGCTTCACAGAGCTGACTCCAAACATCAGAACCAGTGCGCCTGCCGCCAACACAAAAGTTGCCACTACCAAAATATAAAGTTTTGTCCGCATCATGTTCCTCAATCAGAGGTCAGCTCTTAAGAGCCAATCCTTCAAACTGCTTTATCGCCGCATCCACCATATCTAAGCTGTTATGCCAAAAAGCTTCATCTTCAATATCGCTATTTAAATGCTTCATCACAACTTGCTCTGCAGTCATGCTACCAGTGTCGCGCAGCAATCCAGTATATAAGTCATTAAACTTATTACCCAATTCGTCTTTTTGTTGGTAAACGCCCAAGCTAAATAAATAGCCAAACAGATAAGGATAATTATAAAAACCCATGCCCGATATCGAGAAATGCAATTTTGTCGCCCAGAAATAAGGGTCATATTCGCTTAAGCTGTCCCCATACCACTTACCCCAAGCGCCCTGCATCAGGTTCACAAGCTCAGGTTCAGGCACAAACCCATCAATTCTGGCATCTACTAAGCTACGTTCAAAATCAAACCGCGCAGGAATATTATTCAGCATGGCCGTCGCCATTTCAGCGTCATTCCAACCAATCACTAGACGTGCATCATTGTCTTTAGCGTGAGTGAATAAATAATCCCGCACAAGATTTTCCGCAAAAATACTCGCCGTTTCAGCCAAAGTCATTGGGTATTGCGTCAATGTTTTGTGCATATCGCGCATCACCCAATTGTGCCAAGCATGCCCAAGCTCATGCGCCAATGTGGTTACATTGGTCATTGTGCCTTCAAAAGTCATAAATACCCGCGGCTCGCGTGGTTCACTAAAGCCAGTACAATATGCACCTGTGCGTCTTGTGTCGGTAGGCTCTGCATCAATCCAACCTTTTTCGGCCATCATAATCACAAATGCACCCATTTCAGGGTTAAACGCACTAAAACATTTTGCAATTAAATCAATCGCTTCATCATATGTGTAACTTGCAGAGCTGCTCACTGGCGCAGGGGATGTCAAATCCCATGGCTTCATTTCAGACAAGCCTAGATGCTTTTGCATGGTTGCCAAAGCTCTGTGGCCAATGTCACGTCTGTCATGGGTGGCCTTCATCATTGCACTTAATGTTTTGCGGCTTACATGGCTGTCACGCACAGCCTCATCCAGATAATGATATTCAGATATTGTCGAGCGTTTCTTACGCTCCTCAATTCGCCAACCGTTAATGCTATTTACAATATAGGCCGCAGTTTCAGCACGGCCAGACCATGCTTTTTGGGTGGCTCGCCAAGCTTGCTCACGCGTATCGCGATCAGCGTCAAATTGCATATTAAATATTTTGGCCAAACCCAATGTTTCACCATTCACTTCACCACTTAAACTAGAGGAAAGCTCATTGTATAAATTCCCCCAAGCTTGCAATCCACTTTGTCCCATGGCCGACAGCAAATTCTCCTCGGCAACACTCAGCAATTGGTCACGATGTTTACGGCTATAGTCAATTTTAAATTTAGAGGGATTAATAAATTTTTGAGTGTATAATGCCTCAATAAAATCATCTGAAACCCGCGTTAAAAACACTATAATAGGCGCAAAAGCTTGCCCTACCGTCGAGCCTACCCCCTGAATAACCGATATTAGCTTTTTAGCTTCAACATTCCCGCTGTCAATAGTTGCCACACTCTGCACATATACCGAAAGATTGTGAATGCGTGGTGAAATCTCATCAAGCATGTTAAAAACATCCGCCAATTCAGCAGATATTTCATCACTCCATTCAGGCAAATCAGCAGCGCTCATATAGGCGGTAAACACTGCCGTCTTCGCTTCTAATGCCTTGGCCTGAACACCCAAATCTTCGATGTCGATGGCAATCTTTGCATCCTCAACATCACTATAATGAATTGAGTTATCCCAGTTTTGCAAATAGGCCATCATCACTCCCCTAAATCAAATTTAATGCCTTGTGCTAATGGCAATTCTTTCGAATAATTCAAAGTCGAGGTCATACGGCGCATATATGCTTTCCATGCGTCTGAACCACTTTCGCGGCCGCCACCTGTTTCTTTTTCACCACCAAACGCACCACCAATTTCGGCACCGGATGTACCAATATTCACGTTGGCAATGCCGCAATCAGATCCAGTTTCCGAAGTGAATATTTCAGCTTCTAAGACATCACGGGTAAAAATCGCACTCGAGAGACCTTGTGGCACATCATTCTGGCGTGCAATCGCTTGCTCAAGATCAGTATATTTAAAAACATATAAAATGGGCGCAAATGTCTCTGTCTGCACATTAGCATCCACACCACCCATTTCAACAATGGCAGGGTTTACATAATAAGCATCGGCATATTTGTCTTGTAAAACACGTTCACCACCAACAATTTTACCACCATTATCCGCAGCAGTTTTTAAGGCTGCCTGCATATTATTGTAAGCGCCTTCATCAACCAGTGGGCCAACCAAAGTTGTTTCATCCAACGGATCGCCAATTCTAATTTGGCCATATGCAGTTTTCAATTTTGGCACAAGCGTATCATAAATATCATCATGCACAAATATTCTGCGGGTCGATGTGCAACGTTGACCACAAGTGCCCACCGCACCAAATAAGATCCCTTGGAATGCAATGTTTAAATCTGCCGATGGCGCCACAATAATCGCGTTATTACCACCCAATTCTAAAATAGTTTTACCAAACCTTTGCGCCACTTGTGCCCCAACAATTTTACCCATTGCCGAGCTACCCGTTGCGCTCACAAGCGCCACTTTACGGCTTGCCACCATTTGTGCGCCTGCATCTCGTTCACCAATAATCACTTGGCTTAAATTTTGTGGGGCATCCGCACCAAATTCTGCCATGGCTTGTAACATTATTTTTTGGCACGCCAATGCTGTTACAGGTGTTTTTTCAGATGGCTTCCAAACCACACTATTACCACATACTAAGGCTAACGATGTATTCCAAGCCCAAACAGCAACCGGAAAGTTAAATGCCGATATCACACCAACCGTGCCAAGCGGCTGCCAATATTCGCGCATTTTATGTAATGGCCGTTCCGAGGTAATTGTGAGGCCATAAAGTTGACGGCTCAAACCAACAGCAAAATCACAAATATCAATCATTTCCTGAACTTCACCAAGGCCTTCTTGGTAAATTTTACCACATTCCAGTGCCACAAGTGAGCCAAGTGCTTCTTTTTTCTCACGCAAAATATTGCCCAAAATACGCACCAATTCACCGCGCCTAGGCGCAGGTATTGTGCGCCATTGTTTAAAGGCAACATTAGAATCATCAATTATCTTATCAATTGCATCAGCATTATCTATTTTCACATCAGCGATTTTGCTACCATCAATTGGCGTATAAACAGCCAAGTCACCACCAGCAATTAGGCTTGCATCTAAACCTAGTTCTGCATAAATTTCGTTCATTTTCATAGCTCACCTCAAAATAAAATCGCTCAAATGCGACAATTGACTGCCCACTTCATAGACCGCTGCCCGCAATCTATTAAAGCTTATATTGTTAGCTTTATTAAATGGCAATGGCAACTCATCCATAGGAATATTATTGCATAAAAATTCGGCCATCATGCGGCCTGTTACAGTGGCAGGTGCAATACCGCGCCCGCTATATCCCATAATTTGGTATACATTTTCACCTATAAGCTGCACCTGCGGTAGGTTATTGCTGCTTTTGGCAATTTTACCTGCCCAAGCATATTCATATTTTATCTCGCCAATATCTGGAAATGTTTTACCAACTACATGGGCTGCCCAATGTTTAAAGATTTTTGCATCCCCAGTGTGGATATCCCCAACCGTGCCAATAATCAAACGCCCCTGAGCATCAAGCCTAAATGAACGCATCACAGCCCCACTATCCCAGCACCCAATTTGGGCAGGCAGGCAATTTTGCAACTGCACCTCGCTTAAAGGCTCGCTTGCCAGCTGACAATAATGTAGCGCCGTATACAGCCCCTTGTTCTGACTCAACTTTTGCTCATAAGCATTGGTTGCTAAAACTATGTTTCCAGCAGTAACATTACCCGTTTTTGTCCGAAGTATGACCGCCCCGCCATCAATGTTACCATTGATTCGCTCTACGTCTGTAACCACGCTATGGGTATAAATACGCACGCCTTTTTTTATCGCCAGGCGCGCCAATTCTTGGCAATATTTTAGGGGCTGCAATGTCCCTGCGTTGGCATCACGTAAAGCACCATAATAATTTTGCGCACGGGTCAAATCATAAGCTTGTTCAGTATTTAACAAACCTACATCCGCGCCATATTCTGCCAGTTGGTCGCAGCGCGCCTTCAGGTAATCATTCGCTTTTTGGCTATGCGCCAAATGCAAACTTCCGTTGCGCTTATAGTCACAATCAAATTCATTTTCACTGATTAATTGGTCAACATATCTAGGTGCATCAATTAAAAATTGGTTCAGCCTTCTGCCAGCTTCTACGCCCAATAGATGCTCAGCTTCTTGGGGCATAATCCACAAGCCTGCATTGGTCAGGCCAACATTGCGGCCAGAGGCTCCATAGCCAATTTCTTGCGCTTCTAAAAGCACAACATCCTTGCCCAAATCTGCCAAATGCAGTGCGGTCGAAAGCCCTGTATAGCCACCACCAACAATTGCCACATCAGCGCTCACATTTTCAGCAAGCGACGTTAAGCCAGACACAGGTTCAGCCTCATGCCATAAATTCTGTAATTTTCGATGCATCTCAAGCCCCTCCGACCTTTTCAGATCATAGGCTCGAAAAAACTTTAAACCAAGCTAGATTTATTTTATTTAGTCGCATAACCCAACCCCTTCATCTTACTATAAATCAGGGCAATATGTGCGGCTAATTCAGCCTATTTTTCATCAGTCGTTAATTCATCATTCAAGCTTGTTGCTTTGTTTGGTTCAACACTGCCAATCACTTCATCAGTGTTGTCTTGTGTGCCAAACAGGCTTGTGTTTTTAATTTTTGTAAATTTACGAGATGTTTTTTTCGGCTTCAGGCTTCGCTTTTCACAGCTATCCTTCTGCATATTTTTCTCTTTCTTCAGAAATTAATTACAGTTCAAGTTAAAATAGCTCACTAAATTACTAAACTTAGGAGAGCTATTTTAAAATGAAATTAGATTGTAAAAATTTCCCCTCAAACATCTACAACAAGGTTAAATTAGAAAAATATAATTAAAAAATTATTAATTCATGGTATATTTTGCACAATTTAAGTAAAGCACACAGTAAATACTGCAATTACTACACTATAGCAATCCGCGTTTGGCTAAATTTCCCATCAATGCACCCACACCAATTGTCCATTCAGGCACTTTAGTGGTCAAATTCACACGGTTAGTCAACGTACCTAATTTAGGTGATGATACCCGCACAACATCGCCAACTTTATGAGTAAAGCCCGAACCTTTTTCGCCACGGTCATCCGTAGGTGCAAACATTGTGCCTGTATAAAGCACCAAACCATCTGGGTATTGATGATTGCGCGATATGGTCTGTCCTACCAAATCTTCAATGTCACGGCTGATAAACTTCATTGATGATCCATCACTCAAATGGTAACCATCCTCACCATCAACACTCATTGCCAAATCCATTTGGCGTATATCATCAAGCGCAAAACCGCCATCTATTAAACGTATAAATGGGCCAAGCGCAGCAGAGGCGTTATTGTCTTTTGCTTTGCCTAATAATAAGGCAGAGCGCCCTTCAAAATCACGTAAATTCACGTCATTTCCTAAAGTCGCACCCACAATTTTACCGTCTTTATTCACCACTAAAACCACTTCAGGTTCAGGGTTATTCCATGTCGATTCAGGGTGAATCCCCACTTCAGAACCTGCCCCAACAGATGACATTGTTGGCGCTTTAGTAAACACTTCGGCATAAGGGCCAATGCCCACTTCTAAATATTGGCTCCACATGTCTTGCTCTATTAAAACTTGCTTCACCCGTTCAGCTTCGTCACTTCCAGGTGTAATCTCGGCAAGGTTAGCACCAACTTTTTGGTTAATCACATCGCGAATGCTATCAGCAACTTTAGGGTCACCACCAGCTTTTTCCTCAATCACGCGTTCTAACATAGAGGCCGCAAATGTCACGCCATTGGCTTTGATGGTTTGCAAATCAATTGGCGTTAATAACCAAGGTTTAGATGCATCACCAACACCTGTTGCCACATGGTCATTATGTGGTACAGTATTGCTAAGTAGTTCAGTTAATGAGCAAATTCTCATACCCATATTACCAGCAACAATCACCGCGGGGTCAGCTTGATTCAACAGATCAGACATCGTGGCTGCACATGTCGTAATATCAAAAACATCATCACCACGCACCGCCACAACAGCGGCACCATTTAGTTCTGGCAACCACGCACGGCCAACCAATGTTGCGTTTGCACCGTCTGTTGGCATGGTGTTAGCAACCGTCAAAACCATAGATGTTAAATCAGCCATTATCTTACCTCAAATTTTATATTGTTTAACCTTGCTCAGCAAGTGTCACCCATTTTGCATTCTCAGCAGATGAATTAACCACCGCCAGAATGAACTTAACACCTTCAACGCCATCGTCAATAGTCGGCAGCACTCCAGTATTTAAATCTCCGCTGCGCGCAGCTCGAATACATGTCGCAGCTTCATTATAAATGGTTGCAAAACCTTCCAAATACCCTTCGGGATGCCCACCAGGTGTACGTGTTGCAGCATTTGCTGCATCATTCGCACCAGCACCACCGCGGGTGATAATCTGTTTGGGTTTACCAAAGGGTGTATAATACATAATGTTTGGGTTTTCTTGTGCCCACTCAAGGCCGCCTTTTGTGCCATAAACGCGCAAAGTCAGCGCATTTTCATTACCGACAGCAATTTGGCTGGCCCACAACATACCTTTTGCACCACCTTTAAAGCGCAACAATACATTAATATTGTCGTCAACAGGTCGTCCTTCAACAAAGGCGTCAATGTCAGCCGACAATGAATCTAGCTCAAGCCCTGTTACAAAACGCGTCAAATTGTATGCATGCGTGCCAATGTCGCCCACACAACCGCCAACACCAGAGCGTTTCGGGTCTGTACGCCATGCCGCTTGTTTATTGTCAGCATCTGTTGGTTCGGTTAGCCAGTCCTGCGCATATTCGGCTTGCACCATGCGTATATCACCCAATTCACCACTTACCACCATAGCTTTAGCTTGGCGTATCATCGGATAACCCGTGTAATTATGGGTCAAAACAAACAATTTACCAGAGCTTTTGGCTGCTGCTTCAAGCAACAAGGTGTCTTCCAAAGTCGCAGTTAATGGCTTGTCACATATCACATGAATGCCAGCTTTTAAAAATGCAATCGCAGGGCCTGCATGCATATGGTTGGGCGTTACAATTGCCACCGCTTCAATGCCATCTTCGCGTGCTGCTTCAGTTGTTGCCATGTCTTCATACGAGCCATAACTGCGTTCAGGTGCAATGTTAAGCTCAATGGCCGAGGCCAAAGCCCGCTCGGTGTTAGATGACAAAGCACCCGCCACCAAGTTAAATTGCCCATCAATGCGCGCTGCAATACGGTGAACCGCGCCAATAAAAGCACCTTGTCCACCACCAACCATACCTAAACGAATAGGAGCTGAATCATTCATGTTTTTATCCTTATTTAATGCCCATCATGTCGCGTAACATTTGTTTGTCAGGCGCACCGCCTGCAAAATCGTCAAACGCTTTATCAGTGGTTTCAATGATATGATCATTAATAAAACCAACACCTTCGGCAGCACCCTGTTCAGGGCTTTTAATGCAACATTCCCACTCAAGCACAGCCCATGATTCATAGTCATATTGTGAAAGTTTTGAGAAAATACCTTTAAAGTCAATCTGTCCATCACCTAAGGAACGGAAACGACCAGCTCTGTCAATCCAGCTAGAATATCCTGAATAAACACCCTGTTTACCTGTTGGGTTAAACTCAGCATCTTTCACATGAAACGCCTTAATGCGGTCGTGATAAATATCAATAAATGCCAGATAATCCAATTGCTGAAGCATAAAATGAGACGGATCATAAAGAATATTAGCCCGTTTATGGCCATCAACCGCATCCAAAAACATTTCAAAAGTAGTGCCGTCAAATGTGTCTTCACCAGGGTGAATTTCATAAGCAAGGTCAACGCCTGCATCTTCGTAAGCGTTCAAAATCGGCTTCCAACGGCGGCCTAATTCTGTAAACGCTTCCTCAATCAAACCTTCTGGGCGCTGTGGCCATGGGTATAGATATGGAAACGCCAACGATCCAGTGAACGAAACCGCTACATCCAAACCTAAATTACGGCTAGCTTTGGCAGCTTTAGTCACCTGATCCACTGCCCATTCTTGGCGGGCTTTGGGGTTACCATGTACATGTTCTGGTGCAAAAGCATCAAATTGTGCGTCATAAGCTGGGTTTACCGCCACAAGTTGACCCTGTAAATGGGTCGAAAGTTCAGTAATTTCCAAACCAGCATCAGCACAAATGCCCTTCACTTCATCACAATAAGTTTGGCTTTCAGCAGCTTTGTCCAAATCAAACAAACGCGCATCAAATGTTGGTATTTGAACGCCTTTATAGCCGAGGCCACCAGCCCATTTTGTAATGTTTTCAAGCGTATTATAAGGTGCATCATCACCTGCAAATTGCGCCAAAAATAATGCGGGGCCTTTTATTAATCCTGCCATGTCGTCTCTCCCTTTATAAGTGCCGTTTAACGCGGCGTATAATTAAAATATTCATAATCGGCGGTATTGCCACGGCCAGATGTATCAAATGCCATCATGCCAATAAATGCACCCGTAAATGAGCCATGCTCACCACGTCCACCTTCGTCCGAAATCACACTCGCATCAAGCACAGGACCAATTTTAGCCCAATCACTCATGCCTTGCATTTTATAGTAAAATTGCAAATCACAATTATCTACATCAGCACGCAATTCTACACTTTTGCCTTTTAGCGGAATAATTTCTTCTAGCGGAAATTGCAATTGTGCTTCAGGATAATCTCCAGGACAAGTCATTACAGTTAAAATCGCACCATGATTAGGATCATGCGTCACACCTACAAAATGTAATTTATGGCGGTTGTAATAATGCGTCAAACCAGCCGTTTGTTGGTAGCTATCCGTCTCAAATGTTAACTTAGTTTCAGCCGTAAATTTAAAATGCTGTTGGCGTCTTGCCACTAAAGCTTGCTCAAACCATGAGCCGATGGACTCACGTCCAATCAACCGCAAACAATCACCCGTCAGCTCAAAAATTCGCTCTGGCTTCGGTGTGCGCAACCATTGAAAATCAATCGGCAAGGTTTTGCTATCAAATTTACAATGCACAGCTTTTGGTGCATCTGGCATAATGCTGTTATCAGGCGATGGCACTTCAATATCAGGCACCATTGTGCCGTTTTCTAGATACAACCAGTCGTCGTCTTTCCAAACGCACTTCTGAATACCAGTTTCACGGCCTAATGGGCTGCGACGATAACCAGCTTCACCTTCAACCAAGGATAACGGACGGCTCATCAAATGGCTATGATAAGGTGTGCCATCTGGCGTTTCAACATATTGCCCATGGCCAGAACGCTGAACAGGGTTTAACGGTGCATCTTTTGCGGTCATTAAATGTTTAGTCGGGTGCAATTCATAAGGGCCATCAATGTTACGGCTACGCGCCATCGTCACCACATGGCTATAACCTGTGCCGCCTTCGGCCGTAGTCATATAATAATAACCATTTTTCTTAAATACATGCGGGCCTTCAACCAGTTTATGGTCGCTGCCTTCAAATACATTTTTAATTTCGCCAACCAATTTGCCTTGTTCAGCGTCAAATTCTTGTAGCAGAATACCGTCAAATGCTGTGCCAGTGGGCGATCCACCAATCGAGTCGGTGTTAAATCGCCATTGCATATTCATGAACCACTTTTTACCATCATCATCATGGAAAAGTGACGGGTCAAAACCCGATGAATTGGCATAAACAGGGTCAGACCATTCGCCATCAATTGTATCGCAAGTCACAATATAATTATGCGCATCTTTAAAGTTGCCGTCATAACGTTTTACATCGGTATAAACCAACCAAAACTTGCCGTCAGCATAAGATAAACATGGCGCCCAAATACCGCAGCTATCAGGGTCTCCGCGCATATCCAACTGGGTTTCGCGGCGCAAAGGTCTTGTGATCAAAGTCCAATTGACCATGTCTTTCGAATGGTGAATTTGAACACCAGGATACCATTCAAACGTTGATACCGCGATATAATAATCATCACCGACACGTATCATCGATGGGTCGGCATTAAAGCCTGGTAATACTGGATTTACAATCATTTATTGTCCCTTAATTCCACAAGTTTTCACACCAATTCTTCAATTGGTGTGATTCTTTCGTCGAGTATAGCAGTCATCAAAATGCCTGCACTTTTTATTTCGGTTTAAATGCCAAAATCATTAGGTATTTGAAGATTTAGCCCAAAGGTTAATGTCTTCTTCATTGGCATAAATATCAATTTGAGCTAGCTCATCTGTTGAGAATTCAAGATTATCAATCGCACCCACACAATCGGTAATTTGCTTCACTTTCGAAGCACCGATCAATGCAGTTGTAATGCCGCCATCACGTAATACCCAAGCCAAAGCCATTTGTGCCAATGTTTGGCCACGTGCACCCGCAATGTCATTAAGCTTATTAATGTTTGCAATGGCCTTATCACTCAACATATTTGGGTTTAGTGATTTGCCCTGTGAGGCACGGCTGTCAGTTGGTGTGCCGTTCAAATATTTATTCGTCAACATGCCTTGCGCCAATGGCGTAAAGGCAATAGAGCCAATGCCCTCTTCTTTCAATGTTTCTTTAAGGCCATCACGTTCAACCCAACGGTTAATCATGTTGTAGCTCGGCTGATGGATAACGCAAGGCGTTCCCAATTCGCGCAAAATAGCCGCTGCACGTTTTGTATCAGCACTATTATATGATGAAATACCAACATATAATGCCTTACCGGCACGCACGATGCTGTCCAATGCGCCCATGGTTTCTTCTAATGGCGTGTTCGGGTCGAATCTGTGAGAATAAAAAATATCGACATAATCCAAACCCATGCGTTGTAGTGATTGATCACATGATGAAATAAGGTATTTGCGGCTGCCCCACTCACCATATGGGCCATCCCACATGTGATAGCCAGCTTTAGAGCTAATCACCAACTCATCGCGATAGACTGCAAAATCAGTTTTTAAAATTTCACCAAAAGCAGTTTCAGCACTGCCAGCAGGTGGGCCATAATTATTCGCAAGGTCAAAATGGGTAATGCCTGCATCAAATGCAGCGCGGCAAAGCTCACGTTTTAATTCGTGTGGTGTGTCACCACCAAAATTATGCCAAAGGCCAAGTGAAATAAGCGGTAATTTCAAACCAGAATTGCCACAATAAGCATATTTCATTTTGCTATAGCGGTCTTCTGCGGGTGTATAAGTCATTGTCTTTTCCCTATTTAAAGTTATGTGCCTGTGTCCAAGCATTGCGTCTTTTGTCGAGTATTAACGTTAGTATAAACCCGAAAATAAAAAGCCTTCAAGTGATAATTCACTCAAAGGCTCTTATATATTTATTTCAGTAGAGCTTGAGCTTCTTCAATACCCAATGGCGCAGGCTGTGTACATGTGGTTTTCACATCTACAAATTGCCCTGTTTCACCAGATATTAAAATTGATGTCATCACATCAACAGCATGCACAGCGCGATCAAGCGAACATCTATGATCGCGTTTTTCAATAATCGCAGCCGCCATATCAGCCAAACCAGCAGTTCTATAATTAGCCATCATGCCAGATTTATGCTCTTGGTTCGGCACACCTAATGGGTGTTCCCAATTCTCAAGTGTTTTAATCTCGCCATCAGCCAACGCATATTCCACGTCACCACCAAAGAAGTTAGGATCAGGCACATAAATCGTACCTTCTGTGCCGTAAAGCTCCATATTTGCATGACGATGCGATTTAATATCCCAACTTGCAGACATTGTAATCGTCGCGCCGTTTTCAAATTCAAGCAAAGCATGAATGTTCGTCGGCGTTTTCACAGGTACAGTTTCGCCTTCGCGATCACCAGAACCAATTGTACGTGTTGCCGAAGCCGATGTTGCCAAAGCACCAACGCGCTTAACAGGGCCAATAAGGTTAATCAGGTTAGCCACATAATAAGGGCCAACATCAAGCACAGGGCCTGCACCAGGTAAAAAGAAGAAATCTGGGTTTGGATGCCAGCTTTCCATACCTTGGCTCATCACATGGCAAGAGCCAGCAATAATTTTACCCACTAAACCATCGTTAATATTCTTACGTGCAAGCTGATGCGAACCACCTAATATAGTATCAGGAGCCGATCCAACACGTAAGTTTTTAGCCGTAGCAAGTGCGCGCAAATCTTCGCCTTGCTCAAGTGTCAGTACCAATGGTTTTTCAGAAAAAGCATGCTTGCCAGCTTCTAAAATACGCTTGGTCACAGGGTAATGTGCGTCAGGGATTGTTAAGTTAACAATCATGTCAATGTCGTCTGAAGCTAATAATTCTTCAACTGAACGCGCATCAACACCAAACTCTTCGGCACGGGCTTTTGCAGCGTCTAAGTTTAAATCAGCAACAGCACGAATTTCCAAGTTTTTAAACATAGGGGCTAAGCGCAAATATGCTGCGCTAATGTTACCACACCCAATAATTCCTACACCAATATCAGTCATAATATTCATCCTTGAATTTGGGTTAAAGTGCTTTTGCAGCCGCAATAGAACGCTTTGCAAAACGCGCAGCATCATTTGGGTTGTCATGTTCCATTACAAAAATAGTTGCGCGGGTTTTGCGTAGAGCAACCATAATGCCGTTCCAGTCCATTGTGCCTTCGCCAACGTCTGCCCAACCATCTTCATCAACACAATCGCCTTCTGGCGCAATGTCTTTTACATGTGCAGCAACAATGCGGTCAGCATATTTTTCAATCCATGCAATTGGGTCTTGCTCACCCTTAACACCCCATGCCACGTCAAATTCAAGCGCTAAACGTTCATCTGCTTCTAAAATTAGGTCTAATGGCATTTCGCCTGTTTCTGTAACAGCAAATTCAAACGCATGGTTATGCCAGCCAAATGTAAGGCCAGCCGCCCAATATGGCGCACCTGCAGCGGCAAGTTCTTTGCCAAATGCACGCCAACCAGCAGCATCTTTAACACGATCTTCTGGGCCAACAGCAGGCACAAAAATACATTTCATGTCTAATTCTTTGGCAATTTCCAAAACGCGTTCGCTTTCATCGCGCACCATTTCAAATCCAAAATGGCCAGATGCCATGTGCAAGCCATTAGCTTTCAAATCAGCTTTAAGCTCTTGCAAGGCTTCAAGGTTAGCGTATAGGCCGCCATAACCTTCAACTTGGGCATAGCCAAGTTCGCCAAGCATTTTCAATGTATCACTCAACGGTGGAAAGTTACGTGAGCTATATAATTGGTAAGAAAAGTCAGTCATTTTATTTCCCTTTTTTAAGTTTGTGGCAAGCCGCCAATTCCTTCGAGCTATCTAAGCCCCGCGTGGGTAGTCCCCAAATTCTATTTCAACCATTTATCGTAATCTGCAACTAACAAATGCATAGGGTCGGTATTTTCTTCAATGTCAGAAAAACGCCCAATCGGATCACGAAAAATATTATCTGTTAAATCATCATTTACATTGCTCACTTCGCCAATAAGTACGTCGCCGCCCTCACCCCAAAATGCGTGCCAATGGTTCACTTCTAAAGTCACACTTTCGCCAGGCGCCAACGCCAAACGAGAGCCAGCTTTTAAAGTCCGTTTGCGGCAATCTGTGTAAACATGCACATCAGCATCAGGGTCAATTGTCCCATCAGGAAATGCACTAAATAATTCAATCACCAAAGTTGCACCACCACGGTTGATAATGTCTTCAGTTTTTTTATTATGCCTATGCATTGGCGATATTTGTTGTTCACGGCTGATCATAATTTTCTCAGCATACAACATGCCCATGCCAGTTTTAACATTGGCATCACTACCGTTACGGGTGGTGAATAAAAACAGGCCTAAATCTTTAAAATTGCCTTGCCCATAATCAGTAATATCCCAACCTAGACGGTTATCCATAATACCTTGGCTGCCGTTCGCGACATGGTTTTTCAACTCATCTGGCGACATGTAGGCAAAAGGCGGCATAATATAACCAAATGAACGGATGAATTTATCACTCTCGCGAATAATTTCGTTTATTTCAGAACGTTTCATGGCTCAAAGCCCTCTAATTAATTTTTATAAGTCGCAGCATATAAATCACGCACAATAAATGTCCGCATAGCTTCGGTTAACTTGCCATCTCTAGGCGTAAATTTCACTTCACGCTGATCACCCGCTAGCATTGTAAAACAATTGTCGCTATATCGCCCTTCAACTTCCGCTTCAACAGTCACAAAAAATGCTGTTGAATCACAGTTGATATTAACGATAATACTATCACCCTCAATACGCGTTGTAAATGCAATATTAGAATCCAACAAATCTAATTGTTTATAAGGCACAGGTGTATAATGATCATCGCCAAACATACCATTGTCAGCTTTGAACTTAAACCCAAGCACTTGACCTTCACCAATGTCTTTAACATTAACAATAGCAAGCTTCTCAGCACCGTTAGAGCCCACATTGCCCGCAACTTGTTTCAAGTCAGCGCGTGTGCCATCCATGTTGATAAGATAAAGCTCAACCTCAACGTTCACATCAGCCAATGTATCGTTTACCGCCATCACTTTTAAATCATCCCCATCAGGAATAATCGAAACCGCAACAGGCTGGTAAAAACGCTTCACCATATAATGCATCAACTTCCAGTCACCACCATAATCAAGGCTTGCCCAACTCGCTACAGGCCAAACATCGTTTAGCTGCCAGTAAAGCGTACCCATGCAATGAGGTTTTAAACTGCGCCAATATTCAACAGCAGTACGGATAGCCAAACCTTGTTGAACTTGGCTTACATATACAAAATTCTCAAACCCTTCAGGAAAACGGAAATAGCGGAACATCGTTTCTGCAATCCGCGCATTACCACCCTCATTTTTCTGATGGCTTTCCATCACAGCAGAGGCAATATTCCAGTCTTTTTTCTCAGCAAAACGCCTCACCACATTCATAGATGGGAAAGATTGGAAACCAAATTCACTGCAAAAACGTGGGTTAATTTGGCGGTAATGGTCAAAACTTTTGCCACTATGCCATACGTCCCAAAAATGCATATCACCCGTAGCATCTTCATGCCACGCATCACCAAATTCCATAGGCCCAGGCGATGGGCTCGATGGCCACCAAACTGAACTCTCTACAGTTTTCTTCATGGATTGTTCAATAGTGCGGTTTAATCTGTCATAAGCCACAAGATAACGATCGCGGTTATTCTTAGTCGCTTCAAACCAACCTAATGCGCCAATTAGCTCATTGTCACCACACCATAAAGCCAAACAAGCATGGTGCGATAAACGCGCCACTTGCTCTGCAACTTCCAATTCAACTTCATTTAAAAACTCATCAGTCGATGGGTAGATGTTGCAGGAAAACATAAAGTCTTGCCAAACCAATAGGCCAAGTTCTGAGCATTGATCATAAAAACTATCACGCTCATAACGCCCACCACCCCAAACACGGATCATGTTCATATTCGCATCGACAGCACTTTGTAGCAAATCAAGTGTCTTATCTTCGCTAATGTTCGATGGCAGCGCATCTGCAGGAATCCAATTTGCACCGCGCATATATATACGCTCGCCATTGACCTTAAATGCAAATCCCTTGCCGTCTTTGGTTTCACCTTCAGGCATACCCAAGGAAACAACATCTTTAATGGTCTCAAGTTCAATCGTGCGCAAACCAATTTTGCGTGTCTCAACCCAAGTGCCAATTTTTAATTCAAAGTCATAAAGCGGTTGCTCGCCACTGCCAATTGGCCACCATATTTTGGCATCAGCAACTTTAATTTGCCCCGTCAATATATCGCCATCAAGCTTGCCTACAAGCTTCTGCCCTGCAAACTCAATTGCATAATCTTGGCCACTTAAATCACCAGATAAATGCGCTTCAATATTTAAAGTTACGCTGCCATTTTTAGCGAGTTGGCTATGATCTTGTACAAATAAAATCTTTTCTACACGTACAGAAACTGGCCTGATGCTAATGTTGCCATATAGGCCAAATGGAGTGAGCGCAATGCCCCAGTCCCAACCAAAATCACATTGCACTTTACGCAACATATTGCCGTTAGGAATGTCACAATTAAATTCTAGATAAGGCACTTCATATGGTTGCGTATCTTGCAGTCTATTTGCTTCAACAGTGTTGGAATGAAAGTGAATTTCAATTTCATTCTTCCCGTTTTTCAGCATTTTAGTTACGTCTACAGCATAAAATCTGAAAACGTTTTTACTGCTCAATACAGTAGTGCCGTTAATGATAATATCAGCAACGCAATCAAGTTCAGAAACATCCAAATCATAACGCTGATCTGCCACAAGGCTCATTTCAAATGAACGTGTCGCAATCCAATCACGATCGGCAATCCACCGCGCGTCATATTCGTTACGTCCAAAATATGGGTCAGCTATTTTATCTGCCGCCAAAAGCGCAGAAATCGAATCCCCAGGTACAACCATAGGAATCGAGTATGAACCCTGCGTATCACGCAGAGTCCATTCACCAGTCAAATCTAACATTATAAGTCCAAGTCTAAATTTAGAGACGCATTTCAGTCTCACCGTCAAACAACGATATTCTAGCAATATTGAATTCTAGATGTACATCAGTGCCATTGGCAACCACATCTTCAGCTTTCACTTTAACACAATATGGCGCGCCTTCACTTGTCAACCAAAGCAAGCTGTCAGAGCCCATAGGCTCATGCAGGTCAACTTTAGCGGCAACAGTATTACTACCAGCATCTACCAAAACTTCTGTATATTCAGGACGCACACCTAAAGTGGCTTTTCCGTCTTTCAGTTCGCCTTCGCCGTCATATCCATCCAATGAAATACTCGTATTTGCATATTTGAATGTCTTACCACCGCCAACAATTTCGCCTTCAATAAAGTTCATTGATGGAGAGCCAATAAAGCCAGCCACAAACAAGTTTTTAGGCTTATTGTAAATAGTCAAAGGCACGTCAAGTTGTTGAATAATACCACCACGCATAATCGCGATTCTGTCAGCAAGTGTCAGAGCCTCAATTTGGTCATGGGTCACGTAAACCATTGTATTACCAAGGCGCGCATGTAAGCGTTTTAATTCAACACGTAGTTCAGCACGTAGCTTCGCGTCCAAGTTAGATAATGGTTCATCAAACAAAAACACATTGGCTTCACGTACAAGCGCACGGCCAATCGCCACGCGTTGGCGTTGACCACCTGAAAGAGCTGCAGGTTTACGATCAAGCAATGGTCCAATTTGCAAAATGTCTGCCGCATAATCAATGCGTTTCGCAATTTCTACCTTGTCCATTTTTTGGTTTTTCAAACCAAATTCCAAATTACCACGAACGGTCATTTGCGGGTAAAGGGCATAAGATTGAAACACCATGCCAATGCCACGGTCTTTAGGCTCAGCCCAAGTCACGTTTTTACCGTCGATAAAAATCTGGCCAGCTGTAATGTCTAGCAATCCTGCCAAACAGTTAAGCAATGTTGATTTACCACAGCCAGATGGCCCAAGCAAAACCAAAAACTCGCCTTCATTCACGTCAATATTCAGTTTTTTCAAAACTTCAACTGGTCCAAATGCAAGGTCCAAGTCTTTTACTTCAATAGATTTATTACTCATTCGATTAACCTTTCACGGCGCCTGCAGCAATGCCGCGTACAAATAATTTACCAGAAACAAAATACACAACCAACGGTACAACCGCGGTCAGCATTGTTGCCGCCATATTCACATTATATTCTTTAACACCCTGCACTGAGTTCACAATGTTGTTCAATTGAACGGTAATCGGGTAATTTTCAGGTTTGGAGTAAATAACACCAAATAGGAAGTCATTCCAAATACCTGTAACTTGTAAGATAATACCAACCACAAAAATTGGTAAGGACATCGGCACCATTATCTTCAAGAATATTGCCCAAAAGCCCGCGCCATCAATACGAGCCGCTTTAAACAGCTCTTCAGGTAATGATATAAAGTAGTTACGGAATAATAGAGTTAAGATAGGCATACCAAAAATTGTATGAACCATCACCAAACCCGCAAGTTTTGTATATAGACCCATCTCACGCAAAATTATCACGATAGGATAAATCATAACTTGGTAAGGAATAAACGCACCAAAAATCAAAATGGTGAAGAATACAGTAGAACCCTTAAAGCGCCAATTTGCCAAAGCATAACCATTTACCGAAGCCACCAAAATCGAAATTAAGGTAGAAGGCACTGTAATCCAAACAGAGTTCCAAAAACCACGGCTCAAACCATCACAGTTAAGGCCAGTACAAGCTTCAGACCAAGCTTTCACCCAAGGTTGAAATGTAATCTCTACAGGAGGGGAAAAAATATTACCCAACCGGATTTCAGGCATAATTTTAATCGATGTCATTACCATCACATATAATGGCACGAGATAATAAAGCGCCGCTAGACCAAGCACGCCATAAATCAATACATTACGGCCGGAAAACAATTTTTTAGGTTTTGTGCCGTTAGGCTCGCTACCAAAATTTACATCAGTTGTACTCATCTTTTTTCCTTGCCTCCAAATTCAATAATTGTCCAAGGAATCAATATTACCAACACACCAACTAACATCATGGTCGAGCCGGCAAGCCCTTGCCCCAAATTCTGCGCTTGGAATAAATAGGAGTAAACATACATAGCTGGAACCTGAGATGAAATCCCGGGACCACCACTTGTTTGCGCTACAACTAAGTCGTATACTTTCAAAATACCAGCGGTAATCAAAACTAATGTGGTCACAAATACTGGACGCATCATTGGAATCACCACTTTAACATAGGTCTTCCACATAGGAATTCCATCAATTCTAGATGCTTTCCATATATCTTCATCAATGCCGCGTAAGCCAGCCAACATAAGAGCCATAATAAAGCCCGTACCCTGCCATACGCCAGCAATTAGAATGCCAAACATAACAAGATCTGGGTTTTGCAATGGCGCAAATTCAAATGTTTCAAAGCCTAAACCACGAACAATTTTTTGAACGCCAAATGTAGGGTTCAAAATCCATTGCCACACAAGGCCTGTCACAATAGCGGACATCGCGTATGGGTATAAAAATATAGTTCTGAACGTATTTTCAAATCTAATTTTTTGATCCATAAAGGCAGCCAATATGAAACCAACAACCAAAGAAAACACCAATGCAAAACCAGCATAAAGCGCCAAGTTTTCAATTGATGTCAACCAGCGGGAGTTCCCCCAAAGACGGTCATATTGCTTAAGACCAACAAAGCTCTTAGTCACAATGCCAGAAATGTAATAAATATCCAACGCGCCATCTTCGACTAGCCATTTTGGCATAGGGATCGAAAATAATTCGTCAGTTTTAAAAATTGGTTTAGGTAGTAATTTTGATTTCGTAAATGAATATACGAAAGACCATACTGTACAACCAACAAAAATCACCAACGCCGTTAAAATCATCGGGATCGCCGCGATTTTAGCACTCATGTTTCTGAATAATTGTGAAGGTCGAGAAGCTTGTTCCATCTAATCTCTCTCGGTCTAGAGAATGGTGCGATTAAATCAGCAACCTTTCAAATCTAGAAATATGTTTTTATGAACGTTAACCTCCCGCCGATGTAAACATCGGCGGGAAATATTTTGTATAGCTAAGTATCAATCAGCGTCGCCGATGATTTCAGCATAAGCTTCTTGGAATGCAACTGGTGTGATAGTTTTATCATTCCAGAATTCAACCGTTAGATCTTCAAGCTGTGTTTGCGTATCCGCAGACATTAGTTGAGCACCATCTGGTAAAATGTTGCCGCCAGCAAGAATTTCTAGACCTTGCTTCATGCAATCATTTGCAGTTCCTAGGTCGATATCACCACGGATAGGCAATGAACCTTTTTTCAGGTTAAAGGCAACTTGAACTTCTTTAGACATTAGCTGAGAAGCCATGCGAAGTTGAGCAGCTTTAATGTCTGCATCGTCAACCACTGGGAAGTAGAATGCGTCGCCACCAGTAGAGATAACTTTATTCACACCCAAACCAGGTAGGCAAGAATAATCTTTACCAGCAACTTGACCAGCTACTTGGAATTCACCTTGCGCCCAGTCACCCATGATTTGACCACCAGCTTTACCAGTAATCACTAGGCTAGTCGCTTGGTTCCAGTCTTGAACGTCAGAACCTTCAGAAAGTTCACGTGCAGCACCCCAAGCTTCAAATACTTTCGTATATGCAGGGCCCATCACAGTATCAACGTCTTTATCTCTAGTAACCTTAAGCCATTCTTCTTGACCAGCAATCGCAACTACAGCAACACCAAATGCGCCAGTAGCCTGCCAAGATTGTTGACCCATTGCCAAAGGAATAATTCCTTTTTCGCGCAATTTAGGAGCAGAAGCAACGAATTCATCCCAATTTTTTGGAACGTCAACACCAGCTTCAGCATATGCTGCATGGCTCAACCATAACCACTGCCAAGAATGAATATTCACTGGAGCACAGTAAATTTTACCGTCAACAGTACAAGAATCTAGCAAAGATGATGGATTTACAAAATCTTTCCAGCCTTCTCTTTCAGCAACTTCAGTAAGGTCAGTCATCAGACCAGCTTCGATAAGCTCTTCAGCTTGGCGACCATGGTTCAACTGTGTAGCACCCATTGGTTCGCCACCAATAATACGTGATACGATGATTGGACGGGCAGTACCACCACCACCAGCAATCGCACCATCAACCCAAGTGTCACCACCAGCTGTAAAAGCTTTGGCAAATTCAGCAACAGCAGCGGCTTCGCCACCAGATGTCCACCAATGAGTTACTTCAAGATCTGTTGCAGACGCTGGAAGCGCTACAGAAGCTGCAAGGGTTGCAGCTAAAATTAAACGAGACTTCATTATAGGTTCCTCCCACTATATATTGTCTTCTAAATAGTTGTTACGATTTGTTCACATTATATAAATCTAAATCGTTACAGATATTAGGCTAGCCGAGTCCAAAACCAAAATCAATAGAATTTTTTCAGAATCTAAAATTTTGCTACTTTTTCAGCTAAACAACGCCCCCATTTTTGTTAACCATGTCTAGTAAGCTTCCGCTAAGCGCCGCATTTGCTTGCTTAATGCTTGCAAGTCAATTTTCCTTAAAAGATCAGTTTGGAATTAACCTTATGTATAAAACGTCTCTCTAAGACCTTTTTCGTATGAAAACTGAAACGTTTCAGTAATTACTTTCCAATTGGTAAAAAATATGTAAGGCTGTCCTTTATCAAGTCCTTGGGTGGGACATTTTGATAAGGAGGCAGCACATCGTTTTTAACTTTGGCTGATAATATATTGGGCGATAAAATAGACACTTCAGACAATCAGAATCCGTTTGCTTCTGCCAAAACAGCCGATCAAACAGAGCCAAGCCATAAGCCTGGTAATGATAAACACACAGTCGGTAAAACAAGCCGACCCACATTAAAAGACATAGCCTATATGACAGGCCTTGGCGTCACCACGGTTTCCCGTGCGCTTAGTGACGCGCCAGATATTGGCAAAGCCACCAAAGAACGTGTGCGCTTGGTCGCCAAACAAATTGGCTACCGGCCAAACCGCGCAGGCGTTAGGCTCCGCACTGGCAAAACAAATGTCATCACTATTATTTTAAATACCGAAGAGGAAGCCATGGGTATGACAGCCCCAATGGTGGCAGGTATCTCATCAGTTATAGGTGATACCAGCTACCATTTAGTCGTCACGCCATATAGCCTTTCACAAGATCCACTCGATCCCGTGCGCTACGTCGTCGAAACAGGCTCTGCCGATGCCATCATATTATCTCGTACACGGCCAGACGACCCAAGAGTGCGCTATATGGCCGAACGCAATTTCCCATTTGCCACCCATGGTCGCACAGATATGGGCATTAATCATGCGTATTTCGATTATGATAATAAACAATATGCCAGCCGTGCTGTTTCCTTATTGGCCGAGAAAGGCCGCAGCCGCATTGGCTTGCTTGCCCCGCCCGATACCCTGACCTACCATAGCCATTTAACAGACGGGTTCCGCGCCGAAATGGACGAGCGCGATCTGCTAGAAATTCCTATTCATGGGGTCAATACCGACAGCGCCGATAAAGACATCGAGGCCGAAATTTATCGCCTCATGAAATCTCGTCATCGTCCAGATGGTATAATTTGTTCAAGCGCCCAGTCAGCAATCACAGCCACAGCCGCCATAGAATCCGCAGGCTTTACAATTGGCAAAGAAATTGATGTTGTGGCTAAAGAATCATTCACATTGCTCAAGCGTTTCCGCCCCGAGCTTATTGTTTTTCAAGAAAGCTTCCACAAAGCGGGCCAAACCTTGGCAGACATCGCCATTAAAGTGATTAAAGGCGATCCCCCAACAGATCTCCAAATCCTAGAAAATCCAAACTACTAAATCATTCAGCAGCCTCACATACAATATTTAAGGCTCACCCAAAAAAATATCCAGCTATGAGAATAAAATCACATAACTGGATATATAATGTCCATAAACAATCTATCAAAGATAATATCAGTTCACTCAGCCAGCACTTCTAACTTGCTCTGTAAACTTCTTAACTTCCAATTCCAATTGCTTAGATTGGGCAATGAGTTGGCTAGCCGAACTCATAACATCATTAGATGCCATATTCGTTTTATCTGATGATGCAGTCACTTGCGAAATAGTCCGCGATACATCTTCAGTACCCTTAGCAGCATTCTGGGCATTCACACTAATTTCCGATGTTGCGGCTCCTTGCTCTTCCATCGCCAAATTTATAGTCGTTGAAATATCTTCAACCTTGCCAATAGCATCTTCAATTCCAGTTATGGATACAAGAGCCTGGCTAGTTACCTTTTCAATTTCATTAATATGCTGCGTAATCTCTTCAGTGGCAGTAGAGGTTCTACTTGCGAGGTCTTTCACTTCCGATGCAACCACTGCAAATCCACGCCCTGCATCACCTGCCCGCGCCGATTCTATGGTGGCGTTCAGTGCGAGCAAATTGGTTTGCTCAGCAATGTTTGAAATAAGCGCAACAACCCCACCTATTTTTTCAACAGAAGTTGCAAGCAATTTCATTTCCGCACTTGTTTTGCTAACCTCGTCAACCGCAAGTTTGGAGGCATGCGAGGCCGATGATACTTGGTTGGTAATTTCCGAAATAGATTGGCTCATTTCCTCACTTGCAGCGGCAACCGATTGCACACTAGAACTCGCAAGACTAGATGCCGAAGCCACGCCAGCAGCGTTATCATTCGTAACCTTAGATATAGATGACATAGATTCAGCCGACACTTCTAATTTCTGGGATGCCAATACAACCGTTTCAACGATCGCGCCTAAATTACTATCAAAGTCATTCGCAATTTTTTTCATCAATTCTTGTTTATCTTGATCAGCCTTTATAGTTTCAATTTTCTGGTTGGCCTCAAGTTGCTTCTTCTCAATCGCATTGTCTTTAAAAACTTGTACCGATTTAATCATCTGGCCAAATTCATTATCATATACTTCTGGCAATTCAATATCCAGATCTCCAGCCGCAAGGGAATCCATCCGAGAAATAAGTAGTTCAAAAGAAGCCGTAATCGTGCGCATGACCAAGAACGAAAGAGTAGCCACTAGAATTAAGCAAATTATCATCGTCCCACTGGCAATCCATGTGTTTATGACGGTCTCACCTTCCAGGTCAGATATTGCACCCAATAAAGTGCTAGAAAGATGGTTTTCAATATCTTTTAGCAAATTAATTTTTTTGGTAATCGCACCAAACCATTCTGCACCAGTTAACCCGTTAAATTCACCAGTCAAACCACCAGCGCGTATAACTTCACGCATTTTATTCACTGTGGCTACCGTTTCGGAACCCATAACTTTTTCATATAATTCAACTTGTGAAGGCGTCGCTTGGGTTAAGAACACTCTATTATATGTATCTTGAATGATAATAAGGCGCTTAAATTTATTAAACGTTCCTTCAGAAAATTTACCCGCAGCCACTTGGCCAGATGCAACAGCCCTCTCAATACCAGCCCGTTCTTTACTCTGTAAAAAACTTGTATAAGCGATAAACCTAGATGTAATGTTAGCGTCCACGCTCTGGTTGCCAATAAAATCAATAAATTTTATGTTCTGAGCGTTTAAGTTTGTAAAATAAGCAATGGCATCAGCGGTCGAAATACTCACTGCATCCACCTCATTTCTCAAATTGTCTAACTTAGAAATTTCAGCTGTTAGCGAATTTAGAGATGTCATTAATTCACGGCTATGTTCTTTTGATGTAAATTCAACCAAATAATTCCTCAACTGAGTGCGCATTTTATTGGTTTCGGCACGCTGCGAAGCCAGTTCAGACCCAAATTTCTTACCTTTATTTCCAAGAAAAACCGCTGTTGCACCACGTTCTTTTTGTTGCTCATGCACAAGATTACTCAAATTAACAGATAAATTAATAAATTCGGCCAAATTTGTCATGGCATTACGCTTGGCCACCTCTTTAGTCACTTGCTGAACAGCAAAATAAGACATGGCAATAACAGGTAACATTATCAATAACATAATGAGCCTGCGCAACTTTAGTTTAGAGAAAAAATTCATCGGGGGGGGGATCCTAGATTATTTCATTGGAATGGGTAGTAACTACATAAAAGTTCTACATCTATTTTTAAAACAAGGTAAAATGCATTATTTAAGAATATGTTAATCATAAAGATTAAGCTCGAATTCTCATTAGTCTTACTGTATAATCGCCAATATAAAACAAATAAATTGCAAATTAATATATTAAATTAGTTCAATTCATTAAGCATATATCTTCACCTAACATCCAATACATAAAATATCAAAAAGCTCTAGTTTGCTGCCAAATCAAACAGATAAAACAACGCAAATAGAGCATGCAATTCCGAATAACTTTCAATCATGCGTCCGAGGCGCCTCAGCCTTCTACCTCGTCCTCATACGACAAGCAAACTAATTTTACACGCACAATATCAATAAAATCAACACTATGGTGCTACTCTCTGCCATCAACAAACAGGTTGGAGCTTAAACAAGTCTCGTGCTTATACCATTAGATTTCCAGACACTATAAATGACTTTTAGTCCATCCCGGTATCAATATGGGAGGTGTCAACCGATCCGTAACGCATATCAAGAGCCTTTAGCCTGTAAATTAGGTAGCGTATGAGACCCCACGCTTCTCTTCCAAACATTTGCAGTAGAATTTAGGCCTTGCCGCTCCCAAATCGCCCCACGCGTTACTATTTTAATTAAATCAATAAGTTGACCAAACAGTGGAATGTCATCCTCCCTCCCAATCTAGAGTTTCAGGCGAGGTCCTAGGTGTTTGGTGATACAATAATGACTTCATCATTTCCCACCCATCACTTTCCTGTCCCCCCAACGCAAAAAAGCCCCACTATGTGAGG
>JAOPTR010000013.1:0-53329 GCA_051531935.1 Hyphomicrobiales bacterium
AAGGGGACGAATAGCAGCGCAATAGAAGATCAAATCCTAGCCCAGCGCCCGAGCAAAGCGAAAAAGTGCTCGTGGAGTGCAACCAAATTAAAACAAAATATAGCCTCGCATAGCGGGGCTTTCTTGCGTTTGGAGAAAAAGGGATGTGTAACTTAGATTGTTTTTGTAGGAAATCCATATACATTGCGTGTGATTCCGTCGGTAAATTTTTCCCGTGCGATTAATTTGCCACCTAATGAAAGAACTAAAGACTTGGCCGCAAGATTCTCATCCTTCATGTGAGTTTGCACAAGATCCCATTCTAATGTTTCGTAGCCAAATCGTATCGCTGCGACGGAAGCTTCTTTCGCGAAGCCCATTCGCCGTGAGGGCGTAGAAATCCACCATGTAAGTTCTGGTCTAGTGCGACCTTGGGGCCAGTAGATACCGCATCCGCCGATGGCGTGGGCAGTATCTTTACGTTCAATGGTCCAGATTCCATAACCTCGAAGATGCCAATGGCCAATGTCATGTGCGAGTTTATTCCAAGCTTCGACTGCAGATAGAGGGCCACCATAAAATTTTGATGCTTCTGCATCACCATAAAATTCTTCATAGGCTACAACATCATGTTCTGAGGGTGCGCGAAGTAAAAGGCGGTTTGTTTCTATTTGAGGGATTTTAAACAATTTAATTTGTCCGATACATAGATTCAAATCAATAATTTATATAGAACACAGGTTATTGTAAAGTGAATATTGTTTGATTAACGACTTATTACTTACCATTGTAAGAGGAGTGCAGCTTGGTCTTTCCTTGGCGCTGAATTGGTTTGAAAGGTAATGAGTAATAGTGCACATAAACAAAAGGGTTGTATTTGGCACATTCTGTGGCACATTTTAATTCAAAACTGAAATATATGATATAAAATCAATGTGTTAATATATGGCGTTGACGGCTCATAACCTGAAGGTCGTAGGTTCAAATCCTACCCCCGCAACCAACATTAAAACAAAATATAGCCTCACATAGTGGGGCTTTTTTGCGTTGGGGGACAGAAAGGTGACGGGTGAGAAGTGATGCAAGCTGATAAAGCCTACAGTAATGGTGGAATGATAGATGAGGAAGTCGTACAATTGAGAATTAATTTAAACATTTATACCAAAGTGATTCTAACATTGTTTCGGGTGAATGATTTAGAGGTTTAATTGGGTAACTTGTTTAGCTAGTTATAGTGTTCATGATGTTGGCAAGTTCATGTGTAGCAGATCCATAGTTGACAGAGTAATTATAAGCTTCCAAGCTGGTTCATCGGTTTAGGGTTATTTCAGTGAAATTGAACAACAATTTAAATTCAAGGAGGTAGAAAATGAAGAATGTACTAGTTACTGGTGCGAGTAGAGGGATTGGAGCTGGAATTGCTCGGGTATTCGCACGAGAAGGTTGGAATATAACAATAACCAGCACCACGGGTCAGGATAGTTCAAATATTGTGAGAGAACTCTGTAGTTTCGGCGTGGAAGCAAATATATTGTCTTTGGATGTGCGTAGAGAGGACTCTATCATGCAGTTATTTCGGGAGTTGGATAGCCATGGACTCACTCTAGATGCGCTAGTTAACAATGCTGGTATTACAGGTCCTAAGACGCAACTAATTGATCTGTCAGCAGAGACCTTACGTGAGGTTTGCGAAGTTAATTTGGTCGGGTCTATTCTGTGTGCCCGCGAGGCTGTTAAGCGCATGTCTAACCAAAACGGTGGAAGAGGTGGAGCAATTGTGAATATCTCTTCGACCGGCACCCATTTGGGTAATCCGAATCAATGGGTACATTATGCAGCGAGCAAAGGGGGAATTGACATCTTTACCCGTGGTCTTTCGCGCGAAGTCGCTACTGACGGCATTCGTGTAAATGCGGTGAGTCCAGGATTAACGCTTACCGATCCTTCATTAGCTAGTACCATCCAGGAGCGTCTGATTAGTCTTGGTAAGGAAATTCCTATGGCACGGGCAGGCAGTGTGGAGGAGGTTGGGGAAGTTGTTGAGTTCCTGTGTAGTGAACGCGCCTCATACGTCACTGGTGTTGTTATTCCAGTGGCTGGTGGTCGATAATATAGGTACTGATATTGCAACTTTCTAGATCTTGAGGCACAGGACTTTGGTAAATTCCAGAAGGGTCAATATTTTATTGGCGCTGAAATTGTGTGGCCAGAGCAATGTTCTTGGTGTTCGAATTGCCAATTTCATACTAAAAAATTATGCTCTGCTTTCAAATTTAGTGAAATAGACAGAGACTATGTAAAGTGGATAATCAGCACTAGGTTGGCCATAAAAGAAAGCGCCGCAGTGTTCTGTGACATTCTTTAGTCCTGATAGTAAACAGCGGGCAGTAATTAGCCACCCGCTATAATTTTTGTATATTAATGCTTATACTTTTTAATTTCGCCAGACTCTAAGCGAGATACATATGAGTTAAACTCAGCTTTTACAACCTTCATAAGGAAGTATAGGCCAATGACGTTTGGGATGGCCATTGCGAACAATGCGGCATCCGAGAAATCAATGACTGGGCCGAGGCTTACAGCGGCACCAATGACAATGAAAATACAGAAGATAACTTTAAAAATTAACTCTGTAGTTTTGCCTTCGCCGAACAAATATGTCCATGCTTTAAGACCATAGTAAGACCAAGAAATCATTGTAGAGAATGCGAACAGAATAACCGCGATTGCCAATACAAATGGGAACCAACTAATAGATGCGCCAAAGGCTGCAGATGTTAGTGATACGCCTGATGTGTTGCCAATGGTGGCAATTTTGCCAGCTTCGTTAACAAGATACATGCCCGTTGCAGGATCGGTTGTTAATTGGCCAGAAATCGTAATTACCAAAGCCGTCATTGTACAAATAACCACTGTATCAATGAATGGTTCTAGGAGTGATACAAAGCCTTCTGTGATAGGCTCTTTGGTTTTCACCGCACTATGCGCGATGGCCGCAGAACCGATACCAGCTTCGTTTGAGAAAGCGGCACGTTTAAAGCCTTGGATCAAAGCACCAACAAAACCACCCGCAACGCCAAGGCCCGTAAATGCCCCACTAAAGATTTGGCCAAAAGCCCAACCGATTTGGTCGTAATTAACAGCCAAGATAACCAATGCAGCCGCTACATACATAACGCCCATGAAAGGCACTACTTTTTCTGTAACACGTGCGATGGACTTAACACCACCAACGATTACTACAAATACTACAGCAGCGAATATGATGCCTGTAATCCAACCTGGATAATCACCAACAATACCTGAAATTTGAGCATGTGCTTGGTTGGCTTGGAACATATTTCCGCCACCAAGAGCGCCAAGAATACAGAATATAGCAAACATAACCGCTAAGATCTTACCACCTGGTAGGCCTTGTTCTTTAAAACCTTTGGAAAGGTAGTACATAGGGCCACCAGAAACTGTTCCATCTTCATATTCGTTTCTGTATTTAACACCTAATGTACATTCGGTGAATTTGGCCGCCATGCCCATAAGGCCTGCGACAATCATCCAAAAAGTGGCGCCTGGGCCACCAATGCCAACCGCAACGGCAACACCCGCGATATTACCCAACCCAACAGTGCCCGAAAGCGCGGTTGCTAAGGCTTGGAAATGGCTCACTTCGCCTGCATCATTCGGGTCGGAATAATCACCCTTTACCAAGCTAATGGCATGTTTAAAGAACCGAAATTGTACAAACCCAAAGTAAAGGGTGAATACGGCAGCGGCAACAACTAGCCACATTACAATCCATGGAAAGTTTTCTGTGCCAGGTACTGGTGCAAACATAAAGCCAACAAATGGGCTGGTTGCGGATGCAAATGCTGAATTAATTTTCTGGTCTAGGCTCATCGCCTCTTCGGCAAATGCAGACGTGGACATTGCGCCAACCATCCCAAGTGCAAGACTATTTCTAATCATGTTTTTCATGAAATTTTCCCTCTAATTTAACCAACTACAGTTACAGGCACAGACGCGCTCATAACTAAGTTACCTGTTGAACTGCCGAATAGGCGTGTGCTGATACCGCTTTCAGATGTGCGGTTTACAATAATTTGCTCGGCTTTTTCTTCAACAGAGACAGTGTTTAAAATATCGGCGACATTCCCGTGTCTAACGATACCTCGTGCTTTAATACCAGCTTCAGTTAATGAATTTACAGCAGGATCGACCACCCGTTCTAGGGCGATGGAAATTTCTTCCTCGCGTCGATTGTGGCGTTTTTCGTTTTCTTCTGACGTTTGAAAAGAGAATGGAGACCATTCTATTACATACACAATTAAAAGTTCACAATCGCCAATTAAACCGGCCAATCGTTTTGCATAATTAAGCGCTCCCTCGGCGCCGCCTTTTCCGTCTATGCCTAATACTAGTTTTGCAGTCATGGTAAAAATACCCCTAAAAAAACAAGCCAAGTTTTAAGAAAGCAGGCCGTATAAATAACTAAATATGGCCAAAACCTATGCCTGAATACTCCCCATTTATTGCTTTCCTACCTAAAGTGAAGCATAATAATTAACTTTTGGGAATAAAATTAACTATTTGTTAGGATTTAAAATAGCAGTTAGGTGTAAAATTTTGTTATATATTGCTTATTCCGTGTAATATTCTGCCATAATAAGCATTGGCGAAATTTATATTTTAAGAAGCCTTTACCAAAATATATATTAACCATAATCGGGGTGGTTTAACAGGATGGTGATATGAAAAAGACAATTCAATTATTATTTATGATTATTTTTTCAGGCTTCGCTCATGCTGCAGAGTTGGACATTCCTGTAATTGAGCATAAGTTTGAACGCTTAGACACTTGTATACTTGGGCGCGTTTTGCGGTTAGATCCTAATGGAGATGGCTTTTTGGCGGTGCGCTCGGGGCCAGATTCAAAATATAAAAAATTGGATGAACTACATAACGGCGATGATATTTGGGTTTTTGACCAAAAGGGTAAATGGTTGGGCATCTTATATGGCATTGAAAATCCAAATTGTAGAGCTATAGAAGCCGACAGGCCTGTGCCTTATAAAGGTAAACAAGGTTGGGTGCATCAAAACTGGGTCGATATAATTGCGAGTTAGATTTTTAATTTCTTATTTTTGGATAAATTTTACTGTTTTATAATTGGAGTGTAGGTTAATGAGCAAAGACACTGGCGCACAAAAATTGCCTGAAAAGCTGACTATTGATTATTATGACGACTATATGCACATTCAAAAAAAATGGTTTACTCTTGGAACCTTATTATTAACTGGATTGTTGGTGATATGGATGGGTATATTCTGGCGGGTCATGATAGCAATGGCGCCAAATTTTAATGATATTAAATTGAGCATTGCTATTATTTTGCCAGTTAGTTTTTTAATGATAAGCCTATTTTTAATTTATGCCTGCGCAGCTTCATGGCTGAATAAAACAGATATATTTGTCAGCCAAAGTTTGATGGAAGTTCGGATTGGGCCTTTGCCATGGCGAGGTAATTTAAAAGCCACAACCGAGCAAATTGAACAATTTTACATTGTTAAAAAAATCACTAAAAACAAAAACACCACGAAAATAAGATTTACAGTTATGTTTAAGGCTATTGAGCGTGAACGTGCACTTATTAAGGGCATTGAGATATTTGAGAATGCAAAATTTATTGAACAAAAAATTGAACAATATCTAGGTATTGAAAATATAGCGGTTGAAAATGAGACGGATGGCTAATCGGGATGACTAAAAAGCAGATTTATTTTACATATATGCCAAGCCCTGTTGGGGAGTTTTTGGTGGCGGGTACTGATGAGGTGCTACATCTGACTGCGTTTGATGAAAGCGCACAGTTTAATACCCATGCCGATTGGGTTGAGGATGCTGCTCCGCTTGTTTATGCCACTGAACAATTGCAGGCCTATTTTGATAACGCACTAACCGAATTTGATATGGCGTTGAATTTTGAGGGCACTGAGTTTCAAATATCGGTATGGAAAGCGTTGATGGATGTGCCTTTTGGCAAAACCGCATCTTATGGTGACATTGCCCATGTACTTGGCAAGCCTGGGGCGAGCCGTGCGGTTGGCGGTGCCAACAATAGTAACCACATTCCGATTATCATCCCTTGCCACCGCATCATCGGGGCAGATGGCTCGATGACGGGCTTTGGTGGGGGTATGAAGAATAAAGAAATATTGTTGAAGCTCGAGGGCATTTACATGCCACCCGAGCAGTTGAGCTTTATTTAGGTGAGCGATCGGCTTGAGCTTGGCTATTCTTCGCTTTGCTCAGGCCTCCGCATAGATGGCGCATAACGCGTCTTATGTGCAGTTGCAAATTAATTGATAGAATGTTTTCTATTTCTTACCTTCAGGATAAGTATAAGCAACTCTGGTTTAGCTCGCGGCTATTCCTCGCTTCGCTCAGGCCTCCGCATAGGTGGCGCTTAACGCGCCTTATGTTGCAGTTGCAAATTAATTGATAGAATGTTTTCTATTTCTTACCTTCAGGATAAGTATATGCAACATAGGCAAACCTAATATTGTCAGGTGCCCACGAATTCACATTCACCGTACCCTGACCGCCATTAAACTGGTCGATGGTTTTGATGTTTTTGCCGTCCAAATCCATGGTTCTAATCATCACATCTTTATCGGCAGGGTGGCCAATTGTATCTGATGGAAAGCTGATATACATAATCATATGGCCATCACGTGGAAAATGCGGGAACCAATTAACACGATCATCAAACGTTAGTTGTTCTTGCTCACTGCCATCGGGTTTCATGCGGAAAATCTGGGCATGGCCTTCGCGTTTTGCAACTTGCTCAGAGTTATAATAAATCCACTGTCCATCAACTGTATATTCACAACCATCTACGTAATGTTCACCATCTGTAAGTTTAATATCCGCCCCACCTGTTGTGGGTATGGCATAGATTGAAGAAAACTGTTTGTTATTCTTATCGCGCTCAATGCCGATGTAAATGAGTGTTTTATCATCTGGTGATACGCCATGTAGATAATAGCGAAATTTGCCTTCAGCACCATGGTCGTTAGATATTTTAGTGGGTGTGCCGCCGTCAATACTCACCTTATATAAATGCCCATCATTGGCCGAAATATAAATATTTTGACCATCTGGTGACAATACATGGTCGTTATTTAAATTCTCAACAGGGAAAGTGTTGATGCGGTGAGGGCCATCTTTGCCATCGGGAGAAATTTTAAACAAGCGGCCATCACCATTATAGATCAGCCATTTACCGTCATGCGTCCAATTGGGCGCTTCGATCAGGTCACCCGTTTCATAAATACATGAGCGGTTTTTACCATCTTTATCAATAATAATAATTTCGGAAACTTGTCCGGGTAATGTTTGGCGGCGAGGTTGGCCTGGGCGCATTGCTGTTGAAGACATGATAGTTACTCTTGTTAAAAATGAATCTGTATTATCGTTAACACGATAGAGGAGGATTCTAAAAATAGCAAGTATAGAAAAGTTGGCTTTTCATTTTAGGCAGTTTTGTTTAAGCTTTTAATTATGATTCATAAACAAAAAACGGCCATTATTGGCTCGGGTACATCTGGCTTGGCATTGGCAGCATTCCTGCACAAAGATGGCCATGATGTCACATTATTTGAACGGTTTGCAAAGCCGCAGCCTTTGGGCGCTGGCATATTATTGCAGCCCACTGGATTGGCAGTTTTGGCAGCTTTGGGGTTAGATGATGAAGCCATTGAAATGGGCGCAAAAATTCACAATCTTTATGGTCAAGATGTTAACGGAAGTACGATTTTTGACATTAGTTATAAAAGCCTAAATGATCATGTATTTGGGTTGGGCATTCATCGCGGTGCCTTGTTCTTTTTGCTTTATAATGAGGTGAAGCGACTTAATATACCGATTGTGACCGATTGCGAAATTGCCGATACACGTATTAACAGCGAAGGGCGTTATATTATTGCCAAAAATGGGCAGGAATTTGGGGCGTTTGATTTGGTAGTGGATGCTTGTGGCATGCGCTCACCATTACGCGATGTTCATGGCGATATAAAATATAACAAACCATATAAATATGGCGCTGTATGGGGTGTGCTGGAGGATAACAACCAAGATTTTTGCACCGACTTTCTTTTGCAAAAATACGCGGGTGCAGGGGTGATGATTGGCATGTTGGCCATTGGCAAAGAACCCGTTGCGCAAAAGCAGACAGCCGCATTCTTTTGGAGCTTGCCTGCAAGGGAATATCCAAAATGGCGAGAAGCAGGGCTTGCCCCTTGGCAGGAACGCGTGTCGCAATATTGGCCAGAGCTCGCGCCTTATGTGATGCAGTTTAACAGTGTCGATGATTTGAGTTTTTCGCAATATAATGATGTGATTATGAAAAAATGGAATTATGACCGCTTGGTGTTTATTGGTGATAGTGCCCATTGCACTAGCCCACAATTGGGGCAAGGCGGTAATTTAGGTTTGGTTGATGCGTGGACGCTTGCTGATTGTTTAAGGCAAGACGAAGGTGTAAACGATGCGCTTTATCAGTATAATAAAGCGCGAAAAAGCCATGTTGGTTTTTACCAAATTGCTAGCAGATTGCTGACACCATTTTTTCAATCGGACAGCAAGACTGCCGCATGGGTGCGGGATAAAACTTTTGGTATTCTATGTAAAACGCCTTATATACGCACCGAGATGTTGCGCACGTTAACAGGTGTGAAAAATGGCCTGTTTACCTATGTGAACCCCAAAAAATGGCACAAAAAATATGACTTAAAACGCTAATTTGGGCAAAGAAAAACCCTGCGAAAACATTGTTTCGAAGGGTTTGATTGTTTGGACTATTCGGCAGCTGCGCGCTTTTTGTCGTCTAGCTCATCGTCTAAAGCTTTTTCATCATTTGCTGATTTTTCAACTTTGTCTGTTGCGCTTAACTCTGGCTCTTTGCTGCGGTCAACTTCGTCATCGGACGATGTGGACTTGGCAGTTATTCCCTTTGTCTCGGCTTCTGCGTTGGCTTCAATTTCGGTAAACTCTTCTTCTGGCACCACAATAACTTGTTTGCGGCGGAGTTTACTAACAAGCCATATCCATAAACGGTAGCTTGTGATTTTAGCTTTAATCACTGACGGTGCGGTGATCATTACAGGCACCATAACCAATGTAAGTACAGTGGAGAAAAGCAAACCAGATACCAAAGCAGCTGATAGATGGATAAAGATTGTACCCGCTAGGCCACCTAAAACCACTTCACGACGTATAAAATCGAACTCGATGTTAAACGCCATTGGCAATACACCAAGCGCGGTTACAATGGCTGTAAGCAATACGGGGCGAATACGTTGTGCCACGGTGATGAGCATGGCCTTAACAGGCTCAACTTGTTGCTCGCGGTTATATTCATTATAGGTATCAATCAACACAATGCCGTTTTTAACCACAATACCTGTTAACGCCACAATACCCAAACCAGTCATAATGGCTGAGAATGTCATACCCGTAATCAGCATGCCGATTAGCACTCCAGAGATAGACATAATCACGGTCGTGAGCGTTACAAATACCTGATAAAAACTATTATATTCTAAAAGCAAAATCAGGAAGATGAGGAACATTGCTGCGCCAAACGCTTTAATGATAAAGGCGTTGGTTTCATCTGTTTGTTCGGCGGCACCACCATAAACGATTTTTAAATCGCCAGGCCATGTTTGTGCAGCATCCCATTCTTGTACCAGTTTAATTTTTTCATCAGAAGCCACGCCATCGGCCAAGTTGGCCGCAACTGTCATGGCATAAATACCATTACGTCTTGTGATGTTGCCAACTTTTGGAACAGCCTTACGGGTGATGAAGTTAGAAACTGGAATTAGACCTTTTGCAGTGATGATACGAATGTCATCTAACGCTTCGAAATTACGATCTTCTTTGGGCAAACGAACCATGATGTCTAATTCATCAACAGCATCTGACGGACGGTAAGAACCAATGTTCACACCACCAGTGACCAATTGAATATATGGTCCAATGTCTCTGATGCCAATGCCGAATTTTGAAGCTTCAGCACGGTCGAAGGTTAGCTTCCAGTCAATGCCTGGGGCAGGGCGGCCATCTTCAAGGTCGATCGTATCGCCTAATTCATTTTCAACAAAATTTCTGATTTTAGTGACCGATGCGATCAGTTCATCATAATTTGTTGTTTCAACTCTTAAGTTAATATCTTTACCGGCAGGAGGGCCATCTTCTTGTTGAGAAATTTGCACCTCAAGGCCAGATATATCAGCCACGCGGCCACGTATATCTTCAAATATTTTTGCAGCAGGAACACGTTTTTCCCATGATTGTAGCTGTAGTTGTAAATTACCGATGGTATCAGGAGGTGAACCATCGCCACCACCAAAGGACATAATTACATCTTGCACACCTGGCACTTGTAGCACTTTATCTTGCACTTCGAGCAATAGATCACGCACTTCGATTGGCGAATAATTGCCACGGGTAACAACAGACACTGTGCCATATTCAGGTTCAGAAGCAGGGAATGCTTCGGTACCTGTGGGGTTTTGAATGTAAGCGACAAACCCTGCGGCCACGATGGCAAAACCAACCGTGAGGGTGATGAGTGGATGGCGAAGTAGAACCGCCATCATGCGTACATATGAGCCAACAATACCACCAACTTTGCTCGGGTGGAATTTTTCTGGATACATAACAATATCGGCAGCTTCTTTTTCGGCATCTGTTACATCATTTTTAGCAATGAAAGCACCAATCACGGGCATGAAAACCAACGCAGAAATAAGTGACGCTGTCATCACAACAATAACCACGATGGGCAGGTATGACATAAATTTACCAATGATACCTGGCCAGAACAGCAACGGCACAAAAGCACCTAGCGTGGTGGCTGTGGCAAAAACAACAGGTATAAACATTTTACGAGCGGCCAAAATAAACGCTTGTTTTTTAGATACGCCTTCCATGAGTTTCCGTTCAGCATATTCGACCACCACAATTGGGTCATCCACCAACACACCCACGGCAATTACCAAACCGAACATAACCATAATATTTACAGACATGCCCATGAAATCGAGCACCATAAAGGCCATCATAAATGAGATTGGAATGGACATACCAATAAGAATAGCAGGTCTCACGCCTAGGAAAGCGATACACATTACAATCACCAAAACAACAGCTGTTAATACGGTGGCTTCTAGTGATCTAAATAGGCTTTCGGTACTTTTAGATTGATCAAGCAAATAAGAATATGAAATGCCTTTAGGCCAGTCTTTCACCACTTCTTCTGTGGCTGAGCGAATTTCTTGCGCAACTTCAATAAGATTGGTGTTTAATTTCTTAGACACGCCAATGGTAATGGCAGGTTGGCCGTTTACATAAGCATATTGAGTGGCGTCTTTAAATGTACGAGTTACGCTTGCAACATCGCCAAAGGTAACCACTGTATCGCCAACCGTTTTAAGCGGCATGTTAAATACATCTTGGGCATTTTCAATTAGGCCAGGCACTTCGACATTAAATGAACCTTGGCCACTATCTAATGTACCACCTGCAACCATGGCGTTATTGGTAGCCAATGCGTTCAATAATTGAGGTGCAGTTAGGTCATAAGCTTCGAGGCGTAGTTGGTCTATGCGCACTTCGAGCACTTCTTCGCGGTCACCAGAAATGGTAACAGATTGAGCATTCGCCAAGCCTTCAAGAACTTCTTTTAGCTCGTTGGCATGTTTAATGAGAGTACGTTCTGGTATATCGCCATAGATGGCAACCGAAAGTACAGGCCTATCGGTAAATGAGATTTCGTTGATTTGAACGTCGTCAGCATCTGAAGGTAATTCATTATTGATGCCGTCTAGCTCATCGCGTATGTCCGTAAGCGCTTCATCTTTATCGGCATTTACATCAAATTCTAGAAATACAGAAACATGGCCTGTGGTCGATGTAGAGCTGATGTTTTTAAGGCCATCTAGTGCATCTAAACGATCTTCAATCGGTTTGGCTAGCAAACGCTCGGCATCTTTTGGTGAAATGCCTTTTTGAGCCACAGATACGTAGAAATACGGGATGTCAATTGAGGGGAAGCTTTCTTTAGGCAATGATACATAAGCTGCACCACCCGCCACTAGAAGCAACATCATAACTGTCATGACCACTTTGGGCATGCGCAGTATGTTTTCAATGAAATTAATCATGATTGAACCTCTTCAGGGCTTGCATTTACAACTTGACCGGCTTTTACATATTCTTGGCCAAGTATAATAATGTCGATTGAATTTTCGAGCCCCGTTACCCACACACCACCATTTGTGTCTTTTAAAATGGTGATGGGGTGGAATGAAACCACATTGTCTTTAACCGCACGCACACCTAAATTGCCGTCTTGATCTAATGTCATAATAGATTGCGGAATGAAGTGCGCTGGAATGTTGCCTAAATTAACTTCGGCTTCGGCTGTGAGGCCATCTAATACTAAACCACCTGGATTTGGAAATTCAATTTCAATCGCAAAACTGCGGGTTGCTGCATTGGCAGTAACTGAAATGAAGCTCACTTTGCCATCAGCTTTTTTGTCATTAATGGTGGTGATTTTAGCGTCTAAACCAATGCGTGCTAAATCTATGCGGGCTTGCGGCACAGAGCCGATGAAAACCATAGGGTCTAACTGAACAATAGAAGCACATGAGCCGCCTTTGTTCATTTGGTCGCCAACTTCGGCCAATGGACGTTGGATAACGCCAGGCACAGTGGCTTTGATTTTGGTATTTTCTAATTCGACTTGGCGGTTGCTAAGTGCAACATCAGCCGCTTGTAGGTTTGCTTCGGCGCTGCGCAATTGAGCGATAACACCTTCGGCACTATTTTGAGATACCAATTTCTTTTTAAGCAATGCTTGGTTGCTTTTATAGCTCACCTGCGCTTGGCTTAAGCCAGCTTTTGCTTGAGACACTGCAGCTTTGGCTTGTTCGACACTTGCCAAACGTGTGCCATTGTCTAGGCTACAAATTAGATCGCCTATTTTGACCAATTGGCCTTCTTTTACATCTACTGTGATGATGGTGTCGGCGGTTTGTGATGTGGCCTTAACTGATGCTTTGGCGGCTGTGTGGCCACGTAAAGTCACTTCTAGTGGCATGGCTTCTAGGTTAAAGCGGCGAATTCTTACAGATTGTTTTGCGCCTGTTTCGGCAAGTATCAATTGTGTACGTTCTGCAATGGACAAAGCTGGATCATCTATGCCATGTTCGTGATGAACTGTTTTGGCAATGCCAGTGGCTTCAACAACACTGGTAAGTGGGCCGCCATCTTTACCTTCTAGTGCACTGACAACAGTCACTTCACCATCTGTGGGGCCATTGCCACCATTTAAAAAAAGACCAGTGCCGAGCCATAGCGCACCAGCGAGAATGAGAATGCCTGCGATGCCGTATGATTTGAGTGCGCGCATAGTGAATGTTGCCTTATTTAAGTTCGTTTCGATCTATATGGGAGTTAGATTATCATATTCAAGTTAATAAATTATTTTAATTGCAGTTTGTGCAATAATTGCATATTGTGCAGGTTATAAGTTAGGGGTACCCTTATGTCAAGTTTGAGAGAAAGACGCCGCAAACGAACTGCGGACACCATTTGCCGCGCGGCCATTGACTTGGCGGTGGAGCATGGGCTGGACAACGTAACCACCGAAATGATAAGCGATGCCGCTGGCATTAGCCCACGCACATTCTTTAACTATTTTCCTTATAAAGAAGCAGTATATGTACCGCCACCCTTGGAGTTCGAGCCTGGCTTCGTTGAAGGTTTTTTGAACAGTGATACCCCGTTATTGGAAGATATAATCACGATATTTATGTCTCAATTAGATGATTTTGATACTGATAGGGAATATATGTTAAAGCTGCACAAACTTTCTTTTGAGCATCCAAAGCTATTGAATTTAAGAATGGCGGCTTTTCATGAATATGAAATGCATTTTGCGGAATTGTTAAAAATACGTTTGAATTGTGCCAATGAAAGCCCGCTGCCTATGCAAATTGCAGCTGTGTCTATGGCAACCATTCGGGTTGGTTTTGAAAATTGGATAGAATATGGGGAAGGCTCGCCTGCTGAAAACGTGTCGGCACATTTGCGCAACTTACCTGAATTGTTTAATGACCTCTAGATTGGCTTTTGGTCCAATCTTTCCAATATAAAATTAATGAGGGCTTTAATCTTAAATGGCGGGTAACGCTTATCTGGATATACCGCCCAAATGCCTTCATCTGCTTCTTGAAACTTCTCTAACATGGGTATGAGTTTGCCGCTGTCTATTGAAGACTGCACATAATAATGTGGCAGCTGTACCAAGCCGATGCCTTTTATGGCCGCGTCTACTAAGCCATAACCACTGTTACAGCGTAAACTGCCACTTACATTTATCTGAGTGGTTTTGCCCTTGGTTTGGAAATGCCACCTATCTGCTGTGCCAATAAGGCAATTGTGGTTTGCCAACTCACTAGGCAAATTGGGCATGCCATAACGTTCTATATAATCAGGCGAAGCACACACTTTAATATATCGAGAGGCTAATTTGCGCGCGATGAAGCGCGAGTCTTTAAGCATGCCCAAGCGAATGGCCAAATCAAAACCATCATCCAATAAATCTAGGCGCTGGTTGCTTAAATCGAGGTCAATTTCTATTTCGGGATATTTGACAAGGAAATCACTTATAATAGGCAGGATGATTTCCTCGCCATAAGTTATCGGGGCGGTGATGCGAATTTTGCCGCGCAATGTATCGTGCAAATTGGTGACAATTTGTTCGGCTTCTGACAGGCTGTCCAATATATGTCGGCAATGTTCATAATATATAGCGCCACTTTCGGTAAGTGAAACCTTGCGGGTGGTACGGTAAAGCAATTTTATTTTTAACTTTTCCTCTAATGCGCTTACTTGTCGGCTGACTTGAGCGGTGGATATGCCCATTTGTTTAGCCGCAGCTGTGAAGCTTTCGGTTTCTGTTACCGCCACAAATTCACTCACACCATCCCAAATTTGCATATTATTGCCCTTATTGTTACCACACAGTAAAAATGAATTACCAATTAGGTATATTATCACTTGTTAAGAAATAAACTAGGGTGGTTTCAAATTATTTAAAAAGGAATAAAAATGACAACTGGATTTATAAAATCAAAAGCCGCAGTGGCATGGAAAGCGGGCGCCCCGTTAAGCATTGAAACTGTTGATGTTATGTTGCCAAAAGCAGGTGAAGTGCTGATTAAAATTATGGCTTCGGGCGTGTGCCATACCGATGCCTTTACTTTGTCTGGCGACGATCCAGAAGGAATTTTTCCGGTTATTTTAGGCCATGAAGGTGGCGGTGTTGTAGAGCAAGTGGGCGAAGGCGTGACCAGTGTCAGTGTGGGTGATCATGTGATTCCGCTTTACACGCCTGAATGCGGCGAATGCAAATTTTGCACATCTGGCAAAACCAACCTTTGCCAAAAAATTCGCGAAACCCAAGGCAAAGGTCTGATGCCCGATGGCACAACCCGCTTTTATAAAGATGGCGAACCCATTTTTCATTATATGGGCTGCTCGACTTTTAGTGAATATACGGTTATGCCCGAAATTTCATTGGCTAAAATTAACCCAACCGCACCGCTTGAAGAAGTTTGCTTGCTTGGTTGCGGCGTAACAACAGGCATTGGCGCGGTGATGAATACCGCCAAGGTTGAAGAAGGCGCGACTGTGGCTATTTTTGGTCTAGGTGGCATTGGCCTTAGTGCTGTGATTGGTGCCACCATGGCAAAAGCCAGTAAAATTTTGGTTATTGATATTAATGAACGTAAATTTGAATTGGCAAAAGAGCTTGGCGCTACAGAATGCATCAACCCTAAAAATTATGACAAGCCGATTCAAGATGTGATTGTTGAGCTAACAGATGGCGGCGTTGATTATAGCTTTGAATGTATTGGCAACGTAAACACCATGCGCAGTGCGCTTGAATGTTGCCACAAAGGTTGGGGCGAAAGCGTAATTATTGGCGTTGCAGGGGCAGGGCAAGAAATCTCGACACGACCATTCCAACTTGTCACGGGGCGCGTGTGGCGCGGCACAGCATTTGGTGGCGTGAAAGGCCGCAGCGAATTGCCAGATTATGTTGAACGCTATTTAGCAGGTGAATTTAAATTAGATGATTTCATCACCCATACAATGGAGCTAGAAGACATTAATAGCGCTTTCGATTTAATGCATTCTGGCGAGAGCATTCGTTCTGTTGTGCATTTTAAACATTCATAAGGTGCTTGATTATGGAAAATATTGGTAATAATAAGTGTTTTGGCGGTTGGGTAAAGCGTTATAAACACACATCTAGCAGCTTAAATTGTGAGATGAATTTTAGCATTTTTTTGCCACCTCAAGTGAATGATGGTGGCAAAGTGCCCGTGCTTTATTGGCTTTCTGGCTTAACATGTACCGATGAAAACTACATGCAAAAAGCTGGTGGTCAACGCATGGCTGCCGAGCTTGGCATGGCCATCGTGGTTTGTGATACCTCGCCACGTGGTGATGATGTGGCCGATGATGAAGGCTATGACATGGGCAAAGGCGCAGGGTTTTATTTAAACGCCACGCAAGAGCCATGGGTAAAACATTATAAAATGTACGATTATGTGGTGAGTGAATTGCCACGTTTGATCGCTGATAATTTTCCGATTACTGACAAATGTTCAATCTCTGGCCATTCTATGGGTGGCCATGGTGCACTGACCTTGGGGCTTAGTAACCCCGATACTTATATGAGTATTTCGGCATTTTCGCCAATTAGCAACCCATCTAACTGCCCATGGGGTAAGAAAGCCTTTACTCATTATCTGGGCAAAAATCGTGACGCTTGGAAACAATATGACGCCACGCTGTTAATGGCAGATGCAAAAACAAAAACACCTATTTTAATTGACCAAGGCTTAGATGACGAGTTTTTGGATGAGCAATTAAAACCACAAAATTTAATGGCAGCAGCTCAAGAAGTTGGCTATCCGCTCGAATTCACCGAACATAAAGGCTATGATCATGGTTTTTACTTTTTAAGTAGCTTTATGGAAAAACATTTGCGTTGGCATTATTCACATTTAACCGCTTAATGGTTAGGCTTTCGCTTCGGCTATTCCTGCAGATATACGCTCCAACGCACTGGCTAAAAGTTCTGGTGGTTGGGCGTAACAAATGCGTAAATAACCTTCGCCTGCTTGGCCAAAAGCTGCCCCAGGTGCCACGCCTACTTGGGCAACTTTAAGTAAGTTTTTGGCGGTGGTAAGGCTATCTTTCATGCCGTTGACTTTAAAGAAGCAATAAAATGCGCCATCGGGTTGGATAAATTCCACCCCCCGCATGGCTTGTAATTTTTCGGCAGCGATCGCATAGCCATCTACCAGCCTTGATTTTAGCAGAGTGATTTCATCCTCCCCCTCATCAAGCATTTTTATGCCCGCTTGTTGTATGAAACCAGCGGGGCCTGCAATGTTAAATTCGGTCAACATGGCCATGGTTTGCTCTAATTGCTTTGGAGCGCATACCCAGCCTAAGCGCCACCCCGTCATCGACCATGCTTTGGAAAAACTGTTAATTGAAATGACGCGGTCATTCTCATCTGCCCATTGCATAAAGGATGGCGCACAATTGCCATGTTGGTAAAGCCGCGCATATACATCGTCCGAAACCAACCAAATGCCGTGTTTTTGGCAATGTTCGAACAGGGTTTTCATTTCGTCCTGTGGCATTGTCCAACCTGTGGGGTTGTGCGGTGAATTTATCACCACGGCTTTGGTGTCGGGGGTTAAAAGCGTTATGAACTTATCCAAATCTAACGCCCATTTTCCATTTTTAACTTCTAGATTTTGCGTGCTGATTTGCGCGCCAGAAAGCCTAAACGCTTCTATGACGTTTGGCCATGTGGGTTCGATGCAGACTATTTTATCGCCCTGTGAAACCAATGCTTGCGCCACCAATGCAATACCTTGCATGCCGGATGCCGTGACAGTAATGCGATTGGTTTCGAATTTTTTGCCCAAAAGTCTGGTTTGGTAATTACATATTGATTCACGAAAAGTCATTTTGCCGCTATTGGGCTGATAAAAATGGTCATTATTTTGCAATGCACCTACAGCAGCATCTACACATAACTGAGGTGACGGCCATGCGCTTTCGCCAAACCATAAGGGTGTGATGTCATTTTGCCCGCTGCTCTTATCCATGGTATTTTGCAGCTTAAGCCCCGCTTCAGCCACTTCTCGAATGAGGCTAGGTTTTAGGGCTTTGGTACGTTGCGCTAGATTATCAATCATATTTTTATTTTCCATATTATCAGCATAGCTTAAAAATATTTGTCGGCAATAAGACTAGGTGTTTATTTTGTACAATTTGCAATGCTTAACTTTGTGAATTATCGGTCAAAATTTTGAGGGTAAAATTAATTAAATTGCATAGTTAATTTTCTATAAATACTACGAATTGTTAAAGCCTGTTAATTTATAGACTATGTAATTAATAAATAAAATTAGCTATTGAAATATATAAAGAATTATTATTTCAGAGGATAAACATCTAGATTTTTTCGATTTTTTTACGCAGTAAGAAACACGTTTATTAAGGGTAAATTAACTATAATTGTTTACTCCGAACTTAGTTGAAATTTTATTTGATAGTATTGTATGTGTTTAAAACAATTTAAAAACTATTTTTTACTTATATTTTTAGCCCTGATGGTTACATCTTGCGCGACCAATAAAGTTGAAGTTACCACGCTTGAACCGTTGACTCAAACGGGCAAGAACTCTGTCCAAGACGATGTGGTCTTAGACCCTCAAGCCATTGATAAAATGAATAAAAACCTGTACCAAGCGGGCGATATGAAACGCATGACTTTGTCATTTGTTGCAACCCAAATTTTAACCACAAATCCCGACATCGAAATATATAATGCCCGCGAAGAGCAGGCCAAATATGGTGTCGATATTAGCATGGCAAAATTTTGGCCAACCATTGATGTGAAATTAAATGGTGGCCCAGAAAGTGTGTATAAAGAAGCTGGCGATACCATTGGTATCATCAGAAAAGAAGCTTCTGTTGCTGTAAACACAACTATTTTTGACTTTGGCAAACGCGGTAAGGATGTAGAGCAATCCGAAGCTTCATATGAAGCGGCTAAACTGCGCGCCAAAGATAAAGCTGATGTAATTCTGTTAGATTTGACCAATTCCTATTTAGACGTTTTGGAAACGCGTGATATGGCTCGGATTACCAATAAAAACATTGTGCAAATTCATAAATTTAGAAATCTTGTGAAAATCAACCAAGAAGAGGGCAATGCGAGCGTTGCAGACCTTAAAAAGGTTGAAGCAAGGTTAGAGAATGCCCGCGCTTCTTATGTGGATTTGAAAGCTAATTACGAAACTGCGCGTGAAGGCTTTAAGAAAATAACTGACTTCTACCCTAAAAACCTACAAGCTCCGCCAAGGTTATCGGCCTATGAAAAAGCTAATTTTGCTGTAGATGACCAAGATTTATTTGAAACAAAATATGAATTAAGCGCCATTCGCAAAGACATTGAAGCCCTTGATAGCAAGCTCGGTTCTATTCAGGCATCTCGTTTGCCAATTTTTAAACTTGGTGCCTTGGCCGATTACAAAGAAAACATCAGCGGTGAAAACGATCCTGTTACTGATTTGCGGGTCGACTTATCGTTTAAATATCGGTTGTTTGATGGTGGCCTTAAAGAAGCAGAACAAAAACGTGTTGAAGCTCAGATTCGTGAAGGCCGCGCTCTGTTGCGCAAAAAACAAAAGAATTTTGAACAAGACATGCGCAATGCAGATAGCGACCAAAGAGCCAGCGCAAAGAAAAATGCCCTGCTTGCCAAACGCTTAAAAGCTGCAAATAAGGTGGTTGAGCTTAACACTGAGCAATTTAAAGAGGGGGTTTTAACCATTTTTGAATTGCTAGACGCACAAGCCCAATTGCTAAGTGCGAATCAAGATCTAATTAGTAATAAGTACCAAAAATATCGTGTGAGATATAAGCAATTGCAACTTGCTGACAGGCTTTTAACAAGCCTTGTCGTCGACAGGTAATTGATTTTAATAAAAAATCATAATTGTTTTGAGGGAAGCGCTGGACATAATGAGCGAAACAGATACTGAAAATAAACAGGCCAATAAGCCTAACATAGTTGCCGATGAAAACCAGCAGCCACAAGATGTTGCCGCCCCAGAAAATGCTGTGGCGCAAGATACTCCTGAGCAAGATGCGACAGAACAAGACGCTCCAATGAAACTTGCAAGCCTTGGTGATTTAGATACCAAAGTTGCTGATCAAACGCTCATTGGAAAACCAGACCCTGGTGTGACTGATGTCGTTTCATTGGTTGGCAAAAAGAATTTAAAATTTGCGTTCAATTTGGATGATGTCAAAGTTGAAATTGAGAATGTAGATTTAATCATCACATTTGAAGATGGTTCAAAGATTATCTTGCTTGATTTTGGTCTGCAAATGGCCTCTGACGAGCAAATGCAGCTGTCTTTTGATGACATGGATGTCAGCACTGATTTTCTATTTTCAAAGGTTGGGGAATATAATGCTGTTGAGGTAATATCGGCCAATTTTACCAGCAGTGAAGCTGAGGATCAGGGTGGCGATGCCGATAGTGACAGCCAAAATATTGAAGCTATTGAAGTTCAAAAAGGTGAATTTGAAACCAAATCACCACATGATGGTGACAAAGGTGGTGCAGGCACAAGTGAAGACGAATCTTTTGCCAGCAAAGTGAATGAAAAAGTTTCGGATGCTATTGAAGAAGATGCGCAGAGCGCTTCTGCGCCTTCAAGTGAAGGGTCGATCTCGCTGCCAGTTTCATTGGTTGAAATTGACCTATTGGGCGTGCATGGACAAAGCTCAGAAATATTAGCTGATGGCACAAATTTAATAAGATCTCAATCGGCCGTTGCCAAAGCGGTGACGGATACGAGTTATTCGGTGCAAGCACAAGTTGAAAGAATCAGCGGTACGGCGTCAAATGACATTATCTATGCCGATGATGATTTAAAAATGCCTGAGGGCACATCAAGCCGCCGTTTAGAAATTAGAGTTGAAACACCAGAAGGCGGGTGGATTCCGACTGAAGTGACTATATCTGGTCTGCCAGAGGGTTATTATATCAATAATTCGATTGAGCAAAATGGCGGTACATTTACGGTTATACCAGATGCGAATGATCCGAATCTTTTGGTTGTTGAATTGCGTTACGCAATCCCCAAAGAAGGCACTGTTGCTGATCCGAGTGGCTTTTTAGATCAATTTACTTTGAATTTGGTTTATACGGTTACCAATGAAGCGCAAACTGTGACTTCATCAACATCAGCAACCGCTCGGTTTGGTGTGCGCGAAGTGAATAGTGCAGCAGATGCCACTTATGTTGACCAAGCCACTGAAGAACCTGTTTTTGTATTGTGGAGCAACCCTCCAGGCACAAATGTTACCGCAGGCGCTGGCGATGATAAAGTATATGCAGGCATTGGTGCAGATTCTTTAGATGGTGGCACTGGCAATGATACATTGTCTTATAAGATATCACATGAAGCGGTGAATATTAATTTGTTAGCCAATACGGCGACAGGTGGATATGCCAAGGAAGATGTGATTTCGAATTTTGAAAATTTGGAAGGCTCAAATTATAATGACACTTTAACAGGTGATGCTGCTGATAATATTTTAACAGGCGGTAAAGGTGCGGATGCTCTAGATGGTGGCGTTGGTAGCGATACCGTGGCTTTTAAAGACAGCGCACTTGGTGTTAAGGTAGATCTAGCTGCTGGCGTGGGCGGTAATGCCGCCACTTCTGGAACGCAAGCCCAACAACCTGCCGATAGTTTTGGCGATACTTATGCAAATATTGAAAATATTACGGGTTCAGCACATGATGATATTCTGATCGGTGATGCAAATGACAACATCATTGATGGTGGTGCGGGTGATGACCTGATTAAAACAGGTTTGGGATCTGATACCATTGATGGAGGTCTAGGTAGTGACATTGTTGATTACTCGGACAGTGCAACGGCCATCCAAATTAATCTAGATACAAATATAAGCCTCGGTGGTGATGCCGCAGGCGATGTATTGTCTAATGTTGAAGGTATTATAGCCACAGATTTTGACGACACTCTTATTGGTAATGACCTTGATAATGAATTTGATGCGGGCGACGGCAATGATATTTTAACTGGTGGTTTAGGCGCAGATAAACTTTCTGGTGGTGATGGTGTTGACGTTGTGGATTATACAACTAGCCAAGCAGGTGTGAATGTAAATTTAAAATCGGGTACAGGCACTGGCGGCGATGCCCAAGGTGATGTGCTTTCTGAAATTGAAAATATTCTGGGTTCAGATTTTAATGACACTTTAACGGGTAATGATAGCGACAACGAATTAACTGGTGGTTTGGGTGCAGACACCTTAGCTGGTGGTTTAGGTTCTGATGATCTTGATGGCGGAGCAGGCGAAGACACTGTCGATTACAGTGCATCTAATAGCCTTGTAAATGTAGATTTGGCAAATAACATTCATTCTGGTGGGCATGCCGCTGGTGATGATTTGACCAGTATTGAAAATATTAAAGGCTCCAAATATGCCGACACACTCGTTGGTGATGGTGCTGATAATAAATTATACGGCCAAGCAGGTGATGACTTTTTAGTTGGTGGTGCAGGCGCTGATAGATTAGACGGTGGCGATGGCTTCGATAGTGTTGATTATTCCAACTCAACTGCAGTGAATATCAACCTGCAAACCAATAATTTCACAGGCGGTGAAGCCCAAGGCGACGAACTGATATCAATTGAAAATATCATTGGTTCTAATGAAGATGATATATTAATCGGTAATGACAGTAATAATATTTTTGAAGGTGGTCTAGGCAACGATACGCTCGAAGGCGGCGCGGGTGCTGACCAATTAGATGGCGGCGGCGGTATAGATGTGGTTTCTTATGCCACAGCTGGTTATGGCGTGGCTGTAGACCTATCGCAAAACCGTGGCGATGCGGGTGATGCGGCGGGTGATCAAATCACTAATATTGAAAACATCATTGGCTCTGATTATGATGACACGCTGCAAGGCGACGATAATGTTAATGAGATTTATGGCGGCTTAGGAGATGACACTCTACGCGGTGGCGATGGTGCCGACATTTTGGATGGTGGCGCAGGGTCAGATTTAGCCGACTATTCAGATTCGGACCAAGCGGTAGATATTAACTTATGGACAAATGTCCTCACTGGTGGTGATGCCACAGGTGATACACTAATTAGCATCGAAAGCGTTGAAGGCAGCGCGTTTGGCGATACACTAACAGCCGCATCTACAGGCAGTATTTTGCGTGGTGGTGCTGGCGCTGATACATTATATGCTATGGAAGGCATTGATAGATTAGATGGCGGTACTGGCACTGACTCTGTAAATTATAGCCTTTCCTCATCGAATGTTGAAGTAAATTTGCTAAATGGCGTGGGTACAGGCGGCAATGCCGAAGGCGATACTTATGTTTCGATCGAAAATGTAACAGGCACTGATTATGGTGACAGACTGATCGGCAACGGCAGTGATAATCATTTGATCGGTGGTGCAGGTGCTGATTATCTTGAAGGTGGTGCTGGCAGTGATATTTTAGATGGTGGCACAGGCGATGATATAGCCACTTATAAAGACTCCTTATTTGGTGTGCAGGTCAATTTAGATGCAGGCACAGCCGCGGGCGGTGATGCTGCTGGTGATCAATTAATTTCGATAGAAAGCCTTGTTGGCTCTAGCCAAGCAGATATTTTGACAGGCAATAGCAGCGATAATCTGCTTAAAGGTGGTGCTGGCGACGACGTTCTGATGGGCGGCGCGGGTAGTGACCAGTTGCAAGGTGGCGAAGGTATAGATACGGCAAGTTATGCAGGTGCAGGCGTTGCGGTGAATTTAAACCTGACTTTGGGTACTGGCAGTGGAGGTGATGCAACAGGCGATACATTCACTTCAATAGAAAATGTAATTGGCACAAATCAAGGTGATACAATTGTTGGCAGCACAGCAGCCAATAAGCTAGAGGGCGGCCTTGGTGATGATTCACTTGAAGGTGGCGCCGGCGCTGACCAATTAATAGGTGGCTTAGGGTCTGACACAGCAAGTTATGCTTCTTCTGTTAATGGTGTTGAAGTTGACCTTGGTACAAATAGTGGCACCGCGGGTGATGCCGTTGGCGATACATTTGACTCAATAGAAAATTTAGAAGGCTCTGGACATGCCGACACACTTGTTGGTGATGCAAATGCTAATGAAATTGATGGCGGTTTTGGCGATGACATAATCAGTGGTGGTGATGGTGGCGATACCTTAGATGGCGGCGGCGGCACGGATACATTAGATTATTCGGATTCTGACCAAGCAGTGGCTGTTAACTTAGATGCAAATAGTTTTTCTGGCGGTCATGCTGATGGCGATAGTGTGCAGAATTTTGAAAATGTCACTGGATCTGGTTTTGACGATGACATTATTGGTGATGATAACGACAACGTCCTAAGTGGTAATGTTGGTGATGATAATTTACGCGGTGGTTTAGGTGCCGATACGCTTATCGGTGGCGCAGGCCAAGATAGTGCCGATTACAGCCAATCTAGTGTTGGTGTTGAAATAGATTTAGACGCCAATATTTCGCGTTATGGCGAAGCCGATGGCGATACATTATCCTCGATCGAAGACATTATTGGCTCTGGGCATAATGATATTATCCGCGGTGATGGCAATAGTAATAACATCTATGCTGGTGGCGGCGATGATATGCTTGAGGGTGGTGCTGGCGCTGACGTTCTAGACGGCGGCACTGGCGATGACACTGCAGATTATAGTGGTGCTCTTGGCAATTTGGATATAAATTTAAAAACGGGCGCGGCAAGCGGTAGTGATGCAACGGGCGATACACTTGTATCCATTGAGCATGTAACTGGCGGTATTGGTGATGATGTTTTAACAGGCAGTGATGGCGCAAATACAATCACTGGCGGTTTGGGCGATGATACGCTTGCAGGCGGCGATGGCGGCGATATTTTACGTGGTGGTATTGGTGAAGATATAGCCGATTACAGTGCTTCTGATGCTGCGGTGGATGTGAACCTAAATAGCAATACTTATTCTGGCGGTCATGCCGATGGCGATAGTTTACATGATATCGAGCATGTAACAGGCTCTATTTATAATGATGTTCTGACAGGTAACTCCGAAGATAACCACCTCACAGGTGGCGCAGGTGATGATGATCTTATTGGTGGCCAAGGCGCTGATAACCTAATTGGTGGTTTGGGTAATGATAGGCTTGTTGGTGGTCAAGGCGGCGATATATTAACAGGTGGTGATGGCAGCGATACAGCTGATTACAGCACATCTAGCGGTATGGTTGTGGTGAATTTAGACAGTGGGCTTGCCGTTGGTGGCCACGCTCAAGATGATAGTTTTTCTTCAATTGAAAATGTCACTGGTTCTATTTTTAATGATACTTTAACTGGTGAAGCTGGCAGCAATACCCTACGCGGTGGTGATGGTGATGATATTCTCATCGGCGGTGCAGGGGCAGATATTTTAGATGGCGGTCAAGATAATGACACCGTATCTTATGTGAGCAGTGCAGATGGTGTGACTGTAAATCTACTCGCTGGTACTGGTGCCGATGGCGATGCTGAAAATGATACATTTATCGACATTGAGAATGTCACAGGTTCAAATAATGATGATGATTTAACAGGAAATGCAAGCCAAAATATTCTGATTGGCGGCCAAGGTAATGACATTCTTACTGGTGGTGGCGATGGTGATGAATTACACGGTGGTGACGGTAGCGATACGGCCAGTTATACGGGTAGTGGCTCAGGCGTTACAGTTAATTTACAAGACAATACTGGCACAGGTGGTGATGCCGCTGGAGATACTTTTAGCTCGATTGAAAGCCTGAAAGGCAGTGGCCATGCCGATACATTAACGGGTAATGGGTTTGACAATAGTTTAGAAGGCATGGGTGGCGACGACCTACTTAAAGGTGGTGCTGGCGCGGATATTATTGATGGTGGTGCTGATAATGACACTGCAGATTATTCAACTTCTGTTGCGGGTGTTCAAATTGATTTGGGCGGGAATACCGCTACCGGTGGCGATGCTGCTGGAGATACATTAATCGACATTGAAAACCTCATTGGTGGGCTTGGCTCTGATACACTTTCAGGTGATGGCAATGACAACCAACTTGAGGGCGGTATTGGCGACGACGTGTTAAAAGGCGGCGGTGGTGCTGATAATTTACTAGGTGGATTAGGTGAAGATACTGCCGATTACCGCGGCAGCGCACTCGGTGTTACTGTTAATTTAGGCGCCAACAGCGCAACAGATGGCGATGCGACAGGTGATGTTTTAACTGACATTGAAAACCTGCATGGTTCTGAGCAAGGTGATACGCTAACAGGCGATAATTTTGACAATAAAATTTACGGTGATGATGGTGATGATACGCTTAAAGGCGGTTTGGGTAACGATCATTTAGATGGTGGCGCGGGTACAGATACGCTAGATTATTCAACTTCTGGCTCTGCTGTAGATATTGATTTGCTGACAGGTGTTGGTAGTGGTGGCGAAGCCCAAGGCGATACATTTGTGAATGTCGAAAATGTCATTGGCTCAGCGGGTGCAGACACGCTGAAAGGCAATGCAGCCTCTAACCGTTTAGAAGGTGGCTTAGGCACAGATACATTTATTGCCAGTGCAGGTGCCGATGATATGATCGGTGGCGGTGGTAAAGATACTGTCGACTATAGTGCGTCTAGCGCTGTGGTGGTTAATTTGGATGCAGGCACAGTTACAGGTGGTATTGCCCAGGGCGATACACTTTCTGAAATTGAAAATGTAATTGGCACCAGTGAAGATGATACGATTACAGGTGATTCTGAAGACAACCATTTAGAAGGTGGTGCAGGCAACGATACTTTGGCAGGCCTAGAAGGCGCTGATAAATTAGATGGCGGTTTAGGTGATAACGATTTAGTTGATTACACGCTATCAGATGTTGGTGTTACTGTTAACTTGCTGAACAATAATGGCTTTGGCGGCCATGCTGAAGGCGATACATTTATATCCATTGAGGATGCAACTGGCTCAACTCATAATGACATTCTGATCGGTAACGCTCAAGTTAACCACCTTATTGGTGGTGCTGGCGATGACGTTTTGGACGGTGGCTCGGGCGCAGACATATTAGATGGCGGCATTGGTGAAGATGAAGTTGATTATAGTGCTGCGATTGCTGATATTGTTGTTAATTTAGATGCAGGTTCGGCAGCAGGCGACATTGCCCAAGGTGATACACTTTTAAATATTGAAAATATCAGAGGCGGTGGCGGTGCCGATACCCTCACAGGCAATGCTTTAGATAATGAAATTCGTGGCGGCAATAGTGATGATATCCTAGCAGGCCTCGCAGGTGCAGATGAATTGCGTGGTGGGTCGGGTAACGACACTGCCGATTACACTCAATCAGATGCAGCGGTAACTGTTGATCTATTGGCAGGTACCAATACAGGTGGCCATGCCGAAAATGATGTTTTAAATTCAATAGAAAATATCACAGGCAGTACGTTTGATGATAATTTAACAGGCGATGCAGGTAACAATACCCTCACAGGTGGTGATGGCCAAGATACGCTTATTGGTGGCGCAGGTGCTGATAAATTATTTGGTGGTAACGGTGAAGACACAGTGGATTATACCGATTCAGCTGATGAAGTTACGGTTAACCTAACCACAAATGTGGGTGCTGATGGCGATGCCCAAAGCGACGTTTATAATTCGATAGAAAATGTTATTGGTAGTGCTGGCGATGATGTTATCACAGGTAGTGCGGGCGATAATGACCTCACAGGCCTTGCAGGGGCAGACCGTTTAATTGGTGGTGCAGGCGCAGACCGTTTAGATGGTGGCGCGGGCACTGACCGTGTTGAATTTACCACAAGTGGTGCAGGCGTTAATGTAAACCTTAGCGCAGGAACAGGGCTGCTTGGCGATGCCGCAGGCGATGAATATATTGATATTGAAGATATATTGGGCTCCACCCACAATGATACTTTAACCGGTGATGATGGCGTTAACGTCATTAACGGTGGTGATGGCGATGATACGCTTATTGGGCTTGATGATGCCGATGAATTAATTGGTGGCGCGGGTGAAGATACCATTGACTATACAGCTTCTGATGCAGGAGTGACCATTAAACTTGACGGTAGTCTAGGTGTTGGCGGACATGCCGAAAATGATGTGATTAGCTTAGTTGAAAATATTACCGGCAGTACATTTAATGACACTCTAACAGGTGAAGTTGGCGCAAATACACTCTCAGGCGGCGATGGCGATGATACGCTGATCGGGCTTGGCGGAGCAGATGAATTAATTGGTGGCGATGGTACTGATACTGTTGATTATACCGATTCAGCAAGTGGTGTGACCATTAACTTGGTTTCTGGCCCTGGTGTTGGTGGCGATTCTGCAGGCGATACATTTAGCAGCATTGAAAATATCACAGGCTCTGGCGGCGATGATACATTGTCGGGCACTGCAGGTGTGAATGAGTTAATTGGTGCAGGTGGTGCTGATACTATTTCTGGCCTTGCTGGTGGTGATACACTTGATGGTGGCGCTGGCAATGATGACACTGTAGATTATACAGATAGTGATGCAGGTGTTACGATTGATATTGACGCCAACACAGCTTCAGGCGGTCATGCTGATCTTGATGTGATAAGCGGCTTTGAAAACATAACTGGCAGTGCGCATGATGACGTATTAACTGCAGGTGCTGGGGTGAATACAATTCACGGCCTAGATGGCGCAGATACGATTGTTGGTGGTGTTGGTGCTGACTTTATTTATGGTGATGGTGGCAGTGATACAGTAGATTATTCAGGTTCATCGGGTGGCGTTATCGTTGATCTGGTAACGGGTGATGGCACGGGCGCAGATGCTGCGGGTGATAAATTATATTCCATCGAAAATATCATAGGGTCAAACCATGATGACGAGCTTTATGGCAACTCCGATGACAATATTTTAGAAGGTGGCGTTGGTGAAGACATTTTGGCAGGCTTAGCAGGTGCTGATACACTTGATGGCGGCGCTGGCACTAATGATACAGCCGACTATTCGGCTTCTAACGCACTTGTTAATGTGAGTTTAAGCTCAGGCCCTGCGACTGGTGGGCATGCCGAAGGTGATATCTTACTTAATATTGAAAACCTCAAAGGCAGTGCATTTAGTGATCAACTCACAGGTGATGCAGGCGACAATACCATTGAAGCAGGTGGCATGAATGACACGCTGATTGGCCTTGGCGGTGCTGATATTTTAGATGGCGAAGGCGGCATTGACCTTGTTTCCTATGAAGCCTCACTTGGTGGCGTGACCATTAAGTTAGATGGCACAGTGGGCGTTGGCGGTGATGCAGAAGGCGATCAAATTAGCAATGTTGAGAATGTTACTGGTTCGAATTTGCAAGACAATCTAACGGGCAGTGCAGCGGATAATGAACTTAAAGGCCTGTTGGGCAATGATATATTGGAAGGCCTTGGCGGCGCAGATCTGCTTGATGGTGGTGTTGGTAATGACACGGCTTCGTATGAAAATGCAGGCGCTGGTGTGGCGGCAAGTTTAGACGCAGGGGGTGGCACCGTTGGTGATGCCACTGGTGATAGCTTTGTTGACATTGAAAATCTTACTGGTTCTAATTTTGCCGATACTTTAACTGGTGATGATCAAATAAACACCCTTAAAGGTGGCGGTGGCGACGATTTACTTAAAGGCGGCGATGGCGCCGATATCCTCATAGGTGGCGGTGGCACAGATGACACAGCCGATTATACTGGTTCCGATGCAGCCGTTACAGTTAGTTTAACATCTGGTGGTGGTACTGGTGGCCATGCCGAAGGTGATACACTTACAGGCATTGAAAACCTAATTGGCTCAAGCCATGCCGATACGCTTATTGGCGATGGGTCGGGTAACGATTTACAAGGTGGTGATGGCAACGATAATTTAGTAGGTCTTGCTGGCGCCGATGTCTTGGATGGCGGAGCCAATAATGACACGGCAGATTATAGTGATTCATCCGCAGGCGTGATTGTAGATTTAAATGGTGTGGTTGGTATTGGTGGCGATGCCGCAGGCGATACCTTATCCAACATTGAAAACCTCACAGGTTCAGCTCAAAATGACACTCTAATTGGTGACGCAACGGACAATATTCTATTGGGCGGTGCAGGAGTTGATACACTTGAAGGCCGTATGGGCGCAGACACTATTGATGGTGGTGCCGGTATTGATACCGCAAGTTATGTAAACTCAAATGCGGGAGTTGAGATTGATCTAGATGCAGATACGGCCACTGGTGGTCATGCGACAGGTGATGAATTAAACAATATTGAAAATATAATCGGCTCTAATTTTGATGATACTTTAACTGGTGATGTTGGTATTAACAACATTGCAGGTGGTAATTTAGATGATGAAATTGCAGGGCTAGGCGGCGCCGATATATTGGATGGTGGCGCGGGCAACGATACTGTTAATTATGCGGCATCTGCTGATGGCGTGACAGTAAGTTTAACCTCAAATAGCGGCACCACTGGTGACGCTGCAGGTGATGTATTATCTAATTTTGAAAACATCACAGGTTCTACAAAAGGTGACAAGCTCACTGGTGATAATTCTATTAATACGCTCATTGGCGGCGAAGGCAATGATAAGCTAGTTGGTCTCGGTGGCGGCGATCTATTGCAAGGCGGCGATGGAATAGACACTGTTAATTACTCAGCTTCTGGTTCGCTGGTTAATATTGATTTAGCGGCTGATACCGCATCTGGCGGCCATGCCGAAGATGATGAGCTTGATGACATTGAGAATGTAATTGGCTCTAATTATGCCGATAATATTGCGGGTGGTTTGGGTGTAAACGTTCTTTCTGGCGGTGATGGCGATGATACCCTAAAAGGTGGCGCAGGCGCTGATGAATTAGATGGTGGTGCTGACAATGATACCGCAGATTATAGCGGTGCATCTGGTGGCGTGACGGTAAATCTAACCACAGGTTTGGGCGAAGATTTTGAAGCCGAAGGTGATGTGCTTACTGATATTGAAAATATTTCAGGTTCTTCACATGGCGATACGCTTATTGGTGATAATTCAGCCAATATATTAGAAGGCCAAGCAGGCGCAGATACCCTTATTGGTCTTGGTGGTGCTGATCAACTTATTGGTGGTGCCGATGTTGATACTGCCGATTATAGTGCTTCAAGCAGCGGTGTAACCATTGCATTAGACGGTACAACAGGTAGTGGTGGCGACGCTCAAGGCGATACATTATCTGGCATTGAAAATATTATTGGTAGTGCGGATATTGATACATTGATTGGTGACGGCGGTATTAACACCCTCACTGGCAATGGCGGTAATGACATTTTACGCGGTGGTGCCTCTGGTGATACACTTATTGGTGGCACAGGCAGTGATACAGCCGATTATACAGGTTCTAGCGCCGTTGTGGCCAGCCTTGCAAATAGTGGGTCAAACACTGGTGATGCAGCAGGCGATACTTATTCATCAATAGAAAATTTAACAGGTAGTGCCAATGACGATACGTTAATCGGCGATGGCGCGGACAATATACTCAAAGGCGCTGATGGCGATGATACGCTGATCGGTGGTGCGGGTAGTGATACGCTCATGGGCGGCACTGGTGATGATGACACAGTGGATTATAGTGATTCTACACTTGGCGTGACGGTTAACTTAAAACTTGGCACGGGCCAAGGTGGTGACGCGGCTGGCGATGTTATCAGTGATGTGGAAAACATCATTGGTTCGGATGAAGCAGACACTTTAACAGGTGATGTTACAGATAATAGTATCAGTGGTGGTGCGGGAAATGATTTGCTCGTTGGCCTTGGTGGCGCGGATGAACTAGATGGCGGCACAGGCATCGACACGGTTAGTTATAGCACGTCATCAAGCTTGGTGACGGTTAACTTATCGACAAATGTCAATACTGGTGGCGATGCGCTTAATGACGATATATCTAATGTCGAGAACATTATTGGCTCTGGCAATGATGACCATTTAACAGGTGACGGCCAAGATAACCGCATTGAAGGCGGCCTTGGTGAAGATACATTAATTGGGCTTGGTGGTGCAGATGAATTGCGCGGCGATGCAGGTGACGATAAAGTTGATTATTCTGCCAGTGTATTTGGCGTAACGGTAGATTTGGATAGCAATACAGGCCAATTTGGCGATGCCGCTGGTGATACTTATAATTCAATTGAAGATGTTGAAGGTTCAACAGAAGATGATGTTATCACAGGTAACTCTTCTGACAATGAATTAAGCGGTAATGATGGCAATGATGTCTTCCACTCTAGCGGTGGCTCAGATGCTTATATTGGCGGTAATGACAATGACACTGTAAATTACAGTGGCTCAACAGCGGTTATTGTGAATTTACAAACAGGCGCAGGTTCAGGTGGTGATGCCACTGGTGATACTTATGCGACCATTGAAAATGTTGTTGGCTCTGCCCAGAATGACCAGTTAATTGGTGATGTTCAAAATAACATTTTAACAGGTGGCGATGGCAATGATAAATTGCACGGTGGCGCAGGTGCTGATGAATTAATCGGTGGCACTGGCACTGATACGGCTGACTATTCTGGTGCCAATGCGGTGACAGTTAATTTAGGTAATGAGCTACTAAATGCAGGCGAAGCTGCGGGTGATACCTATGACAGCATCGAAAACCTAATTGGTAGTGATGATGATGATGACCTTGCGGGTGACGATAACGACAACGTTATTGAAGCAGGCGAGGGTAATGATACCATCAGAGGCGACTTAGGTGCCGACTATATAGATGGCGAAGATGATACCGATTTGGTTGATTATAGTGCCGCGACTAATGACATTATTGTGGCATTGGATGGCAGCGTAAGCAGTGGCGGTTTGGCTGCGGGCGATCAATTATTTAACATTGAAAATATCAATACTGGCAGTGGTGCCGATAATATTACGGGTAATAGTGGCGCGAATATAATCAATAGTAATGGCGGCGACGATTTAATTATTGGTCTTGATGGCGCAGATATTATTGATGGTGGCCTTGGCAACAACACTGCAAGCTATGCAGGCAGTGAAGCTGTGGTTATTTCACTAGATGGCAGTGCAGGTTCAGGTAGCCACGCTTTTGGCGATCAACTTACAAATATTCAAAATCTAATTGGTAGTGACTTTGGCGATACTTTAATTGGTGATGCCGCAGCAAATGATTTGCATGGTGCAGGTGGTGACGACCTTCTTCGCTCTGGGCTTGGTGCCGATAGATTATATGGCGATGCAGGAATTGACGCAGCCGATTATTCGACTTCGGCAGCCGTAACTGTAAATATGAGTACCAACACTTCAACAGGTGGTGACGCGGCGGGTGATAGCTATTTCAGCATTGAGAACTTAATTGGTAGTGGCAATGATGACTCATTAACTGCAGATAATTTGGCCAATGAGATTAAAGCTGGCGCAGGCGCTGACGAATTATATGGCCTTGATGGCGACGATAAGTTATATGGCGAAGCTGGTAATGACCGTTTGTTTGGTGGCTTAGGTGCTGACCGTCTTGATGGTGGTGCCGATACCGACACAGTCGATTATACGAGTTTATCAGATGATTTGATTGTTGACATTAGCTCACCAGTGGGCGGTTTTGCAACAGGCGGAGCCGAAGCAACTGGCGATCAATTATTCTCAATTGAGAATGTTGCAACGGGTAGTGGTAATGATTTGCTCATTGGTGGCGCGGGTATCAATGTGCTTGAAGGCGGCGCGGGCGATGACCGTTTGCGTGGTGGTGCAGGTGCTGACGTATTAGATGGTGGTGCCGATACTGACACTGCCGATTATAGCGGTAATGACGCTGTGACCGTTGACATGCTAAATGTCGCCAATAATTTGGGCATTGCTTTTGGCGATACTTATATTGACATTGAAAATATTCGAGGCTCCAGCCAAGCTGATATTCTGTCGGGTGATAACGCCAATAATGAAATATTTGGTGGGCTTTTAGGAGATACAATCAGCGGTAATGGCGGTGTGGATACCTTACGCGGTGAAAGCGGAGCTGACATTATTTCGGGTGGCCTTGGTAATGACTTTTTATATGGCGATTCTGGTAACGACACTTTAAGTGGCGATGAAGGCGACGACAGCCTGTTTGGTGGCGCGAATGATGACATTCTCATTGGTGGTGTTGGTGCCGATATATTAGATGGCGGCACGGGTGATGATACAGTTTCATATTCAACAGCGGGTAAAGAAATTGTAGCTGATTTGGCAGGATTGGTTGGCCTTGGCGCTGCAGATAGTGACTCATTTGGCGATACATATGTAGATATATCTCATGTCATTGGGTCAGATTATAATGATGTGATTTCTGGCAATGGTGATGACAATACGCTAGATGGCCGCGATGGCGATGATACCTTCCATAGTGATTTGGGCAGCGATACATATATTGGCGGCACTGGCATAGATACGGTTAATTATTCAACTTCTGGTGCGGTGATCGTTAATTTATCAACCAATACTGGGTTAAGTAATGATGCAACTGGCGACGAATATAGCAGCATTGAAAATATTATAGGCAGTGCCAGTGGTGACAGTATTACTGGTGATGCCGAAGATAATGTTTTATCGGGTAATGGTGGTGCCGATGGTTTAAGCGGTGGCGCTGGTAATGATACATTAGATGGTGGTTCAGGCGAGGATACGTTACGTGGTGGTGTGGGTGCCGATCACTTAATCGGTGGAACGAATACAGATATTGCTACTTATTCCGACAGTGATGCCGCAATTAATATCCATTTGGCAAATGACACTGCTTCTGGTGGCCATGCCACTGGTGATAATTTGGATACAATTGAAGACGTTTCAGGTTCAGCTTTTGCAGATAATATCACTGGCGATGCGAATAATAACACCCTATGGGGTAATGGAGAAGACGATACGTTAACGGGCTTAGCGGGCAGTGATTCTCTTTTCGGTGGCACGGGCAACGACACTTTATATGGTGGCGATGATGGTGACGCTTTATATGGCGAATCTGGCAACGATACTCTTATTGGTGGTGCTGGAGCTGATAGTTTAGATGGTGGTACTGGTACAGACTTAGTGGATTATAGCGCCTCGCTGTTAGCTGTGAATGTAGATTTAGGTGACGGTGTTGGAACTGGTGGTGATGCGCAGGGCGATACCCTGACATCAATTGAAAATTTCTTAGGAACATCTGAAGACGATACGATTATTAGTGGCGTTGATGGTAACGTCATTGATGGCGCTGATGGGATTGATGCCGTGAGCTATGAAAACTCACTTGCAGCTGTGAACATTAACTTGGCCACCAATGTCCATTCTGGTGGGTTTGCCGCTGGCGATAGCTTGCTGAATATTGAGAAGATATATGGCTCCCTTGATGGTGATACTATTAGAGCTAATGTTACGGATACGATTATTGAAGGGCAGCAGGGGAATGACTTTCTGTATGGCAATGATGGCAATGACACTATTGATGGTGGTGGAAATAATGACCGCATTTGGGGCGGTGCAGGTGCTGATGACCTTGACGGTGGCGCGGGTTACGATTATCTAGATTATTCAGGTTCAAACGCAGCGGTAACCATTGATTTGGATGCAGGTACTGGCTTTGGTGGCCATGCAGAAGGCGATACATTGGCTGGTTTTGAAGTTGTATATGGTTCAGATCATAACGATCATATTACTGGAACAGATGGTAGTAATCGACTAGAAGGCCGCGATGGAGATGATACACTTGTAGGTGGTCTTGGAAATGCAGATAGGCTTTATGGCGGTGATGGTAATGATACTGCAGATTATTCTGATTCAGATGCAGCGGTGTCCGTAAATTTAGATACCAATGATTTAACAGGCGGTCATGCTGATGGTGATAAATTATACAGTATAGAAAACTTAACTGGCTCTAATTATGGTGACTATCTCTATGGTGATGAGGGGGTTAATATCCTCTCTGCTGGTCTAGGTAATGATGTCATCAGAACTGGCCTTGGCGCAGATATCGTTGATGGTGGTGATGGCACCGATTATATTGACTATTCTTATTCTAACGCAGCAGTGACTGTTAATTTACAAACAAATGTGAATACTGGTGGGCATGCTGAAGGTGATGATTTAACGTCCATTGAAACGGCAAGGGGCTCAGTATATTCAGATAATTTAACAGCGTTAAACGCTGGCTCAACTTTGTATGGTTATAATGGCAATGACACTCTAAATGGTGGTGCGTCAGCAGATAATTTATATGGCGAAGAAGGCAATGACACGCTTTATGGAAATGAAGGTAATGATACATTAAGCGGTGGTGATGGCCAAGATACTCTGGATGGTGGCATTGGCGATGATACCTTAAACGGCAATGATGGTGATGATACCTTTATCGGCGGTTTGGGTGCAGACACCCTTAATGGTGGCACAGAATTTGATACAATAAATTATTCGGCATCTGATGCAGGCATCACCCTTTCCTTGACTGATGGTTCTGTTGGCGTGGGTGGCCACGCGCAAGGTGATATTATTAATTCTATTGAGAATTTAATTGGCTCAACTGAAGCCGATAATATTCAAGGCAATGCTCTGGTTAATAACATCTCCACGGGTTTGGGCGATGATATTGTTGAAGGTGGCGCAAGTGGCGACATTCTTGATGGTGGCGACGGAAATGACACACTAAGCTATGAAAACTCTAGTGCTGGCGTGAGCGTTTATTTAATCAATGGCAACGCAATTGGTGGCGATGCAACGTCGGATAATATTAGCAATTTTGAAAACCTCATTGGTTCGGCCCATAATGATGTGCTGTTAGGTGATAATGGCGTTAACATCATTACTGGTGGAGATGGCAACGATAGAATTCGCGGTTATAATGGCGGTGATGTGCTCGATGGTGGTGCTGATACAGACACACTCGATTATATATATTCTAACGCAGGTGTGACCGTACATCTGGAAACAGCAACCCAAACAGCAACTGGTGGCCATGCAACTGGTGATACAATTTCTAATTTTGAAAATGTATATGGATCAGAATTTAATGATGACATTACTGGCGTTGCGACTGGCAGTTCAATATCTGGTTATGACGGTGATGATACACTCACTGGTGGAGCAGGTATTGACAATCTAAATGGTGGCAGCAGTAACGATACATTAATTGGTGCTGGTGGCAATGACATCCTAACAGGTGGTAGCGGTAATGATATACTCGAAGGTGGTCTCGGTGCCGATGTAATTTCAGGCGGTAGTGATACAGATACATTGGTTTATGCCAATGACACTGCGGGTGTAAGTGTTAACTTGGCGCTGCAAACTGTGGCAGATAATTTAGGCGGCACAAGTGAAGCTGATAATGATACAATTTCGAGTATTGAAAATGTAACCACTGGCTCTGGTGCTGACGTGATTGTTGGCAGTAGTGGTGACAATGTGATTATCGCAGGCGCAGGAGATGACACGATCACTGGCGGTGGCGGTCTTGATACTGTCGATGGTGGTGCTGGTAGCGATACGATTATTTATGCAACTTCGGTCACAGATATTGAGATCACGCTAAACGGTGCTGCTACGGCTACAGTTTCAGGCACTGATGTGCTTGGTGATGTTTTAACAAATATCGAAAATGTAACCACAGGCTCTGGCAACGATACGCTTATTGGTGATGGCAATGTAAATACGCTAATTGGTAATGCGGGTAATGATATTATTGAAGGTGGCAGTGGCGGCGATACGTTGACAGGCGGCCTTGGTACAGATACCTTAAGCTATGCAAGTGATACCACTGGTGTGACTGTGGATATTGACGGTAATACCGCCTCTGGTGGTGATGCAGGCGGCGATACAATTTCGGGCTTTGAAAACCTTATTGGTGGTAGCGGCAACGACACACTTACAGGTAATGATTTAGACAATGTTATCACAGGTGGTGCGGGCAGTGACACTATGGTTGGTGGTCTTGGTAATGACACCGCATCTTATATAACTGAAAATTCAGGTGTGACTGTTTATTTGGATGGCACATCGGGCGTGAACGCATCTGCCTCTGGCGATACGCTTTCAGGCATTGAGAATATCACTTCAGGCTTTGGTGATGATACGTTGGTGGGTGATGCTAACGATAACATTCTGACTGGTAATGATGGTAACGACACGTTACGCGGTGGCGCAGGTGCCGATACATTAAATGGCGGTACAGGCCTAGACACCGCCGATTATACTGGTGTCGGTAGTGTGACAGTAGATTTGTCAAATAGTGCAAATAACCTAGGTGATGCCGCGCTTGATACGCTAAATTCAATTGAAAATGTAACAGGTAGTGCCAGTGCCGATACCTTAATTGGCACAAGCGGTGTGAATATATTAACTGGCGGCGGTGGCGATGATACCATCACTGGCGGCGGCGGTGCTGACCAATTATTAGGCGGTGCGGGTAACGATACAATTACAGGGCAATTGGATGCCGCGCTTATTGACGGTGGTACAGGCGTTGCTGATATTTACGATTTCACAGCCTTTAGCATTAATTTGAATGTTGATCTAAGTTCAGCCTCTATTGTCAATATCGAAAATTTATATGGCGGTAGTGGTGATGATAACCTAACTGGCGATGCGGGTAATAATGTCATCCATGGTAATGATGGTGCCGATACGATTATTGGTGGTTTGGGCAACGATACACTAGTCGGTGGCAATGGCACAGATACACTCAGCTATTTCGGTTCAAACGTGGGCGTGAATGTTAATTTAGACACTAGCGCAGTTTCCAATGGTCATGCACAAGGTGATATAATTTCTGGGTTTGAGAACCTAACAGGTAGTGCTGAAGATGATACATTAGCTGGTGATGCAAATACCAATGTGATTGATGCTGGTGCAGGTACAGATACTATTTTTGCCACAGCAGGTGGTGATATATTGGACGGTGGTACAGGTAGTGATACGCTGAGCTTTATCAATGATACGCTTGGGGTCACAGCCGATTTAAACAGTTCCACAATCGAAGGCAATACAGTCTCTAACTTTGAAAGCCTCACAGGTGGTTCTGGCAACGATACGCTCATTGGCGATAGTGGTGCCAATACAATTATTGGTGGCTCTGGTGATGATAGAATCACAGGCGGCGGCGGCTTAGATTTGCTGTTTGGTAGCGATGGCAACGACATATTCTATGGCGATTCAAACAGTGATGTTTATGATGGTGGTAATGATCATGATACGATTGATTATTCAGCACTTGGAAGTGGCATAAACATTGACCTGAACAGTGCAAACTTCACATCAATTGAAGAAATTATCGGCACAAATCAAAGCGATACAATCATTGCGACATCTCTTAGTGATGTTATAGATGGTAATGGTGGTACGGATACAATTAGCTATCAAAATATTGGCACGGATTTAACAGTCAATCTTGGCAGCGCAGTCGATAACATTAGTAATTTTGAAAACCTTGTTGGTGGCGATGGCAATGATACGCTGACAGGCACAAGTGGTGCCAATACCATTACAGGTGGCATTGGTAATGACAATATCACTGGTGGTGGTGGTGTCGATAATCTACTCGGTGGCCTTGGTAATGATACATTTATGGGCGACCTAGATGGCGATACTTATAATGGTGGCGACGGCACAGATATAGTTGATTTTTCAAATGTTGGTGTTGATGTGAGTGCAAACTTAGCCGATGCTAATTTCATCTCGATTGAAAACCTAACAGGTTCTGATCATAATGATACTTTGCTAGGTGACAATAGTGCCAACACTATTTTGGGCGGCTTAGGCAATGACAATATCACTGGTGGTGGTGGTGTCGATAGCCTATTTGGTGGCCAAGGTAACGATACATTTTATGGTGATACCGATGGCGATAGCTATGATGGCGGTGCGGGTTTTGATACGGTTGACTTCTCAAGCGTCAGCACAAACCTGAACTTTGGCAGCATGTCATTTACCTCGATTGAGGAAATTATTGCGGGTAGCGGTAACGATACCTTTAACGGCACATCTGGCACAGATACTTTTAATGGTGGCACAGGGACAGATTCTGTTTCTTATGCAAGCACCGCAGCGGTGATCATTGATCTTGGAAATAACGCCAATAATGCAGGTGATGGTGCAGGCGATACGCTTACATCAATTGAAAACGTCACTGGCAGCACCAATGCCGATAATATCACTGGTGACGGTGGTGGTAATATTCTAACTGGTGGTGCGGGCGATGATACGCTTAATGGCGGTGGTTCTACAGCACATGATGACCAATTACTTGGTGGTGATGGTAATGATACGCTTATTGCCAGCCTTGAAGGTGAAGTTTTAGACGGTGGCAACGATGTAGATACCGCCGATTATAGCAATGATACAACAGGCGTGAGCGTCACTCTTAATGATGGTGCAAACGCAAGTAACTTTGGCGGTTTTGCAAATGGCGATACCATTTCCAATATTGAAAATGTAACGGGCGGTAGCCAAACTGATACATTGGTTGGTAACGCTTCTGATAATGTATTAACTGGTAATGATGGCAATGACGTGCTTTCTGGCAAGGGCGGTAACGATACAATTTTAGGTGGTTCTGGTGCCGATGTCATCAATGGTGGCACAGGCAATGATATTCTAGACGGTGGCGCAGGTAATGATGATACGTTAAGTTACGCAACTGATACTGCTGGCGTCGTGGTTAACCTGGCTACACCAAGCGCAACTGGTGCCAATGCAGGTACAGATACAATTTCTAACTTCGAAAACATCACGGGCGGTAGTGGTGATGATACGCTAACAGGCGATGGTAACGACAATAAAATCATTGGTGGCAACGGTACAAATACACTTGATGGCGGTGGTGGTGATGACACTATCACTGGCGGCTTTGGTGTGGATACACTTATTGGTGGTGCCGGTAATGATACGCTTGATGGTGGTGGTGGTAATGATATTGTTGATTATGGCACTTCGACGACCAATCTAACGGTTAACTTGGATGATCACAGCCTCAATACTGGCGATGCGTTGGGCGATACTTATGCGTCAATCGAGGGTGCAAAAGGTGGTTCAGGTGACGATACACTTGTCGGTACATCTGGCACCAATATACTCATCGGTGGTGGTGGTAATGACAATATTTATGGCATTGGCGGCTCTAACAATGTGCTTGAAGGCGGCTCTGGTAATGATGTGCTTACAGGCGGTTCTGGCAACGACAGCTTTGATGGTGGTTCGGGCGAAGATACTGCCGATTTCTCAGCCTCAAGCGCGGTGACAATAACATTGAACGGTGTAGGCGCAGCGTCACTTAGTGGCGGTCATGCGGCTGGCGATTCTATGACCAATATTGAAAATATTATTGGTGGTACAGGCATCGACACGATCACTGGCGATACACTAAATAACGAATTAACTGGTAATGCAGGCGATGATATTTTAAGTGGCGGCGGTGGTGATGATACTCTGCATGGCGGCAATGATAATGATACGCTCAGTGGTGGCTCAGGCGCTGACATCATTAATGGTGGTTCAGGCAATGACGAAATTGAAGGCGGTATTGGCGCAGATACTTTGGATGGCGGCGCAGGCGATGGCGATACATTAAGTTATGCAAATTCTGTCCTTGGTGTGACGGTTGATCTTTCAACTGATAGCGTTTCAGGTGGTGATGCCGCGAGCGATGCAATTTCTAACTTTGAGAATATTATAGGTTCAGGACAAGTTGATACACTGACTGGTGATTCAACAGCCAATACCATTGAAGGTGGCGCGGGCAATGATATAATCTACGGTGGTGGCGGCAACGACATCATTGATGGTGGTAATAATGACGATACAATCACAGGCGGCGATGGCGATGATCAAATCGACGGTGGCGCTGGTGATGATGTATTTATGGGCGGCGCAGGCTCCGATACTTATATCGGTGGATTTGGCACCAATAGAATAGATTATTCAGCCCTAGGCTCAGCAACAGTTGACCTTGCAAACAACGCAAATAATGCGGGTGTTGCTTTGGGTGATACATATACTGATGTACAGCAAGTGACCACAGGCACAGGTGATGATACATTAGTTGGTAATGCCAGTAACAATACATTAATCGCTGGCCTTGGTGCGGACCAACTTACGGGTGCAGGTGGCTCAAATAGCCTTTCTGGTGGTGACGGTGACGATATGTTCATCGGTGGTGCAGGTAACGATACAATTAACGGTGGCGTGGGTGATGATGACACTGTTGATTATTCAGCCTCAACAACAGGCTTAACCATCAATCTTGACGCAGGGTCTAGTTTTGGCGGTGATGCCAACAATGATACCCTCACCGAAATTGAAAGCATTATTGGCTCCGACTTTATTGACAATCTAACAGGCGATGCAAGCGCAAATACTCTTAATGGCGGTATTGGCAATGATATCCTCACAGGTGGTGCGGGTGCTGATACACTTATTGGTGGTACTGGTAACGATACACTAGATGGTGGCGCAGACGTCGACAGCTTGTTTGGTGGAGATGGTAACGATACATTCTTGGGTGATGGCTCACTTGATACATTTAATGGTGGCAGCGGTATTGATACAGTAACCTATGCAGCCTATGGCACAGGCGTGGTTGCGAATTTAAGCACTGCAAACTATATTTCCATTGAGTCCCTTACAGGTACAGGGCTAGACGATACACTCACAGGTGACACCGGCGATAACACAATAAATGGCGGCGTGGGCATAGATACTATTTCGGGCGGTGCTGGTAACGATACATTGTTTGGTGGTGCCGATGGTGACATTCTGCAAGGTGGTGATGGTAATGATACCCTTGTCGGTGGTTCCGGTGGCGATAATTTGGATGGCGGTGCAGATATTGATACGCTCAGCTATGCCGATTCTGCGAGCTTTGTTTCGGTTAACCTAGACAGTGGCGCGACCTCAGGTGGTGATGCTGCATCGGATACAATTGCAAACTTCGAAAATATTTTGGGCAGCGCACATAACGATATTTTAACAGGTGATGTTAATGTCAATACACTTAATGGTGGTGCTGGTGCCGACACGTTAAACGGTGGCTTAGGCGCAGATACACTACTTGGTGGCGATGGCGATGACAACTTATTCTTTAACACTGGCAACGCAATATTGGATGGTGGTGCTGATGAGGATACCGTTACATTTACCGAAGCAGCAGCCACCACAGAAGCCGATTTTGTAGGCATTATTGATAATGTTGAAGTGTTGGATTTCACAGATGCATCAACCAACGCGACGCTTGATTTTGACATTGCAGAAATTATAGCAATGACCGATTCAAACAACATCCTCACTGTGCAAATTGAAACTGGCGGTGGTGATACTGTGAGCGCGAACGGTACATTTACAACCACGACAGGCGCTGGTGAAACCACTTATAATTTTGATAACGGAACAGACACAGCCACACTTATTGTGCAAGTTTCTTAAATAATCAAAATAAGTTTCGCGAGGGATCACTAAATATCCCTCGCGCTTTTTGGCCTTTTGTTGTAAACATTCTAGTCTACATCCGAATCAAATTATATTCCAAAACCAATAGGTCAGCTATGGCGCAAAATGCGATTGAAATTAAGAATCTCAAAAAAACCTATAATCAGGGTAAGGAAAATGCTGTTGAGGCGCTAAAATCGGTAAGCTTAGAAGTGAAAACAGGCTCAATTTTTGGTCTATTGGGGCCAAATGGTGCAGGTAAATCTACCCTTATAAATATACTTGCAGGCTTGGTGGTTAAAACCTCGGGCGAGGCGTCTATTTGGGGTTTTGATATGGATAAAAACCCACGTCAGTCACGTGCATCTATTGGCGTTGTGCCTCAAGAAATTAATTTTGATCCGTTTTTCCCGCCCATTAAAACACTAGAGCAGCAAGCGGGTCTTTACGGCGTGCCAAAAGCTGAGCGCCGCTCCATGGAAATTTTGGAAGCCGTGGGTTTGGGCGATAAAGCCCATGCCTATACCCGTTCACTTTCGGGTGGTATGAAAAGACGGCTATTGGTGGCTAAAGCCTTGGTGCATAACCCGCCAGTGCTGATTTTGGATGAGCCAACAGCAGGTGTTGATGTGCAATTACGCCGCCAAATGTGGGATTATGTACGCGAGCTAAATGCACGTGGCACAACCATTGTATTGACCACGCATTATCTAGAAGAAGCGCAAGAATTATGCGATCAAATTGCCATTATTAACCATGGCGAATTGATTACTAATGAGCCAACCAAACAACTTTTAAGCCGTATTGATGGCAAAAGAGTGATTATCACTCCCAAAAAAGAGGTGAAAACAGCACCAGATTTGGGCGAAGGCATTAAAGTTGAAATGGGTGATTTTGGCACATTACTAATCGACTATGCACCAAAGCAAACCGAAATCATGGAAATTATTTCCAAATTACAAAGCCAAGGTATCGAAATTAAAGACGTCAGCACCGAAGAAGCGGGCCTAGAAGACGTATTTTTACAACTCACAGAAAATCAATAAAAGCATTTAAAAACAACAAACAATGCCTCTAAACCAATCGTCTTTTAGTAATTTTTCTCAACCTATAATACACCCAATATCCAGCTAAGTTCGGCTGCCACCCAACTCACCCAGAAAAAACAAGCCCAGAATCATTATGTAAAAGATGAGATAACATATTGCAGCATTCTACAGTTTCAGTTATTTTCAAACCCTAATCGCACCCGTAGCTCAGCTGGATAGAGCGCTGCCCTCCGAAGGCAGAGGTCATGAGTTCGAATCTCGTCGGGTGCACCAATAAAATCAATAACTTATATATATTTAAACCATTGGATAATTTAGTATAGCAACCAATTAGCAACCAGATTCAAAATAATATTTCTATCATTTGTTGACTAGTCTTCTTGCATTCTGTTGGCATTGATACTGGTTCTGTTCGCATCATCACTCCTTCAGAGTGCTAGGGTGAACCAAACCTATCTTATGTGAAATTATTTTTTATGACGGACTGCGAAAATTACTTAGAAACCATCAAAGATATGAATGTGCTGTCCAAGGTTCGAAAGCCTGAAAATTAAAGAATACCTAAGGGTTTATTAAAATGGGTAATTAGAGTAAGCAGGAATTGCGGAAGAGTCGCGTTGACATTTCTTTCCACGGGTAGTTTACTTGCTTGCAACTAGACTTGGGTTGAATAAATTTATACGGGGACGAGACCATAGACCATTTTATTAATAACTACGGGAAAGCAATCCAGAATTATTTGCAGAAGACAATTGATTATTTTACCTTAGATGGTTTTGGTGGGTTTCTAGTATTTCTAATTGGAATTATTTTTACAATCGTGCTTATCGTTACAATTTATTGGTGGGCCTCGAAGTCTCGGTTAATTCTGAAGGCAATTAGTGCGATAAGGACTGCAAGTGGTAAAACTGAAAACGAAAAACGTGCTGCTTTTGTAGATAAATATCTTGAAATTGATCATCAACTTCGTGAAATCAAAAGCATTGGGGAATGCTGGAGAGAATTTCGAGAAACAATAGAATTACCTGATATCAATTCACCTGATGATGCCAGTCAATATATTCGAAATGAAAACAGGCCTCAAACTTATTTCAAACTCACTAACGGGTCAATGCATGCACCTATCTTACGTAATTGGCCCAACATCTTAGTTGGTTTAGGATTGGTTCTAACTTTTGCTGGGTTAATAGCGGCGTTGAGTGTAGCTGGGCAAGATTTAGATACTGTATCAGATCAAGATGGCATGAAGCGAGTTTTGGGGACATTATTAGACACCGCAGGTGCAAAATTTTATGCTTCTGCTTCTGCATTGGGTGCATCCATTATTCTTGGCCTTATTCAAAAAATGTGTTTTGTTAGTTTGCAAAAAAAAATGGGACGTTTAAATGGTTTACTTGAAGAACGTATGGAGTTCGATGCTCAAGCCAGCATTTCTAGAAAACAATTGCACGTTTTAAGGTTACAGCACCATCAACTTCAATCATTCAATCAAGACTTTGCATTGAAGGTTGGTGAAGCGGTCAGAGATGCATTCTCCTCTTCAAACACAGAGGTTGTTGATAGTTTGAAAGAAGTTGCGAATAAACTAGAAGCAATGGCTGATAAAACTAGTGAAGGTGTATCTAAAAGCGTTGGAGATAAGTTAGATTCTGCGTTGTCTGGGACTTTGGAAAAAATGAACAACACTTTAAAAGATGTACAGCTTTCATTGGGTGGTTTGCCTGAACAAATGAATGATGCTGTATCGGCTTTGAGCCAATCGACTGCTGATCATATGAATGATGGTGCCAAATCAGTTGCCAATAATTTAACGGGAATCGTGCAACCACTACAGAGAGCTGTTGATACAATGTCGGATGGCTCTGAAAAATTTGTTTCGAACATGGCGGGATTCCAAGGAGCTCTTCAAGAAGGGCTCATTGCTCAAACTGAGCTTGCTGACAATTTAAAAGAGGCAGGCCAGCTTGCAAGAGAAGCGGTCGCTGAAAATACAAATATTGTGTCTCAAAATGCAAAAGCAGCAGAAAAGGTCGGCCTTGCCACCGAAGCAATTGTCAAAAGTTCAACTATGCTACAAGATGCTATTGAAATTATTCAAACAACCAATGAGAGGGCAAATATTGAACTTGCAGATGGTCGAGATCGCATAAAAGATCTTATTACTCAGAGTCAGGCAGACATGGAAAGACATGTTGTGAGATATGATAGCCTTGATGAAAAATTTAGCAAAGTCTTTTCAGGTTTTAATAATTCAATGGTTTCGCAACAACAACAATTGGCTGAACATGTGAATAAAATAGACACTAATTTTGGCAATGCCATAGACAGCCTGACTGGCTTAGTTGAAGACTTATCGGATACCATTGAAGCTAACCACAAAGCAAATAGATGATTGACGAGACAGAACTGGAAGAAGAAAATTATTTTGCATCCATGACAGACATCATGGTTGGCTTACTGTTTATTTTTATAATTCTTATTATGTTTTTCGCAATGCAAATTGGCGAGATTAAACCAGAGTTTGTTGCTAAAAAAATCCACGAAGCAGTTGTTCAACAAAACGAAATACTGAAGAAAGAGAATGTTTTGTTGAGGGAAGATGTTACTTTATTAAAACAAAAAAATGACAGGTTAAAAGTACAAGTCACAGTATTAACAAAGAAAATAATACAACTTGAGTCCCAATTAGTTGAACTTGAAAAAAATTTGTTAAGTAAATATCTTTCAGATTCTGACTCACAAAGAACGAAGATATTAAAACAAATTCAAACCTCTATGCGTGAGGTTGGTTTTGAAGTTGAGATAATTGAAGAGCAAGGTGTTGTTAGGCTCCCTAATAAATTACTATTTGCAACTGGTCGTTCCACAATTCAAAGTGGTGGCACTGCAGAAAAAGCACTTATTCAGTTAGTAATTGCGCTTGAAAAAGTGTTGCCTTGTTTCACTTTAGGCCGTAATTCTGAATCAAAAAGAAACACAAAATGCAACCCCTCAGCTGCATTTATTGAAACTGTGTTTGTTGAAGGTCATACAGACAATATTCCAGTATTGGGAGAAATCGAACCTGGGATATCAGACAATCTGAGTTTGTCTGCACGAAGGGCTACAAATATTTTCAAAAAACTCGTAAAAAACAACAAAGGGTTACTTGAATATTTAAGCGTTGATAAAGAACCGATATTAAACATTGCAGCTTATGGAGCAACTAGACCAATCAAAAACAATACGGATATTTCGCGTAATAGACGGATTGATCTTCGTTTTCTTATGTACACTCCTCGTTCTGATACATTAGATGAAGTTAAAAGATTAGTGGGTGAGGAATAATGACCATCATCTCTGATATGCTCGATAATTGGCACCCGCCAAGCTTTGCTTCTTTTTCGCAGTGTAAAACAAAGATTGCAGCCGATAAATTAATTAAAACCGAAAGGTCTAAAGTAGATATAGAAAATAGAGCCGAGCAAGCAAGGCTTGAGCTAAAATTAATTGTTCAAGGTAAAGCAACCGATAAGCCCAGCAATCTTGCTTTACAACATGGAATTATGAACCCTGATGAAATGAACGGCTTAAACGACGATCTCTATAATTATTTAATAAGTGAAGCTGTTCGGCGGAATAACAAAAAAAGTGCCAATATGTTATTTAATGCTTTCATACATAATTTTGACCCTAAAACGGGTGAAACTAAAGAATTAATTAATGCCCTAAAACAAGTATATCAAAATTTTATTGGCAGAAAAAAAACGGCGCTTGCAGAAATAAATATCTTCGCCACCGATTTTGGTATTGATGCACTAAGTAAAACACTAATAAGCATAGACGATAATTCTAACTTAAGAACTTTTCTTGCCGCTTTCCCGCGAATTTTTCAAACTAAATTTGGTGCGTTCTCTTTGGTAAATGCGATTAATACCGCAACGAAAAACCAAGACGAAAACCTTTACAAAGAAATAATCAAAATTGCCAATTCTTCTTCTGTAGATGGTGTTAGCAATGAAGTGAAAAGAATGTTGTATGCACCACTTCTGCAACCATATCTAGAGAACAAACCAGACATTTCAATCGAAAAAATAATCCTCCCTTTTATTTTAGAAAATTATGGCGATCCTAGAGACCCTAAAACACCAACTCCAAATATATATAATGATCCAGACTCCTCAAACGCAAAGAAATGCGAAGATGTCGTTAAAAAATGGCTCGCTTTAGAGACGTTAGAATTGTTCTTTGAAATTATTGATAATACAGCCGTTGATCATATGTGGTCAGCTCGAAAAAAATTCTGGTTAAAATATTTTGATGGAGAATATATTGCTGATGTTCGAATTGTTTTAGCAAGCGAAGCAAAATGGGAATTTGATAAAATTAAACAACTTTCCAATGATTATAAACACCATACGTGCAGCATACTAAGTGGTTCTGCAAGCAGCGATCAATCGGTTTTATTGATGAAAATTGGTTCGATTACAATGGCAGAATGGAGCCATAATGGAAAATTACGGTTCTGGGACAGCTCGGATGAGAATGCTCCTCAATTTAATAAAAGAAGTTTTGATGCTTGGGAATTGAGAAATGTCTCCTTACCAATTTGGAATAACCGTAGTAACCGATATAACGATGGCATTACCCACAGTGGTTATTGGCAAACTCAAGCAAGAAATTTTATTCATAATAAAACGGGAGTTAGACCATGAACATTATTTCAAAGATCGAACATGATGAAAGCGGTTTTATTGTTCAGGCCAACCTGGTGAAGAAGGGTTTGTTTGGCACGAAAAATAGTCCACTTGAGTTTGATAGGTGGAAAGATAACGATTTTCCCAAAGGGACTTATGGACGCGTTGCCTTGAAAAATCTATTAGAAAATCAGGAGGCTGAGATTCTTTCTGACGGGAAGCTTAGAATAACTGATAAAGGAGCTGCAAGCCTAAATCTAGTGGAGGCAAACTCTCTAGGTCTTCCAGAAGTAATTCCATATAATTTTGAGATTAAGACTCAGGATCATATTGCATCTGATAATTATAAAATTTGGTATTCATTTTATAATAAGAATAATCAACCTATTGCTACCACTAAAAGCGGTTCAGCGATTACTGTTGGAGATAATTTTTATAGATTAGCCAAACATATATATGAAGTTATTGAAGCTATATCAAAGGTAAGTGGATCCAAAAACAAAGATCAGCGACTTGCCAACATAGGTCTATTACTATCTTTGCTTCCGCAGGAAATATCAAAAAATATTTCAATTGATGATAGTTTGGACTCAATTAAACTCATTCACGCACAAACTTTTGGGCTTAAAATAATTCGTCGAAATGGTATACTTGAAATTGACCCTATTCCTTTTTCTGACTATTCAAATGATGTGAATGATGAACTATTCTCAACTGAAAATGACACATTAAATTTGCTCTCCTCCCTCGAATTAAAAAAATTCCAAAATGAGTTTAGACAATCAAATAACTATGATGTTCATGTTCTCTCTGGTGGTACGTATTTATATATTGATCCTGGATTGCGGCCAATATTGGATATTGTTAAAAGAAAACAATCTGCTGGAATTGAAGAACTTGTTTCATTTGCTCAAAACCCAGAGAGAGAAATTAAAAAAATCCTCGGGGATGAAGTTCCACCAAATACGCTTAGATTTGTAGAAACACAAGAATATTCCGACAGGGTAACCGAAATTGGGCCTTGGATTCCTCCTTCTTTGCCATTCATTAAGGGCGAATCAAACAACTGGCTTCCTGAAAGGTTTTCAATCTTAATTGGCGGAAAATTAATCACTTTAGAGCCAAAAGAAATTCCCAAAATAATTTCGAATGTTGAACAAGCAATCATAGACGGCGATGATTACGTTGTAATTGATGATGTTGAAATCGAAGCAAAGCCAGATACGATTTCTGTTTTAAAAGAATTGGACCAAACGTCCATCTTACCAGATATAGTTGATGAAGCATTAAACGAAGAATCTGAGGAGACACTTGATAAGCCTGAACCTAAAATAATAAACACCCATTCAAATTTCTTTGAAGATGACTTTAATAAACAATTAAAACCGAGAGGTATTTTGAATGATTTAAATGCACAAATGCGCTCCACCCTTAGAGTTCATCAAATAGAAGCACTTGACTGGTTAAAATTATCATATAAATGGGGGCGTCCAGGTGTTCTTCTTGCAGATGATATGGGACTTGGGAAAACCATTGAGGTTTTGGCATTCTTATCTTGGTTACAAGAAAACATTGCACAGAAATTGCCAATATTAATTGTTGCCCCAACCAGTTTACTACGAAACTGGGAAGACGAACACAGCAAGCACTTGTTCAAAAGCCTAGGCCTTCAAACGACCGCTTATGGTCCAGGCTTAAGAAACTTACGAATTGAACTAGGTAACGAATTTGAGGCTGGTCGTGACCTTCTTAATATTGAGGCGATGCAAGGCGCAGGTTTTATCCTAACAACTTATGAAACTCTTCGAGATTATCAATTCTCTTTTGCGAAAGTTAAATTTTCTGTGGCGGTGTATGACGAAACTCAGAAAGTTAAAAACCCTAAAGTCCGCATGCATGCAGCTGCAAAATCTATAAATGCTGATTTTTCCATCGCAATGACAGGCACGCCTGTAGAAAATGCAATGTCAGATCTATGGGCGATTGCTGATTTAGTTTCACCTGGAATGTTATGCCCACTACAAAAATTTGTAAAAGAATGTAACATTCAAAACATTGAAAAGTTACGTGAGTTACGCAATGAACTATTGGATGCAGCCGCAGATGGTCGGCCGCCTTTCATCCTTCGAAGAATGAAAACAGAAGTTGTCGATTTGACAGACCCCGAATATTATCCAAATAAAGTAAAAATGGGAGATCTACAAGCAGAGAAATATCAACTTGTTGTTAATAAAGCAAAGGCAAATGGTGGCTCAGATATGTTAAGAGCCTTGCATGATATGCGTTCAATCTCATTGAGCCCAATAGACCCAACTGAGATTTCTATATTGGATGATAAAGAATTTATAGATTCTTCAGCAAGATTAAAAAATTGCTTTGAAATTTTAAACGAAATTGAAGCTAAAGACGAAAAAGTTCTGATATTTTTAAACTCCAGAAAAATCCAAGACGTTTTATCTGATTTAATTCAACGATATTTTAAGATGGATAAGGCACCCTTAATAATTCGAGGTGACACACCCGCCAATCGTCGTCAAGATTTCGTAAATGAGTTTTCTGAAAGCACTGGGTTTAATGTATTGTTACTATCGCCAAGAGCAGCTGGAGTTGGGTTAAACATAACAGCAGCTTCAAATGTAATACATTTGGATAGATGGTGGAACCCTGCTGTTGAGGATCAATGCACTGCTAGATCACATAGAATTGGTCAGGAGAAACAAGTCAAAGTATATTTACCGATAGCTTATCACCCAGGCATGCCAGAAACATCATATGATATAATATTAGATGATATTTTATCAACTAAACGAGAGCTTGCATCGGCTTTGTTTATTCCTGCGGATGTTGCAAAAGAACTAGTCGATAAAATCTTATCAAAAAAAAACAAACCAGATGATGAATTTTTATCAAGAAACGAGTTGCAAATAATTGATGATCGAGGGGCTATATATTTAGAAGATTGGGTCAAGAAGCAATGTAAACAAGCAGGGCTAGCCGTTGAAGGTACAAAGGTTACTGGTGACGGAGGTGTTGATTTAATTATTCGAAATGCGAATGGAGATATAACTCATTTGATACAATGCAAACATACTGGTGCGATTACATCTCCAGTTGAAGGTGGGATTATAAAGGATCTTTCACGAGCTGGAAAAAATTGGAATGTAGCCAATGCTTGTTTTGTTGCTGTTACAAATGCTAACTCATTCTCACCCAAAGCCACTAATTTACTAAAACAATCCAATTCTTTAATTGTAACTCGGGGCGAGCTTAGTAATTTTGTCAATAAATTAAGCATTACGAGAAGTAGTAACTAATAATCTTTTTCTAAATTGTTATCCCTTAAAGGAGTAAACCCCTTAATGTGGGGTTTCGCAAATCACTAGCCTGTTTATTTTGAATAATGTATGGAGGCAGACCAGCAGGTCTGTTGGTTTCAAATCGCCAGCTTTACAAAATATATATTTTCAACATTGGGAAAACTAACAGCCAGCGCGTGTTCGAGAGAAATGATTGAATTTTGTTGCTTATGCTTTGTTAATAGTTAGTACTTATTGAAATGATCTAGTTGGCCTTATCAATGCTATTTGGCAGTGCCTTAACTAGTTCGAGCATAAAGCTTGTCAGGACTTATATTAAGTGCATAGAGGGAGTGACAATAACAATATTAGTTTATCAAAAAACAGCAGCAAATATTATTTAGACAAAGAAGATGTTCAGCATCATATTAATGACTTCAAAGCAATCCGTTGAATCTGACATACAATTTCAATTTCTCTAGCCCTAGTTAATCTAATGTGATTGTTCTCGATGTTAACCAGAATAATTTACGGCCAAGTATCGTTAAGAATTTGATTTTATAAGTAGAGTTTTAGATTCTGCCAATTTGTCCATTATATGAGTCCACTTGATACATTAATATAGATA
>JAOPTR010000014.1:0-102332 GCA_051531935.1 Hyphomicrobiales bacterium
AAATTTGCATCACATCTTGCAACGCTGCCACACAAGGCAAAAAGTTTTTTGCTGTGGTGGTTGCACCTGCAATCAATGCGCTATAATCGCCCATCATGCCATTGACCAAAGCAGTCAGGTTTTCTGCCAATGGGTGGGCGTATGCGGCTGCATCAACATGAATGACCTTTGCAACGTTAGCAATTTTAGCAGCGACTTCGGCCACAGCAGCAGCGCCACTGCCTACAACAAGGGCATGGATATCTTCACCATTAAACGCGGCTAGTTCACTAGCTGCAGTCGCGGCTTTCAAAGTGGCATCGTTGACAATTACACCATCATGTTCAACATATAGTAAAATGCTCATTACATCACTCCTGCTGCTTTTAATTTATTGACCAATTCGGCCACATCAGCCACTTTTACGCCCGCTTCACGCGCGGCAGGCTCAGCCACCATCATAATTTTATGTCTTGGGGTTAAGTCAACGCCATAATCATCAGCCAATTTTTCTTCGAGCGGTTTACGCTTGGCCTTCATAATGTTAGGCAGGCTTGCATAACGAGGCTCGTTTAAACGCAAATCGGCAGTCACAATGGCGGGTAAATTCAGTGAAATGGTTTCTAAACCACCATCCACCTCACGTGTAACGGCAATTTTACCATCTTCTAAACTCACTTCCGAGGCAAATGTGCCTTGCGGGCGACCTGTTAAAGCGGCCAACATTTGGCCTGTTTGGTTGCAATCATCATCAATAGCTTGCTTGCCTAAAATAACCAAATCGGCACCAATTTCTTCGGTCACTTTGGCAAGTATTTTTGCCACATTAAGCGATTCCACAAGGGCGTCGGTTTTGATCAAAATGGCTTTGTCAGCACCCATTGCCAAAGCTGTGCGCAGAGTTTCTTGGCATTGCTGCACCCCAATTGAAACTACAATCACCTCATTGGCGTGGCCTACTTCTTTTAAACGCAACGCTTCTTCAATTGCGATTTCATCAAATGGGTTCATACTCATTTTCACATTGGCAAGGTCAATACCGCTGCCATCAGCTTTAACCCTAACTTTTACATTATAATCGACAACCCTCTTTACAGGCACTAAAATCTTCATGCTTCTTCCTTATTGATTTTATGAATTGGCGATAACAGCCTTTTGTGTGAAATCAAACAACATAACCAGCAGGTTCGAATTAGCTATACAACCCGTGACCCTGCCCCCATAACATTTGCAACAATGACGACGATTAATATTGATTGTTTGCGCTAATCTGCGTTGGCAAAAATTTGTTTAATTTGCGCAGCAATGTCATCGAAAGCTTTTCGTGAGGCCGGAGAAATACCAGCATGGCCCATAAAATTATGTAAAATACTGTCAAACGACTTATAGTGAGCATCGCAGTCTGCAGCTTTGAGCATTTCATAAAAACCGACACCTTGAGTGTATAATGGGTCTTGCTCAGCGGCATAAATCCATGTCGAAGGCAACAAACCAAGCTCATCACTCAAAACATGCGAGACGCGCGGCTCCAAGGCCATTTTAGGGTCAGGCAAATAACATTCAGCAAACCATATTAAAGCCGCCACTTCTAAAAAATAACCGTTTGCATATTGAGCAATAGACGCTTGTTTGATTTTCGCATCAAATACTGGTCGCCAATCAAGTGCCGGGTAAAGCAGTACCAAAGCCAATGGTTGCTGAATTTCTAAATGTGCAGCATGCTGAGCAGCATTAATAGAAATACTACTGCCTGCACTATCCCCCCCGATGATAATTTTATGGCAATCCACGCCAATTTTTTCAGCATTAGAAAGCACCCAATCATAGGCATCACAACCGTCATCAGCAGCGGCTGGAAAAGGGTGTTCAGGCGCCAAACGATAATTCACAAATATAACCACGCACTCACACGCATTTGCAAGGGCACGAGATTGATTGTCATAAGCTTCAACATCTCCCAGCACAAATCCACCACCATGAAAATATATCAAAGCTGGACTATTCGGCTTGACTGAGGCAGAGCGGTATACGCGCAAACCAACTTTATAACCAATTTTTTCAATTTCAAAATCTGTAACACTAGCAACGTCTTGGCGGGCAATACCAGCCTCCAAATATTTATTCTTATAGGATTCTCTACGTTCTGCTAAAGATGGATCAACGACAATCGTCGCCTTATATTTTTTAATTTCATCCATCATTTCTATGAGCGGTTGATCTATTTTCATATCATTGCCTCTTCATTATATAAATCTAGGGCTCCCCGAAAGAAGCCCTAAACAATATTATTTCTTACCTACATTCCATGGTAGTGGCGATTCGCCAGCCCATGCACTATAGCCAGTTACGTTTGCACCCGTTGCGTGAACAACCACGAAAAAATACATTGGAATGATGGGAATTTCTTCTGACATCATGGCATGCAATTTTTCAAACGATGCTTGGCGAACCATCTTGTCATCAGTCTGGTTTACGCTCAACACGATATCGCGCGCTTCTTTACTTCCCCACTGCCTGTGTGGTGCAGTAGATTTGTCACCAGTAAATGCAGAATAAAGCAAACCGGGGTCAAAACGTGAGGAATAACCGAATGATTGAAGTTGGAACTCTCCACTCAGATAATTATCCAATTGAGCAGCCCAATCAAGAACTTCCAATTCAGCATTAAAACCAGCAGCAACGAGCATAGCCTGAATGATAACTGCATTTTCGTACATGAAATCATACTTCTGATTGGTCTGAATTTTAATCACTTCACCATTATAGCCAGCTTCTTTTGCCAGAGCTTTGGCTTGAGCAATATTAAACTTAGGCCAAACTTTAAGCGCATCCGAATAGTATTCGCTTGAGCCAGTTACAGCCGAATTATTTACATCAGCAAGCCCTCCACTACCAGCAGCAGCCAATTGTTCATAATCAATTGCCGATGCTATAGCTTGACGCAATTTTTGATTGCCCAGTAAAGCATCTTCAGTTTGCACCAATAAAGTTGCCCAGCCAAGTCCTTGAGCCGTACTTACTTGCAAGCCCGCAGCCGTTAGCTTTTCAACATCGTCCGCTGAAACACCCGTTAGAACATCAATTTCACCTGTTTCTAATGCGCCTTTTGCAGCATTGCTGTCAGGCACAATGATATAGTTTAAGTTTGCAACAAGCGCCTCACGTTTACCCGCATAACCATCACTCTTCTCACTTGATAAGCTATATGAATCAAAGCGTTTTAATGCAACCTTGTTATTACGACTCCATTTATCCAATGCAAAAGGACCAGTACCAATGGGTTGATTAAAACTGCCATCCGCATTCCAACTATCGCCATGCGCCACGACAACTTGACACTGAACAGCCGATAATTGTTTCAAAAATAAACCATGGGCTTTGGCCAATTCAAACGCAACAGTCGCGTCATCAATTACCTTAACCTCAACAACATCAAGCCCTTTAGGGTTTGTAAAATCTTTATTGCAGCGCCAATCTTCTCTGGCTGTCAACCGATCCCAACTGGCTTTTACATCAGCAGCTGTCATCGCTTGGCCATTGTGAAAGGTTACACCTTCGCGCAGTTTAAACGTATAGGTCTTACCTTCATTGGATACATCCCAACTCGCGGCAAGCGCGCCACCAACACTTAAATCTGTGCGATAACCAACAAGGCCTTCGTAGATTGAATGAATAACAAAATCGGTGTTGTTATCACGTTTCCCACCTGGTTCTAAACTTAAAATATCAGAATTCAGGCGTATGTTAAGAGTATCACTTTGCTCAGCAATTGCGGTACCAGACAGACTAGCAACCAATAACATGCTGGACATACCCAGCTTTATTAAATGTTTCATAAATTTCCCTCCATTTGAAACAATGTTAAAATTCACACCCAACGGGTGCGGACGACTTCTTCGAAGAATGAGATAACACGAGGCATAAGCGGCCCGTGCTGATGGGCGACATTTGGCACAACATCATGCTGCACTCGAATGCCATTTTGTTCAAAACTCTGTTTTAATTTCAATATGCGCTCCTGCCGGTTTCCACTAGCTAGGTCTGCGCCTTGCATCCAAAAATCACTATTAGGGTCTATGGTAATTTCCCATGTTTCCACGTCATCACCACCCACAATCATTTGCACAGCCACTTGGCGCATTTGTTCTATATTCACCGCACGGCCAAATAATGAGCCAAAATTGGCTGTCCCAACCCAAAAATCATGTTCATAGTTTAACAATGTCACCACACCAGGCGCACCTATAGATACGGCCGCGAGGCGCTCTGGGTGCAAATATAAAAATCGATGGGTAAAGTGACCACCACCAGAAAAACCAAACATAGAAAATTTATCACTAGATAAACGATATTTTTCGGCCACTTCATCTACCATTGACAGTAAAATTTCGTCATATCTAACGCCGCCAACATCAATAAATTTATATGCCGACAAATCATTATGGCTTGGCATATTTGCAGGAAATAACGGCGATAGAATAATTACATTATGAGCATCAGCAAATTCAACAAAAACATCACGATATTCCGCCATATCACGCAATGTACCATGCACCGAAACAAGTAACCTATAGGTCTGCGACCCTTGGTCATCATAGTTTTTGGGTATGTAAGCACACCAAGAGAAACGTGGGTCACTTTTGCAAGCAAACACAGTTGTTTTGCCAAAATCATAATAGTTTAATATGGATGGATTATTCTGTTTACCCATTCTCAGCCTCCCCCACGCCAAAAACTGAGGAGCTTGATCCTGTCAAAAATTTATGTAAATCAGTTTCTGGAGAGGCTTCAATTAACAAACGAGTATATTCGTGTTGAGGAGATGAGAAAAGTGAATTGGTTTCGCCTTGCTCGACAATCTCGCCCTCTTGCATCACAATCGTACGGTGGGCTATTTCTTGCACCGTCGCAAGATCATGAGAAATCATCAAACAAGCAAATCCGTATTTTTTTTGCAAATCTTTAAGTAGCTCCACAACTTGTTTTTGTATAGTCATATCCAGTGCCGAAACAGGCTCATCAGCCACAATAAATTTTGGTTTACGTACCAAGGCACGTGCAATCGCAACCCGTTGGCGTTGACCGCCAGATAATTCATGCGGAAAGCGGCTACCAAGATTACCAAGACCAACATTTTCTAGAATTTCATGGGTTAAATTTGTTTTTTCTTGCACACTAAGCTCAGGCATATGTCGCAAGGGTTCTCGAACAATATCAACCACTTGCATTCTTGGGTTAAGCGACGAAAACGGATCTTGAAAAATAAGTTGGCAAGCCAGCCTAAAATCATTCAGTTTCGTTTGATGGCTAACATCCTGACCATCAAAAATTAGTTGCCCGCTGGCCGCTGGTAGGAGCTTCAACATGGCTCTACCCAAAGTGGTTTTACCCGACCCACTACCGCCAACTACAGCAAGTGTTTCTCCTGCATGTATTTTTAAATTAATATTTTTAAGCACTTTCTTGGGTGGCGTTCTAAAAACAAGGCGCATTGGCTGTTTATAAGAAACACAAAAATCTTTTAATTCAACAACGAGCTTATCGCTTGCTTGCTCAATATCATTATTTTTGTAAGCCACTGCATTTACTAACGATTTTGTATAGTCATGTGACGGGCGGCTCAATATTTCTTGAGTGCTGCCTTCTTCTCGTTTCACACCACTTTGCATAACCACCACTCGCTCTGCATAACGTGCAACCAAACCTAAATTATGAGTAATGAGCAAAACCGCTGTATCATGGTCTCTCGTCAGCTCAACCATTAAGTCCAAAACCTCTTTTTGGGTAATGGTATCTAAGGCCGTGGTTGGTTCGTCAGCAATAAGTAATTTGGGTTTCAAAAGCATAACAGATGCCAACATTATGCGTTGGCGCATCCCACCAGAAAACACATGAGGATAAGACTTCATGCACTTTTTGGCGTCTGCAATATGGACCCGCTCCAACATAGCCACAATTTCGTCTTCGCGTTCTTGTGGCGATAAATCAGTATGTAAGGTCAACCCTTCATGCAATTGAGCTCCCACTGTCATCGCTGGGTTTAAGGAAACCATAGGCTCCTGAAACACCATGCCAATTTCACTGCCTCTATTTTTCTGCAATTGCTTTGGTGACATGGTAGAAATATCATTGCCTAAAAACATGATCTTGCCATCGGCCTGACAAAGGCCAGCAGGCAATAAACCCAAAATTGATCTGGCAGCCATAGTTTTACCACTGCCAGATTCCCCCACCAAGGCAACCACTTCGCCTGCATTCACACGCAAATCAAATGCCTCAACAATATTAAAATTAGTTTGCTCTACTTCAATACGAAGGTTTGAAATATCTAATAAAATGTTTTCATTCATGATGTCGTCCTCGCCATTCTCGGGTCAAACACATCTCGCAAATGATCACCTGCCAAATTCACACCCAATAAAGCAATAGAAATGCATATACCTGGCGGCAAGCTCAGCCACAAAGCGGTGTCCATATAAGGACGACTAGCCGAGAGCATGTTACCCCATGTAGGAGCAGGCGCTGGCACACCCAAGCCCAGAAAACTAAGAGCACTTTCAGCAAGTAATGCCCAACCAAACATCGACGTACACAAAACCACAATCGGCGCAATCGCATTGGGGAGCACATGCCTAAACATTGTAAAAACTGCACCATTACCCGTAACAACAGAGGCTTCAATATAATCTAATTGGCGGATGGATAATACCGCACCACGAACCACGCGCAACATAATGGGTGTATAGGCCAACCCTAAAGCCAGAACCAAAGACACTTCTCCTGGTCCAAATACCATCATCAAACCTAATGCCAATAAAATACCTGGAAACGCCATAATCGCATCATTCACTATCATGATTATTCTATCAACATATCCACCCAAGAAACCCGCGACCGAGCCCAATATCACCCCAAATATCGAAGCGAATATAACTGTAAATGATGCAATACGTACGCTAGTCGTGGCCGACTTTATGAGACGGCTCGCCACATCTCGGCCAAATTCATCTGTACCAAGCCAATGAACTGCCGAAGGTGGCTGCAAGCGCGCTCTTAAATCCAGCGCTTCTGGGTTAAACGGCAACCATATAACCGAAAGAATTGCCATACCAAAAACCAAAGTCAAAAATATTACACTCAAAATTTTATTAAACGTCCACATCTTCATCATATCCTTGTCACACGAGGATCAAAAACAGGGTAGAATAAATCTATGATTAGATTTACCACCACATAAATCCCTGCTGTAAATAACAAACAACCTTGAATTACGGGGTAATCTCGCCCGTAAATCGCTTCAACGAGTAACCTACCAAGCCCCGGCAATGTAAATACAGTTTCAATCACGGCAATTCCGCCCAGTAAGGAACCTAAAATCACACCAATCAACGTCCATGTGCCAGCAAATGAGTTGGGCAAAACATGGCGTCGCAAGACAGTAAATTCACTTAAACCTTTAGCTCTTGCATGGGTTACATATTCAAGGCGCAACACGTCAATCGCACTGGCACGAGCCATGCGGGTTAAAACACCCGCTTCTATGAGCGCCAAGGTAATGACAGGCAAAACAATATAGAGCAGCGCCCGCATTGGGTCATCAGCAAAACTAACGAACCCGATAACAGGAAACCAAGCTAACTTCATACTGAATACCAACAACATAATTAGTCCAAGCCAAAAACTTGGTATTGATAAAATCAAAGTTGCAAAGGCGACCACAGTTAAATCCAAAATTGAATTCTGTTTCCACGCGGCGATTAAACCTGCAGGAACGGCAGCCATAATGGCCAATAATACTGCGGATAAAACAATGCTAGCACTCACTTGGAATCTATCAATAATAAGTTCTCCAACGGCTAAATCATTGGTAAGTGAATGGCCAAAATTCCCTACAAGAATGTCTTTCAGCCAATAAAAATATTGAAGAATTATAGGCTCATTTAAACCCAAACGATCCTTAAGCAAAGCAACTTGCTCAGGGTTAGCGTCCTCACCAAGCATTAACGACACGGGGTCACCAGGCATAACTCTAACCAAAACAAATACCATAAGCGAAACCAGTATTAATGTTGGTATGGTTAGCAACAGCCGTTTCAAAATATAAAGAATCATAAAGCGTACCCCCCATTTGCGTCCTGTTGCGACTTAAATCCATAAGTGACAAATTCACCACCTTGTGCGGGTAGAATGGCTACAGAAATGCATCCCAATTCTGGTTCCATAATTAGTGTAGCCACTGTCGCAGATAAATTATTACGAATAGAAATATGTGGCGGACGGCAAACACCCCATGGCGCGCCAAATTTATCTGCCAATACCTCTTTAACAATCGAAGCGTCTATCGACCCAATATGTTGTTCAAGCGCTTGCCTCACCCGAATGTCACGATATAGGCTATCAGGAAACGAAGTCACCCCATTTTCTTTTAATTTACTAAGCGCAATAGGGCTTTGCCAATGATTGGCATGAACGATTAATTCGTCACGAGGTAATATCTGGAATGTCTCATCTGGAGCGCATTCAAAATTAATAGCAACGCCTTCCTTATGGCTGATAATAACATTATTAGATGCCGTTTTAGCCGTTGAATAAGCAGCATGAAATGCCAGAGACAAATGATCCGTTTGCAAAATCTTACGGCGAATAATTGACAGTGGAATACCGACGCTCTTATAATCTCTATCGCATTCTAAATAATTTGCCGACAAGCAAATACCCGCACTATTCATACCCGAGCGAGCCAACCCGCCTGCCTCGGTAAAAGTTAGTATTTCAGGTCCATCCTCTTGTTGAATGCGCAACATAACGACCGTTTCTGCACATTCTGCTTTCCAATCCCATGTTTGGGCGTGTATTAGGTGTCCATCTTTTGATGCATTTGGCATAACCACCACACCTGTGCAACCGTCTGGCTCAATTGATTGATTTATCAAAGATTCACGCAAATCTTTAGAGGCCGCCAATTTTAAAATTTCAGTGCGCGCATTAAGCAAAATGATGTCTCGAAAATCCACCGAAGCGCCTTCGGCAATGCCGCGCATTTCTTCAATAAAGTCTTCATCAAATTTTTTAATAATGGGTACAAATCCATCAATAATACTATTAAGCAAATTCAAATCGACGCCCACGTCTTTAATTTGCTTTGTATAATGCTCTATGCCCAAACCAATACGTTGCGTTGCTTGCTGACCATAGGACAAGCCACGCTCTGCCGCACTACCGCGCAAGTCTATTAAGGGGCAAATTGTTGGTTTATCTTGTTTCATCATTAAGTCCGTGTTATTCGGTTATAAGGCCGATCAAATTGTGATAACTCAACTTATAATGTATTTTGTGATTAAATGAAACATTTTTATTCAAATATCGAAACAACTAGTCCACAGGACAACCTCGCTCTGCAGGTTATTGAATTACTATGCAACTCTCCCCTTAATAAAGGCGATCGAGTTATAGAAACCAAAATCGCTGATAACCTCCAGATTTCAAGGACACCAGTGCGTAAGGTACTCGCATTACTAGCTCAAAATGGCGTATTAGCACCGCGTGCAAAAGGCGGCTTTATACTGGCTGTTAATAAAAGTGAATTATCTCAAATTCAAACCGAGCAAACCTCAGATGGCGACGATAAATTATTTTTAGACATTGCCAGAGATCGGAATAAAGGCAGCTTACCAAAAGAAGTTTCCGAATCAGATTTAATGCGCAGATATGAAGTATCGCGCGCCGTCGTACAAAGAGTCATGAATAAATTGCAACGCTTGGCTATTGCAGAACGGAAACTTGGTAAGGGATGGATTTTCCAACCCACAATTGACGATTCAGATGCACGAAGAGAAAGCTACGAATTCCGCATTATACTTGAGACAGGTATACTGCAACACCCTAATTTCAAGCTAAGCCCTGAATGGGTAAAATCCACCCGTGATGCTCACGAAGAAATCCTACAAGCAATTTGGAAAGAGTCCATGAGCATTCAATTATTCGAGATGAATGCCAAATTTCACCTCGGTTTAGCTCATGCCAGCCAAAACAGATATCTAGTAAGTGCCGTTGAACAACAGAACCATTTACGACAATTTTTAAACTATGACTGGATCTATGGGCACGAACGCGTTGTCACCTCTTGTCAGGAACATTTGGATATATTGACCAGCCTTGAACAAGGCAATATTGAATTTGCCTCTGCTCTGTTGAGGCAGCATTTAAAAACCGCCCAACAACTCATTCGCACACTAAAATAATGTATTATGTAACCACCAACAACAATTCAATTTAAATGTTAAAAAACTAAATTCTAAATAAATAAGCCTCATACTCGACATTCGATATGAGTAAACTAAGCTCTTCAATTTCAAAATAACGACAAGCCACATATATATTTTGATATCGAGAACCAAAACAACTTTTGGCAATGTCAGAATTTTCAAAATTCTGAATCGCCTTCTTCCAATCATTTGTCAATGCTTGCTCCAAAACTTCCGCCCCTGCCGCAGTTGCTGAAGTTGGAGTGAGTTGCGCCTCAAGGCCATTCAACACACCCGCCAATATCGCAGCCAGTGCCAAATATGGGTTCACGTCCGCACCACAAACGCGGTGCTCAAGCCGTGCATTTTGCCCACATACTTCAGGAATACGAACGGCCACTCCTCGGTGATCATACCCCCAAGATAAATTGGTCGGAGCATGCGAATGAGCTTGAAATCGACGGTATGAGTTCATGTGCGGTGCAAATATAGCCTGAAAATCAACCATGCTGTCCAACACACCCGCAATCGCATTCAATAATTTAGGGCTAGCTTCCTGAGTGGCAGATGCAAAAATATTTTCACCTTTGTCATTTAAAACACTTAAATGTACATGCATACCGCTACCAGGTTGGTCAACCATCGGCTTGGCCATAAATGTTGCCCTCATGCCATGCTTTTTGGCACAGTGTCGCACTAAATGTTTAAACAGAAAAACATGGTCAGCAGCTTTTAAAACATCATCGCTATGTTGCATATTAATTTCAAACTGCCCACGCCCATATTCAGCAATAATCGTATCAATAGCAATATCCTGTTCAAGGCAACATTCTCGCACACTATCAATAAAACTTTGCTGGTCGACTAGCGCATCAATCTCGTTCACACGTTGCACTTTGCCGTTTAATACTGGCAATGGTGGGCCGTCAGAAGATGTTTCATCTGACATAAGATAGAATTCCAACTCAGCAGCTAAAACAGGCTTCAGGCCCAATCCACTAAATTGTTTCAACATATTCTCTAATATATCTCTGGGGTCAATTAACTGCTTACTTTGAGGCAATTCATGCAATTGCGCCATCACTTGGCCTAATTTACGGTTATGAGGCGTCACACTTAAGCTGCCCAAAATGGGTACAAACACGCCATCAGGGTCACCCGTTGCAAGAGCAAGTCCCGTGCCGTCAACATCCCGACCCCACACACTTAGTCCATGGCTGGATAATGGCATCTTAACACTACCATTGGTCAGTTTTTTCAGTGACTCAATAGGTATTGATTTGCCGCGCATAATGCCATTCATGTCAGGGCACATCACATGAATCTGACTAATATCAGGGTTATTCAGAATAAATTCACTCACCTCAATTTGAAATTGCTCCGCAAAAGAAAGGCCGCTGTTCGTTGTGTTTTTAGTCATAAGGTTTCTATCTCTATATTGGAGGTTGGATATGAGCTACAGGCAAGAATATAATTTTGTGCAATATCTTGTGAACTCAACCCCATTGAATTCAATGATGACACTTCGCCACGATCTAATTTACATCGACATGTTCCACAAATACCAGCGCGACACGAATTTTCAATATGAATTCCATTTTGCTCCGCAGCCTCTAGAATAGTCTGGTTCGAATTTATTTTAATGACCTTTTCAGAACCATTAACAGTTAGTGTAAAATTCTTCTGTTCGCTTTGACTGTTGACAGACGGTGCAATGATGGCATCGAATTGCTCACGCATTACCTGGCTTTCTTCAACACCCATTTCACTTAAAATTTTCTGCGTGTTTTCCATAAAACCTGCCGAACCACACAAATATATTTTACGCCCTGCGATATCTGGCACTGTATTAATGAGCTGCTCCCCACTCAGCCGCCCATAATCATAACCAGCTCGTTTCTCTTGAGTTAAATACACCTTAAATTGCTGATTTTTTTCCGATTTTTCTGCGATGCCAATTAGCTCTTGTTCAAATGCGACAAGGCATTTCTTTTTTTCAAAATGCATATGAATAACATCTGCTGAACCGCCCTGCGATTCAAACCATTTCGTCATCGAGACCATAGGCGTAATACCACTTCCCGCCGAAATAAATAGAAATTTTTGCTCTTCTTCATCTGTGTCAATTTCATCATGACACTCAACAACAAAATTACCATTCATACCCGACGCGCTTAATGTATCCCCCACAACCAACTCGTCATGCAACCAATTAGAAACCAATCCATCTAGTTGTCGTTTGACAGTTATTTCAATGTAATCGGAGCAATTAGGCGATGATGTTACCGTATAACAACGCGAAATTTTCTCACCGTTAATTTGCAAATGCAATGTGATAAACTGACCAGCTTTATACAAAAAATCCAAATTCGGATCACCAACAAACCGAAAACTCTTCGCGTCGGCACTTCTATCAATAATGCCTATGCAACGTAATATAAAGTCCCTTGGCACGGCATCAGATTGTAATTTAGGAGGCTTGATAGTTTTAACAACATGTATAGGCGGCTCGCAAGTTTCTAAAACTTCTATTTCATCACCAACATTAATTACCCCCTCATCTAAAGCATTCATATACTGCCCAAAATGAATTTCACCACTCTGAGTAGAGCGGTATTGCGCGAGCGTTTTTAAGGGTTCACCAACAAGGTCTAATCGACGCGTATTCTCATCTATCGTTGTAAACACGCAACGTGGGCATGGCATACTTATATTATATGTCACACCACCAATTTTAATCCGCTTCCACTTATCTTCTTCATAAGCATCCACTCCCGAAACAACTACATTAGGCCGAAATCTATCCATATTCACAGGGCTAATGAGCCGAGAATTTAAATCATCCAACGAAGCCTCAGACATTAATAAAAAAGGTGCACAATCACCAAATGCCTGCGCACCACCTGCGCGGTGCAAGCGCGGTTGTTGTTTAGCTTGCTTCACAAGTTTAAAATTACCACGCAACACCTCACTAATCCATTCATCAGCCTGCTTACCAAAATCAAACGCATTTATCGGCTTACCCCATAAAAAATAAGGTGCCTCCCCTGCCTGCTGGCTCAGCAATCCGCGATCATTTAATTCCAACACCAAATCCTCGGCATTATGTGCTTTCAATACAATCGTGTCACCACGTATTTCGGGCGATATTTTCATCAGGTTCTGGTTTTCTCGCGCAGTTACACTTTGCCCATCCTCGTCAACAACCATCATCACTCGGTCATTATTCAGGCCGTTTACACCCACATTCAGGTTCGAATATTGTTTCGAACGGCAGGACTTTATAGGGAAAACAAATAGAGATGAGACTTTTACTGACATAAACAAACCCAATAACTTACAAATAAATCTACATATATCATAAAAAATAATATTATCAAATTATTGCTTAATAATAATTCCCATCATCAAAATCCTTGAAATATGAAGAAAATCTTGCTATATATAATACACAATATTCTGGAGATATCTTTATGAGTTTCAACGAAAAAAATCCTTTACCCACCCATCAATTGGCTTACCAAAGCCTTTCTGAAAAAATTCTATTTGGCGATTTAAAACCAGGAGATTCAATCACCATTCAAGGCGTTTCAGAAATGTTAAATGTCGGCATCACCCCAGTTCGTGAAGCGCTTCGTCGGCTAATTTCCGAAGGCGCCCTGCAACTCAAAGGCAACCGCCGAATCTCCATTCCCGCAATGACAAAAAAGAGACTAAGTGATTTAATAAATATCCGCCTATTCCTAGAGTTAGAAGCCTCTAAGCGCGCCTTAACTAACATAGACGAAGCTCAAATCAAGCAATTAAGAGACCTTGATGATAGGCTAGATGTGGCCATAAGAGATGGCAATGTTCAAGAATATTTGCAGTTAAATTATCAATTTCATTTTCACCTATATCACCTCGCCGCATACGAATCTGCCATGCCAATGATTTATAGCCTCTGGCTACAGCTCGGCCCCTATATGCGGGTAATTTGCGGCAGAACTGGCACAGTGCAAATGAAAGATCAGCACAAGCTCATTCTCGACGCTTTAGTGAAAAATGATTCCAATATGCTATGCTTAGCACTTACCGACGACATTCAGCAAGGTGCCGAAATTTTAATGGATAGTGCCTCGTAATAATATGATCATATTATTTGACATTTACAATATGATCATATTATAGTGCCTTAAATCTTTAAGATAGAGGGCATTATTTTGACAATTAATCCAATTCCAAAATCCACTTCCGATTGGGAAACTGCAGCTAGCCAGTTAAAAATCACCAACCAAGCTTTCATTAACGGGAGCTTTACTGATTCTTACAGTCGACAAACTTTTCCCTGCATCAATCCAGCAACAGGCGCGAATATCGCCGATATTTCCTCATGCTCTGAGCAAGATGTGGATCTAGCTGTTAAAGCGGCCAAAAATGCATTTAGTTGCCGCATTTGGGCGGACAAAACTCCAAAACAACGCAAGCAAACATTATTAAAAGTTGCCGATTTAATGGAAGCGGCCAAACGCGAGCTTGCCTTACTTGAAACCTTGGATATGGGCAAACCAATTCAATTTGCTCTAAAGGATGTTGCAGGATCAATTGATACATATCGTTGGTATGCAGAAGCGATTGATAAAGTTTATGGCGAGACTGGTCCCGCTGGCGCACATGATTTATCACTCATCTTGCGCGAACCACTCGGGGTAATCGGCGTCATCGTGCCTTGGAATTTCCCGCTGTTAATGGCCTCTTGGAAAATCGCACCTGCACTGGCAATGGGTAATTCAGTTATTTTAAAACCTGCCGAGCAGAGCCCTCTTTCAGCATTAAAAATGGCCGAAATATTTAACGAAGCAGGCCTTCCTGCTGGTGTTTTTAATGTATTACCAGGTTTCGGCGAAACCGCAGGACAGGCTTTAGGCAGGCATATGGATGTCGACATGATCGCCTTCACGGGGTCAACTCAGGTTGGTAAATTATTCCTGCAATATTCTGGCCAATCAAACATGAAACATATCAGTTTAGAATGCGGGGGCAAGAGTGCAAATATTATATTGCAAGACGTTCCAGATATTGATGCCGCGGCCAAAGCTGCTGCATCTGCCATTTTCTATAATCAAGGTGAAGTTTGCACAGCAGGTTCTCGGCTTTTTGTGGAGAGCTCGATACATAATGAATTTATGACCGCCCTAAAAAAACACGCAAAATCATGGGTCGTAGGCAACCCGCTCGATCCAACAACTAATTTTGGCTCTATTGTCAATGAGACACAAATGAATTCCATCCTAAATTATATTAAAATCGGCCAAAAAGAAGGCGATTTGGTACTAGGTGGTAATCAAGTTTTAGCAAACACTGGCGGTTATTACATCGAGCCAACCATCTTCTCAAATGTAGCATCCAACGCACAAATTGCCCGAGAAGAAATTTTTGGCCCCGTGCTATCTGTCATTGAATTTGACACCCCCGAGCAAGCACTTGCTCACGCCAATAGCTCCGAATATGGGCTAGCTGCCGCAGTTTGGAGCCGAGATTTAAACAAAGCCATAAGCATTGCCAGACGTTTGGAGGCAGGAATGGTTTGGATTAATAGTTGGAGCCCAGATGATATTACCATGCCATTTGGTGGCTACAAACAATCAGGCATTGGACGCGATCGCTCCCTACACGCGCTAGAGAAATATTCCGAAATCAAATCCCTATGGATCAAACATTCTTAAAACTGGAGAAATACATATGAACCAATTCGACAATCATCTACCAACAAAAGAGCTGCAAGAAATTGATGCTGCTCACCACCTACATCCATTCACCAATACAAAGGATTTAAATGCCAAAGGCGCAAGAGTAATCGTCAAAGCCGAAGGCATATATGTGTGGGATTCAGAAGGCAATAAACTCCTTGATGGAATGGCTGGACTATGGTGCGTAAATGTTGGCTATGGCCGCGATCGGATAGCTGATGCCGTGGCCAAGCAAATGAAACAACTCCCCTTTTACAATACATTTTTCCAAACCACTCATCCGCCGGCAGCCATGTTGGCCAAAAAACTTGCAGATCTTTTGCCTGGCGATTTAAATCATGTATTCTTCTCCAATGGCGGTTCGGATGCCAATGATACAAATATTCGTATTGTGCGCCATTATTGGGCAAGCATGGGTAAGCCAGACAAAAAAGTAATCATCGCCCGCAAAAATGCTTATCACGGCTCAACCATGGCAGCAGCAAGCTTGGGTGGCATGGAATATATGCATGCACAAGGTGGTTTGCCCATCCCTGACATTACCCATATTGACCAACCATATCATTATGGTGAAGGCGGAGACCTTTCACCCGAAGCGTTTGGCTTGCAATGCGCCCATAAATTAGCCACAGAAATAGATAAGCTGGGCGCAGATAACGTGGCAGCATTCATCGCAGAACCTATTCAGGGCGCAGGCGGGGTAATTATACCTCCGTCAACTTATTGGCCTGAGGTCGAACGCATATGTAAAGAACGTGATGTCTTGCTAATTTCCGACGAGGTTATTTGCGGGTTTGGCCGTACAGGCAATTGGTTTGGTTACGAAACATTTGGTTTCAAACCCGATATCGTGACGTTAGCCAAAGGCTTAAGCTCTGGTTACTTGCCAATAGGAGCAACTGTTTTGAGTGACAAAATTGCCAAAGGATTTATTGAAAACGGTGGTGGGTTTATGCATGGCTACACCTATTCGGCTCATCCTGCAGCCTGCGTTGCTGCTCTTGAAAACTTGGCAATTTTTGAGGAGGAAAACATCATTGAAACTCTACAAAACGAAACAGCACCTTACCTTAAACAACGTTGGGAAGAACTTTTAGATCATCCACTGGTGGGCGAAGCACGCATTGTGGGCATGGTTGCCGCTTTAGAGCTTTCGCCAAACAAGGCCAAACGAGCACGGTTTAAAGCCGACGCTGGTACTTTTGGCACCATTTGTCGCGATCATTGCTTTGATAATAATCTCATCATGCGCCATGTGCGTGATATGATGATTATTTCCCCACCACTCATCATCACCAAAGCCGAGATCGACCTCCTCATCCAACGCGCCAAACGCGCCTTAGACCTAACATTAGAAGCGGCCATTGCCGCAGATGAAATGTAATGTGAAATAAGTTAAATTGAGGGGAATTTAATTTAATATTTCACTTACCGCTTGTGTCGCCGCTAATAGGGGCGGCACAAGTTCTTCTGCAATTTTATCACGCGTCCATTTATGCTTGGGCAAGGTGATGTGAATCGCAGCGACCGCTCGACCTTCTAAAAATATCGGTGCCGAAACGGCTATCTCACCCAATAAGCTCTCTTCTACAGCAATCGCGTAAAGGCTTTCACGCGCTACCGCCAATTCCTGCATAATCGAGCCTATGTCGGTGATGGTTTTGGGTGTGATGGGAGTTAAATCTGCAGATTCTAGAAATGCGCGCGCTTCATCCTCTGGCCATTGCGATATAATCGCACGACCACCAGAAGTTGCAAAAGCTGGCCGCCGCCGCCCGGGCAAACTCGCAAAATAAATTTGCGGGCCACGTGGCCATCGCACTAAATAAATAATATCATCACCATCTATGCGGCTCAAATGCACACTTTGCTGCACATCTTCAGCTAAATTGGCTAGGTGCGGCATAGCGGTTTCAACAATCCGTTCGGCACGCAAATAGTTAAACGAAAGATCCATCGCTTTAATCGCTATCACATACCGCTTAGTTTCTTCGTCTTTGTGCAGGTAACCCAATTGATTTAACGTGTAGATTGCACGTTGTACAGAACTACGGTCAACCCCCGTGGCGTCAGTTAACTCCTGTACTGTGCGCCCTCGCCCACTCGTAGAAAAAACTTCCAATATTTGAATGGCTTTTTCTAATGAACGATTGAACAGCCGCTCATCATATGGCTTTTTGTTTTTATCTGATATATTTTCGGCCAACAATAAATCTCCACAATAGCTTCTTCATTTAAACCTATACTAAGTTAAATCCAATCATCAAAGCATAATAATTCTCAATAATTATTCTCATTCCATCGCAGTTCGAGAATCTGACCATGGCAAAGTTGGCTCAGTGCAACCAACCAAAAGTCCATCTTGTACCGCAACCCCAGAAGCAGCGGCAAATGGTAATGGCCAAACGGTTTTAAATACTTGTTTGCATTTATAATTAGATTGCAAATATTGTTTTATGTCAGGCATTAAATTTTGATCAAGCACAATTAAGTCGATATTGCTCGAATCAATACGAGGTTGATGAAATGAAGTCTCAAAATCCATATCAAAATCGCTCATAAAACCAATTATTTGCGCCACACAGGATAATATTTTACGTCCTCCCGCTGCCCCAATAGCATAGTCTATATTATCACTTTTACCGATAATGGGGCAAATATTCATCAAACATTGTTTACCCGCGGCTATTGAGTTTGGTTTGTTGGGTTCTGGGTCAAACCACATCACTCCATTATTTAACATCACTCCTGTTGATGAGGATAAAACGCCAGAGCCAAACACAGAAAGGTTTGTTTGAGTCACAGAACAAAAATTACCCATTTCATCAGCCACACTAAAATGTGTCGTGCAGCTTGGTGAGGTTTCGGCCTCATGCACATCGCCATCTTCACGCCACCTTTTAGCTTGAGCAGCACGCAATCCATTGGCCATACTTTCATACCATTGGGCATTTGGCTGGCTAGGCTTGGGGTCTAATTTCGGAGTTAATCCACCAAACATATCAGCTAATGTTGATCCAGCATTTAACCCTGACGGATAAAATATTTGATGATCGCCATATGTGAAATCTTGAGCTCGGCTGAACTGGGCTCGGTAACTTGCCAAATCATCCAAACTTAACGCGCAACCTTTTTTATCTAGGTCAGCAATCAATTGTTTTGCAACTTCTCCAGTGTAAAAGCTCTCTCCACCCTCTTCAGCAATGGTTTGCAAACAATACGCGAGGGCATCAAATTTAATCGTTTGGTTACCAGCAGCAATTTTGGTGGTCGATGGTGGAATTTTGGCTTTGCCCAAAAACAATTCCGCCATGTCATCATCAATAGAAATTCGCTCATAATTAGAGCTAATAACCAAAGCGCTATACCAGTCAATCGGCAGACCGTGTCTTGCTGCCTTAACAGATGGTTCTATTAGTGTTTTCCATGGTAATGAACCAAATTTTTCATGCAACATCAACATGCCTGCAACTGTCCCAGGTACGGCTATAGAATGCACCCCTTGCTCATTCACTCCGCCAACCACATTTGGCCACGGGAATAAATCATTTGAGAGACCATCACCGCTCAACGGGTAATTATCCATGTCTAAGTTTTGTGAGGTTTTCAATCCAAAATCAATCGAATACGCACATTTTTCGGCTTCATGCCAAAACACCAGTGCGCCGCCGCCACCAATGCCGCTCATCCAAGGTTCAAATACACCCATTGCAAATGATGTTGCGATGGCGGCATCAGCAGCATTGCCCCCTATTGACAAAATATCTGCACCAATCTGCGCCGCAGCACCACTTTGTGCTGAAACCATTCCTTTTTCGCCGATGAGAGCGGGCTTTCTAACAGTAATCTGATGAGAAAATTGCATAATAAATTCCTAGTAATAAATAACGTCGACTGCTCGTAACAAACATTCGGTTCATGGTTATGCCAATAGACTATTTTCAGGGTCTTATGCGCGCTCGTGGGAAACAAATTCACTCCCCGAGATTTCAAACCCCAAATGTCACGCTGTCCAGTTTAATTGCATTACAATTAAGCTAATTAACTCATCCGCAAATCACATTGTCAAGTTTATTGGGTTCAAATTTGATGTTTTCGACCAAAAAAACATGTAAAATGGCTAAAACATGGCGTAAAAGGCGTCTTTATGTTCATCTGTTTCTGATTTCTCAAAACTAAACTTTGTAATCGTATCGCAATTGAACAAAAATAATGTTCAAAATAACAAACACCCATCCCGACCATATTGGAAAGCTTTATTGATAGAATAATTCACGGTCAATCTAGTACTGAAAGCGTCAAATTATTGACAATGCCTATGATGATACAGAGTTTCAAATAGATAAGGCCATCGCGACAGGTGCGTCATTCTGCGGTAAGATTTACCCAAAAATTGACGAGATTACAGCCATTCTGAGATATTGTATATTCGCAGAAGCCCTATTATTTAATTACCCGTGATTCACATTAGTCATTTTGGTTTTCAACTTCTGTGAGTAGCCATTGCTTAAATTGAACAAAACTAGCAATCTCGTTACTGCGGGTTGGGTAAACCAAATAATATGGGGTTTTAGTGAGCATGCGTCGCTCCGAAACCACCACCAATTCCCCAGATTCTAAAGCATTTTGAGCTAATATTTCTGGAACAAGACCAATACCTAAACCCGCAATGGCTGCATTTATAAGCATATCATAATGATCAAATCTTGCCCCACGTAAAATGGTTCGATTATCTAAACCTGCATGTTCAAACCAGTCCAACCACAAGCTTGGTCTTGTGGCTTGCTGTAATAAAGGTAGCATTGCTAAATCAGTTGTTTCTAACTTCCCCTTATTCACTAACATTTCTGGTTTTGCGACGACTATTAAATATTCATCATTCAATTTTATAGATTCCATACCTGCAGCAGGATGTTTACCTCGTTGAATGGCAGCATCAAATGCTTCCACCTCAAAATCAACATTGGTGAGTTTGGCGGCTATATCAAATGTCATGTCCGGTACTAATTTTTGAAAATACTGTAGCTTCGGAATGAGCCATACATTCGCGAATGTTGGCAATGAAGCTAAACGTATCAATTCACTATGACCACCAAATGCCATAACAGTGAGCGCTGCTTGTTGTAAGTTTTTGAGCAAATTTGCAGCATCACGTTTAAACGCACGGCCTGCATCTGACAATATAAGCCGTTGGCGTACACGGTGAAAAAGCAACACACCTAACCGATCTTCTAACGAATGGATGGAGCGGCTAATGGCACTTTGAGTTAAATTCAAAACTTTTGCGGCCCGTGTGGTTGCACCCAATTCGCTACACGCCAAAAATGCTTGAAGCTCACTGACGGTGGGTAAATAATTTTTGCGCATTAGAATTTCCCTATATTATGATTTAAACTCATCAACCTATCCATTATATTTGTTATCCACTACACCATATCTACCCTATGCTATATATTATAAACAAATATTAGTTAGCTTACAATTGGCGAATAAATTACTTAAGTCAATTTTCGCATAATCTTATTGGAATTCATATGCCTCAAACAGACCTGACTTCGCATTTAGCAGCCAAAGACAAACCAAGTTTAAATTCATTCCAATGGGATGACCCTATGCTGTTTAATAATCAATTGACCGATGAAGAGCGCATGATTACAAAAAGTGCAAAGGCTTTTGCAGCCGCTCATTTGGCACCTATTGTTGAACAAGCATATTTGAATGAAACCACCAATATCGAGATATTTAAAAAAATGGGCGAAACTGGCCTTTTGGGAGCTACCTTGCCCGAGCAATATGGCGGCATTGGCGCTTCATATGTATCTTATGGCTTGATCGCACGCGAAATAGAACGCGTCGATAGTGGCTACAGATCAATGATGAGCGTACAATCATCGCTGGTTATTTACCCCATTTTTGCCTATGGCAGCGAGGCACAGCGCCAAAAATATTTACCAAAACTTGCCAGCGGCGAATGGATTGGTTGCTTTGGGTTGACCGAACCAGATGCGGGTTCAGACCCAAACAGCATGATAACACGCGCCAAGAAAGTTGATGGCGGGTATGTCATAAATGGCGCAAAAACGTGGATTTCAAACAGTCCCATTGCGGATGTTTTTGTGATATGGGCAAAATCTGATGCACATGATGGCGCCATTCGTGGGTTTGTATTGGACAAAGGTATGCCCGGTCTTTCTGCCCCTAAAATTGGTGGAAAACTATCGCTCCGCACCTCCATTACGGGCGAAATCATTATGCAAGATGTTAAAGTTTCAGAAGACGCAATATTGCCTAATGTATCTGGGCTAAAAGGGCCATTTGGTTGTTTGAACCGCGCCCGATACGGCATTGCTTGGGGGGTTATGGGCGCCGCAGAAGATTGCTGGTTTAGATCCAGACAATATGGTTTGGACCGCAAACAATTTAACAAACCTTTGGCAGGTATGCAGCTTTTTCAAAAAAAATTGGCTGATATGCAATCCGAAATTGCACTGGGACTGCAGGCTTGTTTGCAGGTTGGCCGATTGATGAACGAAGGCAATGCCGCACCTGAAATGATTTCACTCATCAAACGCAATAATTGTGGCAAAGCACTTACGATAGCACGCGAGTCACGCGATATGCATGGCGGCAATGGCATTCAAATTGAATATCATGTCATGCGCCATTCTCAGAATTTAGAGACGGTCAACACTTATGAAGGTACTCATGATGTACATGCTCTGATACTTGGCCGTGCTCAAACAGGCATTCAGGCTTTTTACTAACATACCTAAAACCAACCCAATATAACGAGCAGGAAAACCAATGCACCCATTAGATGGAATTAAAGTTGTTGAACTTGCGCGTATATTGGCGGGGCCCTGGATCGGTCAATCCCTTGCCGATCTGGGCGCCAATGTTATTAAAATAGAAAGCCCGCAAGGTGATGATACCCGACGTTGGGGCCCCCCATTCATTGAGCGAGATGGCGATACATCCGCAGCCTATTTTTATGCTTGCAACCGCGGCAAAACCTCTGTCTCAATAGATTTTAAAGCCAAATCGGGACAGCAAGAAATTTATGACCTGATCAAAGATGCCGATATATTTATTGAGAATTTCAAAGTCGGGGGACTTAAAAAATATAATTTGGATTATGCCCAATTGGCAGAAGTAAACCCAAGACTCATTTATTGCTCTATCACTGGATTTGGACAAACAGGCCCGTTGGCGCAACAGGCAGGTTACGATTATCTGATTCAAGGGCTTTCTGGCCTTATGTCTGTCACTGGTGAAGAAAACGGTTCTCCACTAAAAGTAGGCGTGGCGATTACTGATATAGTCACAGGGTTATACAGCACAATTGGCATTATGGCGGCATTAGAGCAGCGCCACCGCACAGGGCGCGGGCAACATATTGATATGTCACTATTAGATTGTGCAACCGCCGCTATGGCCAACCAAAACATGAATTATTTGGCAACAGGTAAAAGCCCGCAGCGTCAAGGCAATCAACATCCTAATATTGTTCCTTATCAGGTGTTTGAATGCAGTGATGGACATATTATTTTGGCGGTTGGAAATGACGGACAATTCGAACGTTGTTGCGAAGTGTTAGAATTGCAAACGCTCGCTGTAGACGATTTGTATAAATCCAACCAAGCTCGAGTGAATAACAAAGATTCATTAATTGAAATTATCTCCAAAGCCATTTTGAGTTGGAAAATCTCTGATTTACTAACTACCTTTGAGAATGCCAATGTACCAGCAAGCCCCATTCAAACAATTGAGCAGAATTTTAACAGCCCGCAAACCATCGCTCGCAAGATGCAGATAGAACCAGAAGGCATTAAAGGCGTCAGTGGGCCGTGGAAATTTTCTGATGCAGAACTTTGCTTGACGCGCACCGCGCCAGTGCTCAATAAATCAAATTAATTTGTGATTTATTTAAGCGCTGATGCAGTTGTGTAGATTCAAAAATTAGAGTTGGTTTTGCTTGAGGAAATAAGGGGAAAATTCTACCAAATACAATCCAAACGATAAAACCCAGAATGTAGCCGAGAATTGATAGGCTAGATTAACATAATCTGGATAAATTAGCGGTACGAAACCACGAGATAAGATAGATAGAATCAACGATAAAAGAGCCATTTTTGCGATAAATGGCAATTTTAATGAGCGACCTGTATGCCGCCTGCCCGCGATAAGTAAAACCATGAAAATGGCCATACTGATTGCGCCCATAAAAATTAAATGCCTTGCGTGAAGTAGGGCATTCACCTCCGACAAATAATCAAATATCGTTAATTTTTCTAACCCGAATATAAAAAAACCGAACGCGACAAACCAATAAATGATATAAAGCGGGAACGCAAAGCTCGAGAATATAGCGGTCTTTATGTGCCAATCATTTAGAATATTCAAAGTGGCTGCCATGGCAGCAAAAGCCAAATAGGCATGTAGTTCTTCTGAGAAGCTCAATAAGTCGTTGCTAAGAGCAAAATCTGCTATAATAAACAATATGATGCAGAATATAGCAAAACGTCTACGTGGCGGCCTTGGAATGAATAAATCATCAATATTTTTACGCTCTAGGCTGTCATTCATAATGACCATTGAGATTGGTTTCAACACCTGAAAAATCATGACAATAAAGACACCTGACGCTAAACGAGAAACTGAAATTAGCGATATGTCTAAAAACTCAAAATAGCTGATGAAAAATAGAATTTGAACTAAGAATTGCGCCGAAATTGTCCAAATCAGACGCTTCATCATCGTGTTTTTAAGTAGCGGATATATGCGCCAAATCAACCAGAAATTTAGACCTAGATGGCTTATGAGTGCAGGAAATATGCCTATATACTCTATGAACCAAAAACTAACACGGCAAAATAACCATGCTAACGCGATGAGGAATAATTCTTTGCCAGAAACCTTGGCGCTATCTGACCATTCGGGTGCAGCCGTAAGAATAAAGCCCAACAACGCCGCAAAAGTGAAGCCATATAGCATATCATAATAATGCCAAGCGATGATATCGCCCGCAGGGTTAAAGTCTACCACGCCTGTAAAGGCCAATGTCCAGATGACAATGGCAAAAATGGCGTACACTGCAATGAAGGGAAATAAGAAGCGCAGAGCTTCTGAAAATAGATTTCCATCCCATAGTTTGGTTTTTGGTTTATCACTCATGGCATCTCATCTCGAATGGCAAAGCTTGCGACGACTTCTGGCATTTTCATGAGTTTTTGTGTTTCAAAAAAAACAAATTCTGGGTCTCGTTTATCACGCGGTTTTGCAACCAAAATGCGTTTGACAATTTGAGCAGGATCGCCCCCTAATACCAAAATTTCATCGGCCATCAATATGGCTTCATTCAGATCATGCGTAACCATGAAAATTGCTAATTTATTGGTTTGCATTTGAGACAATAAAAGCTGTTGCATTTCAGCGCGCAAAGTAAAATCTAGCGTGCTAAATGGCTCGTCTAAAAACAATAAATCTGGTTGAATGATAAATGCTCTGGCCAAAGCCACACGTTGGCGCATACCGCCTGAAAGTTCGGATGGATATTTTGCTAAATCATCGTGCGTTAAGCCCATCAGTTTTGCATATTGCAAAGCCAAATTTACATTTATCTTTGTTGGCATAAGGCTAAGGGTGATATTATCTAGACATGATTTCCATGGTAAAAGCCTTGTTTCTTGAAATAGATAGGATTGATGGTTAAAGTTATGAATCAACTTACCATTATCTAAATCTAATAGGCCTGCAGCTAATTTAAGCAATGTTGTTTTACCACTGCCTGACGCACCGATAAGAGCAATTATCTGCCCTGATTTAAGTTCGATATTTATATTCTCGACGTTCGGTTTTATGGGAATATAGCCAAACTCATCAACTTCTAGATGCAGTGAACTCATGTTATTTTCCACCGTTCGACATAGCGTTTTATTGGCTCTAGAAACAAATACTCAATGAGCAATAGATTAAAAATAATCATCAATATCCAACCCATTGTGACCGCTGTGTCTATATTTACACGCGCTGTTGCCATAGCTGCGCCTATACCATGTTCAGTGCCTAATAACTCGGCCATCACCACAATTTTCCAACTCATTCCTAGCGCCACAATCCAAGCAGGAAACAAGTAACTGATTATTTGCGGTATATGAATGTGCATGAATTTCTGTGTTGGAGATAGTTTATATATATCGGCCATTTCATCCAACTCGGTGCTGCGCATGCGCATGCCCTGCATGGCAGATGCGAATATAATAGGAAATACAACCACAAATACTGTAAACGCAGCCGTCATATCATCATTACCAAACCACATGAGTGCCAAAATAATCCAAGCGATTGGTGGCACGCCCATTGTGAAAGTAACAATTGGCCGTAGTGCCATGGACATGGTCATGGACATGCCTGAGATTATACCTGATGCCGAGGCCAGTAGAACTGCGGCACCAAACCCATAAAAGGCTCGTTTAAATGTAATGGCGATATCGAAAATCGCATCCTCATTTATGATGGCAAAGGCTAGTGCTTGGATGCTCTCCTTAGGAGATGGTAATATAAGTGAACCCATATTCAGGTGTCCATACTCCCAAGCTGCAAGCAAAATAAACAAGCTTGCAGCTCCGCCCCATCCTGACCATAAATAGGTGAGGATGTTCGCTAATATTTGTTTGATGTTAGGCATATAAAATCTTGTATGATCACTCAAATATAGAAGCTATCTGCAGGTAATTTACCACCAATGATTTTAGGATTTTCTTCGGCCAATAATTCGTAAAATCTTGCCAATTCATCTTTAATATCCTTTGCGCGGTTGGTGGCTAAATTGGTATTGGGGATTGATTTTTGAATGATTGGAGCGCCGATGCCAAAATCATCTGTGGCTTGTTGCGCAGCTTCGGCATGATTATTATTCACCCAATCTGTGGCACTCACACATTGTTGATGGAAAGCATCGACAAATTCAGGTTGGGCATTTAGCAAATCTTCATGCACCATAACGCCTGCCATTGGAAAGCGTCCATTGCCATCATTTACCGCTGCCCATTCATCTTGCAATGAAATGGCACGGAAAATGTCTTTGCCAAACATTTTTTTAGCTTGCACCATTGCGGCCGTGGCAGCAGGCTCTGGCAATACTGTGTGTTTTACCCGACCAGAAATAAGCATTTGCACGGCTTCTATAGGCGTTGAAGAATAATGTAGATCGTAATCTGTTCCTCGATTTAAGCCCTTGGCTTTCATCACTTTGTTAAACACCAAGTCAGGCATGTCATTTTTGAAGAACATGCCAATTTTTTCGCCTTTTAGGTCTTCTAATTTTGTTACATTTTCATCTAAACTCATCACATAGAGCATTCCCCATGTCATAATGTTGAGCATTTTAACGGGCAGGCCTTTGTTGGCCAAGTTTGCGGCTACATAACTAGGTGTTACGGCCAATTGCCAATCGCCAGATACAAAACCCAGACGCAAAATATCGGGGTTTTTATAGACTTTAAAATTAACGTTATCTGTGTAGCTAGCCAGCGCATTGCCTTTGGCAATATGGGACAGCGTAACGGAAGGCCCAACAGGTGGACCATAGAGGTTTATACTGTTCATTCCATCCGCAGCGAATGCCATATTTGGTAATGCGCTTGTTGCAGCAAGAGCCGCAGCTGATGTGCCTAAATGGTTTAAAAATTCGCGTCTATTGGTCATGTTTATCTCCTTTAAAACATAACCATTTATAGGAAAAGAAATGACACGAGGTAAGATGACACGTTGTCGCAGTTAATAATCATTATTAAAAACTTAGACTCATTCTAGTGTATGAATTTTATGATGGGGAGTGTAAATAGGATGTCATATCATCAGTTGCAATTGTTTTAAATTCGGTGCCACTTTTGATAATAAAGTAAGCCGCGATATTGTGTGTTTTTGCAAATTCCAGAGCCTTATTTTCGCCCATTACCAGCATAGCGGTTGCCAAAGCATCCGCCATTGCCGATTTTTTTTCGACCACAGTTACCGAAGCTAACTTATGGGTAATTGGTTTTAATGTTTTGGGGTCTAGCACATGGCATATACGCACGCCCTCATGCTCAAAATATTTTCGATAGTCGCCAGATGTTGCAATGGCCATATCTGATATTGAAATGACTATTTGGCTTTCTGATCTACCTGAAATTGGTTTTTCTATTGCCAAACGCCATTTGGAACCATCTGGCTTAGCACCAGCGGTAACAATTTCTCCTGCCACTTCAACCATAAAATCATCTATAGATTGGGACTTTAAAAACTTAGCCACCAGATCTGCTGCATAGCCTTTTGCAACGGAGTTGAGGGAAATGTTGCAATGAGATTTTTTTAGTATACGCCTACCTAGCTTATCAAATTCCAAATGCTGATGGCCCAACCTATCGCGTAGTGGTGCCAATTTATCTTCTGAAGGGACAGTATTATTTGTTTCTGTTGCACCAAACCCCCATAACTCAATGAGTGGCGCCAGTGTGATGTCTAATGCGCCATCGCTCAGCTCACCGATTTTAAATGCAATGTCTAAAACATCTGCTGTTTCGGCTGGCAAATCAAACCATTGATTTATTGGAAAGGCATTAAATTGCATGAGGTTAGAATGAGGTTTAAATACGCTCATTTGATTTTCGACTATATCAAGCGTTTGTTTTATCTGCGAATTTAAATTTTCAAAATCTTCATTCGCTTTGACAACTGCACGCACCATATATTGACCGCCCATAGTGAGGCCACGTAAGGTGACTAAAACTCTTGGCTCAATTTTTTTGCCAAAATTATAGTGTTTATTAGGGCTATAGCTGGTTTTAAAACCAAAAATGTTTTCTTTAGGCATCTTATTTCCAAATAAAAGCGAGTAACCCTTATAGGATTACTCGCTCATCGCTGATATTTTTTAAACTACTTCGAAGCTGTTTCGATAATCTTGACAGCGTTTGTGCCTTTGAGCAGTTCATTCTCTTTAACCAGATCAATAGCAGTGTCACCAAAGTCATCAACTACACTTGTATCCGCGCCTTGGGATAATAAATATTCAAGCACTTCAACATTTGTTGCTTTCATAGCTGCATACATAAGCGGTGTTAATTTGTAGCTATTCGCAGCGTTCACATCTTGCCCATTATCTACCAAATATTTAAGTGTATCTAGATGATGGCCGAATTGTGCGGCTTTGATTAAAGTCGTTTCACCTTTTGCACTGACGGCGTTTAGATCTGCACCAGCGGCCACTAAAATTTCTAGGATTTCTTTTACGCTACCCTTTTTAGTGCTGCTTGTGACATCACGGCTTACAACGTTTAAAATTACGTTATTGCCGTTTTGATCAACTGCGGTTGCACTTGCGCCTGCTTCTAGCAATGCTTGAATTGATTTAACACTGCCATTATTACGCGTGGCTGCCCAAAGCAATGCTGTTTTACCAGTGTCATCTGCTGCATCGACTTCTAGCCCTTCTGCAACGAGATAATTAATCACATCGGCACTGTTACGATAGGCGGCAATATTCAACGCGTTACGGCCATGTTTATCGGTTGTTTTAATATCACCAACAACACCTGCAAGATATTTAATGAAATCCAAATCATCATTACGCACAACCGCTGTCAAAAATGCATCTCTACCATCTTCGTCTTTATCTGTGGCTGAAATGCCTTCTGAAACGAATTTCTCAAATAATTCGCGGTGATCTGAACGCCTTGAACGTTCTGCCATATATGACACGATATTTTGATCGGAATAGCTCAAAATATTATGCTCAACACCTTTGCTTTGCAAATATGCAATGATTTCTGTTGCATTTGGGCCATTGGTAGCGCGGAAAACAGCATTTTCACCCGATGATGCAGAAATGGTATTTGGATCTAGATGAAGCTCCTCAACCAAAAACTTAACCACCTCTAGAGAGTTTCTATATGAAGCTGTGTAAACCGCATTTGTGCCCGCAATATCAACAGCATTTGCATCGAACCCATGTTCGAGCATAAGCTTGATAGCGCGCATATCTTGCTGGCCATAAAATGAGCGTAAGAAAGGTGTTCTTTTGCTATCATCAAGCACACTAATATCGGGTTTGTGTGCTAAAAAGGCTTTTAATTGCTCGTATGTGGCATAATATGTGGCATTAAAAATATGTGCTCTGTGACCTGCATTTTTGCCGTTAATATCCGCACCTTTTTTAATTAAATGATCAATTATTTTTGGGTCGCGGCCATATCTTAACGCCAAATATAATGCTTCATTTAAGTCTGCTGTTGAGGCGCCTTTTTCAATTTCTGCGTCTATAGCTTTTGTAGACACTGAGAAGAAACTTTTGTCTGTAAGCTTGCTTTTTGCAGCATCTGCAGCCATCGCTGCTGTTCCGCTCATAAGGCTAGCAACCAACAAAGTTGAGCCTAGGATCTTAGATAGTTTATTCATGACCATCTCCAATTATTATTTAATATATTGATTTGTATGAGAGCTTAAAATTTGTAACGCACGTAACGCACATAAGTGTTGCCCACTAATTTTTTCCGAATATTCTCGGTGGTTAGTTCAAATTCAACATCTTTAGGGGTATTGGCAATGTCTTCGACAGATGTAGCCACACGAATTTTATAACCTGCATCTATCATAGAATCGTCGATTTCGATTTTTGTGATTAGACGATCGCCGTTACCAGTTGAAGCACCTGTAATGCCATCGACATCTTCTTCAGCACGAACTTTGTACTTCCACCAACGAGGCAAGCCTTCTTCATACCAACGTTGCTCTGTACCAGAAACATAAAGTGTTTTTTCAAAACGACCTTTTGGATTTACGAGATACATTGAAAAATATGCTTTATCACCTTCATAGTTTATGAGCTGCACCATGGCGGTGATTTCTTTTGCATTTGCTGCACTCGCCATAGGCACCATTGATGCGGACACCACGGTAGCGGTTAAAACCAGCTTGCTTAAGTTTATAGATTTCCCACGTTTTGAAAGAAATCGATTATCGGATTGTTTCATATTATTTCCTTACCTTTTTAAAAAGCTAAATGTGGGGGAAATAGCTTGGCTTTGCGTTATTTACGCTGCCTTAATCAATTGGTCAATAGTTAATAATGATTATTAGTTGTAACAATTATAAACAAGAAAAATTACACCTGATTACAAATATTGAATTAACATAACTAACTGTAATAATTAGTATTTACTGACTATTTAAATTAGAATAATTCCATATTAAATAATTATTTTCTGTGCAAATCAAAGTGTAATTATTCTAATAAATGTCTTCTTTATAGCGGCCGATTTTTTTCAATTGAATATAATCTAGGCCTATAGAAGCAAACTCAGCTGATAAGATTTCTCGAACTGCTTGCGCCATTGCTGCCCCGCCACAAACCATTATTGTCCCGCCAATTTTCATGTTTTTGGCGATTGTTTTTCTATTCTCGGCAACTCTGTCTTGAACATAGGCTTGTTCTCCAGCTCTCGAAAAAGCAGAGTAAAAATCTGTCAATTTACCGTCAGATAACCATTGTTTGATTTCATCCTCATATAGAAAATCCGAACTAGGATCGCGCCCTCCCCAATATAAACTGATTGGATATTGTTCTATATTTTGATTTATCATGCCTACAAAAGGCGCGATACCTGTGCCAGCACCAATAAGCATTACGGGTTTCTTATTTCGGGGAATATGGAAATCTTCATTCTTGATTAAATACATATCTATGGTTTCGCCAACCTGCATATCATGCAGAAAGGTAGAACAAACACCGCCAGCCAATTGTTTGACACATATTTCCAATTGACCATCTGTTGAATTGGAGCCGATGGAGTAGAGACGTGCTATATTATCGTTTGGCGGGACAATGCCGACCAAATCTCCTGCCAAATGCTTGCCAATTTTATTTTTTGAATTGCTAAACTTAAACACCGATGTGGGCGCGTTAACTGCCACGCCATATAATTGTTTACTACGCAATATCAATTGCTGTGTTTTAGGACGTGGAGGGCTATAATCGAACTCACCTTGAATGTCATAATCAGGTGCCAAACTGCTGACCACCAAGCGCCCCCAATGTGCATATGTCTGGCTAGATTTTCGATTAACCTCAACGGTTTCAATGAGTTTTGACTTACCTAATTGTGCCAAAATCTCTTCGACCTGATGAGCAAATACGCAATATTTAGGAAAGGCTTTATCGCCAAATGCTAATATTGAGTGGCTCCAATTTTGAGAATCTGCAAATTTGGACTCTGATAGCAAACGCGTCATCCGCCGTTTAAACTTGTTGGCATTTTGTGGTGCATCACCATCACCATAAGTGGAAGTTAAAATAAACAAATGTTTTGCGTTTGAATATTGTCTAATTTTATTCATTTGATTTATGTGAGTTTTAATTCCGCTTTTTGTGAGGTTTTCATGGAGATTCTTTGCAAAACCCCATGTCGAACCAGACTCCGACCCAACCAGAATTACCATTTCGGCATTATGTGCGGCTACATTATGCTTTATTTTTATGGCTCCTTTAACCTTGCGGCGGTACCAGACCACTGTACCCGTAATTGCAAATAGAGGTACCGATAAGCTCACAACACCCAGAATGACTGCCCAAACGACTGAGCCTTCAGCAGTGTGCAGAAACATGATCCAATCAAATATTTTTTGCTTTAAACCAAAATCGGGTTTTGTGACAACTTCTCCTGTGAATTGGTCTACAAAAACATAATGTGAGCCTAATTTTACCGTATAGACATCAAACCAATCTCCAGGTATCGGAAATGTAATTTCTTGTAGATCTTTAAGTTTGATCTCTTTAAGTGCTTTTAGCTCATAAGCCGCTACGGGGTCTAATTCTTCAACTGTTTCTGGAAAGTTTGGCCCTTCCCCAGAAGGAATAAAGTGAAACGTAACCAACGACATATATACGCCTGTTACGCCAATAATTATCAATGGAATGAGACAAAGACGAGCAAATATAGTATGTATTTTTTCCGACCAATGGCCTTTTGCTTTGGAAAAAAAGGCTTGCAGACCTCCCTGCCGCCTTATGATTAAGAATGTGCCGCTCAAACAAAGTGCAGACATTATCAAAGCTAACACTCCAACGATCGCACGCCCAAAACGTTCTAGGAAAAATGACCTATGTAACCCTCGCATCCACGCATAAAATTCAGACTGCCGTTGTTTATCCAACCGTTCACCAGTTTTTAAATTTACAAATATTTTGAAAGCTTTGGCGCCGATGCGATGGGTAAGCATAAAGCTACCATTTGGCTTTTGCTCCAATTTTTCGACTTCTTGATAATTCTCAATTAATGTCTTTAATCCCTGCGCGAGGGACATTTCATCGACATCTTGAATAAATGGGCTGAAACCATCAATAACGACTTTGGTGGATAATATACCACCCGAAAAAGCGGTTACTATGAGTAGGATTGCGGAAAACATACCAATAACTGAGTGAATACTACGCCACATTTCGGCCTCAAAACTTATGGAAAATTGAGAATTCAATACCGTTGATGAGGATCAAAATCAATTAATTAATAATGATTATTAGTTTTAACAATTCTAAAGTATTGGGAATGTTATTGTTAAAGAAAGCAAATTCAACTTTTTAAAACCTGTTGATATTTAATTGATTTTCTTAATTCACCAATTCTAGCGACTAAATTTAACAAGAGCAGCACATTGTATTTGCAGCCCATAAAATTGAGGTGTTTCGTTCATAAAGTGAGTGGCTCGTGAATTTAATGATTATTAGGGGTGGCCTTGGCTTGTCGTACTCATTACATTTAAAATCACTCTCCACTAATTGAGTTAAATCTGCATTTGACAAACCCTCAATATGAATAAGAATATTCCAATTATTCTCTCTTAAAATGGGATCATTTGGCCACTATTTTGCGCTTAAAGACCCATTTGGACAGACAATAACCGCACATACAGTTTACGGCTAACTATGACAGAAAATAGCACACAATATTGACTGGCTGTCGCTTGCCTAAACCATGCAATTGTAGGGCGGGATGCAGGCATTGCGCAGCTCGGAGATGGCAAACATTTAGCTGTAAAAAAACTGAACAAAGGAGCAAATTGGGGTATGCCTGCTCGCACGAGCAATTTTAAAATATCATTCCATGATTTTTCGAACCCACCTCACAAGCTATGGAAGTAGGAAATATTGACGATTAAATCAACTAATTGGAATTGAGAATTATTGACACAAAAAGATATTAACATTATGTTTTAATTAGTTTTATTACAAACTATATAATTTGAAAATCAAATAAAAACGTGATATTTTCACCTTACAATAATTTAAGGTGTCTGAAATGAAATTAAGTAAGCTGACAGCATATTCGTTAATTATTCTATCAAGTGCTGTTCTAAATGTCACAACCAGTTTTTCTGAAACTCATGAAGTTTTAATGCTCGACATTGATCCTGATAATTTTAAACGCAAAATGGTATTTTCGCCCAAGATTTTGAAAATAAATGCGGGTGACACTGTAAAATTTCTAGCCACAAATAGCGGTCATAATGTTCAATCTGATGACAGCGCCATTCCACCAGCTGCACAAACGTGGAACAGCCCCATTGGCAAAGACTTTGAAATGGTTTTCACAGAACAAGGTACATATAGTTATTTTTGCACACCACATCGCGCTATGGGCATGGTAGGGCTAATATTGGTCGGCGATTACAAATTAAATTGGGATCAAGTTAAGGCTTCAGAGCAACCCGGCAAAGCGCGCATCTATCTGAACCGATTTTATGAAGATATTGAGGCAAGCGAATAGAGCTATGGCTTTGTGGCGCTAATGGCAAAACGATGCTGGACTGAACGATCTAAATATTTAAACCAGCCCAAACCCTTGGCCTGCGCTTTGTGAATAGACGATAAATCGGTTTGCACACTGATGTCAGTAAAGCCAATTTCAGTTAAAATTTCGACGACTGCATCTGATGTCGCACCCTGATTGAAATAGACTTGCTCTAAAATTCGATTGTGGGTTTTCATCATTTCAGCATCGCGGCCATGATTGTCTTCGGTTTTAAACATTGAAAAAACGGCAGAGACTTGTTTAATTAAGCGCCTTTTCCAGTTGGTCTGCTTAAAGTCTCCATCGACAATGAGTAATTTACCGCCTGATTTCAACAAGTCAAACCAATGTGCCATAGCAGCTTTTGGGTCGACCAATGTCCAAACCAAATGGCGGTTAGTGATCACGTCAAAAGTTCCCAAAGGCAACATCGTATTTTCGGCGTCACCGAGCATGAACCGAATATCAGAATTACGAATTTGAGATTTCTCTTTGGCTTTACCGAGCATTACTTCTGACCAATCAAGGCCAGTGGTATTGAATTTCAAGTCGCATAACAGATGCGAAATAACGCCTGTGCCTGATGCTAAATCTAGTGCATTTCGGCCACGCCCTGCCCCGACATGTTTGACAATTAACTGATACCACGCATTGCGCTCGGCATCGGTGAATATTTCATGCCCAACTGACAGATCGAACGTTTCGGCACGTAGTGACCAATAGTCTTTTATCTCGTCTCTTATGGTATAGTTTTTCAAATCTTCACTCACAATAAATCTGCCCTTAATTCGCGTTTGGAACGAATGGGCATAACCATTATATCGCCAGATGGTCCAGTTTGCACTTCAACCTCAACGCCGTAGGTTTCGTTAATAATATCTGTTTTAAAGATATCTTTTGTCACGCCAAAAGCCCTTAGTTTACCATCTTTAATGACTAGTATTTTGTCGGCATAACGAGCTGCTAGGTTTAAATCATGCAGTGCGACCATGGTCACAATATTACGCTTTTTGGTTAGAATTTTTAGCAAATCCATAACTGCCAATTGATGCTGCAAATCTAGCGCACTGGTTGGCTCATCCAATAAAAGCATTTCGGGTTGGCGTATGATGGCTTGAGCAATCCATATTAACTGCTGCTGTCCACCCGACAGATCACCAATATATTGATCGGACAAATGTTCAATGTCCAATATTTGAAAAATTCTTTCGACCTGTTCGGCATCTCTATCTTTTACCGACCAACCAGATTGGAATTTCAGACCTAGCAAAACCACTTCAAAAGCCGTTAATGCGGCTGTTGTGTTGACACTTTGCGGCAAATAGCAAATTCTTTTGGCTAGAGTTTCGGGGCTCAATTTGGTTAGATTGTCATCATTCAACAATATCTCACCAATTGTGCCTTTTAGCAGGCCAGAAATGGCTTTAAAAAAAGTTGATTTGCCTGTGCCATTTGGCCCAATGACCGCGGTTAACTCGCCTTGTTTTATGTCTTTTAAAGAAATTTCGGTTAGAATTACATTCTTGCCGTATGAAGCGGTTAAATCTTTTATTTGTAACATTTTACTACCTTACCAACTACGCTTGCGTTGTTTTAAAACCAAGCTCATAAAGAATGGCACACCGATGAGAGAAGTTATCATACCGATTGGGTAAATAATCCCTGGCGTGATCATTTTACTGATGATGCTCGCCACCGACAGCATTAATGCACCGCATAAAATAGACATCGGCAAAAAGAAGCGTTGATCCTCGCCCACTAGCATACGAGCCATATGGGGGCCAACCAGACCTATAAAGCCAATAACACCTACAAACGCCACAGCGACCGCTGAGAGCAATGAAATTAGGATCAACATTTCCACTCGTAATCTTGCAACATTTATGCCCATGCTGCGCGCCTTATCATCACCCAAGCGAAGTGCTGTTAATTGCCAATTTCTATACATGAAGATAGGAACACTTATGCCCAGAACGGCTACACAAACTGCTAGTTTTGTCCATGTCACACGCATCAACGAGCCCATCATCCAAAACACGATTTTTTGCAATTCTGTTTCGGATGAATAATATTGCATAAGCGCCAATAACGCATTGAAAGTAAACATGAGTGCAATGCCCACCAAAACCATCGTCTCAACATTAACACCGCGCAACCTTGTGGTGGCAAACAGAATAAATGATGCCAACAAGGCAAACCCAAATGCATTGGTGGTGATTAAAAAACCACCTGCAAATGGAATGAGCGAAATGCCGGCAACAATGGCCAAAGATGCGCCAAAACTAGCGGCTGCGGATATGCCCAGCGTAAAAGGATCGGCAAGAGGATTGTTTAAAATAGTTTGCATTTCTGCCCCTGCGGCTCCGAGCATGGCGCCAATGAGCAAAGCGAACAAAGCAACTGGTAATCTAATATCCCATACGATCACGTTAAGTGAAATGCCATGAGAGTCTTCATCAAAAAGCACATCAATTACATCCATTAAAGGGAAATTCCCCGGCCCTGAAGCCACATCCATAAACACCGAAAAGACAACGATGAGTGCCATCACGACCACCATAATGGCACGTCTATTGGCGGTTTTTAAATATCGGCTAGAAACGGAATCGTGAAGAGGAACATCTTCTGAAATAACGGCCATAATTGATCTACTTTTTAAAATGGCGAAGGAGATAACTCCCTCGCCTTTGATTATTGATTATATCTATTTAAGTTCAGCAAAAAACTGACCTGAATAGTCGAATGGCAAGAATTTATTATGTAATTCTTTGAAATTCGCTTCTGGGTCTAGATCTTTGAAATACTCTGGGTGGATCCATTTTGCGAATTGTTGAACCGCAATAAAATGGAATGGGCTGTTATAGAATTGATGATAAACGCTGTAGAAACGTTTATTCTGAACAGCCTGAAGTTTTGGCCAACCTGGGCGTGCAGCTAATGCAGCTAAACGTTTTTGGTTTTCTTCTTCAACAGCATCATAACCAAGCAGAACAGCAGTTGTGTCTTTTTTAGCTTCACTCCAGTTTGCACCTGTACCGATAATAATATCTGGGTTTGTGGTGAAAATTGATTCTGGGTTTACGTCGCCTGCAAAACCTGCAATTTTAGTTGAACCCCAGTTAATGCCACCAGCTTCTTCGACCAAACGACCCATATTGGCAGAGCCAAATGTTTTACAACATGTACCTGCGGTATAGCCTGCTGCACGATCAATAAACACTGTTGGGCGTTTATCATGTGGAATTTCTCCAACAGCATTGAACACAAGACGCATGCTTTTAATGTAGAAATCTACAAATTCATCGGCATTGGCGCGTTCGTTAAAAATTTTGCCTAATAATAAAACAGATGGAATTGTGTTTTGTGTTGGGCGTTGACGGAAATCAATAAACACTGATGCAATGCCAGCTTTTTCTAGCTGCTCTAACAAATGTAATTCTTTAGTGCTTTCATAGTCACCAAACGGGAAGATGACCAACTCAGCTTCGGCTTTAATGGCTTGCTCAACACTAAATTCACCTTTAGAGGCACGGCCATATAGGGGAACATCTTCACCTTCTGGGAATTTTGCAATATATTTACGGTAAGCATCAGGATCATAAAGCTTCATATCATCGCGCCAACCGATGATGCGCTTAAATGGGTTTTCACGGTCAATAATTGAAACCGCATAAAGGTTACGGCCTTCACTGATGATGACTTTGGTTGGGTCTAATGTTACTTCGACTTCACGACCCGCAATATCTGTGACTGTGATCATTTCGGCAACGGCGGCAGATACGCTCATACCAATTGCCAATGTTGCAGCGGTCATAGCCGTTGCAAAACGCAATATCTTTTTCATATTTATCTCCAAAAATTAAAACAAGGTGATAAATATATGAATTCTTTTTTATTGCAAACGATTCTTAATAGCTTGTAATTATTCTAATTTGTAAGTGTTTTTATTCAGTAATAACAACAAATTAGCTTATCAGAATGGTTCTAAATCCGTGGATATAATTAGTATCGTGCTTTGGAGTTGAGATTCAGCCTTTGAATTTGTTTTATTTTTCGTATGATACTGGGAGGAATATTGGGAATTGAGGTTCTGTTCCTAGTCAATTCCCGAACTTTTGAGTTTTAAATTTAGGTTAGTCGAAAACAATCACTTGGCGTATAGCCTCACCTGCGGCAAGGCGTTCGAAACCTTGATTAATATCCGCTAAAGCAAGCTCGTGAGTTAACAATTTTTCTATTGGTAACTTGCCTTGTTGCATCATTCTTGCAAATCTTGGAATGTCTCTGACAGGTACGCAAGAGCCAACATATGAGCCTTTTAGAGTCCGCTCTTCTGCTGTTAATGATACAGCAGGAAAACTTAGTTTAGCATCTGGATGGGGTAAACCTGCCGTAACTGTTGTACCGCCGCGTCTTGTAATGTCATAGGCGAATTGCAAGGCAGGGACTGCGCCTGCAAGATCGACGGCAAGATTTACGCCACCGTCAGTTATTTCTTTTACCTTTTCGACAGCGTGTTTATCGCTTGAATCTACAGCATGGGTCGCGCCCATTTCCATCGCGTAATCACGTTTCTGGGCGCTAATATCTGCCGCGATAATTGTCCCTGCCCCTGCCGCAACAGCACCCAACAATCCCGCAAGCCCGACACCACCGAGGCCAACAATTGCACAGCTTTCGCCCATCTTTAATGCGCCCGAATTCAGCACAGCGCCAACGCCTGTTAGCACGGCGCAACCAAGCAAGGCGGCGTGGGTTAAAGGAATGTCATTATCAATTTTAACACATGAATTTTCACTCACCACCACATGGCTAGAAAAGGCGGAAACGCCCAAATGATGATTAATCACCTTACCATTCAGGGATATTTTTTGATCTCCATTTAGCAATGTGCCTTGGGCGCCTGCAACCGCGCCTGGTTCACAAAGTGCGGGGCGACCTTCTGCACATGGCACGCAATGCCCACAAGAAGCTATAAACACCATAACCACATGATCACCCACTGCAAAACGAGACACGCCCGCCCCCACGGCTTGTACAACACCCGAAGCCTCGTGCCCTAATGCTAACGGCATATCCCGTGGGCGATTGCCATTAATAACCGATAAATCTGAATGACAAAGCCCTGCTGCAGCTACTTTCACCAACAATTGTCCCATTTCTGGTGTGCCTAAATCGGCTTCGACAATTTCCAGTGGGCGGCTCTGGGTATAGGGGCGCGGGGCGCCAATTTCTCGCAAAAGGGTAATTTGAGCTTTCATTGATTCATTCCTTTTTAAAGATAATCACCCGTTATCTCTAAAAATGCAATGGGCTGAGATATATTAATCCGCAATTAGGCGTATGCGACCCAACCCTTAAAACTAAAACCTGCATAAAACAGGCTAATGCCAGTAAAACCTGCTGCTTGCAGCATGGCCTCCTCCTCCTCGGGAGCTAAGATTGTGAGCTGAGAAGCGATTGCTTGATGCATACCCTCTCGGCTAGCGGGGTCTGCATCATCAGGCATACCAAATGCAACGTGGCGGGCAATCCATTGCGAACGCTCGGGTTCAGTTTGCGGAAAACTCACATGTGCCAAAACCAACGGCGCACCCACTTTTAAGCGTCGTCGAATTTGTTTTAAAGTTTCAAGACGTTGGGTCAGAGGAATAAAATGAAACACAAGTATACAAGTCGCACAATCGAACATTGCATCTGGTGCTGCTTCAATGGTTCCTGTATGAAATTTGATCCGACTGCCATGTGGTTCTACAGTTGTTTTGGCTAACTTTAGCATTTCTTCCGAAGGGTCCACGCCATCAAATGTCCATTGCGAATGCGCATCGGCTAGGTATTTCAGCTCCAGCCCACCACCTGCCCCCAACACCAAAACGCGACCATCTGATGGCATTTTTTCGGCCAGTAGCATTGAAGTCATGCGATGTAGCCCATCAAGCCCTGGCACTAAGCGTGGTACGGCGTCTAAATATGACTGATTGGCTTTAGAATTAAAAATTGGCTTTTTTATTGGTTTCATTGAGCATATCCTGCAATGTTAAAATTAGCGCAAAAGAATTGCTTTTTTGTGTCTTAAATTTATTTAAAGTTCAATTGAGCTTCATGTGTTTTTAATTGTTACGTGATATTTATCGTTAAGTCAATAAAGTCCTCTATAAGGTGAAAATCATATGCTTTTTGCTGTTCCTTAAACTTGATTTCAGTATACTCACCTAAAAAGGATTGAAATTGAGATTAGATAATCGCCTTCCTCGCGTCCTCCATGCGCTACTGCACATAGAACAGGCCGAGCATGCTATAACCTCTACCACAATGGGCAAAATGCTCAACATGGAAGCCTCGCAAGTGAGGCGTACAATGGCTGGATTGCGCAGGGTTGGCATTGTCGGCTCTAACAAAGGCCATGGTGGTGGGTGGTATTTAATTAAACCACTCGATGAGATTTCGTTAAGCCAGGTCTATCAAGCTCTCGGCTCACCAACACTTTTTGCCTTGGGACAGACAGTAGATTCTCGCGGTTGCATGCTTGAGAGAGCAGCAAACCAAGCCACTCAGAAAGCGCTTCTCGCCGCCCAAGAGGTTTTTGACGCTCAACTTCAAAATGTATCTGTTGCCGACCTTATTGATTTTAATGCGGTCAACAAAATTCGGCCTCATAATTTGACTGATTAAAATAGAATTCAGTGTGATAATAAGTTATAGAAACAATATGAATGAAAATATTACAATATATATAGATGCAGACGCCTGCCCCGTAAAAGATGAAGCGCTAAAAGTATCTTATCGCCACAAATTAAAGCTATATTTAGTCAGCAATCAATGGTTGCGCATTGAAGTGGGGCGACTAGTTGAAAAAATAGTCGTATCTCAAGGTGCGGATGAAGCAGATAATTGGATTGCTGAAAATATTGATGTAAATGGCATTTGCATCACATCCGATATACCGCTTGCTAAAAGATGCTTAGATGTTGGTGCCACTGTACTTGGCCCCACTGGAAAACCATTTTCAACTGAGAATATAGGTATGGCGCTTGCCATGCGAGAGTTAAACCAACATCTGAGAGAAACGGGTGAAAGCAAAGGGCATAACGCAAGTTTCACACCTGCCGATAGGTCAAATTTCTTGCAAGCATTAGAGACAGCCATACAAAAACTATTGAGGCAATAATTATACGTCTATGCGCAATAGGCTTTCATCATTATCGCCAAAATATAATAAAAACCACAACACCAGATTAATTTAGAAGGTAATTTATGTCCATTTGGAAAACAGTCGTTCAGCTAGACAAAATGAAAAAGCATACAAAAAACACCGCTGTTGAACATTTAGGCATCGAGATTTTTGAAGTTGGCGACGACTATTTGAAAGGTCGTATGCCTGTAGACAAACGCACCCATCAACCAATGGGGCTGCTCCACGGAGGGGCATCTATTTTACTTGCCGAAACATTAGGTTCATACGCAGCGCAATTTGCAGCGGGTGATGGTTATTATTGTGTAGGGCAAGAAATTAATGGCAACCATTTGCGCGGTGTAAGCGAGGGTTGGGTATATGGAACAGCAAAGCCTTTTCACATTGGCCGAAAATCGCAAGTTTGGGGCATTGAAATTACCGATGAAGACGGCAAAATGGTATGTGTTTCGCGCATCACAATGGCCGTATTGCCACTGCCATCTAAATAGAATTTCTTAGCTTAATTTTATATAAAAAAGCCCCAGAATAAAACCATTCTGGGGCTTCAATTTTATCAGTAATTGTAAAAACTATTCTTTTACAACAACCCAACCACCATTTTCAACGACCGAAATAATCACAGCGTCTGCACCTTGGTGATCATCGGCACCAAAAGTGATTTGAGCGCCCATCACTTCGTCCATATAGTCGACACTTTCCATGCCAGCAATGAATGAATCTGTTGTGAGGTCTTTACCCGCGGCTTCAAGTGCCATAACAGTTTGGATGGCGGCTGAATAACCAAGCATCGCAAAACCACCTGGAGCAGAACCAAATTTTTCGGTATAATCGGCAATGAATTTTGCAGGCGCGGCATCAGATGCACGTGCAGCAAGATCTTTCCAACCAGATGAAGCATATAGACCTTCGGTCACGCCACCTGGAACAGCCGCTACAACACCCAAGAAACCAGCAGATGTGTTTAAGAATTGCATGCCAGTTAAGCCCATTTTCTTAGCTGTACCCACAACTGTAATGCTTTGACGCACGCCAAGTGCCATAATAACAAGTTCACATTCAGCAGCTTTTAGCTTAGATAGTGAACCTACAAAATCGGCTTCGTCACCTTTATGAGTGGTTTCAGCAGCGAAGTTCAGGCCATTTTTCTCGACAGCACTTTTAGCGCCTTCGATAACTTCTTTGCCGTATTCTGATGGCAAATACATCGCACAAACGTTTTTAGCACTATGTTTGTCTGCTAAGAAAGTGATACCTGTTTCTGCTTGGTCAAAGTAGCTTGAGAAGCCAGTAAATTTATTATGTATTGGTTCTGACAACATAGCTGTCGCTGCAGAAAGCGGAGACACATTTGGAATTCCCTTAGGGTCTAACAGACGGAAACCAGCAATATTCATAGGCGTACCTAAAGATAGCAGCATAGCAAAAGCTTTATCGCGGTTCAGCAATTTGTTATAGCCCTGCATAGCGCGCGGCAATTGATACCCATTGTCTTCAACTACATATTTAATCATACGGCCATGCACACCGCCCTTGGCGTTGACTTCATCAAACACTAAGTTTGCGCCATTGGCAGCAGGCACACCCACTGCGGCAAAAATGCCTGACAAATCGGTTACAGAACCAAATGTTACTTGTGTATCGGTTACGCCTTGTGTATCGGCCATTGCGGTCGATGTCATCATCATTGCTGCAACACCTGCAATTGCGAATTTAAGTTTGTTCTTCATATTTCCCTCCCTGGAAATGGTTACTTTGTCTTCTTCATTTAAACATACATTTGGTCGATCAAGTTTTTATACTTTTTCTCCACCAAACCACGCTTTAATTTCATAGTCGCCGTAAGCTCATCATCTTCGGCTGTTAGCAATATGTCAATAAGTTTGAATTTTTTGATCTGTTCAACACGTGCGAAGTTCTTATTCACCTGTTCAACCTCATCACCGATAAGCTTATTCACTTCTTTTGCTGCGCATAAAGATGCAAAGTCACTAAATGGTATTTTTTGTTCTTGAGCAAATTTTTCGACATTTTCTTGATCTATCATAATCAAAACAGTTAAATATTTCCGTCTATCGCCAATCACCACAGCATCAGAAATAAAGCTAGAAAATTTAAGCTCGCTTTCGATTTCAGCAGGCGTGATGTTTTTACCACCTGCGGTGATGATAATGTCTTTCATACGGCCTGTGATCTTAATAAAGCCTTCTTCGTCTATCTCGCCCAAATCACCTGTTTTTAGCCAATTATCATCGGTAAAGGTTTCAGCTGTTTTTTCTGGGTTTTGCCAATAGCCTTTGAAATTTGGCAAACCAAAGGTTTGAATTTCACCTTCGGGTGAGATTCTCGTTTTTGTGCCACTCGTTGCCTTACCCACACTACCTAACTTATTTGCTTTCACTGTATTTACCGAACACACAGCAGAATTTTCGGTCATGCCATAGCCTTCACGAATGGGCACGCCAATGGCGGCAAACCATTTCAGCAATTCGGGCGACACGGGTGCAGCGCCTGAAACGGCCCGCCTAATACGGTCTAACCCAAGCATAACTCTGAGGTTACGCATGACCAACATATCCCAAAAAGCATATTTTGCTTTTAGCAAGCCTCCAACCGGCTTACCTGCAAATTCGAGCTCTGCTTTTGCCATTCCAGTTTTTATCGCTTGGCCAAATGCCCAACGCCCCAATGGTGTGGCTTCTTTGACCAAAATTAGAACAGCAGAATATATTTTCTCCCACACACGCGGCACTGCCGAGAATATATGTGGTGAAACTTCGCGCAAATTATCAAAAACAGTTTCCGTACTTTCGGCAAAATTAACCGTAGAAGATGCCGAAATAGCACCAAAAATACTGGTTCCACGTTCAAATACATGGCCTAAAGGCAAAAAGCATAATTGTTCGTCGGTAGATAAATGTGGCAATTCAACCGCGCCACATGCTGTGGCGGCTACAATATTTTCATTGGTCAACATAGCACCCTTGGGCTTGCCTGTTGTGCCAGAAGTGTAAATAAGCAATGCCACATCGGTTGGCTCGCCTTTGCTAATGCCATCAGTATAAACGTTGGGATTTGATTTGAGTGTTTCCTCGCCAAGTGCATAGAAATCATCCAAAAACATAATTTGATCGTCTTTCAACGCGTGCAAGCCTTCAGGATCTAGCACGATTACTTTTTTGACCATTGGCACATTATTGCGAATTTTTAAGAATTTATCGAGCTGCTCGTCATTTTCGACGACCAAAAATGTGCTTTCACTGTCCTGTAATAAAAATTCCAGTTGGTTGGAACTATCTGTTGTGTAAACTCCACTGCAAATACCGCCAACACCTTGAATGCCCATATCTAAATATGCCCATTCTTTATTGTCTTCTGACAGCACCGAAACCACTTGGCCGCGTAATAAACCCAATGCGCTAAAAGCCGCGCCAATACGTGAAGCGCCTGACCAAAAATCATTCCAACTAAAAGCTTTCCAGATACCTAAATCTTTTTCGCGGTGCGCTGTGCGGTTGCCATTTTTTTGGCAACGCAGCTCGAAAATTTTCGCCATTGTATCGCAACCATCTATCATGGCAGGACGGATTGACAAATCCTTATTCAATGTGACGCCATTCACCATATGGGTTTCGGGCAATTTAATATGTTTGTTCATTCTACACTCCCACTACCGTGAATTAACGCCATGTTTTCTTACGTTTCCAACGACGCTCTTCACGTTCGCCTTCTTCTTGTACACCCAAATAGAAATTCTGAATGTCTTCGGATTCCATAAGCTCATCTGCACTGCCGTGCATCACAATGCGCCCCATTTCCATTACATAACCAACATGCGCCAATTCAAGCGCGATTGCAGCATTTTGCTCTACCAACATCATGGTTACTTTTTGCTCTTCGTTAAGGCGTTTTAAAATGGCAAAAATTTCTTGCACCAATAATGGGCTTAAGCCAAGGCTAGGCTCATCAAGCAGCATAATTTTAGGTCGTGCCATCAAGCCACGGCCAATGGCTAACATCTGTTGTTCACCACCCGATAAAAAACCAGCTTCTTGCTCACGTCTTTCCTTTAAAATTGGAAAATATGAAAATACCATTTCGCGGTCTTTTTCAATCTCTGCAGCGGTATCTGTGCGTGTGTAAGCGCCCAATGTAAGATTATCATTTACCGACATCAGCGGGAAAACTTCTCGGCCTTCGGGAATGTGCACAACGCCATGACCAACCACAGCATGAGGCTCCATACCGTGAATTTTCACGCCATCAAATGTTATCTCACCTTTTTCGGGGTCCATAACGCCTGAAACAGTTTTCATTAAGGTGGTTTTACCTGCGCCATTCGCGCCTAAAACGGTAACAATCTCACCCTTTTTAACTTGTAAACTCACGCCACGAATGGCCATAATAGGGCCGTAATAGCTTTCAATATTTTGAATATTTAACAGTATATCATCGCTCATTAGGCCGTCTCCCCCAAGTTAGATTGACCTAAATAGGCTTGAATCACCGCCGGATCAGATTGCACTTGTTCAGGAGTGCCCTCTGCCAATTTGGAACCATTGGCCAAGGCCAATACGCGATCCGAAACACTAGAAACCAAACCCATATCATGTTCGACCATTAAAATCGTAATGCCCATTTGGCGCCTTATATCGTCAATCCACCAACGCATATCGGTTGTTTCTTCAACAGATAAGCCTGATGCAGGCTCATCTAGCATTAATATTTTGGGGCCTGTTGCCAAGGCACGGCCAAGCTCTACAACTTTACGTACGCCATATGGCAAACCAGCAATCATCTTATCGCGATAGGGTTGTAAATCTAAAAAATCTATAATTTCCTCGACCATTTCGCGGTTTTGATGTTCTTGCTTACGCACGCTAGGTGTGAAGAAAATTTCGGACAAGAAATTAGTTGAACGATGGCGATGACGGCCGATAAGTAAATTTTGCAAAACAGTCGAATGATCGAATAATTCGTTATTTTGAAAGGTTCTGGCCACGCCCAATGCGGCAACCTCAGAAGGCTTACAGGCTAGTAAATCCTTACCATCAAATGTAATGCTACCTGCAAATGGGTCGTAAAAACGAGAAATCAGATTAAAAGCAGTGGATTTACCTGCGCCATTTGGCCCTACCAATGCAAATACTTCTCCTTTTTTGACATTGAATGAAAGGTCATTCACCGCCACCACACCGCCAAATTTAAGCGTTACGTTTTTAAACTCGAGAAGGTTTTTAGCTGTTAATTCACTCATTGCAATCTCTCCGTTTTCAGGAAGGATTTTTGGCGTTTAAACATGCCCTTACGATAGAATGGGAACAATTCCAGCCAGGTTCGAATTTTAAGCCATCGGCCATACATGCCTGCAGGCTCAAACAAGATAAACGCGATGAGGATTATGCCGAAAACACCAAATTCTAAACCAGGTATAGCAACGGCAGACCCGCCGATCAAATCGCCAACATAGCCTTTGGAAATGGATAGGAATTGCGGTAAAAAACCAACCACAATGGCGCCAAAAAATGCACCATGAATAGAGCCAAGGCCACCAATTACAATCATCATTAGCAATTGCACTGATATGACAACTGAGAATGTTTCATTGTTGAAAATACCTGAAAACATGCCCATTAGTGCACCTGCAAGGCCTGTAACCCCGCATGATAGAGCAAATGAAATCATCTTGGTTCTAGCTATGTTTACACCCATAGCTTGTGCCGAAACTTCGCTATCGCGAACCGCAACAAATGAACGACCAATAGGTGACCGTAAAACATTTGCATAACCAAGCGTAATGATAATAGCCACAATCAGCGTTACATAATAAAACGCAACGGGTGTTCCCCATCTATCAATTTGCATCCAATATAGGTTTAGCGGGTCAGAAAACATACCTGACACACCACCACTCCATGGTTCTGTAAGCACAATAATATCATCTATCAAAATAGACATTGCCATGGTGGCAATGGCAAGGTAAATGCCACGTAACCGCAGCGCGGGTATGGCAACAAGCATGCCCAAAAACCCTGTTATTATACCTGCAAGCGGAAACGCAATGATGAATGTAAGCCCATATTGAACTAGTATATGATAGGCATAACAGCCCATTGCCAAAAATGCAGCATGGCCTAAACTCGCCTGCCCTGTATGGCCTGTAAGCAGCATCAGGCCTAAACCCGCAATTGCCCAAATGAGAACATTGGTCATCTCGCCTAAATAGAAATCACCTACAATATATGGCAAAACAAATGCCACAAATATTAAGGCCGCATAAAGAAACAATGTCCACCGATCTTCAAAAAGTCGAATGTCTTGCTCGTAGCTCGTTTTAAAATGCACACGCATAGCTTAGACCTTTTTGTTACGAAGTTGAGAGAATAAACCTGATGGTCTAAAGATAAGCACCAATAACAGCAACGCATAGGGAGCTATTTGGCTATACCCAGCGGGCATATAACGTGATGCGAATGGTTCGATTATACCAATAACCAAACCGCCCACAAGTGCACCTGGCAAGCTGCCAAACCCGCCAATAACAGCGGCGGCAAATGCTTTAATACCAATAAGCCCTGTTGTGGGGTCGACCGAGCCTTTGGTTGCAAATAATATACCTGCAATGCCCGCTACCACGCCACTAAGCGCCCAAATAAAACCTTGAACCCGCTTTACGGGAATGCCCATATAATATGCGGCCAATTGGTTTTGGGACGCAGCCTGCATGGCAAGACCAAGTTTGGTTTTTTGAAAAAACGTAAATAAGCCAATGGTCAATAACACTGTGACCACAATCACCGCTACATCTTCCATACCTAAATTGATACCCATTAAACTCAGCTCTTTACCAGCAAGCGGGTTTTCGAGTGATTGCGGGCTATGCCCCCAAATAATCCCTGCGACAAACCGCAAAACAAAACCAAGGGCGATGGTAAGAATGATAATGGCAGTTTGACTTTCGCCAGCCACACGGCGCAGGAGTAATTTATCGACAATATAACCGAGAAAGCCCATAACCACCATGCAAAGCACAATCGCAACGCCAAACGGCAAGCCTAAATAATCGGTATTACCAAACCCAATCATCACAAAGGCACCTAACATCATAAAATCGCCCTGCGCGAAATTAACCGCCTCAGTCGCTTTATAAATCATCACAAAACCAAGTGCGATAAGGCCATATACACAGCCGTTCGCAACCCCGCTTACAAGAAGCTGAAGAATATCCAAATTTCCCTCCTATTTCGGGCGCACCCGAAAAGTTCCACCGCTTTTAGCGATGATATGGTTTGATCAATCTTAATGCCAATTCAAACCTTTTAAACATACTAGCTAGTATGTTATCTCTTTGTCAATTGATAAAACATCTGTATTTAGTGTAATTTATCACTTTAAAAACCCATCAATTTCTATTGCCACTTGTTCGGGGTTCTGATGATGTAACCAATGGTCTAACCCTTCAAGCTCTACAACCCTCACATCATCCGCCAATTCATAAATACCATCTCGGCAGCTTGACAAAAGTGCAGTGTCATTTTGCCCCCAAACCACCAAATGCGGCATGCTAACGCGCATTTGTGTCGGATCAATTGGAATTGTAACTTGCGTTTCCAAGGCCACGCTCATTTTTGGTACTTTAATGGGGCTAGCTCTGTACCAGTTGACCATGGTTTTAAGGCAATTTTCTCTTGCCCATTCAGTGGTATAATCTTGTCTTTTCTGATCATTAAACCAATCGCTATCCATATTTTGGCAAAGCAGATTAATAAGTTTTTCAAACCCATTCTTTGCCAGCTCCTCATCACTACCTTCACGTTTTAACCAAATTATATATTGGCTAGCAAGTGTTTGCGCCCCACCTTTTGCCAATTCATTCTGAAAAGGAATTGGATGAACGCCGTTTAAAATAATGAGTTTAGAGATTAAATCTGGTGCCATAGCTGCCACAAAATAAGCAACAGCAGCGCCCCAATCATGACCTAATAAATATACGGGTTCATCGGCAGAATAATGTTTCATCAGATCCATCATATCTTGAGCCAATTGCGACATGCGATAACTCTCGACATCTAGCGGCTTACTGCTTTGCCCAAAACCTCTTTGGTCAGGCGCAATGCAATAATATTTATCGCTCAAATGGCTAGCTAACTCGGCCCACGCCCCACCATATTCTGGAAAACCGTGCAACAAAACAAGCTTTGGCTTGCTTTCATCACCCCACAAGCGCACAAAAATTTCTTGTCCATTTACGTTTATAAATTCTGTTTTCATAGGATCAATATTTCATATCTGGCAAATTTAAAGATGCGGTGTTGCCACCATCAACTGCCAAAGCTTGGCCTGTCATGTAACTCGCATCATCACTGGCTAAAAACGCCACAACCGCAGCAATCTCCGAAGCATGGCCAAAGCGCCTTAGCTCACATCTTGAACCTAATTTATGTTCCACACCCTTATCGCGTGCATAATCAAAGGCTCTTTTTGTCATGTTAGATTCGACAAGGCCAGGGCAAATTGCATTCACCCGAACGCCATGCCCACCAAAATCGCAAGCTGCAGTTTTGGTCATATTAATCACCGCTGCTTTGGAGGCTGAATAAGCGTTACCGCCCGCCCCTGCACGAATGCCCGCAACCGATGCTGTGTTTACAATGGCGCCGCTTTTGGCTTTTATCATATGTGGAGCAACCGCATCCATAAACATCATCGCGCCATAGACATTAACCTCCATTACACGCTTCCAATTATCTAGGCTTTGCGCACCCATTGGTTTAGCTTCACACACCATACCCGCATTGTTAAACAAAATATCAATTTGTCCAAAAGTTTTAAAAGCATGTTCAATACAATTGTTAACGGCCGACTGCTCGGCAATGTCTACAGTGTACAACTCTACCTTTGTAGATTTTGGCAACTCTGCCAAGGTAGCGTTCAGTCCTTCTTCATTCAGATCAACCAGTGCTAAACTCGCACCTTCCTCGGCCAAGCGGATGGCCGTGGCGCGGCCAATAGCCCCGCCTGCCCCTGTTATCACTGCAACTTTACCTACAAATCTTTGCATATCATCGCCTTTATATTGTTTCGCCGCCATCAGCCACAATCACCTGACCCGTTACATAAGATGAAGCCTTCGCTGCTAAGAAATGCGCAACACCAGCAATCTCATCGGGCATACCTATGCGTCCCAATGGTGTGCCTTTTTCTTGCATTTTCATGATTTTTGGGTTTTCCCATAAAGCACGGGCAAATTCTGTTTTCACTAGACCTGGGGCAATGGCGTTAACACGTATATTCTGTTTGCCATATTCATGGGCTAAATTACGTGCCAGTTGAGCCTCGGCAGCTTTAGACATGCCATAAGCACCAATGATGGTATTGCCTTTTAAGGCTGTGATTGATGAGAGTAAAATAATAGACCCGCCACCATTTTCAATCATCACAGGTGCAACCAAATTACTTAGCCAAATAGTGCTTTGCACGTTCACACACATGACTTTTTCAAACGCCCAATCTTCTAACGTCGACATGGGGCCATATGAAGGGTTGGTGGCGGCATTACAAACCAATATATCTACCTTGCCCCACTCTTTCATGGTTTCATCAAATAAATGTTGAATTTGCTCTTTATCACCTACATTGCACGAAACCGCTATGGCGTGTTGGCCTTTATCACGGATCGCCTGAGCGATAGGCTCACATGCATCAATGTGGCGGCTAGAAATTACAACTTTAGCGCCTGCACTTGCATATTGCTCGGCAATCGCTTGGCCAATACCGCGCGAAGAACCTGTAATAATTGCCACTTTACCTGTTAAATCAAACATCATAATATCCCTTTATTAAATTTTATTTTTCTCTGAACGCCAATCGGCAACTAAAGGCACTCCATCTGGTGAATGGCTGCCTTTACCCCATTTATACGTACCTGTGGCTGTTGCTACTATGCTGCCATCTTCATTTTTAATGGTTCCGCTGCTGGTGAACAAAGATCGGCCACCCGAAACTTGATGCCCCTCTAGCCAAATGACTTTACCTGTGGTGCGGCCAATAAAATTTGTGGTCAATGACACAGTAACCATGGTGCGGATGTTACCATCAACATGGCAATAATTGCCGCATAAGCCGCATATCATGTCTAATGCAGAAGCGATAACCCCACCGTGCAAAATGCCGATTGGGTTTAAATGCCGTTCGGTTAATTCTATTCTGGCTTTGGCATATTCTAACGACCATTCGGTAATATCAATGCCAACCAATGCGCTAAAGCCATCGCTGAATACATGGTTTATTTCATCTAATTTATTCATTTGGTTTGGCCTGTTGTTAAAACGATTTTACCAACTGCGCGCCGTTCTTTAAGGTCATTAAGCGCCAGTGCCGCATCCTCAAGCGCATATGCTTTGCTGATATGCGGGTTTAACTTGCCTTCGGCATACCATTTGAACATTTGTTCAAAATTTTCATTATCAAGCGCTAGCTCCTTACCCCTAAACGCGCCCCAAAACACCCCAACAACCGAACAGCCTTTTAACAGCATGAGATTTACGGCCACCTTTGGAATATCGCCAGATGCAAAGCCAACCACCAATACACGGCCTCGCCATGCGGTCGAGCGTAAGGCTTGCTCGAACATATCGCCGCCCACAGGGTCATAAACCACATCAACACCTTTGCCATTGGTTAGTGCTTTAATCGCGTCCCTTAGGGGTGTTTCGGTATAATTTATCAGCTCATCTGCGCCTGCGGCTTTAGCTGCCGCTAGCTTTTCATCACTAGATGCCGCGGCAATCACTTTGGCTCCCATTAATTTACCAAGTTCAACCGCTGCCAGACCAACCCCGCCACCAGCACCTAGCACAAGCAGGGTTTCACCCGCCTTTAGCTGAGCGCGTTGTTTTAATGCGTGCATGCTTGTGCCGTATGTCATGGCAAAACCTGCAGCTATATGGCCATCCATACCTTGTGGGCGTGGTAATAATTTCTCTACCTCGATTACCATTTGCTCGGCATATCCGCCAAATGGTGCCATCGCAATAACTGATTCGCCAATTCTATCTGCCGAAACGCCTTCACCGACTGCATCTATAACGCCTGCCACTTCACCACCTGGTGAAAACGGCAATTCAGGTTTAAACTGGTATTTACCCTCTATAATAAGAGTGTCTGGGAAGTTGCAGCCACACGCTTCGATAGCGATACGCACCTGCCCTGCTGATGGGGTTAGGTCATCAACTTCTTGTAATGATAATTTCTCTGCTGGCCCGACTTCGGTGCATAAAACAGCTTTCATAATTCATTCTCCCTCAAAAATTAAAATCATTAAACATGACGGTTGACGAGTTGTCAATAAAACAACATACTAAGTAGTATGTATTAAATTCTAAGGGCGAACCTATGACAAAACCTGTAACACTAACTGTTGAAAATAATATTGGCATCATTACCATCGACAACCCACCGATTAACGCTTTGGGCATAGATGTACGCACTGGCTTGATTGACGCAATAGATAAAGCCGACGCAAATGATGACGTAAAGGCAGTGATTATAAATGCCAACGGCCGTACATTTCCTGCAGGAGCTGACATAAGAGAATTTGGCAAAAAGCCAGTAGAACCGCACTTAGTTGCCACATGTAGCCATATAGAGAATTGCAGCAAGCCTGTTATTGCGGCATTACATGGCACAGTATTAGGCGGTGGGTTTGAAATTGCACTCAGCACACATTTTCGCATTGCCTTGGCAAAAACAAAATTTGGCTTGCCAGAAGTTGGGCTTGGAATTTTACCAGGTGCCAGTGGAACACAGCGTGTACCGCGCATTACAGGTGCCGCACCTGCATTGGATATGATGCTATCGGGCATACCATTCCCTGCGAAAAAAGCATTAAAACTGGGGCTTATTGACCAGATTACTGAAAATACTGATATTTTAGAGGCCGCAAAAAGCTTCGCTCAAGACATTATTAGCAATGGCACACCAATTGTAAGGCTTAAAGACCGCAAAGATGGTTTTGAAAACCCCGAACAATATGCAGCAGAAATTGCTGGCACACGCGCTATGTTAGATAAAAAGGGCGGCATATTTGCCCATTACGCCATTGTAGATTGCGTTGAAGCTGCGAAAGACTTGCCATTTGAAGAAGGTTTAATTTACGAAAGAGACAAAATTTTTGCCTGCATGAAAACCGATGAACATGCCGCCCTTGTGCATGTATTCTTTGCCGAACGCAAAAGCCCTAAACCACCAGAAGCTGCAAAAGCCAAACCTAAAGACATAAACTTACTCGGTGTTGTTGGTGGCGGCACAATGGGTGCTGGCATTGCTGTTGCCGCGCTAAATGCAGGGCTAAATGTAACTATGATTGAGCGTGATGACGACAGCATTAAGCGCGGCATTCATAATGTTGAAAAAGTATTTTTGCGTAATATTGAAAAAGGCCGCATGAACGAGCAGCAAATGGCGGCCGTGATGGCACGCTTCACCCCATCAACCGATTATAATGACCTTTCAGAAGTTGAAATGGTGATTGAAGCCGTGTTTGAACAAATGGATGTAAAAAAAGCTGTATTTGCCGAGCTAGATAAAGTGATTAAACAAGGTGCCGTGATCGCCAGTAATACATCTTACCTTGATGTAAATGAGATCGCAGCCACAATTTCGCGCCCAGAAAGTGTGATTGGGCTACATTTCTTCTCACCTGCTAACATTATGAAGCTACTCGAAATAGTAATTCCAGATGAGGTTTCTGATGAAGCCGTATCTACAAGTTTTGCCTTTGCTAAAAAACTTGGCAAAGTGGCGGTACGTGCGGGTGTTTGTGATGGTTTTATTGGCAACCGAATTTTGGGTAAATATGCGCAAGCATCAACAAATATGATGGAAGATGGTGCATCGCCTTACGCGATTGACAAAGCCATTCGTAAATTTGGTTACCCAATTGGTGTGTATCAAATGAGTGATTTAGCAGGTGGTGACATTGGTTGGCACACCCGCAAGCGCCTTGCCGAAACAAGAGACAATGCCGAACGTTATGTTCATATTGACGATAGAATTTGTGAAAATGGTTGGTTTGGACAGAAGACGGGACGCGGTTATTATATATATGAAAACGGCTCAAGAATTGGCACAGAAGACCCTGAAATTTTAGCCATAATTGACAAAGAACGCAAGATTGCGGGCATAACACCGCGTGATTTTTCTGACGAAGAAATTATGGAAACCTATATGGCTGCAATGGTCAATGAAGGTGCCAATGTTTTAAATGAAGGTATTTCGTTAAGACCTTCTGATATAGACGTAACTTTCATTTATGGATACGGATTTCCACGCCATAAAGGTGGCCCAATGCAATATGCAGACACCATTGGATTGGATAAAATACTAGCGACTGTTGAACGGTTATCCAAACAAGATCCACATTTTTGGGTGGCATCGCCATTGCTTAAGAAACTAGTGGCCGAAGGTAAAAACTTTGCCAGCTTAAATAACGTTTAAACAGGATATAGTATGAAAGATTTTGCAGATTCAGAACGCATCGGTAATTGCATTGTGGTGACCATTAACCGCCCGCAAGAACGAAACCCAATTTCGGCAGAGCTTTTTGCCGAAATGGAAACGGCATTTGAATCTGCAAATCAAGACAACTCGATAGGCGCTATTATATTAACAGGTGCTGCCCATGAAAATGGCAAAAGTTTTTTTTGCGCTGGCGGAAATTTGCGTGATTTGGCAGCATTAAGTGAGCGAACTCCCGAACAACGACGCGAAGTGTTGGAAGTATTACACGACTTCACGCGCTTGGTACATGGTGGCAACGTGCCAGTAATTGCCGCTGTCGAAGGAGGTGCTGCGGGTGCAGGTTGCTCTATAGCCTTAACTTGTGATTTTATAGTCAGCGCCAAGGAAGCCAAATTTTCAGTGGCTTATGTAAATGTTGGCTTAACGCCCGATGGTGGCGTGACATCGTTTCTAGCAGACATATTACCACGCCAACTCGCTAATGAAATGTGCCTTTTGGGCAAACAGGTAACCGCACAAAGATTATATGATTTAGGCGCCATAAATTCAGTCACCGACACAGGCAAAACACTTGAAGCAGCGTTAGAGCTTGGCGAACGGTTGGCACAAGGCCCACGCAACACCATTGCCAACATTAAAACACTCTGTGCCGCTGCGCCATATAATACGCTAGAGCAACAGTTAGAGCTAGAAGCCATGAAAATGATAGATGCGCAAGCCTCTCCAGAAGCGGCAGAAGGTATTGGTGCATTTTTTGGCAAACGAAAAGCCGACTATACCAAATTACGCTAGATGAAAATCTAATGTCGTGGTTTTGAAATTCATGAAATGGGTTTTAAATTCCACACAATTGCAGCATAATTCCTCAAACGCATGACGTAGTGAGAGCAATTTACACTCAGTATTAATGGGTATTTTTTGAACCGACTGGCGAAACCAAGTCGCGCCAATTTCTAGCCGTTCATGGGCGGTATAACTTGCCATCCGCAGTCGCCTCTGCCAAATCATCAGGATGCTTCAACGGCCAGTGGCACCACAGGAATGTGAGTGCCACCAACCGAAAAGGCTTCTACCCAAGCAGGTATTTTTGCAATTACTAGTTTTTCGAAAGCTCAATATAGCGTGCTAAATGATAGTCTTCATCACCAAATTGATGCCCAATCATCACCAGACGTTTGGCAAAATGGCTTACAGGCATTTCCCAAGTCATACCAATACCGCCATGCATTTGAATGGCCTCCTCGGCAACATTCTGTCCTGTTTCAGCCGCTGTTAATTTAGCTGCAGATAGATGTTTTGCCCGTATATTTGCATCATCTGACAATGTGGCCGCGTTAATAACTGCAGATCGTGCTTGGTCAATTTCTAGCACCAAATCGACCATGCGATGTTGAAGCACTTGGAAGCGACCAATCGGCACGCCAAATTGATTGCGCAATTTTAGATATTCAAGCGTTTGAAGCTTAACCACATCCATAATGCCCAACGCCTCAGCCGAAAGCGCTAAATGCGCGTAGCCCGCCAAGTTTTCAAGCAATTCATAAGCCTCTGCACCTTTAGCAAGAAGTGCATCTGAGCCCAGCTTGACTTTAGACAGGGTTACATCGCCAGAGCGGCCGCCCTCTACATTGCTATAATCACGCACAGAAACACCATCGGCATCGGCAGGCACAACAAATAAGCCAAGGCCATTTTTGTCATCCACATCACCAGACAAGCGAGCAGATACAATTAATAAATTGGCAATTTGGCCGTGAGCCACGACTGATTTTATACCGTTTAATTCGTAACCGTCTGCTGATTCAGTTGCGGTTGTTGAAACATATTCAAGTTGGTAATGGCTTGCTTCTTCTTCAAATGCCGCGGCGCCAATTTTTTCGCCCATTATAATGGCTTCTAGATTGGCCGCATGTGCAGCTCCGCCCGCAACCAATGCCTTACCTGTAAGCAAGGCACCTAATACTGGCTCGGGGCATAAAACTGTACCGATGGCTTCAAAAATCAACGAAATATCGAATCCGTCACCACTAAAACCACCCTCACCTTCGGTAAACAAGGCGCCAATTATGCCTAATTCGGCAAATTCTTTCCATATAGCAGGGCTATGGCCTGCTTCTGAATAGGCAACTTCGTTACGTGTTTCAATTTCATATTTATCGCCTAAAAACCTTGTTACGGTTTCTTGTAGCAAACGTCTATCTTCTGTGAGTTCAAAATTCATAATTTCACTCTTTCCTCATAACTTCTCTGATTTTTATAGGCCAAGCATAAATTTAGATACGATATTGCGTTGTATCTCGTTTGAGCCGCCGAATATTGATAATTTACGATAGTTGAAATAATCTTCACCAGCGTGCAATGCCTCTTCTGGCCCCACACCACCATTAAACCCATCGTCTGAAGCTTGTGGAAAGTATGGTATCGCATAACTGCCCATGGCGCGCCGCATAAGATTTGTAAGTTCTTGATAAATAACAGTGCCTTTAATTTTTAACAGGCTGCTTTCGGCACCTGGGGCAGCACCTGCTGCAACACCTGCCAATACACGTAAATTCGTGGTTTTCATATTCTCAAGCGCAATCTCGACCCGCGCCACACGGGCAGCAAAATAGGGATCGTCTAATAATGGTTTGCCATGTAATTTACGTTTTTTGGCAGCTTCTTTAAGCCTTGCCAGACCCGCAATAGACGCGCCGACGCCAGCAATATTTGTCCGTTCATATGTCAGCAAATATTTAGCATATGTCCAACCCTTATCTTGTTCGCCAACCAGATTTTCTACAGGCACTTTAACATCGGTAAAGAACACTTCGTTCACCTCATGCCCACCTTCTATGGTGATGACAGGTCGCACGTCAATTCCAGGTGTTTTCATATCAATCAGTAAGAACGAAATACCTTCTTGGTTTTTGCCGTCTTTATTGGTACGTACCAAACAAAAAATCATATCCGCATGGTGACCAAGTGTGGTCCACGCTTTTTGACCATTAACAATATAATGATCGCCTTCCAACACGGCAGATGTTTTTAACGATGCCAAATCTGACCCCGCGCCTGGCTCTGAATAACCTTGGCACCACCAATCGCTGCCATCAACAATACGCGGTAACCAATGCTTTTTTTGCGCCTCATTGCCGTATTTAATCAACACAGGAGCTAGCATGCTGACACCAAATGGAACGATACCAGGTGCATGTGCAAGGCTGCATTCTAATTCAAATATAAACGCCTGAACAGGGCTCCAGCCCGTGCCACCATATTCTACAGGCCAATGATGAGATAGCCATCCGCGGTCATTTAGCAAAGCGTGCCACTCTTCCATTTCGGCTTTTGCCAATGGGCTGCCAAGCTTTACCTTATTTGCCAATTCAGGGCGTAATTTATCACTCAAAAACGCTTGCACTTCACAGCGAAACGCTTCTTCCTCTGCACTAAAACTTAAATCCATTTTAATTCCTCCAGCATTTTAAATATTTTTGTCTTTTAACAACCATTCAGTGTGGCACGTTACATCGCCTAAAAGTTCGGTTAAAACTCTGTTGCGCTTCATAAACAAGCCAAAATCCATCTCGTCTGTCATGCCAATACCGCCGTGCATTTGCACAGCTTCTTCGGTTGCCAAACGCCCCGTTTTTGCAGCTTTTATTTTTGCAGCGCGGGTTAGTTTTTCTACATTTTCGGCGCCATCATCCACCGCTTGTAAAGCAGTGGCAATAAGTGATGCCGTAAGTTCAATTTCGCAATATAAATGCGCCATTCGGTGCTGTAACGTTTGAAACACGCCAATTGTCACACCAAATTGCTTTCGAGTGCCTAAATATTCAATGGTTCTAGCCGCACATTCGCGCGCTATGCCCAATTGTTCTGCGGCAATAACAGTGCGCCCTGCACAAAGAGCTTTATCTAAGGCTTGTTGCGCCACATCACCTTCGGCAATCAAAGCATCAGCATTTAATTTAAGGTCAGTTATGGTGAGGTCGGCATAAATATGATGATCAATGAGAGTTTGCATTTGCGCTGTGATCGCAGCGTCTTTGGCATCAACAATAAATAATGCCAGCTCATTGTCTAATAATGTAGTTAAAATGAATTTATTGGCAGTTGCGGCATTTACAACAAATGACTTTGTGCCGTTTAATATATACGAGCTGCCATCATAAACAGCTTCAACATTGCTTTGGGTTGGGTTGTGTTTATGGCCTGCGTCTATAGCCAATGCCATAACACATTCACCTAGGGCTATTTTCTCGCCCCATTCACTTAAACAATCGCCACCAATTTCACGAATGAGTGTCGCGCATAATATGGCTGTCGAAAGAAATGGCATTGAGGTTAAGTTTCGCCCCATTTGCTCTGCAATAAGCCCTGCGGCTCTATAGCCAAAATCACTACCGCCTGCCTGTTCGGGTAAAACCAGCCCCATCCAACCCATTTCGGCAATGTCTTTAAAAGCAGCGGCATCATATCCTGTATCACTACTGGCATCACGCAAAGCTCTAAACGCAGTGACGGGAAGGTTTTTGCTTAGATGTCCCGAAGCTGCATCTAGTAACATTTGTTGGTCTTCTGTTAAAATTTCCATGACACGCTCCTAACTTGGCATTCTTAAAATGGCTTTAGACAATATAGACAACATAATTTCTGATGTGCCGCCTTCAATGCTATTGGCTTTAGAGCGCAACCATTCGCTCGCCTGTACACTGTTATGGTTTGCTGTTCCTGCCCATACAAGCGCATTTGCACCATCAATGGACATAAGTAAGCTTTGGCGGCTTTTATTGAGTTCTGTGCCAACATATTTTAACTCGGCAGAACGCGCACCTAATTGATTACCTGCACGCATATAGGCTTTTGTCATATCCATATGAGCATTAAAAGCCATCTCATCGACTATAAAACTGCCTATTTCGGCACGAGTTAGGCCATCTAACAAATTGCCTTTTTCATCCACCGCCATGGTACTTGCTGCATGTGCGCATATATCCAAACCACTAAACAAAAGATCTGATGAACCAATCATTTCTCTTTCATGGGTCAATAGGTATTTTGCAATTGTCCAACCTGCACCGCGCTCACCAATAATTTGATTTTTAGGAACTTTAACTTCGTCAAAGAAGGTCTCGCAAAAAGGTGAATCGCCTGATATCAGTTTTATTGGCTTGGTAGAAACGCCTTCACTCGCCATATCAAATAATAAAAATGAAATGCCTTTATGTTGACGGGCATCTGGCTCTGTGCGCACGAGGCAGAATATCCAATCGGCTTTATCGGCATAAGAAGTCCAAACCTTTTGACCAGATACGACGAAATTTTCGCCATCGTCAACGCCCTTGGTTTGTACGGATGCTAAATCCGACCCTGCATCGGGTTCGGAATAGCCTTGGCACCATCTAATCTCACCTTTAGCAATTTGCGTTAAAAAATGCGTTTTCTGTGCTTCGGTGCCATATTCTAATAATGCAGGCCCTAACATACTAATGCCAAAGCTTTGCAAAGGTGGGCGTGCATCTATATGCTTTAGCTCTTCGGCTAATATTTTTTGCTGTTCGCCAGACAATCCACCGCCACCATAGGCTTTAGGCCATGCAGGCACAGTCCACCCGCGAGATGCCATTACGTTTAGCCAATCGCGCTGTTCTTCGCAATAAAATTCAAAATTTCGGCCGCCCCAACAAATGCCATCATTGTCAGATTGCTTATCAAATTTACCACGCATTTCGGCGGGGCAATTTTTCTCTAGCCATTCACGGGTTTCGCTTCTGAATAAATCTAACTCGTTCATACCACACTCCTAATAGGTGATAATTATCTTACCGTCAGTCTTTTTGGTAGCTGCTGCTAAGCCGCTTACAATTTTAGTATGAGGCAAGCGTGTTGCGACATCTGTACGCCATTTACCCTCAACAAACCGAGCCTGCACCTCACCAAATACACGAGCTTTCTCTTTATAAGGCGTATCTTGCATCCAGTTGACCAACCAGAAGCCCTCTATGCGTTTATTCATAAAGATCATTTGCCCCATTTGCTCTATTTTAGGCGCTTGCGGGCTTAATTTTCCGTAGCTTACCCACCGCGTGAAAGCAGCCATAGCCGTGAACATATCAGCTGAAATTTGATCGCAAACCGCGTCTAACATCATACGTGGTTTTAGGGCTTTCATAACGGCTTGCATTTTTTCGTCAAAATCATCGTCGGATGTAACCAATACTTCCGCAGCACCCAATGATTTTAAATTTTCGGCCACATCGCCACGTCTAACCACTGCAATTGGTTTCAAACCTAAATCTCTGCCTAGGCCAATCATCAATTTACCCAATTGGCTTGAGGCAGCAGTGATTACAAAAGCATCGCCTTTATGTTGCTTATAATGTTCAGTCACCAAATCGACCATTGCCACCGCTGTTAGCGGGTTGACGATAAGTGACGCGCCATCGACATCGTCTAAATCTGGCCGTAATGGCACACATGTATTGGCATTAGTGAGAGCATAATCAGCCCATGTGCCGCTGCCATCCATCGAAACCGCAAAAGCAACTCTTTGTCCTAATAACGCATCCGAAGCATCCTTGCCCACTGCAACCACAGTTCCGCAACCTTCGAACCCTGCAGGCACGCCTTTGCGCCTTGGTTGGCCATATTCACCCTTGATAAAATGCAAGTCTGATGGGTTAACAACCGATGCGATCATTTTAATCAGCACCTGCTTACTACCTACCTGTGGCACATCAAGAGTGGCGTCTTTTACATAATCGGCAGCGTCATCAATAAACGGCCCTTCTGAGCGGCCAGAATATCCATCTTCTAATTGCACCACTGCATGCATTTCTTTTGCTATATCAACCATATCAGTCTCCAACTACCATTTTTCTTGAGAATATTTTTTAAGCTCTGTGCGTGCCACTTGGCGGCGATGCACCGCATCTGGGCCATCGGCTAATCTAAGTGTGCGCATATGAGTCCAGAGGCTAGCCAAAATTGTATCTTGCGAAACGCCCTGCCCGCCATACATCTGAATGGCTTCATCAATAACTTTAAGTGCCACTTTAGGTGCTATGACTTTAATTTTGCTAATCCATGGTGCGGCAGCACGGGCATTGCCTTGATCCATCATCCAAGCCGCTTTTAAACATAACAAACGAGCTTGCTCAATATCCATACGGCATTCGGCAATAATATCGTAATTGGCGCCAAGTTTAACAATTGGCTTGCCAAAAGCTTCGCGTTCCATACCACGTCTACACATAAGTTCTAATGCAATTTCGGCTTGTCCAATAGCGCGCATACAATGGTGAATACGGCCAGGCCCTAAACGACCTTGGCTGATTTCAAAACCTCGACCTTCGCCCAATAGTAAATTCTCAACTGGCACACGTACATTTTCAAATTTAACATGTAGATGCCCATGTGGTGCATCATCATGCCCAAAAACTTGCATCGGGCGTATTTTGGTAACACCCGCACTTTCAGCATCGACAACAATCATAGAATGTCTTTGGTGCTTTGGCCCTTCATCATTGGTTTTCACCATCACAATGTAAACCTTACAACGCGGATCACCTGCGCCAGATGACCACCATTTTTCGCCATTCAAAACATATTCATCGCCATCTTTAACACATGTCATGGCAATATTTGTGGCATCAGATGAAGCTACATCAGGTTCCGTCATTAAATATGCTGATCTTATTTCGCCATCAAGCAGCGGGGCTAGCCATTTTTTCTTGAGGTTTTCATTACCATAGCGTTCAAGCACTTCCATATTGCCTGTATCAGGCGCGGAGCAATTAAAAATCTCTGCAGCCAACATACACTTGCCCATTTCCTCGGCCAAATATGCATATTCAACAGTTGATAATCCATACCCACGATCCGAATCGGTAAGCCAAAAGTTCCAAAGCCCTGCTTTTTTTGCTTTGTCTTTAAGAGTGTTTAATATCTCTAACTGCCTATCGGTATGTTCCCATCTATCGCCAACATTCACCTCATTATAAAACTCATCATTTAGCGGTGCTATGTCGTCTCGCACCATTTTACTAACTTTTTCAACCAATTCTAGTACGCGTTCGCTCATGCCTAACGCCATTACATTGCTATTCATCATGGTCTCCAATAATTTATCAATCACGCAAATATTTAAAAGTTACGAAATCGCTTTACAGTGTGTAGGTTAATCAAGCATACTACCGAGTATGTTGTCAACCCGATCTCGACGTCTGAATAAGGAGAAAATTTTGAGCCAAACAATTTCACTTGAACAATTAGAAGCCCAAAATGGTGAGCAAGCTGGCTTGTCCGATTGGATACTGATAGATCAGAATATGATAAATCAATTCGCGGCAGTGACACTGGACAACCAATATATTCATACAGACCCAGAGCGCGCTGCAAAAACCCCTTTTGGCGGTACAATAGCTCATGGGTTTTTAACACTCTCGCTCACAAGCCAAATGGCAACACAATGCCTACCACAAGTTGACGGTGCGGTTATGAGCATTAATTATGGCTGCGATAAACTTCGTTTTATAAGCCCTGTGCCATCTGGCTCACGGATACGTGGTCGTTACATACAGACAAAAATAGAAAAAAAACCGCATAATAGAATCATCATTCATCACAATCTAACAGTCGAAATTGAAGGTGCAGACAAACCTGCACTTATTGCTGACTGGCTCACCATGTGCGCATTCGCATAAAAATAAGGTAAAAAATATGTCACAAGATATTGTTATTGTATCCACAGCCCGTACACCCATTGGCAAAGCCTATAGAGGCGCATTTAACGACACACCTGCCCAAACCCTAGCCGGCCATGCCATTGAGCATGCAGTTGCCCGCGCAGGTGTTGAAGGTGGCGAAATTGAGGATGTTATTTTAGGCGCTGCATTACAGCAAGGCTCATCTGGCGGCAACATTGCCCGCCAAGCCGCTTTGCGTGCAGGGCTTCCCACCTCTGTGGCGGGTATGTCGCTTGATCGCCAATGTGCTTCTGGCCTTATGGCAATCGCGGTTGCTGCTGGGCGTATTTCACAAGGTGAAGTTGATATTGCCATTGGTGGTGGTGTCGAGTCTGTATCACTAGTGCAGAACGAAAAAATGAATATGTACAGAGCGGCAGACCCTTGGCTTAAGAAGAACCAACCTGCAATATATATGAGCATGCTCGAAACTGCCGAAATTGTGGCCGATCGTTACGGCATTAGCCGCGCGGCACAAGATGAATACGCATTTTCATCGCAAATGCGAACCGCGCAAGCACAATCTGATGGCCGTTTTGATGCTGAAATCGTGCCTATTTCCACAAGCATGAAAGTGCAAGACCGCGAAACCAAAGAAATTAGCGATCATGAAATTACGTTGGCAAAAGATGAAGGCAACAGAGCTTCAACAACGTTAGAAGGCCTTAATAGCCTCAAACCTGTGTTTAAAGATGGACTTACTATTAAAGAAGGTAGCTTCATTACTGCTGGTAACGCTTCACAGCTTTCCGATGGCGCGTCTGCATGTGTATTGATGACGGCTAAAATGGCCGAACAACGTGGTTTAACACCGCTTGGTTATTTCAGAGGTGTTGCTGCCGCGGGTTGCAACCCAGATGAAATGGGCATTGGCCCTGTTTTTGCTGTGCCAAAACTGCTTGCCAAAGCTGGTTTAACTGTTGACGACATCGGCATTTGGGAACTTAATGAGGCTTTTGCAAGCCAAGCACTTTATTGCGCACAAAAACTCGGCATTGACCCAGATAAATTAAATGTAAATGGTGGCGCTATTTCAATTGGCCATCCATATGGCATGTCTGGTGCACGTATGGCGGGTCATGTGCTGATAGAAGGCAAACGCCGTGGTGCAAAATATGGCGTTGTGACTATGTGCGTTGGTGGTGGCATGGGCGCTGCTGGCCTATTTGAAATGGCATAAATAATAGGATTAAAAGTGCAAAAAATATTAATGGTTCGGCATGGTCAGGCTTCTTTTGGAGCCGAAGACTATGATAATTTATCCGAACTTGGCAAACAGCAAAGTTTTTGGCTTGGCCAACAATTGCAACAAATGGGATATACCCCAGATGTTGCCATTGATGGCAGCTTAAAACGCCACGCACAAACCTTGGCCGAAATTAAAAAATCGGTCAGCATTGCTAATTCTGAAACCAACGAAGCATTTGTCGAAATTAGCCTTGGCGCCATTGTTGAAGGTTATCGTAAAAAATTCAACGATTTACCAGGGTATGAACAAGACAAAAGCCTATTAAACATAGCCTTGCGAAAAGTTCTCACCGCTTGGATTGAAAATAAATTTAAAGCTGAAGATACCCCTTGGGCAGAATTCACCCACCGTGTCGCTGCTGGTTTAAAAGATTTAGAATCACAACATAAAAACATTCTTATTGTAACATCGGGCGGCACCATTACGGCTGCTGTTGGTGCAATACAGAATCTAAATACCAATGCTCAGGTCTCGATGATGCTAAACATGCATAATAGTTCCATGACCAAACTTATCGCCAACCCAAATGGTTACGAGCTACATAGCCTCAATAATGTCGCCCATCTAGAAACCATAGAGCGCAAAGGAAGCCTTACTTATGTCTAAAAGATTGTACGATTTTGAGCTAGCCGATTTAGAAACCTATTTAAACGCCAATATTGATAATTTTGGCACGCTTAAAACCATGGAAAAATTTTCCGACGGACAATCTAACCCCACATATAAATTAGAAGCACAAAGTGGCGACTATGTATTGCGTGCGAAACCGCCTGGCAAATTATTAGGTTCGGCACATCAAGTAGACCGCGAATATAGAGTGATGAATGCGCTCGAAAACTCCAACGTTGCCGTGCCCAAAATGCATCACCTCTCGGGTGATGATAACCCACTTGGTGCTATGTTTTTTATTATGGAATTTAAAGTCGGGCGTATTTTTTGGAACCCTGCCCTGCCCGAAACCAACAAGACAGATCGCACAGCTATATATAACCAAATGAATGAAACCTTAGCGTCTCTACATTCAGTGAATATTGAGGCTGTGGGGCTTGCCGATTTTGGCAAACCAGGCAATTATTTTGTGCGCCAAACGGGGCGTTGGGTAAAACAATATAAAGCTTCGGAATTGGTGGAAAATACAAAAATAAACCGCATTATGGATTGGCTGAACGCAAATATGGTGGCTGATGATGGTCAAATATCACTCACCCATGGTGATTATCGCATCGACAATATGATGTTTGCACCAAATGAAGCGAAACTTATCGCGGTATTGGATTGGGAATTATCGACTATTGGTCATGGATTGGCAGACTTGGCTTATCAGTGTATGCAGTGGCGCCTGCCTGCAGCAGCGGGGCTTGGTGGTTTAGGCGGTTTAGACCGCAATGAATTAGGCATCCCCAGTGAAAATGAGTATATTGAGCAATATTTGCAACGACGCAATTTGCCGCCAATTGACAATTGGGACTTTTATTTAATATTTAGTATTTTCAGGCTCATTGCCATTGTACAGGGTGTCATTAAACGCTCTGCTGATGGCAACGCATCTGACCCGAAAAGCGCCGCACGTATGCAAAAGGTGAGCGGATTGCTCACCGAGATGGCAAATGAGTTGATTAACGGTCACTCATCTGCTAATTGACAGATTAAAATGAATGGTAGAGAGACAGCATGGCTGATAAAAAAACCTCATCGCAAACCGAAATTTTAGACGCAGCAGCTGAATGCTTTATGGCTATGGGCGCAGACGCCGCTTCCATCGACGACATTGCGCGCTCGTTGGGCGCGACAAAAGGCCGAATTTATCATCATTATTCCTCAAAAGGTGCATTGTTAAGCGCTGTACGCATGCGCGCTGTTAAATTTACACTCGAAGCCATCGAACCTGTTTTAGATACAAATGAAACGGCATCAAATAATTTGAGAAACATGGCCTATACTCATGTCATAACCGTTTTAGAAACATTTGCTTACCACCGGGTGGTGCTTCAACATTACCGCAAGCGGGTTGCCAAATCGACAACCGATTATGAACGCGAACTCATAGCCGAAATAGATAAAAAACGCGAAGAATATGAAAATCTTTATAGAAATGTGATTTCAAGCGGCATGAAGAGCGAAGAATTTAAAACTGCTGATTTGTCAGTAGCGCTTCATTCTGTATTGCTTATGCTCAACTCACCCATTTTTTGGTTTACGCCATTAGAAACCAACAAGCGTAAAAACCGCCAAGCCATTGCTGAGCAGCTTGCAGATATGGCCGTGGCCTGCTTAAAATAAGCAAGCCACAGTATTTTATATTCATGTTAGTTTTTATGATAGTGCTGCAAGAGCGGCTGCATAATCTGGTTCTTCGGTCACTTCAGCAACCAATTCGGCATGCTGTACAATTCCAGTTTCATCCAACACAATCACTGCGCGTGCGCTTAAATTTGCCAATGGTCCTTCTACAATTTTAAGACCATAGGCTTCAAGCACATCGGCATTACGAAATGTTGAGCCAGTTTTGACAGCTTCAATGCCTTCGGCGCCACAAAAACGACCCGCAGCAAATGGTAAATCTTGAGAAAGAGCCAATATAACTGTGTTATCTAGGCCAGTTGCTTCTTCATTAAATTTACGCATTCCAGTGGCGCAAGTTCCTGTATCCACACTTGGGAAGAAGCTCAAAACAATTTTTTTACCCGCAAAATCAGACAATTTAATTTCGCCCAAATCAACACCCACGACATTAAATTCAGGTGCTTTATCGCCTTTTTGCAAAAAATCACCTGCTAGATTTACACTGTTTCCGCCAATTGTCACTGTAGACATATCATCTCCTCATTGCTCGAAGCATTAAAATTACACATTGGAAAACTCCAATTGTTGAATTAAGATAAACCGAGACGCAAGAAATAAAAAGCAATCTTTGGATAAAATTAAGTGAATCTCAAATTAGTAATATTCGACTTAGATGGCACGTTAGTCGATGGCGCACAGGCTGCCATCCCTGCCATGCAACACGCCTTCACCGCGTTTGGTTTACCCAAGCCAAATGAGGGACAAATTAAGGACATGATCGGTCTTTCAATCACCCCTGCCATTAAGCATATATTGAATAATTTCAATGATGTACACAAAATAAGAGATTCAGAAGTTGAGGAAATAGGCACATTATATAAAGACTATTTTTATCAATCCAGAATTGCCGACAAACACCCCATGCCATTATACGAAGGCGCTCTTAAAGCTCTTGCTGAACTTCATACACGGGATGAGGTTTTGCTTGGCATTGCAACAGGCAATAGCCGCCGCGGTGTGAATGCATTTTTAGACAAACATGATTTACGAAGTACATTTATCACAACTAAATGCGCCTCTGAATGCCTTTCAAAACCAAACCCAGAAATGATATTGCAAGCCATGAACGAAACAGGCATTGATGCCAACCAAACCATTATGGTTGGCGATACTAGCTTCGACATGCAAATGGCCAAGAACGCAAAAGCTCATGCCATCGGTGTAAATTGGGGCTATCACAGTCAACAGGTGATGACAAAAGCAGGGGCTGATAAAATTGTAAATAACTTCGATCAATTACTGCGTGAAATCTATTTATTTTAGGTAGTTTATAGGAAATTTTTGAAATTCGAAACTTATAATAAGGTTCGCAACACGTTTACGAGAATTAAGTAAACGCAAACAATATCCCCCCCATATAAATCTTGCGTTAAATACAGCTACAATGGTATATATCGAAAAAAAATAAGCGGATAGCACATGACTGACGAAAAAACACCAAACCCATCGACGATTTTTGATTATTTGCCAATGGGTGACATCGACACCGATGCAGTCCAACAAGATGTAAAAAAGCAATTCAAACAAAAATTCCCTAAAAAGTTCTTTGACTTAACAACCTATGCTGAATCTAAATCTGAAGCTGGATTCATCATCGAACTAGATGGTCGCCCGCTTAAAACACCTCTAAAAAATACGCTCATTCTACCAACTGAAAAACTGGCAAAAGCTGTAGCTGATGAATGGAATGCGTTGGGTGAATTTATCAACCCAGATCATTTGCCGCTGACCAAAACAGCAAATTCGGCGATTGAAAAAACCGCGCCCAATATGCCCCATGTGCTCGCAGAAATGGTACGCTTTGGTGAAACAGATTTACTATTTTACCAACAAGATAACCCTGTAAAATTACAAGCCCTACAAGAATTGCATTGGCACCCCATTATTTTATGGGCTGAAAACCTATGGGATTTGAATTACATTGTCACCTACGGCATTAGCCATGTGGCGCAAGATGCTAAAATTTTGGAGCAATATAAGGCAGTGATTGGGGCAATGGATGAGCATCAATTGTCTGCACTATACTTATTGACCACCTCATGTGGTTCCCTGCTCATCGCCCTTGCATATCATGCTAATGTTTTGAGTAAAGACGGTGTTGTAAAAGCGGCATTTGTCGATGAAGACTGGCAGATTAGCCAATGGGGTGAGGACGAAGAAGCCAAAGAAATTCGCGAATTCAAATTGGCCGAGATTGACAGTTTCTGCAGCTATCTCGACCTTTTAAAAGCTTAAGCTAATTTCTCAATAAGTTTAGGCCCTATAAATTCGCCAAGTTCGACCGAGAAAAACTTTCGGTCATCAGGCCAATCTTGCATATGGGCGTAGCTATTAAATATAGCAGCCATTGTGGATTTTTTGTCAATAAATAAACCGACACTGGCGATCCATTCCTCGGCCAAAACATCAAATGTCGCAGGCTCAAAATTTTGCTGCTGCGCATATGCACGGCTTATCAAATCTTCCCATTTGGCTTTAAGCATGTTCGTTTCTTTCTCGTTAGGAATATGGGATCCACGTTTCTGCATATCTTCTTCGGTTTGTTTTAAATACCAATCAATGTCGTTCGTTTTCATATTCATCTCCTTGATTAAATTCACCCAGTCATTCACCCCATTCTTTTGCGAGCGTGATTCAATGGTTTCAATTAAACTGATAACCTGTTTAATTTCCTGCATTTTTTTAGCTAACGCTTGTTTTTGAACGGATAAATCTAAGGCTATTTCATGTTGATTATTCTTAAAAAAGGCACCAATTTCTGTTAAGCTGAAACCCAATAGTTTAAGCGCCATTATTGTTTCTACTTGCCCGAAATGACGTTCAGAATATCGTCGATAGCCATTATCAGGGTTATAACTTGGCATTACCAAGCCTAGTTTTTCATAATGCCTTAGTGTTTTCACTGTTATATGCGCACGTTTGGCAAACTCGCCAATGGAATAAATTTCACTCACAATATGGTTCCTTTTATAACAATATGCCTGTTTTAAGTGTTGCCCTAAGGTATGGGTCAAGCCGAATTTGTAGATTTTTATATTATTTCACCATACGGTATGGTATGGTGAAATAATTCAACATCAAGAATCATGGATAGATTATGCCAAATATATTAGATCAACTTGAGCAACGCCGCAAGATAGCTCGTTTAGGCGGCGGACAACAACGCATAGACAACCAACATAAAAAGGGCAAACTCACCGCGCGTGAACGCATCGAATTGCTATTAGATGAAGGAAGTTTTGAAGAATTTGATATGTTTGTTGACCACAAATGTACAGATTTTGGCATGGAAAAAAATAAAATTCCTGGTGATGGTGTGGTGACAGGTTGGGGCAAAGTCAACGGTCGTATAATATATGTATTTGCAAAAGACTTTACCGTGTTTGGTGGTTCATTATCCGAAACACATGCGAAAAAAATTCAAAAAGTGCAAGACATGGCATTGCGCAATCGCGCACCTATCATTGGGTTATTTGATGCAGGTGGCGCCCGAATTCAAGAAGGCGTGGCAGCATTAGGTGGCTATGGCGAAGTGTTCAAACGCAATGTTGAGGCATCTGGCGTTATACCTCAAATATCATTAATCATGGGGCCATGTGCAGGCGGCGATGTATACAGCCCCGCCATGACCGATTTTATTTTCATGGTAAAAGACACAAGCTACATGTTTGTAACAGGGCCTGATGTGGTAAAAACAGTGACCAATGAAACTGTGACTGCCGAGGAGCTTGGTGGTGCGTCCGTACATGCGGTGCGTTCATCGGTTGCCGATGGTGCTTTTGAAAATGATGTTGAAGCATTGTTGCAACTACGTCGCTTCATTGATTTCTTACCTGCGAGCAATTTACAACCAGCACCTGAATTCCCATCCACGGATAACATTTCGCGTATTGATGAAGCCTTAGACACTTTGATCCCCGATAATGCCAACCAGCCATATGACATGAAAGAGCTTATAAACAGTGTGGTTGACGATGAAGACTTTTTTGAAATCCAAGCCACACACGCTGCCAATATAATTACTGGTTTTGGCAGAGTGGAAGGCAAAAGTGTTGGCTTCGTGGCCAATCAGCCCATGGCATTAGCGGGCGTATTAGATAGCAATGCAAGCCGTAAAGCCGCTAGATTCATTCGGTTTTGTGACTGCTTTAGCATTCCAATTGTATCATTTATCGACGTACCTGGTTTTTTACCCGGGACAGACCAAGAATATGGTGGCCTCATCAAACATGGTGCCAAATTGCTTTTTGCTTATGCCGAAGCAACCGTGCCGCTAATTAGCATCATCACCCGCAAAGCCTATGGTGGCGCATATGATGTGATGAGCAGCAAACATATTGGTGGTGACATTAATTACGCGTGGCCAAGTGCCGAAATTGCGGTGATGGGCGCCAAGGGCGCTGTTGAAATTATTTTCCGTAAAGACATTGGAAATGATGAAAAAATCGCCGAGCATATTGCTGAATATGAAGAGCGTTTCTGTTCGCCATTTGTGGCCGCAGAGCGCGGGTATATTGACGATGTCATTATGCCACATTCGACCCGCCGCCGTATAGCCCACGCGCTCAATTTGCTAGCCAACAAAAAAATAGAAGCGCCTTGGCGCAAACATGACAATATTCCTTTATAGAGAGCATCAACATGATCCAAAAAATACTGATAGCCAATAGAGGCGAAATTGCATGCCGCGTTATTAAATCTGCTAAGCTTATGGGCATTAAAACGGTGGCTGTTTATAGTGATGCCGATAAGAATGCCCTACATGTAACCATGGCAGATGAAGCGGTTTATATTGGTGCCTCGCCTGCTAGCGAAAGTTACCTGATTATTGACAAAATACTTGCCGCTTGCCAGCAAACAAATGCCGATGCGGTACACCCAGGTTATGGTTTTTTATCTGAAAATGCTAATTTTGCCAAAACCTTAGCTAAAAACAACATAGCATTCATTGGCCCAAACATCGAAGCCATCGAAGTTATGGGTGATAAAATTGCTAGCAAATTATTTGCCGAAAAAGCCAATGTTAACATTGTTCCAGGCAATACTGATCTCATCGAAAGCCCTGAGCAAGCGGTTGTTGTTTCCAACCAAGTTGGCTACCCTGTTATGATAAAAGCCTCGGCTGGTGGCGGTGGCAAAGGCATGCGCGTGGCGTATGACGATGCAGAAGCCACTCAAGGTTACACACTCGCTAAAAGCGAAGCCATGAGCAGTTTTGGCGATGATAGAATTTTCATCGAAAAATTCATTGAAGACCCACGCCATATTGAAATTCAGGTATTGGCCGATAAATTTGGCAATTGTTTGTATTTGGCCGAGCGTGAATGCTCCATTCAACGCCGTAACCAAAAGGTAGTTGAAGAAGCACCAAGCTCGTTTTTAACTGAAGAAACACGCAAGAAAATGGGGGAACAATCAGTAGCTCTTGCCAAGGCCGTTAATTACGAAAGCGCAGGAACGGTTGAATTCATTGTCGATAAAGATCAGAATTTCTATTTTTTAGAAATGAATACGCGTTTGCAAGTTGAGCATCCTGTTACCGAGCTAATCACGGGCATAGACCTTGTTGAACAAATGATAAAAGTAGCTGCTGGCGAAAAACTAGCCCTTAAACAAGATGATATTAAGATAAACGGCTGGGCCATTGAAAGCCGCATTTATGCTGAAGATCCGTTTCGTAATTTCTTGCCTTCCACAGGTCGATTGACCAAATACTTCCCACCAACCGAAAAGGTTGAGAATGGCATCACCATTCGTAATGACACGGGGGTATATCATGGTGGTGAAATTGCTATTTATTATGACCCAATGATTGCCAAATTATGCACCCATGCGCCAACCCGCAGCGAAGCCATATCTCAAATGGCGAATGCGTTAGATCAGTTCGTCATCAAAGGGATTTCGCACAACATCCCATTTGTAGCGAGCCTTATGCAACATCCAGATTGGCAATCGGGCGATATTTCGACCAATTTCATTGCAAAAGAATATCCTGATGGCTTCGAGCGTTCACCTTTAGACGACAAATCAAAAGCTGAATTTTGTGCTACCGCCGCATATTTGGCAAATCAACAAAACTTAAAGAAATCGGCCAAGACCACCAATATTCTGATCATTAAATTAGACGATGAGTATATTGAGGTGAATATAGAGAGCGCAGAAACATTTACCGTAAAGTGCATGGGACAGAGCTTTACATTGATGGCAGAATACCAATTAGGCGCACCTTTGTGGTGTGGCAAAATAAATGCAGAAGACAGGCATTTCAAAGTCGACACCATTTTAAATGGATTTGAACTTGAGCACAAAGCTTTCAAAGCAACTGCCAAAATATTCTCGACCCGCGAAGCCGAATTAGACCGTTTAATGCCGATTAAAATCGCGCCAGACACTTCAAATTTGTTACTTTGCCCTATGCCAGGCATGCTTAACTCCATTAATGTCAAAGTAGGCGATAAGGTAGAAGCTGGACAGGCCTTATGCGTGGTTGAAGCCATGAAAATGGAAAATGTACTGAGTGCTGAAAAAAATGCCACAGTGAAAACGGTTAATTTTGAAGCAGGCGACAATTTAAAAGTGGATGACATCATCGTTGAGTTTGAATTAGACCAATAGTTGACTTTATCGCAGAGCTAACCTATAGAAAGGCAAGGGTGTTGAACCCCTGCCGTTCGCGAGCATTTGCTTTGGTGAAGTTCAATTTCAGGCAATCTATCGATTTCAATTTTGCGGTCGTTGGTAATGCGAACTCCAGCTTTATATACCGCATCTAAATTTGAATTGAGATTTAAGATGTCGAATAACTTGTCGATTGATATTGTTAAGCAACAAGCCAAAACCTTGCGCAAACATTTAGCAGATACTCCACAAGCCCTAACTCACAGCCAATCGCTGGAAATTATTGCCAAACAAAAAGGTTTTAAAGATTGGAATACGTTACATGCCTATATTGGTAATCAACCAATTGCAAAATTTGCCGTTGGGCAAAGGGTAAGTGGCGTATATTTAGGCCAAAACTTCACGGGACAATTGCTGAAAGTTGGTAAAATTGCAGAATCAAAACGTTATGGCATTACTGTCAAATTCGATGAGGCGGTTGATGTGATTACTTTTAAAGGCATGTCAAATTGGCGCAAGCAAGTGAATATTATTGTCAATCAATCTGGTGAAACCACTGAGAAAACATCAAATAATCAACCTCATATGATCTTAGAAGTTGTCTGATTAACCCTCAATCATGTTTAATTGACCGCCAAATATTTCGGTAAATTTATCTATCAATACCACATCTAAGTCGGCCATGGTGACGGGCAAACCAAGGTCGACCAAACTTGTCACACCATGCCCACTAATACCACAAGGCACAATGCCACTAAAATGTTCTAACTCTGGCTCAACATTAATACTGAGACCATGAAAACTAACCCATTTGCGTAGTCTAATCCCCAAAGCTGCGATCTTATCTTCTTTGCCTAAATTAATTGGTTGGCGCTTTACCCACACACCGACACGGTCTTCGCGGCGCTCGCCTTCAATGTTAAATTCGGACAGACTATCAATTATCCAAGCTTCTAGAGCTGATACAAATGCCCGTACATCCTTGCCGCGTTTATTGAGGTTAAGCATTACATAAACCACGCGTTGGCCTGGCCCATGATAAGTATACTCGCCACCCCTGCCCGTTTGGTAGACTGGAAAACGCTTAGGAGCTAACAGATCGGCATCCTCGGCACTTGTGCCACCAGTGTAAAGAGGTTCATGCTCCACAAGCCAAATAAGCTCGTTCGAATCGCCTGCTGCAATTTCGGCCGCACGGGTCTGCATATATTGTTCTGCAAAGGCATAATCTGTATATCCGTTGGATATTTGACAATCTACGCTTATATTTGCAGCAATTTTGGTGTTTTTACCAATTTCGTCTCTTGAATTAACCATTCGTTTACCATATTTAAAGCATTAGTTAATATATTCTATGTAACCACAATTTCGCATCGATACAATATGTCATTTTTAAATAACATCCAAATAGATTTATCAGTAGTTTTAGGCCGTTCGCAAATGCAAGTTCATCAATTGCTACGCCTTGGCCGTGGAGCGATTATTGAACTTGATACAGGCGAAAATGGCGAGGTAGACATTCTCGCCAATGATAAAGTTGTGGCCCGCGGCGAAATTCAGGTCACTGATGATCGTATTTCAATCAGAGTGACCGAGAAAATCGACAAAAGCTTCTAATCGCACTTTTAGCGATCTTCAAATCTCTCAAGCACCAAATCGCCTGCTTCTTCATCAAAACCCAAAGAATGGAATGTATTCTTAATATGGCCAGAAATTTTGGCTGTAATTTCGAATGGTTCACCATTGGATGGATGAGGAATTTTAATGTGTCTAGCGTGCAAATGTAATTTACGCGAAACTTCGCCGCCGATATGTGCATCGGTGCCGCCATATTTACCGTCACCAATAATAACATTACCCATTTCGGCCATATGAACACGTAGCTGATGCGTACGGCCTGTGATGGGACGTAATACCACAAAACTAGCCAATGCAGGCACGCTTGCCACGGTTGCATATAATGTAATGGCCGATTTTGCATCGTCATGATCGTGTGCAACGACTACTTTTTCGTGGCCTTTATTGCCTTGCTTCAACAAAGGCATATTAATTTTGCCTTCTTTATGTTTTGGAGAACTTTTGACAACAGCCCAATAATATTTTTCGGTCGTTTTTGTTTGGAAGGCTTTGGTTAGCTTTTGCGCGGCAACACGTGTACGCGCGATTAGCAATAAACCCGATGTGTCTTTGTCCAACCTATGTACCAATTTTGGCTTTTCGGTAAGTTCAAATTTCAACGCATCCAACATGCCGTCTATATGGCGTTTGGTATTTGAACCGCCCTGTACGGCCAAGCCAGAAGGTTTATTCAGCACAATCAATTCATCATCCATATGGATGACCATATTTTGCATGTAATAAATATCGTCTTGATGCAATTCGGCGGGTGGTTTTTTATCGTAAATACGAGTTTCTAGATTAAGTGGCGGCACCCGAATGATTTGTTCGGTTTGAACACGTGTATTGCTTTTAGCACGCTTACCATCGACTCGAATATGCCCTTTGCGCAGCAATTTTTGCAGCATGCCAAAAGTCACATCTGGGTAATGTTCTTTAAACCAGCGGTCTACCCGCATATCATTTTCGTCGGCTATAACGGCAATTTTAGCCACTCCGCCTGAATTATTTGTATCGCTCATTAGCTGACACTCCGTGTAATATATATCGCTAAAATTAATGCCCCAAGGGACAATGTAAAGCTCAGGGCGACATATGAAAATGCCCCCAAATAGGCTTGTTTTTCAATCATTTGCCAAGCATCTAATGAAAACGCGCTAAATGTGGTAAAACCACCCAAAACACCTGTCATTAAAAACACCTTCCAACTATCGGAAGATAAGTTAAGTTTCTGCGCAAAAAGCACAAACAAAATACCCATTGCAAATGAACCGATTACATTTACCACCATGGTTCCATAAGGAAATACGCTGCCCCAAACCGAGGACACATATGTTGTTGATACATAGCGTAAGCTAGCGCCAATGGCACCGCCTAGAGCGGCATAAAGAATATATGCAAACATTGCATTTCCAAATTACTGAGCGACAGTTTTTAGCGATTATTTCTGTCTATCCGCAGCTTATGCCACCAATTCAAGCGTTTTGCAATATCTCTCTCGAATCCACGCTCTACAGGTTGATAAAATTGTTCTCGTTCGATCTCATCAGGAAAGAATTCCTGCCCTGAAAACGCATCGGGGCAATCATGGTCATATTGATAACCTTCTTTATATCCCTGGTCTTTCATAAATTTAGTAGGCGCGTTCATAATATGTTTAGGCGGCATAAAATTGCCATTATGTTTTACAAAATTACGAGAGGCCTTATATGCCACATATACAGCATTACTTTTTGGCGCTGTAGTCACATAAACAAGTGCCTGCGCCAAAGCTAGCTCTCCTTCAGGACTACCCAAAAACTCATAGGCTTCACGTGCTGCAATACATTGCACCAAAGCTTGAGGGTCGCCCATCCCCACTTCTTCGGATGCCATACGCACAATACGCCGCGCCAAAAAACGCGGGTCTTCACCCGCATCTAACATGCGGCCAAACCAGTAAAGCGCACCGTCCACATCACTCCCCCGAACAGATTTGTGTAATGCGCTGATTAAGTTGTAGTGACCGTCCTTATTTTTATCGTAATTCGCGGCACGTCGTTGGGTGATAATTTGTAACTGTTCGGCATTAATTGGAGCTTCCGCATCATTAACCGCGAATAGTTGCTCCACCATATTCAACAAAAAGCGTCCATCCCCATCTGCCATATTTAGCAGCATGTCCAGTGCACCATCTTCTATATTCAACGCCACATCTTCTTGTTCTTCAGCACGCATCACAAGCTGTTCAAGGTCGGAATTTTCTAACCTATTCAGCACCATAACTTGGCATCGAGACAGTAAGGCTGCATTTAAATCGAAGCTCGGATTCTCGGTTGTTGCCCCAAATAAAATAATGGTTCCATCTTCAATGTAAGGCAAAAATGTATCTTGTTGGGCGCGGTTAAACCGATGGATTTCATCGACAAAAAGCAAGGTCGACTTACCTTCTTGATGTCGCATTTTGGCAGCAGAAAATATTTTTTTAAGATCAGCAACACCAGATTGAATGGCGCTTAATTGTTCAAAATACAAATCAGATTTTTGTGCCACAATGCGCGCCAATGTGGTTTTACCCGTACCCGGAGGCCCCCAAAATACCATGGAGGGAATGCGGCCTTTATTGATAAGCTGAGTGAGGCTACCTTCGGGGCCAACCAATTGCGCCTGCCCGACTATCTCATCTAGCTCCTGCGGTCTTATGCGGTCGGCCAACGGGCGCTTTAAATCGCCTTTAGGCGTTTCTTTTAAAAACAAATCACTCAAAATATACGCCTAAAACATTTTAGATTATCAACCATTCACAATGCTATTGATAATACGCCCACCTCTATTTAGTGATATACGCCAAAACCGTTTGGTAACGCGCACTTCACTCACTAAATCGCCTACTTCCTTAATGTCATTACCAGAAACACTCAATATTATATCGCCAACTTTAAAACCATATTTTTGAGCATTGCTGTTCACATTCACATGACCAATGATAACGCCAACACTGCCCAATGGCAAAGACATTTCTTCAACCAAAGCAGGAGAAATATTCATGATTTCAGCACCTGTAAACGGTGTATCGCCTTCTATCAAAGTTGTGCGGCGTGGTGGCTCCTCTGGAGCGCCAGTCATTTCGACATCAAATTGGAGTTTGATATCATTACGCAAAATATAAAAAGTTGAATAGCTGCCAATATCCTTATTGGAAAGTAGATAGTTAAAGTGCTTCTCATCACTAACAATCACTCCATCTATATTCGTAATCACATCACCGCGTGAAATGCCTGCGGCAATCATCGGGCTAGAGGGCGTTGCAGCCAATACCAATACACCGCTAGCTTTTGAAAGCCCTAAACTGCGCGCAATTTCGGGTGTAAGCGATTGAATATTAGCGCCTACCCATGCCCGAAGAACACGATTGCCTGAAGCCGCACTCACAACAACGCGTTTTACCATATTGGCAGGAATGGCAAAGCCAATGCCATTAGAGCCGCCACTACGAGAAAATATGGCTGTATTCACTCCTATTAGCTCACCCAAACTGTTGACTAACGCGCCACCACTATTGCCTGGGTTTATAGCCGCATCTGTTTGGATGAAAAATTGATAGTTTGATATGCCCACATTTGAGCGAGCAATGGCCGAAACAATACCAGAGGTTACGGTTTGTCCCACGCCAAACGGATTACCAACAGCGAGTGCAAGGTCGCCAACTTCGACATCGTCACTATCGGCAAATTTAATGATTTCAAACTCCTCATCAGCCGCAAAAAGCCTCAAGACCGCCAAATCTGACTTTTCGTCTTCTAGTATAATTTCGGCATCAAATTCTCTCTGATCAGCCATTACCACGCGGATCGTATCGCTATCAGCAATGACATGATGGTTAGTGACCACAATACCTGAAGGGTCAACCATAACGCCAGAACCCAAAGAATTTTGCTCACGCATTTGTGTTTGGCCATATTGTTGGCCGAAAAACTGATTAAAAAATGGGTCATTATTAAATATGGATTGGCGGGTTTGAACAATTTTAGTGGAATAAACATTAACGACAGCAGGCGAAACCTTTTTAACTGTTTTTGAAAATGAAAGCTGAATTTCAGTTATGGATTCGGGCAGCTTCTTAGCAGCAGCCAAAACATTCGAGAAATTAAAAATCAATATAATTGTAATTATGAAACGCATGCGAAAATCCTTTTATTATCTACTAATATAAGCTTATTTTTGGCCTAAATAAGACTCAATTTCAAAAAAAGAACAAAAAAAAGAGCGGCCAAAGCCACTCTTTCAATTTGTAAGATAAAGCATTAATTATGCTGCGTCTTGGCCATTGTCAACATCTTGTGTTGGGCCAGAGTCTTTACCTTTTTCGCTAACATCACGGTCAACAAGCTCAATAACTGCCATCGGTGCATTATCACCATAACGGAAGCCAGCCTTAAGAACACGAGTATAACCACCATTACGGTCTTTATAACGAGGGCCTAAAACTTCAAATAGCTTTTTAGCTTGATCTTTATCACGCATTTTAGCAATAGCATGACGACGTGAATGTAAATCACCTTTTTTACCCAATGTGATCAGACGATCAACAATAGAACGAAGTTCTTTTGCTTTAGGCAAAGTAGTTGTGATTTGCTCATGTTTAATAAGTGCAGCAGCCATATTAGCAAATAGTGCTTTACGGTGACTAGCAGTTCTGTTTAATTTACGGCCTTGTTTGCGATGACGCATGTTAGGTCTCCTTAATTTATGTTAGGTATTATCCTAAAAACGTTCTTCAAATTTTTTCGCAAGATCTTCGATATTCTCAGGCGGCCAGTTTGGCACATCCATACCAAGATGGAGACCCATCTGAGCGAGAACTTCTTTAATCTCATTCAATGATTTACGACCAAAGTTTGGTGTACGTAGCATTTCTGCTTCTGTTTTAAGAATAAGATCGCCGATATAGACAATGTTATCATTTTTCAGGCAGTTTGCAGAACGTACGCTAAGCTCTAATTCGTCAACCTTTTTAAGCAATGCTGGGTTAAAGGCAAGATCAGGGCTTGGCTCTTCAACTTCTTTCACTTCAGGTTCTTCAAAATTAACAAATACTTGTAGTTGATCTTGAATGATACGTGCTGAGAATGCGACAGCATCTTCAGGATTAATCACACCATTTGTTTCAACTTCTAATGTCAATTTATCATAATCAAGCACTTGACCTTCGCGGGTATCTTCAACTTTATAAGATACTTTACGAACAGGGCTGAAAAGACTATCGACAGGAATATAACCCACTGGGCTATCTTCTGCACGATTTTCAACAGCAGTCACATAACCTTTACCATTATCGACTGTGAATTCCATACGAAGGTGACCACCTTCGTCGACATTACAGATAAATAGTTCTGGGTTAAGAATTTCGATGTCTGAACCAGATTCGATATCGCCAGCAGTAACCACACATGGGCCTTGCTTGTCGATAATCATACGCTTAACAGAATCACTATGTTGAGCAACGGCAATTTCTTTGATGTTCAACACTACATTTGCTACATCTTCACGAACACCCGCGATAGATGAAAACTCATGTAATACACTATCAATTTGTACGCCAGTTACTGCAGCACCTTGAAGCGATGAAAGCAAAACACGACGCAAAGCATTGCCAAGTGTTAAACCATAACCACGTTCAAGAGGTTCAACAATAATCGTTGCTTTTTTGCGCGGATCATGGCCTGGAACCACTTCTATTTTAGTTGGCTTAATAAGCTCTTGCCAGTTTTTTTGAATCACAATAAAACCTTTCGGAAAATAGATTTACACCAATCCCATTAATATGAGATTGGCAACGCAATTAAATACGACGACGTTTTGGAGGACGACAGCCATTATGAGGAATTGGAGTTACATCACGAATTGATGTAATTTGAAAACCAATAGACTGAAGCGCACGAAGTGCACTTTCACGGCCAGAGCCAGCGCCTTTAACTTCAACTTCAAGAGTTTTCATGCCATGTTCTTGTGCTTTGCGACCAGCATCTTCAGCAGCAACCTGTGCAGCATAAGGTGTTGATTTACGAGAGCCCTTAAAGCCCATCATACCAGCAGAAGACCATGCAACAGTGTTGCCTTGTACATCACTAATTGTCACCATGGTATTGTTGAATGTAGAATTTACATGCACAACGCCAGAGGCAATGTTTTTCCGCTCACGACGGCGAACTTTTACTTTTTCTTTAGCCATTAAACTATACCTCTATTATTTCTTCTTACCAGCGATAGCAACGGCAGGGCCTTTGCGTGTGCGTGCATTGTTTTTAGTGTTTTGACCACGAACAGGCAAGCCACGACGATGACGCAAGCCACGGTAGCAACCAAGATCCATAAGGCGCTTAATGTTCATGGAAACCTCACGACGCAAATCACCTTCTACAAGATGATCACTATCGATTGTTTCACGAATTTTAATAACTTGCTGGTCTGAAAGTTCATTTACACGCATAGTGCGTTCAATGCCTACAACTTCACAAATTTGTTTGGCTTGGAAAGTACCAATACCATGAATATATGTAAGTGCTATCTCGACACGTTTACCTGTCGGAATGTTTACACCTGAAATACGAGCCACGTGTTATTCTCCTTATAATTTAACCAACCGTCTATCACGTTATAAAATTCGGGGTGGTCAAATACCGCTCTTTTTACGGCAATTTAACTTTCAAAGTAAACTCTCGGTCAAAAACCGATAATTACTTCACTTTCTTCTATCCGTGCCTTGTAAAGGATTCTACACCCATTAGTCAACAGCCAAACAGACATTATTTAAACTTCGTCCAATATGCTTCTAATCTCAGCTGAAACAGCATCAATATCGGCCATACCGTCCACAGTTTTCAACACACCTTGATCTCCATAATATTTAATCAAAGGTGCCGTTTGTTCATGATAAACTACCAAGCGTTTTTTCAAAGCTTGAACATTATCATCGGCCCGTGGGCCGCCTTCAGTTTCTTTGGCGCGTTGTTCAATACGACCAAACAAATCTTTTTCAACAACTTCTATTGAAATCACTACGTCCAAAGTCATGTTTTTTTCATCAAGCATTTTATCCAATGCTTCGGCTTGGGCAGTGTTTCTTGGGAAACCGTCTAAAATAAAACCTTTAGCGCAATCTGGCGCTTCGACACGTTCAGATATAATACCAACCACAATATCATCAGAAACCAAATCTCCACGTTCCATAATGCCTTTGACTTTAAGACCCATTTCACTACCAGCAGCAATGGCGGCTCTTAACATATCACCTGTAGACAATTGGGCAAACCCAAACTCTTCGACCAAGCTTTGGGCTTGAGTGCCTTTACCGGCACCTGGAGGTCCTAATAATATTAGTTTCATTTTTTGCGTTTCCCTCTTAACTTCGATTTCTTAATAAGCCCCTCATATTGATGAGCTAGTAGTCGAGATTGCACTTGTTGAACAGTGTCCATGGTCACACTAACAACAATCAGCAAAGATGTACCACCAAAATAGAATGGCAAAGCAAATTGTGATTGCAAAATTTCAGGCAAGATACAAACAGCAACCAAATAGGCAGAACCTAAAACAGTGATGCGCGTTAACACAAAGTCGATATATTCAGCAGTACGGGCGCCTGGACGAATGCCAGGTATAAAACCACCTTGCTTTTTGAGGTTATCAGCAGTGTCCGCAGGGTCCATCGCCACACCAGTTTGGTAGAAAGCAAAAAACACAATAAGCACAACGAAAACTAGCAGGTAAAGTGGCTGACCGCGACCCAACAATGCTGAGATAGTCGCAATAACCTCATTATCAGAGGTACCCGCCAAATTAGAAATGGTCACGGGTATCATCAGTAAAGCTGTTGCAAAAATTGGTGGAATAACACCTGCAGTATTTAGTTTAAGCGGTAAATGAGAGCTTTCGCCACCATACATTTGATTGTTCATTTGGCGTTTTGGATATTGCACCAAAAGCTTACGTTGAGCGCGTTCGATAAACACGATAAACGCAATAACCAATACTGACAGAATTAGGATACCGATAATAAGGAAAGTAGAAATTGTACCTTGTTGGCCTAATTGCAACATTTGCACCAAACCAACAGGAATGTTGGCCACAATACCAGAGAAAATAATCAAAGATACGCCATTACCAATACCACGAGCAGTAATTTGCTCACCCAACCACATAAGGAAGAGCACACCACCAACAATGGTGATAACCGTGGAAATTTGGAACATGAAACCAGGGTTTACAACCAAACCAGGACTAGCTTCAAGGCTAGCGGCTAGTGTGTAGCCTTGTACAGCAGCTAAGAAAACAGCACCATAACGGGTATATTGAGTGATTTTTTTCTGGCCAGACGCGCCATCTTTTTTCATCGCTGCCAAAGCAGGAACCATGCTCGTCATCAATTGAATGATGATAGAGGCGGTAATATATGGAATTACGTTTAAGGCAAAAATAGCCATACGCCCAACAGCACCACCTGCAAACATATCCAACACGCCCAGCAGGCCTGATTGATTGTTCTGGAATGCACCTGCAAGTACTGACGCATCAATACCAGGGATTGGAATAAAAGTACCTAAACGATACACAAGAAGCGCACCTAGTGTAAACCAGATACGCTTTTTTAGATCTTCGGCTTTACCAAAAGCCGAAAAGTTCAAATTCGAGGCGAGCTGTTCCGCTGCTGATGCCATTCAATTTGCTCCTAATCAATTTTACAATATTTTTGAAATATTTTCCAAATTCAGAAAAATATTTCAAAAACATCCTAAAAGCAAAAAAACTATGGTGGCTTTTAACAGCCACTATAGTTGCGCCATTTAGTAATATAAATATATAAGAACTAAAAAGCAAAATTAAAGGCAGGTTGCCCTGCCCTTAAAATTATTTTTCTTTTTTAACCGCTTTAGCACGCTTCGTAATTGTTACACTGCCGCCGATTTTTTCAATCGCTGCAGTTGCACCAGCACTTGCGCCATAAACTTCGAAGTTAAGTTTAGTAGTAAGTTCGCCATTGCCCAAAATACGCACACCATCAAGTTCACGACGGATAACACCAGCTGCAACAAGTGTAGCTGCAGTCACTGTAGCGCTTTTGTCCAATTTTTTAGCATCAAGAGCTTCTTGGATACGACCCAAGTTAACACCTGTTGTTTTCTTAGCGAAAATATTGTTAAAGCCACGTTTAGGTAGACGCATGTGAATAGGCATTTGACCGCCTTCAAAGCCTTTTATTGCCACACCTGAGCGAGACTTTTGACCTTTAACACCACGACCACATGTTTTGCCCTTACCAGAGCCAATGCCACGACCAACGCGTTTGCTGTTATAACGGGCACCTTCTTTATCTGCAATTTCATTAAGACGCATAATAATATCCTTTATTTAGTAAAAGAAGCGATTAAGCTTCCTCTACAATACGTACCATATGAGAAACTTTACGGATCATACCACGTATAGACGGTGTATCTTCCAAAGTTCTTACACGATGCATTTTATTAAGGCCAAGACCCACTAATGTAGCACGTTGGCTAGCTTCACGACGAATTGGGCTACCAATTTGCTCAATGGTAATTGTTTTTTTAGCCATTGTTTTAATCCTTCAATTTGGAATAAGCTGAGCTTATGCACCCGTTTCGATTGAATCACCAGCACCATCACGACGACGGGCTACGATATCTGAAACCTTTTTACCACGACGCGCAGCCACTTTACGGGGGCTGTTCTCTTTTTGAAGAGCGTCGAAGGTAGCACGAACCATGTTATATGGGTTTGATGTGCCAATAGATTTCGCTACAACATCCTGAATACCTACAGTTTCAAAAACTGCACGCATAGGACCACCAGCAATAATACCAGTACCTGGAGGCGCTGCACGAAGCATCACTTTACCAGCACCATGGCGACCTTCTACATCATGATGTAGAGTACGGCCTTCGCGTAGTGGAACACGGATCATTTGGCGTTTAGCTTCTTCTGTTGCTTTACGAATGGCTTCAGGTACTTCTTTTGCTTTACCTTTACCAAAACCAACGCGGCCTTTTTGATCACCAAGCACTACAAGTGCTGCAAAACCAAAACGACGACCACCCTTAACAACTTTTGCTACGCGGTTAATATGAACGAGACGGTCAACAAATTCGCTGTCGCGTTCGTCATTATTTCTATCATTATTACGTGCCATTATTTTACCCTTTAAAACTTAAGACCGGCTTCACGCGCTGCTTCCGCAAGCGCCTTAACACGTCCATGATACAAATAACTACCACGATCAAACACTACGTCTTTAAGACCAGCAGCGTTTGCACGTTCAGCAACTAATTTACCCACTGCTATTGCCGCAGCAACATCAGCACCCGTTTTAAGTGACGACTTCACATCTTTTTCAATAGATGAAGCGGCTGCCACTGTTTTGCCTAAACCATCATCAATGATTTGAGCATATATATGTTTTGACGAACGAAAAACTGATAGACGCGGACGACCGTTAGCCACTTTTTTGAGACTATTACGAACACGCTGTTTACGACGTTCTGTTGTTTTCCTGTTGGAAACTGCCATTTTTTAAGACTCCTACTTCTTCTTACCTTCTTTGCGGAACACATATTCGCCTTGATAACGAATGCCTTTGCCTTTAAACGGCTCAGGTTTACGATATTTACGAATATTTGCGGCTACTTGACCAACCAATTGTTTATCAACACCTGATACAACAATTTCAGTAGGTTTTGTAACTTTTATTTCCACACCTTCAGGGGCGTCATAATTTACCTCATGAGAGAGGCCTAAATTCAGGCTAAGAGTCTTACCTTTTAGCGCTGCACGATAACCAACACCTTGGATTTCCAAAGTTTTAGAGTATCCTTCCGAAACACCAGCTACAATATTTGCAACCAATGTACGGCTCATACCCCACATGCTACGTGCGCGTTTGGAATCATCGCGTGGAGTGATTAACAAGCCATTTTCTGAATCAGAAATTGAAACTTCATTAACCAACACGACTGAAAGACTGCCCTTAGGACCTTTTACCGAAATTTCCTGACCTTCGATGTTAAATTCAACACCTGCAGGTAACGGTATTGCTTTTTTACCAATACGTGACATATTATTTTCCTTAATTAATGAGAAATCTCATCAACCATTCGTTAGAATAGTTGACAAAGAACTTCACCACCAACATTTTCTTCTCTTGCTTTCCAGTCTGCCATAACACCTTTAGGTGTAGAAAGAATAGAAATACCAAGACCATTGTAAACAGGTGTAATGTTTTTCACTGATGAATAAACACGACGACCTGGCTTTGAAACACGCTTAACTTCCTGAATAACAGGAGCGCCTTCAAAATACTTTAATTCGACTTCAAATTCTGATTTGCCACCGTCAAATTCAACAGCTGCATAACCACGAATAAAGCCTTCATCTGCTAATACGTCTAACACACGACCGCGAAGGTTAGAAGCAGGTGTAGAAACCATGCTTTTACCACGCATTTGAGCGTTACGAATACGAGTTAGCATATCACCGAGAGGATCTGTCATAACCATAATTTTATCTCCTACCAGCTCGATTTAACAAGGCCAGGAATCTTACCTTGAGAACCAAGTTCTCTAAGCGCGATACGTGACATTTTTAATTTACGGTAATAACCGCGTGGACGACCTGTAACTTCACAACGATTTTTAAGGCGGGTTTTTGAACCATTACGAGGTAATTTCGCAAGATCCATACGTGCTTTAAAACGTTCTTCTGGTTTTAGGTTTTCATCTTTAGAGATCACTATAAGTGCTTCACGTTTCGTTGCATATTTAGCAACTGTACGTTGGCGCTTTAGCTCTCTTTGAATCATACTTACTTTAGCCATATAACTATTCCTTATCCTTTGGGAAAGGGAAGTTAAACCCTTTAAGCAATGAACGAGCTTCGTCATCAGTATTGGCAGTTGTACAAACAATAATGTCCATACCCCACATAACGTCAATTTTGTCATATTCGATTTCAGGGAAAACGATATGTTCTTTAACGCCCATAGCAAAGTTACCATTGCCATCAAAACTTTTAGGATTTAGCCCACGGAAGTCACGAGTACGAGGAAGAGCGATTGTGATTAGACGATCTAAAAACTCAAACGCTGCATTGCCACGTAAAGTAACTTTACAACCAAGCGGCATTTCTTCACGTACTTTAAAAGTAGCGATAGATTTGCGAGCTTTCGTAATTACTGGTTTTTGACCAGCAATTGCAGTTAGCGCATCAACGGCAGATTTAATCTTTTTAGTATCGGCAACAGTTTCGCCAACACCCATGTTGATAACAACTTTGTCTAGCTGCGGGATAAGCATTTCATTAGTATATTTATACTCATTTTTAAGCTCATCACGTACAACGTCGACATAATGCTTTTTCAAGCGTGCTACATTAGACATCGATCACATCTCCTGAACGTTTGGCAAAGCGAACTTTTTTACCTTCAACAGTTTTATAACCAACGCGTGTTGGTTTGCCGTCTTTAGGATCTTCAATCGCAATGTTTGAGATATTGATAGTTGCTTCTTTTGTAAAAATGCCACCCTCAGCAGTTTGCGTAGGTTTAGTATGACGTTTAACAAGGTTCACACCTGAAACAATAGCGCGATTTTCTTTAGGAATAACCTTCAGAACTTGTCCTTTTTTACCAGCATCACGGCCAGTTAAAACAACAACATTATCGCCTTTTTTGATTTTCAACTTAACAGCCATATTACAGAACCTCCGGTGCAAGTGACACAATTTTCATGTGTTTCTTAGCACGTAGTTCACGTACAACTGGGCCAAAAATACGAGTTCCGATAGGTTCACCGTTTTGGTTCACAAGAACCGCAGCGTTACCATCGAAACGAATCATTGAACCGTCCTTACGTTGGATGTCTTTTTTCGTACGCACGATAACCGCGCGACGAACGTCACCCTTTTTCACTTTACCGTTAGGTGTAGCTTCTTTTACACTAACCACTATAATGTCGCCTACAGACGCAGTTTTGCGTTTCGATCCACCAAGTACTTTAATACACTGAACGCGTTTAGCACCTGAGTTATCGGCAACATCTAGATTTGTTTGCATTTGAATCATGACATAAGTCCTTCAAATAGCCTCCACCCAAATAAATGAATAGAGGCAATGCTCAACAAATAAGAATCAGTTATTTAATAACTGCCCATTTTTTGTTTTTCGATACCGGCTTGGTTTCTTCGATACGTATAATATCTCCGACCTTAACCGAGTTACTTTCATCATGCGCATGATACTTCTTAGTACTACGCACGGTCTTCTTAAGCAATGGATCGGTAAAACGACGTTCTACTTTAACCACTACAGTTTTATCATTAGCGTCAGAAGTAACGACGCCTTGTAGGATACGCTTTGGCATATCAAATCCTCTTTACGCTTTAGCTGCAGCACGCAATTGCGTCTGTACTGTTTGAACTCTAGCAATATCGCGGCGCACTTCACGTACTCGCGATGGCTTTTCCAATTGACCAGTGGCCTTTTGGAAACGTAAGTTAAATTGCTCTTTCTTAAGACCGAGCAGTTCATCTTGAAGTTCATCCAAGCTTTTGTCTTTTAATTCATTGGCCTTCATAGTGGCCTATCCTCTCAAAAATGTTGCCTGGCTGCGTAACGATTGGTGCTATATAGACCAGATTCGCAATGCAGCCAAACAAAATATTAAAGTTATACGTCTAAACGTTGCACAAACTTCACCTTGATAGGCAGTTTTTGTGCGCCTAAACGTAAGGCTTCTTTTGCTGTTTCTTGATCAACACCGTCAATCTCGAACATAATACGACCAGGTTTAACTTTGGCTGCCCAAAATTCAACAGAGCCCTTACCTTTACCCATACGAACTTCAAGTGGCTTTTTAGACACTGGAACATCTGGGAAAATGCGAATCCACACACGGCCAACACGCTTCATGTGACGTGTGATAGCACGACGACAAGCTTCGATTTGACGTGCTGTAACACGATCTGGTTCCATGGCTTTTAGGCCATAAGTACCAAAATTCATATCCGTACCACCTTTGGCTTTACCCTTGATGCGGCCCTTATGAGCTTTACGGAATTTTGTACGTTTTGGTTGTAACATAACTTATTCTCCAATCAAAAGTTAGCGATTATTACGCGGACGGTTATTACGATCACCACGACCACGATCGCCACCACGGCCACCAGCAGCAAGTGCTAAACGTTCTTGAGCCATTGGATCATGCTCCATGATATCACCTTTAAAGATCCACACTTTGATGCCAATCACACCATATGCTGTATGCGCCTTAGCAACACCATAATCAATGTTTGAACGAAGTGTGTGCAAAGGCACGCGGCCTTCACGATACCACTCAGTACGAGCAATTTCTGCACCACCTAAACGGCCTGCACAGTTAATACGAATACCAAGAGCGCCTTGGCGCATTGCGCCTTGTACAGCACGTTTCATCGCACGTCGGAAAGCAACACGGCGTTCTAGTTGTTGAGCCACAGCTTCAGCAACCAAACGAGCATCAACTTCAGGCTTGCGAACTTCAACAATGTTGATAGTCACTTCGCCGTCGGTCATTTTGCCAACCATGCGTTTAATACGTTCAATGTCTGAACCTTTTTTACCAATAACAACACCTGGACGGGCTGTATGGATAGATACACGACATGTCTTATGTGGGCGTTCGATCACAATTTTCGAAATACCTGCAGCAGCTAGTTTTTTCTCTAGCATGTTACGGATTTTCAGATCTTCATGAAGAAGTTTGCCATATTCACCAGCATCTGCATACCAGCGGCTATCCCAAGTACGGTTGATGCCAAGACGGAAACCAATAGGGTTAATCTTTTGTCCCATTATGCTTGCTCCTCAGCTTCTTTAACGATGATGGTAATTTGGCTGAATGGCTTCAGAATTTTACCTACACGACCACGAGCTCTAGGCTGCCAGCGTTTCATCACTAAATTTTTACCAACATATGCTTCATGAACCACAAGAGCGTCTACATCTAGACCGTGGTTATTTTCAGCATTTGCAATTGCAGATTGTAGAGTTTTTAACACAGTGCCAGAAACACGTTTGTGCGAAAACTGTAGATCAGCTAATGCTTTTTCAACTTTTTTGCCACGAATGAGCTGTGCAACTAGATTTAGCTTCTGAGGGCTAGTTCTAATCATGCGAGTTACCGCTTGAGCTTCATTATCAGCAAGAGAGCGTTCTCTTTTTGCTTTACCCATGACTATTTCCTTCTCGCTTTTTTATCAGCCAGATGGCCGTAATATGTACGAGTTGGTGAAAATTCACCAAACTTATGTCCGATCATATCTTCGTTTACATTCACTGGTATGTGTTTTTTACCATTGTGAACGCCGAAAGTAAGACCAACGAATTGAGGTAGTATCGTAGAACGTCTACTCCAAATTTTAATAACTTCATTACGTCCCGATTCACGCACTTTTTCTGCTTTTTTAAGCAAATAAGCGTCAATATAAGGACCTTTCCATAACGAACGTGCCATTTATAATTCCTAACGTTTATTTTTGCGCAAATGACGGCTACGAACGATATATTTATCGGTAGCTTTATTTGAACGAGTGCGTTTACCTTTAGTAGGTTTACCCCAAGGAGTCACCGGATGACGACCACCAGAAGTACGACCTTCACCACCACCATGTGGATGATCCACAGGGTTCATAGCAACACCACGTACAGAAGGGCGTTTGCCTTTCCAGCGGCTACGGCCGGCTTTACCAAAGTTTTGGTTTGAATTGTCAGGGTTAGAAACAGCACCAATTGTCGCCATACATTCAGAACGAACAATACGTTGTTCACCTGAGTTTAAGCGCAAAATAGCGTAACTACTATCACGACCAACCAATTGTACGTAAGCACCAGCAGCACGAGCGATTTGACCGCCCTTACCTTCTTTTAGCTCAACATTATGTACAATTGTACCAATAGGCATATTGCCAAGTGGCATAGCATTACCAGGTTTAACGTCAACCTTGCTGCCAGCAACTACAACATCGCCAGCGGCTAAACGTTGTGGCGCAATAATGTATGATAATTCACCATCTTCATAACGAATAAGCGCAATGAATGCAGTACGGTTAGGATCGTATTCAATACGTTCTACCGTAGCTGTCATATCCCATTTCCGACGTTTAAAGTCGACCAAGCGATATGAACGCTTATGCCCGCCGCCGCGACGACGTGCTGTTATACGACCCGTATTATTACGGCCGCCTGATTTTGTTAAACCCTCTGTGAGGCTTTTAACAGGTTTACCTTTCCAGAGGTCACTGCGGTCGATTAGAATCAGACCACGTTGACCAGGACTGGTAGGTTTATAACTTTTGAGTGCCATAGTTTATTCTTTCGGCTTAGAGACTGGTCTTAAAGACCAGTCGTCACATCAATCATTTGACCTTCTTCAAGGGTAACGATTGCTCTCTTAATGTCGTTACGCTTGCCCATGATACCTTTAAAGCGTTTAGTCTTACCCTTGCGGATAAGCGTATTTACAGCTTTAACTTTAACATTGAACAGAGCTTCGACAGCTTGTTTAATTTCTGGTTTAGACGCAGTTTTCGCAACATCAAATACCACTTGGTTATGCTCTGACGCACCTGAAGTTTTTTCAGTGATTGCAGGTCCAACGATAACATCATATAGATCAGCTTTATCCATTGAAACGTACCTCCAAGGCTTCTACTGCGGCTTTAGTAAGAACTAATTTCTTACGACGCAATATGTCATATACATTAATACCTTGAATAGGCAACACATCAATATTTGGAATATTGCGAGCTGCTAAGCCAAAGTTCGCATCAACTTCTGCACCAGCAATAACCAAAGCATTCACAAGGCCCAATTTTTCAAATTGAACTTTCATATCTTTTGTTTTTGCAGATTTACTTGTTACATTATCAAGAATGATAATTTCACCAGCTAGAGCTTTTGTTGATAGAGCGTGCTTTAGTGCTAAAGCACGGATTTTCTTAGGCAAAGAATGGGCATGTGAACGGGGCACAGGACCAAATGCTTTACCACCACCACGGAATAGTGGAGCTTTTCTGTTACCATGACGCGCGCCACCAGAACCTTTTTGGCGAACAAATTTCTTTGTTGAACCAGTAACTTCTGAACGACCCAATGTCTTATGTGTACCAGATTGGCGTTTTGCCATTTGGTAATTTACCATACGGTGCAAAATATCAGCGCGAGGTTCTAGACCAAAAATCTCTTCAGATAATTCGATAGAGCCTTTGCCTTTTGCTTCGAGTGTTTGAACATCTAATTTCATGATTATTCACCCTTCTCTGCAGATGCACCAGCAGCTGTAAAGCTACCTGGTGTAGGTAAGCCAGCTGGAATAGGAAGTTTAACAGCGTCGTTTAAGAACACCCAACCACCTTTAGAACCAGGAATAGCACCTTTAACAAGGATAATGTCACGAGCCACATCAGATTTTACAACTGTAAGGTTTTGAACAGTTACACGAGACGCACCCATGTGACCAGCCATTTTCTTACCTTTGAAAACCTTACCAGGATCTTGACATTGACCGGTAGAACCAAGACTACGATGTGAGATTGACACACCATGACTGGCACGTAAACCACCGAAATTATGGCGTTTCATTGCGCCCTGAAAACCTTTACCAATTGAAATACCAGTGGCATCAACTTTTTGACCATCTACAAAATGATCGGCTTTAAGAGTGGCACCCACTTCGATTAGGTTTTCAGGAGAAACTCTGAATTCCGCAATCTTTTTCTTAGGTTCAACTTTAGCTTTCGCAAAGTGACCACGTTGGGCTTTTGAAACATTTTTAACTTTTGCAAAACCGCTACCCAGCTGCAATGCTGTGTAACCATTTTCTTCTTCAGTACGCTGGGCAATAACTTGACAAGTATCTAGTTTTAATACTGTCACTGGCACATGTTCACCATCTTCGGAGAATACACGTGTCATACCTAGCTTCTGAGCGATAACGCCTGAACGCATGAGCTCTGTCCTTACAGTTTGATTTCTACATCAACACCAGCAGCAAGGTCGAGCTTCATCAAAGCGTCAACTGTTTGCGGTGTCGGATCAACAATATCTAATACGCGTTTATGTGTGCGCATTTCGAATTGTTCACGACTTTTCTTATCAATGTGTGGACCACGCAAAACTGTATATTTTTCAATACGAGTTGGAAGCGGAATTGGACCACGCACCTGGGCGCCCGTACGGCGGGCAGTATTCACTATTTCTTTTGTCGAAGTATCTAAGATACGATGATCAAAAGCTTTTAGACGAATACGAATATTTTGTCCGTGCATGTTCATACCTTCGGTATTTGAATTAAAAAGAGAGGGTAGATAACCTACCCTCGCCTAAACTATTGTTATTACTTAGTAATTTTACCTACAACACCGGCACCCACTGTGCGGCCACCTTCGCGGATTGAGAAGCGCAATTGCTCTTCCATAGCGATTGGTGCGATAAGTTCAACATCAATATTAACATTGTCGCCTGGCATTACCATTTCTGTGCCAGCTTGTAAAGTCACAACGCCAGTTACGTCTGTTGTACGGAAATAGAACTGTGGACGATATTTTGTAAAGAATGGAGTATGACGTCCACCTTCTTCTTTAGTAAGAATATATGCTTCAGCCACAAAGTTAGTATGTGGAGTGATTGAACCAGGAGCACATAGCACTTGGCCACGTACAACATCTTCACGTTTAGTACCACGAAGTAGTACACCAACGTTATCACCAGCTTGACCTGAATCAAGCAACTTACGGAACATTTCAACACCAGTACAAGTAGTTACTGTTGTGTCTTTCATGCCAACGATTTCGATGTTGTCGCCAACATTTACAATACCACGTTCAACACGGCCAGTTACCACTGTACCACGACCTGAAATTGAGAACACGTCTTCAATAGGTAGTAGGAATGGAAGATCAACAGGACGATCTGGAGTTGGGATATAAGCATCAACAGCTTCCATCAATTTAATGATAGAGTTTTTGCCAATTTCTTCGTCACGGCCTTCAACAGCAGCAAGCGCAGAACCCATAACGATAGGAATATCATCACCAGGGAAATCGTATTCTGAAAGAAGTTCACGAATTTCCATTTCAACGAGTTCTAGTAGTTCTTCATCGTCAACTTGGTCAACTTTGTTCATGTAAATCACGAGGAACGGAACACCACATTGGCGAGCAAGAAGGATATGCTCACGTGTTTGTGGCATTGGGCCATCAGCAGCAGATACAACAAGAATACCACCATCCATTTGTGCAGCACCAGTGATCATGTTTTTCACATAGTCAGCATGGCCTGGGCAATCAACGTGGGCGTAATGACGGTTGTTAGTTTCATATTCAACATGAGCTGTTGAAATTGTAATACCGCGTTCACGTTCTTCAGGTGCACCATCAATGTCAGCATAAGCCATAGCTTCGCCACCAGAGATTTCAGCCATTACCATTGTGATAGCAGCTGTTAGAGTTGTTTTACCATGGTCAACATGGCCGATTGTGCCGACGTTAACATGAGGTTTAGTACGCTCAAACTTTTCTTTAGCCATTAGGGCTCTCCATTTATTGTTGTCAGACCCCTAATAGGGCCTGACGAAGTTTATTTTTATATTCAAGCAAGTTTTGCGATGATTTCATCCGCAACCGCTTGAGGTACTTGATCATAATGATCGAATTGCATAGTAAATTGAGCACGGCCCTGCGTTGCAGAACGTAGATTATTTACATAGCCAAACATGTTTGCCAAAGGCACCATCGCATCAACAACTTGAGTATTGCCACGAGGTTCTGTTCCAGAAATCATACCACGACGAGAGTTAAGGTCACCAATAACATCGCCAACATAATCTTCAGGAGTTACCACTTCAACCTTCATTATCGGTTCAAGTAATTTCAGACCTGCTTCACGTACGCCTTCACGGAAGCCCGCACGACCAGCAAGTTCGAATGCCATTACAGATGAGTCAACATCATGGTAAGCGCCGTCAACCAGCGTCACTTTAATGTTTAACATTGGGAAGCCAGCAAGCGCACCTGTTTCAACAACAGATTTGATACCTTTTTCCACACCTGGAATATATTCTTTTGGCACTGAACCACCAACAATTTTGCTTTCGAAATCGAAACCTTCATTGTTATCACCTGGTTCAATGATCATTTTAACACGCGCAAATTGGCCAGAACCACCAGATTGTTTCTTATGCGTGTAGTTAACTTCATGTTCGCGTGTGATCGTTTCGCGATAAGCCACTTGCGGTGCACCCACATTAGCTTCAACACCAAACTCACGACGTAAACGGTCAACCAGAATGTCCAAATGAAGTTCACCCATACCCGCAATAATTGTTTGACCTGATTCGAAATCAGATGAAACGCGGAATGAAGGATCTTCAGCAGCCAAACGTTGTAGGCCTTGGCCTAGTTTTTCTTGGTCAGCTTTTGTTTTTGGTTCAATGGCAATCTCGATCACAGGATCAGGGAATTCCATACGTTCCAAAATAACTGGTTTCAGCATATCAGACAATGTATCGCCTGTCGTTGTATATTTAAGACCAGCAAGGGCAACAATGTCACCAGCGCGTGCAACTTTAATATCTTCACGAGAGTTAGAATGCATTTCCAACATACGACCAACACGTTCTTTTTTATCCTTAACAGTGTTTAGAACTGTTTTACCAGCCTCTAGAACACCAGAATAAATACGAACAAATGTCAAAGAACCAACAAATGGGTCATTCATAATTTTAAATGCCAACAAGCCTAATGGCTCATCGTCAGATGCTTGGCGTGTAGTTTCTTCTTCTGTTTTGAAATCAATACCTTTGATGGCAGGAATATCAACAGGTGAAGGTAGATAGTCTACAACTGCATCTAGCAAAGGTTGAACACCTTTGTTTTTAAATGCAGTACCACAACATACTGGGTGAAATAATACGTCAATTGTACCTTTACGGATAAGCGCTTTCAACTCTTCAGTTGTTGGCATTTCACCTTCAAGATATTTATCCATTGCAGCTTCATCAGCTTCAACAGCAACTTCGATCATTTTTTCACGCCATTCGTTAGCTTGCTCTTGATATTCTTCTGGAATATCAGCAACAACGAATTCAGCACCAAGTTTCTCTTCAGCCCATGTAATGGCTTTCATTTCAACAAGGTCAATACAACCAACAAATTCAGTCTCAGCACCCATAGGAAGCTGAATAACACAAGGTGTACATCCAAGGCGAGACCCCATCATTTCAACACAGTTGAAAAAATCGGCACCAATTTTGTCCATTTTGTTCACGAAGAACATGCGAGGCACATTGTACTTTTCAGCTTGACGCCAAACAGTTTCAGTTTGTGGCTCAACACCAGCATTCGCATCCAACAAAGTCACGGCACCATCGAGTACGCGCAAACTACGTTCAACTTCAATCGTGAAGTCAACATGGCCTGGTGTGTCGATAATGTTAAGGCGTTTGCCTTTCCAATGCGTTGTTGTTGCTGCTGACGTGATAGTGATACCACGTTCTTGCTCTTGCTCCATCCAGTCCATTGTCGCAGCGCCATCATGCACTTCGCCAATTTTGTGGCTTTTACCTGTATAATATAGGATACGTTCTGTAGCAGTGGTTTTACCCGCATCAATATGCGCCATAATACCAAAGTTACGGTAGTCCTCAATTTTATGCTCACGAGCCATGATTTATCTCCTAAATACTCTGGCTTACCAACGATAATGAGAGAAAGCACGGTTGGCTTCAGCCATACGATGCGTATCTTCACGTTTCTTAACTGCATTACCACGATTGTTTGCGGCATCCATCAATTCGCCTGAAAGACGATCTGTCATGGTTGTTTCGTTACGACCACGAGCAGCAGAGATTAACCAACGAATGGCCAATGCACGACGGCGTTCTGGACGAACTTCAACAGGCACTTGGTATGTAGCACCACCAACACGGCGCGAACGCACTTCTGTCATTGGTTGAACATTTTCAAGAGCTTCATGGAAAGTTGTCATAGGCTCGGAACTAGTTTTAGTTTCGATCTTTTCAAGCGCACCATAAACGATACGTTCTGCAACTGATTTTTTACCGTCTAACATAAGACAGTTCATAAATTTACTTAGCACTAAGTCACCATATTTTGCGTCTGGCAAAATTTGGCGCTTCTCTGCGCGATGACGTCTAGACATATTACATCACCTCCTATTTAGGGCGTTTGGCGCCGTATTTCGAACGACGTTGTTTACGATCTTTAACACCTTGGGTATCCAAGACGCCACGAATAATATGGTAACGAACACCAGGTAAATCTTTTACACGGCCGCCACGAATAAGAACAACACTATGCTCTTGTAGGTTATGACCTTCACCTGGGATATAGCTAGTTACTTCAAAACCATTTACAAGACGAACACGAGCTACTTTACGTAGAGCCGAGTTAGGCTTCTTTGGAGTTGTTGTATAAACGCGTGTGCAAACACCACGTTTTTGAGGGCAAGCTTCCATAGCGGGTACCTTGTTTCTTTTAACAGGTACCTTACGAGGCTTGCGAAGTAGTTGGTTAATTGTAGGCATTTCTGCTTTAAACCTTCACAAATTACATCATATTAGTTATGTTTTTTTACAAACATTTCCAACATGCACTTTACACAGAAGCAAGTTACCTTACCCTGTGCGCTCGGATGACAATAAATTGCCGATTAGTTCTTCATTTGTAGAATAAGGTATAGTCTTCTATATAAATAGAATCCTACTACTTATTTTATAAAGTGGCCGCAACATAGAAGCATAATAAAGAATCGTCAAGCGCAATCTTAATTGAAAATTATGTTTTTGCTCAAAAATCTAAACAGTGTTTTATATATTAGCCATGGACACCGTATATAATGGCCTCACGTATATGTCAAACCATAAAAAAAGCCGTGTCATAAATAACACGGCTTCTAAATATTGTAATTTTTAACTTATGGTTTAATCAACCATTTTTGTTAAATCTATTCGCCTAATTCAGGCAATGCAAGAGGTTCTGCGAACACAGCTTCTGCGGCTGCATCTTCACGGGCTTGCGCTGCCAAAGCATCTGCACGTTCTTGTTCAGCTCTAATAAGTTGATCGCGTTTGGATGCAATCTTCTTCATACGAGCCAACATAGCACCGGTACCTGCAGGTAACAAACGACCCACAATCACGTTTTCTTTCAAACCTTCGAGAGTATCCACTTTACCATGGATAGCCGCTTCGGTTAGCACTCTTGTGGTTTCTTGGAAAGAAGCCGCAGAGAATACTGAACGAGTTTGCAGTGAAGCTTTAGTAATACCTAATAGAATTGGCATTGCTTTGGCTTCGCGTTTACCTTCTGCTTTAAGTTTTGCATTCATCTCAGCAAATTCATGACGGTCAATTTGTTCATTTTTAAACAATGCGCCATCACCTTGCTCAGTGATTTCAACTTTTTGCAGCATGTTACGTACGATAACTTCAATATGTTTATCGTTAATAGGCACGCCTTGCAAACGGTACACTTCCTGAATTTCGTTCACGAGGTAGTTTGAAAGTTCTTCAACACCTTTAATGGCCAAAATATCATGAGGAGCTGGGTTACCATCAAGAATATATTCACCCAATTCAATATAGTCACCATCTTGCACTTGCAAATGTTTACCTTTTGGAATTAGATATTCTGCTGGTTCCAACTCTTCATTTTCAGGAACAATGGAAATACGACGTTTATTTTTGTAATCACGGCCAAATTTAATTGTACCTGAAATTTCAGCAATAACCGCATGGTCTTTAGGACGACGCGCTTCAAACAATTCAGCAACACGCGGTAGACCACCAGTAATATCACGAGTTTTCGCAGATTCTTGAGGAATACGCGCCAACACATCACCAGGTTTCACAACTTGATCAGGTTCAACAGATAGAATAGCGCCCACACTCATCATGTAAGAAGCATCACCACCTTTAGATAGAACCTTCATTTCGCCAGCTTCATCAACAATCACAATTGCAGGAGTTAAACCTGCGCCGCGAGTGTTAGAGCGCCAGTCAATAATAACACGCTGAGAAATACCAGTTGCATCGTCCATATCTTCTTGCACAGAAACTGTGTCATTCAGATCAACGAATTTAATAGTACCGCCAACTTCAGTCATAATCGGACGTGAATACGGATCCCAATCAGCAATACGATCACCGCGAGAAATTTTAGCGCCATCTTTAAACTTAATGCGCGAGCCGTAAGCCAATTTGTGACTAGCCAATTCATTGCCGTCAAGATCCATAATGGCAACAACCATATTACGACCCATCACAACCAAATCTTTGCTATCTGTCGTAATTGCACTGTCTTTTCTAAATTCTAGCACACCATCTTGCTTGCTCTCGACATATGAGTTATCGACCACTTGCGCAGTACCACCAATATGGAAAGTACGCATAGTTAGCTGTGTACCTGGCTCACCAATAGATTGAGCTGCAATAACACCAACAGCTTCACCAATGTTGACTTTAGTACCGCGTGCAAGGTCACGACCATAACAAGTGGCACAAACACCATTGGTAGATTTACAAGTCAAAATAGAACGAATTTCAATCTGTTGTAGATTGTTTTTCTCGATCAGTTCTGCATGTGTTTCGTCAACCATTGTATCTTTAGCAATAAGAAGCTTTTTTGAACCCGGTACGAATGTATCTGTTGCCACTGTACGACCAAGCACACGCTCAGCAACACTTGCAACAATTTCACCAGAGTCAATAATAGGGCGAACAACGATAAATTCTTCAGATCCACAATTGTCTTCGGTAATAATACTATCTTGTGCCACGTCAACCAAACGACGTGTCAAATAACCAGAACTCGCGGTTTTCATAGCCGTATCGGCCAAACCTTTACGCGCACCATGGGTGGAGTTAAAGTATTCGTTAACTGTCAAGCCTTCTTTAAAGTTCGAAATAATTGGTGTTTCAATAATTTCGCCATTTGGCTTAGCCATCAATCCACGCATACCAGCAAGCTGTTTCATCTGTGCTGGCGAACCACGAGCACCAGAATGAGACATCATATAAACCGAGTTAATTGGTTTTTGACGACCAGTTTCTTCGTCAACTTCAACCGCACTAATACGGCCCATCATCGCGTCAGCAATTTTGTCAGTACATTTAGACCAAGCATCAACAACTTTATTGTATTTTTCACCTTTAGTGATCAAACCATCAAGATATTGTTGTTCAAATTCTTGGGTCAACTCAGTTGTATCGCCAACAATTTTTTCTTTAGAAGCAGGGATCATCATATCGTCTTTACCAAACGAAATACCAGCTTTACAAGCCCACTTAAAGCCCATGCCCATCATCTTATCGCAGAACATAACTGTTTCTTTTTGACCACAATGACGATAAACAACGTCAATCATTTTAGAAATTTCTTTCTTAGTCAACAAACGGTTGATGATGTCAAATGTAATTTCTGAACGACGTGGCAAAAGAGTGCCCAAAATCAAACGACCAGGAGTTGTGTCGTAAATTTTAGAAACCGGGTTACCTTCTTCATCAATACCAGTATAGCGACCTTTAACTTTTGCGTGCAAAGTCACAGCGCCAGTTTCAAGTGCATATTCAATTTCAGCTTGGCTAGAAAGCAACATGCCTTCGCCTGGCTCATTTGGAGCTTCTAGAGATAGGTAATAAAGACCCAATACAATATCTTGGCTCGGCACGATGATAGGATCACCAGATGCAGGATGCAAAATATTATTTGTAGACATCATTAATACACGTGCTTCAAGCTGAGCTTCAAGTGATAATGGCACATGAACCGCCATTTGGTCACCGTCAAAGTCGGCATTAAACGCTGTACAAACCAATGGATGAAGCTGAATAGCTTTACCTTCAATAAGTACTGGTTCAAAAGCTTGGATACCCAATCTATGCAAAGTTGGTGCGCGGTTTAACATCACTGGATGTTCGCGAATAACTTCATCTAGAATATCCCAAACTTCTGGGCGGGCTTTTTCTACCAATTTTTTAGCTTGTTTCACTGTTGTCGAAAGACCACGTGCTTCAAGTTTAGAATAAATGAAGGGTTTAAACAGCTCAAGAGCCATTTTCTTAGGCAAACCACATTGATGCAATTTAAGCTCAGGGCCAACCACAATCACAGAACGGCCAGAATAATCAACACGCTTACCAAGTAAGTTTTGACGGAAACGACCTTGTTTACCTTT
>JAOPTR010000015.1:0-24120 GCA_051531935.1 Hyphomicrobiales bacterium
TAAAAATTATTGATATTGATATCAATGGCTATATTTATAATGATCGGTAATATGGCCTGTATATTATCAAAATGAGTATTTGAACATAAATACAGGATTTATTTAACTGATGCACTGAGAGTGCATCTGAGGCAGAAGATACACTACCACTCAAGAAGATTGAAGCCAGAAGCTGTGTTTACAGCCTGGGCTTTGACCACTAATTATGTTGTGCGTATAGCCATGAAATGAGCGAAGGTTGTGTTTATTCTGAGGGGAATTTCAGTATCTCCAACACCTCCAAATTGAGTGTTAAATTTGCTTACCTGAGTTGGCCTAATTAACAAATGAGGTTACAACAACTCCGTTTTCTCAAAACTATTCGTACTAATGATACCTACAAACAGCATTACATTCATATGACAAAGCTGGGTTTGTAAAATTCTTCAATTATTGACATAGAAATTTCATCTGAATCAATATATGTAATAAATAATTGACATTAAGTAATATATTTATTACATTTGGTCATAATTAAATGACAAATTGTCGTCTTTAACTTACATGTGAAATACTATGTCTTATCTAGAAAAACAAACTTATATATCCTTAATTACCTCACTCATCGTGATGCTAATCTATTGCACCTATATGTATGGCTATTATTTAGCGGGCGATTTTATGGGTGAAAGCGCGATCATTTTGGTTGGCCAAAGCATATTTTGGCTTATTGGTGGTAGTATCATTGTAACCATAATCGCCCATATCATATTCGCCATTATTTATGCAATCATCAATCAGGGCAGCACCGAAGCGGAATATAAAAGCGATGAACGTGATAAACAAATTGAACTTAGAGGTATGCAATTTGTCTTAGTTATTTTTAGCATTGGCATCCTCGGTTGTATGAGTTTTCTTGCATTTGGCATGGTGGCCTATTTGGTGTTTATTGGCATTATATTGTCAATGTTTATCGCCAATATATTGGGTGATGTAGCCAAGTTATATTTTTACCACCGAGGTTATTGAGATGGCGACAAAAAGAGTCAGTAATAATATACGTAAATTACGTTTTATGGCCGACGAAATGACACAAAAAACCCTTGCTGATAAGGTTGGAGTGGCACGACAGACCATTATCGCCATCGAACAAGCTAAATATGCTCCATCGCTTGAATTAGCGTTTCAGATCGCCCATGTATTTAGTGCCTCGCTTCACGATGTGTTTATTTACAACGCTCCTGAAGATTAAAGAGGTGTTCACTATGGGGGCATGAAAATATCTAAGTACCTCAACTAAGGCAATAGATAAAATTAACTATGGGAGCCATGAAATGACTACAAACAGAAAGTTTGCCACCATAACTGGTACATTGTTCATCGTCGCAACTTTAATGGGAGTTATGTCGGCAGGAATGGTCGGCCCTATTATTAGTGGCACAGAATATTTGGCAGAAATGGCACCAAATTCCAACTTAGTGTTTCTCTCAGTAATTTCTAACTTCATCATGGCGGGCTGTGTAACAGCCATTGCTGTCTGCATTTATCCTATCCTTAAACAAGTCAATGAGCTCAAGGCAGTGAGCTATCTTGCGGCGCGAATTTTCGAGGGTATTATATTGGCGGTCGCAGGATTAACTTGGATCATACTTGTACCGCTAAGCCAAGAATTTATAGACGCAGGAATGCCCCAAGACTCCCATTTTAAAACCTTAGGCGATATATTAGTTTCCTTTAGCACTGCGGCTTTTACGCTTGGCGCGGACATTATATTTGGTTTCACGGCCATCCTTTTAAATGACATTCTATATCGTTATAAACTCGTCCCGAAATTTATATCTATTTGGGGTCTTATTGGGGGCACTTTGATTTTGATTTTGGGTATTTTAAAAATATTCAACATGGCAACAACACCTGTAGAAATAGCTTTCACTATACCTATTGCACTAAACGAAATGGTGTTTGCTGTATGGTTGATTGCAAAAGGCTTTAACACTGAAAATTTAAAATAAGTGAATGATCTGGGAGGTCAGTATGATTGAAGCAACAGTTTCAGCAGGTTATGTGAAGGCGATGATTGATTTTGTCCTGACACAAGGCATAACCCTAGATCAATTACTAATACACTCCGCGTTTAATCCATCCGATTTCGGCGATCTGGATAAACGACTTTTAATGTCCGACTATATAAAATTAGTTAGAAATGCAAAGATATTGACACGAGACGATGCGCTCATTCTGCATTTTTGTGAAAATACAAATATTGAAAAATTTACCATTGTAGGTCTAATTTGCGGATCAGTTTCGACGATGGGCGAAGCATTAAAACAATTAAACAGATTTAGTCAATTGGTTGTGGAAACCGATTTGTTTATGGATAATAAACGTTTTGAGCTAACCCAAGATGGCGATGGCCTATGGCTTGAAGATATGCGCACCAACCCAAACCAATTCTATGAATTAACCGAAGCAACATTCGGAAGGTTTGTTTGTGAATTTAACCGTTATTTTATTGGCAAACCTTTTTTAAAAGCACTTCACGTAACACATCCCAAAACATCATATTCAGGCGAATATGATAGATTGTTTAATGTACCTATCCAATATAACAGCCCTAGAAATGCGATACTGATTGACCCAACTTGGCTTTCCATTGAGATTTCGAATTCTGCCAATTATGTATTCGGTATTCTCAGTAGACATGCAGAAGATTTATTACATCAGCTTAAAAGCAGTACAAGCATAAAGGACAAAGTTGAAAGCCTTATTTTACCGCAGCTACACACTGGTGTGGTTAATATGGAGTGGGCTGCAAACGAAATGTCGACAACCCGCCAAACGTTATACAGAAAACTAAAAGCCGAAAATACAAATTTTGAAAGCCTATTTGATGAATTAAGACACAAGATAGCTATGCATTATTTGAACGGCAATAAAGCTTCTGTAAATGAGATCGCTTATTTAGTTGGGTTTTCTGATCCTAGCGGTTTTTCGAAAGCCTTTAAAAGATGGACAGGAATATCACCTAATAAATTCAAACCCAAAGAATAGTCTAGCCAAAAGAAGCTGGGTTTATGAAGGCTGCGATGGGTAAAATTACAGCAAGGCTTATTATTGATAATATGAGGGCATGATTTTGGATTATTTGACTGGAGTTTGCGAGCATAGTTACCAATGGCGAAAGCATCAAGAACATCGGTATAATGAGTACAAAAGCTATATCAAAATTGACCGCAGTTTCTATCAATTGAGCGAGTGAAACCCCAAAATACGCACATACGGCAAGTAGAATTGTATTGCAGGTATAATGCGTGAATTGACCTTGATTAAGCGTCAATAAAAGCCTCGTTAGAGCAAAGATGAGGATAGGAACGAGTAGAAAATAGACGGTCCCAGCAGCGTTAATTTGCATAAATAATAGCAAGGCAAACACGATAAGCCAAAAACCAAATTCCATTTCTTTTGAATTGAACCACCGACTGAAGATTCTGGCAGTTAATACGGCAATGAAAATTGTGCATAATAACAGGCTAAGGCGTGACGCATAGGGTGCGGCATGGTCTAACCCATTTAACCCTGACCAAATAGCCAGTGGCCATGTTAGTAAATATGCCGATGCAACCAGTGCAATGATGGATAATAACGCGACTGGAACTGAGGCAATGATTTTACCTATACTCACCTGCTTATTTTTATATGAAACCACCAAAAGATAGATAAAGACTAATATTATAATGCCAATAATTATCCAAGATGTGGTTATTGACCAATCAAAGTATATAACTGAAAAAACATCGAAAAATACCCGATCTACCGCTTGTTTAGAAGTTGAGCTATATTGAGAAAGATCTTGATCGCCAAAGGCTCTAATTACATCTAGCTGATTTTGCCCTTGATGTTGCAGACTGTTTTTGTTTAAGTTTTCGATATTGTCCAATGCCGTATGATAATGTCGCGGAGACCCTGTAAACGCAAAATTAAGCCCATTGACGCCCATATCTTTAAAGATGGTGAAATCGGTATTATTAGACATTCGGTCATAGATTTCTGAAAATAATGAACTTCCACTTGGTGCTTTTGAAAATTTGATAAAATGAGCGATTGCATCGCCACTTGTCGCGCCTGTTTCAAACAACAAAGATGGGCCTGAACTGCCGCGAGCTTCAAAATTTGCAACAAGGCCTACAGTTTTCATTAAAGCGTGATGTTTGGCAAATGCTGTCGCGCCAATCATACCCAATTCTTCGCCATCTGTAAAAAGGAATATGATGTCATTTTTTGTTGGAGTGGCTTGAGCTAGTTGATGTACATTTTCCAGCAGTGTCGCTACGGCAGCCATGTCATCACCAGCACCCGGCGCGCGTTTTTTACTGTCATAATGAACCACTAACATCAGTGCATCACCGCTTGAAGTCCCTTTGCGAGTGGCGATTATATTTTCTATGGTTACACAACGGCTAGAAAATAAGCTACATTGCTTTCTGGTCTGAATGAAAGGTTCGAGGTTGAATTTTTTCAATAGAGCCATAATGCGATCTCGCACTTTTTTATTAGCCACACTACCGGTTGGGTGAGGCTCATCATTTGGCATAAGTTGGTTTAAAATTTCGAACGCATTTTGACCATTAAATTGTTGGGCATTGTTTGTCGAGTTTGACGAATATGTCGGTGGTGTAAATGAATAACTGAACAATATTTGTATGCATATAAGCAAGCCTGCAATCGGTAATAATTTATAGATTGTATTCATATATAAGTCCGGATAATGTAATTATTAAAGGTCTTAAGGTATTTGCTGATCGAGATAGTGTAAATGTCCTGATACATCATTAAATTGGCCTGACGTAACATTTTCTCAAAGCCGTTGTTTTTTCGTTAAAGATATATGAAGACGGAGCCAATAGTCTCAAAAAAATAAGCCGCCATGGCCCTAAGATTATCGTAATGAATTTTCTTCAAGTGCGTGTATTGGCAGGTTACTGGATTCTCTATATATATTTAATCCCACAAGGGAATTATTTTAGTAAATAAATAGATTGCGAAATGGTGCACCCGACGAGATTCGAACTCATGACCTCTGCCTTCGGAGGGCTGCAATATAAATTCTCATCAACCCCCACATTCCCTAATTACACACATAATAACAGCTATTTAGCATTGACTTGACCTCATAACTACTCATAATTACTCTCTAGTATTGTTGCCATGGCGTTGCCAAAATGACTTTAAAATGTTGCCATAACGTTGCCAAAATCAGGGTATATTTCAAATGAAAATGAAGCTAACAAAATCAACAATAGACAATTTAAAAGCCAAATCAAAAAGATACTCCGTATGGGACACCCAAAACCCTGGGTTTGGTGTTCGTGTTTCGACAATTGGCACAAAAAGTTTCATATTTAAATATACCAATAGATACGGTGCTTCAGAAAACATGACTATTGGAAAATATGGGAACATTACCCTCCATCAAGCAAAAGAAATTGTTTCCAAATATAGAGGGGCAATCGCAAATGGAGGAAATCCGCAAAAAGATAAAACTTTAAACCGTAAAGCCATTACAATTAAAGAGCTGTGTGATCTTTATATTAAAAACGGATGTTATGCGAAAAAAGCTTCAACATTAAAAACTGATAAAGGGCGAATAAAAAGACACATTAAACCCTTGCTAGGGCAAAACCGAGTTATCGAAATAAACAGAAACGTCATTACAAAGTTTTTTTATGATGTAAAATCTGGTAAAACAGCCGTTCGCGAGAAAACAATGAAACGTGGTTTTTCAGTTGTAACTGGCGGTGAAGGGGCTGCAATCAAATCAAAAAGCCTACTTGGTGCAATGCTAACATTTGCTGTTAATGAAGGCATTATTGACAAAAATCCAAACCACGGACTTCCATTGGGCAAAGAAAAGAAATTAGAACGATACCTCTCGAGCGATGAACTCTCCCTATTCCAACGAGCACTTGAAAACAAAGAAAAATCAGGAGGAAATATCTATCCAATTACTGCATTAAGACTAATCTTATTGACGGGATGTCGAAAAGGTGAAATTTGCAACCTCAAATGGAGTGAGATAGATTTTAAAGCACAACGTTTAAACTTGGAAGACAGTGAGATAGATTTTAAAGCACAACGTTTAAACTTGGAAGACAGTAAGACAGGCAGTAAATCCGTCCCCTTACCAAAACATGCGCTTCATATATTCAACAATTTACCTAAATTAAAAAATTGTGATTATGTTTTCCCTGGTAATAATGGCAAAAAACCATATCAAGGATTGCAAAAGTTTTGGGAACGATTAATAAAAAGCGCTGGCATAAAAGATGTTCGTATACATGACCTTCGCCATACTTTTGCATCTATATCAATTAGCAACGGAACCCCTCTGGCCGTAGTCGGGGAGATCCTTGGTCATAGAGATTACCGCACAACCCAAAGATATGCCCATATCGGTCAGAAAACAGCTAATGACGCTTCAGACCGCACCGCAGATCTTATTTTAAAAGCTTTGGAAGGCAAATAATATTAGCGTCCAGTTTCAGTATGAAAGTTGATAAATTATTATATATATCTGTATTTATGTGGATAAATTTGAAGCAATTCTGATTTTATTCAAAGTTACTGTTTATCTTGGTTGTCTCCCCAAAATATTTGATCACAATGTCTATACTTTTTAGCTCAAATGATATATTTTTGGGCGACTAACAACATCATCACATAGACTATTGTATGTATCCTAAAATCTACAACAGAACAGAAACAGATGACTTTTGCGATAAGATTATCTCATGCATTAAAAATTTTGAATGTAGCCTTTATTTCTCGCATCATTTGGGGAAACCTCAGTCAGAACAAAAAAGAATTGTACAAAATTTTCAAAATGCCCTACATCAGAAACTAACCACACAGATGCCAAAAATAGCATGGATTGTAGAATATTCACCAACTGATGGGAGGCGAGATTCTATTGATATTTATGGTGAGTTGGCAAATTTATCAGTGATTATTGAGATTGATAAACACAGGGCAGACCAAGTTGCAAAAAAGTTTGTCTCGCGCACTTCTCTTTTTATTAATCGGGAAATCTTATATATTTCCTTATGCTATCCAGGTACAAAAAAAATGCCAGTGGGAGAGTGCATAAAGTATTTTGAGTATTGTCGAAATATTTCAAAAAGCCTTGGTAATTACTATGCAGGTTTAATTATTGAATGAGGACAATGAAAAACTATCCAACCGTCTAAAGCTCAATTCATTATCATGAAAACTGCATATTATGTGAGCTGTGGTACTAACAGGAATAACTTGAAGAACATCTTTTTCCGTTACCATTACCTAGCTATCTAATCTATAATTATTGCAATTTAAGTTAACTTGTTCAGGCTCAAGTCCAGAGATTTCGTTCGGCGATTTACCAAATAATGGAAAACCTGACAAGCCCGAATTATTCCACTCTTCTGTAATTTCATGAATATGCCCTGCTGTACTATTACAGTCATTTGATTCTGATTGTTGCAAACTTATTAACTCCACAAATCTCTTTTTGAAATAATCTACAAAACGGTTAAACATTCCGCTCTCAATAGTTGGACTAGAAGATGAATATATTATCTCGAAAGGTTCAACAATATGCTTCAACCCAGCCGTTACACTTTCTAATTCGGTTTTATTCGGAATAATAATCACAATATTTTGTTGCGCTACAAATTCTAATGATTGTTTGACTACAAGAGTAAATGGTCGTTGATAAACCATTTCATCATCAACTAATAAAAAAGCCAAGCCGGTTCTAGCATTAATAGATAGATGAGCGAACAATGTTAAATCACTTTGAGTTTTGATTGAAAAGTGTCCAACATGTAAAATACAGGACGAACTAGCTTCAATTAGTTCTTTATCCAAAACACATGGATTTTGTTCATTTACATTGCCTTGAACTTCTTTGTTATGCTCAATTCCAAATTCCTTACCAATTTTTTCTAATGCTTCCTGCCTTTGAACCTTTGTGCTCAAATTCAACCTTTTCAAGTGAAAAATGATTGTTGATTTTGGAATCCAAATTTTATATTTAAAGGCAATATACTCACCTAATTTCCTTGAACTTAGGTTTGGTTTTTCGAACCAAGCTTTTCCGATTAGTTTTGAAGTGTCTCTACTCGGTAATTTTTTTGTAAGAGGTCTTGAGCTTCTAGATTTCAAATTTTTCTGACCACCATCGTTATAACGAGATAGTATTTTATATACCGTTGGGCGACTTACATTAAATTTATTACTTATCTCAGAAACAGTGTCCCCTCTTTCTGAAAGGTTAATTATTTCCAATTTTTTCTGAATAGGGATTTCGTTATTTGATATTGCCATGAGCATTAAGTAGCTTATTTTGCAACATTTGTAAATAAGGTTTATTGGTCAAAATTGAAATAAATAACCTCGATAATAAATACTATTACAAACCCATTGATGGACTTTCATAAGACCTAGGGACACAACTAAAAAAGATAATAATGAGCAAAGAATATTTAATAACTAAGGACGTTGCAGAACACATTTCTGTCAGCAAAAAAACATTAGAAAGATGGAGATATATCGGAACTGGCCCAATATTCAAGAAATTTGGTAGATCAGTCCGTTATGCCAAAGGCGATTTAGACAAATGGGTAGAAGAGCAATCTTTTCAATCAACTTCGGGCTATTTGAAAGACTAAGATAATTAAAAAAGAGTTTAAAGCTCATTTCTAAGTATAACCACTGTTTCCAATAGGGTTTGAGGTGCACAGAAAATACAGGCAACACCATGCCACATATGTGTAACCGACTATGGCTGCGCTAGTGTTTAGTATGCAAAAATTTACAATTAAATAATCACATATAAAAGGAAAATATATGAATAATAATGAATATATAAATTTTGAAGAAATTGAAAATGAACAAACTGAATTTTCATTGAATATAATGAATATGTTTTGTAATAAACATAACAATAATATGAAAATTCTTAACAAATTTTATGAAAATGAAATTGAAGCAAGTGAAGCCAACATTCACAAGCATCTATTTGCAATCACAGTTAATTATAAAAACTCAACCAATCATATGGGCAGTTATAGTAATCGCCATGTCATGAAAATTAATAAATATTTCCAAAAATTTTATAATTGTATGGCAAGTGATTTAGTGAAAGGAAACAGATCAAGGCAAAACCATTTACTACCATTTTGTAGAATGTTCATTGATGGAGAAGGTACAAAGCGTGGGGGTTATTATGGGAATGATAGAATAAATTCAAACACACACCACCATGGAACTATTTTAATTCACCCAACGCAGTTATTGCAGTTTAATAAAATGATACTCAATGGAAAGTTGGACAGTTGGATCATAAATTCAAAAACCGTTTCAAGTGTGGATATTCAACCTTTAGAAACTGATTCTGATGCTCTGAAATGGCTACATTACAGCATGAAGCTGCCTGCACAGTTAAGAAAGCAAAAAAATATTGACGCAGAAATTGAATTTGCATATCCATATACGAAAAAAGGACAAATGCTTGAATTCTTGGCAGATTAAATTCATAAATTCTGATGTGATAACTTAAAATTGGTTAAAGCACACTCTAGTTATCACTAAGAACTTCAGCTTGTTTTAGACATAAATCAACGGCTTCATCTGCTTTGTTTGGAGGGTGTTTCTATTTACGAAGGGCCCTTACCAAATTACGCAGCTTTGCTCTCACGCTACCTCTAACTTGCCAATCTACTGTTGTGCTTTTACGCAGTTGTTCAGTTGCGTGTTTGGCAAGTTCCCTTAAGCATAGTTGCACCTAGGGGTTAATCAGGCTCAAATAATAATGGTCAGTGGACATCGAGATAGTAGAAGTGTACAAAAATACACGCATTTGAATGTTAGAGATGTGATTGAGTTGTTGGATTAAGCTCATTGGTAATTTGATATCTCACTGGAAAAGAGTACCACTGTATTCTTCTCCACCAATAATTACCTGTGGGGCTTTCCCATTTATACTTATAATATAAACTTTCGGCATAAAGGAATAACTATACCTGTAAGCCGAACAGACAAAGGTTAGTCCATTCATAAATTTTATTCTTTTATCGAAATCACACCCTTCAAAATCATCTTCTACTTGGGTTTCGGTTACTGAACCATCATGCAAAAATGCATCAATTATTTCATCACCAATTGTAATTACATCCCTACCGTCTGACCTAACTTCGGGAGAGTACTCGTAAAAATAATTATATTCCCGACATTCTAGGACTCCCCCTCCTTGTATTGGATAAAACCTACCATAATCGCAGCCATTAAACTCACCGTTAATTTGATACTTTCCTGCATTCGCAGGCACGGCAATAAGTACGAATATGGTTAGGGCAAGCATAAGTCTTGTTAATTTCACTGAATAGTTCCTGACTTCCACTGATTATAAATCACCATAGATAGATAATAGAAGCAGCGAAAATAAACGGCAAGAGATAACTAAAAATAATAAAGAACCAATGTACAGACACGTCTTTAATATATTCCATTTTTGCAGGCGCAGGCCGTCGCCAACTGTACGATGGCTTATCACTAGCCCAAAAATGTTTGCCATTATCGCGTTTATTTAACAGATCAACTAGATTGTGAGCTTGTAAGTGATCTTCAAATTCAGCAATAGTTTCGCCCGTATAATAAACCAACCCATCAGGGTGGTTAGAACTTTTCTCAAACCTAACCGTTCTTCTTCTTACAACATAAATCATAGAAAAATTACCAATTCCTGTAAAATAAAAACAAAATAACGAAAGTTGTTAAACTATATAATATAACCTTCATGACTTTCTCTTCAATGATATGAGAATTGTCGATAAAGTTTTGTGATTTATTTTTTCCCATGAGCCCGAAGATGTTTCACTTAGTGAAAACTTATTGTCATCCTTTTCTCTTTAATTAAGGCAATCAAGTACTTCCAGTGCAGCCTCTTTTGTTGAAAATTCTTGTAAGGTTGATTGCTCATATATTAAATTTTCGGGGTTGGGTTTCAAATTTACCAACGCAAAGTGATTTATATAAAAGGGCTTTTCAAGCATTATTTAAATTTCTTCTCTTGACAGTAATTCAATAAATATTTGTAATAAACCTCGAATTTAAAATGAGGTTCAAGTAAATGGTGAGTATTCCATATTATATGTTATTTTTACACACCTATAAGACTTGTGCCATAAATATTTTAATCAGAAGCAAGGAATATACGTAAGCCATATAGTCATTATGCTGAGAAATTCACAGCTTTGCTCTAGCCAAAATTATTGCTAGATCATTATTTCTGAGCGTGCTTTACACCCATTAGATGTTGGCTGTTAGATTTTTAACTTTTGTTGACATCATTCACTGCCATATACATTACGAATTTTAATGATTTTTATAGTACATTAAAATTCTTGAATATAGTTTTACATTTAAATTATATTTATTGTTTTTAGAAAAGTTGTTTATAATAACTATTTATAATTACTAACCTTTTAAGGATATGTTGAGCATGTTGGTTCTTTATTTAAATAGGGGTTTGACTTTATGTAACAACAAAAAACATGAATACAGTTTGCATTAAATAGATATTTTGGAGTCTCCTATTTTGACATTTATAAATGATAGAAATATTTGAGTTTAGAGTAGTGGCTAGAATATGAAAACAACAACCGTCACCACGGTTCAACTATTGGAGATAAATACTGGCATCTAGATTAAATATGGAAATAGCTTAAAACGCGCTGAAGCTATTAAAGGCTAATCTGTGGAACAAATAATTTAATTTAATTTGAACGAAACCAAGCAAGCAAGTCGATTAGAAGCCGCGAGAAAAACATAATATGAGCTGTTTTCTGAGGAGCCCGATCCTCATTGTGATAATACTTGGGATGTTAATGACAGAGGAAAGGCATTAACCCGATGTCAAAAGCCTATTCTTAGCGAATGAATAAAAAACGGCTAAAAATGATCTTTAAGCTCCTTAGCCCTATAAGTATGCCCATTGTCTGGTTTGTAAGCCGTTTTTGGCAGGCCAATGACGATGGTGTCAGATGCTTTCTGTAGTTAGTAGGAAATAGCCAAGAGTTGAGAAAAAGTTATTTCTGAAGATGAAGCGGTTGAAGAAATTTTTCGACTGAATGACAACACCTATTAAGGGCGAATCAAATAATTACGAAAAAACAGAAAATGCAATGAAAAGATATTCATCCAAATGACCATTGTATTAATAGATCCAGCTTATGGGAGACATTGGTGGTTTTAAAAATTGTGTCTCATAAGAATTGTATTTCAATTTTAAGACATTTGTGCTATAATGTATAAGAACCTAAAAAGACAAAAGGTGAATTATGCTTGTAGGATATGCCAGAACATCAACAGTTGAACAAGTCGCAGGATTTGATGCCCAAAAAAGAGATCTCAACGCCATCGGTGTCGAAAAAATATTTTCTGAACAAGTGTCATCTGTCGCGGATCGCAAAGAACTTTCAGCGGCATTAGAATATGTCCGAGAAGGTGATACGCTAATTGTCACCAAACTTGACCGTCTTGCTAGGTCAACCAAAAATTTACTCAACATTATTGAAGAGCTTGACCAAAAACAAGTTAGCCTCCGTATATTAGATTTTGGTGGAAGCTCCATAGATACAAAATCACCAACTGGTATGCTTATGTTGACTATGTTTGGCGCAATGGCTCAGTTTGAACGTGAGATGATGTTAGAGCGGCAGCGAGAAGGCATTGCCAAAGCAAAAGCAGAAGGAAAATACAAGGGTCGCAAACCTACAGTGATAGCGCAAGCCAATGAAATCAAACGTCTCAGGACAGAAGGTGTTGGAGCGACAAAGATTGCTAAAAAACTGAACATTGGCAGAGCATCAGTGTATCGAATTCTGGCTAATACATAAATTTGTGAACCGAGGTTCAAAAAATATATAGTTCGCAACAATACGTACTAGCAATCATCTAGGCGAGTACTTTTGAAGTTGTTTTCAAAACTGAAATCACAAAAAGCAATGTTAAATTTAGACCATCTTTTTTTTACTTGCCATGAAACGTAAACAATTGAGTTTGTCAAAATAACAGAATACAGAAATAATAAGAAACAATGCCAAGTTGTAGAAAGCTGTGATAAAACTATGTCAAAGTTTAGTATTTAAGCGTAGGAAATTTGGCATGAACAAAACAAAGTCGCGTTTTATAGATCTAACACCAGTTGACAATGCAGACCCTGATGGGAGTTATTCTGATGCACTTACCTACGCAGTTAATAACTCGCGAATTAAGAATATTGCGATAACAGGTCCATATGGTTCTGGTAAAAGTAGTATTATCAAAACATTCGAAAAATCAAGCAGTCTAAAAATACTTAATATTTCACTTGCTTCTTTTCAAAAGGAAGGAAATTCTGACTTGGAAATGTTGCAAATCGAGCGGAGTATTCTTCAACAAATGCTTTACGGCGCTGATGCGAACAAACTACCCTATTCACGTTTTAAACGAATTGTTTCTCCTAGCCATCCATTTCTTGTTCCATTTGTTTTCGTGGTGTGGGCAATTACAATATTCTATCTATTTGGGCATAAATCAGAGCTTATTGATCTTACTTTTTTTTCACCATTTAGTTTTGGCAAATTGATTACTTTAGGAATTGGTGCATTAGTTTCCATTTTTCTAGCTTCACATATTTATAAATCTTCTTTTGGAGTTTCTTTAAAGAAGATTTCATTAACAAATGCTGAGGTGGAAACTGGTGACCAGCCTGAAAAATCTATTTTAAACCATCATTTAGATGAAATTATATACTTTTTTCAAGAGACTGATTACAGGATGGTCGTTTTCGAAGATCTTGACAGGTTTGGAAATCCTGAAATCTTTGTAAAGCTCCGAGAAATTAATAAGCTTATCAATGATAATAGTGAGACCGCCGGTAATGTTAAGTTTTTGTACGCCCTCAAAGACGATATGTTCATACAAAAAAGTAGGGTAAAGTTTTTTGATTTTATAATACCAGTTGTTCCAATTGTTAATGCATCGAATTCATTAGATAAAATGTTAGAACGTTTGAATGTTCTTGATTTTTCAGTGAATATTGAACGGCAATTTTTACGTGATGTTTCGCTTTACTTAGATGACTTAAGGCTAATCCATAACATTATAAACGAGCTTATCATATATCACGATCAGCTACAGAGCGAGCATTTGGACATAACCAAACTTCTTGCCATGATTATTTACAAGAATATTTACCCTAAGGATTTTGAAGAACTCCATTATGGCAGAGGTCTGCTATTTGAAATTTGCGCCGCAAAACTCATTTATATTGAACAAGAAAAAGAGGAGATGAGGAAAAAAATTAGAGGCCTTAATAAATCAATTAGTGCTGCAATAAATGAAGAAGCACGTACTGTTTCGGAACTAATTAGTATATATATTGGTAAGATGATAAACCGTCAATCTGGTCGTTCTGTCATTGGAATATATTGCAACAATAAAGTCGTGAATTTAAAAGAAATTTTCTTATATGATAATTTTATAAAATTAAGAGACGAAGCGGTCTTGAAATTGGCAGTTGCCAATACTCCTTATCAAAATGTTGTAGAAATGTCTATTGGCTGTACATTTAAGGATATTGAAGAAGAAATCAACCCTGGAGAAACCTTTTTAAGTCGAAAACTCAACATTGAAAATAATACAGAAACTAAACGAAATGATGCAAAAGAGAAAATTTTTCAGATTGAAAGTGAAATATCAAAATTACATTTAAAGAAACTTTTTGAATTAATTTCATCAAATAAAATTAATTTTTCAAAATTAAAGGAAAAACATGAATTTAAAGATGAAAAACTAATTTTTTATCTGGTTAAGGATGGTTATTTAGATGAAAATTACTATCAATATATTTCTACTTTTCATGAAGGACGATTAACTAAAATGGATAGGGATTATCTTCTTACAATCCGTAATTCAGAAAAGCCAAATCCCAACCAAATAATTGATACGCCTAAGGAAGTTTGCATCAATATGCATCCAGAGGATTTTGGGCAAATGTATGTTCTTAATGTAACTCTCGTTGATTATTTATTAGAAACTAAAGGTGGAAATGCCTCCAAACTCAAAACGGCAATGGAGTATATCTCCAATAATTTTGACAAATCTGAGGAGTTCTTATCTAGCTACTACAGTCAAGGTCATAAAGTTAGTGAATTTGTATTTGAGCTTAGTGAGTATTGGCCTAATTTCGCACTCGTTTCAATGGCATCAATTAACAGATTTCAACATATTGCAAATATTATTTGCTTTGCAGATGAAAAAAATATTCTAACTAAGATGAATAAAAGCAATAATTTAACACATTTTCTTTCTAAAAATGGGCACTTAATTTTGAATTCAGGTGTTCAGAAAATTAAAGAGTATGGTATTTTCAAAAAACTAAATGTTAGTTTTATTGATCTTGGAGCTATTGAAGAGGGCGGCGATTTACTAGCGTATGTAAAGTTTGAGTGGCTTTACAATATTACGGCCGAAAATATATTTCTTATTCTTCATGATGACGAGGGCTTTTCGCAAAAAAAAGCTGAGACAAGAAATTATTCTTTGATAAATTCTCCAGAAAATGAACATCTTAGCAAGTTTCTAGAGAAACACATAATTTTTTATGTCAGAAATGTATTTCTAACGCTGCCAAATAATACAGAGGAAGATGAAACAGCAATTAAAAAATTGATTAATAATTCAGAGATAAACGCTTCACTGAGCAAAGAAATTATTACTAAACAACAAAACGTATTTAAAACCTTTGATGAAGTGCCTAGCTATCTTTGGTCTCATCTATTTGATGAAGAAAAAATAATTATATGTTGGCAAAATATTTCAACATATCTTGAAAGTGAAAAGGATATTGAAAGTGCAAGGGAGTATTTGACTGGTTTCCTATCGCGCACAAAAATTTTAGAAACTCTAGTACAAGAGAAAATATCAGATGAACTTGAAGAAAAAATTAAATTAAATTTAGTACGATTTATTGTAAATAATGACGATTTCGAAGATTCGAATTACTGCCGTTATTTAAAGTGCTTTTCAAATAAATTTTCAAATTTTCCTAAAAATATATCTGATAAAAAACTTGAATGCTATGCAAGAGAACGAATAGTAGGGCTAACAGATGAAACATATGAATTTTCAAAAGAAAAGACAGTATTGATTACAATATTGATAGCCAATAATTTTGAAGAATATATTCTAAACAAAGGGAAGTATGAAGTAGGAGATGACGTAAGAGAGTTATTAATGCTAAGCGAAATAGACAACAAAAGTAAATTGCTGATTTGTAGGGATATTGACCCTACTTATGTTAGGACTGGATCAGTACTCTCACGTGCGATTAGCCAATTACTGATTTCAACAGATGTAAATCTATCTACTATTGATGATGCGGTCGTGAAATCCGCAATTCAGGATTGTTCAACGATTGAAGGGGCAATTAAACTATTAATCAAATGCCTTGATCATTGGAACAAAGAGTTTGGAATGAAGGTCATTGCAAAATTGCCCCCTCCCTATAGCGACATTTCAAAGTATGGTAAAAAGCCCAAAATTGAAAATAATAAATTGAATTCTGATTTTGTCGCTAAATTAAAAAATAAAAAATATATTTCTTCCTATTCTTCTGTGATTGGTTCTAAAATTAGAATTTACACATATAAATCGGCAGACCATAGGTCATGAAATAAAAAATTGAATTGATGTAATTAAAATGATTTCCAAAACAAGATACGTATAAGAAATTGAGAAAAGTACAGCATGTCAGAAATTGATGAAATAGCGACTATTCGCCTAATTGAAGATTTTTTAGTGGGATCTGGGGCTTCCGACTTTCGGGAGCTTGAGAAAATCACCAATGTATTTTGTCCATTTGAAGCAATTGGAATGGTTAATCAAGAGATTAAACACTCCAGTTTTTTATCGTATATATTAGATGAGAATAAACCACATAATTTTGGGAACAAAATTCTTGAGGTGTTTTTGGGGATAATTGCAGACCAATCTACAAATATTGACATTGGTTTCTCAAAATTAGATATTCATTTTATGGATATTTCAAACGCCACCATTTTTCGGGAGCGTTGGAATATTGACTTGCTAATTGAAATCCCGCGAGAACAATCAGATCATGAAAAAGGTTTAGTTATTGCAGTAGAATTAAAAATTCGCGCTGCTGAGAGCGATACTCAACTTTCAAGATATAAGCAAATAGTTGAAGCCGAATTTCCTTCAAATCAATGGGAAAAGAAATTTGTATTTCTAACTTTGAATGAAGATGATCCTAGTGAAGACAATAGTGAAAATTGGATACCTGTGGGGCTCCCTCAATTAATTAATCGATTGGAAGGTGTTGCCAATTCAGGGAGTTATGTAGGTGAAAGTGTAAATCTACTTAGCTCATATATTAAAATGATGAAGAGAAATTTTATGACGAACAATGAATTAGAAACACTTGCTAGAAAAATATGGACTAAGCATCGTTCTGCTCTTGATGCTCTCCAGAAATTTTACCCTGATTTACTTGGGGAAATTATGGAACAACTTTTAGATCATAAGGATGAAATCGCTGAGTTTCTTTCCGTAAAGACAGGATATAATGTTGTTTATAACACATCATATCACAAAGAAATTTGCTTCTACATTACAGATTGGGACATTTACTCTCAAATGGCTACTGGTGATGGAAGCTGGCTAGAAAACAATAAATTAATGGCAATAACTCTTATGAGCTGGGGGAAAAATAAAATAAGAATTTCCTACATTATCGGGCCCGGAGAACATGCTAATCGAGAAGCAATTTACAGTGAAATATTAAAACAGATTGACAACAAGAAAATAAAAATTGGCAGAAAAACACCAATTGAAGCGACTCAATATAAACACCTTTCTGCTGATTTCTTGCTCACTGACAAACGATATATAAAAGCCGAAACCTCTGATGAAACGGCTGCTGAGCTAATTGAAGGAATAAAAATGAATGCAGCCAAGTTCCTAAATAGCACATTGCCAATTTATGACGTCATTCTGCAAGATGCATTTGGACAAGTTCCAAATGGGCATAAAGATTAAAGGTTTTAATAATCCGTTTGATAATAATACACATAGGTGGTACACTTTGGTACACACGTTGAATACTAACATACAATAAAATCAATAAGTTACAATTAAATATTACGTTTTCCTCTTCCGTTACCATTCCCTTATCAAACGCTTGGTATCCCTTAAAACCATCACATGAGGTGGGTTGATATGTTGCAAGTATGTAGCGGGCCGAGGTTTTATGCTAAAATGTCCTCGAACTTCTGTAAAATGAAATTTATAATAATTTTGCATACTTTATAATTAGTTCGTCGACATTGTCTAATTGAATTTGTGTGATTTTCGAGCCAACGAAAATTGTCATCCGCATTGCTTTTGTCAAAAAAATGGTACAATCATTGAAGTCAGGTCTAACATCTACATTATCTAAGTCATACCCATGTCTATGAGCTAGATGATTTCGCTTCTTTACCTCTTGTTCTAAGTTAAATTGATTTAAGAAGAAGGGGATTTTATCATCATGTATTTCGTCCTCCTCCCTCATTTCTATGTCAATATTCAAGTGATTTGAGAAGTGACTTTTTATCCAGTTTATATTGTTCCATTGACAAACAGAAGAATTCAAATGATCGGCTAATATTTTTGTTGTATTTATGATTCTGAAATTGTGATCAAGTCTAATATTTTGAATTCTATTTGACCTAATTTGTTTTTCAAGATATTCACGCATTAGTATTCTGTTTTCTACCATTGTCAATGCAAAGGATCTGCTAAAATACCACTCCAAAGAGGACATTATATTCAAATAAATCATGCTATAAACTGTTTTACTTTCTTCATCTTCCTGCTTCTTAAGTGTTTTCCGTATTATTTCTAGGGTAATTCCAAAGTTTTTTATTACTTTCAATGAAAGCGTATCAATAGTTTCTGAACCATCTCCAAAGTAATTGTGCATCATTTGCTCCTCCGAACCGTGAAACAGCTGATTTTCAAAATACTCGACAAAAGCTTCCACTTTTTCTTGATCGTTTTCGTTGGGAAACTCATCAAATATTTTTATAACGTGATCAGAAGTCTGGTCCAGATAAAAAGCATAGTCTTCTACGTCTTTATCATGGTGCAAACTACCTTCAATTGTTTTGACAAAAGCCTCCATTTTTTGCCATAAAGTCAATTCTGTATGAGCCATAAAGTTACTCCAAATTAAATATCAATTGAACGGTTTTTCTATAGATATATTAATCTGATCTCCTGAAATAAATCAATTGTCAATAATTAACTCAGCCACTTGTTTTGTTTTATTATTGATCAAGGAGTAGGTGGTTTCCACATCTTCAACGTTGAACGATCTAAATATTTCTCGTATCTTTGGCACATATTTAATGACAAAATGAACCAGTCATTTTATTTGGTTAAAATGTCATCCAAATTATTACATTTATATTTATCAGATAGTTAATTACTAAATATAGATAATATTCTCACAATAGAACCGGATTTTTCAAGCTCATTTACAGGCCATAATTGAATTTCAATGTTGCCATAGTGTTGCCAAAGTAAATATATAAAATTGACCACCCAAGTAACCCATTGAAAACATTGGTGCACCCGACGAGATTCGAACTCATGACCTCTGCCTTCGGAGGGCTGAATTAATAATCGTCATCAATCGCCATCCATTGATATAACTACACGTTTCTCTAATAATAACAACAATAAAGTTCCTTAAATACTCATTGCTACTCTCTAACTTGGTTGCTAATGTGTTGCTAGCAACCAAAATAGCAACCAAATGGGTTTTAACGATGGCCACCAAAAAACGACTTATCTCAATCGACGCCGTCAAACGCCTCGAATGCAATGAAATCCTTTGGGACACACGTATTATTGGATTTGGAATTCGTCGACAAAAATCAGCATCACTCACTTACATTGTAAAAGTTCGAGTAAACAATAAACAAAGATGGTTTGTTATTGGTCGGCACGGTTCGCCTTGGACGCCAGACACCGCGCGTAGGGAAGCTTTGAGAATATTAGGTGGAGTTGCAGAAGGTCAGGATTTGGCATCGATTCGAGATGAAAAGAAATCAGCTCTGACTATGTCCGAATTATGTGATGCATATATAGGTGATGCTAGAAGTGGAAAAATTCTAACTAAGTTTGGGTCACCTAAAAAGAAATCTACAATCGACACTGATAGTGGCCGAATCCTTAGGCACATCACTCCACTATTAGGTAAAAAATTAGTTAATGACGTCACCAATCTTGACGTGAAACGATTTATGAATGATATCGCAGTCGGAAAAACAGCAACCAATGTTAAAACTGGTTCTCGTGGAAGAGCCATAGTTCGAGGAGGAAGGGGCGCAGCCACTCGTACGGTCGGATTATTAGGTGGTATATTCTCATACGCAATTGAAAACGGTATGCGCAGAGAAGGCGACAACCCCGTACAGGGCATCAAAAAATTCCCCGATCAGAAAGAAATGAGATTTTTAACTTCAGTAGAATTTAGCAAACTTGGCACAGCAATGACTGAATTAGAAGATGATGGCATTAACCCCTACGGACTTGTCGGCGTTCGGTTATTAATGCTTACTGGCTGTCGCAAATCCGAAATCTTAACTCTCAAATGGGATTATGTCGACTTCGAAAATTTCTGCCTGCGCCTTCCTGACACAAAAACTGGCGAAAAGGTTTTAATCCTCGGCACCCCAGCGCTTGATTTATTAAACACTGTCCCTCGCCTCATCGGCAATCCCTATGTTTTGGTCGGTCAAAAGAAAGGGCAGCACTTAATTGGGCTACCCAAAATATGGAACAAGATTAGAGAAAAAGCAGGATTAGATTGGGCAACGTTACATATTCTGCGTCACAGCTTCGCAAGTTTCGGCGCAGGATCTGGGCTTGGATTACCAATCATAGGACATTTACTCGGTCACAAAGACACAACAACAACCGCACGATACGCCAAAATCGCGACCGACCCTGCAAAAATAGCAGCAGACAAAATCGCTTCCAAAATTTCTGCGGCGATTGATAATAGCTAATTAGTATCAAAATAGTTACACAATGTCTGGGATCAAATATGACTAATAAACTTGAATTAACTCCATCAAAACATCTACAGATTGAGGCATGGAAAGTATACTTGAGAAATGGCCGTTTAACTGCAATCGCAGCTTTTCTAAAGCATGATGGAGAAATCAACCAAAAGGTTCTCAGCGACCTTATTAAAATTCTACGCACACGCGTCAAACAAAACAGTTTTTCTCAAAAAGATGACGAAAGTGAAAACAAGTTAATCAGTCATAGAGTCGAAAATCTTAAAAATAAAGCACGTTCTAAGTTATTCGTTAGAATTGGAAGTAAACTTAAAGAAAGGTTCTCATTGGGAGAAAGTAAATTTGAAGAAATAATCCCTGAAAAAAACGATAATATCCTTGGTAATGACAGATATGAAAATCATTTAAACGACATTCAAGAAGATAATTGGCAAGAATTCCTGATGACAGGGAATCCTAAAGCATTAGCAGAGTACCTAGATAATGGCGGAAATATTGATGAGCAAATTAGAAAGATCTTAATATTAATTCTACTTAAAAAACCTTACCTTGATTCCAAAGGCAATAAGAATAGATGGAGAGACTTCTCTGTTTATTGCGACATTAATCAAATAAAGAGCGGTTACAATGTGTCCACACAACGAGCTTGTTTACTTTATGCTGAAGCCGTACAGACTGAAAGAGAAGAAGAATTAGGTACTCTGGACACGGTTCTCGCTAGAATTAAACGCCAAAACAAAAGAGGTAAAGAAATTTTTAATTCAAACACAAAACTTTAGCCTCGTTTGTGTCCTATTTTTTTCGATACCACCTTTTATAAAAGAAGCTCCACTCATAACTAACATGGAGCCGACTATGACCACTGATAACATTCTATATGATGAAAATGCTACCGCCATTTTTCTTGGAGGGAATCAAACGCCAATTTCCGCACGTACATTGCAAAGATGGCGCCTTGAAGGCGTTGGACCAGCTTTTATCAAACTTGGTAGACTGGTTCGTTACCGCCAATCTGATCTAAACAATTTTCTTGACGAAAATAAATGTACTTCCACAGCAATGAACCCATTGCTCAAAGGAGGCGTAAAATGAGCAACCTCAGAGTAATAACAAAACTACGTCGGCAACTTCTAAATAACGGATATAGTTGCATACCCTCATATGACAAGCGATGCTTTTTGAAGGGGTGGCCCACCGCCCCTATCGACGAGCACCAGATCGAGAAAGTTTGGGCACGGCAGTCTAAGAACGACGCCACGGCTATACGTGTTGAGAATGGTTTATGCGTTATTGATATTGATATTGACCACCGCATTATCGACGACGTTTGCGAGGCCATGATCGCGGTGTTGCCCGAAGCCATCGAACCGTACCGCCTAGAGCGTCGAGGTAAAGGCCACAAGCTCGCATGGTATGTGCGCACCGATGATTTATTCTCACGCCTGCACAGCCGCAAGTGGGTTGGCCCTCAAGACACCAAAGATGATGCCACCCATTGCGTTGAAATATTTGGCGGGGGTTCACCTCGCTACTTTGGTTCGTACGGCCCACATACTAAAGATGATGATGGCGACACCAAAATATCCTACCAGTGGAACGACGAAAGCCCCGAGGACGTACCACTTAACGCGCTGCCAGTCGTGTCCAAAACCCAACTATTTGAAATGATAGACGCCGCCGAAGGCGAGTTGAAACTGCAAGGCTTCACCGTTGTTGCCCGCACCACGGCAGGTGAAGGCCAACCAGGTAAGGTTTACGATCTCACCGAAGATATGACATTCGATCTGCACGACGGCTCAAACGTGGGCATGGTGGAGCTGCAAGAAATGGTGCGCGACGGGTATAATGGCCGCTGCTCCGCCGACTGGCTTGAGGGTGAAAATTCGGGCAACACGTCCCGCTGTATTGTGGGCGTGAACGGTTCAAACCACCTCACCATATGGGAAAGCGCTGAAGGAATGACCCACATGCCTGCTGCCATCGCGCCTGTGGACAACCGAGAGCTAGTTGACCGCATCGCCGAGAGGCTGCGTGAAAAACTGGATAAACGCCAGTCAAAGATGAACTCCAATGACGATCACGTATCAGGCGCGGCAAAGCTTATGAACTCATACGCATTCATGCCCTCGTCTAAATCCACTCCAATTATCCCCTTATGGTCGGTGTCGGACGACGAAAAGTTCACACTGGCAAATTTTCGCACCTCAATGATGCCCTACTGCGGTGTTGAGGTCGGGCCAAAAGGAGGGGAGAAAAAGATCAACCCCGTCGATGTGTGGCTCTCGAACCCCAACCGTATAGAAGTGTCGGGCACGCGAATGCGGCCAGATATGGAGCGTCCTACATTTGATGAACACGAACGGCTATGGATTAATACTTATCGCCCACCGAATTTAGGTTCAATGCATGGGGGCACCGCGGACGGCGGGGTCGCACTTATGGAGCAGTTGGTGCCAGACGAGCGCGAGCGTAAATGGTTCATGCAGTGGTTGGCGTATAAATGGAAAAACCCTCATGTGCCTGGGCCTGCTATCATCATGGTGGCGCGAGACTTCGGTACAGGGCGCGGGACGTTTGGCGTGCTGTTGAAACTATTGTTTGGTAACCGCTACGTAAAAAATGTGAGCTTCGATATATTCTCGGGGCAGAACTATCAATCACAATATACGGAATGGGCACTAAATGCGTTGTTTGCCATTGTTAATGAAAGCTCGGCGACTGGCGATGTGTCGTCGTATAAAGCAAAGCATAATGTGTATGAGCACCTGAAAGAGACCGTCGAGCCGCGCCCGACAGAGAAACAATATGTGTTGAAGGGCGAAGGTTCGATCGACGCGGTGTCGTCTCTCACGAGCATAATAATGACTAATAACCCTGACGCCATTCCGCTGCCAGAGGACGACAGGCGTTTTGCGGTGTTGACCAACGGGCAGAGACGTGACCCCGAATTTTGGCAGTTCATCAACGA